>CAVUEO010000001.1:0-137114 GCA_963740515.1 uncultured Actinomycetota bacterium
CAGCGTCTGCGCGTTCTCGGCGTCAAGGTCACCGACCCGGCGCATTGCGGAGGAGGCCGCCTCCCGAACAGAGGGGTCTTCGTCTTCGAACAACTGCACGAGCGTCTCCGCGGAGCCCGCAGGATCTGTAGCGAATATGGTGGCCGCACCGCGCCGGGCCGCCGGGCAGAGCTCGCTCAGGTCGCTCGGTGCCGGTTCGACCACCAGGTCACGCACGAAAGCGACCGCCCAGCCACCTGACCCGCACGCTCGGCCACTTGATGGGGCCCGTCGAGGCCACGGCGGAGGTGAGGGGCGAATCTGTCGGGTTCGTTGATCACGGCGTATTGCAGTAACCGGCCGCACGTGACTGCGTCGAACACGTCCACTGGCGCGTCGAACAACTCGGCCGCAACATCCAGGGCGATCTGAAGGTTCGTATTCATCAGCGCGATTACGGCATCGGCTGCCTGCGTGCGCACTGCCAGGATCGGGTCGGTGGCAAGCACAGCGACGGTCGGCATCAACCGGTCAGCATGCTCGGGCCTGGCGAACAGCAGGCTGGCGATAGTTCGCGCCGCCGCCCCCCGGGTACAGTTCAACCCAGCCGTCAGCAGCTCGCCGCCGTAGTAGAACTGCCCGGACCCATCGGGGGTGCGCGCCGACTCGTGGTCTGGGTCGCGGTCAGCGGCGTACTCTCGATGACGAGACGAAGGAGCGTGTCGTCAGCGTCGGCAGCCACGGTCTCCACGGCGCGGCATATGGCTTTACCGACACCCTGACCAGCGATAACGATGCGACGGGCGTGCGCGCACAACTCCGCCAGTAAGGGGATCGGCACCTTGCCAGCCACCGCCGTGATTACTTGCTCCAGGTACGACGAAGGCGTTTCAGCGCCGAACCTCAGCGCCAGTCGGGCGAATCGCTCCGGCTGAGCTTCAGCTTGCGACCCCAGCAACTGAGCAAGCTTCCGAGCGCCGCCAACCGGTAGGTGGCCAGACCAGTCGGTCTCGTCGCCCCGATACCTGTCAACCGCCCCGAGCCAGTCTTTGTCGGCCATCCGCGCCGCAGCCTTCTGCGGGATCGGCGGCCCCACGAAGTGGGCCTCGATGGCGCGGGGTTCATTTAGCGAACAGCCGGGGAATCTTCGTTCCCATTCAGCAATCCGTGCTTTGACGACCTCAGGGCGGCGTGAAGGTTCGACCGCGGTCAACAACTCGTACTGCGCCCACCCGCGCCGTCGCCGACCGTAGACCGTCCTCTCCCACGGCGGATAGTGGTTGAGAAGCCGCTCGGTCAACGCGTGCAGGTGTGCGTCATCGCAGCCACGGGTTGCGACTTCAATCAGTTCACGTGACGCCCAGCGCGGACTATCGGTCCAGCCGAGGGTCAGGTTCCGCTCGTCCGACAGAAGCCAGTCCACGCCGTTGTTCCCTGCGCCAGCCGCGGCGAGGGTCCGACAGGCCAGGAAGAGCAGCTGCTCCACATCGCTGCCGGCGAGCGGCCGCACCAACGCCATCGCCTCCCCCGGACGGTCCTGCGCGAGCAGGCGGAGCGCGGCTTCCACACCGCCGAACACGGCGTCGTCTATCCCGTGCCGGTCGCCAATGTGTCGCAACCGCCACCGTCTGCTCGACCGCAGATCCGGGGGCGCCGCACCGGGAGGAAGTGGCCTCCGCCACGCGTACAACGAACGACACTTCCTCGAGAAAGTCACCCGGCGCAGCGGCGGCCACCTCGCCGATGAGTGAATTCCCGCCAGCCGAGGAGTGCCGGCTCAAGTGTCTAGACTCGAACGGGTCACGGCTACCCTCGGCCTCGGCTCGATCGAGCGCGCGGCGCAGATAAGCGCCGATCAGCCGAGCTGCACCGGCTGGGTTGTCGCTGTGAGCCCATAGAGGATCGACCAGAAGTCGGAGTTGACCGCAATTGGGCCGCGGGCATCGTCGACGTAGCCCCGCTCAATGAGCTCCACCGCCAGGTCGACTAGGCCGGTGTTGAGCGACCACTCGACGAGGGCGCGCGCCCAGCCGCCACGCCTCTGAGGTGCCATGCGGGCGGACGAGTGCCGTCACCCGCTCCGGCCGGTATCGGGCCGCGATCACCAGCTCGGTACGCCGCCAGATCCACGGTCGGGTCGGCCAGCATGGCCTCCCATCGCCCTGCCCCGTCAGCGGCATCGAACCAAGGTGAAGGAGAGCAGGCGTACTAGCCGTGGCTGGAGTTTATGCGCCCCAAACGCTAGCGGCTCCACCGCATGCCAATCTCAGGGCTGGGCGTCCAGCGTCGAACAACACGGTGATGACCACATCCTGCAGGCGGCATCCGCACAGCACCGCTGGTCAGCAGCTGAACCACAGTCTGCCGGAACTCGACGCGGTCGCGGCGGCGCAGGCGCTCAAGGACCTGCCGCGCCTGCGCCCTGCGGAATAGATGTTGGCCAAGACCGACGAGAGTTCGTGCAGGTCTCCGCCGCCAGAAGGCAGCGTGCCAGCAGGAGACCGAAGTACGTCTCGTGGAAGAGCGCGTAGCGGCCAGCGTCGGTAACGAGTACGCCCCGCGAGACGAGGGCGGCGACCTCCCGCGGATCTGCTTCGTTAAGGATGGCGGACGGGGCATCGAGGCGTTCATGCTCGCTCATGTACCGCACCAACGTCCCGGTGATCACCGCCCAATCGAGGTGGCCGACCTGCCGCGCGATCTCCCGGCGGACCTCGTCGGTGAACGTCTCGTAGAGGTCGGTCAGCGCCCGGTACAGACACCCTCTGAGCCACTGCCGACAGGCCGCTGAAGACGGTCAAGTGCAGCGGCACCCGCAACAACTCGAGGGTGATCGGCGACATCACCGTGAGATCCACGCCCGACTCTGTCAGTGCCGTCCGCACGTCGTTGAGTCCAGGTCGCCGACCTCGAGCGTGTCGACCCGGTCCTCGTCCGAGAGGAGCGACCGCATCCGTGGGTCGGTCTGCAGATCGACGGTGCGCACGACTAACACCACTTTGACGTTCTGCAGCGACGCGACTTGGTCGAGCATCTCGGATACTGCGTCGTAGCTGTCCGGCATCCGGCCGCTGTACGTGCTGACTGCATCCAGTTGGTCGACGAGCAGGACAGCCGAAGAACCATTGGCCACACCGGCGAGGAGGACCGCTGGAGACGCCGCCAGGTGGAACGCTTGCCCCAGAGCCGCCGCAGTCTGAGACACGGCCGCGGCCGTGTCCATGCGCACGACCGCGGCAAACCAGCCCGTCGAGGTTAGCGCCCGCAGGGCGTCCGAGGCGACGGTTGATTTTCCACCGCCGGCCCTGCCATGAAGCACCACCACCTGCCGACCGTCGGCTGCCGACAGCCGTTCGATGAGTCGGCTGGCGTGCGGCTGTGCGACCCCAATCTTGGGCCGAGCATTCATGATTCGTCGATGGTGCCGCTCCACGGTGGCGGCAAGTACGTCCAGCGTGGTCGGATCGCCGACTAAGAGTCGGCGCGCGAAGCCTTTCGCCTTCAGGTGGTCCCA
Organism: uncultured Actinomycetota bacterium; assembly: GCA_963740515.1. Taxonomy (GTDB): domain Bacteria; phylum Actinomycetota; class Actinomycetes; order Propionibacteriales; family Propionibacteriaceae; genus Microlunatus. The sequence goes on from CAVUEO010000001.1 coordinate 3,494, forward strand.
GATCATCGGCGCGGCGATCACCTGGTGAAGCATCTCGTCCAACCAACCGCGAAGCTCATTGACGACGACTTCGGGATCGCCCTGGACGAGCATCTCGTAGATCTGGTGCACAAGACGGCGAAGATGATCAGCGGGCTGCTGCTCGACGTGCACGCGCCTGAGGTAGTCCCAAGCCGTCGCTTCGTCGACCTGCCAGCAACTCGAGACTTTGCGAAACCCAGCCTCCTGCTCCTTGGCAAGTATCGGGATGTACTCGTCAACGGAGGACGCCGCGCGGGCACGGGACGAAAGAGCTGCTAGGTCCGGCGCGGCCGTGGAAAGCACCAACCTAACCGGGTGACCGGCGGCGAGATGTCCGGTCAGCGAGCCAAGCACGCTTTGGTTGATCAGGCGCCTGAGCGTCCAGTTTCCCTGCGCATTCTTGACCTGCTCGTACCAGCGTTGGCCCGGCTCGTCGACCCAGAACTCGACGCCAGCTCCCGCTTCACCTGGAGGCTCTAGCCTGATGTGGGTGGCCCGTCCGCGAAGGACATCGCCGAGGCGGTATAGCGTCCACCAGTCCTCATAGCGGTTCCCCAGCTTATCGGCGGCACCGCCTGGCAATGCTGACATGCTCTCCTTCCGGCCGCACTAAGTATGCGTTCCGATTTGGCAGGAATGACCTACCAGTCCACGGGGCACGGCGCACGGCCAACCCCAGGGCAACAGACTTGAGATGCCGACGAGGCTGCCGACCTTGCGAGGCTTGGAAGCGGTGAGCTACTGCCAGATGCGTGGCCGATTACAGCGGTCAATGCAGCAGTACCAGCGTTCATTAGGTGTCCACGTCAGTCCCTGGTGCCCCGGCGCGTCACTCAAGCAGGTGGCTGACAGCAGCCGGGAGAGCACGGGGGAGCACATCCCGATACAGACTAGACGAGCGCATTCGATTGACATCTCGCGTCCCCGAACCCAGCGGATGCCTCTTCGGGCCTACGGATCCGATGATCGACGTCGGGTATGTCGGCCGCCCTCGCCGTTGGCGAACGGGTCAGGCTCCGTACTCGGCGAGAAGCTCCGACTCAACCTGCTCCGGGTTCTCTTTCGGTAGTCACTTTCCACACACAAGAAGTAGGTCACATTCTTCCAGCTGCCAAATAAAGCGTCGACCCTCAGTGCCCGATCGGGGCTCGTTGACTCACCCGGCCGTGTATCGCTGACGCCCGTCTTCAGTAGTCAAGCTGGCTTCCGATTGGCGGCGGGTGGCCAGCACGCAACTTGAGTCCCTCGCAACAAGTTGTCACTTGACTGTGGTTCCAGCTATTCCAAACTCGTCAAACTATACATAAGATGGTAATACCAGGAGATTTCTCCTGACCAGGAAAGTCCGGTAGGACGATGTCGACAGAAGCGTCTGAGCGTAACGGTCGGGTCGTCCGGCTCTGGGACCGCTTAGGTGCTGGCCTTCGCCTCGGCAAGGGTCAGGATGACGTTGAGCAGCCCGTCTATGCGAGTAGTGGTGACGGCGTCCACCTCGAGCGTGTGGCGAGCGGCGAGCCATTGATCCCACAAATCCGGAAGTTCTCTAGGGGCACGACTCGGCTTTTGTGGCTCGTTCCATTTGCGACATGGCAGCGGCGGCCTGGATGATTTCGGCCGGCAGCTGGTTCGATCAGACGTCCAGGCTCACCTCAGTCGTCACCTTAGGAGGGCACCACACGCTGGTGCTGGTCATGGCGCTGGTTGGGTTTGTCATGCTGGCGGGGCTTGCGCTGCCGACGAAAGGGTTCACCGTCAAACGTAATGAGGCACTGCTGACCATCGCCTGCTTCGTTTCCATAGCCTCCCTGGCAGGCGCGCTATCTGTAATCCTGCCGGTCGCCATCGTCGTATTTCTGCTTTTTTTTAGAGGGCTGTTCAAAGGCTGACGGCTGTCCGTGTGTGATCAGGGGTGCGCTTCGACGGACTTGATATTGCGATATCGCGCCACAGCGTTGCACACTAATTATGAGGAGGACGATGCGAGCGGTTTTCAATAAGGAGGGGATCCGCTCCAGCCACCATTAGGCAAGAACCTCAGCAGGTGCCGTTTCCGAATCGACCACCGCAGCGCCGAAGTCAGTACGAATCCAGCGCTTAAGCTGGAGGAAGTCCATGGCTTCACGGGTGCTGCCCACGTTGTTTAAGCCGGTTGAGAACTTCTGCCAGTCGTCGAGGTCATCCTGCCAGGCATCGAGGAAGCTACTGCAAATGTCGGGAGTGATGGTGTCGAGCTGATTCTTGGAGGTTCTAAGCGCTGCGAGCGCTGATATGATAAGGTCTTCTTCCGCCCCCTCATGAAGACCGTTACAAAGTGCGGTTTCGACTTCGGCAATCAGTCCGTGCCGGGAGTTGATGAATTGCGACCAGTAGGTTCTCGTTGATCCACGGAGTGTCTCACCAAACGACAAAGATGGTCCAGCTTCACCAATCAACGCGTATAGGCCTTCTGCCAACAGATCTCCGAATTCCTCCTGACGTGCCCGGTATTGGCTTTCGTAAGGGTTGTACTTGACTTGTATAGCCTCGCCAACACAAGGCAGTTTGCGGGCCGCCTCATTCGCGAAAAAGAACCAGTCCTCGTTGTATATGTCGGGAAAAAAAGACAGCGGCAGGCTGTTGCAGTGCACACCGAGCGCAGCGCCCGTGACGAAGACGTCTTGGAAGAAGCCAGCGAGCCGACGAGCATGACAGACCACGGAATTGTCTGGATACTGGCGAACCACCATCCCGGCCACCTGGTCCCTATCCAGCCGCTGGGCGAGGCGCCTCAGATCGGTCTCGGAAACTGTGATGTCGTCATCTATGAAGGCGACCTTGTTCCAACCGTGGAGCCGGGCAAGCACAAGACCCAGATTGCGTTTCAGGCTCAAGTCGTTCGCCCGCTTCCCTTTCGCGAGATGGAAGGCGGAATCGGATGTGCGGATTGGAAAACGCCGATGCTTCCAACAGTTTAAGATCGTGATGATGAGCGAACGTGCCCCTGGCATTTTCGCCACTCGATCTGACACTTGTTCGGCGCGCGCCTCCGCGCTGCACAAGACAACAAGAAAGATGTCAAGGCGTGCGGCCAGCTCGATGATTGGTTGGAGGAACGACGCTGGCCTGGAGGCCGGAACAATAACGGCATCGAGTCGCGCACGGATCGATTTCGCCGGTGGCGCTGGCGAGTGCGTTAGATCCTGATATAAGCGCGCATGTGATGCTCGCTGCGACCGTTTGGGGAGGATCGCGAGCCCATCAGAGTAGTCAACGCGCAAGATGTCGCCCCATCGGGTAGTGAGGGCCATTTGGCCTAAAGGGGCCCTTCATGGATCGTCGCCAAGCAGGATCACGAAACTCTACCCCAATTATTTCGAGATCTGTAGTCACTATTTTTCTAGGTCTGTGGTTCCACCAGCGTTACTAGCCACTACCTATATGGTGAGAATTAGACAACTGGGGTAGGCCGCATTAGACTTTAGAGCATCGGTATTACCAAGCATTTTGGTCGTTATTGTGATCTCGACTGACTCCACCAGAAAGAGGTAGAACGTGGAGGGGACTCCCGATCGAGCCGTAGGACTCGCCAGTTTTCTTCGTGAACTACGAGAGTCCCGGTGGCCTGAACTGAATGTAACTCAAGCTCAAGTAGCCACGGCCCTTAGCTCGGAAGGGAGTAAGGTAGCTGCGCCAACAGTGAGCTCCTGGGAAAATCTGACCCGTCCCAAGACTCCCCCGGCCGCCAGAATCAGTGCATACGCACGATTCTTCTCCACGAGACGATCATTAGAGGGCGAGCCACACCTCATACCCGAAGATGAGCTGACGCCGGCCGAGCTGGACGAGTATCGGGCGCTGGAACGCAAGCTGTCCGGGCTCCTCCGTCCCGATGAACCCAAGATGCGACGCAGCTTTCAGTTCGATGATGGGCCCATAGTGGTGATCTGTCCGGATCTGCCGCCCGACAAGCGCGGACCACTGGCGAGGCCAGAGGATCGTAACTTCACAAGAATGCAACAATACGGCGACCTAGACGCGTTGATTGAACTCTATGGTCACCTATGTGCCGAAAACCCCACCCTCGATGTGCTCCACTGCCTCGCCAGCATGGCTGACAGCAAAGACCTCTCCAGTCATGTGATTCAGCTTGGTGGCATCGCCTGGAATAGGGTCACTCGCCGCATCCAAAGTGTGACGAGTCAGGTCCCAATCACTCAGAAGGACGTCGACGATCTGAAGGATGGAGATATCTTCCGCCTTGAAACGTCCAAGTCCTTCTATCCCGAATTTGAGGATCTCGGCGAGGGCGAGGAACTCGTCGCGGATGTCGCCTATCTCGCTCGTCTTCGTAATCCGTTTAACGTTAGCCATACCCTTACTATCTGCAATGGCATCTTCAGCTACGGCGTGCTTGGGGCGGTGCGCTGTCTGACCGACCCCGATGTCAAGGATGCAAATGAGAAGTACCTCGCCGATCGATTCCCGGATGGCGAGTTCGCCATGCTTATACGAGTCCCAGTTGTCGCTAACGTGACCCTGTCACCCGACCTTCAAAACCCCGCTGCTCGGCTGTACGAGTGGGGCCGAACCAAGCTGGCGACGGATGAGTGACGCTCCGGCCTCATGCGGCCGCTTCATCGGCGGAAGCAAGTAGCAGTGGAAGCTACTAGGCCCGTAGGGCAGTGTCTAGTTGTTGCTCCCGCTCACCCGGCGCTGAGAGATCGCTCTCGTCGACGACTTCTTGAACTGAAGCACCCGTCAAGACTTCGGGTGCAGAATCAGGAACATCTCGATCTTGCCGGGGCAACAGTATTAGTTGATCAGTACAAAATCTCAGCCGCAGCTCGAACCGTCCGATTGCCGGAAGCAACTGTCGCTCACCCGTCGGCTTAAAGCCGAGCGCTTCGTAAGCGCGCTTTGCGTCGAGATTGTCCTCGAGTACCCAAAGCAAGAGGTCGGTCACGCCACTCCGAGATTCGATTTCAGCTAGAGCGTGGAGCAACTCGCGAAACACCCCGCGTCGGCGATGCGTCGGCGCAACCCAGATGGACTCGAGGTGTCGTGTCGCAGGGCATTGTGGCTCGTTGACCGATCGGGCCAGGCCGATGACTTTCTTAGCGTTGCGCGCAACAATCGACGTGGCGGCGTCGAACAAGCGTCGCCACTCTAACTCTCCCCATCCAGACTCAGCCGCATAGCTCGACGTGAATGCATGTGGCGAGTCGCGCAGCGCAGCCAGTCGCGCTGCCCGCAGGACGCGCCAATCGACAGCCGCCAGCAGTTCCAACTCCAGCGATTCAATCACCGACTCCCCCGAACGGCGATGAAATGCCCAACACATGCGGTGGGTCGGTCATGATCCTATGGTTTCAGGGTCCTGCGTGGATCTAATTCGGAGTATGTATTTTCATGCGGGGGGCCCCGGGCCTGGAGCCGCCTATTTTGGCAGCAGTTCGCGAAATACCGGGCCTATTGCCGACTATTTGGGTAGGTTTTCTTCTGCGACTGCTATGGTCGATGTTGATCTTCCTCGCTACGAGCGCTGACGTCCTGGTATCTGTACCGGACGCTGGTCCTGGAAACTGGGCAGGTGGTGCGAGTTGCGTGCTGGTGGACGGCATCTTTTGGCTGGCGTACCGGATCCGGCGACCCCTCAATTCTGGCCGTGGAGTCGGCGTTGTCGTGGCTAAGTCGGGAGACGGCGTCAACTTCAAGCCTGTCTGCGAGGTGAGCCGCGACGCCTTCGGCGCCTCCCTGGAACATCCGGTGATCTTGCCGGCCGACGTCGGCTGGCGTCGTATCTCAGTTGAGCGACCCCGAACTCCAAGCACTCGACTTCCCGGCGATCTACCCAGCTACCCGGGACATCTTGCACCGCCTGGCAAGCATCCAGCACACCTTCCTCGAGCTTCGTACTGCTTAGATCCTCCTGCGGCAGCCAGATGCGAGTCCGCACCAAGTCCGCAACACCCTCAGGACACTCCAACAACGCCGAGAGACGTCGCGACCATTCGACCTTGTCAGCCTAAGAACGGCCCTAGTCCTCCGCACTTTTGAATGCCCTCGTAATGCGTAGGTCCGGGGTTCGATTCCCCGAGGCGGCTCCAGGGCGTTATCCCTAGTCAATCCTGACTTCTCGCCAAATCCGCGTCGTACGCCTCCCGGACGCCGGCCACCTGCCTGGCTCGACGACCCAGAAAGCGTCGTCGCCGAGATCGAGCGCTTCCTCGCCACGGAGCCACCGAGCGGAGTCGAGGCAGCCGCGCAGTCACCACGACGATCGACATTGCCAACCGCAAAGCCGAACGCGACGGCATGACTGCCGATTGCTTGACGCGAGGGCGCGCTCGCTTCAGGCGAAAGGAGCAGCCCCTCCCAGCGGGCCTTGCACCCGTGGGTCGTGGTCTGGTAAGCCTGGCTTCTGACTGGGCGACGTCGCCGACGCGCACCGGCGGCACAACCGGAGGAGTCGAGATGACCAGACGCTGCATTACCGGATGCGTATTCAGCGTCCTCGTCTTGGTGGGTGCCCTCATCCCCGGTGTTGCCTCAGGCGCTCCGCCGACCTTCGAGCGAATAGCTGTAGACGAAACGGTCCCGGACGAATTTCTCACGGAGGAGTGCGGGGTTCCGGTGACGACCCGCGCGAAGGGCCACATCATCGTCCGCACCTTCTCGCGCGGTGGCACGGGCGTGGTCGAGGTCAGGACGATCAACGTGGGCCTGACGGCCACGGCGGACGGTCGTGTGTTCCGCTTCAGGGACGTTGGCGCGGACGTGACGCGGATCGAGCCGGATGGGACGGCGGTGTTGTTGATCAGTGGCCAGGTTCCCTTCGACTTCGCCGGAGTGCTGAAAATCGACCTCGAAACCGGCGAAGCCATCCTCGAACCCCGCGACAGAAGCGAGGAACAGCTCGCCCGCGCATGCGCGGTACTGACCGGCGGCTAGCCGCAGCCCCGTCGCGAAGCCCGTTTAACCCGTTGGCTACCGTCGAGCGATGGCCCGAGATTTGGCTTGTCGATTACTGCGCCGATTGCCAGCCGTCATCCGCCACCGGATGAACACAGCTGGCCGATCCCCCTAGTCGTCGGCTGCGCCGCCTTCGCCATGGCCACAGTCGGCCTGGCGCAGCTGCGGTCATGAGTGGGTCAGCACCGACCGCCTGGTCGCCATAGGTGACCCGACGCCCGTTGATGGATCATCAGAGCCCTAAGCGGCGGCACGTGTGGGTCAGCGCCAGCGGCGGTCACCTGCATCCAGGCCTACTCATCGCCTGGAGGCGCCGGGAGGAATCGTCCGACCGGGAGGCCTACGTGGCAACTGTCCGCGATGCCTGGGTGTTGGCCACGTGGGAGCCAACGTCAAATTGGGCGGGGTACCCCGCGATAGGCGAGCGCGAAGGCCACCTGCGAGCGGGAACCACGAGCATGTTCCTTCCGAGTCGCCGGACGGACACTCCGCACTCTTGCTGAGCGTGCGCAGCTGGTCGGCAGCGGGGCCAGTGCCGGGGTTTGGGACGAAGGAGTCAAAATCGAACACGTGGCGATGTCGGGCCACACTCTGCCCCCGACGTGCCCCCGCTCGTCCAACACCAACCGTCGCCAGCCGTCGCCAGCCACGGTCAGTAGGGCAGCGCTCCAGCCCTAGACGACACCAGCCGTCGACCATCATCAAAAGGTGGACTATCTCGTAATGCGTAGGTCCGGGGTTCGAATCCCCGAGGCGGCTCTGAGATTGTTTGGCCTAACCAGTGCCCTGTTCGGGCGGATTCTCGAAGGGCAGCTCGGTCTGGTCTGACCGGCTCGTGCGCCGTTTGGTCCGCATCTGGTCCGCATTCAATTTCACGAATGCCCGGTCGAGCCGGTCCGCAACGGCGTCGGGGTCATCGGCGAAGAGGCCCGCATAGATGTCGAGGGTCAGCTGCACCGCTTTGACGTTGGGGGCGGCGGCTATAGCGAGGCTGGCTGCGGTGTGGCGCAGCTTGTGCGGCGTCAGTCCGAGCAGCCCGACCTTCTCCGCAGCCGGATCGAAGGACCGCGGCCGGAAGTTGGCGTCGCGGCGCTGCGGCCAGTTGAACTTCAGACCAAATCGAAGACCGGGAAAGGCGACGTTTTCTTCGACGATCTGTTCTGTGCGTTCGGGGGGCTGCACCGGTCGTGTGTCGCAGAACGTCTCGCGGGACAGACGGCTTCAAGGACCAGATCACGATATCGTCGACATCCAGTATGATACTCGGTATCATACTGGGTATGAGTGTTCGTCATGCGCTGCTGGCCCTGCTCAACGAGGGTCCGAAGTATGGCCTGCAGTTGCGGCAGGAGTTCGAGTCCCGAACCGGGGAGGTGTGGCCGCTCAACGTCGGGCAGGTGTATACGACCCTGCAGCGGCTGGAGCGTGACGGCTTCGTCGAGTCTGAGGGCTCCGGTGGCCCGCAGAACGTCTTCACCATCACGTCGTCTGGAGCCGACGAGCTGGCGGCGTGGCTGCGTACCCCGGCGGAGGTGATGCCGCCGCCGCGCGACGAGCTGGTGATCAAGGTGCTGGTAGCCACCAGTGTGCCGGGCGTGGACGTGTCTGAGGTGCTGCAGGTCCACCGCCGGCACATGGTGGAGGCGATGCAGCAGTACACCCATATCAAGAGCGATATGGCCGAGGACGACGTCGAGCTGGGGCTCATCGTCGACGCCGAATTGTTCCGGATTGAGGCAGTCGTCCGCTGGATCGATGCCGCCGACGCCCGTTTGAAGCAGTACCCGGCCCAGCCTCGCCGAACGCCTGCCCCGGTGCCGCGTCTTGGCCGGGCGCGGATGGGGAGCCGGCGATGAGCGCCGCTGTCGAGTTGCGTCAGGTGTCCAAAGTGTACGGATCGGGCCCGGCCGAGGTGCACGCGCTGCGCGAGGTCGACCTGTCGGTCCAGGCCGGTGAGCTGGTAGCGGTGATGGGCCCGAGCGGGTCTGGCAAGAGCACGCTGCTTACGATCGCGGGCACCCTGGAGGAACCGACCAGCGGCCAGGTGGTCATCGATGAACGCGAGCTGGCCGGCCTGTCCCGCAATGAGCTCGCTCGGCTGCGGCGCCGTGCGATCGGCTACGTCTTCCAGGACTTCAACCTGCTGCCCGGTCTGACCGCGGTTGAAAACGTCGCGCTGCCGCTGGAACTGGATGGGGTACGGGTCAAAGCGGCCCGTGCTGCAGCGCTCGAGATGCTGCAGCGGCTGGGCCTGGCCGGGCGGGCAACCCGGTTCCCCGACGAGCTGTCCGGCGGGGAGAGCCAGCGGGTCGCGATCGCCCGCGCGGTGATCGGTGAGCGGCGGTTGCTGCTGGCCGACGAGCCGACCGGCGCGCTGGACTCGGTCAGCGGCGAGGCGGTGATGCGGCTGCTGCGCACCGCCTGCCGCGACGGCGTGGCCGGTGTGGTGGTCACCCACGACGCCCAGCTGGCGTCCTGGGCGGACCGGGTGGTGTTCCTGCGCGATGGCCGGGTGGTCGACCAGACCACCCCGCGCCCCGGCCCCGAGTCGCTGCTCGCCCCGGCGAAGCCGTGAGCCGGCCACCCAACGGGGGCCTGCCGGCCCGGCGGGCGGTGCTTCGATGGGGCTGGCGGGTGTACCGCCGCGAGTGGCGTCAGCAGGTGCTGGTGATCGCTCTGCTCACCTTCACCGTCGCGGGTGCGCTGCTGGGAGTCTCGGTCGTGTACAACACCCCCGGCTCGCTCGATGCCAGGTACGGCACGGCCGACATGCTGATCCGGTACGGCGCAGCGGATCCCGAAGAACTGAACTCCCAGGTCGCCTCGGCCCAGGCCCAACTGGGCACCGTTGACGTGATCGGGCACCGCAGCGCGACCATCCCGGGCCTGACCCGGCCGGTCGAGGTGCGGGCCCAGGACCCGCACGGCCCGTACGGCGCCACGATGCTGCGCCTGGTATCGGGCCGGTATCCGGCCGCGGCCGGGGAGGCCGCGGTGACCGACGAGGTGGCCGCCCTGATGCGGCTGCGCGTCGGCGGGCAACTGACACTGGCCGACCGGACGTGGTCGGTGGCCGGTGTGGTCGAGAACCCGCACGATCTGAACGCGGAGTTCGTTTTGGTGTCCCCGGGTGGGGCCGACCCGCCGGAGTCGGTCACGATCCTCGCCATGGGACCACCGTCCCGAATCATCGTGGATCAGAGGACCACCGGCGCGGCCATCGCGACCCGCGAAGGCGACGCACGGACCGCCGCCGCCACGTACGCGTTCGCTCTGGTAGTCCTGGCGATGTTCCTGGTGTGCTTGGTCGCCGCATCCGCGTTCATCACGATGGCTCAGCGCCGGATGCGGCAGTTCGGCATGCTCGCCGCGACCGGGGCAACGGAACGGCACGTCCGTCTGGTCATGCTTGCCGCCGGCGCCCTGGCCGGCATCGCCGCTGCGGTGTTCGGCACGGTGGTCGCTGCCGCATTGTGGATAGTGGCGATCCCTCGGCTGGAACCCGCCGTGGGGCATCGCATCGAAGCGTTCAGCCTGCCTTGGTGGCTGATCGGCGCGTGCCTGCTGCTGGCCGTGGTCACTGCCACCGCGGCCGCTTGGTGGCCCGCGCGGGTGGCTGCCCGCATTCCGATCACCCAGGCCCTCTCCCAGCGCCCGCTGCGCCCGCGGCCGGCCCGCCGCTGGGCCGTCCTTGGCCTGCTCCTCATGGCCGCTGGTGTGGCCTGCCTGCGGTTGGGTTCGGACAACGCGGCACTCGCCGTGGCCGGTAGCGTCGCCACGCTCGCCGGGCTGCCGCTGCTGGCCCCGATGGCGATCCGCGGGCTGGCCCGGGCCGGTGCCCGGCTGCCGGTTGCCGCCCGGCTCGCCCTGCGTGACCTGGCCCGCCATCAAGCGCGCTCCGGGGCGGCGCTGGCCGCGATCAGCCTCGGTCTCGCGGTCGCCGCCATCGTCGTCATCGCCATGGCCGCCAGCGAACCGACCGATGCCGAAGGCAACCTGTCGGACCGGCAGCTGCTCATCTCGGTGACCGACCGCTCCTACGGGCGGGTCGGATATCTCATCCCGGACCGGACGCCGGCCCAGATCGCTGCGGCCGACGCGGCGGTCGGCCGGTTCGCTGCCACGCTGGGCGGCCCGACGCTGGTCCCCCTGGATGCGGCCGTCGGCGCGGACGATGCGGTCATACAGGACTCCGAGGGCGGCCCGCCCGGACGGGTGCCCGCATTCCTGATACAGCTAAACCCGTCCGGCGATCCGAACGAAGGACCCGTTGCCGCGCGACGTGTCCGCGAACCTCTACGTCGCCACCCCCGAGCTGCTGCGCTACTACGGGCTCGGTCCCACCGCGATCGGCCCGGGTACCGAGGTGCTCACCCCGCACCGCGCCGACGATCTGTCATTCTTCGGCGGCAGGGACGAGACCCGGGCGGATACGGCGCCGCTGCCCCGCCCCGCCTACCAGTCACTGCCCGACGGGCTGCTCACCCCGGAGGCCCTCCGGCGCCACGGCTTGACGGCCGTGCGGGTCGGTTGGCTGATCGAAACGGAGCGGCCGCTGACCACAGCGCAGCTCGCCGCGGCCCGCGACCTGGCCCTCGACAACGGTCTGATCGTCGAGTCGCGCGACACCGGCCCCCCGCAGGCCCAGATCCGCGGGGCGGCGACGGCGGCCGGAGGGGTGCTGGCCCTCGGGGTGCTCGCCATGACCGTCGGTCTCATCCGCGGCGAAGCGGCGCGCGACCTGCGCACCCTCACCGCAACCGGGGCCACCCGCCGAGTCCGCCGCACCCTCGCGGCCACTACGGCTCTCGGGCTCGCCGTGCTCGGCGCGATCCTCGGCGTCGCCGTCGCGTACCTGGCTGCAGCCGCGATCCTGGACGAGGACATCGGCCTGCTCAAACGGGTACCGGTCATCGAGCTCGCGGTCACCCTCGTCGGGGTGCCGCTGGTCGCCGCGGCCGCCGGCTGGCTGCTGAGCGGCCGGGAGCCGCGTTCGCTGACGAGGGAACCGTGACCGGCCAGGGTCTTGCACGGCGGGCGCTGTGGCTCTACAGCGTGCTGACCGTCGCCGGCTGCGCGATCATCGCCTGGCGACGCAGCTTTGTTGCAGGCTGACTGACTGTGCGAGCAGAAGGGCACGGCCGGACGACCTTTCAGCTCCAAACAGACAGACACATCGAACTCGACAAGCAGTCGGCGGGCGCTTCCAAGTGGACTATTTCTACTTGCGCTCGCCTGACGGCAGCGCTGACGGCAACCGCGCTAGATTTCGGCACACAGGCGCGGCGTACTGGCTGCTAGCTCCACCGGTTGGTCCGACCACCGAGAGCGGTGGACCCTGTTCAGCCGCTACTGATCATCTCGTCCGCTGCGAACGGCGTCATCGACTGAGACCGTCAACCACTCTTGCAGGCGCGCATCCAAACCAGCCAGCTGTGCCTCGATCTGAGCAAGGCGCACGTCCAGGCGCTGCTCCAGGGATTCCGCTGTTGCCTCGAATGCCAGCTCCTCCTCGCGAGCGACTCGAAGGGCCACCACAAGAGCAACGATTGCCGCTACGGCACCGATGACTGCCACTCCCGCCACCATTACACCGGCGGCCATCAGACGACCCGTCGCTGTTACGGGAACGTGGTCGCCATAACCGACCGTCGTCATGGTGGTAAGCGACAACCACAGCGCATCACCCCAGGAGCGGATGGTGCTATCGGGCCGCTCACCCTCGACCAACCACAGCGCGGTGCCGCCACCGAGAACGACGAGGCTGGCGAAGCCTGTGACGACCACAGCGAGCCAAAGCACCACGGTCCAGGTCGATCGTTGCTTCCGCGGCATAGCACCTCCATCCTCTCTCGCGTGACGAGTCGACCGCAGGTGGTCTCAACCCGTACGCGTGCAGTCCCAAAACGCATCCGAACACAGCGTCTCATGCGGTCGGCGGGCGGCAGGTGGAGTCAGGATCCTCTCCTTATGAGGGTGACGAAGGGACCCACGCTCGCGACGCTTCCGGGTAGACGCGCTTAGTTTGGCTATGGGTCTGACCCTTTGCGGTCTAGGGATCGCGAGTTCAAATCCCCGCCAACGCGAGGATTTCAGCGTAGGCGGCGGGGCGCTTCGCTCTCCGGCTCGTCGTCGAACGTTGGCGTCGCGATGATCTCTTCCTCGGCCTCTTCCGCGGCCGGCTCCGGTTCCGGCAGCCCGGGATGCTCAATCCCGTGCTGCCGGCGGGCCTCCCGCATCCCCTGGGCAACGTTGTGCCATAGGTGGTCCTCGCCTAACCGTGCGCGAAGCCCAGAATGCGCGAGGACGGTTCGGACGCGCCGCCGTACCCGCACGAGATACAGGTCGACGTTGCGCTCGGCAAGCTGCTCGCGCAGCTCGGACAACATGTCGGCGCTGGTCGTTTCGAGCTGGTCGGTCGACTCCAGGTTCAGGATCAGCGCCACGGTATCCGGTGCCGCATCGACCGCCTGCAGGATCGCCTGCTGGACCTCGGCGGCGTTGACCCAAAACAGCGACACGTTGGCCCGGAGCACCAGGATGCCGGGGATTGTGGTGCGCTCCGGATGTTGGCGTACGCCGCCCCAGGCCGCCTTCACGCCCGGGATCTTGCCCAGAACCTCCAGATCCACCCGACTCGACCGGTACACCATTCCGAGAAGGGACTGCCCTATTGCGATCACCAGGCCGAGCATCGGTCCGGCGATAAGGACGCCGCCGGCAGCCACCAGGGCAGAGACGGCGTCGTTCCTGCGCACCTTCATGTAGCGGCGAATGGCGGCCAGGTCCAGGAGCCCCCACACGGCGTTGATCACGATGGCGCTGAGGACCGCCTTTGGCAGGATGGACAGTGCCGGCGCAACGAGGAGGATCGCGAGGACCGCGATGGCCGCGGCCGAGAGGCCGCTGACCTGCGATGTGCCGCCGGCCCGATCCACGGCGGCGGTCTTGGACAGGCTTCCGGCCACTCCCAGGCCGCCGAACAGGCCCGAGCCGATATTGGCGCCGCCAGCGGCGATGAGCTCCTGGTCGGTGTCCAGCCGATAGCCACCCTTAGTGGCATACAGTCGTCCGGCACTCAACCCCTCGGCAAGACCGACGACCGCAATGGCGGCCCCGGCGAGGGCGACGTCGACCAGCCGATTCAGCGGCACGATCGGGACCGAGGGTGTGGGTAACCCTTTCGGCACCGGACCGACGACGGCCACGCCGCGAGCGGCGAGGTCGAGCCAGTACGAGGTCGCGAGCCCAAGGACGAGGACGACCAGCGCCCACGGCACCCGCGGCAATAAGCGAGACCCGATGAACAACACCGCCAATGAACTGACACCAACCGCGGCCGTCAGCGGTTTGATTTGGTCGATATTGAGCGCGAGCAGGGATATTCGGTGCAGGACGTCGCCTGGCGTGACGGGGATGCCGAGCAGGTTGGGCAGCTCACCGATGATCACGAGGATGGTGAGGCCGAAGACGAAACCAGTGACGATGGGCTTGGACAGGAACTCCGCGACCCAGCCCACCCGGAGGAACCCGGCGATAACCAGGACGGCGCCCGCCGCCAGTGCGATGGCCGACGTGTAAGTGACCGCCTCGGCAACATTGGCCGGATGCAGGCTTGCGACAAGCGTCGCCGATAGGACCGAGACGGTGGAGACGGGTCCGACAATCAACTGCGGCGAGGAGCCGAGCGCTGCATAGACCAGGAGGGCGATGGGGACGGCGTATAGCCCTACCTGAACAGGCACCCCAGCGATGGACGCGTACCCGAGGGATTGCGGTACCGCGAGGGCGGCGACGACCACGCCGGCCACGATGTCGGGACGCAGACGTGCGCGCTTATACCCGGGGAGCCAGGTCAGGATAGGGAGCCGGCGATGCAGCCCTAGGCGAATCCTCTGCCCGACCGATGTGGTCATCGGACCCGGCCTTGGCGCTCCAGGCGGGCGCGCAAGGTTTCGGCGAGCATCTGCTTGGGTGGGAGATCTGCCGCAACGTTGTCTGCGCTGATCGTGTGCGTCATGAGATCCGCGAATCCAACCTTCCAGCACGAACAACACTGAACCCACGCTCACCTAGACGCCTACCGGGAGCTGAGTCAGGTGAACAACAGGTTAACGATATGAGTGTTTGGTGTCGGGAGTTGATTCGAGATCGTTTCGGAATCGAAGATTTGTTCTGCCTCCTTGTTGAGCTCCGGTTCCCTGCGCCACGCAGGTAGCCGTCTTGCACCTTGTGGACTGCCTCATAGTCGGCCGGGCCGTTGGTCTGGGTACGGCCGAAAACCCACACGTATGGCGTCGGGGCGCCCGCGCGAAGTGACAGCCGCCGGACAGCAACCCCACAGTCTTCACACAGCGATATGTGTGAATGTATGCACAATCCCCTAGAAAGGCAGTAGCCACCGTGACCCAGTCCACAACGGTCACCCGCCACCCAGACATTGCCGTCACGCTGACAAGCGATGACTGGATCGTTGACGGCAACGCTCTTGAAGTCCTAGGCGCCGTGCAAGCCGCGTTGCGTTCGGCTGGCGTACCTGATGCGGAGGTCAGCGAGTTCCACGCTGAGGCCACCGCTGGCGATTACGACCACCTCCTGCAGACCGCGATGCGGTGGGTACACGTCTCGTGACCAATCCGCACCCGAACGACCGACCGATGCCACAGCAATGGCCACCGGAGCAGCCTTGGCAACCGCAGCAGCTGGTTGTCCAACACAAGGCCTCTGGCGCCGCAAAAGGCTGCCTGATGAGGAATAGGCAAGACTTGTGGATCGGCGTGCCACGCTCTTCTTCCCGCCCGCCGCGTCGGTGACCCATGGACTGGGTGCTGATCGGCGTCATCGGTGTGATCGTGTTGGCGCTGGTTTTCGACTTCACCAACGGCTTCCACGACGCCGCCAACTCGGTGGCGACCGTCGTCGCGACGCGGGCCCTGCCGGCGCGCTGGGCTCCCTGGTTCTCCGCAGCGTTCAACTTCAGCGCGTTCTTCGTCGTCGGCACCGCCGTCGCCAACACGGTGGCAAAGGTGGTCAAGCACGATGCCGAGGGTGTCGCTGTCGTGTTCGCCGCCCTTGTCGCGGCGATCACCTGGAACTACCTCACCTGGTACATCGGCATGCCGTCGTCCTCCAGCCACGCGATCATCGGTGGCTTGGTCGGCGCCGGACTCGCCGCGGGCGGTCTCTCGGCCATCAACTGGGGCGTCGTCCAGACCGCGATGATCGCGATCGTCGTCTCGCCCATGGTGGCGTTCACGGTGGCATTCCTGGCGATGCTCGGGCTGTCCCGACTCCAGCGACGGCTGAGGGTCCCCGACGACGCCAAGGCCTTCAAAGGCCTGCAGTTGCTGTCGGCAGCCGCGGTCTCGTTCGGGCACGGCGCCAACGACGCCCAGAAGACCATGGGGATCATCGCCGCGGTCTTGCTGGCCGGCGGGTACATCACCCTGCAACCCGACGGGAATCTGCAGATTGACTGGTGGATCCCCTTCCTCGCCTACAGTGCCATCGCGATCGGCACCGTCTGGGGAGGCTGGAAGATCATCGAGACGATGGGTCTTCGCATCACCTCGCTGCGCGCCAGCTCCGGGCTGGCGGCCAACATCGGCGCAGTGACCGCGATCTTCGGTGCCACCGGAATGGGGATTCCGATCTCGACCACCCACGCCGCGGCTTCCTCAGTCACCGGCTCCGGCGTGGCGTCCGGCCAAGGCGTCAACCTACGGGTCGTGATGGAGATGGTGGCAGCCTGGGTCGTCACCATCCCCTCGACGGTCATCATCGGTTGGCTGATGTACCAGCTCACACAGCTCCCCGGCGCGGCGGCCTGGATTGCGGTGGGTTCGGTCCTGTTAGTACTCGGCGGCTGGATCGCCTGGGCCATGGGGCGCGCGTTGCACGCCTCCGACGTCGCCGCCGAAATCCCCAGCGAACAGGAGCTCCGCGAACCGGTGCCGGCAATCCCCCACATCGAGGGCCACGCGCCGGTTGAGTGAATAGGCGTTGCGGATCTGGGGCCTCTGGAGTGCCGCGGGAGGAGATTCGCATGAGTGCTCGTGCAGGTTTTGAGTCGCATGCAGCCCTATAACTACGCCACATCGTCCATCATCCGGCGGCCTTCGTGAGAGCGCGGGATGGGGCTACGACACGCTCTGCTCCAACCGGCACCGCCGCGGGCACACGTCGCCGACGAACGAGCTTGGTCAGCTCGACGACGAGCGGAAGTGAAGCGGCAAGCCCGGCGCAGATGAGCCATTCAAGCGGTGTGAGCGTCGTCGTAAGGAGTCCCTTCTGCAGAGTAGGCAGCTGAGTCGCGAGAAAAATCAGCACGACCGTGATCAAACCGATGCCTATGGATTTGAGTATCGGTGGCGTCAGCCCACTCGTTGGGTCTCGCCGGTTTACCAGCGCGTTAAAGACCGTACCCAGGCCCATCACAACAAAGGTCATTGTCATCGAGACGCTCGGCTGGTCAAAGCTCGGCTCGTCCGGGCCTGCAACCAGCGGCAGGAATGCTGCCAGGAAGAGCACGAAGGCGTAGATGAGCCATAACAAGATCGCCGTGCGGTTAGTGATTGGCACTGTCGGGTCTCGCGGTGGACGATGCATGACATCTGGATCACCCGGATCGACTGCGATGATCACGACGCCGACCGCCGTGGCGAAGAAGAGTAGATACAGCACCATAGACGGCGTCAGCGCTACACCTTGGTTGACGTTGAAGATTGTCGCGGCGAGAAACAGCATGATCAGCGACAGCAGCTGAGTCATTTGGTAGCGGACGTATGAGACGACTTTGTCGTAGACTCGCCTGCCGATCTCGACGGCATGAACCAGCGTTCCGAAGTTGTCGTCGGTCAGGATCATTCGAGCCGCCTGCTTGGTTACCTCGCTGCCGCTTCCCATCGCGACGCCGATGTCGGCCTGTTTGAGCGCCGCAGCGTCGTTTACAGCGTCGCCTGTCATCGCAACGATCAATCCCTGTTGCTGCATAATTCGCGCGAGGCGCAACTTGTCCTCCGGCGTGACACGCCCAAAAACATGGAGGTCAGGAAGGCTCTGACCCAACTCGTTATCGGAGAGCGTCCGCAGCTCTGTCCCACTGATCGCGCCTGGCCCCAGACCGAGCGACTCTCCGATAGCCCGAGCCGTTACAGCGTGGTCGCCGGTGATCATCCGGACATCGATCCCAGCCGTGAGCGCCGTTCGTACGGCCCCTTTGGCCTCGGCTCGCAGAGGGTCGATGATCCCAGCCATCCCGACGAAGGAGAGCTCGCCTGTCAACGACATGGGATCGTCGCTCATGATCTGTAGCTCATCGCTTTGGATGAGCCGCGCTGCGAATGCCAGCACCCTCAGACCACTTTCACCCATCCGCTCATTCGCTCCCTCAATGCCCGCGTGCGCCTCGGTAATGGGGACCTGTGAGCCGCTCAACGGGCCGCCCTCCTGCGAGCAGCGCGCCAACACGACGTCTGGCGCACCCTTCACCAGCTCGATCACGTGTTCGACGCCATCGACCGGGACGCGGTGGAACGTGGCCATGAATTTGTACTCGGAGTCGAATGGCACCTCCGCCAGTCGCGGGTAGGTTCGGCGCGTCTCTTCCGCGTCGACCCCCAACTTCGCCGCCAGAACGACCAGAGCCGCTTCGGTCGGGTCACCGATCACTGAGCCGTCGTCCTGGACGACCGCGTCGCTGTCCAGCGACAGCCCGTAGGCCAGCCGGGTGAAGTCCGGAACGGGCACACCCGCGACCGATGTAATCGCGCCGGACTTGCGGTAGCCCTCGCCCTCCACATTGAACCAAGAGCCACTGGCATACAGGGTCGACACCATCATCTGGTTCATCGTCAGTGTGCCGGTCTTATCGGTGTTGATTGCGCTCGTCGCACCGAGCGTTTCAACGTCGGTGAGGTTCTTCACCACGGCTTTGGCCGCAGCGAGTTGCTTCGCTCCGATCGACAGGAGTCCTGACACAAATGCCGGTAGACCCGTCGGGATCGCCGAGATCGCCATTGCCGTGCCGAGCAAGAGCAGATCCTGAATCGGCAAGCCGCGGATGAAGCCGACGACGACGATTACGGCCACCGCACCCCAGGCGATGCTGCCAAGCACCTTGGTGAGCGAGTCGAGCTCTTTCTGCAGCGGCGAACGCGTCCGTGTGACAGTCGTCAGCATGGTGGCGATCTGGCCCATCTGGGTCTGCATGCCCGTTGCCGTCACCACCATTGAGCCGGTTCCTCGGGTAACGGAGGTGTTCTGGAACAGCATGTTCGTACGGTCGCCGAGCGCGACATCGGCTGAGGCCAGTGCTGCCGGATCCTTCCCGATCGGCGCGCTCTCGCCAGTCAGCGCCGCCTCCTGTGCCTCGAGTGTCGCGGACCGTACGATGCGGCCGTCGGCGGGCACGATATCCCCGGCCTCTACATACACGATGTCGCCAGGAACCACTTCGGATGCCGGCACCAAGCGCACGTTGCCATCGCGTACAACCCTGGCCTGCGGCACCTGCATCTTGGACAGGGCGTCGACGCTCGCCCTTGCCATGAGCTCTTGCCGCGTACCGAGGGCCACATTCAGAAGGATCAGCAACGCCACGACGATGCCAGTCGACACCTGCCCAATGAGAATGCTCACCACGGTGACGGCCACCAGCATGATGTTCATTGGGTCGCGCAGCTGGAGCAGTGCCACTGCCCATACCGAGGGCGGCTTCTCGCTGACGATCTGGTTCGTCCCGTACGTTGACAGCCGACTCGCGACCTCAGCCTGAGTTAAGCCGGACTCAGCGTCGGAGCCGGCCGCCTCGACGACGGCAACTGCATCACGAGCATACGGCGGCACAGTCCTACCGGCCGCCCCTGCGGCCGCCGCCTGGTCAGCAACCATCGCCTCTACTCCTTCCGCGAGCCGTAACGTCGCTGCAGGACCTGAACTTCAGGTTTAGTGGGCCCGTCCACACTGTAGAACTGCGCCGGCTCCGACTTCCTCCGCGATGGTCAATCGACCAACGGAGCTCCGCCTCAGGCATACCGCAAGATGCTGTTCAGGTCGACGCCTACCGCGACATGGCGCAGCATCACCCGTAGCGTCCTTGTGCGTCCTGCGTCGAGGACGCCGGCAGCTGTGCGCCGATGACATCGAGGGACTTTATCCCCAGTCCTCTTGCTTCTCGAGGGCCACTGGACGACTCGTACGCCCAGTGGTAAAGCCGAATGCCCGCGGCGGAGCCCTCAACGCTTCGTACGGCCTTCGTTCCGAGGTAACCGGATTACCGGCCTCGTCGGTGATGACAAGCGAGAATTGCTTGCCGATGTAGGCCGAGGCCAGACCGAATCCGCGCGCTCCGGGAGCTCCGTGCGGCTGTTGATGGGGATGGTGACGGGCCTTCCTGCCCAGGCAGCTCCGACACTGCGGTGGGTCGGGTGCGCGGCGCCGTCGGCAGCACCCCGGATGGCGGACGCCCCACATTAGGCTTCGCACTGATGACTCAGCCTCACCGTCAACCGGTCCCCTCTCGCGACGACCATCGTGACGCCTCAACGCGCGCCGCGATGGTTGGCTGACCATCATGGCCGAGCTCGCCAGCCAGCCCGACCTCAGACCCTCCGGGTGGCGCGCGTACCTGCCTGGTGTCGCATTGATCACCTCGTACCAGCGGAAATGGTTGCCCAGGGACATCGTCGCCGGACTCGTCCTCTCGGCGCTGCTGGTGCCGCAGGGGATGGCGTATGCCGATCTCGCTGGGCTTCCGCCCGTAACCGGGCTCTATACCTCGATCCTGTGCTTGCTCGGCTACGCCGTCTTCGGCCCGTCTCGGATACTGGTGCTAGGTCCTGACTCGGCCCTCGGTCCGATGATCGCGGCGACGATCGCCCCCCTTCTGCTCGCTAACGGCGACCCCGCGCGCGCCGTCGTGCTTGCGTCGCTGCTTGCCGTGCTCGTGGGTGTCGTGATGGTCATTGCCGGGCTGGCCAGGTTCGGGTTCGTGGCGGACCTGCTGTCCAAGCCGACCCAGATCGGCTATATGAACGGGCTGGCGCTGACCATCATCGTCAGTCAGTTGCCCAAGCTGCTCGGGTTTTCGGTGGACGCCGACGGGCTCGTTGCCGAAGCCCGCGCCTTCGTGTTCGGGCTGGCGCAGGGCGAGGCGAATGCGACAGCTGCAGTCCTCGGAGTCCTGTCACTCGTCGGCATCCTGCTGCTCAATAAGCTGCTGCCCAAGGTCCCGAGCATCCTCATCGTCGTAGTGCTGGCCGCCGTTGCGGTCAACGCGCTCGACCTGGAGTCCCACGGCGTGGACACGGTCGGCGTGGTTCCTCAGGGCTTCCCCCCCTTCACGGTCCCGATGATCAGCTGGAGCGATGTGCCGCCGCTCGTCGTCGGAGCGCTCGCTATCGCCGTGGTCGCGCTCGCGGACACCATGTCCACGGCGTCGGCGTTCGCCGCCCGCCGGGGCGAGCAGGTGCGCGGCAATCAGGAGATGATCGGCATCGGGGCGGCCAACATCGCCGCCGGCTTCTTTCAGGGCTTTCCGGTCAGCACCAGCGGGTCCCGCACCGCGGTCGCGGAACAGGCCCGCTCAAAGTCCCAGGTAACGGGCCTCGTCGGCGCTGCCGTGATCACGCTGGTCCTGGTCTTCGCCAGCTCCGCAATGCAGTACGTGCCACAGCCGACCTTGGGTGCCATTGTCATCGCTGCCGCGCTCTCTTTAGCCGACGTCGCCGGAACGCGTCGGCTGTGGCGGCAGCGCCGAATGGAATTCACGCTCTCGATCATCGCGCTACTTGGCGTGGCCTTTCTCGGCGTGCTGCCCGGCATCCTCGTCGCGGTGGGCCTGTCCATCCTCAATGTTTTCCGCCGCGCGTGGTGGCCGCACCACGTAGAGCTCGGTCGGGTCGAGGGAATGGCCGGCCTCCACGACACCGAGAGGTATCCAGAAGCCGAGGTGCTGCCCGGTCTGGTCGTCTACCGCTTCGACGCGCCGCTGATCTTCGCGAACGCGCGCGTGTTCGGCATGGCGTTGCGGGCGATTGCCGAGGAGCGCCCAGACCTTCGCTGGCTCGTCGTCGCCGCCGAGCCCATCACCGACGTCGACACCACGGCCTCTGACATGCTGCAGGAGCTGGACGTCTGGCTCAACGAGCGCGGTGTTTCGCTGATCTTCGCGGAGATGAAGGACCCTGTGCGCGAGAAGATCGAGCGGTACGAGCTCACCCGTACGATCGACCCCGCGCACTTCTTCAGAACGCTCGATGAAGCCGTCGCGGAGTACGTGCGGCAAACGGGTGCCACCTGGGAGAGTCCCGGGGCGGCGTCGTGACCACGACGCCCGGCGGCAGCAGGCCCAGCCCGATGCGCCGGGCTGCGGCGTCGGTTGCCCTGGTTGCTCTGGTCGCGGCCCTGCTTTAGCCGTCAGTGTCGGCGGTCGGGGGACCAGGTCGGGACGCGCGATATGGCAGCCACGCTGCTATTGGTCGAGCAGCTACCGGCCAACGGAGCCGAACCGGCAAGGGCTCTCGCCACTCAGATCAGAGGACACGCCGGCCAAGACGACACCCAGCCTGGGTGGGCGCCGCCGGGCGGCTCCAACGCCGCCATCATGGTGAAATCGCCGCCTCCGGCCGGCTTTCGGCGATGATGGCATCCGTAATCGCGGCCTGCTCGGCGTAGCCGGCCAGCGCCTCGCCCAGCGGAATTTCGGCACTAGCCTCGCCTTCTATGGAGCCGATGCATTGGCCGCTGCCCGGGCTCAGGTTGCGAACGCCCGACCTGCTGTTGCGTCCGACGACCGAAGCTGACCTGCTGGCCGTCGCGGCCACGCTGTCGGCGGATATCGCGAGCAACCCGCAGTTGCCTCGGTTCCCGGGGCTGGACGAGAGCACCAGTCGCGCGGTATCAGCCCACCAGTCCTACTGGCAGTCGGTTGGTAACTGGTCAGTGGACAACTGGCGACTCGACTTCGTCGTCGTGGTCGGCGAGCGGATCGTCGGCGTGCAGTCGCTAGAAGGTGAGGACTTCCCGGTACTGCGTACTGTCGACAGTGCTTCCCACCTCGCTCGAGACGTCCGGGGTCGCGGCTGGGGAAAGCAGGCTCGGCGCGCTGCGTTGGCGCTCGCCTTTGGCCCCCTCAGGGCCGAGTACGCCATCACATCAGCCTGGCAGCACAACGCCGCATCGCTCGGCGTCAGCCGCGCGCTCGGCTACAAACCGAACGGTGAAAGCCGTCACCGATCTGACGCCGGTCAGGGCGTCGAGACAATGGTGCATTTGAGGTTGTCGCGTGCGGATTGGGAAGCTACCGGTCAAGCCGTATCCATCGAGATCAGCGGCTTCGAACGCTGCCGGCCGCTCTTCGGGGTGTAGGCCACGACGAGTTCGGCGTCAGACCGTCACCACCTGAAAGAGCCGGCCATCATGCAATACCGGCCGACGAAGCAGTCCCGAGGTGAGATGCCAGCAGGTGGATTCCTGCCGGCTAGATGATCCAGCAGAGTCGGGACGGTCAGCTCGCGAGAACATCTCGCTCAAAACGCATAGTGCTGTCAACGTCCAGTTCGTGGTCCCGGTGGCCAGGAAGGTCCCACTCTTCGGCATCGGGCTGTTGATCTGGTGCGTCCTTTAGTTCGGCTGGTCACCTCGCTGGCGGCCGCAAATGACATCTCTAAATCGATTCAGTGCTGCAATTCGGGTCTAGACGCCGCCCTCTTACGGAATGGTCGTCGCTCTAGAGGGCGGTGGCCAACGAACGGCGCTCACAGCTCCCGCAGACGCTGAGCGCTGCTTGATCACGCGCCACGCTGGCGACGTCCAATCTGGCAGGACCAAACCTGAATCATGGGTCCCCGTGATGGCAGTGTGTAATTGTTCGAGGCATCAGGGTGGAGATCACCTGTTTCGGCGAGTCCGGTCAGATGTGAGCCCAGGATCGCAGTCGGAACTTGCACAGGGCGGTGCGGCCCGCGGGCGGCGTGCACCAAGACAGTCTGCTGCGGTGACTCGCGGAGGAACGTGATGGAGTCGTCCTGTACGGCCAGCCAACGTAGGCCACCGCGTCGTAAAGCAGGGTTTTCCGCGCGGGCGGTGAAGAGCGCTTGGTTGATGGCGAACCGCTCCATGTCCCACTGCTCTGGCTCGTTCCAAGGGATGGGTCGCCGCGCGTCCTGTCCGTTGGCACCTTCCTGCCCGATCTCGTCGCCCGCCCAAAGCATTGGGATGCCGGGCATGGTCGCCAATAGCCCGAAGGCGACCGTCACGAGCGCTGGATCGCGGAGCAGTGTCCGGATCCGCATTGTGTCGTGCGAGTCCACCAAGGTAAGGGCATGGGCGGTGGCCCGCCACGGTTGCGCAGCGGCGAACGACCGCATCGCAGTCGTGATCGCGCCGCCCGGGAAGCGCGGCATGGCCGTGAACGGACCTGGCTGGAACGGGACCGGGCTGGGAGCTTTCAGCCACTGCCAGATCGGCCGGGTGAAGCCGGCGTAGTTCATCACGCCGTGCCAGCCATCACCAAGCAGGTCCTGAGAGGCGTCGTGGCTATGTTCGGCCAGCAGCAGCGACTCCGGGTTCGCGGCGGCCATCGTCGCTCGAATGGTCGTGGCGACCATGTGGTTCAGATCGGTCGTTCCCGCCCGTGCTGTCATATTGGCGACGTCGATGCGCCAGCCGTCCAGCCCATGCGGGCCCAGCCAGCGAGCGACCACCGAATCGGGGCCTTCGTACAGACGGCGGCGTAGCCTCGGATCGCGGTGATCGAACTTGGGTAGCGACGGGTAGCCGAACCAGCAGACGTACTCGTGGGGGTGGTCGGTGAAGATGAAGTAGCCCGCCTCGGGTGTCGTTGCGTCGGCGACGGCAGTCTGGAACCATTCGTGGGCGTCGCCGCAATGGTTCGTGGTCAGGTCGCCGAGCAGGCGCATCCGGCGGGCGTGCAGGGCATCAGACAGCCGGGCCAGTGCCGCATCCCCGCCGAGCTGTGGGTCGACATTGTCGAACGTCGATGCGTCGTAGCGGTGGTTCGACCGGGCCGGGAATACCGGGGTCAGGTAGACGGTGTTGGCGCCTGTGCTGGCGATGTGATCGAGGTGGGCGGTGATCCCATCCAGGTCGCCGCCGTAAAGCTGGTACGGGGTCTCGGGTCCATTCCCGATGACCGGATCGTCCCAGCGCTG
Organism: uncultured Actinomycetota bacterium; assembly: GCA_963740515.1. Lineage (GTDB taxonomy): Bacteria > Actinomycetota > Actinomycetes > Propionibacteriales > Propionibacteriaceae > Microlunatus. The sequence continues at coordinate 28,639 of CAVUEO010000001.1, forward strand.
GGGGACCGCCCACGCCGGGACCGGCCGGTCTACCGACTTGGCGAAGCGGTCCGGGAAGATCTGATACAAGACTGCATCCTGCGCCCACGATGGCGGGGCGGCATGCGCGGTGATCCGGAAGTCGGCGGCATCGGTGACGTCGTGAGCATGCAAGCCTTCACCGTTCAACCACTGGTAGCCGTCGGGCACGCCGTCCAACAGCCAGCGATAGTTCACGACAGGGTTATGCAGGGGGACGTTGCCGCGCAACCAGACCTCGTGATCGTCCTCCCGGTCGACCACAGTCTCGGTAAGCGCCTGCTCGCCGTCCACATAGACGCGCAGCAGAGCCTGGCGCACCCCGCTGGCGCGGGGAACCCGTAAGAACACCGCCACCGTCTCCCCAAGGTTCGGAGCAAGGTCGCTTACGTAGGTCGCCGATCCGTCATGGTGCGGCGCCGACCAATGAGGAACTCCGTACATCGCACTCCGCTTCGCTGCGATCAGTAGGGCTCATCGTGGCAGACCACACGATGAACATCCCAAGGGCGCACAGGCCGACGGCGCCCTTGGTCATCGACCGACGACCGTCTCAGTCTTCGTCTTTCTTGTCACCGTTCGCGACTCGAGGCCCTCTGGTCTCAGTGGCGGTCTCGTTTCCGTTCGTTCCGCCATCTGTTGACACCACCTTCCGTGCAGTGGATCGAGCTCACCCCGCCAGCCTGGGCAACCGCTTATAGAGAAGACCCAGACGGGCGTCCGACGACCTGCTAAGCGGGGCGCGCGAGCGGCGAACCGAGCAGCATAGGCACGCGACAGCACCGGACGCTCTCGCGAGTATCGTCCGGTGAAGTGAGCCGGCCCCGGGCGCGGAAGAGGCTGATCCAGGAAGGAGGAGGGCCATTGAGCACAGGCACGGTGCAGGAGTACCAGGTGGTAGCAAGGGAGCATCCGATGTTGAACCTCCCCTCGGCGTTTATCCCGGCAACCCACGCTCGCGTCGTCCATTCGGCAATGGCTGACGATGACTATCTGATCTCGGTCGCCCTGCCGTTCCACTACGAGGAGAGGCCGGACATGATGTGGCCGGTCATCTTTGTGCTCGACGGCAACATGCATTTCAACATGGTGGTCGACATGGTTCGCTTCATGAACATCCGCGTCGAATTCTGCAACGAACTGCCGGATGCTCTGATCGTGGGCATCGGATACCCGGTGACCGGCACGCTGACGGACATGCTGTATCACGTCATGCACCTCCGGATGCGGGACTTCGTCCTCGGTCGCGAAGAGAGTGGCGAAGCCTTCATGCAGGAGCACTTTCCGATCGCCGCGCCGATCCCGTCCGGCAACGGCATCGGCTTCATGCAGTTTCTTCGCCAAGAACTCATCCCGTTGATAGAGACCGACTACCGGGCCGACCCTGCCGACCGGACCCTTCTCGGTCACTCGATGGGGGCAAACTTCGCGCTCTACACGCTCTTCCGGCACCCGGACCTGTTCCAACGGTGTGTGGCGGCCAGCTTTGATCCCCCGCTCGACCAGGAGCAGGCCTTCGCGGAGAACAACGACAATCTTCCTGTCCGCCTGCATCTGGTCTGGGAAGGAATCAGCCAACAAGACCTCGCCGGGCCGAGGTCACTGGTCGACCGGCTGACCACGCGACGCTACGACGGCCTACGCATCACCCACGAAGCCATCGTCGGCACACACTGCGCCATGGTGCCGTTCGCCTACCAGTCGGGGCTGGAGCAGGTGGACTCGAATTGAGCCGACCCGCGGGACCATCGAGACTCGCACCATCACGGTGCTATCGCGCACGCTCCACCATCACCCTCAAGTGATCATTGCTGCCACCAGGCCTCCAAGCTCAGAAGCTGTCGGCCCACACGGGTTTGAGCGGGGGAGCGGTCACGCAAGGGCAGACTGCCGCAGCACGGGGTCAGTTCCGCACGTGCGCAGCGCTCATGGCTCATTGCTCTAATGCGGGCACGCAGCCGCGGCTAGTGAACCCCGACTGGCAACGCCAGAGATCACGGCAAGGTAACCCTCCGCAGGCGGCGTCTTTTGAAATCAGGGCGCTGGACTTGGCCAATAGAGCCGGATGTGCGAGACTCGTTCGCGAAGATAACGCTTTGGTATCTTTCTTTCGGGGGAGGAGAAAATACTGTGGCTCAACCGCGCCCGCGACGGGCGATGGAGTCGCCGGTTCCGGCGCGGCGGGGGCAGGTTGCAGCACAGGAAACGGGGGTAGGCGAGTCACGGTTCGCTCCGCGCCGTCTCCGCAGGGTGCTCATCGCCTTCGGAACTAGCCTGGCCCTGGTGCTCGGGGTTTTCGGCGTCGTCGGTGTCGGAACCGCCTCTGCTTGGACAAGGTCAAGGCTCGCGGTGAGCCTTAATCCGGACCGCTCGCAGGCGGTGCGGCTCGACGGCCTGACCGTGCACGGGAACATTTACGTCTTCGTACGGAGCTCGCGCGGGCTGCGCAAGATCGATTTCTACCTGGACGACGGGTGGCAGACGAGAACACCCACTCGCACCGATTGGGTGCCGCCATTCGACCTGGCCGGCACTGCCCCCGACGGCACGGCGCGGCCGTACGACACGACGCAGCTCGTCGACGGATCGCACACGATCAAGCTGGTCCTGACTTGGCGGGACGGCAGGACCACCAGCCGTCGGGCCGCCTTCACCGTGGATAACGAAGACGCAACGCCGACGCCCGCTCCGAGCACGACAAGCGGGTCGGCCTCGGCTTCGACCACGAAATCGCCGACATCGTCAACATCCAGCACGGCGTCGGCGTCGTCCTCTGCTTCGTCGTCCAGTTCGGCTACCCATTCGGCCACTGCCTCGACGTCTCAGTCAGCGACCGCATCATCGAGCCCTTCGGCGTCCCCGACCGCCACGACGGCTACGCCGGCACCTGCGGCGACGACTCCGCCGGCAGGCACCGTCTGCACCAATCCGGTCTGGCGGTCCTCGTCGAACGGCGCGATGTATTCCGACGGCGGCCTCATCATCCACAACAACATGTGGAACACTTCCGGCTACCGGGTCAGCGAGACCGTCGAGGCCTGCTCCTATCACTCCTGGAACGTGATCGCCACCGCTGACAACAGCTCCGGCGACGGCGCGGTGAAGACCTACCCGAACGTCCACAAGGACTACCACAACTGGAGCACCGGCTCTGAGCCTCCGCTGAGCAACTACCCGGTGCTCTCGTCCAGCTTCGCCGCGGCCGGCCCCAACACCGGCATCCACAACATCGCCTACGACATCTGGCTCAACGGCGTCGGGAACGGCGGAGGTTCAAACCGCGAGGTGATGATCTGGACTGACAACCAGGCCCAGCGGCCGGCCGGCTCCGTGGTCGCCACCGGCCTTGGGTTCGGCGGGCAGACCTGGACCCTCTGGGCAACCGGTGACAACCACATCCTCTCCTTCGTCCCCGGTACGGACATGGCCGCCGGCACCGTCAACATCCGGGCCATGCTCGACTACCTGATCAGCCATGGCCGGGTGCCGGCCAACTCGACCCTCGGCCAGATCTGCTACGGGGTAGAGATCGTCTCCACCAACGGGACGCCCGGGACCTTCCGCTTCACCGGCTTCTCACTGACAGACCACTGATGGCCGACACGGCAGGCCACTAACACTGGCTTAGCGCGTCGTTTGATCTCTCGATCGTGGCAGCAGTGCTCGCGGCGCATGGTTTGATCACGGATTAGATCGCGGCATGGCGAATGCTGAGGCCCACTACCGTTCGGTCGTGAATAAACCAGCGCACGGCACGTCGGCGCGGTGGCACGCCGGGTGTCACTGCGTCTATGCCGGTTATCGGCTGTTCCTGATCTTCGCGGCGAGTTCCGTCTGAGCCGCCGCCAACGTGCGGACCATCGCCGACGCCAACGCGGCCAGCGCTTTAGGTGTGGGTGCGGTAACGGAGGGTTTCGCCGGCCAAACCACCATGACGAAGCTGGGACTGTCGGCCGGTTGATGTAAATCGACGCGAAGTCTGTCGCCGGAACGGTTGAGAGCGCAGCTGGCGAGATGAGTAACTTGGGACATTGGGGATCTGCTCCTCACTAGTGGATTCCCTAGGCCCGTCGGAGTTGCACCTCCTGGCGGGCCCCTTGATCATTTACGGGTGGCAATCGGGTGGCACTAGCGGTCGTTTACGGCCAACAGTGCTCGTTAAGGCTCGGTGGGTAAGCCGCCTAGTCGTAATGCATCCGTACCAACTCACCCGCCACCTCCGCCTGCCAATCAGCGCGCGATGCATTTCCGCCGCCGCTTGGGCGTGATGCGCTGCCTGGGTACCTGAACCCAGTGGCCACTAGGCGGTGGGCGATCGAGTTTCCCGGCAGGTGTGTGGTGGGATCGATGATGATGCTACAGACCGACAGCGCAAGCCAGGGCATGGATCTTGGTGAGATGCTCGCGGTGCTGGCGGACCTGACCGAGGCGGGCTGCTCGGTTTGGGTCGCTGGCGGTTGGGGTGTCGATGCCTTGGTTGGTCGGCAGACGCGGTTGCACCGTGATCTGGACCTGGCGCTGGACGCCGGCAATGAGACGGTGGCGCTACGGGTTCTGGAGCGCCGGGGTTACCGCGTGGAAACTGATTGGCGACCTGTTCGTGTTGAGCTCGTCGCCGAGGGCCGCGGTTGGGTCGATCTTCACCCGGTGGTTTTCGACGCGACCGGTCACGGCCGCCAGGCCGATATCGGCGGTGGAAAGTTCGACTATCCGCCCGAGGCGTTCGACCAGGGCACTCTTGGCGGTATGGGCGTACCGTGCTTGTCCCGCGATATGCAGCTGCGCTTACATACGGGCTATCAGCCCCGCGCTATCGATCTGGTTGATCTCGCCCTGCTTGAGCGCCTCACCTCGCGCGGTTGAGACCAATGCGTTCTCGCAGGAATTCTCGCTGAGCGTTCGGTGTGCGCAATCCTTCCGGAATCATGACGCCTGTGGAGCTGAGGACGAGCCGGCTGCGCTTGCGTGATTTCGAGCTTGGGGACTACCAGGCTGTGCATGCGTTCGCCGCCGACCTCGCCGTTGTGCGCCATGTCGAGTGGGGCCCGAACACTCCACAGGAGACTCAGGCGTTTCTGCAGGAGGCGAGCGCAAGTGCCGGGGTGTCCCCGCGTCGGCGCTATGCGCTTGCGGTAGTGGTCCAGGCCGATGGAGAGATGCTGATCGGGTCGATTGAGCTTCAGGTGGTCAGCTTTGAGCATCACCGAGGCGAGATTGGTTACGTTTTCGCGCGCGAGTCGTGGGGGCATGGTTATGCAACCGAGGCCACTGGTCGGCTGCTCGCCTTTGGTTTCAACGAACTGGGCTTACACAAGATCTCGGCTACCTGTGACCCGGAGAATCGCGCCTCAGTCGCGGTCTTGACAAAGAACGGTATGCGGCAGGAAGGAGTTCTTCGCGACCACATCTATGTCCGGGGGCAGTGGCGAGACCGACTCTTGCTCAGCGTCATCGGCTGATCGGTGAGGAAGGGGGAGCGGCACCTTCGGATTGACCGTTCTGCGAGAACCTCGTCCGCATGGCGATCCGCTTGCGGAGCACCGCTGGCCCACCGGCTTGCGATGCATCGAGCAGCGCGATCAGTTGACATAGGCAGATGGCAAATGGACGTGCGGTGTCGTGGTGCGCATCGGCGAGTTCGAGATCCCCGATCTGGCCGAGGTTTACGACACCGAGTACGGGGGGAATCCGACGACGATCACAGCGAGTACGTCGCGCCGACCGTTGAATGAGAGCGCCGATGGGGATCGTTTCGAGGGACTTCAGCCGACCGAGGCGCGACAGCAGTCGGCAACTCCCGCCAGACCTGCGGCACCGGAGGTGGGAGTGCAAGAGCAAAGCCTGCGATACCTATAGATGCCGATCGGTCGTGACCGAGGACCCGGGTTCAACTCCCGGCGGCTCCACTCGCCCGGACTCCCTTGCCGACCAAACCGCTTCGATAGGGTCGATTGAGATCACCGCGACCGAGAGGAGTTCGGCATGGCGTCAATTTCGGAGCGGGAGAACCGGGAGATCGACGCGGCAAACGCCTCCGGCAACACGCCGGTCGTTTTCATCCACGGCCTCTGGCTGTTGCCGAGCAGCTGGGACCGCTGGGGGCAGCTCTTCAGCGAGGCTGGCTACGCGCCGCTCACTCCGGACTGGCCGGACGATCCTGAGACCGTCGAGGAGGCCCGCGCGAACCCGGACGTCCTTGCCAAGAAGACGTTGAAGCAGGTCGCCGACCACACCACCGAGATCATTAATGCCTTGGACCAGAAACCAGCGGTAATGGGTCATTCGACCGGCGGCTTGCTGGCGCAGATGGTTGCGGGCCGGGGCCTTTCGGCGGCCACGGTGGCGATCGATCCTGGGGTCTTCCGCGGCGTTCTGCCTCTACCGGCCTCCGCGCTCAAGGCGGCGGGCCCGTTCCTGGTCAACCCGCTCACGCGTGGCCGCGCGATCACGTTCACGTTCGACCAGTTCAAGTACGGCTGGGCGAACGCGCTGGACGAGAAGGAGGCGAAGGAGCTTTTCGACACGTTCCACGTCGCCGGCTCCGGGATCTCTCTGATGCAGATGGGCTTCGCGAACATCAACCCGTGGACGGAGGCGAAGGTGAACACGAAGAACCCCGACCGCGGTCCTCTGCTGATCATCGAGGGCGAGAAGGACCACACGGTGCCGTGGGCGATCGCGAACGCCGCCTACAAGCGGCAGAGGCGCAACCCAGAGGTGACGGAGATCGTGAAGATCCCGAACCGCGGCCACGCGCTCACGATCGACCACGGCTGGCAGGAGGTCGCTCAGACCGCGCTCGATTTCGTCAAGCGCTTCGTTCCGGCCAAGCCGAGCTAGGCCCGACTCGATCGGCGGAGAGGGTCGGCGCTCGAAGACCACCGTGATGTCGTCAAAATCGGATGTGCCAGCCGCGGACCTCGCCAACACTGGCTAGGCAGTCCTGAACCGGCCGCAGCCCGGGCCGTCGCGGTCATGGTCGAGCGCATTTTGCAACAGCTCGCGCCGAGCGCAGATCTACCGCCGAGGAATTGGGACGATTAGACGTGAGACTGCGGCTCTCTCACCGCTGTGACTGCTGTGTCTGCTGGGGTTCAGCGAGCCGAGACGACTTGTCCGCATGTGGGCGTGGGGTCCTGACCCGCAAGGTCGGTTCTCGCCAAAGCCGTTCCTCGCGGCAGGACCCCGTGATCACCTATCGCGCCACGTTCGACGGGTCGCGCCGAAGACCATGACCGGTCGGCCACCGAAGCACATCTGCGCGGACTTCGCGAACACGGCTGGGCCGGCTCGACGGACGGTGTTCTGTTTGCCCGCGCGGCATCGGCGGCCGTGGTGACGGGGACCTTGCTGGCCGCGCAAGCGAGCTGGCTGTGCCCGGAGATGCTCCCCATGATTGGCGACGACATGTCGACTTGGCCCCAGTCAGCTGCCCAACAGCAGCACACCGATGTTGCGACCGTCATGGCCGGCTGGGCGGCAACATTCAATTTCGTACTCGACCTTTTCGATGAAGCCGTCCGGCTATCCGACCGACTCCCGTAGAGTCACTCGATCTCATTAGGGCGTCCACACGACGCTGGACGTGCTGAGAGTGGTCCTCGGCCTTGGGCTATCGGTCCCGGCGGTCTTTGCCGCCCAGGCGACGAAGCGCGCGGTACATGCGGCGTGGGGTCGGCGGATCGGGCAGCGGGCCAGTTGCCGCGGCGGAGAAAGCTTGGATCAGGTACTCGACCAGCCGCGGTGAGGTCTCGGGTGCCGCTCCGGCGGTAGCGACCACGACGCCGGCGTTGGCCATGAGCAACATCGGCAGGTCCTCGGCGACGAACTCCTCGCGGAGCCCGCCAGCGTGTTTGGCGCGGGTGACGAGTTCGGTGAACTGGCCAAACGCGTGGTCACGCCGGGCCTCGAAGACCTTCGCGGTCGGAAAAGACTGGGTGAGGACGTCGGTGAACCCGCGGTCGCCGGCTTGCATGGAGCAAACGGAGCGGACGTAGCCACAGAAGCCGTGCCACGGGTTCGGGTCGGCCAGTGCGGTTTCGATCAACGCGGCGTACTCGGCCATCGGATCCGCGAAGGTGGCCGTGATCAGGTCCTCGCGAGTGGGGAACCGGCGGAATAGGGTCGCCACCCCGACCCCTGCGCGGCGGGCCACCTCGTTCAGGGAGGCGTCCAGCCCCTGCTCGGCGAAGACCTCGCGGGCGGCGTCGATGATCCGCTCGCGGTTGCGCTGCGCGTCGGCCCGCAGTCCAGGGTCGGTCGCGGTGGACGGGGCTGTGCTGTCTTCGCGAGGTTCCACTGTCACAACCTATCTACCAAGTGGAATAGCCGCTCCAGTTCTCCTGTTAGGGTATCGACAGGGGCAGGTGCTCCGTTTCCGTTGGGTGTGTCGAGAGCGAGCAATCGAATGAGCGTCGTCCTCTGGATCGTCCAGGGCATCCTGGCTGCCGTCTTCCTAATGGGCGGAGTGATGAAGGCAACCCAGCCCGGGGGAGAAGCTGCTCAAGCAGCTGCCGTGGGTGGAGGAGTTCTCGACCGGCACGGTCCGCTCGTGGGGCCGGTTCGGCCTCTACCGTTCTGAACCACCGCAACCGCAACACCTGTTGTTGACAACTACCACTCCAAGGAGATTCTGATGCGTGCTTTCGCGATGACCGACTTTGACGCTGTTCCGGCGCTGACCGACCTGGACGTGCCCGAGCCTGCCGAGGGCGAGGTGCGAGTCCGGATCCGCGCAGCGTCGCTCAACGGGTTCGACCTGGCCGTGGCCGCCGGCTACACCAAGGACTACATGGAGCACCGCTTCCCGCTGGTGCTCGGCAAGGACTTCGCCGGCGAGGTCGATGCAGTCGGCACCAGCGTCACCGACTACACGGTGGGTGACAGGGTCTTCGGCGCCGTCACCAAGCCCTACCTGGGCGATGGCTCGTTCGCCGAGTACGTCACCGTGCCCACCGTCATCGGTATCGCCAAGCTGCCCGAGAGCGTCTCTTTCACCGACGGTGCCGGCCTTGGCCTGGCCGGCGCGGCGGCACGCGGCATCATCGAAGCGGCCGCCCTTCAGCCTGGGCAGACCCTGCTGGTGGCCGGTGCCACCGGCGGCGTCGGCACCCAGGTTGTCCAACTGGCAGCAGCCGCCGGTGCCCGGGTGATCGCCACCGCGCACACCGAGGCCGAGCGTGAGCTGGTCAGCCGGCTCGGCGCGGAGGTCGTGGTCGACTACCAGGCCGACCTCGCCTCGCAGGTGCGCGCGGCAGCACCCGACGGGGTCGACGCAGTCGCCCACCTGGCTGGCGACTCTAGCGTCGTGGCGCTAGTCCGTGAGGGCGGCCGGTTCGCGTCCACGCTGCTGCAGAGCCCCGAGCAGGTGCCGACCGAGACCGCGACTGTGGTCCCGGTGTTCGCCAACCCGACCCCAGATACCCTCGCCCGGTGCGCGGCCAGCCAGGCCAACGGCGAGACCACTGTGGCAATCCAGGAGGTCTTCTCCCTCGAGCAGCTACAGGCGGCGCTCGACGCCTTCACCCAAGGAACCCTGGGCAAGATCGTCATCACCACCGACTGATCCGGGACCCGGTACCGGACTGGCCGGTCCGCTCTTCACTGAAGGGGTCGACCAGTCACGCCGGCTCCGAGCCAAGCCTGACCGACCAGTTCGTGGCCGGAGTCGACGACCTGGGCACCCAGAACGCCGGCGTCTCCGACCTCGGCCCCGACGGGCTCTCGCGGTGGCAATTCGCGTGGGACTCCTCGTCGAGGCGTTCTGCTGTGAGTTCCGGTTCATGCTTGACCATCGGGGTACGAAGAAACGCAAAACCGTCGAGCAGCTCGGTTTCCAACATCGCTGCCGAAGCTGCATTACGCGAGGGCTGAGGATCGACTTCAGTGGATCCTGGGCTTCAGCGAGGGGGAGGTTCCTGTGAAGAAGATTCTGATAGCTGCTGTCGCGATTGCCGGTGCGGCCTTATGCGCCGGGCTGGTCCGGCTGTGGCTGCCGGTACTGGCTCGGCTGGTTGGGCGTCTGTCGAATTCGCTTTCGGCTCTTCGTCGCGCTGTGCCGAGCCAGCCGCCTATGCCCGGGAATCCAGTGCCGAGGTCACCCGATTTGGACGGAAGCCGGAGCGCAGTCCGCTAGCGTTCCCCGAATGTTCGACGCCGGGACGGGGCTGCGAAGCCAGCAGGTACGACTGCCGGAGGGTCGAATGATGCGCAGCGTGGTGGCGGGCAGCCGCGAGGTGTTGGTTGTCTTCGAAGGCGGAATCGCCGTCCGGCGCCCTCCTCGCCGAAGAAGAGGGACGCCTGAGGCGAGGCGATCAGATGCCCAATGCACGCTCGACCCTTGACCCACTCCTCTCCGGCTTGCGATCGGCAGTTACGGGATGCACGGTCCAGGTGCGACCGCCCTTCGATATTCGGTGGCGCCCGGAGGCTGGAATGGCCGACTATGCCGTGATGACCACCTCGGATGCGAGTGAACCCGTCCCGACGCGGTGGACGAAGTCGACCGTGTACGGCGACATGTGGGTCGACGCGGACGACGACCCGCGCGAAACCGATGTCGAGGCCGTCGACGAACGCGGCATACTGCTCGACTATCTGGACCGGTACCGGCTGACGCTGCAGATGAAGTGCGCCGACCTGAACGCAGAGCAGCTTGCCAGGCGATCAGTACCACCGTCCACGATGTCACTGCTCGGGCTGGTGCGGCACCTGGCCGAGGAGGAGCGGCACCTTCGCCGGGTCATGGCCGGCGAGGACGCGCCGAAGCTGTACCGCACCGACGAGGACCGTGACGGCGATTGGAACGGCGCGATCGCCGACCCGGCAGTCGTGGAGGACGCGTGGCGGCAGTGGCGGGCCGAGGTCGAGCTCACCGACCAGTTCGTCGCCGGAGTCGCCGACCTGGGCACCCGGAATGCCGGCGTCTCCGACCTCGGCCCTGACGGGGCGGACTTGCAGCTTCGCGATGTCCTGGTGGCGCAGATCGCGGAGTACGCGCGGCACTGCGGCCACGCCGATCTCCTGCGCGAGCGCATCGACGGCCGCGTCGGCCAGTAAGCGCCCATCGACCGAGACTGGAGCAGCTCGCCTCGCCCGCCCAGATGTAGATGATCATCGGCAGCGCGATAAGCGGCCCTGCAGCGGCTTGATGAGTCTCGGCATGCAACCGACCAGCCTCGGACGGCTGTCGGTCCGCAGCTCTCGAAGTGCTGGCTCCCGAGAGAGGGGACGTCAGCGAGCTCACCGCGCCTTAGTCAGCCATCGCCTCGGCGACCGACCTGGGAGCTCGCACCTGGCCGAACTGGATATTGCCGGCGGGCATCATCCACGTCATGACTTCGAGCGCCAAGCGGCCCGCCCGCACCGCCGGATCGGCTTCGGCATGCTCTCGGGCGGTCGCCGCGTCCACCGACCATATGGAGAAGCCACGGAAGCGCTCGTCGTCCTGCTCCGTCAGCGGTCCGCGAGCTAAGATCAGCCCGCGATCCTGCAGATCGGCGCCGTGTGCCAGATGTCGGTCCTGAAGCTCGTCCGCCTGTTGGTCGGTCATCGCGGGCGCATCCGGTCGCAGCGTCAACAGAATCACGGTGTAGCGGTCGAATTGCATACGCTGAAACGTACCCAGCTAGGGCACTTTCAGAGTCCGATCGGCAGAGCGGGGGCCACCGAACCTGGTCGATCCAGGCGCGACCGCGTCTCGTCTCGGCGAGGCTGGTGTCGTCTCGGGAATTGATCGGGCTGGGCATGGGTCGATCCTTTGGTGTGGGGTCGCGATCGAACTCAGGTGGTTCGAATCCTTTGGGGTCGGGTGAGGTCGGTGTGGGTCGGTCAGAAGCCGGCCGGGTAATGCGGTTCGTACGCGGTCTCCAGCTGCTGTACCTCGGCGTCGGTCAGGACGAGGTCGAGCGCGGCGACTGCGTCGTCGATGTGGTGCGGTTTGGTGGCGCCGATGATCGGCGCGGTGATGCCCGGCCGGCTGGCCACCCAGGCGAGCGCGACGCGTGCTCGGGGCACCTGCCGCTCTGAGGCGATGCTGGCGACCTGCTCGACGATCAACCGATCACCGGGAGGGTAGAGGTTGCTGCCGAACTCGTCAGTCTGGCTGCGGGGGGTCTGCTCGTCCCAGTCGCGGGTCAGCCTTCCTCGAGCGAGTGGACTCCATGGGATGACGCCCGATTCCAAGATCGGCGCACAGCGGCAGCATCTCCCGCTCCTCCTCCCGGTTGAGCAGGTTGTAATGGTTCTGCATCGACACGAAGGGAGTCAGGCCGGCCATCCGGGCGAGGTAATGAGCTTTGGAGAACTGCCAGGCGTTCATCGACGAGGCGCCGATGTAGCGCGCCTTGCCGGCCTTCACCACGTCGTGCAGCGCCTCCATGGTCTCCTCGATCGGGGTTCGTGGATCCCAGCGGTGAATCTGATAGAGGTCGATGTAGTCCGTACCCAGTCGTAACAGGCTGGCGTCCACCTCGGCCATGATCGCCTTCCGCGACAGGCCTGCCCCGTTCGGGCCGTCGTGCATACGGCCATGGACCTTTGTCGCGATCACCAATTCGTCGCGGCTGCCGAAGTCGCTCAGGGCCCGGCCGAGGATCTCCTCGCTGCTACCAGCGGAGTAGACGTTTGCTGTATCGAAGAAGTTGATCCCCGCCTCGACTGCCTGACGGATCAGCGCTCTGCTGCTCTCCTCATCCAGGGTCCAAGGGTGGGTGCCACGCTTCGGATCGCCGAAGCTCATACAGCCGAGCACGAGCCGAGAGACCTCCAGCCCGGTGCTGCCTAAACGGACGTATTCCATCGCTCCTCATCTCGTTGGCCGAGGCGCAAGCTCGGCAGCCGTCTCAAGCTCATTAATGGTCTGTCGGACGTGGGATGAATGCCGTGCCGAGTCCCGCCCGCTGGGCAAACGCGAGATCGCGGTTGTGGGCTGCGGCGAGCATGACCTCGCCTGGAGCCAGCCGTAGGATCCACGCCATGTTCCGATACGCCTCCGGGGTCGGTTTGTAGGCTCGGGTCGCGTCTGAACCGACGATCACGGTCCAAGGCAGTTTCGCCCGCAGCGCCATACGTAGCAGCAGGCGAGGTTCGCGTTCGACAGCGGTCCGACGATCCGAGTCTGACAATAATGGGCGACAGGAGACGATCCACGGTTTCGCATTCCGGCAAGGTAGAGCGGATCTCCGCCTACGAGGGCAGCCACCCGAGGAGCACGGTGTGACGATCACGCTTGGGGTGAGCCTGAAGGCATATCTCGGTTACCTGCAGACCGTTTCCTGGGCTGCCGGGGTTGCTGAGGTGATAGCGGGACGCCGGCCTGACCTGGAGTTGTTTGTGCTGCCGAGCTACCCGGCGCTCGCCGAGGTCAGCCGGATCCTGGCTGGAACCGGTGTCAGCCTCGGAGCCCAGAACCTGGCCGCCGACGATTTCGGTGCCCAGACCGGGGAGGTGACCGGTGCGATGTTGGTCGAGCTCGGTTGCCGCTACGTGGCTGTCGGGCACGCCGAGCGGCGCAGCCGTTTCGGCGAGAGTGACGATGTGGTGGCCGCGAAGGTCGCAGCCGCCTTCCGCCACGGCCTGACCCCGGTCCTGTGTGTCGGGGAGACTGACCACCGCACCGCCGCCCAGGCGATCTCGGAGTGCATCCGGCAGTTCGATTCCGCCCTCACTGTGGCCCGCGGCACCGGCACTGTGGGACGCGTCGTGGTGGCCTATGAGCCTATCTGGGCGATCGGCCAGGCCAAGCCGGCACCTGAGGAGCACATCCTCGCTGTGGTCGAGGGGATCCGCGGGGTCGCCGACGGTTCCTCGGTGATCTACGGCGGAAGTGCGCAACCTGGCCTGCTGAGCCGGCTCGCAGGTGGCGTGGATGGACTGTTCCTCGGCCGCTTCGCGCACGACCCACTGGCATTGGCCGCGGTGGTTGAGGAGGCCGAGGCTTTGACGTCGAGCGCGAACGGAGCGGCCGGTGACTATCGGCCTCGGCACTTATGCGTTCTTCTGGCAGTGGCACCAGACTGCAGAGACACCGCTGTCCTTGACCGGCATGGTGGATCGCACCGCCGACCTGGGGGTGGGGCTGTTCCAGGTCTGCGACTACCCGCTGTTTGAGTCTTACGACTCGAGTGACTTGATCGGGTACGCAGTCGCGCATCCCTGCCATCCCTCAGTGTTTCTGCAGCGCAAGACCGAGGCCGAGCTGAACGACACCTTCGGCGGCGTCGCAGCACCCCAAGATGTCGTGGCTGCCTTGGAGTCAGGCAACGCCGACAAACAGGCTGTCGCTGAGACGGTCATCCGGCTGATGTATGCCCCCGTCGTCGACGTCCATTGGGTCACGGTCAAGCAGCTCGCCTACCTCGAGCCCACCCTGGTCGAGGTTGTCGCGTGCATGGTCGGCGACCTGCTCAACGACGCACTGCAAGAGACCATCCACACCGCTGGAGTGCCAGAACCCGCCGCCCGTGCCATGTTGATGGGTCATGTGCAGGTCGCCCTCGCCAACGGACTCCGCGGCGACAACCCGTTCTCCGACGCCTGCCTGATCGCCATGGACTACGGGCGCGAAAAGATCATCAAGGAAGACTGGACGTCGATCTTCAACGACGACCAGCTCGACCACGTCCTCAAGCAGATGCTCCACCTGGACAACATCCACCGCTAAGGCCGTATCGGCGCTCTTGCGAACTCCATGGTGTGCCCGACCGAGCTGTGACGGATCCAGGTCCGCATCACGAGGCTAGTGAGGACGACCTCGCGTCTGGCCGAGATGTCGTCTTCGCCGAGCTCGAGCTCAAGAGTCACCGCGAAACGTGAATTGCGGACCACGTTGGCGGTGGCCATCCTGACCAACTTCTCGGCCCCAGGGGACCCGACTCCATCAGAAAGGCCACCAAGCGGGCCGTCAAAGGGTGATAATGCGGCGAAGCGTACTGAGTCTGGAGGCTCCTAACATGGGGGAAATCCTCGATCCGGCCACTCGCCCCAAACCGTCGGGGAGGCTCTTCACAGTCGGAATCCCGGTGTTCAACGGCAAGTCCCTATTGCGGAACTGCGTCCAGTCGGTGATCAACTCCACTCTCCAGCGTGACCGCTTTGAGATCGTCATCGCCGACGACGGTAGCTCGGAGCCCGAGACCCTCGCGATCCTCGCGGAGTTCGAGAAGAGCTTGGCAGCGGACCCGGGGTTCTTCCGAGTGATCTCTCTAGGGACCAACTCCGGCGGCGCAGCGCGCCCTCGAAACCGCATACTCGATGAAGCGACCGGCGAGTACGTCTTCTTCATCGACTCCGACGACACCATCGGCAACCTGGCGCTTGAGCGCATCGCCGAAGCAGTGACCGCGACGCCAGCCGATTGGGTCGCCGTCAACGAGGTTCCGGTGAACGGGCGTGTCGGCGTCTGTAAGGTCCGCCAACCCCACGCCGAGGTGCCCCGCGCCAAGGCCTTGACGACGCTGACGGTCCACAAGGTCTTCCGACGCGCCGAGATCGAGCGCCAGCAGCTCCGGTTCGATGAGGGACTTCCCTCCGGACAAGATGTGAGCTTCGCCTTCTCATACATCCTGAACGCAACGCGGTTTCTCATGCTCGGCGGATACGACTACTACTACCTCATGCAGCACGCCGGCAACCCTATGGAGCCAGCCCATCTCTCAGCGCGCGCCAACACGCCGGAGGCGCTCATCGAGAAGAACGAGCGGATCCTGCGCTCGATGCTCACCGCCTTGCGAAAGAGCAACCTCCCCGAATCCGAACGGCGCGAGATCATCTGCACCGTAACTCTGCCCAGAGTCTTGATACGCCAGGGAGATCTCAAGGCGGTTGTCAAAGCGGGGCCCGTTGCTGGGACTCGGGCGCTGCGACGGCTCTCCACGCTACTCGCCGACCCACTCGTCGCGGACCTTGACCCAGCTGCACTGAAGGGAGTGACCCAAGAGCACCTAGCGGTGATCGCCAAGGCGGACTGGGCCGGGCTGGCGCGCCTCGTGAGGGCGGACGCCCCACACCCACTGCTTCGCATCGGGATCGCCGCGCGGTGGGTCAGGCGGGGGCGCCGCTTCGTCGATGTAGCCTCAGTCCGCGCTAAGCAAAGACGCGTGGCCAACGAACTTGCCCTGCTGCGCCGCTCCGTCGAAGACATGCGGAAAGAGCAACGTCGGCTCGAGGCGAAGCTGCAGACCGAGTTCCAATCGCGGGACATGCGCGCCTCGAGTGACGTGAGTAAGCCAGAGGCAGCCATGACGCCTCTGAACCCGAGTTGGAACTAGGTATCTCAAGCCACGCGAGGAGGTCGTCCGTCACGTCAGCTGGACGAGCCGAAGGCCCTGGTCCGAGTAGACGCAATCATCGGATTGACTATCAGTCCGTAGATGCCTCAGTTGGCAGGCGGGAACACCCTCCACGCGGTGACTAGGAACGCGGCGCCGGTCACGAGGTGCATCGTCGCCAACAGCACGCCAGTCGCGGTGTCCTGCGCGACGGACAGGGGAGCGCTTGCCGAGACCACGGCGACCAAGGCGGCTGCGACGACGACCGCGCGCACCCACCGGCGGGAACGCCGAGCGGCCAGGGCGAGCAGGCCCGCGCCGACCGCGAACGCGAGAAGCGTGGTGAGGACAATCATGACGATGCCGACCTGGGTCATGAAGGCACTCGAGACCATGAAGGACACGTCCGCCGCACGTCCCGCGGCCCACAGCGCGGCGTTCACGATAGCTGCGGCGGCCGCTCCAGCAGCCGATGCCGGGAGCAGCGAGCGGCCCTGGACTGCTTTGCCGAGCCCGTTCGCCTTGGCCGTGGATGTAGTACTCATTGATTCCTCCAGAATTAGGGAAGGGCTTGACTCTCGCCGTGCCCGGATTGCTCGCGGAGCGGGGCCGGCCATGATGTCGCTGAGCCCTTCATTGCGGGATGGTGTTCGTATAAGCAGTACGACGAGACAAGCCCACGGAATGTGAGGCGGCGCCAACCTCACAGTTCGGTGGGTTACGTCGTCGAATTGGTGAGTGCAGATGCGACCAACGGAGCAGTCGAGGTCATGACCACCCAATCCGACCCGGGAGGGCTCGATCCGGGCCTGAGCGCCGTCATGAGCGAGCGGCGTCAACTGATCAATCTCGCTTACCGACTCCTCGGCTCGCTGGCCGATGCTGAGGATGTCGTGCAAGAGACGTACGCCCGCTGGTACGCCATGTCGCCACAGCAGCAGGAAGTCATCGAATCCCCGGGCGCCTGGCTGACGAGGGTCGCGAGTCGCATCTGCCTCGACCTACTCGGCTCGGCACGAGCCCGGCGGGAGCGCTACGTGGGCGAATGGATCCCGGAGCCGCTGCCCGATCGAACGGAGTGGACCAGCGGGCGGTTGAGCGGCACGACAGTCGACCCGGCCGACCGAGTCACCCTTGACGAGTCGATCAACATGGCCTTCCTCGTCGTGCTCGAATCGATGACCCCGGCCGAGCGCGTCGCGTTCATCCTCCACGATGTCTTCGGCTACCCCTTCAGCGAGGTGGCCGAGATCGTCGGCCGTACGCCCGCGGCATGCCGCCAGCTGGCCTCGTCGGCCCGGCGTCGCATCCGTGCGTTCCAGGCTCCGGCGACTCCGACAGCCCAGCAGGCCGACATCGTCAGGAACTTCAAACAGGCCTGGGAAGCCAAAGACATCAACGCCCTCATTGGCCTTCTCGACCCCGACGCCACGGCGGTCGCCGATGGCGGCGGCCTCGTCAGCGCCGTGCTCCTCCCGATCGAAGGCGGCGAGCAGATCGCGCGCGTGGTGGTCGATGTCGGCGGCAGGGTACCCAATTTGACGATGCTGGAGCGTACGGTCAACGGTCAGCCGGGCCTGGTGGCTCAGCAGGATGGCGTCACCGTGATGGTGATGGCTTTCGACATCGCAGACGACCGGATCAAGCACATCTGGGCAGTGCGGAACCCTGAGAAGCTCCGGCCTTGGACGGCGGGCTGATGCGCGTTTCTGGACCATCGGGTCCCGCTGCCGGTGCACGTGGACAGACGGTCAGCTTCCGCGCGGGTTCAAAACTGGCTGAGCGTAGCTTTCGGCTCGGCATTAAGACCCCCACCTCCACGCGTAGAGGTTTCACCCGCGCGGGGTGATGTGGACATCGCTGTGCTCTCTAGCGTGGGGTGAAAAGGAGGCCGCAATGACGACGACGAATCCTCCGGTGCCACCAGCGTTCACCAACGAAGACTTCGCTGCTCGAATGAGCCGCGTCGTGAGCTCCGCTGTGGAGAATGGCCTGGCGGGTGTCATCGTGACGCCCGGCCCGGATCTCGTCTGGCTCACCGGGTACCGTCCGACGGCGATCACCGAGCGGCTGACAATGCTCGTGCTCTCCCCGGACAATCAGCCGACCCTCGTTGTCCCCGTTCTTGAACGGCCTGACGTCGAGGCTGCCGAGGGGGTAGGCAGCGTGTCACTGGTGGACTGGGAAGACGGCACCGATCCGTATGAGGTCGCCGGACCGTTACTGCGGCCGGACGGGGAGTTCGGTATTTCAGATTCTGCTTGGGCCATGCATCTGCTTGGTCTGCAACGCGTGTTGCCCAAATCGAGCTACCGAGCAATCACGGAGAGCCTCCCGATGATGCGTGCGGTGAAGGACGACAACGAGCTGATGCGGCTCGCCGCGGCTGGGGAAGCGGCGGACTCGGCCTATGGCGAGATCGTGCAGCGGCATTTCGCCGGCCGGCGAGAGACCGAAGTCGCGGCTGATCTTGCTGCTCTCTTGCGTGAGTTCGGACACGAGCAAGTGGACTTCACTGTCGTCGGGTCAGGTCCCAATGGGGCCAATCCACATCATGAGGCGGGGGATCGAGTGATCGAACCCGGTGATGCGGTTGTCCTGGACTTCGGCGGCCTTCGGTTCGGCTACGGATCAGACACCACGCGTACGGTGTGCGTCGGGGAACCCACGTCGGAGATCCGAGAAGTCCATGAGGTGGTACGACTTGCACAACAGGCCGGTGTCGACGCCGTGCGTCCCGGAGTGAGCTGTCAGGAGATCGATCGCGCGGCCAGGAGTGTGATCACGGACGCCGGCTATGGTGAGCAGTTCATCCATCGCACCGGTCACGGAATCGGGGTAACCACTCACGAGCCGCCCTATATGGTCGAAGGTGAAGAGCAGCCCCTCGTGCCAGGCATGTGCTTTTCTGTCGAGCCCGGTATATACCTCGCAGGCAGGTTCGGAGTTCGTATCGAGGACATCGTTACAGTCACAGCAGACGGCGGGCGGCGTCTGAACAACACTGACCATGGACTGCGGGTCGTTGAATAGCTAAGCGAACAGCTATGGGACGCTCGCGTTCCTACCTGAGCTCCTACCTGAGGCTCCTACCTGAGACTATTGCCAACGTTGCGGCCGCTGGAACCTTTCGCGTAGCTCAGCTTAGGGCGATTGCTCTTCGGCCTTCCGAGAGGGGCTGACAAGGTGACGCAGCGCCGGCTCGGGGAGTTGCACCGGCTCCAGATCGGCTCGGTGTGTGGCTGCGTATCGACCCGCCAACGGTCGCGCGGTCAGGCCGTGGACCACAACGCTGAGCAGGACGGTCAAACTGATCGTCGAGACCACCTCTTCGATGGGGCCGCGTACGCCGTTGAGGTCTTCGAGGACGATTAACGCGAAGACAATCGAGGCCAAACCGCGCGGGCCGAACCAACCAATGAAGAACACCGTGGCCCAGTCCATTCGGGCGCCAAGCAGTGAGATCGCGACTGGCAGCATGCGGATTACGGTCAGGCTCAACAGAGCATAGAGAGCGATGCTCCAACTCCAGTCCGCAACGATGTCGGGGACCGCGAGGGCCCCGAAAAGGAGCCAGGAGGCCATCGATGCGAGACCGCATGTCTGCTCGACGTAGTAGATCTCCCTCTCCCCGCCTCTACCAGTGAAAGCACCGAATGCGCTTCCTGCCACGAAGGCGGCGATGAAACCATTCGCGTCGATGAGTATCGCGAGCAGGAACGCGAGCAGCGAAAGAGCCAGGATGGCGGGGCCTGCGAACTCTTCGGAGCTCCAGCCCCGCTGGCGGGCGGTGCGCAGCAGGATGCCACCTACTGCACCGAGGATCGCTCCTGTTATGGCGCCCAGTAGCAGACCAAGCCAGGCATACCTGCCAGCCTCGTGCACAGCACCGGCTTCGGCAGCGATCGCCGCTATGGCCACAGTGACGATGGGAGTCGCGATTCCGTCATTCAATCCGCTTTCCACGTTGAGCGTCTGGCGCACTCGATATGGAACCCGGCGGTCCGACATGACTGCCGCGCCAAGGGCAGCGTCGGTCGGGGCCAGCGCGGCCCCCACAAGCAGCGCGTACCAAGGGCTGACGCCTAGCAGAAGGGCGGCTGCCGCCGCGCCCAAGGCGGTTGTCAGCGGCAGACCTATTGCAAGGAGTCGGAAGTAATACCCGAGGTCGTCTCGCAGGTCGGAGAATCGCACGCGGCAGGCGTCCGCAAAAAGCACCCAGACAAGAGTGACTTCGGCGATGATCTTGGTCGTATGGGGATCAGGCTCGAGGTTCACCAGATTGAGGCCCTCTGTGAGTAGCAGGCCCGTGGCGACGAAAAAGATTGGCGTCGAGATAGCGGTAGCTCTCGCGGAGATGACTCCCCACACAAATATCGCCGCGAGAATCAGCGAAAGCGCGGCAATGTCCATAGCGTCATTTCATACAGGTCGCTCTCCCAGCGGCAACCATCACACTCAGCGAAGCATCACGACTTGTGCTCGGGCGCGGAGATGAACAAGTCCAGGCCGAGTTGATGTGACAGGAAGGCTGCGGCGAGTTGGCCCTTGACGCTGTTGCCGGCAGTATCGAGCCGCGGCGCAAAGGTCCCGAGCCCGCCCTTACCAGGTGACACCATGACGATCCCACCACCGATGCCGCTCTTGCCTGGCAGCCCGATGGTGTACAGCCACTCGCCGGACGTCTCGTACAGCCCCGCTGTCGCCATCACCACGAGGGCGCACCGACAGCTCACCTGGTCCACGACTTGCTCGCCCGTTGACGGATTCACACCGCCGCCAGCGAGCGTCGCGGCCATGAGGGCAAGGTCGCGAGCGGTAACCCGCAGACAGCTCTGTCGCGTGTAGAGATCCACCGTCTCCTCAGGATCGGTTGCCAACCTGCCGCGGCTACGCAACAGGTCACCGATCGCGCGATTGATCGAGTTCGTCGCCGATGCGGAGGCGAAGATCTCCTCATCGATCGACAAGGCACGGCCTGCGAACCGTGACAGCCCTTCGTGTATGAACCGCCACTTCTCCTCCGTCGTGTCTCCAGGCGTCATGCTCGTGGTCGCGATTGCCCCAGGATTGACCATTGGGTTGGTTTTGCCGTCGATCCGATCCTCGATCGCGGCCACTGAGTTGAACTTCCTGCCCGTCGCGTTAAGACCGACGAATCGCGCAACAGTCTCAGGACTGTGCAGACTGCACATCAGCGCGAACACGAATGGCTTCGCCACACTCATGATCGAGAACTCGACGTCTGCATCGCCCGCGGTAGCAGCGAGGCCTTTGGTGTTCGCCACACAAATACCGAACCTGTCAGGGTCAACGGTCGCCAGGGACGGATACACGTGTGACAACTCGCCGTCGCTGTTCTCCCTGAAGCGGTGATATGCCTCGTTCACGAGAAGCCGCACACGCTCGGACGGCGGTAGCTGCCCCGTTGATACGTACGGTGCTGCCGCCACTGGATTCGCGCTCATGCGAGGCTCACCTCACCTGCGACGCGATCATTCCCGCCGGCGATTCGACGGCCAGTGCCCCGCCGTCTCAGTCACGATCCATTTCCATACTCTCCACCTCGTCGTTCTCCAACTCCTCGCTTAGCTCCTCGAGCTCTGCGATCTCGAGCTCGATGGCGAGCGCCTCGACGATCTTTCCGGTAGCGGATGCGACCCGCGGTGTGCCGACAATCGGTGCGACTGCGGCAAGCACGCCACGGATGCGCTCGGGGTCGATATCGAGTTCGCTTGCGACTTCGAGGTTCAGCACATACGAGAACGAGGGGGCATCGACCGCTACGAGGGCAGCGATGCGAACAAGCATGAGTGTTTCGAGGTCGAGACTCGATGCGGCCACCGAGTTTGCCGTCATGTTTGCGAGGAGGTCGAGGACCGGCGTTTCGCTGGTCGATTCAGCCATGATGGTTCCTTTCGTGGGACGTGCGGTCGTTGGGATTGTTCTCCATCTGATTCGACCCGGGGAAGGCAAGCTGTCGCATCCCCCAAATTGGGTGAAATAGCGTCTGAACGATGCCGACCATGGACTGCATGTCGTCGAGTAATTCACGTGTAAGGCCTATAGATTTCTGCTGACGTCACGCTCAGTCAAAGATCACCCCACGAGGGTGAGGCGCGCGCACTCAACGCGGTCCACGCTGGTGGCGTCCCAGGGTTAGCTCTTTGCTCAGAGAGAGGCCGATGTGATGATGGCGTGTCGAACGTGGCAATTGATTCCTGAGGACGATCCTCCCAAAGCTTGCGTGGTGACGTTGACCACGCACGTGTCCTGGATGAGGTGGGCGTCATGACGGCGATGGACGTTCCAGCAGAAGGGGCTTCTGACAAGCCCGCTGAGAAGGCGGTGGCTCGCCGCAAAGCGGTGACCTACATCTCCTGGATAGCTCTGGCCTTGATGACGACGTCGTCGGTGGCGAGCCTGCGTCCGGCACCAACCATGGCCGTCTACGGTCTGGCGTGCATCTTCTTGTACGTCGTCCCGGCCATCATTTTCCTGCTGCCTACATCCTTGGTGTCCGCAGAGTTGGCTTCCGGCTATGAGGGCGGTGTGTACAACTGGGTGGCTCGCGGGATTTCCAAGCCGATGGGGTTCTTGGCCGTCTGGTGCCAGTTCGCGATGACCATCTTTTATTACCCGACGCTGCTTGGGTTCGTCGCGAGCACCCTGGCGTATGTGATCAACCCTGAACTTGCCTCCAGTGGTGTGTGGACTGCGCTCGTGATCGTGGTCGTGTACTGGACTGGGGTTTGGGTCTCCTCGCGGGGGACCAAGGGCGTCGCCGGCTTGGCCAGCGGTGGTTTGATCATTGGGACCCTTATCCCTGGTGTGGTGCTGGTCCTGCTTGGGGCTGTCTTCCTCGGTCAGGGCAACCCCTCGGCAGCGCCGATGACCGCAAGCAACCTGCTACCGGCATGGGCCGGGTTGGCGAGCTTGGTGCTCATCGTCAATAACTTCTTGTCCTACTCGGGCATGGAGATGAACGCGGTGCACGTCTCATCGCTGCGCGAACCAGGTAAGGAGTTCCCAAGGGCGATCTTCTTCGCTTCGGGACTGGTGATGTTGATCTTCATTCTGCCGGCGCTGGCGATCAGCTGGGTGGTGCCGGCCGAGCAGCTCTCGCTCACCGCCGGGATCATGCAGGCTTTCGAGGCAATCTTCGCGAACTTCGGTATTCAGTGGCTGACCCCGATCTTCGGCCTCATGATTGTGACCGCCTCGCTGGGCGGGATGTTGACCTGGCTGGCCGGTCCGTCAAAGGGCTTGCTGCTCATCTCGCGGCAGGAGGGATACCTGCCGCCTTTCCTGCAGAAGATGAACAAGAACGGCGTCCAGCAGAACATCTTGGTCACCCAAGGTGTGATCACGACCCTGATCGGATTGGGATACGCTCTGGTCCCGACCGTCTCGAGCGCGTACTGGATCTTCTCGGTGATCACCACCCAGGTCTATCTGATCATGTATCTGCTGATGTTCGTGGCAGCTGTCCGGCTGCGTCGCAAGGAGCCCGACCATCCGCGCGGATACCGGGCGCCGATCTTAGGTGCCCTCTGCGGTGTCGGCTTCGCTGCATCGTTGGCGGCCCTGCTCATCGGCTTCATCCCGCCCTCGCAGATCGAGTCCGGTAGCGGCGGAGCGTATTTCGCCATTGTGGCGGCCGGTGCTCTTGGGCTTGGACTCCTTGTGCCGTTCCTGTTCTACAGGTTCCGCAAACCGTCGTGGAAGCAGCCTGAGCAGGCGGAGGTGAGCCCGTCATGAGCACGGTGGAGGAGACATCGACTCAAAAGCACCGCAGGGTCACATACATAGTGATCACGGTTGCGCTGGTGCTGCTTTTGATCATTTGTCTTGTTTTCTATCGCCGAGCAGAGGCGAACCAAGAGGCTCAGGACAAAGCGAACCAGCTGATCGCCGCCCTCCAGCAGGCCGGTGTACGCGCCGTGCCATCGCAGGAGCAGATAGCAGGTGTGCTAGGCAACGACGGAGGGGCGATCTGCAAGAATCCCACCAGCGCGCTGCGTCAGGCGCTCTTGTTCAGCCAGCTCACAAACGGCGCGGGCGGACCCGGAATACGACCGGTCATCGCAGATAGCAAGATTTTCAAGGGTGAGCTGCTGGTGATCCAGATCTACTGCCCTGACGAGCTGCCCCAATTCCAGCAGATGGTAGAGCAGCTCAAGACCGCAGGAGTGGCGGGCGGCTAGCGGAACATGGAACTGCGAGAGCGCATTGCCGCACTGATGCCGCAGGCCCGTGACGAGCTGTCTGAGCTCGTTGCCATCCGGTCGGTGGCCGATCCTCGTCAATTCCCTCCCGAGGAGTGCGCCGCTGCCGCTCAGTGGGTTCTCGAGAAGTTCTCTGAGCTCGGCTTCTCTGACGTACACCTTGCTGAAACTGCCGACGGCAGCCAGGCCGTTGTGGGGTCTCGGAGGTGCTCGGACACCGAGGCGCCGACCATCCTGCTCTACGCCCATTACGACGTTCAGCCGCCCCTCGACGAGGATTCGTGGCGAACGCCGCCCTTCGAGCTCACTGAGGTCGACGGCCGTTGGTACGGCCGTGGCGCGGCCGACTGCAAAGGCAACATAGTCGTGCACTTGGCTGCTCTGCGCGCTCTGGGTGATCAGATACCGGTGAACCTGAAGCTGGTCGTTGAAGGATCCGAGGAGCAAGGCACCGGTGGCCTTGAGGACTTCGTACCGAAGAACGCCGACCTATTGCGCTCCGATGTCATCTTGGTATGCGACACCGGCAATGCGTCAGTGGGTCGTCCGGCGGCCACGGTGAGCCTGCGCGGCTTGGTCAACGTCATCGTGCGAGTCGAGGCTCTGCGCTCGGAAGTGCACTCTGGCATGTTCGGTGGCCCCGCACCCGATGCACTTGCCGCGCTTGTCGCAATGCTGGCGACGCTACGCGATGGCGAGGGCAATACCACCATCACCGGGCTGGACAACAGCGAGACCTGGAAGGGCGAGCCGTATCCGCCTGAGCAGTTCCGAACTGACGCCGGCCTGCTCGATGGCGCATCGCTTCTGGGAGATGGCAGTGTCAGCGACATGTTGTGGGCGCGTCCCGCGATCACCATTCTCGGCATCGACTGTCCGCCGGTCCTCGGATCAACGGCGGCCATCACACCTGATGCGGCTGCTCGGCTCAATTTGCGCATTCCACCGGGGATCGAGCCTGGCCCGGCGCACACAGCCCTGGTTGACCACCTCCAAGCGGTGGCTCCCTGGGGTGTCCGAGTCACAGTTGAACTCGAGGGCGACGGTGAACCGTTCATGGCAAAGGTCGACGGGCCGGCGTACGAGGCGATGGCCAGCGCCATGAATGACGCGTACGGAACGCCTATGACCACCTTGGGGCAGGGCGGATCGATTCCGCTGTGCAATGTGTTCGCGGATACCTACCCTGATGCCGAGTTGATCATGATAGGGGTTGAGGAGCCTATGGCCCTCATCCACGCGCCGAATGAAAGCGTGGCTCCTAGCGAAATACAGTCAATGGCTCTGAGCGAAGCGCTGTTCATGCAGCGGTATGCCACCGCGAGAGCCCGCTAGCTCGCTAAGTCGCAGGAAAGCTGCTCCTCAATCCTCCGGGGTTATGCGCCCCACGATCAGTGTCGCGGAGGTTGGCAGCGTATGCGTATGGGCTGCCGCAGCCGCAGCGGAGTCGTACACGGTTCCCTTGGCCGCACGGTGGCGTTTCATGATGAGCGCCATGAAAACACCGGCGAAGCTAAATGCCGCCATCACCCACGACGCCAGGGCCAGGCCCGCTGAGAGAGCGTCCGACGCTGGTTCACCAGCCGCGGTCCGGTTCGCGGTGACTGTGGCGTAGATGGTCGCTGCCAGAGCGGTGGCCACCGCCGCGCCGACATAGCGTGCCATGTTCGATACCCCGGACGCCGCTCCCACCTGGTCTGCTGAAACGGAGGCTGTCGCAGCGGAGGATGCCGGCCCGTTGGACATTCCCATTCCGACGGCGATCGCGATCAGTGGCAACAGAAAGGCCACATAGCGCCACGATGGCTGGACGAAACCGACTGCTGCGAAGCCACCGGCAGTGATCGCGAACCCCACACCGATGACCTGGCGTCCGCCGAATCGGGCGGCGAGGCGTGGCACGAGGGGTGCAATCACAACAAGCCCAACGGTTGCGGGCAGAGTGGCCAACCCGGCCTGAAGCGGTGTAAACCCGAGAGAGTTGGGGTCTTGGAAGTAGAGGCTCAGCAGGTACATGAGTGCGTTGATCGTGCCGGCGCCAATGAGGATGGCGACCGTTGCGCCGACCAGGACCCGATTGCGCAGTAGAGCCAGGTCCAGTAACGGGACGGGAACACGCCGTTCTACTGCAAAGAAGGCGAATCCCGCGGCAACTGTCACACCGAAACAAGCGAGCGTCGCTACCGACACCCAACCCCAGTCGCCGCCCTTGCTCACCGCCAGTATGAAGGGCGCGAGCGTCAGCGCAATCAGCACCGTGCCTGCGTAGTCGATCGAGCGAGGACGGTCCGGATCGCGCGATTCAGTCACAGTGAAAAAGGTCAGCACCATACAGACCAGAGCAACACCTGCATCAATCCAAAACAGGCCTTGCCATCCCGTGATGTCCACCAAAACACCGCCGACCAAGGGTCCCGCAGCCGCGCCGACCGCTGCAGCGGCCCCCCACAAGGACACCGCGCGGAGCTGGGCCTCGCCGGTGTTGGCCACCGAAAGCAGGCTGAGCCCGCAAGCCAAGATCGTGGCCCCCGCTGCACCCTGAATGAGCCGGCCAGCGATCACCATTTCTCCGGTGTTGGCGAGCGCGATCAGCACACAAGACACGACGAACAGCGCCAGGCCGAGCTGGAAGACCCGCTTGCGCCCGAAGACATCGCCCAGCGAGCCCGAGGTCACGATCACCGCAGCTCCGACCAGCGAATAGCCGGTCACTGCCCATTGCAAGGTATCGACCGACATTCCGGTGTCTTCGCTAATGGCCGGAAGCAAGATGCTGACAGCAGAGGTGTTGGCGTTGACGACAAGAGTTGACAAGCAGGTCGCCGCCAAAACTCCGCCCGTTCGCGTGGTCGTGTCGGTGCTCATCTGGACTCCTCCGCGGGGTAACTCAAACACCTATCCGGATCAGCAGGCGAGCACCTCGGGCGATACATCTATACGGCTCCTGACCTGCCGGCGGGTAGGGCACTTCGCAGCCGACCATAAGTCACAGCCACACACACCGCATCACCCGGTGTGGGCGACGCAAGTGATGATCACCCCGCTCAAGCCGCCTGCTGACTGGCTTGGGGTATCCGTTTGTGTCAGACGCCCAGAGATCTAGGCGGTCGAGCCAAGTACGGCGAGCAACACCTCAACGCCTAAACGCAGCTCCGCCGCGCGGGCGTTCTGCCCGTGCTGCTCGTACGTCGCAGCGGCGGTAAGTCTGGCCTCGATTTCCGCCTTGACGATCCGTCCTTGTGACTCAGCGTCCAGCACCCGACGTTCCACTTCGGCGGCACCGAGGCCAGCCACGCCACCCGCAATGTACTCGCTGGCCTCTGGTCGAAAGCCCTCGGCGGGCTGGACCGCCTCGGCATTGTCCAGCGCTGCGAGCGCACTCCGCAGTGCCGAGACTGCGGGGCGATCTTGATCCCGCAAGGCGCTGCTCAGTCGCCGGCGCAGGCGCGTTCGCAGGTCGTCAGACTCCATCAGCCAATCCGCGAGCTGATCACGCCTACCCGAATGAACCGATGGGGATCTCCCCGGCTGGCTCGTACCTGCCCATCACGACTCCGGTGGTGGAGACTTTGCTGTCCACGAGCTTCAGTCCAGATGGGATGGCGCCATCGGCGAACAGGCGTTTCCCCGACCCGATCACGACGGGGAAGACCCAGAGACGGTACTCATCAGCAAGGTTGTTGCTCAAAAGTGTCTGGATCAGGTTGGCGCTGCCATGAACCTGCAGTTCTGGCCCGTCCTCCTTCTTGAGGGTGGCAAGGCCTTCTGCAGCGTCTCCCTCGATCAAGACTGAGTTACTCCACTCCAGTTTGCGAGGACTCCGCGACGCAACGTACTTGGTCGCGTCGTTGAACACCTTGGCGCCGGTGTCCTCTGGGGCGGTCGGCCAATACGCGGCCATGATGTCGTAGGTCTTGCGTCCGAGAACCATCGCAAACGGTTTGCTGGTCGCCTCTCCCATGACCTCGCCCATCTGATCATCCCAATAGCTCACCGACCAGCCGCCGTAGCCAAAGCCACCTTCGTCGTCTTCTTCCGGTCCGCCCGGAGCCTGCATTACACCGTCGAGGGTGAGGAAGGTTTGAACGATCAGCTTTCTCATCTCTTGCGTCCTTTCGACCGAATTCCCAAGGCATGAGTTAAGCCCACTGCAGTGTTGGACCGTTCAGCGGGGTGAAACTCGTCGGTTGTGGTGGCACGAGCTGTGCCTAGCCTGCCCACGCTGTACACGGCATGCACGCCAAGTACAGCGTCGATGCCCCACGGAGCGTGGGATATTGACAGTGCCGCGCTAGGCGCCTGGCAGCAGCTCGTTGTCGCGGTGGCGACCCATCTGGGCATAAGGCTCCCGTGAGCGACTTCTCAGGCTCACGGCTGCGATGATCATTTCCTCAACGCTTCCCAGACAGATCCGGCTTGCGAATTCCGCGGAACTCCCAGTCGCCGCCTTTGGCGGTGGACAGCACCTCTTCGGACTCGGTCGGCTGCGCGCCCACATCGGTTCGGATTGGCGTTGGCCCCTCGACGATGTGATTGCGCAGCGTGCCCAGGCCCTCGACTTCCACCTCCACCACATCACCGGGATAGACGGTGCGGGAGATGGCCGGCGTCCCGGACAGCAGGAGGTCGCCAGGCTGCAGCGTGATCGTGCGCGCAATGTCGGCAACCAGATAGTGCGGGTCCCACATCATTTCGTCGGTGTTGGCGTCCTGACGGACATTTCCGTTTACCAGAGTTCGGATCTGCTTTCCATGGAAGTCCCAACCCTCCACCATTCCCGGGCCCACCGGACACAGAGTGTCGGAGCCCTTCACCCGAAGCATCGACCCGGAATCGGTGTCGCGGAAGTCGTGCAGGCCATAGTCGTTGGCGATCGAATAGCCGTGGATGTAGTCCCCAGCCTCGTCAGGTGAGATGTTGCGCGCGGTGCGCCCGATCACGATGGCAATCTCGCCTTCGTAGTTCAACCATTTGCAGCCCAGAGGTCTCACGACCGCTGACTCGTGCGCATTAAGTGAGGACACCGGCTTGTGGAAGTACGTCGGTGCCGGCGGCAAGGTCAACATCAGCTCCTGCACCCTTGAGGAGTAGTTCAGATGCACACAGACGATCTTGGACGGCACAACCGGCGCCAAATGGACGGCTTCCGCGATGCCGAGGGTTCGGCCATCGCCAGCAACCAGCTCATCACCATGGCGCTCCACATCGACGATGTTGCCGTCCAGCAGGATGCGGCGTGTTTCGCGGAGAGGCATGGGTGCTCCTTGGTGGCTGGGCTGGCCTAGCCGGCTGCTGGCAAATCCGGGCCGGCCGCCTGTTGCTGGACCTCTCGGTCTTCGGGTGTACGGCGTGGCCTGGGGAAGCCGGCCTCAGGCCGCTCGAACCAGTAGTGAACCTGTCCGGTGCCAATCGAGTTTTCGTATTCCCCATAGCGGCGGCCCGTGGCGGTGCAATCACCCTCTCCGATCGCGCCGATCATCATCAGGTAATGCCCGAATCTGGCCTCCGGCCGTAATCGGTAGAACGCCGGCATCGTGTCCAGCACCTGAGCGTGATCGCCGGCCTCAAACCACTCCATTCGCTCTGCATCAGCCGCGGCGGCCTCGGGAGTGAAGATGTGTTCAGCCCCGGCAGCCTCGTGCTTGCGCAGTTCCCGCAGCGGCCAGAAAGTATGGCTGAGCGCACCGGAAGCCAGCAGCACCACCTTGCGGTCACTCTCTTCGATAGCGTCCCCCAGTGCCCGACCGAGCCGCAGGTTGTCCTCGGTATCAGCGGTTTGGCAGACGCCGATGGAGATCCATCTCTTGTCCGGCATGCCCTGGCCGAGGAACTCCCACAAATTGGTGGTGGCATAGAAGATCGGCAGGTGATCATCGGAGATCGCGGTGATCCAGGTGCCGTGATCGTCGGCCTTGGACGCAATCAGCTGGGCGAGCTCCGGATCTCCCAGAAAGTCGTATGGCCGCTGGCTCATTCCCCGTGGCAGTTCCTCGGAGGTGAAAAGGCCCTTCCGCCGCTCTTGGGCTGTGACCACGAACTCGACCGTGGTAGCCCAGTGGGAGTCGAGTACGACGACGGTGTCGTAGTCGAGGGTTTCGAAGACCTCCTTGCGCAGCTGATGCAGGCCGGCGACCAGCGTGGTGTCCTCTCCGTTGTTCAACTCGCGACGGATCTCCTCCGGCAGCACGATTGTCGGCACGTGCGCGATCAGACCCGCGCCCACTACCTCGCCCATGCTCGTCTTCCTTCCGCTCTGGATGCTTGCCATTCAGGTGCTAGTCGTGCGTGGTCCAGCCAGTCGGCGAGAACACGGTGTTCTTGATGTCGCTGTAGAAATCGAAGGAGTAAATCCCGCCTTCGCGGCCGATCCCGGACTTGCCGTTGCCACCGAAAGGTGCGCCGAGATCGCGTACGAAGAAGCAATTGACCCACACGGTTCCGGCGTTGATTTGTGCGCTGACCCGTTCGGCGCGATCAGGATCGCCCGTGACAACGGTCGCGGCAAGTCCAAACCGGGTGTTGTTAGCCATGTCGACGGCCTGCTCGTCGGTGGAGAAATGCTGGATCGTCAGGACCGGGCCGAAAACCTCCTCGGTCAGGATCTCGCTGCCTGGCTCAGCGTCGACGAGGACCGTAGGCCGGTAGTAAAGATGCCCCAGCTCGTCATTCGGTGAGCCGCCCAGGATGGCGTGAGCGCCGGCGGTCAGAGCCCGGCGTACGAAGCCGTCGACCTTCGCGAAGTGCTGCCGACTGATCAGGCACGACAGGTCGGTCGCCTCATCGCGAGGGTCGCCCTGCACGATCGTGTTTGCCTTCGCCAACACGGATTCTTGGAAGCGTTCGGCGATGGAGTCTTCCACCAGAATCCGGAACGCGCCCAGACACACCTGGCCGGAATTGTCGAACTGCTCCACTGCCAGCTTGACCGCGAGGTCAAAGTCGCAGTCTGCGAAAATCACCAGGGGCGACTTGCCGCCAAGCTCAAACGACAGCGGCACGATGTTGGGGGCCGCGGCCTTGGCGATCAGGCCGGCAGTCGGGACGGAGCCAGTGAAGGCCAGCCGACGGATACCAGGGTGCGCCGTTAGCGGTGCGCCAGCCTGCGAGCCGGTGCCTTGGACAACATTGAATACACCGGGCGGCAGCCCAGCTTCGTGGGTGATGTCGGCCAGCAGGGACGCCGTCAGTGGCGCCCATTCAGGAGGCTTTGCGACGACCGTGTTGCCGGCTGCGAGTGCGGGTCCGATCCGCCAGGTGGCGAGCATGAGCGGCGCGTTCCAAGGCGTGATGATCGCCGTAACGCCAGCTGGGTCATAGCTGATCCGCTCCCGGTGGCCGCGGATCTCGCCGTCGGGGTGGTCGAGCTTCTCGACGAAGTCGGAAAAGAATCGGAAGTTCATCCCCACCCGAGGCATCACGCTTCGCCGGTGGGAGCGCAGCAGTGAACCGTTGTCTCGAGTCTCCACCCTGGCGAGTTCCTCGGCGCGGCCATCGATCCCGTCTGCGACTTTGCGGAGGAGCTCAGCTCGCTCGCTCCTCGGCATGGCCGCCCAGCCAGGGAAGGCGTGCTGGGCGGCCTGCACCGCGGCGTCGACCTCTAATGCGGAGCCCGACGAGATCTTGGCAATCGGCTGCTCGTCGATCGGAGAGATATCGGTGAATGTGGATTCCGACGAGACCCGTTCGCCGCCAATCCAGTGTCGAGTGTCCACCTCCACGCCCTCGACCGTCGCAGTCGTCATCCGCGCCCCTGTCTGTCGCTGGAGGTGGTCTGTGGGTCGACGGCGGTTGACGTTCCGCAGCTCCGACCGGCTATCGTTAGGGCCCAAACGTATTTAAGTTCGATCGATTGGTCAACCCCCAGAAAGACTGGTTGAGGCATGGTCTCGGACCCGGTAGCGACCACCGATTGGCGGCATCTCAAAACGACCTGGATTCGCTATGCCTGAGAAGACCTCTGCTGTCCGGCGCCCACTGATCGTCATACCGGCGCGTTTCTCGCCGAATGCGACGGCCCTCCGCTACGAGGCTGAGGTCACCGCGAGGGCCCTCGCCGCGGCTGTTTTCGCGGCAGGCGGGGAGCCGGTGGTCGTGCATCCGCACGCTCCGGATTTCGAGATCGATGTGGACGCCGTTCGGGAGCGGATCTGGTTCGCAGACGGCGTGCTGTTGCCCGGCGGTGGGGATGTCGCCGCCCGGTGGGCCGGCCAGCAGCCTCATCCAACCCAGTACGGGGTCGATGAGGAGCAAGATGCATTTGATCTTGCTGTAGCGGGCGTTGCCCTCACTGACCACTTGCCGCTGCTGGCGATTTGCCGAGGCAATCAGATTGTCAACGTTGCGCTCGGCGGCGATCTTGTCCAGGACATGGACGACACGATTGGTAACCACAGGAACCGAGTTCATGATCTCGAGGTCGACGAGACATCCCCGCTGGGTGAGGTCGTCGGGCGCAGGACGGCCATCTCCTGCTACCACCACCAGTGCATTGCCAGGCTGGGAGCTGGCCTGATCGCAGCGGCGTACTCGGCTGACGGTGTGATCGAGGCGGTGACGTTGCAAGATCATGCGGGCTGGTACCTAGGCGTCCAATGGCACCCGGAAGATTCGGCCGCGACGGATCCAGTACAGGCCGCGGTGTTCCGGCATTTCGTCGCCGCCGCGGCGGCTCGCGTCCAAGAGCCCATACCCGAGCACGTGCGCTGAGCCTGTCGAAACGCCCAGCACGAGCATGTGCGCTGAGCTCGTCGAAGCGCGCAGGATGTGCACCCTTCGACAGGCTCAGGGCGCATTTGCTGGGGACCGTGTGCGCTGAGCTCGTCGAAGTGCGCAGCAGATGTGCAACCCTTCGACAGGCTCAGGGCGCATTTGCTGGGGACCGTGTGCGCTGAGCTCGTCGAAGTGCGCAGGATCTGCACCCTTCGACAGGCTCAGGGCGCATTTTCGCTCAGCTCGACCGCTGCGTCGGTCGCCACGGCAGTGGGCTTGGTCTCGAGCTCGGTGACGATCGACCGGAGGCTGTTGGTCAGCTGTGCCAAGCTTCGTGGCGACAATCCGGCGACGACTTCGGCCTCAGCAGCGTTGAAGACCGGATACAGCTCTTTCATCAGGGTCAGGCCAGCGGGTGTTAACTCGAGATTCACCAATCGCCGGTCGGTCTCGCTGACCCGGCGCGTCATGAGTCCACGCGCTTCAAGGGTCTTGACCACCCCGGTCAGCGTGGCCTTGGAGATCGCTGCATTCTCTGCGGCATGGCGGGTCTCCGCCCCGTCTGAGATCCACACCACCCAGAGCACGACGAAGCCCGTCCAGGTCAGTCCGTGCCCGCGTAGCACCGAATTCGTCAGGTGCACGCGGACCGCATTCGCGGCTCGGTAGAGACTCGACACTGCGGCGGCCGCCGGAAAGTTGAGTGGCAGGTCGCTGACGTGTTCGCTCATCGCCTTCTCGGTTTCGGCGAGGGTGTGGCGATCGGGCATGACGGCCATGCTAGGCGGCAGGATTCGAGTGGTCTCACAGACAGGCCGCTCGTACGGGGGCGGTCATGTGTTCGTGAGGTTGGCCAGTGTGCGGCCACCGTTCCAGACCACTCCGACCTGCCGGTAGTAGCCGCCAATGATCTCCTCAACCCGGAGATTTGACAGCTCTTCGGTGGGGGAATCGAACAGCCGCAGCTCGGCGTCGCCTGTCCACGCCGGACCCGCTTCGAACTCACTGGAGCCGGACTCGATCAGTTCCGCATAGGCGTCTGGAGCGCCGGAGGTGATGCCGGGAACGATGCGGTGATGGGCCATTTTGTGGGAGTTGACGAAGCCGTTGGTCGCCGACTGTTCGCGCAGCGTCAGCACAGCCTCAGCGAGGCGCCGATCGCCGGCCGCGAGGGTGGCACCGAATACCCCGCCGGCGGCAATCTGTGGTGCACCTTGCGCGAAGGGGTGTGGCCGGGTCTGCCACATGGAACCGAGCTTCTTCGGGTAGCCCTGGTGAAGGCCGCGGCCAATCGCGAAGTCCTTGTCGACCCAGATGAAGACACACCGTGAGAATGTCTGGCCCTGGAAGCTGCAACGTACGACGACAAAGGCCTCTTTGTATTGCGCTCGCACTGGGTCCAGCAGCTCTTCGCGGGAGGATGAGCACGACTGCCAGTCTGCCCAGATCAACGCAACCGCCCCTGGGTCCTGCTCCGCCAGGGACAGCGGAGCCGGGAGCAGTTCGGCCACTCGAGCCGGGTCAGTCCGGTACTCGACGGTGAGGAGATCGCCGGAGTAGTACCACGGCGGTGCGGGGATCAGTGACGACCGACCGCTCGCGGTCCGCGGGTAGTAGAAACCCTTGACGTCGCTCATGCAGCGCTCCTCTCACCGGTAGGGATCAGATCGTTTGGATCCGTACGGTACTCGGCGGCAGCAGTGCTCCGCAATGGGCACGTTGTGGCGGCAGGGGTGACTGCCGAGAGGAGTCGGCTCACTTGTCAGAGTTGCGCCAAACGCGATATTGTTCGGGCCCAAACGACAGGCCGGAAGTAGGCTCCAACTTCAGTCCAACGCGGAGGTTCGGTTGGCTCATTTCGACACCAGCGGTCTGGAGGATGCGGCCGCCGAACTCGTCACGCAAAAGATCGACGTCGTTCGGGTCGGTTATTCCGACCTGATCGGCACCGAGCGCGGCCGGGATGTCCTGGTCAACCGGTTTGCCCGTACGGTCGAAGACGGCATTGCCTTCTGCCGGTCGGTCTACGGGACCACACCGATGGGGGACGTCGTCGATATCGAGGGCGGGCTCGCGGCTGGGCTGCCCGACGTGCTCGCATTCCCCGACCTGAACACGATTCAGGTGGTGCCTTGGGAGGCTGGCGTTGCCCACGTCATCGCTGATGTCTACAACCCGGACGGCTCGCCCTCGGAGGAAAGCCCACGCATGGTGCTGAAGCGGGTGATTCAGCAGTTCGCCGAGCTTGGCATGCTGCCGACGGTGGGACCCGAGCTCGAGTTCTACGTCTTGGAACGAACAGACAAGAACCCGGTCGGCTGGCAACGCTACGGCGAGGCGACCGGCAACGTTTACGTGGCCGGTTTGAAAGGCGATCCCGAGAATGTGCTACTCCGTACCCTTCGCCACCTCTCTGCGTACGGGCTCGAGGTCGTAGCAGCAAATCACGAGTTCGCGAGCGGACAGTTCGAGATCAATCTGTGGCACTCCGAAGCTCTCGATGCCGCCGATCGTGCTTTTCGCTTCAAAAGCGCCATCCAGGAGCTGGCCCGGCAGGAGGACAAGCTGGCCACCTTCATGGCCAAACCGTTCAACGATGAAGGTGGATCCGGATTTCATATTCACTTCTCCACCTGGGATGAGGCCGGTCAACCGCTATTCGACGACGCGAACGCCAATGACGGACTGTCGATGACGGCCAAGTCGGCAATCGCGGGAGTGCTTGCACACGCGCCCGCTCTGGCTGCCGTCTCCAACCCGACCATTAACTCCTACAAGCGTTTTGGCCCCGACACCCTCGCTCCATGGCTGATCGACTGGGGGTTTGACAACCGGAGCGCGATGGTGCGGATTCCACCGGAACGTGGGAGGGCATCCCGGATGGAGCTTCGGCTGGGCGACGCAAGCGCCAACCCCTATCTCGCCATCGCCGGACTGCTGGCGGCGGCCTACCTCGGCATCCGCGACAAACTGGAGCCTCCGTCACCACTGGAGGGCTACGGATACGACCCGAGCAAGGCCGACAAGCTACCCGGTGATCTTGCCTCAGCGCTCGACGCCCTCGAGGCGGACGCCGATATGGCCGGAATCCTTGGCAAGCAGTTCGTCGAGACCTTCCTGACGTACAAGCGAAATGAGCTCGAACGCTTCCACCACTGGGTGACCGACTGGGAGTTCCGGGAGTACGCCTACCACCTTTGATAGGAGAGATCGTGCCGCAGCCCGCTGCCGTACCACTTGATCAAGTCGATCTGACCGATCTGGATGCTTTTGCCCACAACGGGGGCTGGGCGATGTTCGACACGCTGCGCGTCGAGGACCCGGTGCACTGGACTCCGGAGGCGCCGCCGAACTCTGGCTTCTGGGCGGTGACCAAGCACGCAGACATCGATGCGGTGGATCGCGATCCGGAGACCTTCACATCGACGAAGTACGTGAACCTAGAGGAGGTCGATGATGACCTGATGGATCTGCGGCGCTCCATGCTCGAGACTGATGGATTGCGCCACCGCGCCCTCCGCAAGCTGATCCAGCGCGAGTTCAGTCAGGGCCCGTTGGCTCGAAAGTACGAGGAATTCCTGCGCGGCTTGACCAAGGTCACTGTCGATAATGCCTTGCAGAACAAGGAATTCGACTTTGTTGAGAAGATCAGCGCTGACTTTCCCATCAACGTTCTGGTGCGCCTGCTCGACGTGCCGGTCAGCGACACCGGCATGTTGATCAACTGGGGCAACCAGATGATCGGCAACACCGACCCGGATTACTCCGAGCATTTGATCACCGACCCCGACAGCGATCAGTACAAGCACCTGCCGTTCCGATCTCCAGCAGCGCTCGAGGTGTTCGAGTACGGCCGCGAGCTGGCTCGGCGGCGCAAGGGCGGAGACGGCACGGACTTGATCAGCATGCTCGTCAACCGGACGCCTGAGGACGGCGAGCCGCTCTCCGCAACCGATTTCGACAACTACTTCCTGTTGCTCGTCATAGCGGGCAACGAGACCACCCGCCACGCCATCAGCCAGTCGATGCTTGCGTTGATCGAGAACCAAGATCAACTGAAGCTCCTGCAGGAGCAGCCAGAGCTGATTCCGGGTGCGGTCGAGGAGTTCCTCCGCTGGGCATCGCCGGTCTACCACTTCCGTCGGACCGCGACTCGGGGGGTCGAACTTGGCGGCAAGCAGATCAAGGCCGACGACAAAGTCGTCATGTGGTTCGCCTCGGGCAACCGGGACGAGGCCGTCTTTGACGACCCGTACCGCTTTGACGTCACGCGGACCAACATCGACCACGTGACCTTCGGTAAAGGCAGCCCGCACACGTGCCTGGGCAGCGCATTGGCCAGGATGGAGATCCGGCTCATGTTCACCGAGCTGCTCCCGCGGCTAGCCTCGATCGAGCTGAACGGCGAGGTGAAGAGGGTCCGCAGCAACTTCATCAATGGGATCAAGAAGTTTCCGGTGAGGGTCGAGGCCAATTGACGGCGCCAGACTGGGATATTGATCTTGGTCTGGCGGCAGGGGACTCGACGCGCACCTCGAAGTGGGCGAATGCCGCCGTCCGTACGAGCCCCAGCTGCCGCTCAGTTTCTTCAATATCTTGAGTCTGTCTGAGCACAACCGCGAGAAAGGTGGAACCCATGAGCACGGTGACCTCGGTCGATGGCACCATCATCGACTACGACGCCTACGGCAATGGACCGACAGTCATCTTCATCGGCGGCGCAACTCAGCACCGCGCCATTGATCAACGAACGACTGAGATCGCCAAGCAGTTAGCAGCGGAAGGCTTCACGGCGGTCGATTACGACCGGCGCGGTCGCGACCGATCCGGCGACACACCGCCCTGGTCGCTGGGCCGCGAGGTCGAGGACGTCGCGGCCTTGATCGAAGCCGCCGGAGCGCCCGCTGCCCTCTACACAAGCTCCTCAGGCGCCGGAATCGGACTCGCCGCGGTGACAGAGGGGTTGGACGTGTCAGCGCTTGCTCTGTACGAGCCGCCCTACTTCGCCGGATCCGATGGCACCGAGCACATCACCACGCTCGAGCGAATGCTCAACGCCGGCCAGTTCGACGAAGCGACCCGCTACAACATGACGGCAATTATCGGGCTGCCCGCTGAGGCAGTCGAGGAGATGGCGCAGGCGCCATGGTGGCCTGGTCTCGTAGCGGTTGCGCCGACCCTCGTCTACGACCACAAGGCCTCGCACGACATCGAGACCGATCCCGACTGGCGCAGCCGCTGGGCCGCTGTGACCGTTCCCACCGTCGTCTACTCCGGAGACCAGACCTTCCCCGGACTGCCCGAGGCCGCCGACGCCGTCGCAGCCGCACTGCCTAACGCCCAGCGGCGCGTGCTCTCTGGCCAAGACCACGGGCCGGCGCCTGAGGCGATCGTGCCTGAGCTGGTTAGGTTCTTGCGGTCGATCGCGGTGCGCCGCACCTGGAGGATGCACGAGGCTGATCGCCGGTGATCACCGACCGCGACATCGCCCGTTGGCGGCTGCACTCGCAGCTGCTCGCCGCGCCGGTCGACGGCGCCGAAGAGGTGGTGCGGTCGTTGCTGGCCGTGCAGGCCGAGAACCCATCGCAGTCGGCGTGGGCGGTCGCGACCCGCACCACGTCGCCGCGCCAGGGCGACCTGGCCGCCGCGATCGCCGACGGTCGCGTGCTGCGGACCCACGTGCTACGCCCGACCTGGCACTATGTGCACGCCGACGATGCGCAGTGGCTGCTCGAGCTCACCGCGCCGCGAGTGCTGCCCACCGTCGACCAACAGCTGCGGCCGCTGGCCGACCGCATGACCGCGCTCACCGACGCCGTCGAGGCGATTCTCACCGAGGCATCCGATCGCACCCGGGCTGACCTCTCCGGCGCCCTAGCCGACCGCGGCGTCGAGCTCACCGGCCAGCAGCTCATGCTGCTGCTCGCGCATCTCGAGCTGCACGGTGTGCTGTGCAGCGGCGTGCCGCGTGACGGCGAGCACACCTACGCGCTCTTCGCCCATCGCGTGCCCGCGCCGAGGCGCCTCGACCGTGACGATGCCGTCACCGAACTCGCCCTGCGCTACTTCACCTCGCACGGGCCGGCCACCGGGCGCGACCTCGCGTACTGGGCCACCCTCACCGTGACCGACATCCGCCGCGGGATCGACGGCGCCGCCGACAAGCTCGCATCGTTCGAACACGACGGACGGACGTTCTGGCACGCGCCCGGCGACGCCCCGGCATCCGCATCGCCCACCGGCCACCTGCTGCAGCTGCTCGACGAGATGTACCGGGGGTATCAGGACTCACGCTGGATGATCGACGCGGAGGGTGTGGTGCCGCGAGCGCGGGAGTCGGCGATCGGTATGGCACTCGTGGATGCCCAGCTGGTCGCTGCGATGAGGCGCACGGTCAATTCGAAGGCGGTCACCTTCTCGGTCCGGCCGCATCGCGCGCTGTACGCGCACGAACTCAAGGCCATTCGAGATGCCGCCGCGCGGTATGGCGAGTACCTCGGGCTTGAGCCGAGGGTAGAACTCGACGCGGATGGTCGAGACGCTCGGGTAGAACAGACGGTTCAGTGAGACTTAAATCTCGTAATCCAGTCTGCGTTGAGTTGATCGGCCTGTCGACGGTGCCCGACCACCAGTTGCCGATCCGGCGGAACATCAAGACCGAGATAGTCGAGCACGTTCTGTGCAGTGCGGGGCGGATCTGCCGCCAACTCCTCATACGTCACCTCGCAAGGCACGATGCTGTGGGCGGCGAACCAGACTGTCCAGTCCGCCTCGGATCTCTCGATCGTGCCGACAAGCCGACCAATCAGCTCTTCGTCGTAATGAGGATCCTGACCTCCGGGCGCGACGGCCTCACCCGGATGCCAGAAATGGGTTTGCAGTGACTTTGCCCACGACACCGCCTGGGCCACGACATCGCGTCGCCGCAGGTGAACGAATCTGAGTCGACCCAACTGGGCGCTCAACAGGTCCACATCCGTCATCGCTGGTCTAGATGCGGCGGCGGCAAGGCCACTGATCAGTTCGGGCAGCGTCTCCGCCATGATCCTCCCGCCAAAGACACCGTTCGAAGTCTTGCCGGCGGTTAGCGCCGCTCGAACGAAAGCTTCGTCGATTTGTCCATCACGTGGTCGGGGTATACGCCAGTCGTCGGCGTACCCATTCAGAGCCATCACGATTAAAGTAGGAGGCTGGGTGGCCAGCAACCCCAGACGACTCCAGCAGACCGCACAGCAAGGTACTTCCCGAGCGGGGCGTCGCGCAGATCAGGTATGAGTCGAAATCTGGGCGTGTCACAGTGGAAGACGGTAACCAATCGTTGATTTTCTCGTAGCGCACAAGTGCTACGCCGTTCTCGAACGCGGTGGCCTCGACCAGGTTCAGGTCTTGCTGATCCTCGAAAATGCGCGTTCCCTTCTCCAAGGCGAACACATATTCCGCAGCCCAGAGGTCAAGTCGGCCGAATAGAGTTGATCACCGGACGACCGCAACACCCGCTGCACGACCGAGGAGGCTTGACAATGAAGGGCCTGTCAGGCAACGGAGGAAGCCTGACACCGCGGGTGCGGACGCGTCGCCGCCGGGCGCTCGACGCTGCGGCCGCCCGGATTTTCAAGATGCCACCAGGTCGCCACGATTACACCCTGACCCCGGCTGTGCGTGTCCCCATGCGTGACGGTGTGGAACTTCTGACTGATATCTACACGCCCGTGGCGAAGTCGTTGGGAACACTGCTCATTCGCACCCCGTACGGCCGCACCGGCTTGATCGCCCTCCTCACCGCCGGCTACTACGCCACCCAGGGCTACCACGTTGTCAATCAGAGTTGCCGTGGCACGTTCGGATCCGGTGGGGATTTCGAACCATTCAGTCGTGAGGTTGACGACGGAGCCGACACCGTCGCCTGGCTGCGAAGGCAAGCCTGGTTCGGCGGACGATTCGCGCTGTGCGGAGCCTCTTATCTCGGGTATACGGCTTGGGCCTTGATGATGGATCCGCCGCCGGAGCTGGTCGCCGCCGTGATCGCCATTACCGCGCACGACAACCACTGGGTGGTACACGGCACCGGAGCCTTCTCACTCGAACAGATTCTGGGCCTTATGGACGGCTTCGGGCACCTGGAAGCTGGTTTGGTCGGCGGCATTCTGCGCAGCGTGACCGCCAGCCGACGCCTGAAGCCTGGGTTCGAGGAGCTTCCTCTCGTCCGTGCCCAAGAAACGGTCCTCGCGGGCAGCAGGATGCCGTACCGGGAGTGGCTCACGTCGCCGGATGCCGAGGACCCCGTCTGGCGACCGATGCGGCTGGGCCAGGCGCTCGAGCGGGTTAACGTCCCCGTCTTGTTGCATGAAGGCTGGCAAGATCGGTTCCCTGATCAGATGATCGAACAGTACGAGCGCCTGCGGCGCCGCGGCGTCGACGTCGGCCTCACCATCGGCCCGTGGACCCATGTCGAAGTTGCCACCAAGGGCGCCGGAATCGTCATGGAAGAGACCCTTGACTGGCTGGCCGAGCACCTCGCCGGAACCGGCCGCCGGCAGCGGCCAAGCCCGGTCCATATCTTCGTAACAGGTGCCCAGGAGTGGCGCTACCTGCCGGAATGGCCACCGGCAACCAACGAGCGGGTGCTCTACCTTCAGCCCAATGGTGAGCTTGGCAACACCCAGCCGACGCCCACCGCCGGTCCATCGACGTTCATCTACGATCCCGCTAACCCCACTCCAGCCATCGGCGGCCAGGTCATCAATCCAGCAATAGGCGGATACCGCGACAACCGGGAGCTAGAGAAACGAGACGATGTCCTGACCTTTACCGGCCCGCCGCTGAATGAACCGCTTGAGGTAATCGGGAACCCGGTCGTCGAGCTGGCGCACCACACCGATAATCCGCATGCCGACCTTTTTGTCCGCTTGTGTGAAGTGCGGAAGAACGGGCGCTCCATCAATGTCAGCGATGCATTCCAAAGGCTAGAGCCGGAGAATTCCAGCGGGACCATCCGGCTTCGGCTCGACGCAATGGCTCATCGCTTCACTCCCGGAACCCGCATCCGCCTGCAGATCTCCGGAGGCGCACATCCGCGTTATGCCCGGAACCTGGGAACCGACAAAGATCCGGCCACCAGCAGCAACCTAGCGCCATCCCGGCGGACGATCTTTCATGGAGACGGCGGTTTCTCGCGCATCTTCTTGCCGTGCCAGCCATGGACGAGCGCGACACCGTGAAGTACTAGTCGATGACTCCTCGGCTCATCCTCGAGGATCAGCAGAGTCACCTAAGGCGGACCTTCGACTGGACTGCTACACGATCAAGAAACAGGTCGACCAGTTTGTGGGCCCTCGCACGGTTGGACACATCCCGCGCAGCCGTCTGCCGTACCAACTCGTCGACCTCGATACCAAGCCTGCCTATCTCCTCGGCGCCGCCGGTCGCAATCCAACTGGCGAGGATCGCGGAGCTCATTTCCGGATGGAACTGTACGGCGAGATTCCGGCCAAGTATGAAGGCCTGGGACGAGCTGGCGTTACGAGCGAGTTCAGTTGCCCCGTCCGGCAGCTCCCAGCGGTCGTAGTGCCATTGGAACCACTCGCCCCCGGGAACCAGAGACTCGTCATCGGACTCAATCTCGACCCAGCCGAGCTCCGGGGCTGTGGACCGAGAAACCGATCCCCCGTGCGCTGTGGCCAGCAGCTGCCCGCCGAAGCAGATCCCGAACACAGGTACGTGATCATGGTGAGCGTCTAGCAGCTTGGCGAGCTCCGGACGCACCCAGGATCCGATGGAGTCATGATCATATACAGACCAAGGTGCACCCATGGAAATGATCACGTCGAAGTCCGTCGGTTCCGGAAACTGCGTCTCGACATTGGGCGATCGAAAGCGGCCTTCGGACACCACCTGGTGTATGCGCAAGTCATAACCGCGATCGACGAACCGCTCGCCGACGTAGCCGGGAGTGCAGATGTGGTCATGCTGGATCATCAGCGCACGCACGGCCCTGAGTCTAATTTGGATCCGAACGACCGGTTGTCTGGACTTCTCACCTCACTTGTCGGCTGCGCTCTCCGACCGCTATCGTTCGTATCCGAACAAATGTTGGCTGTGGTGACAGGCGGACGCGATAGTGACAGTGACGACCACGAAGACCATCATCCGGGAGCATGAGACCGACTTGGTTGTCCGGGAGGCGCGGGCCGT
The DNA here is from genome assembly GCA_963740515.1 of uncultured Actinomycetota bacterium. GTDB lineage: Bacteria > Actinomycetota > Actinomycetes > Propionibacteriales > Propionibacteriaceae > Microlunatus. The sequence goes on from CAVUEO010000001.1 coordinate 72,053, forward strand.
CGCTGATGACGTGGTAGTCCTCACCCTTGCCGATCCTCGTGGGGTCGAGCTGCCGGCCTGGACTCCAGGCGCTCACATTGACCTCATTCTGGCTGATGGCCTAACCCGCCAGTACTCACTGTGCAGCAGCCCATCGAAACCCGATGTTTGGCAGGTGGGCGTTCTCCGTGCGTCAGACAGCCGCGGTGGGTCTGAGCGAGTGCACTCTGGCTTGACTCCGGGATCGGTAGTTCGGGTCCGGGGCCCGCGCAACCACTTTCCCCTGGTGGCAAGCCCTCGTTATCTGTTCATCGCGGGCGGCATCGGAATATCACCAATCCTGCCCATGATCGCCGAGGCTGAAGCGGCCGGCGCGGACTGGCGCCTGCTCTATGGCGGCCGCGGACGGGCGTCAATGGCCTTCCTCGACGAACTGGGCACCTACGGCGACCGGGTGTCGATCGTGCCACAGGACGAGATGGGCATGCTCGATCTGGGATCTGTCCTCAGTACGCCGCAACCAGACACGCTGGTCTATTGCTGCGGCCCAGAAGGCCTCCTCAGCGCAGTCGAGAAGTTCTGCGAGACCTGGCCGCGAGGGGCGCTGCACCTCGAACGGTTCTCAGCTAAGCCTCAGGAGCCCGCGACCGAGGCCGAATCATCGTTCGAGCTCGTCTTGGAACGCTCGGGCCTGACCTTGCAGGTGCCGCCGGACAAGTCCGTGCTCACCGTGATCCGGGAAGCAGGTGTCAGCGTTCTCGCCTCATGTCTGGAAGGCGTTTGCGGAACGTGTGAGACCGAGGTCATCGACGGCGATGTTGATCATCGCGACTCGGTGCTCAACGAGGAGGAGCAGGCCTCGAACGAATACATGATGGTCTGTGTTTCACGGTGCCGCTCGCCCCGACTGACCCTCAACCTGTGAGCCGGGAAAGATACGGAGACAAAGAAGCCATGAGCCCACAAGCCTCAACCCGCACCGCCTTCACTCAGGTTCACCCCCGCAACTGTTGGTACATGCTGGCCACCAGCGAAGAGGTGGGAAGGAGACCGCTCGGTCGGCGTGCCGTCGACACCGGAGTCGTCCTATTCCGCACTACTGACGGAACGGCTGTCGCGCTGGAGGATCGGTGCGCACATCGGCCGTACCCGCTCAGCCTCGGTCACCTCGATGGAGACCACATCGTGTCCGGTTACTCCGGTTTTGTGTACGACGCGCAAGGCTTCTGCGTCCATGTGCCGACGCAGAGCGAGATCCCCGTGGGTGCCCGGGTGCGGGCCTTTCCGGTGCATGAAGACGGCGTTTTTGTTTGGGCATGGTTGGGCGAGCCTTCGCTGGCTGCGCTTCGGCCACCGCCGGCTGCCCCGTGGCTCAGTGACGCGGGTTGGTCGACCCTCGGAGAGGTATGGGAGACCAATGCGGATCTACTGCTGCTGCATGAGAACTTCGCCGACATCACCCATGTCGCGGTTGTCGACCCCTTTATCGCGCCACCCGTGCTGCGCAGCTCGCCGCCGCCGCTTGAGGTGGAGGTGACCGAGACAACCGTTTCGTTCTCTCGAACTTACGAGCCGGGTCCCCTTCCCGCATGGCAGGCAGAGCTTCTCGGACTCCCTGCCGATGCCAAACACATCCAGCGTGAGCAGGGCGCCTTCGTCACGCCCGGTCTTTGGGTAGACCAGTGGGATGTCTATGAGGAACCCGGAGCCGATGAAACGCAGGTCCACACTTTCCGCTTCACCCACGCTCTTACACCGATCTCTTCAGGACGGACCCGGCACGCGTGGCGGGTGAGCCGAAACTTCGCTCTCGGTGAGCAGGCAGGAAAGGTGTTGCTGCCGATCTTCACTGACTACTACCGGCGGGTACAGCGGATTCTCGAGACCATGCAGGAGGTCCTGGATGCCGACGGACCCCGCAGAGAGATCAATGTCAGCGCCGACGCCGCGGCGCTCCAGGTGCGCAAGATCATCCGCAACATGGTGGCGGATGAGGCCGGGGCTGGGTTCGGGCGGCCTGCGTCCGCGGCGGTCCGGACGATCCGCAATCGCTGAACCCGCGCTTCGCTGATCAAGAAGCGTTCCGGCTGGAACGCGCCGCAGGTCTAGTCGCGATGAACGACTACGTGTCATCGCCGGCGCCTTCGGTACTCATCTTCCTGAACGACGGCGAGCACGATCAAAAGCATCAGCTGCTCGTGTGGTCAGGATCGTCGGGGTGTCGGCGTGACCCCAGCGGCCGGGCACGCCGGTCAGGCCGAGGCTGCCGATGGCGTGCGGGACGTACGGTGTGCTCGTCAGATCGTGACCTCGCGGCTCGAGTCCGAGCAATACGCGAATCAGCAGCAGCGGTGTACCGGCAGCCCAAGCCTGCGGGGAGCATGCCGTCGGATATCCCACCGGAAACTCAGTCAGTGAGCGGGGATAGCCAGCGAAGACTTCCGGTAGCCGATGATCGAAGTAGCTCGCCGCATCAAGCATGGCGAGAGCGATCCGGCCGGCCTCCTCCCGACGCTGATACCGTGCGAGGCCGGCGGCGATCAGACTGTTGTCATGCGGCCAGACCGTGCCGTCGTGGTATCCGAGCGGGTTGAACGCCGGCTGCCCCATCGCCAGCGTGCGCACCCCCCAGCCGCTGAACAGCAGGTCGCCCATGAGGTGATCGACAACGGCGTCAACCTTGGAGTCGTCCACGATTCCGCTCCACAGCAGGTGGCCCATGTTGGAGGTCAGGGTCGGTACCTGCTGTTTGTCGCCATCCAGTGCGAGGGCAAAGAAGTCGTCGCCGTCAACCCAGAAATCGGAATTGAACCGAGTCTTGAGGTCGGCCGCGTCGCGTTCCAGACGATCAGCCGTAGCATTGTCGCGCCACACCTCCCGAGCCAGCCGGGCCGTACGGATCCGGGCGTCGTAGGCGTAGCCCTGCAGCTCGCAGGTGGCCCGCGGTAGGCTCGCCAACTCCCCGTCGGGATGCACGATGGAGTCCCAGGAGTCCTTCCAGCCCTGGTTTTCCAGTCCGCTGTCGAGGTTGCGGCGTTGGTACTCCAGGTAGCCGTCGCCGTCCAGATCACCGTGGTGTTCCAGCCAGTCCAGCGCCGCTCGCGCGTGCGGCTCCAACTCGGCCACTAGATCGGTATCGCCGGACCAACGTTCGTACTCGTCAAGCAAGATCAAGAACAGCGGTGTGGAGTCCGCCGATCCGTAGTACGGCGACTGCGGCCAGTCTTGAAAGTAGGTGAGCTCACCGAAACGCAGCTCATGCAGGATCTTGCCTGGCTCTGCGTCGCGGAAGTCGTCCGACACCTTTGCCTGCCGCCGAGCCAGCACCTGAAGCGTCGCCGAGGCAAGCTGTGGAACGAAGGGCAGTGCCTGGTAGCTGGTGATCAAGCTGTCTCGCCCGAATACAGCCATGAACCAAGGCAATCCAGCCGCCGGAATGGCTGCGCCTTCGGGAAGTGCCTGGGCGTGCAATCGAAGTGCGGCGAGATCGCGGAGGCTGCGGTCGTAGGTGTGCCGGAGGTTGTCCCAGCTGGCTCGTAGTTCCGGTGCGGCTTCCAGCCAAGCAGCCATCTGGTCGCGGTGATCGATACCTGGTGGGCGCTTGATCTTGGAGGAGGGCGGGCCACCCGCGGCGGCGGGCTCCACTCGCGGCGCCACGGACTCAAATGAAACCTGAAGGGTCCTGGACCAGGACTCCGCGGGCGCAAGTCGCAACAGGAAAACCGCTGCGCCCTGACTCAACCGGGCACCCTCGGCGTGGACGATGGTGCGGCGTTCGAAGTCTTCCCGCTGGTAGCTCAGCTCGACTTCGTGGCTGCGAACCCGCCGTGAGATGGTTCCCCTCTTGGTCAGCTGCCTGTCCTTGACCTCGAACAGATCGGCGAAGTCGGCATCAAAAGTCATCGAAAGCTCGACGACGATTTCCTCACGGCCGGAGTTGATCACGGTCAATTTCTCGTGCAGGTCCTCGCCGCTGCCCGCTCCGAGCATGCGTTCACGGATCACCGACAGATTGGGATTCTGGTACACAGTGCTGCCCGGGCCGGCGAGAAAGAAGGTCGCTGAGGAGTAGCCCGGTTCGCCATTGGACAAGGTGTCCAGTCTCTCGCCGTCGATGGCAAGTTGCCAGCGCGAGAGATGGCGCATATCGCGGTAGAAGAGCCCGAGCACTTCATCCGGGTCCGGGCCGGCGTCGCCGACGAGGTCACTGACCATGAAGGTGTTGCCTTCGAGGCAATTGATCTGTGGAGCCCTCACCCAGCCCACCATTGCACAGGAATCTCGCTACGGCATATCCAATCCCGATCGCACGAGGCTCGGATTTCGAATTTGGCGAGGCCGAGCCCAGGAGTGGAAAGAAGACCTCGCGGATTGGTCACGGCTCTGCAGGGGTATTGTCCGGGCTGAGTAGACGCGTATCCCGCGTCGGCTCTCTCGGGGGAGGAGTCTGAAGTGCTCATCGGGTTAATCGCGCCACCCTGGCTGCCGGTCCCGCCGCGGCGGTATGGCGGGATTGAAATGGTCATCGACGTACTTGCACGCGGCCTCATGGCGGCGGGACATGAGGTGCTGCTTGCCGCTCCTGCGGGTAGTAACTGCGCAGTTCCCCAAGTCGATGGTCTGCCTGAAAGCGCACCCGAGCGGATGGGTCACACCGTCGTGGAGATTCCCTACGCGCTGGATGCTTATGCGGCGCTGAAAGGGGTCGACGTCCTCCACGACCACACCGTGGCCGGACCGCTGTGCCTCCGGCCTACCCGGAGAACCCCGGTCGTCACAACCAATCACGGTCCCTTTAACGCCGACCTCAATCCGATCTATGCCGAGATGAGCCGCCAGGGAGTCGCCGTTGTCGCGATCTCTCGTCACCAAGAATCGACAGCCCGGAACGTCAAGATCGCCGCCGTCATTCACCATGGCATTGACGTTGCTGACATTCCCATTGGCGATGGGGCAGGTGGGTATGCGTGCACTCTTGGCCGGATGACGCCAGCTAAAGGAATACGCGAGGCCATCCTCATCGCTCGCGAAGCCGGCGTCCCACTTCGGATCGCGGCCAAGATGCGGGAACCGCTGGAACGCCAATATTTCGACGAATGCGTTCGCCCCCTGCTAGGCGGGAACGTGGAGTATCTGGGTGAACTGAACGCCGAGGAGAAATACCAGCTGTTGGGCGGCGCCTTCGCGCTACTCAATCCCATTCAATGGCCGGAGCCATTTGGACTGGTGATGATTGAAGCGCTGGCTTGCGGTACGCCTGTAATCGCGACGGGATGCGGATCGGCGCCGGAAATCATTGACGACGGTGACACGGGCTTTGTCCGCGCCGAATTGTCCGTGCTCGCCGAGGTGTTGCACCGGGCGGGGGATTTGGACCGCGACCGGTGCCGGGAAAAGGCGGTCAGCTGCTTTAGCACGGAGCGCATGGTCGCCGAACATGTGCAGCTCTACTGCCAGTTGCAGCAGGCCAAACCGAAGGATCGCCCCCAACCGAAGGATCGCCCCAAACCGAAGGATCCCCAACCGAAGAATCATCGCCTCCTGGAGGATGCGATGGCATCAGGTAGCACCATCGCAGGCGACCGTCTGCTTCCAGAAAAAGTGCTACGCCGCCCGGGCATCCCAGCGAAATCGCGCTGAATCGCGGCACGGCGAGCAGGGAAGCACAAGGGCCCGAACGCCTACTCCTCAGCCGAGGCGAACGCAGCCGCGGGGGGCAGACGTAGGGTAGTGGGCTGTGACGCGTCGCGGGTGGCTGCTGTTCGCCACTCTCAGTGTGTGCTGGGGCATCCCCTACCTGTTCATTCGGATCGCGGTAGCTGATCTTGATCCGCTGATCGTCGCGTTCGGCCGGACCTCTCTCGGTGCTCTGCTGCTGCTTCCGATTGCACTGCGGAGAGGGGCGCTGAAGCCGTTGCTGCCGTACTGGAAAATCCTGTTGATCTACACCGCAGTCGAGATCATCGGACCGTGGTGGCTCCTCGGACACGCCGAGACTCGGCTCAACAGCTCGACTACGGGCTTGATCATCGCCGTAGTCCCCATCGTGGCGGCAGTCATCTTGACCGTGATGGGTCACGATCGTCTGGGTGCCCGGCGGATTTCCGGCCTGGTGCTAGGGCTGGTCGGTGTTGCCTTCCTGGTCGGTGTTGACGTGGAGGTCACTGACTTCGTTGCGATTGGTCAGCTGCTATTGGTGGTCATCGGATACGCCATAGGTCCGATCATCATCAGCCGCAGGCTTTCACACCTGCCATCGGTGGGGGTGGTTACGGCGTCGTTGCTGGTATCAGCGACGGCCTATGCGCCGTTTACCCCGCTCGTCTGGCCAGAGCGGTGGACCGTTCCCGCCGTTGGCTCAGTGGTGGTGCTGGCCGTGGTTTGCACCGCCATAGCGTTCATGGTCATGTTCGCTCTCGTCGCCGAGGCCGGACCGGCCCGGATGACCTTGATCACCTACATCAGCCCGGCGGTGGCCATCATTCTCGGTGCGCTTGTCCTGGATGAGCCGCTCACCATCGGCCTGGCAATTGGCTTCCCCTTGGTGATCATCGGTTCTGTGCTCGGAACATGGCGCAGCACCCCACCGCCTGCCGAGGCGATCGGCGCCGCCGACGAGGTGGTCACCCAGATCAACGATCCTCGTTCACGGTGAGGTTGGAGCGCGAAGAGGACGCCATGCAAGATCATGAGGCGGCGTCGCCACGCAATTGCGGGTCAGCAGCGTGCGCCGGGACGTCGAGCTATTCCGGAACGAGTTCGATCCAGCTGCGGATGTCGTCGGCCGTCTCGGTCTCTGCGACGTCGGGGTGATCGCTGCCAATATGGCTCAGAATTAGAGCGACGACCTCATCGTCACTTTCGCCGCGAGCGATGTAGCCGCACTCGCATCGGACCTGCCTAAGCATCAAGACTTCTCCCAGGACATCTCCACACATCTAACCCAAGTACGTCCATTGGGCAATGCTGAGGCGATGGACGAATTGGCCCGGGTGCAGCTGTGCGGCACATTCGCCGTGGAGCTGTTCGGTCGGCGGATCGACAACATGCTGCCAGGACGTCAGGGCCGGCTGCTGTTCGCATACCTCACCCTTTCGCGGCTGCAGTCCGTCTCTCGAAGGACCCTAATCGATGCGCTGTGGGGCGAAGACCAGCCGGCCGGCGCTGGCGGTGCGCTGAGTGCGCTGATCTCCAAGACCAGGGGAGTGGTCGGTGGGGACGTGCTTCGGGGGCGTACTGAACTGACTTTGGCTTTGCCAGAGCCTGCCAACGTCGACGTCGAAGTCGCATTGTCCATGCTGCACAGAGGGGAATCCGCCGTCGCTTTGGGTGCCTGGCGACGAGCCTGGGCTCCCGCTTTGAGCGCCTTGTTCGTAGCGCGCCGGACGTTCTTGCCCGAGGCGGAGACGCCATGGGCAGAGGCTTGGCGGCGACGCCTCGCCGATGTACGGGTCCGTGCCCTGGAGTGCTATGCGGAAGTCTGCCTAGAGCTCGGGGGGCCCGAGTTGCCGGGTGCGGAGCGTGCCGCGCGCGAACTTGTCGACGCGGCACCGTTCCGAGAGTCAGGGCATCTGCTGCTGATGCGTGCACTAGCGACGAGCGGCAACGTGGCAGAGGCGCTCACGGCGTACGAACGCCTGCGAGTCTTGCTGCGCGATGAGCTCGGGGTTGCCCCGAGCGAGGCCGTGCAGGACGCGTACCTGGGCCTCCTCGGTTAGCTCACCACAAGGTTTCGCCAACGCTTTGCCAAGGCCGCCACAACTATGCCGGCGAATGCTGATCTTCATGACGAACAACAAGCAGAACAACCAGCGACCAGCTAGCTATTGATGGTCTTGCCGGAGTCCGAGGCAAGATCATCACCCGATCCGATCCGGAGTACGACGCGGCGCGAGCCGTCTACAACGGCGCAGTGGATCGTCACCCACTCGCGATTGTGCGGTGCGCCGACGTAGCCGACGTGATTGCTTGTGTGGCGTACGCCCGCGACAATGTGCTGCCGCTCGCCATCCGCGGCGGTGGGCACCATGGTGGCGGTTTCGGGGTTTGGGACGACGCCCTCGCCATCGACCTCAGCGGCCTTCGCAGTACATCAGTTGACCCGGTGGCCGGGACGGTCCGTGTCGACGCCGGCTGCGTCTGGGGCGATGTCGACCATGCCACCGGAGCGTTCGGCATGGCCCTGCCTTCGGGCTTCATGTCCACGACCGGGGTTGGCGGCTTGACCCTCGGCGGGGGAATCGGCTATCTCACCCGCCGCTTCGGCCTCACGCTCGACAATCTTGTTTCGGCCGATGTCGTGCTAGCCGATGGCCGCTTCGTCACCGCGAGCCCCGAATCGCACCCCGACTTGTTCTGGGCGCTGCGTGGTGGCGGAGGCAACTTCGGCGTGGTCACCTCGTTCACGTTCCGGTGCCATCCGATCGGGGAGCAGGGCGTGATCATCGGCGGACCGATCTTGTACGACCTCGCCGATGTCGAGGACGTCTTCCGCTGGTATCGGGACCTACTTCCGGCGCTGCCTGACGACGTCAGCGGGTGGATCGGCGTCACCCAGATCCCTGCTGCTGCGCCGTTCCCGGAGCACCTGTGGTCCCGCAAGGCCGTCATCACTACGTGGTGCTACTCCGGCCCACATGATCGCGCCGACGCGGCGCTTGCTCCGGTTCGCGACTTCGGCGATCCACTGTTGGTCGGGCTGGCGCCAATGCCGTACTCAGTGCTCCAGACTGCCTTCGACGCACTCATGCCCAAGGGCCTGCAGTGGTACTGGAAGGTCGACTTCTTCGAGCAGATCACCGACGAAGCGATCGCAGTGCACCGCCGCTTCGGCGAGACGATCCCGACACCGCTGTCGACAATGCACATGTATCCCATCAGCGGCGCGGCCGCCCGAGTGCGCGAAGACGCGACAGCCTTTGCCTACCGTCATGGCGGCTGGGTAGGCGTCATCGCCGGCATAGATCCGGACCCAGCGAATCTTCCAGCGGCAGCGGCCTGGGCACAGCAGTACTGGGAGGAGCTGCATCCCACTTCAGCCGGCGGCGGGTACGTCAACATGATGATGGAGGACGAAGGCCAAGGTCGGGTACGCGCCGCGTACCGCGGCAACTACGACCGGCTGGTTCTCCTGAAGCGACGCTACGACCCAACCAACCTGTTCCATCTCAACCTCAACATTCCGCCTGTCTGAGCCGTGCATGAACGCCAACCCCGCCGAGTGCGAGAGGCTGGCGTTCATGACGGTGCGACTGCACAACGACGAAGTGCGGATCGACGAGGACCTCGTTCAGCAGCTCCTTCGAACTCAATTGCCCGAACTGGCCAACCAGGATCTCCACCTGGTCCCGGCTCAGGGGACGGACAATGTGATGTTCCGCCTTGGGGCCGAGCTGTCGGTGCGGTTACCTCGTAAGCCGTCGGCGGCTCGGAGTCTGCTCATCGAGCGCGAATGGCTGCCCCGGGTGGCGCCGCGGCTGCCGCTGGCGGTGCCGCTACCAGTGGCAAGCGGCGAGCCCTCCCGCGCCTATCCATTCCCTTGGATGGTGTGCACCTGGCTGAGCGGCACGCCGTTGCCGCCAGGTGGCGGGCTCGAGGCAGGCGATGTCGACACGCTGGCTGAATTTGTTGTTGCGTTGCAGTCAGTCGACAGCGAGGGCGCTCCCCAAGTCCAGCGCGGCCAGCGCGCTGGACCGGTAGCGGCGTATGACGCCGTTGCGCGCGCCGCGCTCGATGAGACGTCCGCATTGCAAGCGGTGGGACGCATCGAGCCGGATCTTGTCGACGAGCAGCTCGCAGCTTCAGTCTGGCGGGCGGCAGTCGACGCCCCAGCCTGGCCAGGGCCGGGCGTCTGGGTGCACCGGGATCTGATGGCCAGCAACCTCATGACGGTCGACGGTCGGCTGAGCGGCGTCTTGGACTTCGGCGGCCTGGCCGTCGGTGATCCTGCGGGTGACGTGATGGCTGCCTTTCATCTGTTCTCGGAGGAGAGCCGGTTGATGTTCCGTACAGCCGTTGGTGCCGACGACGCAACCTGGGCCCGCGCACGCGGTTGGGCCCTGACCCAGGGGTTGGAGGCGCTGCCTTACTACCTGGACACGCACCCAGGGATGGTCGCGATGGCACGTCGGGTCATCCGGGCAACACTCAGCTAAGTCGAGGGCCCGGCAGTGATCAGCGCGTCTGCTCCGGGGTAAGCAGCGTCGTATAGTGCGAGGACTTCTCATCGAAGCGGGTGAGTACGGCGCGCGCAGCGGGCGGTACGTAGGCCGTCTCGTAATCGTCACCGGCGAAGGCGCGAACGTGATCAAGGGAGTCGAAGATCATTACAGTCGCGAACTCGACCTCGTCATCAAGATCGCGTCGCAGCAGGTAGGCGCCGGAGTAGCCGTCGAGGCGGCGCGCTGCGATTCCAGGTAGCACCTGCTCGCTGACGATCTTCTGGTAGGAGTCGGCATTTTGAGGGCTCGTCCAGCCTCTCCAATAGCGCAGAATCATGCATCAGGTCCCTTCCCTCTTTTGCGGATGATTTTCAGGATCTGCGACCTGGTCGGCCGGTACGGTCGAGAGGTCTCGTAGCTCGGCGATAATCTGCTGGGTTTGACTCAGATACGTCGTGCATCCGTCGCAGCCGGCAAGATGCTCCTCGACCTTTGCCTTCACCTCTGCCGAGAGGGCATCGTCGAGGTAATCGGCCACCAGTTCCACGAGTTGCTTGCACGCTAGTTCATTCGCGCGCTCGGTCACTTCCACAGCCTCCTCTTTTGCGGTCGCAGCCACCTCGACCGGCACCACGCCGCGGCTAGCCCGGACGCTGACCACAAGTAGCACGCTGACGACCACGACGGCGCCGGCCAGCATGAATCCGGACCAGTGAACGCCGTGCTCCCGCGCCGCCCAGCCGAACCCCAGGGAAAAAGGTATGAACAGTACCCAGGTGATCGTCCCCGCGCCCGACGACACGCCGGCCCTGATCGAGGAGGGCACCGAATCGTGCAACAGCCGACTAGCGTGGATTCCGACGATCGCCAGGACCAGTGCGAGCACAACCTGAGCGGCGATGAGGACTGTCAGCGAGCGGCTCCAGGTCAGCAACAGGGCCGCGGCCAAAGAGAGGACGATCAACACCGCCAGTATCAGTCGGCGCTCCACATGCAGCTTGCCGGCCAGCAGCCCGCCTATGCCAAGTGTCGACACCAGCGCCGCCCAGTACGGACCGTAGAGTACGGCTGGCGCTGCGAGCGCCACCAGCCAGAGCGGTCCAAATTCGAAGACGGCCTGGGCAAGCAGCCCGGCAGTGGCCACCAGCAGCAGGACCTGGACCACGGCCCGAGAAGTGATCATGGTTCGGAACGTCAGGGCCACATGGCTGCGCAAGGTCACGCGCTCCGCGGCCTGGTGCAGCCGCGGCTCGTGGAAGCGTAGGAATGCGAAGATCGCCAGCCCGACGAGTGGGATCGTGGCGAAGTAGGTGAAGCGTGTCGAGGTGTACTGGGCGAGCACTCCGCCGGCCAGCGAGCTCAGCACGAATCCTGCACTCTCTACCGCACGAATCCGGCCAATCCATGTTTCGTACAGCTCATTCGAGCCTGTCTCCTCGAGCACAGTGTCATAGACAACGCTGTCCACGGTTCCTGAGCTGAACGCGAAGTAGATCCCGAGGACCATCGCCGCAATCACGTACGCGATCACGCTGTGGCTCAGGCCGCCGATCAGCGAACTGATCATCAAGGCCACGCAGCCCAAGATCATTATCCAGATGCGGCTCCAGCGATCCGCCAGAATCCCCGATGGCACCTCAAGCAACGGCACGACAGCGGCGTACGCGGCGGCCATCACGCCGATCGAGGCAGCATCGAAGCCGATCTGGGTCATGAACAACTTCTCGATGGGAACCCACAAGATCAGCCCTTGCAACGCGATACCGATTTGCAGTGGCAGCAGCCGACGGGCCAGCGTACGAGGCGCCGCAGCCGCCTTGGCGATCATGATCCGCCCCGGTCGTGCCTGAGCGCGTGGCCAAGTGTTTCCCGAAGCTGCTCACGCGCCCGGTTGAGTATGTCGCGCTGCTGCTCTGCCGTGAGCCCGGTTGCAGCCGACACCTCCGCTGGCGTACGGCCGTCGACGTCGCGCAAGATCACGACCCGACGCCACGGATCAGGAAGCGCCGCGAGAGCGGCCTTGAGTGCCTCCGGCCCAACAGCCCGGCCAGCGGGCCATGGGCGCGGGAATTCCTTCCAATGATCGGCGTAGGGGTCGCCCTCGCCCCGAAAACTGTCGGGATCGACAGTTGTTGCAGGCGGGAACCACCGGCTCCACCACGCGAAGCGGTTCCCGAGACCTCGGCCGCGGGCGGCGAGGTTGGCGATCATCCGCGCCATCGAGAGCTTCATCGCAGCACCGTCCAGAACTCCGTAGCCGCCATGGTCGAGAAGCTGGGCACCCGCCGGGTCATCCATTCCTCCAGTAGCACATGAGCACAATGCTCGTCAGCGCATGCCAGCCATCCCTGGCTGGCGACGATGACACCATCCAGCATGATCTTCTCAGTGATGGCCGGTTCCTCATGAATCAGATCTCCGCTCTGGTATCTGACTCTTCAGAGGATCGGAGTCATCGGTCGCCCAAGGAAACCGGAGCCCGAACACGACTGCAAAGATCACATGGTGTTTGCATCGCTCCATTGGCCGAGCGCGTACCGGGTGCCCTCGTTGTCTTCGAACAAAGCCCACCAGCCAAAGTGCTGACGGGCCGGCGGCAGCGGGAATTTCACCCCGCGCGCGCTGAGCTCGGCATGGGTGCTCTTGATGTCGGCGCAATCGAAGAACAGGTCGGAGTGGGGGAGGCGATCCGGAACCGAACGACGCGGTTCATCGGCCTGTCGCGGGCTGAGGACGAGCAACAGGTCCTGATCGGGTGGCCTGACCTCGATCCATCGCTCATTGCCATATGAATCGTCGCGTACCAGCTCAAAGCCCATGCCTGTAGTCCAGAAGTCCAACGCTGCTTGCTGGTCTGTCACCGGAACGATGACCTTGCTTACTCGTGTGATCACGGTGTCTCCTTCACGCATTGGATCCGTACCTCAGCCCGCGCCCGCGACGCGGGCGTCGTAGGTGGCGATCACCACGCCGGTGGTGGTGACAACCGAGTCGGTGAGTCGCAGCTCACGCCGCGGTCCCTTCTCTGCGAACAACCGGGTCCCGCTACCGAGCACCAGCGGGTGAATGAGCATCAGGTACTCGTCGACCAGGTCCTGCTCGGCCAGCCAGCGCACCAGCTCGCCACTGCCGAGCACCGCGATCGCGCCGTCGGTGCGGTCGCGCAGCGCAGCGACCTCGGCGGTCAAGTCACCAGACAGCAGCGTGGAGTTCTGCCACGGCAGCGGCTCGGCGGCGGTGGTCGAGGCTACGTACTTAGGTGCCTGGTTGAGCACCTCGGTGTAGGGGTTGTCGGTCTGCTTCGGCCAGTAGCCATAGAAGTCCTCGTAGGTCCGCCGTCCCAACAGGATGCCCCGGCTCTGCGCCATCGACCTGCCCATCGCCTCACCCTGCACCTGGTCGGCGTAGGGGATGCCCCAGCCCCCATACTCGAACCCGCCGCGGGTGTCTTCGTCGGGGCGGCCCGGTCCCTGGGTAACTCCGTCGAGGGTGACGTTGTTGACCACCATGATCTTGCCCATCTCAATCTCTCCACTCCAGGATCCGTATGCTTGAGTCGGATATATCCATAATGGTCATACCCGATACGGACTGTATCCTACGGGTGTGAGTTCGGCAAGTGGTCTGCCAGCGTTGACGACGGCAGGCTTCCAGGTGTTGCTCGCGCTGGCGTCCGGCCGTAGCCACGGGTACGCCGTCATGGGGTTCGTTGATGAGCTCACCGGCGGGCAGGTTCGGTTGGGGCCGGGCACGCTGTACCGGACGCTGGCCCGACTGGTCGCCGACGAGCTGGTCAGCGAGTCGGAAGTCAGTGACCCAAGTGCCCCTCATGACGCACGCCGTCGTTACTACCAGCTCACCCCACTTGGTGCACAGGCCGTCCGCGAGGAAGCCGAGCTGCTGGCGCGACTCGTGGGTGCCGCCCACACCGCAGGAGTTCTCGATGGGGAACGGAGGACAACATGACCCGCCAGCGCCCGCTCGGCCTGGGCACCCACATCTTCGTGTCCGATGCGGACGCCGCAGTTGCGTTTTACATCGAAGCGTTCGGTGCCGCCGAGCTCATTCGCCACTGCTTACCCGACGGACGGGTGCTCTTCGTGGAGCTTGCCGTCGGCCCCGACAAGCTACTGCTGAGCGAGGAGATCAAGGAGCTGAATGCAATCGCGCCTTCCACACTGGGTGGTTCACCGGTCATGTTGTTGTTGGAGCTCGAGGATGTCGACAGTGCATTCGCGCACGCTGTCGAGATGGGAGCCACGGTGGAGATGCCGGTTGCCGAGATGTTCTGGGGCGAGCGTTACGGCATCGTCCGCGACCCGTTCGGGCATCACTGGTCGCTGTGCACACGCAGGGAGCAGCTTGCCCCTGACGAGGTTGCCGACAGGGTGCCATCCGCGCCGACCGATGGTGCGTGGACCGGGTAGGCCGCGCGCCCACAGGCGGGAGAGGTCCCCATCTCAACGAACGGCGGCTGCGAGGATAAGCGCGAGGTAGATCCTCAGAGAGGCAAGGCGCAGTCTCGCGGTTCGCATTCTGCGCCAAATCGCGACAAAGGAAATCATCGACATGTCCCAGCCGAACGTCTTGGCCACCGACCTGGTCATCGGCGAGTCCGCCCGCTGGCATGACGGTCGCCTGTGGCTGTCGAACTGGGGTGCGGCGCGAGATTCTCGCATTCGACCTGGCGGGAAACCGCGAGGTCGTCACGCATGTGCCCACCACCATCCCGTTCTCCATCGATTGGCAGCCCAACGGTCAGCTGCTGGTCGTGGCCGGCCCCGAGCAGCGGTTATTACGGAGGGAGCGGGACGGCTCCTTGGTCGACCATGCCGACCTGACTGGTCTGCCCGGTGGGCTGAACGAGATCGTCGTCGATGGCCGCGGCACGATCTACGTCAACGGCGGCGCCGACTTTTACCCTGACGAGGGCATCGCATCCGGCTTCATTGCGGCGATCACCCCGGATGGCGTCGTACGCCAAGTTGCCGACGGAATCGCCTTTCCCAACGGGATGGCGGTGACCGAAGACAACTCAACCTTGATCATTGCTGAGTCTTTTGCGAGCAAGCTGACAGCGTTCGACATCGGTGACAACGGTGACCTCAGTGACCGGAGGACCTTCGCTGAGGTGCTGGCGGACGGGATCTGCATGGACGCAGAGGGTGCTGTGTGGACGCCCAGCTGGTACGAAAATGAGTCATGCTGCCTCCGGGTGGCAGACGGTGGGCAGGTGCTCGATCGGATTCCGCTCGAACACTCCGGCTTTGCCTGCGCCCTGGGCGGTGATGACGGTCGGACCCTCTTCATGCTGACCGCCGACTGGCACATGGACGAGGACTTCATGGACAACCTGCAGCGGCTCACCACTGGCCCGCGTACCGGACGGGTGCTCACCACAACGGTCTCCGTGCCAGGCGCTGGTTGGCCAAACCGCCGTTGAGAATGGGGGATCACTACCTGCCATTCAGCACTGTCACCGCGGAGCGCGGTACCGCGTCCGCACTCGGGAGGGCGTCCCCGCAAAGCCGCAGTGTCACGCGGCCTTGGCTGGTCGTCGTCTTCTGTTGAGTTGGTGTTGGGCGTGGAGGCGTCGGATGCGGGTGTTGAGTTGGGGTCGTTGGGCTCGGTCGATCCAGCGGGGCGGTATCCATTCCGGTAGACCGTCGGTGTTGATCTGGCAGGTCCAGCCTTTCTGCAGGAAATGGGTGTGGTGGTATCTACAGACCAAAGTCAGGTTGTCCAGGTCCGTGGGGCCGCCGAGAATCCAGTCGCGGATGTGGTGTCGATCGCACCAGCTGGGTGGGTGGGTGCAGCCGGGGAAGGAGCATCCGCCGTCTCGGGTGATCAGCGCCATGGTTTGGCCGCGGGAGGCCAATCGTTGGGTTCTGGCTAACGCCAACGGGATGTTGTGGTGGTCGATGATGGTGGGCCAGATCTCAGCCTCATCAGCAATCCGCAGCAACTGCTCGAGCAGCTCAACAGGGTGCCGTCGCTGGTTTCGGCGAGCCCGGCTTTGGCGAGCAGATCCTGCAAGGGCACGGTGACGATGACTGAGGCGGGGATGCCACCTACTGCCGGCTGATCGGCTGATTTCAGCAGCCGGCCGCAGGCCTCATCCAGCGCATCGTGCAGCCGTTGTGCGGCAGGCCGCTCATCGGGAATCTGGACGAGGTTGCCGTGTTCATCTTCGATGCTGCTGCTGCGGAACCTGGCCAACGGATCCAACACCGCATTCAGCTGGGCACCCACGGCAGATGTCAGTCTGCCTTGCAGCTGCCACATGCCATCGCGGCGTTGCTTCAGCTCCAGGTAGCGGCGGTCCTGCTGCAACTGATCATCGACCGGTTCCGGCCCGTCCGGATCGGCAGCCTCGACCACCCGCAAGGCGTACCGCCGCAAATCCGTCGGCCCCAACACCGGTGCATAGTCGCTGAGCAGCCGCTCCGCAATCTCCACATCCTCAACCTGCAACCCGGGACGGGACAACTTGTCCATGGCGCGTTCCACAATCTGCACCTTCTCAGCCGTCACCGCACCGTCGCGTTGCAGCGCAGCCAGTTTGGGCAGCACCGGTTCCAACCGTTCCCCCAGCATCGAGGTCCGCGGGCCGACCGCGGCAGCAGCCCGCACCCGCGAGGTGGCCTCACTGGGGGAAAGCTGGAACATCCGCACCACAAACCGGGCCAGGTTCGAAAAGCTGTAAGCACCGGCCAGATCGGTGGCTTCCGCATCGGCGATCAAACCATGATCGATCAACGGCAGCCGGTTCCGGAAAGTCTCGAACCGCTGCCACCACGCCACCTTCTCAGCGGCGTTCAATTGATCAAGCCCGCCGCCCTCCACGGTGTCGAGAAGTTCAGCGAAGTCGGCGTCGAGCTTGTCCAGAACCACATCCAGCCGGGAGCGCTCAGCGCGCATACCTGCGGCTGGCTCCCCGAATTCCATGCCTCCATTCTATTCGAAGACACGTTCGATAACAAGCAGTTTCACCCACAAAATAAGGAAAATCTGCGCTCGACCGCCCAGCCGGGAGGAGTTCGTGATCATCGACAACCACGGAGGCAAGTCAGCTGCGCGCGACCGTGCCTAACGCTCAGATGGGCCCGAGGTCGGATTCTCCTCGGCCTCGGGGCCGGCGTCCTGCTCAGGCTGGCCGGTGTGCGTCTCCTCGTCCGTCTCCTCGTCGGGCAGGGTGTCCTTCAGCGCCTCCCGGGCTGCGTCCCAGCCTTCGTCAATGGCGTCTTGGGAGCGCTGGAGTGCTGAGGCCTCGGTCTCGACGACCTCCGATTGGTCGCTTTCGGTCGCGTCATCAGCAGCGTCGTCGGGGACGTCCTGAGCGGCGTCTTGTCCTGAGTTCGTGGGCACGGTACTAGTGAACAGCAATGGCAGGTAAATGGCCCGACCTGGCGACAAATGACCGCCAGCGCGGCCAAGAGCGCGCAACGCCCTTCGACAAGCTCAGGACGGCGGGGTTCAAAGCCTCACTTCATGGTTCGCTAGCCAGTCAGTTCACCAGCCGGCCGGACCGGTCCACATTCCATGACGATTGAGAGCTTGATCAAGATGGCGAGTAGCGAAACCGGCCGCTGCTCAGCTGTAGAGCAATCAGCTCGGCCAGGTCGGCGGGAGGCTCCTCAGGTTCGGTGACCAGATGTCTGGTATCAACACGTGCATGGGCGAACTGCTGATGCATGTCGCGCGTGACTGATAGGTCGCTGAAACCGTGATCAACTCGACTGCGGACACGCTCCAGGCAGACATCCAGAGGCGGCATCAAGACGACGTAGTGCAGCTCGGGCAGCCCGGCCGCTCGTACGAACGTCGGCAATGACCACGGACCGACCACACCGTCATAGACAACGAAACAGATTCCGGCGAGGCGCCCGGCGGTGGCGCCGGCAGCCTCGATGATGACCTTGTTCTGGTGGTGTGACTGAGGCAACCACGGCAGGATGTACCCCTGTCGGATCATGGCGAAGAATGCATCGCCGGCAACCAGTGCACTCGGCGTATGCCTGTCAACCAAGTGCTCCGACACCGAGGACTTGCCAGCTCCGGGCGGCCCGGTCACCACGACCAGCTCACCCATCGGAGCGTTGTCGATCGTTGCCATGACCCGTGGGCACGGTGCTATCGGCGGCCGAGGAGTCGGAGGGTCTGGTCCCGGAATCTGATGCCCAGTCGTGAGCTTGGGATCAGGAGATGGGAAGCGATCAGAACGCCGCGCTGCCGTGGACGCGTGACCGTCCGATGAGCCGACTCGTACCGTGCCAGGGCGTTCGGAATGTCGTGAGGTGAAGCGGCCAGGGAGGCGGCGAGCGTTGTGGCGCCTTCCATGGCTGAACTGGAGCCGTCTCCAAACAGTGAGACGCACGAAGCGGCATCACCCAGTATTCCGGCGCCCGGAATCAGTACTGCAAGGCGGTTGCGCTGCATAGCTCCATCCTGGCAACGCGGGTCTTTTTGCCGTCAGCCTCGCTGCTCGCCTTCGGCTTGCCCTCGCTTCTCTGCCCGCTCCAGCTCCTCTATCTCTGCTTGCAGGCGCTCCAATTCCAGCCGTTCGGCCTCGGCGGGGTCAGATGAGATCAGGTCGTCCGCCCGTCGCTCGGCCTCCAGCCGCTCTGCATCACTGCGCTCGGCCTCCTGTCGCTCGACCTCCAGCCGGTGGGCCTCGATGCGTTCCTCCCGCCGCCGCTTCCGCTCGAGCCGCTCCGCATCCTCGGCCGCAGCCCGTCGCACGGCCTCAAGTCGCTCGGCCTCTTCGATCCGGGCACGTTCTGCAGCCAGCTGAGCTGCCGCGCTGCGATCGGCTTCGACCCGTTCGGCCTCGCGCCGCTCTGCCTCGATCTGCGCCTGCTGCATGTACTCGAGCTCCAGCTGGTGGGCCTGTCCACGGTGAGCCTCGAGCCACCCGGCGGCTTTGGCCTGCCGCTCTGCCTGGAGCATTGTCAGATCGACCGGCCCAGCGGCTGAGGCGGTCGTCGCCGCGTACGAAGCAGTCGGTGACAGCGGTATCCACGTCACCGCCTGCGTGCCGCGGCTTACCGTTGCGTGCGCGGGCTCCGCGACCGCCGTTCGCGCACCGTCCACCGCCTGCTCTATCACGGCAGCCTCGGTGACGACTGCGTCTGCCTCATCGACCCGGCCATACTCCAACAGGTCGTGGCCAAGATCGGTCAGAGCTGATGCCAGTTGGAGCCGAGCCGGATCGCCGAGGCGCCCGGTGAGCCCGCGCAAAAGCTCAACAAGCCTGCGCCGGATCATCAGGCTGACGTCCACCTCCCCGGCGCCGGCCATGCGATCAGCCATGTCCCGATACAGGCCGAACAACGGCTCGGCGAGGCGGTCCAGAAGTCCGGGACTGAGACGCGCCGGCTGCTCAAGGCGCCCGTCGACCACATCGTCATACCGAGCTTTGGCTGCATGCAGAAAGGCGATGGCTTCCTGGACGCGGCCCGCTGCCCAACGGCAGTCAGAGACAAGCCAGTCGACGTCCATCGCGAGGTACTGCGAGTCGGGGTGGCGCTCGAGGTCGGACTCCGACAGTCGGGCTAGCGCAGCATCAGCGGCGGCGTTGGCTGCGGCAACATCCCCAAAGGCGAGTGCCGCCCGGGCGCTGCACGACAGTGCCCAGATCGCAGTCTGCGGCTGCAATTGCCTCAGCAGCCCTTCGCCGAGCTGCTCCTGAATGTCCTTCACCGATTGGAGCGTCCTGCCGGCCGCATCCGGCAGGCCCAGACCGGCCTGAATCGCAGCCATGTGTACGACGGCGGTGACATAGCGGGCCGCGTCGCTTAGTGAGGTATACGGCCCGATCGGGCCCTTTGCTGCCAGCAGCTCAGCGGCGCGGCGTACGGCATCCTGAGCGTCATCCGCGGCGGCGGCCCAGCTGTGTCCGAGCAGCCTGTGAGCCGTCAGTTGAATGAGTGCATCCGCAAGCTCCGGGGCTCGTGAGGGATCTGATCCGACCCAGCCGCGAAGCAGCTGCACCAAGGAGGCGAGCTTTTTGCCTTGCTGGGCGTACGGGTCTTGAGGTTGCTTTTGTGCCTTGTGCGCCTGGGCCATCATGCCTTTCGATGCCGAGCTTCAGGGTATCGGCTCCCGGACTGAGCCATTGATACCCCACTTCGGCGGAAACCATGACCTTACCGGCTGGCCGACGGGCATGAAGCGCTGCTTGATGCGCTGCCTGATGCGGAGTCGGACGGAGTCGACGGTCGGCCACCATGATCAATTCGGGCATGATCAATTCGGGCATGATCAAGTCAGGCGGCGTGATCACCGTGCTCTACGGCGGCGGAACCGCGAGCGTGTGCTCCGACCGAACAACTCCTCAGATGCCTCCGCTTCTTCGGGCTCGGGTGCCAGGGCCCGCGCCGTGGTGCCGAGCCAGCTGTTCACTGCGGACCACAGCCGGCCTAGCAGATCGAGCTGCTGGCCGCGGGCCGCCAGTGGGCCGCCGTTGAGCTGGACGACTTGTTTGCCGAGCTCGACGGAGGCGGGGTCACGCAGCACAACCGTCACGCTGTCGTCGGCCAGCGTCAGCTCAAGCTGACGGGCAGCCGCCTGTGTCGGCGTGTCGTCGGCAGTGTCCTCCGTGCTGACCTCGTCCAGCTTGGTGGCGAGCTGCTCGAGGTCGATACCGGCATCGATAAGCACCTTCGCGGCGGCACTTTCCGGCTGCTGCACGATCGCCTCCAGAATGTGGTGGCTGCCGACCGGCGTCTCGCCTGCGATCTCGGCGGCCAGTGCCAGCACCTCGTGCGCCGCCGGCGTACGGGCTGCGCCGTGAGTCTCGCGGCCGACCGGTGACTCGATGCGCGTCAGTACCTCACCACGGATACGGTCCAGCGGGTGCTTGTCAGCCAGGATCCGCGAGGCCATGCCCTCGCCCTCACGGATCAGGCCAAGCAGAATGTGCTCGGTGCCTATGTAGTTGTGCTTGAGCTGCAGCGCCTCGCGCAATGCCAGCTCAAGCACCTTCTTCGCTCTGGGAGTGAAGGGGATGTGCCCGCCGGGTGACGCCTTACCCCGACCGACAATCGCCACCAGCTTGGCCTGCACCTCCTCACGGGTGTAACCGAGGGCGGTGAGGCTGGCGCCCGCCAGCGAATCCGGTGTTGCCAGCAGCCCAAGCAGCAGATGCTCGGTGCCGATGTAGTTGTGGTCCAGCTCACGGGCTTCATCCTGCGCGCTTACCACGACGTGGCGGGCCTGCCCGGAGAATCGTTCAAACATGATTCCATTATCTAAACCATGTCAATACACTGATACTAATAGGGTTCTATGGGAGGTGGCACTGTGCCGTCCGAGTGGGATGTCCGCCTCGATGCATGGCGTGACGAACTGGAGCTGTTGGCCAAGCTCGACGACACGCCGTGGGTTCCATTAGCCATCGCGGAGACCGAGGCGGGAGTGTCCCGCTCGGCGTTGCGCGCCTGGTACCGCAACGGCGAGATCGCATCCCGATTGATCGACGGGCCACACGGCCCGCAGCGCCTGGTGCCGCTGCAAGCTGTGCTCGATCGGGCCGCGAAGTCAGCCCGGATCCAACGCCGCGTCGAGCGCGAGGTCAGCCTGGAGGCGCAGCTGACACTGCTGCGGCATCGCGTTGACCATCTGGAGCTTCGGTTGGCCGCGCTGGAACGGCGCTAAAAAGACGCTGGGCCGGAAATCGCAGATCGCCGCAGCTGAGCTGCCGTTGGACGTTCGTCCCCGGGCACACCCCGGTCGCGCCAGCATCTCGGCTGAGGTAATGCCGAAGGTCGATTTTTAATGGATGAACGCCGTACCCACAGGGAGCGTGCTGATCGTGGTCAGCTCGGCTCGACGACGAACCAAACGCCCACCGCCGGGACCCTCCCATCGTTGCGGTAGCCGTGCGGTTTGGTTGACTCGAAGCTGACCGAATCTCCTGCGACCAGCATGTACTTGTCGAACCCCAGGTTCAGCTCGAGCTCGCCGCTGATCAAGTACCCGTATTCCGTCCCGCTGTGCCGCATCAGCCTGCCGTCCAACGACGAAGCGCTCCCGGGCGGGTAGGTAACGAGCAGGAAGTCGACGTGGTGATGCGGTACCTGACCCAGCCGCTCCCAGGTGACTCCTGAATCCAGGGTCAGCAGCTCCCGGTCATCAGGAGGAACATGCGGCCCGATCGCCTTAGCCCTATCAGTGCCGAGGTGACGAAGGCTCGTCGCCCTGGCAGGTGCCGGCGCGGTTGCCGGTGCATCCGCATCGCTTGCGTCGAAGAGGTCCTCGAGCGACAGTGCGAGCGCAGAGGTGATCGAGTACAGCGAGCTCACCGAAGGCTGGCTTTTCCCGGTTTCGATCTGGGAGATGAGGCTGGGCGACACCCCGATGACACGCGCAAGCGCTCGGATCGTCACGTTGCGGCGCTCCCGTTCCGCGCGGATCCGCGGTCCTATCGGCGGCACCTTGTGGTCACCCATCTGCGCTCCTCGACGCGTTCTTAGGCTGCTCGCGCACCGCGCGGTGGATCCGCCGCTGTCGTCGTCGCTCGCCGAGGAAAGAACGCCTCCGCTCGCTCCTTCTCCATGCGGCGGCGCGCGATTCCCGACGCTCGCAGCCGCTGTCAGGGCCGCCTAGCCAGTGGCTCTAGTCAGTGCTACTGAACAGGCGTAATTTATATTGAACACCATCGAGACGTGGGGTGGGCAATGGCAGTCCGCACGTACGGGCCGAATGCGGTCGACTGGGAGGCACGGGTCGACGTCGATCGACTGCGCACTGACCGACTTGACCGCCTCAGGCAGCATCTGGACGCCTCCGAGCTCGGGTCGCTGCTGACATTCGACTTCTCCAATATCCGCTACATGACTGCCACGCACATCGGTACCTGGGCCATGGACAAGTTGATCCGTTTCGCGCTGCTGCCACGGGGAGCCCAGCCAGTGGTCTGGGACTTCGGGTCAGCGGCCCGACATCATCAGCTTTACAACCCGTGGCTGGACTACGACCGGAAGCCGGGCGACCTCGAGCTGTCCGAGGCAGCGAGGGCTGGCCGATCCGGAGCTCGTGCCGGCATCTCCACACTGCGTGGCGCTTTCCATCCGGACGCGGGCATCGCCCAGGAGGTGGCCCGCAAAGTGGCGGCCGTGCTCCGCGAGCACGAGCTCGACAAGGAGCCGCTCGGGGTTGACGTGATCGAGATGCCGATCTTGTCCGCGCTCCAGGCGGAGGGACTGACGGTGGTCGACGGCCAGCAGGTGTTCCTCGAGGCACGCCGGATCAAGACAGTCGATGAGATCGCGCTGCTAGCCCAGGCCTGCTCGATGGTCGACGCCGCGTACGACGAGCTGTATGCCTTCCTGCGGCCGGGGGTACGCGAGAACGAGTGCGTCGGCCTGGTCAGCAAGGTGCTCTACGACCTCGGCAGCGAATACGTCGAGGGGGTGAACGCGATCTCCGGCGAGCGCTGTTCCCCGCATCCCCACGTCTACAGCGACCGTATCGTCCGGCCGGGTGACCCCGCGTTCTTCGACATCCTGCACAGCCACCTCGGCTATCGGACCTGCTACTACCGCTGCTTTTCCGTGGGCAGCGCGTCACCTGCGATGCGGGACGCCTACGTCCGCTGCCGGGAGTACATGGACCTGGCGATCGCAGCGGTTCGACCAGGCGCCACGACAGCCGACATCGTCTCGCTGTGGCCAACCGCCGAAGAGTTCGGATTCGCCAACGAGGAGGCGGCCTTTGCCCTGCAGTATGGCCATGGCGTCGGTCTGGCCATCTGGGAGAAGCCGATATTCAGCCGCCTCGTGTCGCTGGACCATCCGGAAGTGCTGGAAGAGGGCATGGTGTTCGCACTCGAGACGTACTGGCCGGCTTCTGACGGCTGGTCCGCGGCGCGGATCGAGGAGGAAGTCGTGGTCACCGGGGACGGTTGCGAGGTGATCACCAAGTTCCCAGCTGAGGAGCTGTTGATCGCCGGCCAGCGCTACTGGACCGTTGGCGGCGAGTTGCCGACTCAGCGCGAGGCACAGTCCCATCTGAATACGCCGGCAGGTCGGGGCGAGCAGTGACGGTCTCCGAGGACACTTCGGTCGGGGTCGATGCCGGACAGCTGCTCGAGTGGTACGAGCAGATGGCGTTGATCCGGCGAACCGAGAAGGCGGCTTACGACCTGTTCATGTCCGGGGAGGTGAAGGGGACCACCCACTTGGCGGCTGGGCAGGAGGCGGTTGCCGTCGGCGCGAGTGCGGCATTGCGCGAGGACGACTACGTGTTCGCGACCTACCGTGGACACCACCACGCAATAGCCCGCGGAGCCACGCCCGCCGAATGTCTGGCGGAGCTGATGAGTAAGGCCACAGGCCTGTGTGCCGCCAAAGGCGGCTCGATGCACCTGACCAAGGCCGACAAAGGGATGCTCGGTTCGTACGCGATTGTCGGGTCGCACTTGCCCATTGCTGCCGGCGCCGCCTGGTCGGCAAGGCTGCGGGGGACCGATCAGGTCGCGGTTGCCTTCTTCGGTGATGGCGCGACCAATATCGGCGCGTTCCATGAGGCGCTGAACCTGGCCGCCGTGTGGAAGCTGCCGGTGCTCTTCGTTTGCGAGAACAACCTCTATATGGAGTACACCCCAATCGCGTCGGTGACTTCGGTTCCGAACCCCGCGGCGGATCGAGCTATTGCGTACGGACTGCCGGCCGAGATCGTCGACGGAAACGACGTGGTCACGATCCACGACACCATGAGAATTGCCGTCGACCGGGCCCGGGCAGGCGAGGGGCCCACAGTGATCGAGGCGCAGACCTACCGGCACTACGGCCACAGCCGAGCCGATCCCGCGAAGTATCGTCCGGCTGATGAGGTCGAGCGCTGGATGCAGCGCGACCCGTTGCGCATTGCGCGTGAGCGACTCACCAGCCTGGGAGTCGACGAAGCCGAAATCGACGCTGCCGACGGCCGAGTCGCGCAGCTTGTCGAAGCGGCGGTGCAAGAGGCCAGGGACGCGCCCTACCCGGACCCGGCCCAGGCACTCACCGATGTATGGGCGGACGGCGGTGCGGCATGGCGGAGTTGATCACTTATCGCCACGCCGTTTCCGAGGGGATCGCCCGCGAGATGCGCCGCGACGAGCGCGTGGTGTGTCTCGGCGAGGACATCGGTTCGGCTGAGGGTGTGTTCAAGACCACGACCGGACTCTTTGCCGAGTTCGGCCCGGAGCGAGTGTGGGATACGCCGATCTCCGAGCAAGCGATCGTGGGGGCCGCATTGGGTGCCGCGATGACGGGCATCCGCCCCGTCGCAGAACTCATGTTCTCCGACTTCTTCGCCTGCTGCTACGACTACCTCGCCAACGAGATCCCCAAGATGCGCTATATGACCGGCGGTCAGGTCACCGTCCCGTTGGTGATTCGGACGGCCAACGGCGGCGGCCTCGGGTTCGGCGCCCAGCACTCGCAGGCTGTCGAGAACTGGGTCTTCACCGTCCCCGGCCTCAAGATCGCCGCACCGTCCACACCTGCCGATGTCGTCGGCCTGATGGCGTCCGCGGTTCGCAGCGACGACCCCGTGATCTTCTTCGAGCACAAGGGTCTGTTTGCGAGCAAGGGAGAACCCGCGCCCGACGGTCACGTTGTGGCACTCGGCGAGGCGGCTGTCGTCCGTTCCGGCACTGACGTGACGGTCGTCGCCCTCGCGTCAACGGTGCCGACTGCGTTGTCTGCCGCAGAGCAACTGGCCGGCGAGAACATCTCTGTCGAAGTGATCGATCTGCGCTGCCTGGTCCCACTGGACGCGAAGGCGGTGCTGTCGTCTGTGGCGCAAACCTCGCGCCTCGTTGTGGTCGAAGAGAACCCGTATCAGGGTGGCTGGGGTGCCACGGTCGCGTCGATCGTCGCCGACGAAGGATTCGAGTTACTTGACGCGCCGATCCGGCGAGTGGCCGCTGAGTGCGTACCCCTTCCGTTCGCAGACGTACTCGAAGATGCGGTGATCCCAACAGTCGACAAGGTGGTCGACGCCGTACGCCGACTTGCCGCCTTTTGAAAGAGCCAGACAAACCACGCCATACGCAAAGGAGCAGGGGCAGATGACAACCAAGACGCTCATTCGCGGAGCGACCGTCGTGAGCATGGACCCCCAGATCGGAGAGCTCATCGGCGACGTGCTCATCGAGGACGACAAGATCGTCTCCGTTGAGCCGAACATCAGCGCCGATGCTGACGTAATCGACGCAACTGACTGCATTGTGATCCCAGGCTTCGTCGACACGCACCGGCACACCTGGGAGACCGCGATCCGAGGCTGTGCGCCCAACGCAACTCTCGATGACTACTTCGTCGAGGTCCTGGACACCTTCGCGCCGGCGTATCGGGATGAGGACGTGTACGCCAGCAACCTCGCCGGGTCCCTCGAGTGCCTCAATGCCGGAATCACCACGCTGGTCGACTGGTCCCACATCAACAACACGCCCGATCATGCCGACGCGGCTGTCACCGCGCTGCAGGAGACCGGCATCCGTGCGCAGTACGCGTACGGCAGCGCCAACCTCTCGCTAGCTGACTACTGGTTCAACAGCTCAATCGCGATTCCCGGCGACGACGTACGACGAATAAAGGAGACCTACTTCAGCTCCGACGACGGTCTGCTCACCATGGGGTTGGCCACTCGTGGTAGCGGGTTCTGCCAGGAGGGTGTCGTTCGTGCGGAGTGGAAGCTCGCACGCGAGCTGGGAATTCCGATCACTATCCACGTCGCAATGGGTCGGCTCGCCGGGCGGTTCGCGATGATCAAGACGCTAGACGATTACGGACTTCTGGGTCCCGACACCACCTACATCCACTGTTGTCACTTCAGCGACGAGGAATGGCAGCTCGTCAAGGACAGCGGCGGCAAGATCTCGGTTGCGCCGCAGGTCGAGTTGTCGATGGGCCACGGCTGGCCGCCGCTGCGGCACTCACTGCGAATGGGGCTGCGGCCCAGCTTGTCGATCGACGTGGTGACGACGGCACCAGGAGACATGTTCACTGAAATGCGCGCCGCGTTCGGTGCCGATCGCGCCCGGGTGCATGCTGAGAATTACGAGCCGAACGAGCAGGTACCCAAGGATGTGCTGACCGCGCGGGAGATTCTTCAGGCCGCAACCATTGACGGCGCATACGTCGCAGGCGTGGAAGATCGCACAGGCTCGCTGACACCGGGGAAGCAGGCCGACATCGTGATCGTCGAGGCCAGGTCTCTCAATATGGCGCCGGTGATCGACCCGGTCGCCGCGGTGGTGCTGTGCGCCGACGTTTCCAACGTTGACACTGTGCTGGTCGCCGGCCAGGTCAAGAAGCGCGATGGAAAACTGCTCGCCGATGTCGACAAAGCCCGTGCCGATATCGAGGCTTCGCGCGACCATCTTCTCGCGGCTACGGCCGAAAAGCGGCAGTGAGCGGAGGCCACCTGGTACGCCCGGCTGGTGCGCTGGAGCTAGAGGCTCCGACCACCGGCTGGGCAAGCGCCGCGACGGGCTACCGCCGCGGCATTGCCGTGGGCGAAGATGATCATGCCGTGCACACCGGTTTCATGATCAGTGAGCTCGATGCCGACGGCTCGCTCCCGTGGCACGTGCACTCGTTCGAGGAGAGCTTCTACCTCGTCTTTGGCACTGCGGTGATCGACACTGCCGAGGGGTCGTTCCGCATTTCTGAGGGCGGATATGGCGTGGTCCCGGTCGCCATGCCTCATCGGTGGCGCAACGAGAGCGGGGTCGCAGTGCGCTGGGCCGAGATGCAGGCGCCGGCACCGCGATCGGCTTATCAAGAAGACACCTTCGTCGTAACGAGCCCGGCGCCCTTCGACAGCTTGTCGAAGGGCTCAGCGCGCACTGTCGACGTGCGGGATCCTCGCAATCGTTACTTCGGACGCATCACACCCTCACACATGGACCCCGCGCGGCAGAGTCAGGATCTGCTCGAGGTCACGGCGAGCATGCGTACCGCGCTGCTGGTCTACGGAGGGATCAACGTAAGGATGATGGTCGACCCCGACCTGGGCGCCCAGCTGTCGACGATGTTCATGGTGCAGTACGACCCGGACGGAGCCACCGGGCCGCACGACCACCCGTTCGAGGAGACGTACTACTTTCTGGAAGGTCGGGCCGAGGCAACCTTCGACGGCAAACCGGTCATCCTGGGCGCAGGAGACATCGCCTGGGCGGGGGTGGGCTGCCCGCACTCCTTCCGCAACCTCGGAGGCGGGCCGCTGCGGTGGCTGGAGACCCAGGCGCCGCAGCCGCCGCGGCGCTATTCCTATCGGTTCGCTCGCGATTGGGACTACCTGAGGGAGGTACTTGGATGACAGCGCTGCTGATCGTCGGTGGCACCCGCGGTATCGGCAAGGAGATCGCGCGCTATTACGCCGAGCAGGGTTGGTCGATTGTGCTCACCGGCCGTCACGCCTCGCATGCCCAGTCGGCGGCTGCGGAGGTAGACGGCGACACACGAGGCATCGCTCTGGACCTCTCCGAGCCGGAGCAGGTTACAGATGCCCTAGCCGATGTAGGCGCGGTCGACCATCTCGTATTGGCGGCGATCGCCCGAGACACCAACGCGCTGGACGACTACAACCTCGCCTCAGCGCGCCATCTCGTCACCATGAAGCTCCTGGGCTTCACGGCCGTCGTCAGCTCGATGCGAAACCGGTTGGCGGAGGACGGCTCCGTCGTGATGTTCGGCGGACGGGCCAAGGACCGTCCCTACCCCGGCGGGATGACTGTCGGTACCGTCAACGCAGGCATCTCCGGTATGGTGCCAGCACTGGCCCTGCAGCTGGCACCTCGCCGAGTGAATGCGATCCATCCGGGCATTGTCGCGGACAGTCCGTACTGGTCGGAGAACCAGGAGTTCTGCAACCAGGTCCGTCAGGCGACGCCGACCGGCCGAAACGTGACGGTTGAGGACATCGTTGACGGCGTCGACTTCCTGATCCGCAACCGGTCGGTCAACGGCCTCGACCTCTACATCGACGGCGGCTGGCTGCTGCCATGAAGGTGGCACTGGTCGGCACCGGGCGCATGGGGAGCGCGATGGGTATTCGCATCGCTGCGGCAGGCCACGACCTCATGGTGTTCAACCGCACGCGATCGCGGTGTGAAGAGGTCGCACTGCGTACAGGTGCGCAGGTAGCAGACACCTGCCGCGAAGCGGCGGAGTTCGCCGAGGTTTGTGTCGTCTCCCTTGCCGACGACGCAGCCGTGACGTCGACTTACCTCGACGACGAGGGCCTGATCGCGGGCGTGCAGTCAGGTGCAGTCGTCTGTGACATGAGCACGGTTGCACCTGCGACAGTCCGCGGTCTGGCACCGCTAGTCGCTCAGAAGGGTGCGACCCTGATTGACACCCCGGTGTCAGGAAGCGTCTCGGTCGTGGAGTCCGGCACGCTCACGGTGATGGTCGGCGGAGATCAGGCGGCGCTCGAACGGGCGCGCCCGGTTCTGGACTCGTTCGCGAAGTCGATCTTCCATCTCGGTGATGTCGGAGCCGGAGCGACGATGAAGCTGGTGGTGAACTCTCTGGTCCACTCGCTGAACGTCGCCCTCAGTGAGGCGCTCGTGCTGGCCGAGAAGGCCGGGCTTGATCGCGAGACGGTGTACGACATCTTCGAAGCCGGGGCTGCCGGCGCGCCGTACGTGAAGTACAAGCGCGCCGCCTTCCTGGAGCCTGGTGAGGTTCCGGTGGCATTCAGCTTGGCTTTGGTCGCCAAAGATCAGGAGCTCATCCACGACCTGACTCAGCAGGTGGGGGCCCGAATGGATCAAGCCGAAGCGTCACGGCAACTCGTTGCGGACGCACTCGAGGCTGAGATGGGGGAGCGCGACATCAGCGAGGTCGCAGAATTCCTCCGGCGAGCTTGATTACGAGAGCTCCCTGATTTCGCATCACTCGTGCTGCGATTTGCCCCTTCTGTTGTCATCTTCGGTGCACTGGCGATGCAAAATCAGGGCACTCGGTTGGATGCGTTGCCAGATGAGAGGAATGAATTCTCGCTGTGTCTGGCAAGGGCGCGCCGGATGAGCGACTATCGATTTATGGAGCCGCGAATAGCGAGCCAGAACAGGTCTTCCTCCGACACTTCACGTCCAGCCCGTGGACCCCGGATCGTGCAAGTCGACAACCTGAGGGCACTGCTCGTGGCCTGGATCATTGCCTGTCATGCGGTGACGGGTTATACAGCGATCGGCGGCTGGCCTTACGACGAGGTAGCCGAGGTGACTTTGCCGCCGATGCAGGAATTCCTGTTGTCTGTGGTACTCGGACCTACCGCGCTTCTGGTGGTCGGGACTTTCTTCTTCATCGCCGGGCTGTTCGCGCCCATGGAGATGGCCCGACATGGTGTCTCGGGGTTCGTCCGTACGCGCACGTTGCGACTCGGAGTCCCGTGGCTGGTCTGCACCCTGCTTGTCTGGCCGATGTTCATGTGGTTCGCCTATCGAGCCGCTGGTCACCCCTTGTCGTATTGGCAAGCGTTCAGAGGGCGTACGCCGTTTCTGGACTCGGGGCCTCTGTGGTTTGTTCAGGTGCTGTTCTACGTCTCACTGGGCTACGCCCTGTGGACCTGGCTCGGCTTGGGTCGACGGTTCCACGGAACCACCGTCCGCGGCGTCCACCTGCTTGCCATCGGGGCGACGATTGCGGCAACAAGCTTCCTCGTGCGACTGGTCTTCCCAGCGCGCAGCCAGCAGATCCTGGATCCGCACCTCTGGTGGTGGCCGCAGTGCATCGGCATGTTCTGCCTGGGTGCTTTGGTCAGTGGACAGCGCTGGGCCGAACAGGTACCGGCTCGGCTGGCGCGTCGATGCCTCATCGCGGTGGCCGTCACCGTCGTCGTCGTGCCGCTTTTCATCCTGGGGGCAGGCATCACCGACTTTTCCCGCGATGGCGTACGGTTCCTCGGCGGGTTGCATCCCCAGGCATTGGCATTTGACCTAGTAGAGGCTTCTATCGTCGTTGCCGGCTCGGTGGGGCTGCTCGCGATCGCCCAGCGCACATTGACATCAGGGGGTTCGGTCTTTGCGGCGAGCGCGCGCGCTGCCTACGCGGCTTTCATCTTGCAGGCACCGGTTCTGATCAGTCTCGAGATCGCGGCACGAAACTTCTCGTGGCCGCCGCTGGTAAAGGCGATCGTGGTGGCAGCGCTTGCGGTCACCGTCTCATTCGGTCTGGGGTGGTTGTTGGTGAGGCGTACGGTGCTCGGCAAGATCATCTGAGCCGGCCGCCATAGCAAGCAGTCCTACTGCCAGCGCGTGTCCTGGACGGTCCAGAGACCACAGGGCTGGATGGAACCGGCTGGAACGCCCTTGCAGGCGGGCAGCTCCTCGGGGTAGTCGTATTCGTCGGTCTTCGGGTCCCACACCTGGTACGTGCGCCGCAGACTCCAGCCGTTCATGAAGATCTCGCAGTCACAACCGGCTCCCTTCGACATCAGGAGTTCGCCCAGTGCCATGGCTCCAGGTGCCTTCAAGTCGCGATAGCGCGTGGCCCAGCGAAGACCGGTGCAGCCGAATTCGAGCATGCGGCAGACGTAGCAGTGCAGGCACTCGCCAGGCTGCGGCTGGGTGAGCTCAACCGACAGGTGTCTCAGCTCGCGCTCGATGTGCAGCACCGGGGCCAGATCAGATTCAGCACTCATGGGATATCTCTATCGCCCGGCACCGACAGAACCTCTCAGGGCTCGGCTCCGCCGTAGTCGCCGAATGATCGATGATGCGCCGGCGGCGGATGCCGAGATATCCGATTAGCTGAACTGGCTGTTCAGTGACCTTCGAATGTTTGCCGCCCGATTCAGCTCGTTGGCCATCAGGATCCCGTAGGTAAACGCGCTCCCAGCCGTTATTTCTCCGTCAGCACTCATCTTGGCAAGGAACTCGGCGGCGACTGTGGCATCCTGATGCTCACCGAGCAGGGTTTGCATCTCTTCGGCCTGCCGTGCGACGGACTTCATCTGGCCGTCAGCGGGTTCGGCGAGTTCACCGGCGTACCGGGCTCGCTTGAACGCCTTCCGGGCCCGATGCAGTTCTTCGATGTCGTCGGCCTTCCGTAGCCGTTTCTCCGCCTTGCGTTCTGCCTTCTCCACATACTTGATCGCCGTCGCGCCGTCCTCGGCGGCCGCGTCCGTGAGGGGCGGTGCGGCCCGCCAGCCGCGCAGCAACTGCACCAGGTGTTGATAGCGCCGAGTGCGCATCGCCTCGTTCAACCGTAGTAAGGCGCCTTCGCGTTCAGCATCAAGAGTCTTGGCGACCTCGGCTTCAACAGGCCCGCGAACCTGTTCGGGGGGCAGGTCGGCGATTTGTTTGTCCAATCGGCTGCTGAGAATGTCGCGGTCGCGCACCTGGCCAAGGACGTCGGCGTACCACTTCAACTCGCTGTCCAGCTCCTCAGCTGGCGGAGCGTCGAATACATCGCCAAAGATCCGCAGCGTGCTGCGTAGCCGGCGTGCCGCCACCCGTGTCTTGTGCACCGCTGGCCTACCAGTGCGCATTCCGACGTCGTTGCTCGCCAGCACCTCGCACTGCGCCGCAACATACGTGGTCACCAGATCACCGACCGTGCCCGACTCAACTGTGGATGCCGGCCCGTCCGGCAACAGCGAGCCGAGAGCCCGGTCGAGCTTGTTTCTGGTCGTGCCTGGTGAGGCGCCGGCATGCAGCAGCAGTTTCGTTGCCCGCTTGAGATCCTTCGTTTTTCCGGCGGGTCCCAACTCGGCTTCCAGCTCGCGCCAGGAGTGCAGCATCGACTTACCATCCGGTGGGCCGGACTGCACCTGGTCGTCGGCAATCTCCAACACCAGCTCGCCGTCGGCATTGAGGAGCCGATACGCCGTGCGGGCGGTCACGATCGTTGCGACGGGGTCGAGGCTCTCACCGGCCAGCAGACCCTCCACGCTCTCCGCCAACGGGGGTGGCAATGTCTTCTCTTGCGAGCCGCTCTGTATTTCAGTTCGTGCCGTGCCGCTTGGGACCTTCAGCTGCCAGCCCGTCTCTGAGCCTCCGATTCGACGCCGTAGCGTGATCCCGAACAGACGTAGACCGGCACCTGATGTGTCGAAATAGGTGTTGTGAAGCTTGCGCACCTCCTGATCCAGACGGCCGCCGTCCGGCACCAGATCAGCGACCGGGGGCATCACCCAATCCTGGGCCACCTCGAACTTGTTCTCCTGCTCCTTGATCATCTGCACTCAGATAGACCTCCTCACGAAATCCATTGGCCTCGGGCCCTACTTAAAGTGAACTCCAGATGACAAGAATCCCACATCTAGGTAAACAGATTGGGCGGCCCATCGGGTGTGCGGCGACGCTCCACGCTGCGTCTTGGATCGATGGACTGGTAGGGATCGATGATCGACGGTGGCTCTTATCCAGATCGGGCCGCAGCACTGATGCGTCTCGCTCATTCATCGCAGCGATGCTTGGTCATACCAGCGCACCAGATCAACACGTACGCGGGCAGCATCCTCCTCGGAAGCATCCTGAACAATCACAGGCACCGGGCCAAGCCGGTCCAGCTGTGCAAACACGGCTGGATAATTCATCAGGCCCGAGCCGGGAGCGGCGTACCCCCGCTGCGGTTGTGGTCGCCTCGATGAGCTTGAGGGCAGCCAGGCCATCGTAAACGTCGGGGTTGGCCGACCGCCCTCACAGATCACCGGAACATCGACAGCTGTCGAGGATCGACACGCCACCGAAAGATCCTTGTCTGCGGCGCCGAAGGGGACCACCTTTGGTTGCGAGAGCGAAGGTGATCATGAATGGAAAGGTTGACCGCTGAGGACATGGTCATGCTGTGGCCCGATGAGGTGTGGCCGCAGGAGATCGGTTGCCTGGCTGTCCTCGACGGCGTCAGCCTGTTCGACCCAGATGGCCGCTTCCGGATCGAGGACGCACGAGCCGCAGTCGCCGGGAGATTGCATCGCGTACCCCGATTTCGGCAACTCCTGAGCAGACCCAAGCTGGGGCTGGGCCCGCCGCTGTGGGTGGATGCTACGGCCTTCGATCTCCGTGATCACGTACGAGTCCTTCCCGTTCCAGCTCCGGGTGACGAAGCTCAACTTCTGCTCGCGACCGAGCAGCTGCGGTTCCGCCGGCTCGACCCGTCGCGGCCGCTCTGGGAGCTTTGGTTCCTCCCAGGCCTTCCGGAGGATCGGATCGGCTTGTTGATCAAGATGCACCACGCGATGGCCGACGGCATCGCCGGAATGGACACTATCGGGGCACTCCTCGATGAGGCTCCCGACAGGCGCGCCGAACCACCACGGCCATGGATCCCGAGGCCACCGCCAACGGCCCGAGATCTCTTTGCAGACAATCTGCGGCGCCGGGTTGAGGAGTTGGGTCACCTGTTTTCCAAGCTGGTACACCCGGTGACCACGTTGCGTCGCGTGCGGTCGGCGTGGCCCGGGTTGGCCGAGTTGATCTTTGATAGGCGGGGCCCGGTGACCAGCTTGGATCGGGTCGTCGGACTAGATCGCAACCTCGCCCTCATCCGCAGCACCTTGGACCTGGTCAAGAAGATCGCGCAGACGCACGGCGCGACGGTGAACGACGTTCTCCTGGCGATCACTGCCGGCGGTCTGCACGGAGTTCTCCGCAGTCGGAACGAACCGGTCGAGAAGGTGGTGTTGCCGGTCTACGTGCCCGTCACATTGCGTCAAGGCAAAAGTGATCAGGGCCGGGGAAATCTGATTGGGCAAATGGTCGTACCGCTGCCCATTGGGGCGTCCGAACCGGGTCGAAGGCTGCGGCAGATCGCTGCGGAAACCGCCAAGCGGAAGGCGAGGAGCCGCCCATCTCTAGGTACATTGCTGTGGAGCGGAACCGTGCGGTGGGCTCTGTTGAAAGTCCTGGACCGGCAACCGGTGAACGTGTCTACCGCTGATCTGGCTGGTCCGCAGGTGCCCCTCTACTTTGCCGGGGCGCGGCTTCTCGAGGTGTTCCCCGTACTGCCTTTGCTAGCCAAGATATCCCTCGCGGTTGGCGCGCTGTCCTACGCGGGGCAGTTCAACATCATGGTCGTTGCGGATCGTGTGATCTGTCCAGATCTGGACGTCTTCGCAGCCGGCGCCCAAAACGAGCTGCAGGCACTTGCCGCCACGTTGGCTTCCAGACACGGAACCGCTGGCCGTCCTGCTTAGGCCATTTCCGGCGGCTCGTACGCCTCACCGTCGGTGCTGGCAACAACCACCGTGTAGCCGTCTGGGTCCTTGATCCAGATTTCGCGATGTCCTGGACCGTTCCCCCCGCCTTCCGGCGGGTTGCGGTGAGGTGCGCGCACAATCGGCGCCTCGAGCCGTTCGGCGCTCGCGACGACCTCGTCGAAGTTGGGCACTTCGCCGAACCACAGCAGGACGCCATTGCCAACGTCGAGATCTTGATTGACGAAGAGCCCGTGGTGGTGTTCGACACCGCGGTGATGTAGCTGCAGAACGAGAGTGCTGCCGGCGAGCAGCCGCTCGTACTCCGGACCTCCATGATCACTACGGAGCCCCAGCAGCTGTTGATACCAGCGGCTAGACGCTTCGACATCGCGTACGGCGATCATGGTCTGGGACTGAGCCGCACCAACGGGCACCACAATGCCGATTCGGTTGCCGGCCGGGTCGTCGATCTCGACAAGCCAACGCTCACCACCATCGAGTTGTGGGCGCCCATGTACCCTGCCGCCGCTACGCTCGACGCGTCCGAGCACGCGGTTGAGGCTGTCGGCTGAGATCCACACCACCGGCCCACTTGGTGCGGCGGGCGCTAGCTCGGTGGTCAACTGGCCGATCATTCCGGGTGCCTCAAAGCTTCCGCTGCTTGGGTCAACCGACCATCCGAAGACTGACTGGTAGAAGGTCGCGGAATGCTGGATGTCTGATGCTGGTAGCTGGAGGTAGTCGATCTGGCCGGGCGTCCGACTCATCTCGTTTTCACCTCAGCGTTCCTCCTGGTTCTGCACGCTCACGAGTATTGATTATGGCTTTGCCCTAGTCAATCCTGTGGCGGGCTAGCTGAACTCTTTATTGGCTCAAGAAGGGCTACCGGAATCGTCCGGCCAGCTCGTCGGGCATATTTCTCCACTTCGGGCGCCTGAGCCAACACGACGTGCTGCCATGTGGTGTCCCGCTCCTTCGCAAGCAGCTCGCGGGGACGGGCGCGTAAAGTCTCAGCTCCGACCTGGACGTCAGCAACCTTCACCTTGCGCAGGTTTCGGAACCAGTCCGGGTCGCTTGGGGCGCCGGATGCGGTGCCCCACACAAGGAAACCTTCAGGCGTGTCGAGATAGCGCACACACGTGGAGTGCAGCACGCCCGTTCGGCGGCCGGGGGTTGTGATCATCAAGACCTTGGCCTTCTTGCCGCTCGATAGCCGACCGTCGGACGCTCGATACATCCAGACGCCGATCCGATTGCCAATGCGCACCAATCTGTGCTTGAAGGTAGTCATCGGATTACTGCAGTGCCGAGACTAGCCGCATCACGTTGTCGATGTAGCGTTGGCCTTTGGGGCGGGCGCGCCATTCGGCGAGGTTGATTTCGTGGCTGACGGTTCGGTATTCGTCGGAGATTGTTTGGAGGTCGGCGACGAATTGTTTGCCGGTTGACATCAGGGTGATTTCGTAGTCGAGGCCGAATGAGCGGTAGTCCATGTTGCTGGATCCGATGATGCCGACGATGTCGTCGACGGTGAAGTGTTTGGCGTGCAGGATGGTTGGTTTGGGGTATTGGTAGATCCGGACGCCTGCCTCCAGTAGGGCGTCGTAGTAGGAGGCTTGGGCGTGTCCGACCATGAATTGGTCGGCTTGTTCGGATACGAACAGCTCGACTGCGACGCCGCGGTAGGCGGCGGTGGTGATCGCCTCGAGTAGGGAGTCGTCGGGCACGAAGTAGGGGCTGGTCAACGACAGCGTGTGTTGGGCGCGTTGCACCAGTGCGGAGAACAGTCTGAGGTTCGGCATGGTCAGGTAGCCGGGTCCTGACGGCAGCAGTTGCATCGGGACCGGGTCGCCCTCGGTGTCGGTGATGAGTTGGACCTCACCGCCTAGCTTTTCTCCGGTTTCGGTGTACCAGTCCATGGCGAAGACCGCTTCCAGCTCGGTGACGATTTCGCCGGTGATTTTGATGTTGAGGTCTTTCCAATGCCTGCCGATCTTGATGTTCTTCGGCTTCAGGTAGCTGGAGTCGATCATGTTTTGCGATCCCATGAACGCCACCGTGCTGTCCACCACGACCAGTTTGCGGTGGTTCCGCAGATCCGGGCGGCGCCACTTGCCCTTGAACGGTTTGATCGGCATCATCTCGTGCCACTCGATGCCGGCCGCGGTGAGCTTGGAGTTCAACTCCTTGAACCCCGGATAGCCGCGGGAGGCGATGTCGTCATAGAGCAGCCGCACCTTCACCCCACGCTTGACCGCCTCCGCCAACGCGGCACAGAAAATGTCGGTGGTGTCATCCCAGGCGGTGATGAAGAACTCCACATGCACCGTCGCCTCAGCCTCGTTGACCGTCTCGGCCATCGCCTTGATGGAGGCGTCGTAGTCGCCGAACAAGCCATGGCTGACACCGGTGACACACGGCAGCTGCGTCAAAGCCCGGTTCAACCGGAACAGACTGTCCACCCCAACCGGAATATCAGCCCCTGCCGGCAGGTCAGGAACCCCGGCGGTCCGTTCGGTGATGACCTGGTTCGCCTCAGCCTGAACCTTCGCCCGCCGACCCCGCACAAACGGGCTGCCGATCAAAAGGAAAATCACCAAACCGATGATCGGCGTCACCACAATCAGCAACAACCAAGCAATCGACGAAGACGGCCGACGATTATTAGGCACCGTACCGAGCGCCACAATCTTGATCGTCAACTCCACCAGATACAAGATCAACGGGGCCCAGGCAATCGCGTTCACCAATACCACCCTCTCAGACCTCGCCTGTAAGTCGAAGTGCCCTCGGCAGCTCTACAAGCGATGACCGCCTACGGCGCTCCTTCGCCGAAGCGTCCCACGCGCCGGGCTGGCTGAGCATCACCCAGGAGAGGTGAATGGGAGGAGCACGGGACGGCGGGGCCAAGCCACCGCGTCGAGCAGGACCGTCACGCGCCAAACGCCGGGTCTCGCCCAAAGCGGGGCCGGCAACGCAATCACCCGGGCTCAGACTGACGTACGGGAAGCTCCACCCGCAGCGTGGTCTCGACCGGGCCGGAGTCGATGCTGATCTTGCCACCGTGGCGCTCAACGACAATGCGCCGTGCAATATCAAGACCGAGCCCGGTGCCCTTGCCAACGTCCTTGGTCGTATAGAAGGCCTCGAATGCACGAGCCACCACCTGCGGCGGCATGCCGGGTCCTGTGTCGCCTATCTCGATCACAACCTTGCCGCCCTCAACTCGGGTCGCCACTCGCAGCATGCCTGACCCCTCCATCGCGTCAACTGCGTTGTCGATCAAGTTGGTCCATACCTGGTTCAGCTCGCCGGCGTATGCGTCGATCATGGGCACGTCTGTCCCGTAATCACGTACCACGGTCACGCCACGTAGTCGGTGACCGAGCATTGCCAGTGTGCTGTCGA
Source organism: uncultured Actinomycetota bacterium (assembly GCA_963740515.1). Lineage (GTDB taxonomy): Bacteria > Actinomycetota > Actinomycetes > Propionibacteriales > Propionibacteriaceae > Microlunatus. The sequence goes on from CAVUEO010000001.1 coordinate 110,746, forward strand.
GGCCCTCCGTGACATCAAGGTGCTGCATCGAAGCGCGGTCCATTTGGGTGTATGAGCGGACGGCGGCAACGAGTTCGGAGATGCGCCGAGTGGATTCCTTCACCTCTGACAGCAGGGCGGTCACCGCGAAGGTACTTGCGGCCCATTCCAAGCTCGGCTCGAGGGCCGGTCCCTCCAGGACATCTGCCGCACGGGCGCACCAAGCAAGATCAACTCCGGCAGCCACGAGCTGAGGGGCAATAATCCACGACCGCGCCACATGATGGCGGTCAAGCCACCTCGACAAGGCCTGTTCGCGGTCGGCTCGAGCCAACGGATCTAGATCTGATGGCTGGAGGTCACTGCACAATGCATCCAGTGCGGCGAACTGCCCCGGCGAGATGTCTCCTTGCGCAAGCTGGCCCGCAGACAGCAGCAGCGCCCGCAATTCCGCTTCCAGCCCAACGACCGCCCGGCTCGCGGCCGCCGCAGGATTGTTGATCTCATGGGCAATGCCGGCCGCTAACGTACCGAGGGTGACAAGCGAATTGCGTTGCCTGGCCGTCGACTCAATGGAGCGCGCGGTGCGGTAGAGACCAGCGATGAGATGCGTGCCAAATGGGAACCAGGCGTTGGCCCGATCGCGCAGCACAGCTGCGGGGACTCTGAGCACCCGACCCCTGCTGGCCCCCCGACCCGTTGCGAGATAGGTTCCGTGCTCATCCCAGGCCCGGAAACCGCCTGCCCAGCGGCCGGGAACATCCATTCGCGCGACCACGGTGTCTTCGCGGCCAACATGGCGAATGAGGTCGATGGCGCCGTCGACCAGCACCCACCAGAAGTCCGCGGACTCGCCCTCATGAAACAACTCGACGCCCGGCGCAATACTGACCTCAGTCCCGCCCTTGATCAAATCAGCGAGTTGATCATCTGTCAGACCGTCGAAGATGCTCAGCGAGCGAAGATCAGCAGCGCGCATTACATCGTCGCCAAGTAGCGGTGGACGAGGTAAACCGACATGGCGCCTTCACCGACGGCCGAGGCGACCCTCTTCATCGAATTGAGCCGCACATCGCCGGCGGCGAATACGCCAGGCACACTCGTCTCGAGCGTGAACGGAGGCCGGGCCAGCGGCCACTGCTGCTTTGAGCCGGGACGAATGAGATCTTGACCTGTCACGACGAACCCCCGCTCGTCGCGGACGATGTCGGGTCCCAACCAATCGGTCCGAGGCGAAGCACCGATAAAGATGAATAACCAGCCGGACGCTACTTCCTCAATGACTCCAGTCTTAGTGTCGGCGAGGGTAAGCGATTCGAGGTGGCCGGTGCCGTGAACTGCTATCACCTCTCTGTGGTACCGCACCGCGATGTTGTGCGCGGTGGTGATCCTTGCGACCAAGTACGACGACATCGTCTCTTCGAGCGTTCCAGTGCGCACGACCAGCACAACCTGCTTGGCGAAGCGGGCCAACTCCAGGGCGGCCTGGCCGGCCGAGTTCGCAGCACCGACGATGTATACGACGTCACCCTGACACTGGTTGGCCTCGCCGCTCGCTGTGCCGTAGTAGACCCCTCGGCCGGTGAGCTCAGAAAGTCCCCTTGCCTCAAGCCGTCGGTAGGACACGCCGGTAGCCACGATCAGGGCACGGCTCTCGATTTCCCCGGAGTCCTCGAACAGCACAGCGCGTACCGGCCCGCGGCTCTCGAAGCCAACTACGTCGCGGGCAAGAACCATCTCTGCGCCGAATCGCGACACCTGGGCAATGGCCCGGTGTGCGAGATCGGAGCCGCTCAGGCCCTTCGGGAAACCGAGGTAGTTCTCGATCGCGGCGCTCATTCCTGCCTGGCCGCCCGGCGCCTCGCGCTCGACGATCACCGAGCTCAGGCCCTCCGACGCGGCATAGACCCCCGCGGCCAAGCCGGCCGGACCACCGCCGACGATGCAGAGATCGTAGAGCGGCTGCTCAGCACTGGTGTGCAGGCCGAGGGCCGCGGCGAGACTGGAGTGTCGAAGGGGAACGAAGTGTCTCCCCGTCGGGGACGAGAACGAGTGGGAGGTCGTCCGGGGCGGCGTTGGCGAGACTACGCAATCGCTCAGCCTCGACATCGCCTGCAACGTCGTACCACCGGTATGGGACGTGATTGCGTGCCAGGAACGTCTTGATCTCATGAGATGCGGTCGGACCAGCGGTGTCCGATCACTCGGACCTCAGAGGTGTGATCGGGATGGGCCTTCCGCCAGTCATCGAGCAGCTCATCAATGATCGGATACAGCCGTCGGTCAGGAGGATCCCACGGTTTGAGCAGGTAATAGTCGAGACCGATGTCGTTGATCGCCTTGATCGCCACATCGGTGTCTGCGTACGCCGTGAGCAGCAGCATTTTCGCTGCTGGCGCGTACGCCCGTGCCTGCTGGAGCATCTCGATGCCTGTCATCTCCGGCATCCGCTGGTCGGCCGCGATCAACGCCAGCGGGTCGTCACGGAGGGCGAGCTTGGTCAGTACGTCGAGCGCTTCCCGGCCAGATGATGCCCGGACGATGCGATAGTCAGCGCCGTACTGGTTGGCCAGGTCGCGGGTTATCGCCGCGGAGACTTGAGGATCGTCGTCGACGGTCAGGATTGTCGGTTTGCTCATGGCAGAGCCTTGGCGTCGCGCAGCTTCACCGCGTCCAGCATGGCTGCGGGACCTCCTCCAAAGGATGTGAGTTGCCGACGTACCGGGCCGGGAAGTCTAGGAAGCAGCCGGATGACGTCTGCCATCGCCCACAGTTGTACACGCGAGCGCGGAATCAGTCTCTTCATCACGGTCGGGCCAACCTTCTGGCTGGAGTGCACGCGGCAAGCCGACTCACAGTGCCCCGGCGAACAAATACCGGTGCTCAGGGCCACGTCCGGAGCGTAGCCTCGGGCGCCAGATCGAGCCTGTACGTCGGCATGCTGTCTCTCAGTTGAAGTAGACAACCCAGCGCGAAGCCCCGCCTCCTCGCACACATCTCATCGAGAGATGAGCGAGGAGGCGGGGCGTCAGAAATGAGCAGGTGGCAGCAGCTAGACCGAAGTGCGCCTTGCTTTGCTCCGCACCATCACCAGGTCGGCGAGGACCACCAGTACCGCAGCAACCGCGATTGCAACGAGCCAGCGGACCCAGTCGATTCCGGCGCTGCCGTTGCCGCCGAACAGGGCGTAGACGTACCAGCCGATGATGACACCACCGATGCCACACAGGATGGTGAGCCAGATCGGGATGTTGTCCCGAGCGCTCGGAGCAACAAACTTGCCGAGCAGGCCAATAATGATGCCTGCGACAATTACTCCGATAATCTCCATGTATTCCTCCTAGCTTCAGCTGGTCGCCCTATGCGACAGCTGCCCATGAGCCATGCCCCCATTCTGCCCGCCATATCAAGGGCAATGTTGGAGACTCGTTGCAGAAAAGTGGCTATATGTGAAACATTGGCCACCCCTCGGGTGTCTCGTATGACAACTTGTTGCAAAACTGGGCCCCTTGAGCATTTGCAACTCCCACCGGCCGTGCTCTCGCCTTTTCAGGTTGGACGTGCCTCTACGAAAAGTGGTCAAATTCGGGAGCTCTAGATCGATTCAGCCGTGTTGTTGGCGACCACTTTCTCGAGTGCGCTCTAGCCCACCGAGCCTGGGTCAGTCGCCAGCGAGGTTCCGGCTGCGCTGGTTGACTCCTAGTTCACCGTAGGGATAGTCGGTTGCGTGCAAGTCGCTCGCCTGGTCCAGCGCCGCGGTCTCCTCGGCACTGAGGTGCAGGTCGGCCGCGCTCAGATTTGTTTCCAGCTGGTCCGTCGTACGCGCGCCCAAGATCGTGGAAGTCACTCCTGGTCGGTCCGTGACCCACGCCAGAGCCACTTCAGCCATCGAGACGCCCCGATCCTCAGCCACCTTCTGTACGGCATCGATCACGTCCCACGTGCGGTCCGTGCCCCGTCGGTCGTACGCCTCCATGCCGCGGCCCGGATCCTCTCCGAGCCGAGTGCTCCCGGTCGGGCGTTCGTCGCGCTTGTACTTGCCAGACAACCAGCCGCCGCCCAAGGGGCTCCATGGCAGCATCCCCATGCCTGCATCGAGCACAGCGGGCACGATCTCCCACTCGATCTCCCGGACGATCAGGCTGTATTGCGGCTGCAGCGTGACCGGACCCGCAACGCCGAGAGCATTTGCGAGGTGGATCGCCTTCGTCAGTTGCCAGCCCGTGAAGTTGGACAGGCCGTAGTAGCCGATCTTGCCTGCTCGGATAAAGCCGTCGAGCGTACGCAAAGTCTCCTCCAGCGGCGTCCGCGGGTCGAAGGCATGCACCTGGTAAAGATCGATCGATTCCAGTCCGAGTCGCGACAACGATGCGTCAAGCGCGCGCGTCAGATGCCGGGCTGAGAGTCCGAGCGAATTGGGTTCACCACCCATGGGGAACCGCCCTTTGGTAGCCAGAACTACCCGCTCTGTGACGTCAGCGGGTCGGCTGGCAAACCAGCGACCGATGATCTCTTCCGACTGGCCGCCTCCGTACACGTCGGCCGTATCCACCAGAGTGCCGCCCGCCCCGACGAAGCGATCGAGCTGCTGGTGCGAGCCGGCCTCGTCCGTCTCGACCCCGAAGGTCATGGTCCCTAGGCAGAGCGAAGAAACGGCGCATCCGCTGCGCCCGAGAGTGCGATAGTCCATGTTCTCGTTTCTATCACTGCACTCTTCATGATCAGATTCCGACCGGCTCACGATGTCGCGGCGTGCGCGCCTAGCATGGCCTAATCGGCCGGCTTGCCGACAGTCAAGTCTGTAGGATGACTTAAGAATCAGCACAAATTTCACGACATTTCCTGGCTGATTCCTGCATCCTTTATGTGTCTGATTCGGGGGGCGGATCGGAACTAGTCAATGGGAGAGTCCATGAAAGCGGTCTATCGAGTGCTTGCCTATGCCATCGCTGTGCTGGTGGCAGTCCAGGCGGCTTCCATCGGATACGCGGTCTTCGCGCAGCTGCACTGGATTGAAGAAGGCGGCACAATCGATGGGGCAGCATTTGATTCTGGCGCGCCAGGCACGGCGGCTTTTATCTTCCACGCCTTGAACGGCGCCACCGTACTGCTCGCGGCACTCGCGTTGCTGATCGTCTCGTTCTTCGCGAAGATTCCGCACGGCGTCAGGTGGGCGGTGATCGTCTTGGTGTCTACGATCGTTCAGATCGCCTTGGGTACTCTGTCGCGCCTCTTGGCTCCCATCGGAGCGGTGCACGGCGCGGTCGCACTGGTCCTCTTCAGCGTCGCCGTGATGGCAGCGATGCGGGCGCAGAAGCCGGCTGCGGTCGAGGAACCTGTAGCAGCACAAGTGGCGTAACGCGCGACGCCGACCATGGCCGGACATCGGACGCGGGTGCGGCTCGTGCTGTCGGTGCTCGCCACACTCGTGATCCTCGTCCCGCTTGCCTGGCTGTGGCAGTCGAGCCTGGTAGCGAAGAGCTATTCCGTCATGGAAATGGGCTATCTCGACTACGGGGGTGGTCCGGTAGGTGGCCATGACCACAGCTCGACTGATCGTTCGGTCACCGACCTGGTGGCGGAGGATGCCCGCAAAGCCGACGTTCGTGTCGACCTTGTTGCCGAGCAACGAAACCTTGCCATCGGCGGACGATCGGTGGCCGGCTACGCCCTGAACGGCACTTCGCCCGGACCCACCATCACCGCGCGCCAGGGCGAGATGGTCGAAGTGCACCTGCGGAACGCCTCGGTCAGGGACGGCCTCAGCCTGCACTGGCACGGGTACGACGTCCCGGGGGCGATGGACGGGGTGGCTGGCGTCACCCAGGACGAAGTGCCAATCGGCAGTGAGTTCACATATCGCTTCGTGGCCAATCAAGTCGGGACCTATTGGTATCACTCACACCAGGTCTCCCACGAGCAGGTGGTCGGCGGGCTCTTTGGCACCCTGGTCGTGCTGCCTAAGACTGGCCGCAGCGAGGCCGTTGACCTGATCGCGACCGCACATACATACGCCGGAACCAAGACGATCAACGGCGTCGCCGGTGATCTGCAGGTGCCCGCCAAGCCGGGCGAGCGAGTACGGGTCCGGGTGACCAATACCGACAATGGCCCGATCGAGACCTGGGCCGACGCGCCATTTCGCGTGCTGGCCATCGACGGCTACCAGATCAACGCTCCGACAGATGTGACCGATCGTTCGGTGACGATTACTGCGGGTGCCCGTGCTGATCTTGGCGTCACGATGCCCAGCGACGGTAAGGGCGTACGCGTGCAGGTGTCGAAGGGCACTGCCGTCATTCTGGGCGCCAACGTTTCAACAGCGCCGCCGCAGCCGACAACCGCCCTTGATCTTTTGAGCTACGGAAGCCCGACCGCGCTGAGCTTCGATCCAGCACAGCCGGACCGGCGTTTCGACTACTCGATCGGCCGGCGGCCAGGGTTCGTGAGGGGCCGGCCGGGCCTGTGGTGGTCGATCAACGGGCACCTCTATCCCAATGTGCCGATGTACGTGGTCCGTGACGGGGACGTCGTGATCATGCACATCGACAATCACAGCGGCGAAGTGCATCCGATGCACCTGCACGGACATCACGCCGTGGTCGTCGCGCGCAACGGCGTCGCCGCCACCGGCAGCCCTTGGTGGTTCGACTCGCTGAACGTGCTCGACGGCGAGACGTACGACATCGCGTTTGTGGCCACGAATCCCGGAATCTGGCTCGATCACTGCCACCATCTCAAGCATGCGGCGGACGGCATGGTGGCTCATCTGATGTATGAGGGGGTCACTACGCCATACCGAATTGGCGGAACGCCCGACAACCAACCCGAGTAACGCCGACTTGTCAGAATCCACTTGAGCTATAACTCAACTGGATTCTGACAAGTCAGATCTAGGAGGAGTACGTGACTGAGACATTCGACGTCGTGGTGAGCCGCACCTTTCCGGTCTCGCCGGAGCAGGCATGGCGCGCCTGGAGCGAGCCTGATCTTGTCAAGCAGTGGTGGGGACCGACGGGCTTCAGCTGCCCCGTCGCAGATATTGATCTTCGTGTCGGTGGACGCACGTTGGTGGCGATGCGGGCTCCGGCCGAGTTCGGTGGGGGAGACATGTACAGCACCTGGACCTACACGGAGGTCGTCCCTCACACTCGAATCGCCTACGTATACAACTTCGCTGATCCGCAGGGCAATCGGCTCGTGCCCGCTGATCTTGGAATAGCCCCTGGAGTCCCAGATGACGGAGAACACCTGGTGACCTTCGATGATCTTGGTGATGGGCAAACGAAGATGACGATTGTCGAGCACGGCTACACCACCGAAGACGCCCGTAACCTGTCTCAAGCGGGGCTGGAGCAGTGCGTCGACAAGATGGAGGCGATATTCGCTTCCCGTACCTGAGCCCGGACTGGCCAGACTGATCCTTCATGCGCCTGGATGAGCTGGACCGCTGATTCGGCTGTCATGACCGTCTGACTCACTGGACGGCGTGCAACGGTCAAATCAACGTTTGACAACTCTAAGCTCACTGCCTAGAATCGAATACATGTTTGATATTGGGCCACGCGGTCGACCTTCAGGCCGCTGTACGCACGCCGTCGCCTGATACTGCTCCCCATGCTAGGGGTGATGCTCAATCCCCGATGAGCAGGCGGCCGGTACCGCGGTGCCGGCCGCCGCCCCTTCTTTCGTCAGCCAAGCATCTCCGTAAAACTACTTTCTCTTCTCACCGATCTCGCGCACCGCGGCGGCGACGGCAGGAGCAACTGAGGCGTCGAAGACGCTGGGAATGATGTAGCTCGGATTCAGCTGCTCAGGGGCTACCCGGTTGGCAATAGCATTTGCCGCTGCAGACAGCATCTCGTCGGTGATGTCGCGCAGGCCACCGTCGAGCAGGCCACGGAAGAATCCAGGGAAAGCGAGCACGTTGTTGATCTGATTGGGAAAGTCGCTCCGCCCAGTGGCTACAACGGCCGCGTGCTGCTGTGCCTCCATCGGGTCGACCTCCGGAACGGGGTTGGCCAGCCCGAAGACAATCGCGTCCTTGGCCATGTTTGCCACGTCCTGCGCGTCGAGCAGGTTGGGGCCAGAAACCCCGATGAAGACGTCAGCGCCGACCAGCACCTCCTTCAGGGAACCCGAACGCTTCTCTGGATTGGTGTTCTCCACAAGCCAGCGCCGCATGTCGGATGAGCCCTCGGGTGCGTCGTACACAGCGCCCTTGCTGTCGCAACCGATGATCATGGTCGCGCCTTGCCGCTTCAAAAGCCGGATGATCGCCGAGCCGGCAGCACCGACGCCGGAGATGACGAACCGTACATTGGCAATGTCCTTGCGGACCACGCGAAGTGCATTGATCAGCGCACCCAGAACGACGATCGCGGTGCCGTGCTGATCATCATGGAATACCGGGATTTCCAGCTCGGCGCGGAGTCGCTCTTCTATCTCGAAGCAACGCGGTGCGGAAATGTCCTCCAGATTGACCCCGCCGTAGACCGGAGCAATCGCCTTGACGATCTCCACGATCTTGTCCGAGTCCTGAGTGTCCAAACAGACGGGCCAGGCGTCCACCCCAGCGAATCGCTTGAAGAGCGCCGCTTTGCCTTCCATCACCGGAAGGGCCGCCTCCGGTCCGATGTTGCCGAGGCCCAACACTGCGGAACCGTCGGTGACGACGGCGATGGTGTTTCTCTTGATCGTCAGGCGGCGGGCATCAGCGGGGTTCTCAGCGATTGCCAGGCACACCCGGGCCACTCCCGGTGTGTACGCCCGGGACAAGTCATCGCGGTGTTTGAGCGGGACCTTAGGCGTCACTTCGATCTTGCCGCCCAAGTGCAGCAGGAAGGTGCGGTCGGACACCTTCCGCACACTGAAGCCGTCAAGGGCCGCGATTGCCTTCGTGATCGACTCCGAATGCGCCACATCGCTGGCATTGCAGCTGACATCGACGACCAGCATGTTGGGGTGCGACTCGGCGACGTCCAGCGCGGTGATCGCGCCGCCCGCCTCAGCCACGACGCTCGAGAGGCGGGCGGTTGCCGCCGGATCAGTCGGCGCCTCTACTCGGACAGTGATCGAATAGCCAGGACTCGGCGTAGGCATCGTTGCCTCCCAGGTGAGATGCGGACGTTCCGCGCTGAAGGACTCTATCCGACGAGCTTCGTAGGCGTGAGAGTCAGTAGTCTTCCGCTATGGCAGTGCTCACGCTTGTGTCGGGGCTGCCACGTGAGCGGCAGAGCCTTCGGGGACCGCTGACAGCATGTTTGTGTCTGCTCCTGATTGTCATGATCAGCTCATCCAGCCTGCTGGTGCGTCGAAATCTCGACGCGACAATCCCCCTGCATGCGGCGGCGGTCGCCGTCGGCCCGGGCGGTGCGCTTGTCGAAGTCGCTGCCACCGATGCCCTCGTCCCTGGCAGCAGGGTGCTTGCCGGAATGCCGGACAGTGTCGACTTGGCGATCCAACAAGCCGCCTGGCTTGCGGCCGGGACCGTACCGCGGGTGAATGGACTCGACGACATGGTGTCCGGGGCACTCCTCGACCTACTTGTATTGAGCCGGCCATACGGCGTTCCGGTCGCTGGATGGAGCCCCTCGTGGCGTTACGTGTGGCCCAGGGATTCAGCGCTGGCAGCATCCGCGCTGGCTCGTACCGGACACGCTTCCGACGCAGAGCGGATTGTGGACTTCCTGCAGCGTGTGCAACCGGAGTCGGGATTGTTCCAGGCCCGTTACCTGCCCGATGGCAGCGGCGTTCCGGATGCTCGGGGCGTGGAGCTGGATGGCGTCGGCTGGGCTTTGTGGGCAACTGGACAGGTGGCGGCCGAGCTCGCGGGGAGCGATCGTGAGGCCTTCGTGCAACGGCATCGGACGCTCCTTGACCACAGTGCGCAAGCAGCGCTGAGGTCGATCGACAACCGATCTTCGCTGCCTCCCCCCTCGACTGACTATTGGGAGGTCAAGGAGATTCGGCTGACTCTGGCAACCGCGGCGCTACTCTGCGCCGGTCTGGAGTCCGGCGCGGAGCTTTACGGAGTTCTGGGCGACGCTCGGGCAGCCGACCAGGCGGCTAGCGGCGCGCATCGACTGCGAGACGCGATCAAGACAAACTTCGGAAGAAATGGCTATCCCCGGCACCTCGGAGGACGCAGCGACAGCATCGACCTGGGAGTCGATTTTCTGCTCCCGCCGGTCGGCTCAACCGTCGACCCAGCCGTGCTCGAGGCCTGGGAGCAAGCACCATTGCTGATGTCGCGTCCCGGCGGAGGGCTGGCTCCTGGCGGATCGTGGCGCCGGGACGGTGTCAGCTGGACGAACGCGACCGGCAGTCGGGCCATGACCGCAGCATTCCTCGGCCATCGAGATGAGGCGATGGCGCGGTTACGGTGGCTTGATCAACACCGTACGGCTGCAGGTTCACTGCCGGAGAAAGTCTTGGCCGATGGCCAGCCCGCCTCGGTGTCACCGCTTGCATGGACCGCGGCGGCCGTAGTGATCACGGCAGATCAGCTGGCCTCGTAACGCCGCATCGGTCGTGTCAGTGGTCGAGTCAGGGTAAGCGGGTCGTAGAAGCAGGCATCGCGGGCGGCCAAGACAGCGCCGGCGACGACTCTGGATACATGCTTTTCGACGGCGACGACCCTGGTCGCAGCAAAGGCTGGGATCGCCAGCCGATGACCGATGCGCTCCTCGATGGATGTCATCAGGTGCGGGCTCAGAGCTGCCAGATAGCCGCCAAGCACGACAGCGTGTGGATTGACGACACCAATAACATCGTCGATCGCATCGCCTAAGGCCGCCCCCGACCGCTTGAGCACCTGAAGCATGGCAGCTTGGCCTTCGTCGCTCGCCTCGACGATCTTCCGGATCGCCTCCTCAGGTCGTTCCTCGACCAGCCGCGCTGCTTCATCAGCCGACATCAGGTCGCCGGCAGTCAGCAGGCTGTGGGGACCGATCAATGACTGCAGACAGCCGTTTCGACCACAGGAGCAGGCCGGCCCCGATGGATCGACGTTGAGATGGCCGAAGTCGCCGGCGCCGCCGCCTGCGCCACGGAAAATCTCGCCGCCGATGATCAGGCCGCTGCTGATGCCGCGTAAGCCGCCGAAGTAGGCCGCAATCGCGTCCGCGGGCAAGCCAAGCTCGACCCGGACAGCATGCAAAGCCGCCAGCTGGCTACCGTTGGTGACCCCGACATGCGCGCCCCCAATGCCCATTTCGCTGAGTGCGGTGATCACTTTGGCGCTCAGCGGAAAGTCTCGCCATTCCGGATTCTCCGCCCAGCCGACAGTGGCGCCATCTTCAGCGACGTAGCCCGATACCCCGATTTCGACAGCTATCAATTGCTTGTCAGGTGGCAGCTGACCGAGCTGGGAACGCAGCTGAGCGCGCAGGGCGGCGAAGCCGGCGTCCGGCTCCGCGCGACGAAGGTTAGCCGTCACGCTGTCCCGCCAAAGCTCGCGTCCTCCCAATGTGGCGGCGGCGAACTTGAATCCATCGAGGTCGATCTGTACGCCGAGGACGCACCACGGCTCACCGTCGAAGTCAATGGGACGAGTCGGTCGCCCGGCTCCGGGCCGGCGGATCGGATCGAGCTCCTTCACGATCCGACGCTCCCTGAGCTCACCAATCAGGTCGGTCATTGTGGAGATGCCGAGCCCGCAGCCGCGCGCAATGTCGTGACGGCTGCTAGCTCCATGGTCGCGCACGTAGCGAAGGATCTGGGTCAGATTGCCTTGGCGTAAATCCCCCGAGCCTCCGCTGCGGTGAAGCCCCATATCGGGGGTCAGCCCAGCTGGCATGGTGTGATGGTAGCGGTTTCAGAGGATGCGGACAGGAAAACGAAAAACAATCTGGCAATCACGGGTCGGTGTAAGCTGCATCGTTTTTCCTGCACCTGAATTATTCGCTGAAGTCGCAATGTCTCCTTGTACGGTTGGGAAGTGGGCGGTCTCGATCATTTCCAGTACTTGTTGCTGATGGCGTGCTGCTTGTTGATCACTCTGCCGCTGGAATTCGTTTTGAGTGCCCGGGTTTATCGCCGGGCCGCCGGCCTAGCCTTTGCGATCATTCCGGTAGTGATCATCTTTTCGATCTGGGATATCGTCGGGATTCTGCGTGATCACTGGAGCTATAGCGCGCGTTTTACGACTGGCTGGAAGTTGATCTTCGGGATGCCGATCGAGGAGCTGGTGTTCTTCGTCGTGGTGCCTATTTGCGGGCTGCTGACCTATGAGGCGGTTGGTCACGTGATCGGTCTGCTGCAGCGGAGATCAAGAGTCGGTGAGGCTGGTCCCCGTGCCTGAATACACCGCACTCACAGCGCTCGCGGTCCTAGCTGTCGTCGCGGCCGAGCTGACCTACTTCAAGTCGGGGATCTTCAGCACTGCCCAATACTGGTGGACGATGTTGATCATCTTTGCCTTTCAGATCCCGGTGGATGGCTGGCTCACCAAGCTCTCCGCTCCGATTGTGATCTACAACCCTGACGAGATTCTCGGACTGCGTGCACCGTGGGACATTCCGATCGAAGACTTCGGGTTCGGATTCGCCATGGTCACGCTCGCTATCCTGCTGTGGCGCCGCTGGCTGGATCGCAGGCCGGCACCCGAGGAGGCCGAAGATGCGCCCTGAGCCTGAGGACATGCGCCCTGAGCCCTTCGACAAGCTCAGGACGGCGCCTGTCGAAGGGTGCACCACCCCTGCCGCGCTTCGACAAGCTCAGCGCGCATGGAGGCAGTCTTGATCACGAGCGAGGACATTGCGACCGCCTTCGACGAGGTCGCACCTCGCTACGACCTGATGGTGGCGCTGAACCCCGGATACCACGCCCACCTGCGGGCAGCCGCAAACGCTTTGATGGAGTGGCTGCCAAGGCCCGCGCTACCGAAGCGCGGCGCCTCCGGCTCGCCTTCTTGATCTTGGCTGCGGATCGGGTGCATCAACCCGTGCCGTGCAGCACGCTGCCCAGGCGGCTGGCCTCCTCTCCGCCATCGTAGGCGTGGACGCTTCCGCCGGCATGATCGAGCAGGCGTGTGCCAAGCAGTGGCCCCCAGGCGTACGCTTCGAGGTTGGTCAAGCCGAGAAGATCGCTTGGTCCCGAGAGCTGTGGACCCCGGACGATCACATCCACGGCGCCTTAGCGGCGTACCTGTTTCGCAACGTCACGGATCGGGATGCAGTGCTCGCCGGGCTCTTCGATCTGCTCGCCGACGGTGGCGTGTTGGTCGTCCAGGAATACTCGATTGCCGGGGCAGGTCGGTGGGTCCAGGCGATGTGGAGCGCGGTCTGTTGGCTCGTGATTATTCCGCTTGGCTGGCTAACCTCTCGGCGAACCCGGCTCTATCGCTACCTCTGGCGCAGCGTGCGGTCCTTCGACTCGATTCAGACCTTCGTCGATCGCTTGTACGGTGCCGGATTTGTCGACGTCCAGGTAGCGACCGTACGGGGCTGGCAGCGCGGGATCTTGCACAACTTCCGGGCCCGTAAGCCTTCGGCCGCTTCATGATCGTCAGGCGGCGTGACGCCCGCTGGCAACCCGGCCGGGACCGACGCGCTGTCCGCCATCCCGCACCACCCGGGGCGGCACGGCTCACGGATGCGTCCAGGCCAGTCGTCGTGGCCGGCGGTGGCATTTCTGGAATCGCGGCCGCCGTCGGGCTGGCCGAACGTGGTGTGCCTGTGATCATGGTCGAGCCGCACGAACAGCTCGGTGGACGGGTCCGTTCTTGGCCGGTGACGCATGGCGTTGATCAGGTCACGATGAGCCGAGGGTTTCATGCATTCTTCCGGCAGTACTACAACCTTCGGGCGCTGCTCCGCCGGATCGATCCCGATCTGCAGTCGCTGGTAGCCGTCGCGGACTATCCGCTGATCTTGGCCGATAGCCACGCCGACTCCTTTGCGACGCTTCCGCGCACACCGCCGTTGAACATCGCGGCGTTCGTCCTGCAGAGTTCCTCGTTCGGGCTTCGTGATCTTGCTGCCGTGAACGTGGCCGCGGCTCTGGAGCTGCTGGATGTTGATTTCCCGAATACGTTCTCCAGCTATGACGGCGAGAGTGCCGCTGAGTTCCTTGATCGACTTCGCTTTCCAGAGGCAGCTCGGCACCTTGCGCTGGAGGTCTTTGCGCGCAGCTTCTTTGCGCACCCCGACGACTTCTCGGCCGGTGAGCTGGTCGCCATGTTCCATACGTACTTTGTGGGGTCGTCGGAAGGGTTGCTCTTCGACGTACCGCGAGACGACTACGACAGTTGCCTCTGGTCCCCGCTTCGTGGCTATCTGGAACACCTCGGCGCCGAGGTGCGCACCGCGGAATCCGTCACCTGGGTGGATGCGAGTGATGAGTTGCTCCGGGTCGGTCTGGGGTCCGGCGCTGAGATCGCAGCCGATGCTCTTGTACTCGCGACAGATCCGGCCACCTTGCGCCGATTGGCTCGTGAGTCTGCACTGGGCGATGAAGCCTGGCGGGAAAGGATCGCTGCGACTTGCAATGCGCCGGCCTTCGCCGTCTGGCGTTTGTGGCTGGATCGACCAGTTGCGCCCGATCGCGCCGCATTCTTGGGAACCAGTGGCTTCGGGCCGCTTGACAACATCTCGGTCCTGGAGCGCTTCGAGCAGGGCGCCCGGCGCTGGTCAGCGGCGCGAGGCGGTTCGGTTGTCGAGCTGCACGCTTATGCGTTGCCCGCGCAGTCCGACGAGGCTGCGCTGAAGGACCGGCTGCTGGGAGAACTGCGGCGGATCTATCCGGAGCTGGTGCGAGCCACCATCGTCGCGGAGGAGTGGCTGGTCAACGACGACTGTCCGCTGTGGGGCACCGACCCGTGGGAGCAGCGGCCGACTGTGCGTACGCCGCACCCGCGGATCGTGCTGGCTGGCGACGGCATTCGCTGCGACTTTCCGGTCGCTCTCATGGAGCGCGCCGCAACAACAGGATTCCTTGCAGCCAACCAGCTACTCCGTATATATGGTGTCGGCGGGCCATGATCTTTGGACGGTACCTATGCGCTCACGTCACCGGCTGGCTGCTCCGCTGCACCGGCTTGTCGCCCGCTAGAGGTCAGCCGGGAAACTCGCCGCGCTGCCGCAGCTCGTAGCGGCGTTCGGCGTACGCAAGATCGTCCACCCAGAGCTTCCGAGCAGTGTGTCGGATGCCTGGGCGGACCAGTGGTGAGAGCCAGCGCGCGACCTGAAAGCCGGGACGATCCGAGTACGCGATGGTAGCTTCGGTGACCATCGTGCGCGGGCGATCGTCGGGCCCAAGACCGAGCGGGGTGGCATGGGTTTCCACTACGCTGCCGGTGCCTTCGCCCTCGGTGATGTGCATCACGATCGTGCGGCTGTCCGGGCAGGTGAATTCGGCTCGCACCGGCACCCCCCAGGTCCGGTTGAGCCGGAAGGTCACGTCCACAACAAGTGCCTGATCGTTACTGGCATTGTCGTCGACGACCAGGTGACTGAAGGCGTACGGGTGGAACCAGGAGCCATGCCAGGGGTCGAGCCGGTTGGCGATGACATCTTCGGGTTCGCAGATCCCGGGCTTGCTGATCACCGCAGTGACCGATTCGGACAGTGGTGGGCGCGCGGCCAGTGACGGGCGATCGGTGGCGACCTCGCCATCGGTGGGCAGCCCGACCCAGATCAGCACGCCGTCGTCGTAGGCACGGTACGGGCTCCAGGTCTGATCGCCGCTCTGCGTCAGGGCAAGACCATGCCACCGGCAATACATGGTGCCGTCGATGACTGGGCATTTGTCCAGCAGCGCCCCCAGGTGCGGGCACGCGCCCGGCCCAGCGATCAGGTCGCCAGCAGAGTTGCGCCAGAAGACCACTTCACGGCCGGCGATGGTCCGCGTCACCGACTCTTTGCGTCCGACATCAACGCTCTTGCCGGCAACGAACCAGCCGCCGGAGTTGAGCGACTGGGCCACTCTGAGCGCCGCAGCGATGCGAGCCGGCTTGGCCAGCCGCCACGTCGTCGCTAGCCGGTTCTCCCGTGGTTGCGGCGCCCGCGAGATCGGGATTCGGGAGCGCACATTCGGCTTGGAAACCTGCGGCAACGAGCTAGTACGTGTCCTGAGTGACATCGTCGGCCATGCTCCTTTGGTGGTATAGCTGCGCTCGCCTGTTGAGCGTCCGCGGCCCTGTCACCATCATCCGGCCTGCGGTGGCAACCTTGCGCAGTGTGGGAACGCGTGCTCGACGCGAGAATACGTCGTAGCCATTGCGCTCGATCTGATCAAGGATCTGCGCATAGAGCACCCGAGCGGTCCCGACGCAGCGCGCTGATCGCGGCGGCAGCATTGCGATTCCCGTATCGGCGAAGGAGTAGAGAGCACGATTGCGTTCGATCTCGTAAGCCATGAACGCTCGCCACTCGGGAGTCACCGAACGCCGTCCAAGATCAACATCAAAGAGTCGAAGATCATCTTGCGGTAGATAGACCCGCCCTCGATCAAGATCTTCGTCGATGTCGCGCAGGAAGTTGGTGAGCTGAAAGGCCAACCCGAGCGACCGCGCCGGGGCTCTTGCCGCCTGGCTGGTGGGCTCGAGCACCGGCAGCATCATCTCCCCGATCACGGCAGCCGAGCCCTCCATGTAGGTGCACAGGTCCTCCCACGTCTCATACGAGCTTGTGGTCAGATCCATCGCCATAGCACCAAAGAAGCGATCGAAGCACTCGGGATCGATGCGGCAGGTGATCACAGTGTGAACCACCGCTGCCATCACCGGATCGGTACTGTCGCCTGCGGCCAAGCTGCTTTGGAAGGCGTCGGCGAAGGCGCTGAGGCGGTCGCTGATCCAGCCGCTGGGATCAGGGAGAGTCGAGTCCGGCTCGGCCGGGATGGCGTCATCGGAAATATGGTCTGAGCCCTTCGACGAGCTCAGGACGGCGCTTGTCGAAGCCCCCGATTGGTGCCCTTCGACAGGCTCAGGGCGCATCTGGCTGGGCTCAGGGTGGCTCGGCTGCCGACCATTGGGAAGATCGACAATGTCATCGGCTAGCCGGCAGAGGGCGTATATCGCGTGCACGTGCTTGCGCTGCGGCTTGGGCAGCAGGGCCGCGCCCCAGAAGTAGGTGGTGCCATACCGCCACGTCAGCTTCGCGCTGCGCCGGTAGCCCTCGGTCAGGCGGGCTTCGTAGGAGATCCAATCGCTCACCGTCGCTGCTCCCGAAGATATGTGGCGACTCGGCTGGCCGCGAGTTTGCCGGAGATGAGCACCATCGGGACGCCGACTCCAGGGACCGTTCCCGACCCGGCGAAGAACATCCCGGGCAGCTGGCGCTCGACGTTGGACGGACGAAATGGCCCGGTCTGGCCGAACGTGTGCGCCAGCGCGAACGGTGTGCCCGCCGCCATTCCCTGAGCCTGCCAGTCCAGGGGAGTCACGAGCTGCTCGGTGATCACCTCATTGGGATATCCGTGCGCATCAAGGAATGCGTGCAGGCGATCACGCAGCGGCTTTGCCTCCGTCGACCAGTTGATCTTGCCATCGAGGTTGGGCACAGGTTCCAAGACATAAAGAGCGGAGCAGCCAGGCGGCGCCATTGTCGAGTCGTCCAGGGACGGGATGGTTACCAGCCGCGATGGATCAGGCATGAGGCGTCCTTGACTGAGCGCATCGAAAGATGTGCTCCATTCCTCCCCGAAGTGGATGTTGTGATGGGCGACCGGAGAGTTCGGCACCCCGCGTACGCCGACATGCCAGACCACGGCGGAAGGTGAGTAACTGCCGCGTCGCGCCGCCCGTGGCGGACGAAGATCACCGAGCAGTTGTTCGTATGCGGTCGGAAGATCAAGGGTGCAGACCACCGCATCGGCCATGATTCGTGCTCCGGACGTAGTGCGAACACCGGCGACCCGTCCAGTCGGCGAGCGCAGCACTCCCTCCACCGCGTCGCCGTAGCGGAAGTTCACGCCTGCCTTCTCCGCGACCTCCGCCATGATCGTCGGGACGGCGTGCATGCCGCCTTCGGGAAACCACACACCCTCGATGCTGTCCATATAGGTGATTACGGCATAAAGGGCCAGCGCGGATTCCGGGGACAGCCCGGCGTACATGGCCTGAAAGCTGAACAGCCGATGCAGGCGAGGATCTGCGAACCGCCTCCGCACCGCCGCCCCAAGCCGTCCGAAGGCGCCGAGCCGCATCAGCTGGGCGACGGCGCGCGGCGAAGACAGCAGGCCGAGCGGGGAGTCGTAGTTCCGATCGATGAAGTTCGGCATCTCCACCAGATAGAGCTTGCGCAGCCAATCGACGAAGGAGTCGAAGGCCGCCGCGTCCAAACTGCCACACGTCTGCGCGATCTCCTCACGCATCGCCTCTCGGCCGGAGCGCACACGAATCGTGCTGCCGTCGGCAAAGCAAGCCCGGTACGCCGGATCGAGCCGGCGCATCGGCATCAGCTCGTGAAGGTTGGCGGCCGGATCCCGGCTCGCGGCCCGGACAGCGTCCGCAATCAGGTCCGGCATGGTGAGCACCGTCGGCCCTGTGTCGAAAGTGAATCCGTCGCTGTGGAGTACGCCCGCGCGGCCGCCCGGCAGCTCCTCGCGTTCCACCACGGTGACGTCGTACCCGCGGCCGGTCAGGTAACACGCCGCCGACAGGCCGGCTAACCCGGCCCCTATCACAACAACCGGATTCACCTGCGCGCACCAATCATGATCACGGTCCGGTCCGCGGCTCAACTGGGGGAACGTCCAGCTGCTCCATCTGTTCAGACTCTAATCGCCACGGCCCGCGATACCGGGACGCGGAGCCGCCGTGTTGGTGGTTTCCTCTTCGTCGGCAACCCAGCCGAGATGCGAATCTCCACTTATGCTGAAGGCCGTTTCAGTCGACTCGATTCGCCCATCGAGTCAAAAACACAAGGACAGTGCGCGTGCGACATGGACGAGCCCGGTGGATAGGGCTTGCGCTTGCAGCGTCATTTGTGCTGTCCGGGTGCGCAGCAGAGGGCAGGGAACCGGTCTCGGTGACAACGCCGTATGGACAGGTGACTCCCACCGCAGCGGCGTCAAGCGAGCGACCCTCGGCGCCGTCAACGGGCAAACCTCCGCGCAACGACCTGAAGAAGGGGCGGGTCACTCGCTCATTTGAGGCGGGTGCTGTGGAGGTGACCGCCAAGTATTCGTTAGAAAACCGTGTCCAACGGTGGTCTCCGGGCGTCGGACAACCCATCGAGGTCTCGATGGAGGCAATGCATCACCAAGGCACCGGGCGATACTCCACACCGACCGATCGGAAGATCTATCTGTCGCGAGTCACTGCTTATCTCGATGTCTCAGATGCCACAGGTCACTTGGATTCGCCCGACCCCCTCATTGACAAAGCTGACGTCAACCCAGGCTTTCTAGTGACGTCTCCAAGCTCCTACACTCAGGTGTTCGTCCTGCCGTCGATGCCGGACGAGGCTACGAAGCTCACGATCGACTTCCGTTACGAGATGCTTGTTCTGCAGTCGCAGTCCACTACTCGAGACTTCTCCAAACAAACGGCAACCGACACGCTCGTCATTTCGATGCCATAGTCGGATTGTTTCGACTTGGACACAAGTCTGAGATCGGAACGCGCAACGCCGGCCGCCTGTGCACAATAAATGGGCTCGTCGCTGACAGTTGGAGCGCGACGATGTGACTTGTCTCGGGGAGCTCGGGGGGCACCGCGATGTCGGACTGCACGGTTGAAGACCCATGTGTGGTGCTGTGACGATTTCGTCGCTACTGGACGGTGTGGTACTCCCGCACGGACTGTGCGAGAACGACAACGTCGGGCGCGGCACCCGGGTACGGGCATTCGCCCACGTCCTGGCCGCTTGAGACCAGCATGTACGTCACCCTGCGCAGCGTGCCCAAGTCATCGGACGAAGTAGCGAGCACTAGCGTCCTGCGTCGACGCCGGATTCCGTCGGCAGTGCTCGCCTTCGGCGTCGTCAGCATGCTCACCGACGTTTCGTCGGAGTCGGTCGCCGCGGTGCTGCCGCTCTACATCACGGCGGTCCTGGGGATGGGTCCGCTGGCGTACGGCTTCATCGACGGTATCTATCAGGGCGTGTCCGCGGCCGTCCGCATTCTCGGCGGCTGGTGGTCAGACTCGACCAAACGGCCCAAACGGGTGGCTTTCGTTGGCTACCTCGCCTCGGCAATGTCTCGAATCGGCCTGCTCTTGGTGACCGGCTTCGCCAGCATTGCGGCCGTGATAGCGGTGGATCGTCTAGGCAAGGGCCTACGTACCGGGCCGAGAGACGCGCTGATCGCGACCGCGTCAGATCCAGCGGATTTGGGTCGCAACTTCGGCGTGCATCGGGCGATGGACACGGCTGGAGCACTTGCCGGCCCGCTGCTGGCATTCGCCGTGCTTGCTGCCATCCCGCTCGGCCTCGGCGGCTATCGTGCGGTCTTCGTCTTCAGTACGGCGTTCGCCCTGCTGGGAGTAGTGGTGCTGGCGCTCGCCGTTCCTGATCTGCGAACGGCCCGAGGGAAGGCGGATGCCGGCGACCAGACGCCTAGGCGCCGGATCGCGCTCCGGCTATCCGACCTGTCTCAGCCCGCGTTGCGCCGGGTGTTGCTGGTTGCCGGCCTCCTTGGCCTGGTTACGGTTGGCGACGGGTTCATCTACTTGAGCCTGTCCGAATCAGGCTCGTTGACCGCCAAGTACTTCCCACTGCTTTTCGTCGGTACCAGCGCGGCGTACATGGCGCTCGCTATCCCGATGGGGCGATTGGCTGACCGCGTGGGCCGGGGCTGGGTCTTTCTCGCCGGCCATGCCCTGCTGCTCGGCGTTTACCTGCTAACCGCCAGCCGCTATGGCGGGGCCTTGTGGTCGGTCGTTCTGGTGCTCCTCCTGATGGGCAGCTTCTATGCGGCCACCGATGGTGTGCTGTCAGCGCTCGCCACCCAGTCCGTACCCGAGGAGAGCCGCGCTAGCGGGATTGCGGCTGCCCAGACAGTGGTGGCCTTGTCCAGGTTCGCGTGCTCGCTAACCTTCGGCCTGCTCTGGCAGCTGACCAGCCGCGAAACGGCTCTATGGGTGATGACTGGGGGACTGCTCGCGGGCCTCGCCGCCTGCACTCGTCTGCTTCGTCCTCTCCTGACCTCGCGCTCGGCAAGTCCCGCATGAATCGCGCCAGGTTTGTCGTGATCCTGATCGCTGCGGTGCTATGCCTCGGCCTCGCGGGCGGGAAACCGCTGATTACCTTCGGGAGACGAGTACAACGACAGGGGCTTTGGTGACGGGACGGAGGACATTCGACCTCACCCATGGTTGGGGTGGCGGACATCCTTTGGGAGTACCGGTGTTTGTTCTTACCCATGCGGTTCCGCAAAAGTGGGTTTGCGAGGGTTCGCCTTTTACTTCGTTACGGATGGCCTCGAAAGCGCTGTAGCGCAAGCGAAAGCGGTCGCAGGCGACAAGGACGTCGGCGTGATCGGCGCGAACCTGGTGCAGCAGTGCATCCGATCGGGACTTCTCGACGAGATACACCTCGATCTGGTGCCTGTCCTACTCGGGGATGGCGTCCGGTTGTTCGACCAAACCGCGGAACCGATCGAGCTGGAGAGCACCCGGGTGATCGAGGGCGCAGGGGTTACGCATCTGACATTCCGCGTCGTGAAGTGATGGCGGGGTCTTGCGAGCCTAGTGACCAAGCGGTGGTCGTACAACATAACTCGGCGAGGCGAGTTACTGCATCGCCGATGCGCAGCTCCGGTCTCGGCGAGCGCGGTCTGGAGCGTCCAGAGGAGCGACGTCACTACCAAACTCGCCGCGACGGTCGGATCGGCGACCTCGTGATCGGAGCAAAGCAGTGACGTCGCTACCTTGCTCAGATTCACGCGCGCCGGACGCCGCGCGTGCGTAGTTGATCATGGAACTGCTGCGCGTGAATGCCTTGATACTGTTGCTTAGCCAGTACCCGATAGGCCATGGATCCCTTATATATAAGGGATTCAGGCAGTAGATGACCGATCCGTGCCCGCTATCTGCCCTCTGGAGAGGGCTTTATTCAGGTGGCCGCCAAGCTGGAGGGAGTCCGGCGAGTCGGCCCAAGCCAGTAGTGACGTCGCTACCGGTTGGATCCACGGCTGGCATCACTGCCTAATTCTGTTTGTGTCAATCAAAATGTTCGGTCCCCTACGTAGCTGGCTCGGTGGACGACTTGATCATCCAGTGCGAGGGCCACAAGCCAGCGGGGCAGGCGGATCTCGACAGGATTCCCTTCTCCGCCTAGCGTTGGCGGCAAGATCATCACCATCACCGCCAGCGGCTAGGACGAGGCCCAGGCAGCAGGAGCCCGCCATGTCCACGACCGCCGCACCGCCGGTACTCGCACCCGATGAACGGCGACGCAAGTTCCTCGAACAGCAACGCCTCGAATCCGCAGCGTACCGAGAGGTTCTCCAGGTCCCTTGCCAGGCTCACCGAGCTGAGCCGGGTACTGCGTGCTGGCGATTGAGTGATTCCAGCCGTGGTGTCTGTGGCCCGAGGATCAGTCGGGCCGTCGGGCAGGCGCACCGGGAGCGCACGATCCAGCTCCAGAAGGAGAAGGAGCAGCGCGAGCAGCAGACCAAGATCGAAGAAGGGCACCGGCGGAGAGTTAGGACGGCATCGCGACCGGGATGATCAACGTCTCCCATATCGACGGGGCCATCATCGATGAGGTGACTGAAGCGGCAGCCGAGCGTTATCGGCGGATCGACGCGGCCAAGGCAGCCACCAAGTCAGACCTTCGCCAACAGCGAAGCCGCCAGCACCAGCTCCGAAGTCCAAGCCCGGCAACGCCGTTGCCAAGAAGTCGGCAACCAAGTCTCCGGCCCCGAGGACCCTGGAAACGCCCTCGGGGTCGGCGAAGCAGGCAGCGCCTGAGCTGCCGCCCGGCAGTGTGGTGCTGTCGCCCGCCGAGATGGAAGCTGTCGACGCTGCGCTTGAGTACTACGTCGAGCACCACGCCAAGAGGCACCGATGAACCAGCCAGTGCCTGAGTGGGAGCGCCCGGAGTGGGAGCCGGATCTCGACGTCGAGCCAGCAGAACCGAACGCCGGATCTCCTGGACTCACCCGGGACGAGTGGCTGGCAATGGCGACTCCTCCGAGAGCTGAGCCGGACTTCCAGACCCGGCCCATCGAGCCGCCGTACAGACGCTGGAAGAACCTCGGCAAACCGTACGAGACAACATCGAGGCCGGATTGGAATCCGGGAGGGCTCTCGGAGAGAAAGTTGGCCGCTCTGCATCGTTTCTTCGAGACGAGGCAGGTATGACCAAATCAAGATCAAAATCCGGCCTGATGCTGTCTTGGACCCAGTACCGCTCACCCTCGAATCCCTTACAGGTAAGGGATCTAGGAATAGGTGCTGGTTTCGTGCCCACTAAATGCCCACTATCGAAGGAGATCCGATGAACTCCAAGCGCTCAGGAGCGGCAAGTCCCGCTCCCGAAGATGATCAAGAAAGGGCCCCCGGGCCCGAGCCTCAGTCCGATCCCAATCCGGCCTGGTTTGCCCTCGAAGCCGAAGCCGCCGCGCGGTCTGAGGATGCGGTCAGGAACGCCAAGCGTTCTGACTCCGACGTCCGAGCGGCCAACGCGCACTTGGATCCCGAAGAGGTGAGCTGATACCTAGCCCTACCTCCAGCAGCGTCCTCAGCCAGGGCAATCGGAACGTGTCGCAGTACAAGAAGAAGCCAGCGGGCGACACACCGGAGGAGCAGCTCACCATCGAAGCTCAGGGCGTCCCTGACCTCCCTGTCGCGCTGCCAGCGGGCTACCTTTCCTGCCTGAGCTGCGGGATCGCCGTCCCGTGGCCCGCCGATGAGAACGACATCGTCCGGCGGGCCTGTTACGGCAAAGAAGACCAACCGCCGCCGCCGGTACCCGAGACCAAGCCCATCTCCGAGATCGCCTTCACTCGCTGTCCGGACTGCGCTCAGCGTGACGCGCTAGCCCGGCGGATCGTGACCGAGACCAACGCTTTGTCCCGGCGGTTCCGGGAGTTCGCCGCACGTGCCTACCAGCACAGCCTGGTCCTCAGCGCAGATCAATTCTCGCGATGGTGATAACGGCATCTCCAGATGAACGAGTGAGCGACCAGCAGATCGCCCCGATAGCTAACTGGCAAGCCGTCGCCTCGGTACCTGATCGCGTCGGATACGTCGATCGAGGCTGCGCTGGAGCCGGTGAAGCTCTTCGAGGGCATCTGCAAGGGAGGCTGCGACGTCGGCAGCCGATTTGCTGTCCAACCCCTCTGCCTGGATTAGCCGGGCACCAGCGGCCGCATTCCGGAGGGAGCGTTTCAGGTTCCGAGCGGTCTGGGCGTGGTTGTGGGGGCTCTTCCGACCGGCAGCGTCACTTCCTGCAACCGCCAGCCCTCGGAGTCGGATGTCGTTCATGATCACATTCGGCTTCGCCAGCACCAGATAGTTGCGGTCGCCTGCATTGGCGTCCGCATCGGCGCCCGGCACGTGGAGCACGCGGGCACGACCGAGGGCGGCGAGACTGTGGGCGGCTCGTCGTGCGGCGGTCAGCTCAGCCCGGGTGGGGGCTCGACCGAGATGATCAGCGACGGCTGCTCGGACGCCAATCGCAAGGTTCTGGTCAAGGGCGTCGGCGAGAACCTGCTGCCAACGGCCCAAGCGTGGGGGCTTTGGCGGCCGGGCCCTCCGGTAGCGGCTCCAGGCACCGGAAACCGTCATATCGACCTGCTCTGCTACCTCAGGCCAGGTCAGGCCTTGGTCACGAAGCTCCAGGATCTGCTGTGTGGAGGCGGGATGAGCGGGAGGACCGCCGCGACGCATGGTGACGCCGGCGCGGCGAAGCTGCTCGCTGACCGTGCGTCGCAGTGAACGCCCAGCTCGGCACCGATCTGGCGCAGGGTCCAGCCCTGGGCGTACAAGTCGGCCGCACGCTTAACGTCCACCGCGCCACCGTAACGAGTCGCAGTGCGGCATCTGGCTCGTTCGGGTTGCGGAGGAGTCCCGGTGACGCCTGCAATGAGGAGTCCGGCAGACGGTCGGTGATCTAAATGAGAGCACTTCGCTTGCAAGGCCCTCCAGCTCGTAACGATCCAGCCAACACCACCCGCCGGCCCAATCCATAGGCCATCATCACCCACACCATCATTCGGAGGACCCGTTGACTCAGCTGCCCCCTGCTCCTGCCGAGCCCTATGGCCCGCGTCGTGCTCTCGAGCCGCCGTCTCTGCGATATGCACATCGTTCGTTCAGATCGGTTAATGGCCTCGGTACGGCGGTCTCCATCCTGATCTGCCTGGTAGCGCTCGCTCAGGCGGTGCTCGCCGCGTCGGACTGGTACACGTACAAGGTGGTCAAGGATTATGTCGAGGGTCCGGTCAAGGATCCCGACCGCCTGGATCGTGCCGATGAGTTTGTTGTTCCTGGCCGTCGGCGGCTTCCTGCTCGCGCTGTTGGCCGCGGGCGTCGTGTTCATTGTCTGGCTCTGGCGGGCCCGGGGTAACGCTGAACTCTTCTGCTATGGACGGCACCGGCGCGGTCGCGGCTGGGTGATCGGTGGCTGGTTCTGCCCGGTGGTCAACTTCTGGTTCCCCAAGCAGATCGTCGACGACGTGATCGCGGCCAGCGACCCGCGAACACCGCCGCTGTTCCCAGACCTGCGTCGTATCCCTCGCCATGGCCTGGTGCTGGCCTGGTGGCTCACCTGGGTCGCCACCGTGGTCATGGGCAACGTGGGCACCCGGACCTCGCCGCCGACGTACAGGACGTCAGCGACCGAGCGGTGGGTGCGAGCGTGGCCACGCTTGGCGCCGTGCTGACAGCCGTCTGCCGCCGTGCTCGCCATCCGAGTGGTACGCCTGGTCAACCGCCTGCAGATGTCCCGGCCGTGGACTCCCTGGTGGGCGACCGATCCGTCGACCGCGCCACAGCTATGGCCGGCCCAGCATCTGCAGCAAATCCAAGGAGCTAGTGTGACCACCCCATACGGCCAGGGCCCGCAGCAGCCCTACGGCCAGCAGCCCTACGGCGCACCCCAGATGGGTTACCCCGCCGCGCCCGGCGGCGTGAAGCCCAACAACTACCTGGCCTGGTCGATCGTCTCGATCTTCCTGTTCTGGCCACTGGGGATCGCGGCCATCATCGATCCTCGAGTTGCGGCCACAAAGCACACTCACATGCCGATGTGAGTGTGTCAAGTTCGGATATAGTGTCTTGCCGATCGAACACCTGGCTGATCCGAAGGGATGGCGAAAGCCTGTGCGCGCTACAGCGTTATGTCTACCTTCGACTCAGGTTGACATGTTCCGCCGTCCGCCGACCCAGTACGAAAGCCTTCGGCCGGTAGCGTCGATAGCGCGCGTCGGCCCCGAGGATGAGTTCGGGGACAGCACGCGTTCGAGACCACCATGGACACGTGTCCTAGCGCCCA
>CAVUEO010000002.1:0-12287 GCA_963740515.1 uncultured Actinomycetota bacterium
CTGGTCAAGCTCGGGCCACTATCCGCTAACGAAACACGCCGAGTGCATGCGCACGGGTTGACGGGGTATGCGTTATGCGTTAGCGTCGCGATTGAAACGCTTCAGGCGGGGATTTGGACTAGTCCAACGCTCCTCTTTCATGTCTTTCCATCTGGAGGTCCCATGAGGTTCAGTAAGAAATCCGGCCGCAGCGCGCCGCTCGTGGCGCTGGCGGCGGCAAGCATGCTGTTCGCCGCCGGCTGCCAGGCCGGCAGTCTCGGCAGCAGCGAGGAAGGCGCCGGCGGTCAAGCCGGTGCTGTAGAGATCACGTTCTCCGCCGGCGCTACCGACACCGAAGTCGCGAGCGCCAAGGCCGTAATCGAGGCCTTCCAGGCAGCCAATCCCAACATCACCGTTAAGCACGACACGCGGCCGGGGGGCTCAGAAGGCGACAACCTGACGAAGACGCGGTTGGCGACCGGCGAGATGGCCGAGGTCTTCAGCTACAACAACGGTTCGCTGTTGCAGGCGATCAAGCCCGAGCAGAACCTGGTCCCCATGGATGATCAGCCATGGGCTTCGACCCTCGACAAGACCTTCGCCGACTCCACCAAGGCGGCGGACGGCAAGCTGTACGGCGGCCCCTGGGGAACGGTGCAGGGCGGCGCCATCCTCTATCACATCCCGACCTACGAGAAACTCGGACTCGAGATCCCGCAGACCTGGGACGAGTTCATGAAGAACAACGAGGCCATCAAGAAGGCCGGCATCGCTCCCGTCATCGCGAGTCCTATGGAGAGACCTGGACCTCCCAGCTGCTCGTTCTGGGCGATTATCACAATGTCGAGGCTGAGGTGCCCGATTTTGCGGCGAAGTACACCGCCGGTGAGGCAAAGTATGCCGAACACCCCAGCAGCGCTGACTGGGTTCCAGCACATCCAGCAGGTCCATGACGCCGGCTACCTCAACAAGGATTTCGCCTCAGCCGAGCTGAATGACGGCATCAAGGCGGTTGCCGATGGCAAGGGCGTGCATTACCCCCAGCTGGGTGGGGTTTCGGCGAACATTGAAAACGTCGCCCCAGGCAAATCCAAGGACGTCGGCTTCTTCCCCATACCAGGCAAGGATGCCGCCAGCTTCGGCATGACTGTCTGGCCAGGTAACGGCCTGTACATCCCCAAAACCGCGGAGGGCGACAAGCTCGACGCAGCCAAGAAATTCGTCGAATTCATGACCACGCAGCCGGGTTGTGACGCCTACGCCAAGGGAACCCCACCCAGCGGCCCATTCCTCACCACCAACTGCAAGCTGCCGGCTGACGTCAGCCAGGTTGCCAAGGACACCCAGACCTACCTCGAGCAGGGCAAGGCCAGCCCGGCACTGGAGTTCAAGTCGCCGATCAAGGGTCCGGCGCTGGAGCAGATCTGCATCCAGGTCGGTACTGGGCAGGCGACCGGCGAGAAGGGCGCTGCCCTCTACGACGAGGACGTCAAGAAGCAGGCGCAGCAACTGGGCCTGCCTGGCTGGGAGTAATGTTGCCCTGAGCCTGTCGAAGGGCACGCGCTTCGACAGGCTCAGCGCGAATTGCGGCAGCCCCCTGGCTGCTGGTCCACTCGTAACACCTCCTGCTGCCGGTCTCAGCCGGGACCGGCGGCAGGACTCCAAGAAAGGGCTTCGCTATGGCGAGCACATTGGGCACCACCGAGGTGACACCCGGGGCACCGGTTGCGGCAGCCGAAACCGGGAAGGGGCGGGGGCGGCGCGGCATCTATCCGTACTGGTTCTACCTACCCGCGGCGATCATCTTCACCATCTTCTTCCTCGTTCCGACCGCCGGCTCCCTTTACTTCTCTTTCACTCGGTGGGATCTGTTCACCTCGACATGGATCGGACTCGACAACTATGTGCTCTTCTTCAATGAACAGGCGCTGATCATCGGTCTGCGTAATACGTTGATCTACGCCACCATGACGTCCGGGCTCAAGGTTGTTCTTGGCATGCTCCTCGCCCTGCTG
Source organism: uncultured Actinomycetota bacterium (assembly GCA_963740515.1). Taxonomy (GTDB): domain Bacteria; phylum Actinomycetota; class Actinomycetes; order Propionibacteriales; family Propionibacteriaceae; genus Microlunatus. Next base: position 1,995 of record CAVUEO010000002.1, read on the forward strand.
CTGACCTCGAAGATCATTGCCCGCGGCTACCTGCGCTCGGTCATCTTCTTCCCTGTGCTGGTCAGCACGGTCGGCGTCGGTTTGACCTACAGCGTCTTGATGAACCCTACAAAGGGCCTCATCAACAACGCGCTGGCAACCATCGGCGTAACGGGGCCCGACTGGCTGACCAACCCCAGTTTGGCGATCTTCTCCATAGCCCTGGTCGACATTTGGGCTGGTGTCGGGTTTGCCACGGTCATCTTGATTGCCGGTATCGTCTCCATTCCATCCGACTATTTCGAGGCGGCCCAGGTTGACGGCGCCTCTCGGTTTTACTCGTTCCTACATATCACCCTGCCGCTTGCCCGCCCCGCGATCGCGACCGTGATCACTCTTTCGCTGATCGGCGGGTTGAGGTCATTCGACCTGATCTGGACCATGACAGGCGGTGGTCCCGGCTTTGCCTCCGACACCATTGCTTCGGTGATCTATAAGCAGTACCAGGCAGGCTTCTATGGCCTGTCGACGGCAGGGAGCGTAGTGCTGTTCTTTCTGGTGAGCGTGATCATCGTCCCCCTGACATGGTGGCTGAACCGACGCGAGGTCGACCGATGAAAAACACTCGCGCGATCATCATTGGACTCGTCTCCATCCTCGGTACGGCAATCTTTTTCCTGGTGCCGTTCGCGTTCATCTTCCTCACCGCATCCAAGCCGCTGGCCGAGGCGAACCTGCTGCAATTCTCCTGGCCTGAGCAGTTCGTACTGTTCGACAATCTGCAGCAGGCCTTGCAGGCGCGCGACTATCTGCTGGTCGTCGCCTACATCAACAGCTTCATCCTCACAGTCGCCAGCGTCACCGGTCTCGTCATTTTCGCCTCGATGGTCGCCTATGTCTGGCAGCGTCGTCCGAGCCGGCTCAGCCCTGTCATCAGTATCTTGGTGCTGGCCGGCTTGATCGTGCCACCCGCGGTCGTTCCCACGATCTGGGTGCTACAGACGATCGGGTTGTTCAAGACCATGCCCGGTCTGATCCTCATTGAGATCGCCTTCGGGCTTCCGTTCTGCATTCTGCTGTTTCGAGCCTTCATCTCCACGGTCCCGCGCGAACTGGACGAGGCGGCCATCGTGGACGGGGCGGGCCCTGTTCAGGTCTTCTTCCGGGTGATCTTCCCTGTGCTGCGCTCGGTGGTCATTACGGTGATCATCTTGCAGTCGGTGGTTGTCTACAACGACTTTGCGAACCCGCTGTACTTCCTGCCTGGTACGCAGAACGCGACGGTTCAGCTGACCCTGTTCAACTTCAGGAGCCAGTTCACCACTCAGTTCAACCTGCTGTTCGCCAACATCTTGCTCGTCATGATCCCAGCATTGATCATGTTCATCATCTTCAACCGGAAGATCGTCGAAGGAATGGCGGCAGGCTCGGTCAAGGGATAGCGCGCTCACCAGAACTCGGGCGGGACGGTCCCGTTCAGCCAGGCGAGCTCATTGTCGATGATGAAGGTCGACAACGTGTCCTCCAGGGTGAGTGGGCCGCCCTGCCAGGCGTCCACGATGTCGGTCAGGACGGCAGCGCTATCCGGCACGGGATCCGCCAGCACGCCGTGCCACGCGGCGAGGAAGCCATCCGGCAGGTTGGGGAGCTCGGACAGGGTTGCGGCCAGGTACTTCTGACCCTGGAACAGTGTCTTGTTCACCGCCAGCGCCACCCGGCCGACCGCGAAACACAGGTGGACGGCCGAGTGCTGGAGCAGGAATCGGTCGTTCCGCTCGTGGGCCTGCTTGAGGAAGTAGCCGCCGTAGAGTCGGGCCTGACACCGGTAGGCGTGCACCCGTCGCTGCCAGAAGTCGTCTGGCAGGGTGACGATCCGAGCAACGGTGGCAGCCATCGACCCGGTGTGGTCGAAAACGATCCGAGCATCGAGAAACGAGGCCCGGGTCGGATCGTCCGCGTGCGCCACCGCCCGCTCCAGGTAGCGCGGGCTGGCGAGCTTGATATCGACATAGCTGTCATAGGTGGCAGCCTCGGTGTCGATGTAGGCGACCCGGCGGGCGGACTGCGCCGCCGCGAACGCCTCGTCGGTGACCACCAGGTAGACGTCAACATCGGAGGTGGCTCGCTCGGTACCCCGCGCGACCGATCCGACCACGATCAGCGCCAGTGTGTCTGGTTGGTCGATGACCTGCGCGGCGTACGCGGCGATGGTGTCCTCGTGGTGCCGCACCTCAAACGTCCGGGCTGGCGCGGCCAAGCAGCTGCAGCGCAGTCCAGGAGATCGCGGGGCAGCTCGACTGTCAGCACGCCGTCCTCAATGCGGACCGACCGGTTCGGCGTCGGGGCGACGCGCTCCTGGTGCTCGAGCGTGTTCGTGGCGGTCGGGTCGTCGTCTGTCAGGGTAATGCTCTCACCGAGGCGAACCGACCCGAGCGAGCCGACATCGATGGACACGGTCGTCGCCGCGTCCTGGCTCCGATGCACCAGGAACACGGCGACCTCGCCGCTGTCGTTGTTGATGGTCGCGACGGCGTCGACGAGCGGCACACTTCCGTACTGCGACGTCTCGTAGCTCGGGCTCTCGATGTCGAGCCGCAGCACCGTGCCCTGGGCCAAGCGCGCGGTGATAGCGAACGGGAAGAAGGTGGTCTGGCGCCAGGCTGGGCCGCCGGGCTCGGTCATGATCGGCGCAATCACGTTGACGAGCTGGGCGAGGGACGCGGCCTTCACCCGGTCGGCGTGCTTCAGCAGAGACATGAGCAGGCTCCCGACGACCACCGCGTCCGTCACGGAGTACTGGTCCTCGAGCAGCCGAGGCGCGTACGGCCACGTGTTCACGTCGGTGATCTTCCCGCTCTCGTTGAAGCGGTCGGAGTACCAGACGTTCCACTCGTCGAACGAGATGTCTATGGTCCGCTCGCTGCGCAGCGCGGCCTTCACTGAGTCCGCGGTGGCGACCACCGCCTCGATGAATGCGTCCATGTCTACGGCAGAGGCCAGGAAGCTGCCCCGGTCGCCGTTGCGCTCCTGATAGTAGGAGTGGCCGGAGATGAAGTCGATGTCGCGGTAGGTGTGCTCGAGGACCACGCGTTCCCACGTCCCGAAGGTCGGCATAGACCTGTTTGAGCTGCCACAGACGACGAGCTCGAGGTTCGGGTCCATCTGGCGCATGGCCTTGGCGACTTGGCTCGCGATCTTGCCGTAGTCCTCGGCGCTGCGATGGCCGAGTTGCCACGGTCCATCCAGCTCGTTGCCGAGGCACCACATGCGGACATTGAACGGATCGGGCGAGCCGTTGGCGGCCCGCTGCTCGGTCAGCGTGGATTCTGCACGGATGTTCGTGTACTCGAGCAGGTCGAGCGCCTCGAGCGTGCCACGGGTGCCGAGGTTGAGCGCGAGCATGAGCTCCGCGCCCACGCGCTCACTCCAGCGTGCAAACTCATGCAGCCCGACCTGGTTCGTCTCGAGCGAGTGCCACGCGAGGTCCAGCCGCGTGGGCCGCCGCTCGCGCGGGCCGACGCCGTCCTCCCAGCGGTAGCCGGAAACAAAGTTGCCACCCGGGTAGCGGATGGTGGTTACACCGAGTTCGCGTACGAGATCCATTACGTCGGTCCGGAATCCGTCCGGGTCGGAAGAAGGATGCCCGGGCTCGTAGATCCCGTCGTAGACGCACCGGCCGAGGTGCTCGACGAAGGAGCCGAACAGGCGGCGGTCCAGCGGGCCGACGGTCTGGGCGGGATCGACAACGATCTTTGCCGAGGGTTTGGGAGTCACAGGAGGTGTCGCAGCCATGTCGCCGGATCAGGTCCCCGCGACTGCCTGGAGACTCCGGCTCTTGGAGCTGGAGCGCCGGACGACGAGCTCTGGTTCGAATCGCACTTGCTGGTGCTCGTGGGCAACATCGCTGTCGATCGCCTCAATTTCCTCGAAGAGCAGCGCGGCCGCCCGATAGCCAATTGCCACCCGGGGCTGACGGACAGAGGACAGTGGTACAGCAGCCGCCGCCGCAAATGCAATGTCGTCGTAGCCGACAATCGCCATATCGTCAGGCACCCGGAATCCGGCAGTCACAAAACCCTGCAGCAAGCCAATGGCCAATAGATCATTGGTTGCGAATACCGCAGTCGGCCGCTCTGCGCTGGGCATCGCGACTATTTCTTCGGCGGATCGGATGCCAGCTTCGACGTCAAGACGTGGTGTGGAGATGACCAGGAGCTGCGCTGAGCCGCTTGTGACGTGATCCCGCAAGCTCGGCACCCAACCGTCTCTCCGCAACTTGCCGGAGGTCTCCCGGTCCACCAATCACGCCAATTTTCGTGTGGCCCTGGTCAAGCAGGTGTTGGACGGCCAGGCGGCCGCCCTCCACGTCATCAACGGATACGGAACAGAAGTCGGATTGGTTCCCGGCACGATCCAGCAGCACGACAGGGATTCCCCGAAGCTTGAGCTGTCGGACCCGCTCGTCAATGTCCCAGATGGGCGCCAGCAATACCCCACGAACCCTTTGTTGCATCAATACCAGCAACTGTGCGCTTTCTCGCTCAGCTTCCTGCGCACTATTTCCGACTTGGACGGAGTAGCCATGTTCATATACGTAGTTCTCGGCGCCAATCACTAGATCGGTGAAAAAAGGATTGGCGATATCCATGACAATCACGCCGATAGAGCGACTTCGCCCCGCCCGAAGCTGACGCGCCGGCTCGTTAGGAATCCAGCCCAGCTTTGCGATGGCAAGCTCTACCTTGCGTCGCGTGGGCTCCGCAACTAAATCCGGTGAGTTCAGAACATTAGAGACGGTGCCGAGTGAAACCCCCGCCAGAGCGGCGACGTCTTTCATGCTGACTGTGGTCTTACGAGCCGCCATGCGCCCGCTCTACTCCTACTCCTCTTGAAGGTTTGGCTCGGTTTCCTGACGTCATGCATCGTGGCCGACGACAATTATTGAAACGAATCATACCGCAGCCAAAAGGCGAGGCGGCTGCCCAGCCGCCCAGTCTGCTCGTCTGGGTCCCGCAAAAATTTGCCGTCCCTAGCAACGCAATGTCATGCATAATGAGCCTCCTACCAGATCTGCCTGGACGGGGCGGCTAGATCATCGTGGCGGACGCATTGGAGCCCAATGACCAACCGCACAGACATGGTGTCGCCTGACGCGCTGGTGCTGACCCACGCGCTCGAGAAGCTACGCGCGCGTGACGGCCTAACCCATTCCCGGCTGGACAACAGCCGCAGCGTTGAAGCAGCGCCACTTTTGGGCCTCGCTGCGGTGCGGCGCTACGCGGCGGTGCACGACATCGAGCCGGCCCAGGCCGCGCTGGAGGTCATCAAAGAGTGTGTACGGGAAAACCTTCGTGATTCCCAGCGCATAGTGGCCGACGCAGTCTTGGGTATCGGGGCATTCTCCGATGCCTACGCCCGGAACGGCATCACGCAACGCGTCGTTTCTGCACTACATTCTGACTTACTTGGGGGGCGACGCAGCACCCTGCTGGCGAACTGGCGCATGCTACATGCGGCGCTGGGTGTCACTTCAAACGAACCGCCAAGTGACCGCGCGTTGCGCGGGACGATCGAGCGTGAGGTCCTCCGTGAGCTGGCCCGGCAACTGATCAGGCGTGAGGAATACTCACTCGGCGCGAAGAGCGTAGTGATGCCATACACCTCGGAGAACTCTTCTCGGAAAATGCCGACGTCGCGACCTGGCCGGGTTCTCGTCCTTGGTGGCGCAGTGATGAATGCCACCTTTCATACAAAGGACATCCCACCAAGAGGGACTTCTATCGAGGCATATGCGTTCGAACTCGCGCCTGGCGGCAAGGGGCTGTGGCAGTCGGTGGCAGCAGCGCGGCTCGGGCTTGATGTAGCGCTCATTGCGGCTGTGGCCAACGATCGATTCGGCCGTGAGATCGTCAATCACTTACGAGACGAGGGCGTAGATCCATCTCTGCTAAAGCTGATCGATGATGCGCATACTCCATTTACGGGCATCGCCGAGTTCGAGCTTGGCGACAGCATCGCGTTCAATTGGCCAAATCACAGGGAGGTACATCTGGACATTCGTGACCTCGATCGCCTCAGTCAGCACTTTGCATCCTATGACGCAGTGCTCATGACGTTCGAGATTCCCCGTGAGACTCTGGAGTACACCTTATCCCTATTGAATAGGCTTGATGAACCAAGGCCAATTGTCATCGTTACACCGGGCCAGCCCTATCCTGATCGTGGAATCTCTGGCCATGCGCTCTCCCAGATCGACTACCTTGTGGCGCACCCTTGGGAGCTCGGCCGTTATGTGCCGGCGGATCGCAGGTCGTTTGATCTCGATGTCGTCGCTCGGCAGCTATTAGCCTACGGCGTCGAGACCCTCTGCATTCCTACAGATTCGGGATGTACCGTCTACTCTGAACCGCTCGGCACGTTTAATGTGCCGACCTTCGGCTCCCCATACAGAGAGACATCTGTCGCACGAGACGCCTTTTGCGCCGCCCTTGCAGCCAGATTGATAGACAGCGAACGACGATTCTCGGAGGAAGTCGCACTTTGGGCGACGACCGCAATGGCCGCAGAAATTGCCGATCATCCCTTGCCGAACCCAATGCCTGACCGACGGCGCGTAGAACAGCTTCTTGAACGATCTCGATTCAATATAAGTCCGCGTGACTCTCGCATCAGCGGCGCAGTCGACGCCTCTCGTGAGCATGAACAGCCATTATTTCCCCATTGACACTGCAACAATAACATCGAATACACGGCCTAAAGTCGCTGCGCAGCCCTTCGGCGCTGATCCTCAATTCCCGCTGGGCTTGCCATGCCGTGACCCACCCGCTGTGAAAGCCACCCGAGGCAGGTGGAGCAGAACACATACTGCGAGTGCGCGAGGCTCGACATCTGCCCGTCCGAGCGGTCTCCCTCACCAGAGCTCGGAAGGGGGACGCTGATGAGGGGTTGCGGCACTCACTCAGATGTAGCTGCGAGTTAGCGGCTGAGAGCGAATCGGCGCTCTCGAGGCTTGACGTTACTTCGCATCGATCCGCCCGGTCGCGTATAACCTGGTCCCCCGAGCACACACGCGGGACGCTATACCCGTTGCCCCCTGAGGCGCAGTCGCCAAAATCTTGCTGCCACAAAAAGATAGTTGGCGCCGCCGCCTGCCAACCGTGTGCCAAAAGGCAGCAGCGGCCTTTCGATTTGGCATACGGACGGCCCAACGCATGGCCAACGAGGCTGTGCACCGATATCTATACGCCAGTTGCGCTCATTGCATCTACCAATTTGTCTAGTTGACAGACCACTGCCGTCATATTAAATGAGAGATCCTAAGTAAGACTAGCAGCTCAGATATCCAACCGAAAGGGTCCCACATTTAGCCATGAGTAGTAGCGCAACTCGACTCGCCATTGCGGGCACGAGGATTCGGAAGGAGGAAGGCCATGTCAGGAACTGGTCTCGGGGCAGTACTGCTAATGATCGGTATGGTCATGCTCGTGATGTGCTACTGGAAGCAAATTGCGATCTTTCTCCTATTTGTGACCGTCACCGTGTTCTGCCTTGGGATCTACTTCATCGTCAGCACAATTGGCTTATTGGTCCCTTGATCGCCCGGCAAATCCTACTCGCGAAGGACGCTGGGGCTGCCCGGAGCGGCCCCAGCGGACCGCTATCGGCTGGGCGATGGCCATTTGGTGCCGCAAAGAAGTTGGGATTGCCGCCCAGTCCTGCCCGTGTTCTGTAGACACCACCTAGGAGCCGTTCTCGAAGCCAACCAGGCGATTGAGCCACTTGATCTGGGCGAGCCGTTGATGGCTAAGGCCACCCTCGTGGTCGTTGAACCGGTAAACAACTATTTCCTTCGCGGCGCCGTACGCGTGATATGCGGCGTACACCGTCGACGGCGGGCAGATCTTGTCCATGAGCCCAACGGAGAATAGGGCCGGCGCCAAGGCTCGCTTAGCGAAATTCACACCGTCGAAGTAACTGAGAGTATTGAATGTGGTATCGGCGGCGCCGCGATGTACGGCAAGATATCTCGTGATTTCCATGTAGGGATCTTGATCGCAGATATCGACCGCTCGTTGAAAGTGGCAAAGGAACGGCACGTCCGGCATCACAGCGACAAGGTCCTGTGCCAAGCCCGCTGCGGCAAGCGTGATGCCGCCACCTTGGCTGATCCCTTGCACCGCAACTCTCGTGGCATCGACGTCCGGGAGACCCCGTACGGCCTCTATCGCGCGTACCGCGTCTACGAAAACGCGGCGGTAATAGTAGGACTTGGGATCCTCGATTCCCTTGGTCATGAAACCCGGCGCGTGAGGGCCGGATCCGTGGCTGTCTCCAGTTGCTCCTCCACCGCCCCACCCGGATCCCTGTCCACGGGTGTCGACGATCAGATGGGTGTAGCCGGCGCTCGCCCACGCCAAGAGGGCGCCAGGGACATCCCGTCCGCCGTTGTAGCCGATGAATTCGACCACTGCCGGCCGAGGGCCCTCGTCCTGCGGGCTCAGGAGCCAGGCGTTGATCCGGTCACCTGCGAAGCCTCGGAAGGAAGCGTCGTAGATATCTACCGTGCGGTACGGCGTCTCGACCGGTTCCAAGCGCACGTCCAGGTCGAAGGATCGCGTCTCGTCGAGAGTTTCATTCCAGAAATCGTCGAAATCGGCTGGTTCGGCCACGGTTGGCCGGTAGTCGATGAGTTCCTCCATAGTCAGGTCTGTCCTGGCCACTCAGATCAACCTCTCTTACGTCCGCGAAAACTCGACCGAGCCTAAGCATTAGCCTTATCCACGCCTGTCTGGGTGGCGGCGCGCCAGACGGAACGCGCGAATGCTTCCTGACCCAGGTTGTAAGTGCCTGCGTCGGTAACCAGGTAATGAGCACCGTGCGGTGATCGCCATAGCCAGACACCAGGCTCAGGTTGTCGTAGTCGCCATCGGCTATGGGTCTTGATGCGATGCTCGGTCCGGCTGAGCGGCCCCAGATTATGTAGCCCGGTCTGCCCCGGCGGCCCACCACGGGCGGGTGGGAGATACGGCTTGGTGTGGTCCAGGTCCATCCGCCGAGCGCCGGCAGCGTACGGGAAGCAGCTGGCTGGCATCCGCAGGAACATCGCCTCCTTGATGCGGCGTGGGATCTCGTATCCATCGACCGCGGAGACATCGACTGGGTCGATCACCGGCTGCACGGTCACCTTGCAACTGGTCTGGCCGAGGAAGCGTCGAACCTGCTCGAGAGTGACGGGTCCGACCCCCTCCATCCTGGCCACGCCGCCGCCAAACCCGCTGGCACCCAGGCTCCCAGCGCCATTAGCAACACTGCCCAGCAGCGCCTCCTGGCTTAGATGCAGGTGGAGCACGACCTGCGGCCGTAGCCGACGCTGATCAAGCCCGGATGGCCGCACAACCAGGGAATCGGGCAGCAGGTCATCGGTCGAGTCGCCGGTGGACCGGTCGAATGGCGCGCCGGGATCATTGTCGACCGGCTCGTCAGGTTGCTGAGCTTCGGCGGCCGGCCGCTGCTCGTCGCAGAACTGCCAAAGCAAGTCAAGCGCCAGTGCCGGCTGCGCCAGAATGCCGATCGCCCTGGATCGGCGTACATCGGCCGAGTCCAGATCCCCTTGCAAGCGCAAAATCTCAGCGATCCGGTTCACGGTGGCCAGGAACCAGATCACATCGCCGGCGTTGGCCTTGGCGATTAGCAACTTCAGCCCAGCCTGGCCCGTCCGGCCGGTTCGCACGAACCGTTCCGCCTCCCAAATCTTGGCTTGTTCCTCGGCCGCCCTGGGATCCGCCTCGATGATCTTTGCCTGCAGCATCGTCTCGAAACGCTGCCAGGGCACGGCGACAATTGCCGGTGCCACCGCCGAATCGACGTGCATCGCCGCATTGAGACCCAGATGCCGGGTGGCCTGCGCCACTCGGCGGGCCCGCCACACCCGCAGCCCGCCGGAACACACGAGCTGCCACAACTCCGGCAGCCGGTGCCGCAGATCGAGTGCATCTGCCATCAAAGCCTTCGCCGAACCGGCAGTGGTCTCCAGCTGGGCGCCCAGCTCGGCGGCGGCGAACTCGAGCACTTCGGCGGTACCCTCCCCGCCGATCCTTTGACCTCGTTCTGCGCCCGGCCGGATTCGCTCAGTCGCTGGCTGACTCTCCGGAGAATGAAGATCGCACCAGTGCGCCGCCAGCTGTACCAGCAGACACTCCTGCTCCAGCACCAGCCGGTGCGTGCCGGAAACCAGCGACATGGTCGCGGTCGCATCCAGCTCAGCCACCTGCTCGCTATCGAACATACGTTCACTTTAGGGGCAGGCACTGACAT
>CAVUEO010000003.1:0-142027 GCA_963740515.1 uncultured Actinomycetota bacterium
GCGCCCGGCAGGCGACGGCGCGAGGGTAGGCCAATCCGGTGGCCTGGGCTCGCTCCTCCAGCCAATTGAGAATCTGTGTACAGCGGTCCGATTCTTCAGCGCGTGCCAGAGCCTCCGCGAGGTCACCTGCGATCGGGAAGACGTTGGGATTGTTGATGCCCTGACGTAAGGCGAGGTCCCAGGCCTGTTGGAGCTTGTCGGCGGCCTCGTACAGGTCACCCTCGCCAAGTGCGGCCAACCCGAGCGAGTAGCCGTACACGGGCACGCAGCCAACGCCTCGAGGTTCGACTTCGCGGCTGTGCTTGATCGATCCGAGCTTGGCAGAGTTCGCGCTCACCACGTGCTGCTTCGATACGCGCCAGCATGCTGAGGCCGTAGCCGAGCAGGCCGGGCTGGTCGTTCTCAGTCGCCCACTGCAGCGCCTCGGTCGCATCTGCATAGGCCGTCGTCCATTGGCCGCTCCACCAGCCGATTTCAGCGGAGATAGCTAGCGCGAAAGCCAGGATCGTTGGTGAGCCAAGGCGTCGTACGGCCGGCAATAGAGTCGTCAGCTGGAGCGGGCCTCGGAGTACCGCTCGGCCCAGCCGAGACTTTGGGCATGGAACGCCGCACCGTGCAATTCTGCCGTCATTGTTGGACGACGGTAGGAATTCGGCAGCGCGACGCAGATAGACGGCCGCGCGGTCGATGTCGCCGGACAAAGAGAAGGCCTCGGCCACCATAGCCAAGGCAGTGGGCGTCGCGGCTGCCGCGGCCTCCGGCGAGAGTTCCCAAATACACTCGACCTGTTCCGCGAGGTCGCGTACTAGGTGGACCTCACCTTGCATGATCGCGGGCGCGATGGCCTCGGCAAGGATCTCTGCGGCCCGTACCGGGTCGTCCGGACGGGCCCGGGCGGCGGCCGCGGTCATGAGCTCAAGCGCTCGTCTCGGCTCGCCCAGCGACGTGAGCGCGCCGCCGGCAACCCGCTGCACGTCCACTGCGAAGCTCGGATCGTCCCGATAGCGAAGAGCCTGCTCGCACCAAGCTACGGCGCTCGGGAATCGCCTGCCAGATGTGCGTCATGAGCCGCCTGGAGGAGGCGCTCTGCGCGTGCCGACGGATTCGCGGTCAGCTCGGCCGCCCTGTGCAAAGTCCGGGCGGACGCTCGCAGCCCGTTCCGTTGGCGCGCCTCACCCGCCGCAGCGACCAGCGCTGTTGCAACTGCTTCATCGGGGCCGATTGCCGCCGCTGCCAAGTACCACGAGCGGCTGTAACCGTCGGCGATCTCGGCAAGCGCTCGGTATCCCGCCACCCTTCCCGCCAATGGGGTTCGAGCAAGCACTACGGACCTCAACAACGGATGCCTCAAGCGGATCGCGTCAGCCGAGGACGCGACCAGGCCTAGCCGCTCCGCGGGACCAAGCGATGCCAGCGACAGGCCAAGAGATTTCAATGCCTGCACCGTATGCCGCCCGCCAGCGTCCTGGTCGGCGACGACAACAAAGAGCGCAGTGCGCGCGTCTTCGGGGAGCTGATCGAACAGCCGCCCCCAAGTCCGCTCCAGAGAGTGGTGCAGACCCGTGCCCTCCGAGCCAGCCCACGAGCCCTCATCCCAACGGCCCGCGCCGGGCATACGTAGATGCTCCACGACTGCAAGCGGGTTTCCCCCTGTTGAGCCCACCAGTGATGCCAGTTTCTGTGGTGAGACGGTCACGTTCATCGCCGTCGCCAGTTGCGCGCACTCCTCCGTACTTAGTCCCGTCAGCGACAACATCGGGAGGCCGGTGTCAGGCATGGCCACGTCGGGTTCGACTCGTACGGCCAGCACCATTGCTAACGGCTCGTCAGAAAGGCGACGCGCCACGAACAGCAAGATCTGCGCGGACTCAGCATCGAGCCACTGGAAATCATCCACCAAGATCACCAACGGACTCTGGTCGGCGGCGGCAGTAAGAACACCCAGCGCTCCGGCACAGGCAGCCAGCGGTCCGCGAGGCGGTCCAGCCGACAACGCCAGGCAGACTTCAAGCGCCTCCCGCTGAATCGCAGGAAGCGTCGCGAAATGTTCTTGCAAAGGCCACAAGAGATCAGTGATTGCGGCGAAGGGAAGTACCGCCTCAGATTCAATACCGCGTGCAGTGAGGACTCGCGCGTCACGGCGCTTTGCACAATCTGCAACAAAACCCAGCAGCGAGGTCTTTCCCATGCCGGGCTCGCCGTGGATCACTACGGCGCCGCCTCCAACATTCAGTGATTCCACGAGCCCACCGAGCAAATGTCGCTCATGTTCACGGCCAACGATGACGCTGGCGTTGTCCAGGTAGCCGTCCTTGAAAGTCTTGGTCCTGGGTGCGGCCCGTGAGCAACTGGGCTCTCCTCGGGCCTGGGGAGTTCGGTTACGCTCACGGCTCTCTGGGGCTGACTAGAAAAACCTTCGAAATCGGTCCGCTGCTTGGCATGGCTCAATCACTCCTCACCGACCCCGAGTGCAAGCCTGCTGGTATCTCCATCGTGGAAACTGCCCGGCCTGGCGGCGAGGGACTGTGTCCCGCTCAAATCGGGCGGCTTCCGGGCCGCACCGGGACGCGGCCGGGCGGCTATCCCAAGCCGGCCGTACGCGCCCGGATGATGGCCTGGGCCCGGTCGGAGACATGAAGCTTTGTCATGATGTTGGAAATGTGGTTCCGCACTGTCTTGGGTGCTAGTGCGAGCTGGGCGGCGATCGCGGTGTTGTTGTGTCCAGCCCCCACCATCGCCAAGACCTCACGCTCACGATCTGTTAGCTCGGGAAAGGGCTCGGTCGCTTGTTGCCCGCTGAAGTGGTCCATGACTCGACGGGCCAGCGATGCGCCGAACACCGCGCCACCGTCAGCTACGGTCTGCACCGCTCGCACGATCTCGGCTTGGCCCGCCCCCTTCAGCAGGTAGCCGCGGGCGCCTACTCGCAGTGCTGCAAACACCGAGTCATCGTCGGCGAGCATGGTGAGCACCAGGATTCCTACATGTGGGCTGCCATGGGCAATCCGGCGGGTGGCCTCGATGCCGCCCATGCCAGGCATATCGAGGTCCATCATCACCACGTCCGGCTGCAACTCGAGGCTGAGCGCGACCGCCTGCCGTCCATCGGCCGCCTCGCCGACCACATCGAAGCCCGCCGCAGCCAGCGCCGCCCTGAGACCGTCACGGTAAAGGGGGTGATCATCGGCGATCAATATGCGTAATGTTGTCATCGCAACGAAGTTGTCATCGCAAACACCGGGCAAGCATGCCTGTTCGGTGCGGGGGTGACGGCCACGGTCGCTCAAACATTCCGGGTGCCGCAGGCCTGAATAGCCGGGCGGCGTCATGCCCCAAGCGTCCAGCGGAGGTGTCCCGGCCGCATGAGGCAACCGTCCTGGTCGGGCTGGGCCAGCATCCGATCAAGTCTGCCCTCCTGGGCAGGGGTTCCGCTGCTTGTCGCCGTAGTGATCATGGCTTCCCTCGGCTGGGTCCTGCTTGCCCGCGGGATGTTTCCCGCGGACGGTACTGTCACATTTCCGAGCGCACCCTACTGGTCGGAACGCGGCGTCGTGATTAATAAGCTGCAATCGGGTGTTTCCGGGCTGCGTGTCGGTGATTGCGTCGTTGCGGTCGACGGCCGCCCTCTAGAAGATCTGGTTCGCAACGGTCCTGTCCGTAACTACAAGGCGGGAGACGTGATTCGCTACGACGTGCGTCGAAGCGATGCGCCGCTAGACCGAGATTGCTCGGGCTCACTGGTCAGCGTCGAGGTCGCCCTCACCGCGTACCCGTTCGGTTCAGTCCTCAGGCAACACGCCAGCGTGCTGCTTCTTGCCAGCTTCATGCTCGCACTCGGTGCCTTCCTAGTTGCTGTGCGGCCGCGGTCGGGTGCCCCAGGGGCCCTGCTCGCGGCTGGTTGCTTTTATCTGTTCGGCCGCACGGCGTGGCCTTTCGGCATTCAGGTTGTCGACCTGGCTAATGGTCCACGGCTGTGGCCGTTTGTCATCGGTGAAACTGCCATCGCGCTTTTTTGGGGCGCACTGTTGTTGATGGCTGCATCATTGCCCCGGCAGAGCCTTCCCCCACGCAAGCTTGTGGTTGGTTGCTTCGTGGTGCCTCTTGCTCTACACCTGCCGTACAGCGTCCTTGCGCTGCGACAGACCAGCGAACTCGGAAAGCTGGCTCGACTGGTTACCGTCTCCTTCGGGGCGGCGCACGTCATACCAATCCTGATGGTGCTCGCCTTGGTTGTCGGCTACAGGTCAGTGGGACAGCCGGAGAAACGCGCCGCTGTCCGCTGGGTAGTGATTCCCTTTACGCTCTTGACGCTCGCTTATCTCGGGCTCGGGAAACTGCCCACCGCGCTCACCGGGCGTCCCTTGATCCCATGGATCTGGTTCCGCGGCCTTTTCATCCTGGTCCTAGCTGCAATGGCCGTGGCCGTGGTGCGTAACCATCTGTTCGAGGTTCAGATCGTCGTCCGCCGTTGGGGGCTACGAATCATCGCTTTGGTTTCAGCGACGGCCGGCGTGCTAGTGCTATGGCGTTTGCTGATTATGCCGCGGACGCAGCCGGCCGACTGGCTCATGGCGGCGGCCGCAGGAGTACTCATCGCCGCCCTCTGCGTGACAATCGTCCTGCTCAACCGAGTCTTGCAGCGCCGTTTTTTCGGTGCCCGTGCTGACAGCGATGTGATGATTGCCGCGCTGTCACCACGGACAACACCGGTAGTGACAGATGAGAGCGGCCTTGTCGCCATCCTCGACGCCCTGATGAATGCCTTGCGACTGGCATTCGTACGGCTTGACCTCACCATGCCTGGAATGACTCCGCTCAGCGTGTCCCGTGGCGCTTCGCGACAACCAGATCGCGTGATGCCGTTATATGCCGGAAGAGTCCATGTAGGGCAGCTGAGCCTGGCCGGCGCGCCCGGGTCTGGAGCCGCTCGGGCGAGCAGACGAGCGACTGCTCGATGCTCTTGGCCACGTACTTGCCAGCAGTGCGTACAACCTCGGTCTACAACAGGCGCTGCGGAGGGCGCTAGCCCAGGCAGTGACTGCAAGGGAGGAGGAGCGCCGCCATATCCGACGAGAGATCCACGACGGCATCGGCCCATTGCTGGCGGCAGCGCTCCTACGGACCGAGACTGCCATGGACCTACCGCCAGGAGGCCCGGGCCAGGCCGACTTTTTACAGAAGCTCCACCACCTGCAGAAGACCGCGCTCACCGACGTCCGCAGTCTGGTGGAAGGACTCCGCCCACCAGCCCTCGACCACGGAGGCCTGGTGTCTGCCCTCCAGCAGCATGCCGAACTAAGCGCAGGAATGGCCGCAGAAAGCTCCCCGACGGTTGCATTCGAGACCTCAGGTGACCTCGCCATTCTTCCGGCGGCCGTTGAGGTCGCGGCCTACCGCATCGGGCAGGAGGCCATCAGCAACGCAGCGAAACACGCCAGCGCGCATCGGATTACCGTCCGGATCGAGCCGCACGGACGACGGTCTCACCGTCGAGATTGAAGACGACGGCAGCAGCGTGGTGCCCGAACAATGGCTCCTCGGGAGTGGGTCGGGTGTCCATGACCGAACGAGCCACTGAGTTGGGCGGCTGGTGTACCAACGAACATTCACCAACTGGCGGCACCCGGGTCAAGGCCTGGCTGCCGATCTTGATCGAAAGCTCGGCCGGGAACGCATAACCCCACGCCGAATGCTACGGGCTGCCTGCTAAGAGAGGGAAAAGGGAGGGGAGGAGAGGGAGGAGGTGGAGTGGGGTGTGGAGTGGGGGTGTAGAGTGGGAGAATGAATGGGTGGGGGTAGAGAGAGAGGGAGAGATGGAAAAGTGTTGGTAGAGGGAGGTGTAAAGAGATGAGTGGGTGGAGATAAGCGGGGGAAGCGGGGAGATGTGAGAGTGGTGAGCAGGGACGTGAGAGGTGGAAGTGAAACCAGATCAGCGGTCCAGTTGCCACCGTTCGCCATCGTTCGTTTTGCTCGTTGACGCCGCCAGCCGGCTAAGCTAAGCCAGCGGCACAATGACGGGGTGATGGTCCGAGTCTGGGAGTACGACGTACCGGAAACGTCCGCGCCGAGTTCGAGCGGAGGTACGGAGCCGCCGGCGATTGGGCGCAGCTGTTCCGAGTTGCGATTGCTTCCGCGGCACGGAGCTGTTCGCGTGCTGAGCGACCCGGCGCTACCTGACGGTCGACGCTCACGACGAGGGTGCCTGGCGCGCGTTCCTGACTGAGCACCGCGACGCCTACGCCGGTCTCGACGCAGCCACAAGGGACCGACCACCGATGAGTGCGAGCTCGCCGGCGGCGAGGTCGGCTGAGCCAGGCACGGCATACCGGCTGGTGCCCAGACCCCGGCCGGGATTGCCCGGCTGACTATCCGACGGATGCCTGACCAGCGAGTTCGCGCCACCAACGAGCGGCGGCGGCCAACGGGGTGGTCAAACGCAGAAGGCAAGCGGACGAGTGGTCGGGCGAGCCGACGAGCGACTGCTCGATGCTCTTGGCCACCTACTTGCCGGCAGTGCCAACCTCGGCCTACAACCGGCGCTGCGGAAGGCGCTAGCCCTGGCAGTGACTGCAAGGGAGGAGCAGCGCCGCCATATCCGACGAGAGATCCATGACGGGATCGGCCCGTTGTGGCGGCCGCGCTCTACGGACCGAGACGGCGATGGACCTGCCGCCAGGAGGCCCGGGCCAGGCCGAATCTTTACAGAAGCTCCACCACCTGCAGAAGAACCGCGCTCATCGACGTCCGCACTCTGGTGGAAGGAGCCGCCCACAGGAGCATGTTGGGTACCTGTTCAATGGGCCAGTTGGATCCTTGAGTTGCGGCGACCAGTTGCGGATGCGCAGCCGGTCACCGAGTGCTGGACCCCGATGGAGTGTAGTCGCACGCACAGGCTCAGGATCGAGCAGGCGCCTCAGCGAGCACTCCTAACATTGCTAGCCGGGCGAGACCTCTACGGCGCATGTGTCGTTGTTGAGATAGACCAGCGGCCGACCCTTCGGTTGTAGCGTCACAGTGTCTTGCTGCTGGTTCAGCTCGCCAATGTCCACGACCGTTCCCCCAACGACGTCTTTCAACTCAAGACGGCATCGCTGGTTGCCGTGGAAATCCTTCACTCTGACCGTGATCACGGCAGGCGGCTCGAAAGCGTCCGAGGTGCCCGCTCCATCGACCACCGCCGGTAAGCGTCAGACTTCCTGGGCCGGGTCGGCTGACGACCGTACAACCGGACTCAACTGACCATCGGAACGTTCCACCCTGGGGGATCACGAACGATGCCGTGTCATGCACGGCGTAGGGATTGGTCCAGGTCTCGCGCGTGTCACTGTTGACCAGCGTAAGGGTGCAGCCGTCGCTAGAGTCGTCGTTACGAATAACGAGCCGCCACGGTGCCTCTTCCTTGAATTCGTTAGTGGCGGAGGATTGCGGGGCAGTGTTCTCTGGCTGCGAGGGCTGGTCCAGAACAAGCTGGATGATCAGGTAGATGGCTAGAAGTACCGCGAGTGGGGCACCGATCATCACTAGGCGACGGAGCGTTCGGCTCCGGCCAGAGGAGCTGCCATTCTTCCTCGGTTCTTCCTCGTCACTGGCCGGGGTTTTGCTCTGGTCCAGTGTGGATTCGTGGAAGGGAGGAGCGATCGGCTCCGGAGTCGAGCCCTCTCCGGCAACCACGCCTCGAGCGGTTCCGGCTGCCGCCGGGACATCATCATCTGCAGTGTTTTGCGCGGCTAGCCGCCCGGCCGATCTGGATATCGCTGAGGCGTCGTCCTGTGCCGACCGCATTTCGGCGAGGGTCGCGTCGAGCACCCTCAAGAGTCGGCTGGTGTCGTACTCGAAGCGGCTGGGGCTGAGCTCGAGGGCTTGACGACGCACCAGGCCGGACAGGCCAGCCGGAAGCTCATCTGCGCGGGGCATATTCGCCCCATCAACCAGGATCGGGATGATGCGCACCTTGCGAGCCAAAGCTGCCTCGATCTCCAGCCGCACAAAGTCATCGGGATCATCAAGGCGCCGCCGCCCGTGCAGATCGGTGATGGTGAGCCACTGATCACCGATCAGCGCAAGCAGCACGTCGCAGGAACCGACGGCCCTGCTAATCACCTCGACGAAATCGTCGCCCAGCTCGATCGAGTCGACGTCCTTGAAGACTTGAGCGGAGCCGAAGTGCTGTGCGAGTCGATCGAACAGCCAGCCGGCGGGGTATGCGGTTTCGTCCCGCCGGTAGCTGATGAAGATTCGACCCGTTGATCCTGCAGCGGATTCAGCCATCGCCATCACCTCGACTCTGCCGACCCCACGCAGCGGCGAGGCTGGATGCGAGCAGCGTACGACGAACGGCAAACAAGCCGGGATTGCCGCCCAAGCCGGGGCCGACGTCACCCGGAGCCACGCGTGTCACCGCGACGCGGTGTGTTCCTGCAGCCAGGCGAGCAACTCGGCGAACTCACGGGTCATCGTGACGTCGGACTGAGTTAGCACCGTTGAGCGGCCGCTGTCCTCAACTGTGATCGTGTAGCTCATCGCGTCTCTGGCGCGTTGGTCCGAGGCGGCGGACACCTCAACTGACTTCGCCGCTGCAACCAGCTGGGACAGGTTTTTCGGCGGCCGGCTCAGGCAATGTAGCGGAGTCCACCACACGTGGCGGCAGCCGGAGATTGATCCCCGCTGCCTGGCCACCATGGGTGGCGAGCGTCACTCTCATCTCTCATTTCCCAATCGGCAGGCGTGCCTTCGTAGGTACCCAATTGATGAGGACAGAGTTACTTCCCGGTCTTCAAGGCCCGGATCTCCTTGGTGAGCGCCTTCACCTGCGCAGAAAGCGCCTCGATCTGCTTGGCCAGGGCAGCCTGGTCGGCTCCGCCGGCCGGCGTGGCCGGCCTGCGCTCACCCCCACGGGCAGGCACGCCGGTGATCCGGATGCCAACGTCCCGCCAGCCCGCGAACACAGCCTGATGCTCGGCGCTGCCCTCGCCATAAAGCTCCGCGGCCTTCAGGTAGGTCGTATCAGCGAACTCCTGGAACTCGGTGGTCGCCGTCGACGCCTTCAGGGCCTCGTACCAGATGAGTCCCGGCGCTTCCCACGCGTACCCGCCGATGCCCACAGCAACCAGATAGAAGGCTTTGTTGGGGATTCCGGAGTTGATGTGGACGCCGCCGTTGTCACCTTCATCGGTATCCGGAAGGTGCACGAACTTGCTCATATGGTCTGGCTGCGGATCGGTGCCCAGCTGGTCGTTGGAGTACGCCTTTCCCGGCGCCTTCATTGAGCGCAGCGCATCCGCATCAATCCCCGGGGTGAAAATCTCGCTACCGATTAGCCAGTCCGCTTCGTCGGCGGTCTGCTGCAGCGACCACTGCTTGACCATCGCCCCCACCGCGTCTGACATGGACTCGTTCAGCGCGCCAGACTGGTTGTGGTATTCAAACCCCGAGGTGTGGTCCGTGACCCCGTGCGCCAGCTCATGAGCGATCACATCGACCGATTTGGTGAAATCGGTGAAGATCAAGCCATCCCCGTCACCGAACACCATCTCCTGCCCGTCCCAGAAGGCATTGTTGTAATTCCGGCCGCGGTGTACATATCCCTGCAGCCGCATGCCCCTGTCGTCGATCGAGTTGCGGTCGTAGACGTCCTTGTAGAACTGACGAGTCAAGCCGAATCCGTCGAACGCCTGGTTGACCGAGTCGTCGTCGGAGGCCGGTCCGTCCTCCGATCTGGCCAATACGGCGAGCGGAAGGAAGGTTTCGTTCTGACAGTCGAGGATGGTACGTCGGCCGTTTGCCGGAGGGCCGACGGCCAGAAAAGATGCGCGTAGCGAGCGCTCGCCCCGCAGCCGCGCCGTCGCCAACAGCGTATTTAGCGCGGCTTCGCGGATGTCGCGGTCGGGGTTATCCAGAAGCTTTCGCAGAATATGCGGTGGAGTAATGCAACTCAGGGCGCGACCGGAGCAGGGCATGTTCTTCCCTCTCATGTGAAGGTGGGTCCTCAACTCGCTGTGATCCCCGAGCAGCCTAATCGGGCTCGTCACGCCCGGTCAATCTTCGTTTGAAGAAATGGAAATACCGCGACGGAACCTTGAACCCTCAATTGCGAATGGCTAGTAGCCAAGAAATTCCAATCGCTTTGGGCTTGATATCCAACACCGGCCCGAGACAGCAGCGAATCTTGACGATGTGCTCGCCAAATCGGGGCTGTCGAACCTTATCGACGCCAGTCTGTGCCTGTTTAGTTCGATCGAAGTCTCAGCCGGCTATTTTTCTCCTTGCTCGCGATCACGCCGCACTGCCGGCGACCAGATGTGTCTTTGTGGGAGAGGATTCAGCGGAGCGAACTGTGGCCGCATCCGTCGGCTTTCGGGTCTCGCCCCACCCACTTCACGCTCTACACCTCATCGAGACCGAGCTCTCAGCTCAGCACCCGTAGCCAGCCATTCACGCGAATTGCGCCGGGATGCTCGGCTGTTACCGGGTGGCGGCGATCCAGGCGGCAGCCGTCACAACGCGGGCGATGTCCGCCGCATAACCAGCGTTGATCACCGCATCCGTCGGCAAGTGATAGTTGGGGTTCATCTCCGCTGGCGGCGCGCTGCTACCTGGACCAGCGAACAGGTCTTCGGATGCCAGGCAGGCGGTGAAGCCCTGCATCTGGAAGCTGTAGTGATCGCTGCGGCGTTCGGCAGGATCGAGTCCGTCGTCTCCGGGGTAGATCTGAGGGCCGGACAAGTCCGGCGATACCTGGGGGATGAGATCTGCGATCATCCGCGCAAGGGCGAGGGAACGTTCCTGGACGACGCGAGACGAGGTGAACCCGGCGTGCAGCTCGAATGTGCGCTCAGGTAGCACGTCGTATCCGATCATGTCCATCTGGAACACGGCGACGATAGGTCTGCCGAGAGCGGCCTCGTCGCGAGCGTAGGCCGTGCTCCCTACCAAGCCGTGTTCCTCTGCGTTGAACAAGACGAATCGCACCGTCCGACGTGGGCCGCCAAGCGTGGCATCCAGTGCGCGTATGGCGTCAGCCGCGGCGAGGACCCCTGCGATCCCGCTCGCGTCGTCGTCGGCCCCAGGAGCCGGGTCCCGAGCGGGCTGGTACCCGGGCTGCCGAGCCCCGGTGGAGTCCATGTGAGCCGTGACCAGCACCAGACCGTCGACCGTGCCAGGGAACTCGGCCTCAACGTTTTCCAATTGCCGTCCCTCGTGCGTGAAGCGGTGCCGGCGTACGGTGAAACTTCCAGCTCCGATTCGTTCCAGATCTTCGACCAGCGCCGTGACGGCCACGCCATTGTGGGGGTGCAGGACGTGTCGGCTCTTGATTACTGCCGCGCTCGTCCCGGCCGGTCTACTGGCGCGTACCGCTCCAGATTGCTGTTGAGGTGCTCTGGCTGGATCCTCGAATCCAGGATTTGCCTCTCCTCAGGAGTAAGGACGACCGCGGGCCTCTCTCCACGTGTGGGGGCAATTCCAGCCACGTTCGCGTCTGCACGTCGAGGTCGTCGAATCTGCGCAGTAATGCGCCGGAAGGCACGAGCTTCAGGTTGTGCCCGTGCTGTGCACCGCTGAAGTGGTAACTCTCGACCGAGCCGCTCCCTGATACCGCGACGAGAAGACCCTCTTCTGTGGACGCCAGAATGTTCCGCGCATCGGGCGCTGCCTCGAAGAATTCTGTGGAGTTCCCGTCGAACCTCAGGAATCCGCTACGCAGCTGGCGGTCATCCCGCAGCAGATAGAGGTCGCTGGTGAGAGGTTCGTCCTCGGTACCAAGTCGGTCCACCCAGAACCCTAGATCGTCAAGCCGCGCCGCCGCCTGCGAGGTCGTAATCGCGTAGACGGTCGCACCGGCGTCTCCCGTAACATGCAAGGGCAGCAGCGGCAGCGCCCGAAGCTCAGCCCGCCAATCCTCGCTGGCGTGGACGGGAGGAACTGTGATGCGGATATAACGCAGAGAGGCGTGGTCCTGCAGCACCGACAACACCAGCTCAGGATGCGGCGCCACCATGAAACCCGCCTGCATCGCTTGTGTCCGCTCGGCCGCATCCTCGCCGACGAACAGCATGCTCTCTGGTGTGTCGGCTTGCGCCGCCGCCTGCTCAAAAATGAGCGGTGAGTCTTTTGCCCCGTAAACAACAAGCTCAGGCTCAAAGAAGTCCCAAAGTCCGGCGAGCTGGAGCGCCTGGTTCACGTCCTCTGCCGGGATCGCACCGCGGTTCGAGATGATCCCCAGCCGAGCGCCGCGCTCATGCAGTTCAACAAGTACCCCCGGCACATAGGGATACACCGCGAGCCGATCAATCCGGTCACCGCTCGGCGAGGTCGCGACCGATGCCAGCGTGTTACCGATATCGAAAAAGGCCACTGCGCCCGTCAGATCATCCATGATCACTCCTGTCCTCTGGCCGCGTCATCCACCCGCCGGCCACGCCCACGATGAAGATGCGCCCGCTCGCGGCTTGATACAGCGTGGCGGCCGTCCGGCCTCGGAATCTCCAAGCGCGTGTATTAACAGCGGCCGTTCGTGGCTCTAGTCAATAACAGCCATCCGATCCGATCGAATTCGGTCGCAGAGAAAGAGGAGCAACATGTCGAGACAGACGATGGTCGAGGAGATCAGCGGTCATGAACAGCCCATCGCAGATCTCAAGATTCCCAGCGGCAACGCCTTCGGTTTGCCGCAACAGCGCCAGTACCCTCCCCGCTCGGCGCTGTTCGACAACCGCCCGACAGCGGTCCATGCGGAGAGGGGATTCTGATGTCGAACGGAGTCTTACCTGCCACGTCGGTCGACCCGGACACTGCGATCTCCAACCAGCCCGAGGTGTCGGTCCCGATCGAACTCGCTATTCAGTCGCCGTCGGAGGGCACCGATGCCCAGGTGGTTGCCGCATCAGACGGCACGGAGCTCGTCGAGGGACATGTGCGGACCGAAGCTGCGCTCTCCGAGCTCTTCACGGCACCGGTGACTCAGCTCCGCGACATCGGAGAGGCTTCGTTCGGCCCTCCGCCACCGATAGCCGAAACGGTGCACGGTCCAGACGACCGAGTCCAAATCACCAACACGGCGGCGTATCCATGGCGGGTCCATTCCTCGCTGCTTATCACCGCCGCGGACGGCTCGATGTGGATTGGCACCGGATGGTTTATCGGGCCGCACACTCTGATGACCGCCGGGCACGTCGTCTACATCAAAAACAGCGGCGTGCCGGGTCGCGATGGATGGGTCCGGAGCATCAACGTCATGCCCGGCCGCAACGGCAGCTCGCTGCCCTACGGCTCGGTGACCAGCAGCAACTTCCGTAGCGTCACCGGATGGAGCAACAGCGGGGATCAGAACTACGACTACGGTGCCATCATCATCCCCACCGAGCTTGGAAACACCGTGGGATGGTTCGGCTTCGGCGTCTGGCCGGACGCGGACCTGCAGTCCGCCGTGGCCAACATCTCCGGCTACCCGGGTGACAAGCCCGCGGGAACCCAGTGGTACGACCACCAAACGATCGCGTCCGTGAACGCCCGGAAGGTGTACTACGACATCGACACCGCAGGCGGCCAAAGCGGAAGTGCGGCATACCGGATCATCAACGGTGTCCGCTACGGCGTCGCCATCCATGCCTATGGGGGTGTGACGACCAACTCAGGTACTCGCATCATCCAGCCGGTCTACGACAATATGGTTGCTTGGAAGGCGTAAGGAGCTGCTCACCTCCGCATCGTAGATGTCAATAATCGGGAGGCTGCATGCCCGCAGAGCCGATAGTCGTCGCCGGTGTGGTGCGCGGTCCCGGTGGCGAGCAGCTGCCCCTGGCGCGCGTGTTCATCGCTAGAGGTCCGGTGCCGGTACCCGACGTCGCCGCCCTCACCGACGCGGAGGGCCGGTTCACTCTAAGCCTCCCGGCGACGGGCAGTTATGAGGTGGCATGCGTCGCCGAGGGTTATGCACCCTGGTCGGCGATCGTCGAGGTCGCCGACCAGCAAGAGCTGCGGCTCGAGCTGCGACTGACCCCGGATCGGCCCGGGCCATGAATCGGCCCGGCGAGGCAGCCTGCACCAATCCGCTCGCAACCTTGCCTATTCAAAGCCGGCGAAATCGCGGTCATGATCGATCTGCTGAGCGACCGAACGGCCGAGCGCCTGCAGCTGCGGGATCGCATCGACGGCATCGAGCTTGCGCAAACGTTTTCGGTCCCGCACAGAGGTGACGCCAAGGGCGGCAAGCGCCTCATCGGAGAGGTCGGCGTCGTAGCGCAGGTAGGTGAAGAGATTCCTTCCGGCCGGACTCAGCTCGTTGAGCCTGCTGCCGAACTCGCTGTCGATGGATGCGCCGGCGCGGGCTCGGGCCAGCGAGCGGCACACCATGTCCTGGCCCACTGATGCGCCACGCATGAATACGGCTGGGAGGTTCGAAGCGTTGAACAGCAGCCCTACTTGCCGGCTTCTGAGACCGGGGTGAACCGCAGCCATGGCACCGGTGCCCACGGAGACGATCAAGAGGTCGGATTCGCCGGCCGGCCAGCACAGGCCGTACTCAGGCAGCGTCGCCATCAAGAAAAGCAGCAGCGCCGGATTATTGAATGGCGTGATTCCACCGTCCTGATAGACAAACTCCCGCGTGCCCACCTGGATCCGTTGTGGCGGGAAAAAGATCGGCGCCGCCGTGCTTCCGCGGACCAGTGTGCTGAGCCGGATGTCGAGGTTGCGGTCTGGCCTTGGGTTGAGGTTTCGCTCGGCGCGGTTGTACTTGGCGCGAGTGCAGTTGGTGAGCGGCCACAGCGAGTCGGTCACTGTGTTGTGCAGCACTAGGAGCAGGAGGGACCGGAACTTCGGATCCCCCAGTGTGGCTCCTTGCCCGAAAAGGTTCTCTAGCTCCTCGGTGAGCGGTCCGTCCCGATAAAGCGAGCGCAGCTGCATCGGCAAGAATCGCCTCTGAAAGACCTTGCGTCCGAGCTTTTCGTATCGGTCGCGGACCTCGCTGACCGGCTTACCCATGGCCAGGGCCGCGGCGATGATCGCGCCGGTGCTGGTACCCCCGATGTAGTCGAAGTAGTCCGACAACACCAGCTCGGAGTCGCTTCGGCGAGCTCGAAGCTGGCTCTCGATGGCGCCCAGGATCTCCAGCGTCAGAGCCCCCCTGATGCCGCCCCCGTCGAGCGCCAGCATCCGTTTGGGACCAGGGGATGACTGGCGTTTCTCGTATTCCCGTGGCGTCGGGTCGATGACGCAAGCCCGGGAATCGGGTCCACCGAACCCGAGCCGACGGACCAGGTCGGCCGTTCCACCCCGACCGTCCCCCGGCCCTCCGTCCCAGACGATTGCCGCGTAAGGCCGGTCCGTGCGGGCCTTCGCCAGCTCTACCAGCCGCGCATTGGCACGTTCGAACACATCGGCACCATCGGTACTGGTGTCGTTGGCACCCGCGGCTATTTCGACCTCCGCTCGCTCGAGCAGACTCCGGAAGCGGGTCGTCCAGTCGCTACCTGGCTGGACCACGGAGCAGTCCTCGAACTCGTCAGGCGGCAAGGCCAGGCACACATAAACCTCGGCACCACGACGAAGCCCAGCTTCGGCTGCGAGAATGTCGGCCCCTCGCGCGCCCCCGCACAGAATCGTCGTTCCTGGCCCCACACCCCACGCATCGAACGCCTCGTCCAGTTCTCGGGAGACCCGCTCCACCTGGCTTGGGGGAAACCTTGGCTCTTTCCGGTCCGGCGCATCAATCATGTGGCCACTGACCACGACGACGGCAGGTGCTTCAGACATGGTTGACACCTCGATCTGCCAGCTCCGACGCCAACGTGCACACAAGTATTGCAGTGGCAGGGCCGCCGATTACTGAACCGCCGACGGTCGAGCGGCCACTGCACCGGAAAATCGTGGGTCGGCCGAGAGCTGATTGCTGAGGGTGAGCACGACGGATAGCGTGGCCAATGACTTACTGACATGTAATCCGCAGGAGGGACCGTGCGGGCCTTCGTTATCCGTGGTTTCGGGGAGAAGGCAGGCGTGAACTTCGACTGGGTTCACAAGGAACTGATCGAGCCAGCGCTCAGGAGGGTTGGGCTGGAGGGGGGAACCAGCGGGCTAATCGTCGAAGCCGGCAACATCCGAGACGACGTCATCTACGAGCTGATCATGGCGGACCTCGTCGTTGCTGACGTTTCCATCCACAACGCCAACGTTTTCTACGAGCTCGGTATCCGGCATGCCGTGCGGAACCGCGCCACGGTGCTCATTCGCGCACGTATCGACGAGGTGCCGTTCGACCTGAAAGGGGAGCGGTACCTGTCATACGACCAGACCGCCCCGAGCGGCCGATGTCCCCCGACTGGTGCAGATGCTCCGGGAGACCCTGGCGAACGAACGCGTCGACAGTCCGGTGTTCCAGTACGTGCCCAGCCTGGCAGCGGGCAGCCGTGCCGGCCTTCTTGAGGTTCCCAGGGACCTGGCGGAGGATATCGACCAAGCACGCGAGGGAACGTGGGCCGGCGATCTCCGACTGATCGCCGAGGAGGTGGTTGGTCTCCGCTTTGAGGAGGCGGCGCTTCGTTCGGTGGCTCAGGCGAGCGCTCACATCGGCGACGACGACGGGGCGAAAGAGGCGTGGGAGAGGATCCGGGCCGCCCATCCGGACGATATCCCGGCCAACCGGGCGCTGTCCGACATCTACCGGCGGCTGGGGAATCTTGTTGCGTCCGACCAGGCGATCGAGCGCGCCCTTGGCGGGGTGGGACTGGGCACGCGCGATCGAGCCGAGCTGTACGCGCTGCGCGGCAGCAATAGCAAGCGACGCTGGGCACAGCAGTGGCGGCGTCAGACCGAGCCGGCGGTGCGTGTGCGAGTAGCACTTAGGTCTCGTGAACTCGAGTCCTCGCTGGCTTCATACCGCCGCGGCTTCGACGAGGACCTCAACCACCGGTACTCCGGCCTCAACGCCCTCGCTTTGGGGAAGATCACGCTCGAGCTGGCCGTTCACGATCTCCATGCCTGGCAGACACGATTCGAGAGCGACGAGGATGCCGACGACGAGCTTCGACGACTCCGATCACAGGTCGCTTGGCTGACCTCGGCGGTGCGCGCCTCATTGGACACAGAACGCAGCCGTTCGCGCAGGCACGGAACTACCGACCCATGGTTGGAGATCAGCAACGCGGACCTCCGATTCCTCACCAGCAATGATCCCGAGCGCGTCAGCGCTGCGTACGAGGCGGCCATGAGTCCGGTGTTGAGTCAGGCGACCATCGATTCCATCAGAGACCAGGTCGAGATATACCGCGACCTCGGCATCCTCCTCGAGAACGCCGAGGCAGCCCTAACCGTTCTTCCCCCAGCAGCGTCCGGGCAAGGGACCGCGAAGATCCATCCGGTCGTCTTCTCGGGCCACATGATCGACGCTTCCGGTCGCTCGCAGCCACGCTTTCCGCCCGACAAAGAAAAGGTTGCCTTTGAAGCGATCCTGGAGAAGGTCGGCGAGATCAGGGCTGTGGCCGAGAAGGAAGACGGCGCGGAGCTCCTCGGCATCGCGGGAGCCTCTGACGGCGGCGATCTGCTCTTTCACGAGGCCTGTCATGAGCTCGGTATCCGTACGCACGTGCTGCTGCCTGTGCCCGAACTCGTCTACCGTGCCACGGCCTTGTCTCGGCAGGCTTCACGCTGGGCAGAGCGCTACCATGCGGCTCTGCATAGAGCCACGAAAGTACGCACTCTCGCCCGCAACCTCACGATGCCCGGCTGGCTCGCGACTCGGCCTGACTATGACACCTGGCAACGCAGCAATCGCTGGATGCTGCATCACGCGTGGGCTGAGACGACGACGGATCCGCCCCGCGTGACTGTACTGGCGCTGTGGAACGGTCAGCTCGGTGAGGGCAGGGGCGGCGTCGCAGACATGGTGGCCTGCGGTCGGCTCCGGAGCGCCGACATCGTCACGTTGGATACCGTGGCGCTGTTCGGGTTGTCGGAAGTCCCCGGTGACCAGCCTGCGGACACGCACGTGACATCGGGCGAAGCCATTGATCTGCTGGAGGTCCGCACAGGGGCAGAGCCGCCCCAGCTGGCTGCGGAGCAGGTCGGCCCGCTGGGGGGCACCGCCGGCGCTCCCGCCAAGGTCGCCGAATCGAACTCCTCCGATGAGAACGCCGCTCCGAACACCACAGCCAGCAAGGGCTAGGACTGCCAGAACGTGGACGCCGACACTGCGGACTCCAACGCCACCACGCCAACCGCCGGCGACGTCGGCACGGACCGTCAGCTTGACCTGGTGTGGCGCCGCCATCGGCAGTGGTCACATGCGGCGAACGCGGCGAGGACACGGTTGGATCGGTGGCGGTTGTCGAACCTGCTGCTGCTCGTGCTCGGCGCACTCGCTGGAGCCATGGCGGCCCAGACCTGGTTGCCGTCGGGGACAGCCACCGGGTTCGCGATTGTCGCCGCGGCTGCGCTGGCCCTCGCAGGATTCATTCAGGCCAAGGCGTTGAACGCAGCTCAGACCACGCGTTGGACTCGGGCACGCGCCGCCTCCGAAGCGTTGAAGGCGGAGGTCTATCGCTACATCATCCGTGTCGCGCCGTACGCCGGAGTCGATCGGGCCCAGGCTCTGCTGGCGCAGCTTGATCTGGTGCAAGCCCGGGCGCAGGCACAGCTTGTTGACCAGCAGACAAGATCGGCCGACGACCCGCCAGTGCCCTCCCTGCGCACCTTCGCGGAGTATTTGACCGAGCGCGCGCAAGACCAGGCGAATTGGCATCGGATGAAGAGCGCCGAACACATGAGGCAAGCTCGGACCCTGCGAATATGGCAGCTCGTCGCCACAAGTATCGGCGTCATTCTGTCCGCCATTGCCGGCTTCGTTCCGTCCTGGCGCCTGTCCACCTGGACGGCCGCCGCCACCACAATCGCAGCCGCGCTCGGTGCACATCTGGCCGCAACCCAACACCAGCGCATCGCAACGACCTACGCCTCCACTGCTGACCAGCTAGAGCGGCTTCTCGCCGACATCGACCCCGACGTGGCGACGCCCGAGCAGCAGGCGCAGTTCGCCGCCGCCGTCGAGCGAATACTCGTCGCACAGAACGAGGGCTGGATCGACCTGATCAGTACCGGGCCGACGGGGTCCGGGGAAAGCGACCCGTCATAGATGCCTCTGTTCGTCCGGATCTGTCGGCGGAACACCGCATCAGCGGCTGCTCCAACTCGGCGCGATCTGGGCGCCGAGCTCTGTCCCACCGCTGCTCCACAGGACTCGCTGATTGTCGCCGTTGCTGTTCATCACCCAGACTCGAGCGAGCGTCGGGCCCGGCCATGCCGCAGTTTTAGCGTTGCTCTTGTAGGCGATCTCGTCGCCAGACGGCGACCAAGAGGGGTTCTGCTCGTCGGCATGGGGATCATCGGTCAGTGGCTTCGCTCGGCTCTTCCCGTCTGCGTCGATGACATAGACGTCGGAGTTCTTCAGGTCTCCGGTCCGGTCGCGGCGACGGAAAGCTAGCTGATCTCCGTTGGGCGACCAGGCCGGATCAGCGTCATAGACCGTGTTGGTCATTCTTGTCACTCGCCTCGGCTTTCCCTTGCCATCGGCCGCGGCCACGACGATGTCGCCACCATCGAACCCGGGGTCGCCCAGGACTCCGGCGTTGGCCCAGAAGACGACGAACTTGCCGTCGGGTGAGAATCCTGGATCACCCACCCGGTCGTTCTGCCTCGCTGAGCTTGCGAATGACCTTGCCGTCGATGGTGACCAAGTACACGCCATGCTTGCCGTCGGCATCGTCACATGCGGTCACGATCTGGGTGGGGTCGGCACTATTCCATCCCGGCCGCGTGTTCGACTTGGCGCATTCCTTCGGCACGCTGGAAAACAGCGGACGCGATCCAGTGCCGTCAGCCGCGGCGACCTGGAGCACGCGCGTCATGGGCATAGATCATGCTCGCGCGGTCCGGCGACAGGGAGACGTCGGTGTCGTTGCCCGGGCGCTTGATCAACGCTCGTACCGGTGCATTCTTTGTCACGTCGCCGAGGTAGATGTCGTAAGTGCCATCCACGAGAACCGGCACCAGTAGCTGAGTGTCGGTCAGTGGCGTGGAGCGCGGCAGCCGCGGCGCAGACGGTGGGCTGGACGCGCTGGGCGTGGGCGCGTGCGTGCCGGATGAGGCCGGTTCGGCGCTGGTCGGAGCTCTGGGCGTCGTCGGCCAGAAACTGACCGCGACTACCACGAGGGCTCCGGCAACCACCGCAACCGCCGCAAGGATCAGCGCAACGCGCCGCCTGCCGCCGCTCTCCGACGTCGGCGAGTCGGAGGTCCGTGCTCGAGCGGTTGGCGGACTCCGGCTTTCTGGCGGTGCATCCGACGGTGGCGGCTCCTGCCGCCCCAGCTGGCCAGCCACTGCCTCCCGCGGCCGTGCGACGCCGGCCGCTTCAGCCGTCGGCGGCGCCTCAGCAGGCTTCGGGACCCCCGAGGACTGGCCAGCCATCGGCTCTGGCGCTGCCTTGGCCCCGAGTCCCGGTTCTCCATCGTCGACGCTGGGCGTCGCGGTCAGGGTTGACTTCTGGCCCGGAACGGAATTGATCCTGAGAGGCATCCGCGGTTTTTCCGGTGGGGCCTTGATCCTCCCCATTCGCGACCTTAAGTAGCTGGTCGATCTCGCTAGC
This sequence comes from uncultured Actinomycetota bacterium, assembly GCA_963740515.1. Taxonomy (GTDB): domain Bacteria; phylum Actinomycetota; class Actinomycetes; order Propionibacteriales; family Propionibacteriaceae; genus Microlunatus. Next base: position 20,633 of record CAVUEO010000003.1, read on the forward strand.
GATCGAATAAGAAATATCCCGCCTCTGCCTAAGTCCGCGGACCAGCTGCAGCGCTATGTCTCGCTCTTCATCGCGGTCAAGATAGCCCTTGAGGTCCAAAAGCAGGTGTGCTTGCTTCTGATAGGTCAGGTCAGGCGCGTCGACAAGCTCTCGAAATTCGTTCATGTACGACATCGGGGTTGTCGGCGCCTCGGGCAAGGGATCCGGGAGCGGCGGTGCTGGGGGGCGATTTGCCACGACCGCCATCAGAGCCAACAGCGACTCCATCGAGCGCTTCGTGTAGTCGACCATTTGCGTACGAGCGATCGCCGGATGCGCGAGCTGAATCGCAACCTCCTGAACCTTCACCGGCAGCAGCGGGCGACTTAGCGCTATCGCGTAGTCCAACTCGGCCTTACAGGCGCGCGATCCCACCGAGTTCGGGCTCAAGGCGAAGATGTAAAGGTCGCATGATCGAATCTGCTCCAGAATGGTGTCCCACCAGGACTCACCGCCAATCAGCTCCTCGTCCATCCAGACTTGGAAGCGGGCACGTTCGAGATCAGCGTTGAGCACCTCAACGGCTGCTTGATCCTGGCGCGCATAGCTAATGAAGATTCGCATTCACATACCTGACCCTGCCCATGAGGAGCATCCCGAGTCGCGGGAAATACATAGCGGGAAACTGCTAGCCTCTGTGGCCATGTATTGACCCCATGGTCACAGCACTCTCCTTCACCCACGGGTGAAAGTGGCCGAGCCGCGCCGAGCTGAGGCACTGCAGCGTCGAGAGTCGTGTCACGGCTAGTGGTGCTCCAGAACGGACAACACGAAAGCGCCCTCACAAAGATCAACTCGAGTGATTGTTGATCCAGCCTGATGGCGTAGGCCTAGAATGACCGGCCCATTTCCCGGAATACTGAAGTACCGCCCTGACGCAAGCTTGACTTGACAACATTGATCGGCGGCTGACGTTTGAGCCCTGGGCAATCTGTGAAAGGACGTGCCGTGTCGAAGCATCGTCTCCCGCACCGTGTGCTCGTGGTCTTAGCACAACTCCTTGATCACAAAGTTGGCTGGGACAAGTTGCCGATTTGGCTGGGCATCCCCACATTGGTGGGGCTCCGCAACCGTCTCCGCGAGCAAAACCTGTTCGATACCGGCGTGGTACCTGCTAAGCCTGAATTGGCTGACCCGCGATGGCTCCGAGCTCGTAGTCCGGACGGAACCTACAACGATCTGGACGAACCGGCGATGGGTGCTCGTGGAGTCCGATTCGGCCGAAACATTCCGCTTGAGAGAACTTATCCGCAGAGCGAGCCCTCGATACTGCAACCCAGCCCGCGCGTCATCAGTGAGAGACTGCTCCGCAGAGACCAGCTGATCCCTGCTCGAGGTGCGAATGCGCTCGTCGCCGCATGGCTGCAGTTCGAGGTTCACGACTGGTTCAGCCATGGAAAGAACCTGACCGAGAACCCCTGGCGCGTGCCACTGCCCGACGGCGACCAATGGGACCAAGATCCTATGGAAATTCAGCGCACCAAACCGGATCCCAGCTATGACCCCAGCGCCGGCGGACCGCCCACATACGTCAGCGACGATAGTCACTGGTGGGACGGATCGCAGATTTACGGCAGCGATACCGCGACCGTCGAGGCGCGTCGCGGAGAAGATGGAAAGCTCAGGTTGGATGATCATGGACTCATTCCGGCCGACTTGATCAGCAGCGCGGACCTCAGTGGTGTTGCCGGTAATGCTTGGCTGGGACTTGCTGTCTTGCATGTCTTGTTCAGCCGCGAACACAACGCCATCGTCGACATGCTGCACAAAGCCCACCCGGAACTAAGCGACGACGACACCTTTGACAAGGCTCGGCTGATCAACGCGGCGCTGATGGCGAAGATCCACACCGTCGAGTGGACGCCGGCCGTCATTTCCCACCCAACGACGCAAAAGGCGATGAAGATCAACTGGTGGGGCCTGGCGGGGGAGGGAGCCGCCCGGCGGTTCGGTCGCCTCACATCCAGCGAGCTGGTCAGCGGCATTCTCGGATCGCCCACCGACCACAACGGCGTTCCGTACTCGCTGACCGAGGAGTTTGTGGCCGTGTACCGCATGCATCCGCTGCTGCCCGATGACTACACCTTCAGAAGCGTTACAGACAATTCAGTGTTGGCCGAGCTTGCGTTCCCAGATCTTGACGCGTTGCATATGCGTCAACGCCTGGAGGAGTTCGGGATGGCGAACACCCTCTACTCGTTGGGTCTCACCAATCCGGGCGTGGTTTGCCTTCACAACTATCCGAGGTCGCTGCAACACTTCCAGAGACCGGACGGCCAAACCATCGACCTCGCCGCCACTGACGTCTTGCGCGTCCGCGAGCGAGGTGTTCCCCGGTACAACGAGTTCCGTCGATTGCTTGGCATGAAGGCTCCGACGACGTTCGAAGAGCTTACGTCGAACAAGGACTGGGCTCGAGAGTTGCGGGAGGTCTACGACAGCGATATTGAGAGCGTCGACCTGATGGTCGGCAACTACGCAGAGCGCCTCCCGAAGGGTTTCGCGTTCGGCGACACGGCATTTCGTATTTTTATTCTGATGGCATCCCGTCGCCTTAAGAGCGACCGGTTTTTTACTACCGACTACAGCCCCCGCCGATACACGGAGGAAGGCCTGCGGTGGGTCGCGGACAGGACGTTTGCTTCGTTGCTCGCGCGTCACTTCCCAGAGCTTGCTCCTTCGCTTGACAAAGTGGAGAACGGTTTCCATTCCTGGCACCCGGTTCGCGACTGACGATCATTGGCGCCAGTGCGTGGGAATCGCAAATTACGGCAGAACGACATCTGAAATACGATGAGGTCCGTGCTGGTGGGGCGCGATCAGGAAATGGCCGTACTGCGGTCAAATCTTGCTGACGCACGCACCGGCACGAGCAGCGTCCTCGTTCTCGAAGGGGACCCGGGAATTGGCAAGAGCGCGCTGCTGGCCGAGGCCCGCCAGGCTGCAGAAGGCGTCGTCTTGTCGACCGTTGGTGTCGAGACTGAAAGCGACATTGCGTACGTCAACTTGGCCGATGTGTTCCGGCACCATTACTCCTATCTGAAGAGCATTCCGGACCGACAGGCGGACGCCCTGGCCAGCGTATTCGCGATCGGTCCGTCAAAGCCGGCAGACCGGTTCACCGTGGCCGCGGCAACGCTCAACCTGCTGGCTGCGATAGCCGCCAATGGGCCGGTCTTGGTCGCCATCGATGATGCTCAATGGGTCGACCAGGCCTCGCTGGGGGCATTGATGTTCGCGGGGAACCGGCTCGAAGCCGAAGGTATCGTCTTGATGTTCGCCGTCAGATCAGGGCAGCCAGTGGCCCAACGGCTAAGCCGGTTCCGGACGCTGACGATTGGAGGCCTCGACGTCTCGGCCGCGCGAGCGGTGGTCGCTAGGGTGGCGCCCGTGGGCATGTCTGACGCCTCGACATCTCGGCTCGTCGAGGAATCGGGAGGCAACCCGCTGGCACTGCTGACCTTGCCAGCAACTATGAAATCTGAAGACTTCGCAATATGGGCGATGGGAGCTGAGCCGCTACCCATCAGTTCGGTGATCGAGGACGCGTTTCGCGGCAATATCCGGGTCCTGCCGAATCCCACTCGGCAGGCCCTGTGCCTTCTGGCCATCATGGAATCATCAGGCATTGCGCAGCACTTCAGGTCAGCACTGGAGGCGGAACGCCAGAGCGCCGACGATCTGGACCCGGCGGAGGACGCCGGCCTCATTGTCTATCACCTTGGACAGCCAGAATTTCGTCACCCGCTGGTACGTGCGGCTGCATACCGGACCGCTTCGGCCGCCGACCGCCGCCACGCGCACCTTCTAGCGGCCCGGATGTTGGAGCAGTCCACGAGTTCCACAATCCTCGAGCGCCGAGCCTGGCATCTGGTCGCTGCCCGCACCGCGCCGGACGAGGCACTTGCTCAAACCTTCCAGATCGCCGCAGATAACGAGTTCGCCACGGGGAACTTCACGGTTGCCGGGAAGTTGTACAAACGAAGTTCGGAACTGACACCGGCAGGGAATAGCGCGATGCGGCGCATGCTGCAAGCGGCCAATGCCCTACGCCTTGCGGGTGCCATCGACGAGGTCCAGCCAGTGCTCCGCGACGCCCTGACGTTGGGAGACGACCCAGAACTGCGCGCGGCGATCGAATATGCGCTCTACCGCCGCCAGGCCTACGCCGGCGCCATGATCGACGGTCGCGATGGCCTGCTGAAAACGGGAGCGGAAGCAGCGCAACGTCAGTCCGCGCAGGCCGCTCAAATATTGGGCGATGCAGCCCTGGCCAGCACGGTCATCGGTGATCTTCCGGCAGCTCGGACCACAGCCGAGCAGGCCATCGGTCTAGCTGCAGACCCCAGCAGCGATCCGCCGCTCGCCGTCGCAGCAGTCAATGCCATGGTCAAGGCGATCTCGGGAGACCCTGTCGCCGCCCGAAGGCTGATCCATCACCGTGTAGCAGAGATCGACGCCCTCGACCCGTTGGGGATCGACTTCGGCTATCAAGTCCCCCTTTTGCTGAGCATCGCCCATCTGGCAAGTGAGGAAGCTGATCGTGCTCGGATTGTGCTGGCGCGAGCTGTGGAGGGTGCCCGCGAGCGCAGCGCGGTCGGCATACTCCCATTCAGGTTGGGCAGCTTGGGTCGCATCGAGTTCTGGCAAGGTCGATGGGCGAATGCGCTGGCGATGGTTCACGAGGCCCTGCGGCTCGCAGACGACACGGGTTGGGCCACTGAACGACCGAGCAATTTGGCAACCTTGGCGCGTATTGAAGCAGTAACTGGCCATCCAGGCGAGGCGCGCGCGCATGCGTTCGAGGCCATCGCAGCGTCCGAAACCGTTGGAGCTCGCACCTACCTCGCATTTGCACGAATCGCCCTTGGCGTGCTCGAGTTCACTGCCGGGAACTCGGCTATTGCGATCAGCCATTTTGGAGAGGTGTCCGCATTTTGCGACGAGGTGGGCTACAGCAATTCACCACTCATGTGGTGGTCGAGCGACCTGCTCGAATGCTACGTCTCGGAAGGCATGGACGACGAGGCCCGGCGCGAACTCAGTCGCCTTGAGCAGGCCGCTGCGAATCCGTCGATGCCTACGACGGCAGCCGTTGCCGCACGATCACGAGCGCTACTCGAACCGGCGGCATTTGAACCGCACATGACAGAGGCGCTTCGGCTTCATTCCATCGGCGATATGCCGTTCGAACAGGCCCGAACTGAACTGATGATTGGCCAGCATCTCCGGCGTCACAACCAGCCCACAAATGCTCGAACTCAGCTCAGCGCTGCGCTGGCGCGCTTTGAGTGGCTAGGGGCGCCCGACTGGGCAAACCGCGCACGCAGCGAACTGCGGGCAACGGGAATTCGGACCGCACAACCTACGGCGGCTGGACTTGCAACCCTCACGCCGCAAGAGCTTCAGGTTGCGCTCGCCGTTGCCCGCGGGCTCTCCAACAGAGAGGTTGCAAGCCAGCTGTTTCTCAGTACAAAGACCGTCGAATTCCACCTCAGCAACGTGTTCCAGAAGCTCGGCATCAGCCGACGGACACGCTTGGCCGCCATAGTCGCCAAGCAAGCAAGCCTCCCGGTTTCAGCCGCCAGTTGAGCCTTGGCGGTCGACGGCCACGCGTCATCTGTCGACGTACGAAGGCGCCAGCCCGGAGCCGGTTCACTCCCGCCTTGCGCGGCCAAGCAAACCCTAGGGTGCAAGCCTAGGGATTCTTCTGATGCCTCAACGTCGCCGCCGGCCTAATTTCCAGATAGCCGCACGATGCGGCGCCGTAAGGAGGCCGGTTCCGTGTCAATGTCAGACGCAGAACTTATCGGGGCCGCAAGGAAAGGTGACGAGGCCGCCTGGGAGCAGATTGTTGCGCGCTACCAGTCCCTCATCAATGCAATTAGCCGACGGTATCGATTGGCGCCGTCCGATGCACACGATGTAAGCCAACACGTCTGGATGCAGTTGGTTGATCACGTTGACAAGCTGCGAGACCCTCGTGCGCTCCCTGGTTGGATCGCGGTCACCACCACCCATCGATGTTATGAGATTTCGCGTGCCCAGAAGCGTTCGGTGACTGTGGATCCTCTGGCGATTGGCAGCTTCGATCTGGTAGACACAGCGGCAAAGAGGACGAACAGCGATGGCCGCTTTGATATCGATGATGACCTCGTGCGCGCCGAGCAGCGCAGCGCGGTGCAGCAAGGGCTGGCCGAGCTGTCGGAAACTCAGCGGCAGTTGCTGCTCTTACTCGTCGCTGACCCACCAGTCCCCTACCGCGAAATCGGTCGGCGCATGAACCTCCCCACCGGCAGCATTGGGCCGACAAGGGCTCGCCTGTTGATGAAACTGCGAAGGACCAGGGCGGTACGGCAACTCGTGGAAGATCCCCAAAGCGAGGTCTCTACGGAACGGGTCCCTGTGTTGCTTGGCCGATAGAGCGAGGGTGAGTCGAGTGGGTCCAGCGGAAGACCGCAGACAAATGACGGTCAACATCAACTCGCCCACAACTCAGGACTTCGAGTTAACCCAAATGTCAACTCTGGCGAAATTCGTCCGAAACTGAAAGGGACCGCAGTGGCCGACACGCGCAGCGCGAATTCTGAAATAGGTCGCATACTTGTCAAGCTCAGAGCCTCGTCTCCGCTGGGTGCAGCAGCTGCAAGAGCAAACCTCCGTCCGGTGTTCGACCGCCCATCTGCGGGCGGCGTCTTCGGGGTCGATGGGGCCGCTCAGTGGTTCATCGCGGACGTGCCCGATCTCGCCGTTTCGCCGGGCACGCAGGCCAACCCGTGGGACTTTGCACACGCCCGCGTGGCCGATCAACTCGGCGTCGCCGAGGACGACCTGGTGTTTGCCGAGCCGGATTGGGTGCACGGTGAGGCGTTCCGGGTGAACTCTGAAGGGCAGGGGACCTGTGCGGCGATCCCTCAGGATCCGGACCACGGCAAGCCGGTCGGGCCTGGAGACTTCGCGTGGCATTTGGGCGCAGGGTTCTCCCAGCTTGCCGCTGCTCGGGCCGCTGTCCGATTTGCTGATCCGCGTGTGCGCATTGGGCATTTGGACACGGGCTATGACCCGAACCATGAGACACGGCCAAAGCACCTCCTCCGCGATCTTGGCCGGAGCTTCGTCGAGGAGGATCGGTTCCAGAACAGTGCTGTGGATCCCGACAACGATGCCTTTCTGCTGGACAACTCGGGGCACGGCACCGGCACGCTCGGCATTCTGGCTGGCGGGTCTGCCACCGCCCCGCCTGAGATGCTCCTGGGTGGAGCGCCCGAAGCTGAAGTCCTGCCGGTGCGGATCTCAGATCGGGTAGTGCTGTTGCGAACAAGTGCTCTGGCCGCAGGTCTGCAGTATGCCGCCGACTCGGGGTGCGACGTGATCACCTTGAGCATGGGAGGCCTACCTTCCCGGCTCTGGGGTGAGGTCGTCGACAAGTTGTACGAGCGCGGTGTTTGCATCTGCGCTGCTGCCGGCAATCATTTGGGGTCCACCCCGCCGCGAGTCTTGGTCTATCCGGCGCGGTTCCCGCGGGTGATCGCTGTTTGTGGGGTGATGGCTGACCAGAGCCCGTACGCGGACCTGGATGGATTGGTCCTCGAGGGCAGTTTCGGTCCGGACTCGGTGATGGGTCAGGCGATTGCGGCGTTCACCCCAAACATCCCGTGGCCGCAGTTTGGATGCCAAGCGGGAGTTCGACTTGACGGCGAAGGCACCTCAGCAGCGACACCGCAGGTCGCCGCGGCCGCTGCGCTGTGGTTGGAGAACCACAAGCAGCGGCTTCCGCGGGACTGGCGTCGCGTTGAGGCCGTACGACATGCGCTGTTTTCCACCGCCAGGAAGGGCGATGCCAAGCACTTCGGCAACGGCATTCTCCAAGCACATTCAGCACTTGGCGTCGCGCCGGACCTCAACCGGCCTCCCAGCCGAACCTCCGAAGTGAGCTTCGCACTTTTCCGCCTCATCACCGGGCTCGGTCTGGCGGAAACGCCGGTGCGCGAGCAGATGTTCAATCTCGAGCTCGAACAACGGGTCCTGCTCAACCCGCGGTTGCAAGAGATTGTCCCGGACCCGGATCGCGAGGGAGCGCTGAAAGCTTCGGAGCTGCGTGAGCTCATGACGGCGATCATCGAGGACCCAGAGGCATCAAACGCACTCCGCAAGCACGTCGCGATGCGGTACCCGGCCGTCACTGGCCGGTCGGCCCCAGCGTCACCGAGGACGAAGGGGATCGTCGCTGAGGTGGTCCGCGCCTGCGACGCGGTACCGCAGCTGCGCGACCCGGCCTACCGCCGGTTGCGCGTGTACGCGGTCGACCCAAGTTTCTCCACTCGACTGGAGACGGCAGGCATCGACGAGACGACCTTGCAGGTTCGCTGGGAGAGCCTGGAACCCGCAAACAGATCGCGTAGGGCAACGCCGACGCCGGCAGGCGGGGAGGAGCCCGAGAAGCGAGAGCCCGGCCCGATGGGAGAGTACTTCGAGATCGATGATGTGGATGCGGCCGACGCGTTCTACGGGATGGTCAACTTGGACGACTCCCGGCTGCTGGCACAGGATGGCTTGCCGCCCTCGGAGGGCAACCCGCACTTCCACCAGCAAATGGTGTACGCGGTGGCGATGAGCACAGTGCAGCATTTCGAGCGGGCGCTTGGCCGACCCGTCTTCTGGCGACCGATGCCTGATCGCACTTTCCGGCGCCGGCTGACATTGCGCCCGCATGCCCTGCGCCAGGCCAACGCCTTCTATAGCCCGGAGAATGTTGCGCTGCTCTTCGGTTACTTCGACGCCGACGCTGATGATCCAGGCACGGATCTGCCGGGCGGCCGCATCTACTCGTGCCTGTCGCACGACATCATCGCTCATGAGACGACCCACGCGATCCTCGATGGAATGCAGCGCAATTACAACCAGCCGACCAACCCCGACGTGCTTGCCTTTCACGAGGCCTTCGCCGACCTGGTCGCGCTGCTGCAGCACTTCGCCCTCACCGACGTCCTCGAGCACGAGATCATGCGGACCCACGGAAACCTGGAGACGGAGTCGGTGATCGGCACGCTGGCGATCCAGTTCGGCCGCGCTAGCGGCAACCGAGCGGCGCTCCGGGACGCTATCGGCCACATCGAGGATGGGAAGTGGCACCGGTTGCAGCCGGATCCAGCGCAGTACGAGACGACGATGACGCCGCACGCACGCGGGGCGTTGCTGGTCGCTGCGATCTTTGACGCGTTTCTCGCGATCTACAACACCCGCACCGCGGACCTGGTGCGGCTGTCCAGCGGTGGCAGCGGCGTCTTGCCGGCCGGAGCGATCCATCCCGACCTGGTGCACCGTCTCTGCGAGGAAGCGAGCAAGAGCGCAAAACATGTCCTCACCATGATCATCCGGGCATTGGACTACCTGCCGCCGGTCGACGTGACCTTCTTCGAATTCCTTCGCGCTGTTATCACCGCCGACCTCGACCTGGTCCCAGACGACCGCCTCAACTACCGGGTCGCGCTCATCGACGCGTTCCGCCGGCGCGGGATTTATCCGAAGGACGGGTCCAGCGGGACGTCGGCGGCTGGGCGCACGCTTTCAGTCGAGACTCTGCGCTGGCGTTCACCCGACCCGACTCGACGGCCCAAGCAATGGGGGGCCATCGAGGCGAGCTACATGGAGATCGCCAAGAGTCTCAAGCCCTACGCCGACCAGCACCTCTATCTCAAGGAACGGGAAAAGCGATTCAGCAGAAAGATCATTCGGCAGCTAAAGCTCAAGGAGCAATTCCAAGACGCTTTCAAGAAAGTGCCCGATTTCGCGCGCGAGGTCGGCCTCAATCCAGATCACGACTTTGAAGTGGAGGAGTTGCGCAGTGCAATGCGGATCGGCCCTGACGGTCAAAACATCCCGCAGGTGTTGATATCACTGACTCAGACTGTTCAGGTGCGTAGCAACGGGCAGAGCTATAGATTCCCCGGTGGCTCAACCTTGATCATCGACCTGGCTGTTCCTACCGTTCGTTACTGCGTAAGCAAGAACGTCGATAATGCGGCGACAAAGAAGCGCACTGCCGAATTCTTCGCCCAGGCGCAGCGAGACCCGCTGCATGCACTTTTCTTCCGGCCAGACCCGAACCGGCCATTCGCCGCGCTCCACCAGCTCTCGCGAGCGCTATAGCCAACTAGTCAACAGGCAGGGTCTACCCTCCTGCCTGCGGCCACCGCAGGCACGTTCTGACTCGAGACAAGCCAGGCAATATCCGGCGGTGGCCGCGCCACGTCACGCCGCCACGCCGTCGGTCACGTCATACCGTCTAGTCCGCGTTTCGGCGCCGCGGCCCGACGCCCTCGGGGATCTCTCCGTGAAGGTGCGGGATGTAAACGAGCTTCTGCGTCCGACCGTCAAGCACAGTCGACTCGATGAGCTCCAGGTCGAACTCGGCCCCGTCGTGGAAGAGGGCCGCTCCGCCGGCGCGACCTGAGACGGCGGGGAACATGAGGATCTCGAGACGGTCGACGAGGCCGGCGGTGAGCAGAGCGCGGTTCAGCGAGATGCTGCCGTGCGAACGCATCGGGACGTCCGTGGTGCGCTTCAGGCGCTCGATCGCCGTCACCGCATCCTCGTTCAGAACTGTCGAGTTCTGCCACCCGAGCGGCTCTTCGAGCGTGCTGGAGAACACGATCTTCGGCAGCTCGTTCAGGCTGTCGTAGTAGGGCTCGTCATACTCGACCACGAACTTCCGGAACTGCCGGAACGTCGTCGCGCCGAAAACGAGCACCTGGTCCTGCGCGAAGGTGCGCACCCGATCCTCGCGGACCTCGGGGCCCTCCTTCCCCCAATATCCGGGCCAACCTGTGGCCATGCCGTAGCCGTCCAGGCTGCAGAAGAAGTCGACGGTGAAGGTGGTGCTCATGGTGCTCTCCCTTGTCCTTTGCCCTCGCGCCGCCTCAGGTGGGCGGCCTTCACTCCCTCTACGAACACGACTGACCCGATCCGACACCTGTCTCACAACGGGTTCCATCATCGGGCATGGGGAGCGACGTCGGCGCGGCTGTCGCCGGCGGATGCCCGTAGACCCCGCTCGGACTTGTGGAGCGTCATCCGTCTCGTGAAGAAATCCCAGCTCGATCTGGTGCGTGTTGCGATGAGTCGCTTGTCAGCCTGGCGCCCGTCGCAGTGGCGATGAGAGAGCCCCAGTGGCGACCAGTGCGTAATCCTGCGACGGCCGTAACAGATTTCGCGCGAAGACCTGGATCAACCAGCGGCCCGGTGCCGGATCGTCAATTCGGATCACCTCGACGTTGTTGTCGACATCGGAGTTGGTGATATCCGGCAGCCCAGTGTTCCCCGGGATCTTTGCGCCGGTGGGGTCCTGCACCAGCAAGCTGACGTCGTTCTGCAGTGATCGGCCCGGGAGGTCGGTGTAGGCAAGGCACAAGCGCAATGGCATTCCGCGCTCGACATCGAGATGGAAACGCCTTCGCTCGCCGGTGTCCGCCAGCTGGAGATTGGGAGTTTTCCAGCAATCGATGAACTCCAGCCGTAGGCCTGGCTCCGTCGGGTTGGGGACGGATGTCGTCAGACTGACCTCACCAAAGCCCTGATGGAAATTCGGGCGAGCATCTCTGTCAGCCTTGGAATCGGTGCCAGTAAGCCAACGCGCACCATTGACCAGCGTCGCCTTGAGCAGTGCTGCGCTCGGTGAGGTGGTCCTCTCGTCGACAAAGTATTGGCGGACGAGCGCGGCACATCCGGCCACCAGCGGACAGGCCATGCTGGTCCCGCCCATGTATGCGTAGGCCGGGTTATGGTCAACCAGTCCCCAGAAATGATCATCCGGCGCGAGCTCGGACCGGGTCGAGATGATGTCGGTTCCCGGGGCGACAATGTCCGGCTTGATCCGGCGATCGTCACACGGGCCGCGGCTGCTGAACGCGGCCATACCCTCCGGGTCACCCGACAGCGGCTGATCGGCGATCGGCGGAATGGGGAAGTCGCCGGGCCAGGTGTCGCCGTACGTTCGTCCGGAGAGCCCGCCCGTCGTACGGCTGCTGCGGGCGGCGCCGACGGTGAGTGCGTTCTTGCACGACGCCGGGGAGCCGATCGAGAGCCAATCGACGAAGCCCGGTGCGGAGTTGAATGGATTTGCCGCGGTTCCTTCGTTGCCTGCCGCTATGACAATGAGCATGTCCCGGCGCTCGGCGGCGTACGCGTCGACGTCGTTGGAGTCCACGGTGTAGGCCGATGCAGTCGCTGCGCCCCAGCTGTTGTTGTGGATGCGTGCGCCGGCCTGGTACGCAGGCTCGAAGAGGTCCTCCAGCGATACAGGCAGTCCGCCCAGCCCGCCGCTGGGATCGAGAAGCGACTGGAAGTACAACTTGGCTTCCGGCGCCACCCCAGCGAATTCACCATTCGATGAGGATCCATCGGCGAGTACCGAACCCGCTACGTGAGTCCCGTGGCCGTGCGGATCGGATGAGTTGTTCGGACGGCCGAGCGCGACGACCTCGATCACCCGCCCGGCGAAGTCGGGATGCGCCTCGTGCAGGCCGGTGTCGGCGACCGCAACAATCTGACCGGCGCCGGTCAGCGGCAGGCATGGCTGCCCATTGCCAGACGTGACGCCGAGCAGACGGCGGGCGACGTCGTTGAACAACTTAGGCGGCACGTGCTCGACCATGCTGAGAACACCGGGCAGTGTGCTGATCTGCCGCTTCAAGTCAGAGTCGTCAGGCAGCATTAGCCGGATCCGCCGGCCACCTTCGCCCTCGACGGAGACGTCGTTCTGATCAAGCCAAGTCAGGACTTGTGCGCGCACGGATGCATCGGAGAGCCACAGATCCCATGCTCGTGTCGCGGGGGCCGCGCCTTGCTGGTCCTCCCCGGCGGTGAGCGCAATCGGACCGGTCTTGGACGGTCCGTATCGCTCGACATCGCGAACGAAGGGGAGATTGATCACCTCGGCGGCCTGCTCGGGCGTGGCGGTGGCGACATAGGCATGGTTGGGCACGTACTCATCGAGCTCGACGCCAGTCGCGGCGATAGCATCTCGCATATCACTCATGACCGGACCGGTAAGGCTTACCAGCCACTGAGTCGGCGTCCCGGGCTCCGGTGCTGGGATTTCGTCGTTGTCGCCAGGTCGCCATCCCGGTACGCCGCGCTCTGCCGACATGGTGCCCCGCGCCATGGCGTTGGTGGTGGGCCGGCCCGGCGGGGGTAGCTCGTCGACGACTAAACCGGCTTGCTCGAGTTCCTCGATGCGATCTTCATTGATGTCGCCGATGACATAGCTCTCGGTGACCTGTGCGTTCTCGATCTGCCGGGCCGCCAGATCCCGCTCGGTCTCGTGCATTACATACGCGATTACATGCTTTGTTCCCATGACGGCTTAGAGCTGATGGAGCGATACCTGATACCTGGTCATGACGAGTTTTTTGATCTCCAGCCGCAGCGAGATCGCTACCATACTGCCCGGCGGGATGCCCCTGCTGATTTGGCCGGTTGAGGTGGCGATCGTGGTTGACTCAGCGCATCAAATTCGAGTGGTCGTGCTGCCAAGATCGGCTGCGAACAATGCCGAGACAAGCAAGATCGTCAAGGGGAAGCTTGGCGCCGGCTGGCACGTACAGCGGCTCGCCCGGGGCAGCCGGTTGGTGCTCCTAACGGGCACGAGTGAGCACACCGTAGGCACCGCCGAGCATGCTCGCGAGTCGCACGAGGCAGCCGCTGGCGCTGTACCGCAGCAAGCAGTTCCGCCGAGTTGAGGCGGACGTGCCGGTGCCGGTGGATGTCGAGCCACGTGTCGATTCCGCCGGGGTGTCCGGTGACGATCCGTGCGTGAACAACCCGCCGCCACTGGACTGGGTGCACCAAATCCTGCGCTGGCCGGAGGCGATGGCCGAGATGTCGGATGCCACTCGCGGCGGCGTCGGAATCAGCGTCGGCCAACCCGACTCCGGCTACACGCTGCATCCCAATCTGGGCGCCGCCGGACTAGACCTCAGCCGGGACCGCGACGTCATCGACGGCGACGACGACGCGATCGATGATCTGATCCCCAACCCGGCGTGGCCTCTGCCCAACCCCGGACACGGCACGCGGACGGCCAGCGTCATCGTCGGGCAAGGGACCCCCGCCGAAGGGATCGTCGGTCTGGCCGGCCGTGCCCTTCTGGTGCCGATCCGCGCTACCGAGAGCGTGGTCCAGGTATTCGACTCCGATGTGGCAAAAGCGGTCGCGCATGCGCGCCAGGTGGGCTGCCACGTGGTGTCGATGAGCCTTGGCGGCAAGGGATTCTTCGGGCTGAAGGATGAGATTCAGCGAGCCGTCGACGCCGGCATGATCGTGATGGCGGCAGCCGGCAACTATGTGGGGACGGTAACCGCGCCCGCCAGTTACGACAACTGTCTAGCCGTAGCCGCCACAGGACCCGGCGACACCCTCTGGGTCGACTCCTCGCGCGGGACCGCGGTCGACGTGAGCATGCCCGGCTCGTGCGTACACGTGGCGGCGTACAACGACATGACGCCCGTCGTGCTGATGGCCAACGGCACCTCGTACGCGGTCGCACACCTGGCTGCGGCTGCCACCTTGTGGCTGGCGCATCACGGCCGCCAGTCGTTGATCAACAAGTACGGCGTGAAGCGCATCCAGGCCGTGTTTCTCACAACTTTGCGCTGGCCGGGCGTCTGCGTCGTACCGCCAGGGTGGGATCCCGGCTACGGCGTCGGCCGAGTCGATCTGTTGGCTTTGTTAAGGGCACCCCAGCCGGGGCTGCAGGATCTGGTCGAGGTAGGCGCCTTCGGCACCAGCGAGGATGACGCAGTCTCCAGGATCGCGGCGATGATCAGCGCAGATCCAGTGCGGGTCAGGATCCGGTTGGCCGAGCTACTCAAGGTATCGAACTACGACGAGCTGAACCAGACCATCGCCGAACACGAGGGCGAACTGGTCTACCTCACCCTCGCCGATCGGGTCTTTGCGGAGTCGTTAGCGCAACCCGGGGGGATCGCCGCCTTTGCTCCAAAGATCAGCATTGCGGGTGTCACCAGCGACCTCGGCCTCAGGCTAGCCACTTGAGACCTAACCGAGCTGGCAGGCTGTCATTGTGCGTCGCCGCTCAGGGAACCGCCGTCGGCCGGCGTGGCCGGGTTCACGTCAGCCAGGTTGATGGCGACCTCTGGGTCGGCGGCAAACGTGACGGGAGTGACTGGGATACTGCACAAGTAGAGGCGACGCAATGAACTGCCACAAGCCCGCCGGATTCGTCGCGCCCCTTGCGGACAGCCGCATATCGCGCCCACGCCGACAATCGCCCGGCTGAGGTCCGATCTCGACAACCGCCTAAGGAGCGATGACGTGCAGGGCGTCTTGGCTGGATTCGCCACCATCGGCATCATCATCGGCCTGGGTTTCCTGCTCGCACAGCTGAGGATCCTCGACGGCACGGCACAGGCGGTGTTGACCCGGACGGCCTTTTATGTGGCCAGCCCGGCTCTGATGGTCACAGTGTTGGGCGGCACGGATGTGCACCGACTGCTCTCCGCCAACTTGATCGCCTCCCTCGCCAGCGTTGCGGTTGCTGCCACCATCGCTGGCCTACTGGCCCGACTGCTCTGGAAACGAGAGGCCGGGGACACCGTCATCGCGACCTTCTGTTCGGCCTATGTCAATGCAGGCAACCTCGGCCTGCCGATCGCCGCGTACGCCCTCGGCGACGTCGCGCTGATCGCGCCGATGCTCCTCGCCCAGCTGCTCATCCTGCAACCTAGCGGTCTTGCGGTGCTGGACATGATCACCCACGTACCGACTCCCGGCATCTCCCGGCGCCGGTTGCTGCTGATCCGCCTCAGCCGGCCGTTGCGCAACCCCCTGGCCGTGGGATCGCTGATCGGACTGGCCCTGGCTCTGTCCGGGATCAAGCTGCCGATCGTGATCAACGCGCCGCTGACCCTAGTCGGCGGCATGGCGGTGCCCTCGATGCTGCTGGCCTATGGCATCTCACTCCGGCTCGGACCGCGACCGGGGGCCGGCGAGCCGCCGATCCAGATCGGCACGCTGGTGTCGCTCAAGCTGGTCGTGCAGCCGATCGCGGCATACCTCATCGGTGCGTACGTGGTAGGGCTTGTCGGCCATGACCTGCTTGCAGTGACTGTGATCGCCGCGCTGCCCACCGCGCAGAATGTCTTTACCTTGGCGATGCGTTACGAGCGGGGCGTGATCTTGGCGCGCGACACGATCTTCGTGGCCACGCTGCTCTCCGTGCCGGTGATCTTGGGCATCACCTGGCTCCTGGCTTCCTGAGACTCTTCTGTGGCGCCGCGCCGCGGCTTCAAGCGTCCCAGCCCGTTAGCTGCCCTCAATGAGATCGCACCCCACAGTGTCGTCACGGCTGTCGGCCTCTACTTTGGACAGCATCCGTACTCGCCGGAAAGGGTTCCAGCATGAGTAATGCGATCATCAAGCAGCAGGGAGATTCGCCCGTCGTCGCTGACAATATTTGGGAGTTCCAGCTGGGAGCGGGCTCATTCATCCTCGGTGCTCTGGCGGGCGGGCTGGTGACCGCAGCCGTCGGGCGCCTCGTGGCAAAGGGTCATGCGACGCCGAAGCCGCCGACTCCGCGCGGCTGGCCGATCAACTTCGCGCATCGCGGTGGGGCGAAGGTCGTACCTGAAAACACGATCGAGGGATTCCGCGAAGGATTTGCGCATGGGGGGCGGAGTCGTGGAATGCGACGTACATGCGTCCGCAGAGGGCACGATCGTGGTCATTCATGACGCAGTCGTGGATCGGACAACCGATGGCACAGGACCCGTGGCCGAGAAGACTGTCCCGGAATTGCAGCGTCTTGACGCCGGCTACCGCTTCAGCCCTGACGGTGGTATGACCTTTCCGTGGCGAGCCAAGGACGTCAGAATTCCCACACTCGAAGCTTTGTACCAGGCATTTCCGGACGCACCGTTCAATATCGAAATCAAGGGTCAGCGTTCTGGCATCGAGGAGACCGTGTTCCGCCAGATCGAAGCTGCCGGGGCGATGGCACGCACCTTGGTTGTTTCAGATAATGGGGGCACGATTTCACGCTTCCGCAAAATCAGCCAAGGAAAGGTCGCCACTGCCTCCTCTACCAGCGAGCTAGTGACCTATTGGATCCTTCACCTGCTGCGTCTCGGCGCCTTATACGACCCGCCGTTCCAGGCGCTGCAGCCGCCCGAGAAATTCAAAGGCGTCGTGCCAGTCGTTACTCGCCGTTTCGTACGCAAGGCGCACGACCGTGGTCTGCGGGTTGATGTCTGGACAATCGATGACGAACCGGCCATGCGGCGGCTGCTGAGCCTTGGGGTCGACGGCATCATGACTGACCGCCCCGACGTGTTGGCCGGTGTGCTGAACAGTCGGTGAGCTGAGCAGAGCCTGCGTGCATTTGTACGCTGAGGTTATGGCACTCTCATCGCTCATGGTGCCGCTTGGCACACCAGCGCCCAACTTCACACTCGATGACCTAACCGGCGCCAAGGTGCGCCTCGACGATTTCGCTGCCGCGCCAGCGCTGCTGGTGGCATTTCTGTGCAACCACTGCCCGTACGTCCGACACGTCGAGGCGGAGCTGGGCCGAGTAGTTTCGCGGTACGCAAACCTCGCAGTGGTGGGCGTTTGCACCAACGATTCGGAGGCATATCCGGACGATCGGCCCGAGCGACTGGCTGATCAGGCGCGGCGCGCCTCGTGGACATTCCCGTACCTGCTGGATACCGAGCAAACAGTCGGCCGGGCCTTCGCGGCGGCCTGTACGCCGGACTTCTTCCTTTACAACGCGCCGCGTCGGCTGGCCTACCGCGGGGCATTCGATGAGTCCACGCCAGGCAACGGTAAGCCGGTCACTGGAGTGCTACTGAGCGACGCCATCGCTCACGTGCTGGCCGGTGAACCGGTGCCTGAACCACATAGGCCCAGCATGGGTTGCTCCATCAAGTGGCGGCCATCGGGGTTTGAAGTGACACTTCAAGTCACGCCAGCTGATGCAAAGCCCGTTTCAAGACCAGGAGGTACTTAAACTCCACTCCGGGGAAGCCCTCATCCTGGCCCAAGCCGTCGTCGTCTAAGCCAAATCAGCTCACCAGCTGCGTCGACAGCCTCGATGCCGAAGATGGCGTCGGCCACCATTGCGGACGCACCGGTAATGCCGGCACGATCACCCAGCCTGGTCCGCGCAATAACAAGATGAGTTGTCGCGAGCGGCTGGCTGCGGCGCAGCAGGGTGTCGCGTACGCCGCGAACGAAACGCTCGTAGGCATGGGCGATGTCCCCGCCAATCACCAACACGTCGGGATTCAACAAGCTGACAGCCATCGACAACACATCGCCAAGTGCCCGACCGGCAGCCGTGACACGGCGGTTCGTATTGTGCCTAGTCCAAAGGCGTGTCTCTGACGTACCGTGCAACTCAGCAACCGTCTGTGGTCTTCTTCGAAATCATCTATGCGCCTCGGCGCGTGGCGTGATGGCCGGCGCCGTCTGGCCGTTAGTCTCCGCTCATGGAGCCGGTGGGGTCCTACGGACTGTCGGCGCAGCGGCAGTGCGACGTATTGATGGTGTCGGACTTCCGCTTTCCCGGTCGGACCTCGCGCAGCGCGGCGGAAGAGATCACCGCCCAGGCGCAAGTCGGCTGGTCGACCGGACTGGTTCACCTGAACGGCCCTTTGGTATCCCGCGTGACGCCTGTGAATCCACGCATCCGCGAGCAGATACGTCGCGGCCGGGCGAGGCTCTTAGTTGGCGATCGCCCGATACGAACGAAGGTCGTGGTGGTACGGCATCCGGCGGTGCTACAGGCGGCCGCCAACCAGCTTCCTCCGATTGAGACCGAGCACGCGGTGCTGGTTGCGAACGCGCCGCCGATCGACATCGACGGGCGCCGGCATTATGACCCTGCCTTGGTCGATCAGATCGCCCGGGAGCGGTTCGGCGTCACACCCATCTGGGCGCCGATCGGGCCGCTCGCGCGCGAGGCGTTGGCCCCGAGTGTTCCGGTCGGACTGCAGGAGAAGGACTGGGTGAACATCATCGATGTCGACGCCTGGCACGTAGACCGGCCCCGCTGGCGATCCGACCGCCCGGTGATCGGCCGGCACAGTCGGCCGTCCCGACAGAATTGGCCGACCGATCCGGCGGTGATTGAGGCTGTGTACCCCGTCGACGGATCAGCGGTGGTCAAGGTACTCGGTGGCGCTGGTGCGGCACTCGAGACCTTGGGATTCCTGCCGGACTGCTGGCAGGTGATCCCGTTCGGAAGCATGACTCCGCGGGAGTTCTTGGCCCAGTTGGACTTCTTCGTCTATTACCACCATCCGGAGTGGGTCGAGGCCTCCGGCCGCAACATCCTGGAGGCGTTGGCCAGCGGCCTGCCGGTGATCCTGCCCCCACACTTTGACACGTTGTTTGGCGACTCGGCGATCTACGCCGAACCGGCTCAGGTGCCATCGATGGTGAGCCAGCTCTATGCCGACCGGCAGGCCTACGAGGAAGTCACGGTGCGCGCGGATACCTGGGTTCGGGCCACGTTCGGTTATGAAGCGCACCAGCGCCGGCTCTCGGACCTGATCGGAACGCGGCAAACAAACCGACAGCGCAAGCCATCCGTCGCTGCGCCTAAGCGTGCGATGCCTAAGCGTGCGACGCCCGAGCGTGGGAGGCCCGAGCGTCCGACGCTGCTTCTGATCAGCAGCAACGGGGCTGGGATGGGGCACCTGACGCGCCTCATGGCGTATGCCCGCCGGGCGGAACCCGACATGGCACCCCATTTCCTGTCGCTGTCACAGGCGGTCGGTGTGGTGGCCCAATACGGATTCCCGTTCGAGTACTTGCCATCCGCTGGCGCGACAGGATTGCCGCCTCGACGCTGGAACAAGTTGTTCACAGAACGTGTATCTGAGGCAGTGGGGCGGCTGCGGCCAGCAGTCGTGGTGTTCGACGGCACCTGGCCTTACAACGGTATCCCCCAAGTGCGCGATGCGTTTCCGGAGCCGCGGTGGGTGTGGTCGCGACGTGGGATGTGGCGTCACGGCAGGTCTGCCGAGCAGATGGCCAAGGCGGCTTGGTTCGACGTAGTCGTTGCTCCTGGGGAGCTTGCGGAGGCGTATGACAGGGGAGCGACCTCACGGGCCGATGGATTACGGGTCGGCCCGGTCACCTTGCTTGACACAGGTGAGCTGGACGACCGCGACACAGCACGAGGGGCATTGGGCTTGCCGCTGGACCGTCGGCTGGCATTGGTAGCGCTGGGGGCAGGCAACATCAACGACACGAGCCAGGAAACCGGAGCCACGGTGGCGGCGTTGCGGCGGCTGGGTGTCGAGATCTGCGTCACCCAGACGCCAATTGCTGACGCAGATCGGTCTCGGAGCGACGTGCATGTGGTCCGCGAATTCCCGCTCTCCCGTCGGTTCCGCGCGTTTGACCTGGCAGTGAGCGCATCCGGCTACAACTCCTTCCACGAGCTGCTGCGGTTTGGTATCCCGACGCTGTTCATTCCGAACCAAGACACGTCGCTGGACGACCAGTTGGCGCGCGCCGAGTTCGCCGCCGACAGGGGACTGGCCCACATGCTCGGGCGGATCCGCGTCGATGAGGCCATTCCGCTCCTGGGTGACCTGTTGGACCGCGGGCAAGCCATGGTGGCAAACGTTCCCTTTGTCGATCGGGGCAACGGAGCCGTCGCTGCAGCTGCACATCTGCGAACGCTCGCAGAAGCAGGAGTCGGTCGTGGCTGAGGATTCGCTGCGGAAGGTCGCTCGGCTAGTGCGCCGGATACCGGGGTACCGGATGGTGCGTCGGCGTGCTGTTCCGTGGATCCGAAAGAGCGCCACTGTGCGAGCGATAGCGAATCGCTTGTTTGCCATGGAGTCGCGTTGGTCAGCAGCGCCGGTCGAGCCATCACTCGAGCTATCGGCCGGTCGGTTGTTAGGCGGTGTCGGTACTGATCGGTTGCCAGTGATCTTGCTGAGCCTGGTGGGACTCGCCGATTGCGGTGGCAGGAACCGGCCGATCGACGATGTCGTCGATCGAGTGATCGATGACGTGGCTGAGATGCAGCTGCTCGGGGCAGGTTTCCGCCCGGTGTTCCTGCTCGACACCCCAGCCTTCGGTCGAGCGCGCAGCTACGGATACGTCGCCGAACTGGTTACACCCCGCACAGCCTGGTCGGCTGAATCGGCGGACTGGTCGGAGTATGTCGGTGCTCGGATTGCATCGATGCGGACCAACTTCGGGGTCTCGGCGGTGATCACGATCGCTCCGGATGGGCTCGACGACGTCACACGTGGGGTATTGCGGTCATTCGGCTGAGTAGCTAAGAGCCGGCCGTTGTGAATTGCACTCAATTGAGTTGGAGTGTCGTGCCCGGGTAATGGGCGATTTCTCGGCTAACGTGCAATCCGAAAGCGGTCGAATCTCGCCGTATCGACGACCACTGACCACCCAGAACTTCCCCTGAGCCGCTTAGGCAACACACAATGAGGTGCAGTATGTCGGACACCGCCGTCATTATCGGTCTTGGCTACGTCGGACTCCCGCTGGCGCGTGAGGCGACCCTATCGGGCTTGCGGGTTTTCGGATTGGACGTGAATGAGGAGCTGGTCGCCGGCCTGGAGGCTGGACGCTCCCATATCGACGACTTGACCGATGAAGACGTAATGGCAATGAAGCGCGGCGGCTTCCGCGCCACCACTGATTCAAGGGTGATTGCCCAAGCCAGAGCGGTGGTGATCTGTGTACCGACACCGCTGTCGGAAAGCGGCAGCCCAGATCTCCGAGCCGTGATAGCAGCGGTCGAGAGTGTCGCGGCACATCTCCAGCCCGGCACGCTGGTTGCCCTCGAATCGACGACCTACCCGGGCACAACCGATGAGGTGGTGCGGCCGATTCTCGAGGCCTCTGGTCTGATCGCTGGTATTGACTTCAACCTGGCGTTCTCACCGGAACGCATCGACCCGGGAAATGAGGACTTTGGGCCGCGGAACACCCCGAAAGTGATCGGCGGCCACACTGAGAACTGCACCCAAGCGGCGGCTGATTTCTACGGCAGATTTGTCGACACTGTGGTGAAAACCAAAGGCACGCGCGAAGCCGAAATGGCCAAGCTGTTGGAGAACACCTATCGACACATCAACATCGCACTGGTCAACGAAATGGCCCGATTTTGCCACGATCTGAATATCGATCTGTGGGACGTGATCGATGCAGCGTCGACCAAACCGTTCGGTTTCCAATCATTCCGGCACGGACCTGGTGTCGGTGGGCATTGCATCCCGATCGACCCAAACTATCTTTCCCACAATGTGCGCGCGAAGCTGGGCTACCCCTTCCGCTTCGTCGAGCTGGCGCAGGAAATCAACAATTCCATGCCGACTTACGTGGCCCGTCGCGTACAGGATCTACTCAACAGTGACAGCAAGGCGGTTCGCGGTGCCTCCGTGCTATTGCTCGGTGTCACGTACAAGCCGAACATTGCCGACGTGCGCGAGTCCCCGGCCACTCCGCTGGCCAAGTGCTTGATCGCCATGGGCGCACATGTGAGCTTCCATGATCCGCACGTGAAGAATTGGACGGTTGCCGGACGGGATCTGACCTCGGAGTCCGATTTGTACGGCTCGGTGGCTGATGCGGACGCCTGCGTCTTACTCCAGAACCACCGGGACTATGACGTGGATGCGCTGGCGCTGTCTTCGCGCCGTTTCCTGGACACCCGTGGGGTAGCTCGCCGAAGTGACACCGTCGAACGGCTGTAGACATCCATCATGACGGTGGTTACCGCACCTTCGCTTGGCAGTAGCCGCGAACCGCAGCTTCCAAGACGCAGGGTGCTGGTTTTGACGGTGGTGCACAACCCGTCAGACTCACGGATTTGGTTCCGCGAGGTCGATGCTTTGCTCACCAGCGGCTGGCACGTCACATATGTGGCACCCTTCGCCGGTTATGACCAGGCTCCGCCCGTCCGGGATGGGCGACTTCCCGGATCGCTCACCTGCCTGGACATTACGCGGTCCGAGGGCCGGCGGAGAGCACGTGCCGACCGGGCGGCGCGTGGCCTGTTGAAACGACTGGCGCGACATCACGATCTCGTCATGGTGCATGACCCAGAGCTGTTGGTGGCGGCAGCTGGGCTCAGGCTGCGCAATCTTGTCTGGGACGTGCACGAGGACGCTTCGGCGGCGCTACAAGTCAAGGAGTGGATGCCGAAGGCCCTCCGTCCAGCCGTTGCCGCGTTGTGGCGTGCCGCCGAGCGCCAGGCAGAGCGATCGTTCGATCTGTTGCTGGCTGAGTTCGCCTATCAGCAGCGCTTTCTGAGACGCCATCCGGTAATACCCAACACAGTTCCAGTGCCGACCGAGACGGTGCCACCCGGCCGCGACCGGGTCGTATACGTGGGAACCGTCACCGAGGCGCGCGGCTGCCAGCTCATGATCGCGGTTGGCCATGCACTTGCAGCACTCCCCAGCCCGGTCCGCCTCGAGATCATCGGTGACGCCCCGGAGCAGAAATCTGCGGAGGCGTTGCGCCAGGCCGAACGAGCGGGCATCCTGACCTGGCGCGGATTCTTGCCGAGCCAGGCGGCGCTATCCCGCATCAGCGGTGCACTGGCTGGCCTCAGCCTGCTCGATGACCTGCCCAATTTCCGCTGTAGCCTGCCGACCAAGGTGGTCGAGTACGGAGCGTTCGGGGTCCCGGTTATCACGACACCGCTGCCCTTAGCCGAACAACACGTACGTGCTGCGAACTCCGGACTGATCGTCCCCTGGCGGGATCCAGAAGCTGTGGTACGCGCCGTTGTTGCGCTCCGGGATGATCCCGACCGCGCTGCGGTGTTGGGTCGTAACGGCCACGCGACCGCCCTTGAGCATTACAACTGGTGGACGTGGTCGCGCCGGTTCGTCCATGAGATGGAGCTTCTTGCCGACCGAGCTGATCCGGTCTCATGAACCTGGTGATCGGGGAGATTCTCCCACTGGCCGTCGGCATCGCGATCAGTCCAATACCGATCATCGCCGCGATCTTGATGCTGCTGTCACCTCGCGCAAAGGGCACCAGCGTCGGATTCATGATCGGTTGGCTGGCCGGCATTGTCGTTGCGATTGTCTTATTCAGCCTGCTCTCCTCAGTCAGTCCACCGGAAACCGGCGGCAGGTCACCGGCTGCCGGGGTCATCAAGATCATCTTGGGCGTGCTGTTGTTGGTCTTGGCGATCAAGCAGTGGCGGACACGTCCAGCCAAGGGCAACCAAGCGAGCCTGCCGAAATGGATGTCGGCAATCGATTCCATGTCCGCAGTCAAGGCGCTATGGCTCGGATTCCTGCTTGCGGCGGCGAACCCGAAGAATCTGCTGCTGGCGATCGCGGCGGGAGTGATCGTCGGCAGGGCTGGTCTCACAGTCGGTCAGATGGCGGTAGTGATCACAATTTTCGTGCTGCTGGCCGCCAGCACAGTGCTCGTCCCGGTGTTCAGCTACCTCATTGCCTCGGCGCGACTAGCGGGACCGCTCGACAAGTTCCGGCAATGGCTGGTCGACAACAATGCCGTGATCATGGCGGTGCTGTTGCTGGTCCTTGGTGTGGCCCTGATCGGAAAGGGCTTCGCAGATTTCTAGGCCAACTTCTAGCCTGGGAGTTCCTAGCGGGGATCGAAGCCATCTGCAAAAACGGTGATGTGTATGTGGTTCAGGTGATTGGCCGAGTCGCTGCCGCGGTCAGCCATGTACCGCCAGCCCTCACTGTCTCGTGTGATGTTCCAGATGTGCTGGTTCCAGATCACGTAGTTGATCCCGAGGGACCTCGCGTTTGCCTTCAGCCACGCCGCCGCTTCGTCACCAAGCGCCTTTCCGGAAGCCGACCGGTAGTCCGGAATCATGCAGTCAAGAGCGCGACCCTGCTCATGATCCGGAATCACAGATGGGCGCACACCGCCGTACACGCTGATCTGGGGGAATCTCGCACGCATGGCTCGATGGACCGCGATCGCGTTCGGCTTGAGCCCTCGCTCGACGGCAAGCCAGCTTGATGGTATCGAGCTGGGGGCTGACTTCGAGAGGTACGTAGCGGTCACCCAGCGGACAGCCTTGTCGAAGATGATCTGCATCCGGCCGTTCCTGACGACGCCAGTGATCTTGAGCTCAGTCCCCCGGGGGACTTCGGTAATCCGGCGGTACTTGTCGGCGTATGTCGAGCGGATGTCCAACGGGGCGGTGGCGTACCGCGTCCCGATGATCTTGGGCAGCCTGGGTGGGGACGGCAGGTTGCTGGTCAGTTTTGTGAGATATCTCGCTGTCACCCAGCGGATGCGGTCTTGGTAGATGATCTGCGCACGACCGTTCTGAATGGCACCGGTAACCGAAAGTGCTGTGCCTTTCCTGACCTCAGTGACGGTGCGGGAGTCCGTCCCGCTCGTCGTCCGGATATCGAGGTCTGCAGTTGCCACCCGCTTGCCGATAATCGTCGGCCGTCCGTACATCGAGCTGACGAGGTACTGCATGCTTGACCAGCCGGTGGATCGGCCGTTGACCAGCTGGGCCCACCCGCGTGCGGTCTTGCCCGTCATGGTTACCCGAGCGCCGCCCTTGAGGACCTTGATCACGCTGTAGGAGAGGCCTGGGCCGCTGCGAAGGTTGAGGGCAGTGGTGGTGACTTTGACCGTGCCGCGGCCGATCCTCAGCGGCGGCGGCAGGTCTTTCCCCTTGGTGAGGTATCTGCTCGCGACGTATGCGGTCGAGCCATCGTAGGAGATCTTGGTCCAGCCCTGAGAGCTGCTGATGGCCGTCACCGTCTGCCCTCGGAAGAGGCCACCAAGGATGTCGGTGTTGGTGCTGGAGCCGGAACGGATGTTGACGCCAACGGTTGCGGTCATCTGCGTCGTAGCGCTGGCCATTTGGGGCCACAGCAGACTGACAATCACACCGACGGGGACCAGAACAGCGGCGGCTCGCACGTTGATCACGGTTCTGCGCATGGTTGCCTCCAGCTAAAGCACCATCGGGGGATCACTTGAGTCACATAAGTCACATAAAACTCAGGCTGCGCAGAACTCTAATCTCGTCACAACCGTAACTGCAAGACCTGAGTTCACACTTCGGCGATGGTGCAAGTCGACACGCAGGACTCAGGCGGAAAATTTCATCGATGTAATTCGCTGGTTTTTTGGTGAGAAACCTCGCTAGCTCACGTCTAGGCTGCGACTGTGAACACCCGGGCGGATCTTTGTCACGAGTTCAGCATGAGTTCCGAGCTCTCGATCCGATGAACACAGGTGTGGAGATGTCCGCCGAAGAGTTCGAGATGCACGTGGCGGATGCCCTGGACGGAATTCCAGAGGAGCTGGCTGCTGTGGTCGACAATTGTGTGATCTTGGTGCAGGACGATCCGCCACCGGATCTACCGGACACCCTTGGGCTCTACTCAGGTGTTCCACTTACCGAACGTGGCGAGTCCTATACCGGCCTGCCTGACCACATTTTGATCTTCCGTAATCCGATCTTGGCGATTTGCGAAACCCACGAGCAGGTCATCGACGAAGTCAGGATCACCGTCGTACACGAGATCGCACATCACTTCGGGATCGACGATGATCGGCTGCACGAGCTCGGTTACGCCTAACTCACGCTGACAGGTCGGTGTGAGGGAGTAGGGGAGTAGGGCAGTTAGGCGACTGAGACGTAGAGCAGGGCGCCGAAGGCGGTCAGCACGACCAGCATGCTGAGCAGTCCATTCGCCCTGCCGTCACCGAGTGCTTCTTCACGATGGATCGCGAGGTTGTTCAATCGGAAGCGCCGGATCGCCAGCCAGCCGAGCCCTGCGGTACACAGCAGCGCAACCAGCCCGAGGATCACGGACAAGAGGATCGAGATCGACGCCAGCAGTCGCGCAACGAGCAAGCTACAGGTCAAACCAGCCAGCATTGTGCGCTGCCAGGCCAACCCCGTCCGTTCGTTCTGCAGTCCGGGGTCCCAGGGAGCGAGCGTCACCCAAAGCTCACAATGATCAGCGCCACGATACCTACCCCGGCCACAACGGAGGTGAGTACGAGCAGTAGCGGCGAGGACGGCAGCGGCTCGCCGAGTCGCATCGCCCGCTCATTCCCCATCCACCTACTGAATGCGCCGATTCCGCAGGCCAAGCCACAGATGACAAGAACGGCTGCAGCCAGTCGCACCTCGAGCCCAAGCCGGTCGGTCAGGTGTGCGACGGCGGCGATCGCTACGCCGGCTGCAAGGAAGCCCAGCCCTGTTCGGATCCAGGCCAGGAAGGTGCGTTCGTTGGCGAAAGTGAATCGTGGGTCGGGCTCCGAGCCCGCCGCGTACACGCGGCGCGGCCAGCGACGGTCGCGGTGCTGCGTCGGCGCGGTCACACCGGTGATGTTAGTGCTGATCGTCGTCGTCGCCAGTCCAGCGCCCCTGGTTGGCCCAGCACCACCGAAACCAGAACGAGAACCGCCCCGAAGGCCTGCCAGCGGTTGAAGCGCTGGTCGAGGACCACCCAGCCCAGCAGGGCTGCGACCACTGGATTGAGCAGAGTAAGAAAAGTCACCGCGCTCGCGGACAGCCGCTGCAACCCCCAGAACCAAAGGGCGTACGCGACAATCCCGCTGATCAGAACGAGATAGATCAGCCCGCCGATGTTACGCGCCGTGAGGTGGTCGGGAAGTCCCTCGATGAGCAGCGTGGCAGGTAGCAGGGTGAGCCCTGCGAGCAGGAAGGTCCAGCCGGTAACGCCAATCGAGGTCATTCCCTCGGGGCGGCTCCACCGCTTGGTCAACACGGTCGCCACGCTGAACATGATCGCAGCAGCGGCCATGGCTACCAGGCCGAGGATATCCAGGCGGGCGTCCGATCGGAGCACCAGCAACGCCACGCCCAGCACCCCGACGATGCCGGCGATGATCTGAATCGCACGGATCCGGCTACCGAGCAGCGGGACAGAGATCACCACGACAAGCAACGGGCTCACCGAGTTGATCACGGCCGCTACACCCCCTGGCAGCCGGTAGGCGGCGATGAACAGCAGCGGAAAGAGTCCTGAGGCGTAGAGCACCGAAAGGACGAAGAAGCGCGCCATCCAGCGACGCGGGGGAATCGGGCTCCCGATGATCAACACCAGCCCGGTCGGCAGCGAGCGCATCAGGGCAGCGAGCAGCGGGCGGCCAGGGGGCAGGAATTCGGTTGTCAGCACGTACGTGGTGCCGAAGATGATCGGAGTCAGCGCGGCAGCGTATCCCCACCCGCCGGTGTGCCGGTCCGTAATAGTGGCTGTCGTGGACGCACTTTCGCCCGTCATGCGCTGCCTTGTTTCGTCTCCACGGTAATGATCAGATGGCTGGATGTGGCGGTGCTGATCCAGCGTTCGCAATGGCCGAGATGATCCTGTCCCAGGTATCCGGATTGCCGGTCGGATCGCTCGATGATCATCGCCTGACACGCGGTTGCGACGGTACGGAGGCTCGGCTCATCGCAGGTGACAGCGAGCAGCCGCATGGTATGCCTGATCGTGTTCACTTCCAGGGTTGCCAGCACATCAGCAGCGATCCCCGGCGCCACCACGACGAGTGGGGTCTTGCTCAAGATCAGCTTCTCCAGTGTGCCGATCAGCTCGCGGAAGCTGGAGACTGTATCGCCGCATACCAGGACGGCGGGCTGTTCCAGCACGGCCCACGCGGAGCTGGAATCGGTAATGAAATCGCGCGAGGCGTAACCGGCTTCGACAGTCACAGTGTGGGGATCGGCCAGCTGTCGGGTGATGGTTTGCCGTGCGGCGTCGCTGAGATCGGTCGGCGCTGCGTCTTCGGGTCGGCGCCGCGCCTGCAGATCAGACAGGTAATGCGGGGCCGGCGCGTCTGGATGGAATTGCGGAATGGTCCGGGCTGGCGGTGCGAGCATCTCGGCGGCTCGCTTCTTGTTTCGCCTGCGGTCCCACACCGCACCGAAGATGATCGCGCCGAGTCCCGCAATGATCAACACGATCAAGCCGATGCTCCACGGATCCATCTGTTCAGACTGCCATAGGGCGCGATGCGCGAGCAGTTCTGGAAAAATAGTCGTGATGCGATACGAGAGTTGGGTGGAGCGTCAGATCCGCGAGGCGATCGAGCGCGGCGAGTTCGACAACCTTCCTGGGCAAGGTAGGCCGATCAAGGGTCTGAATGGTCGCGAGGATGAGAACTGGTGGGTCAAGGCATACCTGGAGCGGGAGCAGCTTCCGCTTCCGCTACCGACATCACTGGCGCTGCGCAGGGAAGTCATGGCGCTCCCCGAGACGCTGGCTGACGTGGCTGATGAAGAGTCGGTACGCGAGATCGTAAGGGACCTGAACCGCCGGATCGCCGAGTCGCATCGGATCCGGGTTGATGGTCCGGCGATCGTGATCGGTCTGGTCAATGTAGACCGCGCGGTTGCCGACTGGCACCGCGGCCGCGAGGGCTAGTGGCCGACGTGTACGGCAAGGGCGGTGGAGTCAGGTCGGCGCGTCCGGCAACGCGCCGGTCCGCACGACCTCTGCAGCAATCTCGTGCAGCTTGCGGTTGCTCTGCTGACTGGTGCGTCTCAGCGCCTGAAACGCCAGTTCTGCGTTCAGCTCGTAACGGCTCATCACAATCCCCACCGCGGTGCCG
The DNA here is from genome assembly GCA_963740515.1 of uncultured Actinomycetota bacterium. Classification (GTDB taxonomy): domain Bacteria; phylum Actinomycetota; class Actinomycetes; order Propionibacteriales; family Propionibacteriaceae; genus Microlunatus. The sequence continues at coordinate 50,294 of CAVUEO010000003.1, forward strand.
GTCGTTCGGTTGCTCTGCAGGGCTTGGCGCAGCTGTCCAACGGTGGTCTCTGCCGCGTCGACCGCGAGGTCGCGGAGCTGGCTCATCTGATAATGAGCTCGAACGCGCGCCAGCAGCTCGGAAGAATTGAACGGCTTGACCACGAAGTCGTCGGCGCCGGCAGCGAAGGCCTCTATCGCTGTTTCGGCGTCGGCGCGCGCGGTCAGGACCACGACAGGCAACCGAGCCATCCGCTCGTCTTCGCGGAGTGCGGTGAGAATGTCGAGGCCGCTCTGCCCTCGCAGCATCACATCGGTGATCATCAGGTCGGGTGCGTTGCGCTCCAACAATGTGGCTGCGGTCGCTGCATCGGCCGCAGCTTCCACGGCGTACCCATCTTTGGTGAACAGCTTGGTCAGGTAGCCACGAAGATCAGGCTCGTCCTCGATGATCAACAGGCGCGGCCGATCCGCGGTCGGCTCGTTCTCGGGGTGAGGTTCGGCTGCGCTCTCGGCCAGCTCAGTCGCTGCTGATCCGTCGAAGCGCGGCAGCCGTACGACGAACTGGCTGCCTACACCAGGCTCACTGTCCACGTCGACGGATCCGCCATGCGCGGCGGTCATCTCGGCAACGAGCGACAGTCCGATGCCGGAGCCTGGTTGTTGATCATCATTGTTTGCCCGATGGAATCTCTGGAAGATCTGAACCTGCTCGTCTTGCGGAATACCGACGCCGGTATCGGTGACGGTGAGGACCACCTCACGATCGTCGCCGCTCAAGCTCACCCCGACCTCGCCAACATTGGTGAACTTCACCGCATTGTTCACGAGGTTGTTCACGATGGTGGTCCACATAGTGCGGTCGACGTAGGCCATGAGCGGATCAGTCGGTACGTCGACGCGTAGGTTCAGCCGACCTTCGGCAGCCGGCCGGTGACCTTCTACCAACTCCGCGGTAACCGCAGTGAGATCGATCTCCTCTCGATCCGGGATGAGCGCTCCAGATTCGGCCCGGGAAGTGTCCAACAGCGCATCGACGACCCTCTGGAGCCGGTCAGCCGCTCGTATCGAGGTCTCAACCGTGTCTCGTGCCGCCGCAGGAAGCACGACGCCCGGCTCGACAAGGATGTCCTGCAACGGGGCGAGCAACATGGTCAGCGGCGAACGCAGCTCGTGACCCACGTTCTGGAAGAACTCAGTCCTGGCTCGATCCAGCTCCGCGAGAGCCCGCTGGCGCCGGCGCTCGTTCTGGTAGGAGACCGCATCTGTGATCATCACGCCGAGCTGCCGCGCGGCCATTGCTGCGAATGCGGTGTAGGCCTCATCCGGCCGCCAGTAGGGATTGACCCCAATGACAAACACACCCATCGGCTTGCGGGTGCCGAGCATGACCACCGGTAGTACGAAAGCCTGGTCGGGCTCCAGGGGTCCCAGCGGTCCGGCTGCAAAGACGCCCCGGTGGCGCTCGCGCAGGCCCGACACCAGCGTCGTGCCTCCGTGCCGCATGACCTCGAATACCGGCCCGTTCGTGGGAGCAGGCTCGACGAGTTCGCAAGCAGCTGCAGCGGTCTCGTCGAAGCCGTAGCCGGCTACCCGTCGTGGACCCTGCCCCGGGTGATCTTGCAGGAAAGCCGCAAGGAAGGGCACGCTCTCTCGGGTCTTGCCGATGACCTCAACAGCGGCTCGGCAGGTCGACGCAAGTGAGTCGTCCGCAGTGATCGAGACCGCGCCGAGCCTGCGCAGCACCTGGAGCCGTCGCTGGTACAGGAGGTGCTGCGTGGTTTCGGTGATCGCATTGAAGAGCCCAACGATCGTACCGTCGGTGTCCCGGATCGCACTCAGGGAGAACGTGAAGTACGCCTCCTCTGGGTAGCCGTGCCGGTTGATGATGAGCCGTTGGTCTCCGCTGTGGTAGGGCCGGCCGGTCTGCAGGACCTCGCGCAGATGTTGCTCGCTCGCTGACCCGACGTGCGGCACCACCTCGCTTCCTGGCCGACCAAGTGCCCACGGGTGCTTCTCGGCGCCAAGCAACGGAATGTAGGCCTCGTTGTAGAGCACCAGAAGTTCTGGTCCCCAGCTGATCTGGACCGGGAATTCCGAGTCCAGACAGAGATCCACCAGGAGCCGGAGTAGCGCAGGCCACGAGTCGCGCGGCCCCAAAGCAGTGGCGGACCAGTCCAGCTGCTCGTACACCGATCGCATGGAGGGACCCGTTGCGCTAGCGCCCGATGAATCGGTCGAGGATGCTCGCTCAACGTCAAACGACACGGTCAAAGAGTCCTCCCTCTCTCCCGTGCCGGAGGCAGCGGGCGAGAAACACTGTTGGATGTGCTTTGACTAGCACGAGGCCGACTCGACACCAGGTGTTCCGGGCGTCGCCCAATCTAGTACCTGGTTTCGCGTGCCGCTGGTCGAAGCCGTAGTAAGTGTCGACCGACCGCCATCGGGTACTGCATAAGCATGAGTGATGCGGAGATGTGCAAACGCGCCAGCCGGAAAGCGGCCCTGTGACCCCCCGGTGGTACCAGGAGGCCGTCATCTACAGCCTCGACGTGTCGTCTTTCCAAGACTCTGACGGTGACGGCCGCGGCGACCTGCGGGGATTGATCAGTCGCCTCGACTACTTGTCGAGATTGGGTGTCTCATGCCTGTGGCTGAATCCGATCCATCCCAGTCCCGGGCGTGACGGAGGCTACGACATCAGCGACTACTACGGCATCGACCCGGCGTTGGGCAGCCTCGGTGACTTTGCCGAGCTGGCCCGAGGAGCGCGGGAGCGCGGCATCCGGATCATCCTCGACCTGGTCGTCAACCACACCTCCGACGAGCATCCCTGGTTCGTCTCGGCCCGCAGCAGCCCTGATTCGCCATACCGCGACTGGTACATCTGGAGTGCCGAGGAGCCGCCGAACCGGCATCAGGGCACCGTCTTCCCCGGCGAGCAGAGCGAGACCTGGACGTTCGATGAGCAGGCGCAGGCGTGGTACTTCCATCGCTTCTATGACTTTCAGCCTGACCTCAACTGGGCGAATCCCGCGGTACGCACCGAGATCACCAAGGTGATGAACTTCTGGCTGCAACTTGGCGCCGCCGGCTTCAGGATCGACGCCGCACCGTTCATCATCGAGCTGGTAAGGCCGGGGGTCGACTCCGGCCCAAAGGACTTTTCGATCATGGACTCCTGGCGGCAAGAGTCTCAGTGGTTGCGCGGCGACTCGGTGCTGCTCTGCGAGGCCAATCTGCCGCCGAGCGAGGTTGGGACGTTCGTTGGTAGCCGGCCCGACGGCCCGAGCGATCGCGCGCAGATGATGTTCGACTTCCTGCTCAATCCGCATGCTTGGTTGGCGCTGGCTCGCTGCGACGCGGAGCCGCTCATTCAAGCCCTGACGACGGCAGTTCGGCTGCCGGAAGGTGGCCAGTGGGTCAGTTTCCTGCGGAACCACGACGAGCTCGACCTGAGCCGGCTGACCGACGAACAGCGTGGTGACGTCTTTGGCGCCTTCGCACCACGCCCTGAAATGCGGCTTTACGGCCGCGGCATTCGCCGCCGGTTGGCGCCGATGCTGAGCGGTGATCAGCGCCGGATCGAGCTCGCGTACGCTCTGCAGTTTTCGCTGCCCGGCACGCCGGCGCTGCGTTACGGCGAGGAGATCGGGATGGGGGATGACCTCAGCCTGGACGGGCGGGAGGCAGTCCGAACACCGATGCATTGGGACGACACACCGAATGCAGGCTTCAGCTCGGCGGCGCCCGATGGCACTGTTCCGGCCCGTCGTGACGAGAGGTCGGTTCGGTGCCAAAAAAGTCAACGTACGCGCACAGCAGCGTGACCCCAACTCACTGCTGCGATGGTTCGAAAACCTGACTCACACCTTGCGTACCGCGCCGGAGATCGGGACCGGCACCTGCTCGGTGGTTGACGCTCCGCTGCCGCGTTCCGTGCTGGCGCACCGCTTCGACGCACCTGCCGGGTCGATCTTGCTGCTGCACAACTTGGCCGACACCGCAGTCACGGTCGACATTGGCCCACTGCCCGGCATGAATGGTGCGCCCTATGACCTGTTCCTGGACGCTCCGTACGACGCACCGACCAAGAAGCTAACTGGGCTTGCGCTGAACGGCTGGGGATACCGATGGATCCGCCTGTCCCGGAGTGATCAACGGTAGGCGCCGGATGGAGGACGCAGCGAAATGCGGGAAATGGCTATGGCAGTGATCGTTTTTGCCTCGGTGTACCTGCGGCAACGTGGGTCGCCCGAGTCCAAGCCGGTCGCCGATCCGCACAGAGAAACCGGTGTCTGACTCTGGCGCAAGCTTTCTGGAGGAAATGGGTGTGGCGCAACCTCCCGCCTGACTGAGACACTCCCAGAATGAGCCTCGGCAGCGTTTCGATGGAGATTGATCAGGCTGCTCTACGCGGATACGTCGCCGGCCCCGGAGATCCGAGCTATGACACGGATCGCAAGATCTGGAACGGCTCGTTCGACCGGCACCCAGCGCTGATCATGCGGTGCGCGGGCCTATCGGATGTCATCGCAGGCGTGAACTTTGGGCGGGCCAGCGGTCTGCCAGTCGCGGTGCGGAGCGGAGGACACTCGTTCCCCGGGTTTTCTATGGCTGACGGCGCTCTGGTGATCGACCTCTCGCTCATGAAAGGAATCCGGGTCGATCCGGAAAAGCGGACAGTGCGGGTGCAGGCGGGCGCCTTGCTCGGAGACCTCGACAAGGAAACCCAGGCGTTCGGTCTCGCGGTACCGTCCGGAATCGTGACCCACACCGGGGTGGCCGGCCTCACTCTCGGCGGCGGGATCGGCTGGATCATGCGTAGGCACGGACTGTCGATCGACCAACTTCTCTCGGTCGATCTCGTGACGGCCGAGGGTGAGCTCGTGCAAGCGAGCGCGGATAGAAATGCAGATCTCTTCTGGGGAGTGCGCGGAGGCGGAGGCAATTTCGGGATCGTCACCGAGTTCAAATTCCGTTGCGTGCCCCTCGGGACGCATGTGCTGGCTGGACCCGTGTTCTGGCCGATGGAGCAGTCGCCGAACGTGCTGCGCTTCTATCGCGATTGGGTCGCCGACGCGCCGGATGAGCTGATGACGATCGTGGTTCACCGTAAAGCGCCGCCGCTGCCGTTCGTCCCACAGGAGCTTCACGGCAAGCCAGTCGTGAGCGTGATCTGCTGCTGGGCGGGTGACGTGGATGCCGGGCAACGCTTTGTCCGGCCGCTGAAGGAGTTCGGGTCACCAGTCCTCGACCTGTGCGTGCCCAAGCCGTTCCTGACGCATCAGGCCATGTTCGATCCGAGCTTCCCGCCGGGTCGTTGGTATTACTTCAAGAGCTGCGACGTCGCCGAGTTGAACGATGACATCATCGACATCACGGCCGAGCATTCGTTGCGGATATCTTCGCCGCTAACGGCATTCCCAATCTGGCAGATGGGCGGCGCCGTGAGCCGAGTAGACGACAACGAGACAGCGTTCAACGGCCGCTCCGCCGGCTTCACATACAACATCGGTGCGAGCACGGAGACGAGTGCCGGATTCGCCGAAGAGCGCCAGTGGGTACAGGAGTTCTGGTCCGCACTACGACCGTGGCACGAAGGCGTTTACGTGAACTTCTTGGGCGAGGAGGGCGCCGAGCGGGTTCGGCAGTCGTACGGGTCGAAGAAATACGAGCGGCTCCGAGCCTTGAAGCAAAAGTACGACCCAGACAACTTCTTCCGGATCAACCAAAACATCTCGCCCGACTGAGCTGCGCTCCGGGCGCCGCTGGATGAGATAGGCCGCCGCGAGCAGAGTAAAGCGCCGCGGCGGGTTCAGGCAGCACTTCCTCGGGTAACTGAGCGATCACGATGCGAACATCAAGGAGGGAAATATGAGCCAGCCTGCACAGCAACAAGAGGTGCCTGGCATTCAATCGAAGATGACGCCGGTGCCGGATTGCGGCGAGGAAAGCTACCAGGGCAATGGAAAGCTCACCGGCAAGGTCGCAGTGATCACTGGCGGCGACTCCGGAATAGGCAGAGCGGTGGCCATCGCGTACGCGCGCGAAGGTGCCGATGTGTTGATCTCTTATCTCAGCGAGGACTCCGACGCCAAGGACACTCAGCGGTACGTCGAGCAAGCTGGCCGACGTGGGGCACTGGTCAAGGGCGACGTTGCCGATCCGCAGCATTGCCGGGAGATCATTCAGACCGCGGTCGATGAGCTGGGCGGAGTGGACATTTTGGTCAGCAATGCGGCCTTCCAGATGAGCCACGATTCATTGGAGGAGATCTCCGATGAGGAGTGGGACCGCACCATCCACACCAACATCAGTGCGATGTTCCATCTGTGCAAAGCCGCGATCCCGCACATGAAGCCGGGCTCGTCGATTATTGGCAGCTCGTCGGTCAACTCCGACATGCCGTCGCCGCAGCTCGCCCCGTACGCCGCCACCAAAGCGGCGATCGCCAACTTCTGCGCCAGCCTGGCGCAACTTCTGGGTGAGAAGGGCATCCGGGTCAATAGCGTCGCTCCGGGACCCATCTGGACGCCCCTGATCCCTGCCACCATGCCGTCGGAGAAGGTGGAGCACTTTGGTGAGAACACGCCCCTCGGCCGGGCGGGTCAGCCCAAGGAACTGGCGCCGGTTTATGTCCTGCTGGCTTCCGATGACGGCAGCTACGTCTCTGGCGCCCGGGTCGCGGTGACTGGCGGTCGCCCGGTGCTCTGATCTTTTTGGGAAAGTGGTCACAAACGACAGCTCTTGATCGATTCAGTCGTGTTGCATCTGACCACTTTCGGGCAGTGGCTGCGGCAGTTCAGCCGCCGTTGGACGGGCATCTCAACGTGCGTGCTGCGGCGCCTCGGGATCTCCGGAAGGAATCGAGTCAGCTTTCACTGCGCCCCGCTCACCGAGCGGCTCCTCCTCACCTCTGGTCGTATCCTCGACCGTCTGCTGCTCAGACTCGGCGTTGATCTCGGCGCCCAGCAAGATCGCATACATGGTGAGCCAGAGCCAGAGAAGCAGCACCACGATTCCAGCAAAGACTCCATAGGTCTTGGCGTAATTGCCGAACGTCGAGGTGTAGATCGAGAATCCGATCGAGGCGGCCAGCCACATGAGGGTGGCTACCACAGCGCCCACCGACACCCAATTCATGCGTGGCGCGTCGCGGTCGGGCGCCAGGCGATAGAGGAGCGCCAGCGCCACAGGGACCAGTACGAGCACGATCAAAGCGCCACTGATCTGGAGGAGCCAGCGCAACGCCCCAGTTCCAAAAGCGGCTTTGAGCAGCGGCGGCAACACGGCAACCAGACCGAGAATGATCACCATGAAGAAGATGGCGGCGACGGTCAACCCGAGAGACAGCAGCCGCTTCTTCACGAACCCGCGTTTTTCGTGCTCGTCGTAGGCGACACTGATCGCAGTCACCAGATTGCTGGTTCCGGCCGAGGCGCTCCACAGCGCGATCAAGAGCGAGAGTATGAGGCTGATGCCCAGGGTCTGACGACGCATGCTCAGTGCGGTGACCTGGTCGGTGATGATCTGGCGGGCTTCGTCGGGGAGAGTCGCAGTCAGCGAGTTGAGCTGGTTCGCGATTGTCGACGGGTCGGCGAAGAGTCCATAGATCGACACGACTGCGATCAGCGCGGGAAAGATCGCCATGAAGGCGTAGAAGGCAACCCCGGCGGCCAGCAGCGGGACCTGGTCGGCCTTGGCCCCCTTCCAACCACGCTTTATCACCTGTATCCAGCCGCGAGCGGGAATTTCGGTGGGTCGCTTTGCTTTATCCCCGGGCATCTCGACTTGATCCTGGGTGGTCGTGATGATCATTCCCCTTCGATGTGCTCCTTCTACTTTCCTGGCTTTACTACCCCCGACCTCGGGCAGGTAATCAATGGTGCGGGGCAACGGCGGGCTCTGTTCGCCGCATTCGGGCGGGCAACAGGAAGCTGCTGATGGCACCTCCCAGTGCTATGGCGCAGGCACCCAGGAAACCGATGCGATAGCTCGTCATGGCACTCGAGCCGGTAGCCGCGGCAAGCGGCACCAGGAGTGCGACGCCGGTGGCTGTGCCGACCTGGGCAGCGGAGTTGAGTACGCCCGAAGCGACGCCGCGGTAGGCCGGGTTGGCGGCAGCGGTGCCGGTCTGGGTCGAGGCGACCGATGCAATCCCAAGGCCGGCGCCGATCAGCCCGAAGGCGGCCAGCAGCTGGGCCACGGGAAGACCTCCGGCAGGCAGCGTGATCAACATCGTGATTCCGATCGCAATGCCGGTGAAGCCGGCCAATGCCGTGCGGCGAGCGCCCAGTCGACCGAGCACCCGCGGTCCCGCCAGTGAACCGGCGATGACGGCTATGTTCACGGCCGGGAAGAGCAGCGACGCCCGCCCGGCCGCTACGCCCAGCACGTCCTGGACATACAGGACCGAAAGATACATCGCGGGCGTGGTTGAAGCCGTAATGGCGAGTGCAGTCAGATTCGCGCCAGCGACCGGCCGAGATCGTAGCAACCCGAGCGGCACCAGGGGATTGGTTGTGCGTCCCTCGTGGCGTACGAAGACCACGAAGGTGACGGCTGCCAGCATCAGCGGCAGCCAGCTTGAAAGTCGGCTGGGACCGCGCACGCCGGCGCTGGTCAGCCCATAGACCAGCAGCGCCAAACCAGCAGTCGCGGTCAAGGCACCGCCCAGATCCAGCCCGGATGCGCGGGTCCGTCTCTGGTCCGCGGGGAGCACCCGTGGCGCAATCATCACGGCAGCCAGCCCAAGAGGCACATTGACCGCAAAGACCCAGCGCCATCCCGCGTACTCAGTGATAAGGCCCCCGAGCACCCAGCCGCTGGCACCACCGCCGGCCGCGACAGCGGTCCACCAGCCCACAGCGCGGCGCCGCGCTGCACCCGGCTCGCTGAGGGTTGTCAGGAGCGCACTGCGCGACATCGTGATCGAGACCTTCACCGAGGTTGCCGCGATCACTAGCGGCCGATCAGCAGCCACCGAAGGCTCGACGCCCGCTGCACGCTGGGACGAATTACGGCCGTTTGTGGCCGACGCCATGGCTCACGCCGAACTGGCGTGGAAAGGCTCGACGTATCAGTTGAGGTGGGCTGATGTCACGCGGCTGGACGCCATGCTGTGGCCGGTTGGCTCGGCCGCCGGCGATTTGATCACCAGTGCACAGCTGTCCCGAGTCAAGAAGTGCGCCGGGTGCCCGTGGCTGTTTCTTGATCAGTCCAAGAACCTGAGTCGTCATTGGTGTGCCATGAACGACTGCGGCACGCACGAGAAGATTCGTCGCTACGTCACTCGCCGGGCTGTTGCCAGGAGGCAGCGTGTCATGGCGGACGCGGACGAGGATCCGCAGAGGTGACATCCATCAAGACGGGCTGACCGCACGCTTCTCGGCGAGTTGCTCGAGAATCGGCCGGCACTCGCTGATGTCAGGAAGCTGTGCAATCTCGGTTGCCAGAGCGCGGGCTCGCTCGGTGATAGCTGGATCGTCCAACACTTGGTCCAGCGCTGCCGGCAGGTCGGAGACTGCCGCTAAGCCGCCGGGTAGCTGGATGCCCGCGTTCACCGACGCCACACGCTCGGCGTTGCTGACCTGGTCAGAGGAGAACAGTGGTATGAGGACCTGCGGTACGCCCGCGGCCACCGCTGCCATTGTGGTGCCGAATCCGCCGTGCCCGATGACGGCGGCTGCCCCGCCCATCACAGCCTCCTGCGGCCACCACTGCTCCACATGACTGTTTGGCGGTATCGCCTCGAGGTCAGCCGGACCAAGACCGCGTCCCGTCGTCATGAGGACCCGAACCGGCAGGTCGGCCAAGGCATCCAGGGTCGCCTGGTACATCGGTACAAATTGCGGCTGACGCGCGGTGACCGAACCGTAGCTGACGTAGACCAGCGGATGGCTCGGATCTCCCCAGGGAGCTGGCAGATTTACCTTGCGCGCCGCTGAATCAGTGCGAAAACGCCAGAGCCGGCGACGGTCGCTGACCGGTTGCTCATGCTGGGGCGACCCCGACAGCAGCTCGCCGTAATCGAGGGAAGCCGGGACCGAGGTGAAGCTGTCGCCATGAAGTAACAACTCGGCGCCGCGCACTGGCGGCAGGCCAGCCATGATGCTCAGGCCGGCCAGCGACTCCTGGAGTACGCCGACAACTCCAGGACCGATCCGCCCCATACCAATGGCGACCTCGACTTGCGCGATGCCTGCCCGGTCGGCGGCAACCAGCGACCCGAACTCACAGGTCTCTCGGACGACCACATCTGGTCGCCAGTCGGTGATGATCTTGCCCAGTGCTGGTAGCGCGGCTTCCGCATCGAGGCGACCGAAGACCTCGGCCACCACCACGCGGTCCGCTTCCTCGAACGGCAAGTTCCCGACCCTCCCGAATACCTCGCCGAGGAGTTCTGGGGCCGGCGCGCCGAACGCCAAGTGCTCGAATCCTGCTCCGGTCACCGTTTCCGCGAAGCTGCTCGGCGCGGCCACGGCAACGGCCGCACCCCCAGCCACGCAGGCATTGGCCACGGGGATCAGCGGGCCGAAGTGCCCAGCCCCGGCTGTCGTCGAGAACAGCACTCGCATACCGCCACATGTTGTCACGACGAGGGGAACGCAGCGCTGCCATGAGTTGAGAAAAGGGCCGGGGTTTAGTCGATGTGGAGCCGGGTACCTGATCACTGATGCCAAAGGATGGGACTTGCTGTGCGCGTAGCACTTGTTTCTGAACACGCGAGCCCATTGGCTGCCATTGGCGGGGTCGACGCTGGCGGCCAGAACGTACATGTCGCCGAGCTCGCGGCCGGGCTTGTCCGGCTCGGGCACTCAGTGTCGGTCTATACCAGGCTCGATGATGCGGACATGGCGGAGCGGGTGACCAGATCGGCGGGTTATGAGGTGGTACACGTGCCCGCGGGACCGGCTGCCCCGGTGCCCAAAGACGACCTGTGGCCTCACATGGCCGCCTTCGGCGACCGCCTCGCCGAAATGCTCAAGTTCCAGCAGCCGGACGTTGTGCATGCACACTTCTGGATGTCGGCCTGGGCAGCGGCCCGCGCGGTCAGGCGGTTCAGCCTTCCCCTCGTGGTGACCTTCCATGCGCTCGGATCGGTAGAGCGTCGCTACCAGGGTCCAGCTGACACCAGCCCGCTCAATCGGATCCGAGTGGAGGTAGCCGTAGCCGGAGCGGCTGACCGCATTGTGGCAACCGCGACTGAAGAGGTACGAGAACTCGCCCTACTCGGAGTGCCGAGCAGCAAGGTGTCGGTGGTGCCCTGTGGTGTCGATCTCGAGCACTTCACTCCGGCTCCGACGAGGAGTGTTTCGCCATCGGTACCGAAGCGCAGCTGTCGCTATCGCTTGCTGAGCGTTGGTCGGCTGGTGCCGCGTAAGGGCTACGAGATCATCATCGAAGCTCTGACTTGGCTGCCGGAGACTGAGTTGTTGATCGCGGGAGGCGCCGGCAGCGGTGATATGAGGCCGGAGCCTGAGCATGATCGGCTGGCTGCTGTCGCCGAACGGCTCGGTGTAGCTGACCGGGTCCGGCTGGTACGGCAGATCCCGCGCGCGGACTTGCCGGCCTTGCTGCGGTCTGCGGACCTGGTCGTCTGCTCGCCGTGGTACGAGCCATTCGGGATTGTGCCGCTGGAGGCGATGGCGTGCGGGGTACCGGTCGTGGCCAGTGCCGTTGGCGGCATGCTGGACACGGTGGTGGACGGCGTAACCGGCACGTTGGTGACGCCACGCGATCCTGTCGCCTTGGCCGAGGTGATCGGCCCGCTGCTGGAGGCGCCGAGCCGCCGCGCCGAGTTCGCTCGAGCCGGCCTGGATCGAGCCCGCAGCTGCTACTCGTGGGATCGCGTCGCTGCCGACACCGCAGCTGTCTACGAGCGGACCGCCAGCCGCCAGGACGCAGGCCACGCAATGAGCGCGCCCCTCGGCTGACGGAGGCAGTCCAGTCGGATGTGATGAGGTGCTGAAAGCGGCCGAGGCTCGTCTAAAGGGGGGCCTGAGCCCCGGCCGGCTGCTCCTACAATATCCACACAGCGCAGGCAAACAGCCACGAGACGCAAGAGCTGTGTGCTTATCAACATCTGGAACGAAATCGTCGAAACCCGGCAACTGCCGCGCTAAGGCCGACTTGTCAGAATCTCACCACCGGATTCTGCTGCAGAGATTCTGACAAGTCATGAGTTCCGTCACCGACCGAGGCCAGCCCTGTCCACCCGGCGGTGATAGCGCATCCCGGCCAGCCCGCCGAGCAATGCACCGATGAGGCTTGCGGCAACGACGCCGATTGCTGCAAGGACACCAGCAGTGGTGAGAGTGCCCTCGTTCAGTGGCAGACGCGGGAAGCTATTCACCTGAGCAAAAACATCGAAGCGTGCGCCAGCCAGCCAGCCTGCACCAGCAATCAGAATCGCCATGATCACGGCCCACAACCACACACCCAAACCCTGCTGGAGCCCGTTGAAGCGAGCCATCCGACCGGCAACGTAGCCGCCAGCGAGGTAGGACACAAAGATGATGGCGAGCAAGATGATGCCGCCGACGAACCCGATCGACTCGGTCTGCGCGGTCGTTGGGTTGGTGACATCCACGTTCTGGCTCAGTCCGAGCGCTGCGCCGACACCGGTGACCAGCGCCACCAGGAGGACCGCGGTTCCCGATGCGGTAAGCCATCCGAAGAAGCAGCTGCCAAATTTGATCCCGCCGAAGGCGTCCTTTTCGCGGCCCACCACTTCGCGCCGATCCACGGTTACGGTGTGGTCGTTTACGGCAGGGTCGGTGCGAGTGACCGAACCGTCAGCAACGTTGTTGTTCCGGTCAGCATTAGGGGTATTAATTGCGTTACTCATCAAAACCTCCTTCGGAGGAGGGACTCAACATCCACCGCTAGAAACCCTTACCCAACGGTCGTACGAGCAATCAGCCCGCCTTGTCGCAAGGGAACCGCTGGCGTAAGGACGATTCCTGACGGTACGCCGCTCCAGCACTGGCGTGGGGAATTCAGGCAGTTTCCTTGGAGATTTCTTCACCCATCAGGTCGGGGCACCAGTGATTGCCGGCGCCCCAACAAGAAGTGGCGGATCCACCTCGTGTCTGAAGTGAATCCGCCACTGTGTGTGCCGGAGCTCAGCTCCTCTGCTGCTGCACGGTCTCCCTTGAGACTTGAGCTTGGTCCTTGACTTCCGCGGCCGCGGCTGCGCCTTCCTGCTTGACGTTCTCGGCGCCTTCAGCGGCGGCCATCTTGACCGACTGAGCAGCCTCCTGCGCTGCCGGCTTCAGGCTCTCGCCGACATCTCTTGCCACTTCGGAGGCCTTCTCCTTGACTGGCTCCAAGTTCTCCTGCAGCTGGGATGCCACTTGCCGTTCCTTCTCCGTGGAAGGAATCAGGGAGGAGACCAGCATTCCCAGGCCAAAGGCGATCACGCCGGCCGCCAGGGGGTTGCCCTGCGCCTTCTGCTTTACTGCCATCGGCGCGCGGCTTACGGCACCGCGCGCCTCGGAGGCCCTTTCGCTGACTGTGTCCCGGGCGGCATAGGCCCTGTCGGCGACCGCATCTCTTGCGGCGGCGCCAGTAGCGCCTATGCCAACCGCGGAGCCGCTGTAATCGTCATCGGAGCCCATCACTCGCTCCTTGACATTGCTCGCGGCCTCCTTGACCTTGTCGACCTGCCGCTGTGCCACGTTCTTCGGATTGACCGTCTCGGCCAGTTCGTCCACGTCATTGCTCAAGGCCGCGCGAGTCCGTTCGATATCCGCCCGGATTTCATCCGGGTCGTTGCTGGTAGTCATCGATTTCTCTCCTCATGTCCTTTGAGTGCGTTCGGGACTTGGCGCACAGTCTCGGTGGTTTGCTGCAATCCGCTGATCTTCTCTATTTGGCCGCGAGCAACCAGGAAGAGAACCCCTGCGGCAACCAGCCAGATGGCAGCCACGATCACCGCTGCCCAGGCAGGCCCGGTGTTGTCGCTGATTGTCACCCATAGGGCGATCGACAAGAAGACCACGAATAGGAACGCGGCAACTGCGGCCCCGGCAAACATGCCGGCGGCCTGGCCGGCCCGCGACGCGGACTGGCGGGCTTCGGCCTTGGCCAGCGCCAGCTCCTGCTGAACCAGAACCGACATGTCACGCGTTACATCACCAATCGCCTCGCCGATGCTTTTGTTTCCGGCGGGTGCTTCTGTTGTGTCTTGATATTCGCGTCGCGGTGGGGCCTGATCTGCGTAATCGGTCATCGGCGTACCTCGCCCTCTGTGGGCGGCGGATAATACGGCTCGTCGGTAGTGGGCGTCACGTTGGGATAGGCCGGACCCGTGGCGGGGTACTCAGCCGAAGCCGTTGTATCAGCGTGTCTCGGAGCCGATGTGCCCTCGGTTGGGTACTGCTGCCCAGGAGCCGGTATGCCTCCACCCTGGTAGCCGGTCTCGCCCGCGGCCTCGCCGTACCGCGGGTCGTAGCCGCTCTCGTAGGCCCGTGCAGCCCCATAGCCGCTGCCTTGCACCTCGCCGCCATGACCTCCGCGATCGTAGCTGTCATATGCCCGGGCTGGAGTCACATCTGTGTCGGAGTCAACACTGGTGTTCCCTGCTACAGCACCCCGAGTCAATCGGCCTGCAACTACGCCGGCTGCGGCCGCCAAAGCAAGGAATGTGCCGGGTCGACGACGGGCAAACCGCTTCACCTCGTCGAGCAGATCAGCAGGCTCATGGTTGTCGAGCCAGTGGGAAAACCCACCGACGCGGCGTGACGCCTCCCGGGCAAGATCCGTCATCGGACCAGATTCATCAGATTTCGAGGCCATCGAGCCCAGCTCAGACGCCCAGCCGTTCAGCTTCGATGCCAGATTTGATTGCTGGTTCCTCACCTGGCCTTGCAGCTCATATCGCGTCTGGTCCACCAGATTCCTGGTTTGGTACTTGGCCTCTTCCGCTACGTGAGCAACCTCGCCCCTGGCCACCTCTCTAACATCGGTAGCGGCGCCGACGGCTGTGTCTTTGACGTTGGCCGCCTCACTCTTGGCGGTATCGACGGTGGAGCCCCCTTCCGATTCGAAGGAGCCTGGCTGGCCGTACGCCACGCCGGTCCGCTCGGGGCTCGGATATTCCAGCTCAGAGTCGGCAAAGGTGCCGGACGCCCTCGCGCCACCGAGGCGCGGGTCAGGCGCTGCCTCCCCGAGGCGCGGGTCGGACACTGCCTCCCCGAGGCGCGGGTCGGACACTGCCTCCCCGAGGCGCGGGTCAGACACTGCCTCACCGAGGCGAGGGCTGGGTTGCTCGACGCCCGGATCCTCGGGCCGCCTCGTCGGATCGGTGTAGTTCGCCACGACATTCTCCAATCGGATTGATTGTGGGTACGCCTGGCCTACCCAGTGCCCTATCAAGGCAAACATGCTCTGTGCGGCTGACGATCATGAAGTTCGCTTCATGCCCACGGCTTGAGCATGATCTTGACCGCGCCATCGGCCTTCTGCTGGAACATCTCGTACGCCGCCGGCGCATCGCGCAGCGGGAGCCGGTGCGTTGCGAAGTCACTGACGCCGAGCGGGTCGTCCTCGGTCAAGAACGGCATGATGTCGGGAATCCAATGCTTCACATTGGCTTGGCCCATCCGGAGCTGGATCTGCTTGTCGAACAACGACATCATCGGCAGCGGGTCGGCCATACCACCGTAGACGCCGGACAGCGAGACCGTGCCGCCGCGGCGTACGGTTTCGATCGCCGTATACAGCGCGGAGAGCCGATCAAGTCCCGACTTCTTCATCAGCGGCTCGGTCACCGCATCTGGGAGGCGTGCCGCGACGCGCTGGGCAAAGGCTGCAGCAGGCGAGCCGTGCGCCTCCATTCCCACCGCGTCGATGACCGAGTCCGGGCCGCGACCGTCGGTCAGCTCGCGCACCACGTCGGGAAGATCATCTTCGTGGTCTCGCAGATCGACAACCTGTATGCCGCGAGCACGCGCCCGCTCCAGCCGGGCATCTACCAGGTCAATGGCGATAATCGCGTCGATCCACTTCTGTTGAGCGATCCGGCAGGCCATGTCGCCGATCGGTCCCAACCCCAAAACCAGCAGCGAACCTCCATCTGGCACTGCCGCGTATTCCACCGCCTGCCATGCGGTCGGGAGCACATCGGATAGATAGATGAAGTGGTCGTCTGGCGGGCCCTCCGGCACCAAGATGTGGGTGAACTGCGCTTCCGGTATCCGAAGGTATTCGGCCTGGGCGCCGGGGACCTGGCCGTAAAGCTTGGAGTAGCCGAACAGCGCGGCACCGCTGCCTTCGCCGCGTACTTGTGTCGTCTCGCATTGTGTATAGAGGAATCGCTCACACATCCAGCAATGTCCGCAGGCGATCTGGAACGGCACCACGACTCGATCGCCAGGACGAATCTGGCTGATCTCGCGACCGACTTCGAGGACTATCCCGATCGCCTCGTGGCCGAGCACGTCCCCAGGACTCATGAAGGCGCCCATGGTCTCGTACAGGTGAAGATCGGAGCCGCAGATATTAGTGCTGGTTACCTTGATGATCGCGTCGTTCGGTTCCTTGATGATGGGGTCGAGGACATCTTCTATAGCGACGTTGCGAAACCCCTGCCAGGTAACAGCCTTCATATCCGCGTCACACCTTGCGCCAGTCGCCGCTGGTCAGATGGGAGCCGGCCTGTGGGCCCGTCACGCCGACTCCATGCCGTTCTGGGCAGGTGCGACCGCAGTCGCCTTGGCGATGCCGGAGTCTGAAGCGGTGACGATGGCGCAACGAGGATCGAAGGTCATGCCTCAGATATTCCCAGCGGTCCTCCGGGCAAACGTGCGCTGCGCACAATTGATACTGGGCACATTGATATTGGGCACATTGATATTGCTTGGGTCGGCGGCTGTTCGACGTGGCCACCGCGTCACCGGGCTCGCGGCGCGCCAGCTACGCAGCCCGCAAACTCTCCGGTGGACCGATTATGGTGCGCATCTTGACCAGGAGCTTGGAAAGCAACCGTGATACCTGCATTTGGCTGGTACCGATCTCCTCGGCGATCTCGGACTGGGAGCACTGCTGGAAGAACCGCAGCCGGATCAGGCGCCGCTCGTTGTCGCTCAGCTGCGCCAGAGCCTCCTCGATGATCAACCGCGCCTCGGCACGGTCGATGTCCTGGCCGGTCTCGTCGGAGCAGAGGCAAATCCCGCGTGACAGCGCAGCATCGATCGAGGATGCGCTGTAGCCCTGACTTGCCAAGCGGGCCTGTTGCACAGCGCGAACCGGCTCACCCAGTTCCTCGGCGAGGTCTCGCTCACCAGGCAGGGAACCCATCTGTTGCACGAGGGTGGGCCACCGGCGCCAGATGATCGCGGCGAGTTCCTGGGTCGGCCGCGGCGGGCGCACCACCCAACCATGATCGCGGAAGTGCCGCTTGAGCACGCCGGTTATGGTCGGCACCGCGAAGCCAATGAATGAACCTTGGTGGGGGTCGAAGCGCCGACAGGCTTCGACCAGCCCGGTGCAGGCGACTTGGATGAGGTCCTCGTTGTCCTCGCCGCGATGCATGAAGCGGCGGGCCACCGTTTCGGCCAGCCACAAATGCGAGGTGACAACCTCGTCGAGAATCCGCTGTCGCTCGACCGGGCCCGCGGTCTGGGCCGCAATGAGGAGGTCGTGCGTGCTTTCTGCGAGCTCTTCGCGTGTGGTCTGCGTAGGAGAAGCCAGGTGTATTTCAGACACGACCATGAGCGCGACACCCTTCGTCAAGAAACTACGGGCGTGGCGCGCTTCTCGGCCACCCTTTGATGTAAACATTTGGGTCGCGGCTGCGGCAATCCTCATGGCTATCCAAAAAACGAAGAAGTTTATGAGAAACCAGTTGCGTTCCACGCTCCTGCTGTGCCAAATGACGTCCGCATCATCCATTGAGCGCAGTTGCTCCGTCGACCACCGCCGAGACTCAGACCATGATCAAGATCGAGCCGACCATGCTCTGTCGAGCCGACCATTTTTGGTGACGACAGGTTCTTACGCGCAGAGACGTTGGCCTTCGCGGCGGATTGGGTATGTCGCAAGAAAGGTTCGTCGGAGCAAAGGCGTTGGCTTCGCGGCCGATTGGGTAAGTCGCAAGACAAGGGTGGCGGTTGACCTAGGATCCACAGCCACCCAGGCCCCGTAGCTGAGAAGCCATGCTGCGGGGCCGTTCCCTGAGCCGCGCGACCGGCCCGTTCCAGAGTCTTCCGCCTGCGAAGATTCGCGCTCCACATGCTGCCGTACTTCGATTCGCGGCTACACTCGCAGTGGCTATTTATTGGAAATCCGCCCTGTGTCTGCGGCCTGACGTCATCGAGGTGACGCATGGTCCCGCAACAACCGCAGACCGTGGTTGGCTTGATTGCCGGGAGCCCAGAGACTAGTTCCCGCGTGGCCGAGCTTGAGGCCGAAAATGCACAGCTCAGGGACGCGCTAGCCAGACGACAGCAGATCGGTGTGGCGACCGGATTGCTTGCGCAGCGGTTCGGGATCAGTCCCGACCGAGCCTGGTCGCTCATGGTGCGCCTGTCGCAAAACGGGCATGTCAAGGTTCGGGATATTGCACAAGCTGTGATCGATGCGCACTGCGGACGGATTGACCCCATCGAGGTCGAGATTCTTAGCTCGATCGAGAAGCACTTGCCCGACGGCGTACGCCTCGTCGAGACCCGAGAGGACGGGCACCGGACCATCACGGAACAGGGATGATCAGGCTCGACAGGTCTGCTCGCGTAGACCAAGATCGAGCCAATGCCCAGCGCAATTTCGGAAAGCGGAGCTCCCACATGGCGATAAATCCAGAGGCCCTCGCTGCTAGCCTGCGCCGGCTCGCCACACTGGGTGAACCGGGCGCGAGCGTTGTGGAGGGTCTGCGGCATGTGACCGAGGCATGCGTGGACCTCTTCGGCGTTGCCGGCAGCGGCATCATGCTGGCCGATGAGCAGAACATCCCGCGTTATGTGGCCGCATCCGACGGGCCAGGCCGCATGCTTGAAGTGGCGGAAAGCGAGACCGGACAGGGTCCATGCACTGAGGCGTTCGTCAACAATGCTGTGGTGGCAAGCACCGACGTGACCGCGGAGCCGCGCTGGCCCGAGCTTGCCAGGGCGCTGCGGCCGCACGGGGTACGCGCGGTGCTAGGCCTGCCGGTGCGTCTCGGTGCGGTCACCGTCGGCACTCTTGATGTGTTCTATGACCGGCCGCACGTCTGGCAGGACGACGAGTGCCAAGCGCTGGGTCGCTACCGCGACGTGGTCGAATCCACACTTTCCGCCGCCGTAACAGCCCAAAATGCCGGGGAACTGGCAGCTCAGCTGCAGTATGCGTTGGACTATCGGGTGATCATCGAGCGCGGTGTCGGCTACTTGATGGCTCGCGATGGGTTGGATTCGATGACCGCATTCAACCGGCTCCGCCGGTCTGCCCGCGACACCCAGAGCAAGATCGGCGACGTGGCGCAACGGCTGCTGTCCACCGGACGGCTCCCGACCGAGGACTCTGATATCGGACGCTCAGGCGTATGAGCCGCGCAGCGTCTGGCTAGGGGAGCTGCCGTAGCGCCTGCGGTACTCGACCGCAAAACGGCCAAGGTGGGTGAATCCCCAGCGGGCGGCCAGCGCGGCCACGCTCGTGTTACCGGGCTCGGCGTTCTGCAGATCATGGTGGGCGCGTTCCATCCGAACACTCCGGAGCCGCGCGAGGGGCGTCGTATCCAGATGCCTACGGAACGTCGCTTGCAGACCGCGCGGGCTAAGGTGCGCGGCTACGGCGATCTCATTAAGGGTGATCGCGTCGCCGGCGTGCTCGTCGATGAAAGCCAGCGCGCGGCGCAGCGGCTGTGGCGTACCGCCTGCGTAGCGGGGCGATTCAGCATCGAGCGTCGAGTTGGGAAAACACGCCAAGACCGCACTGCTGACCAACCAGCCGAGCTCACGGCGGGCCAGTGGAGCCGCCGCCAGCATCGGGCCATTACTGACCGAACTCTGCACATACCGGATGGTTTGGGACCAGTGGCGTCCGGCTGCGGGTGTGATGGGCCTCGTGAAGTCGACATTGACTGTTGCGCGATCGACCAGACCTAACGCGTCACGTTGCAGATCCTCGAAGGACAAAGTTGTCACCTCTGCGGCGACAGAGCTCCAGGCAACCTGGTACGGCCGGTCAGGAGGCAGCAGAAGGCATTCACCAGCTCGTAAGTTGAGACTCGCCGGCCCGATAGACGCATGCACCGGGCCGCCGTCTCGGTGCTCAACGATCGAGAGATTCCGCAAACCATCAAAGACATCGATGTCGACAGCCATCGAGTGCCTGATGTGCCCGAACGACATCCCATCGAGCCGGGTGATGTCGCAGGAAAATATGAAATCCTGGCTGCTTCCCGAAATCTTGAGATCGTGGTCCGCGTACGTCTTGCGAAGCCATGCGTGCGCCTCATCCGGGTCGTGGCTTCGGAACTCTTCGTGATCAACGCTGGCGATCGGCTCACCGCCCTTTCGACGATGCCTCACCACACTCTACGATGCACATGTCTCCATTCCATACGCTAAAAGGCCGCTCCAGATTGCACCCCGGGATCGGTGCGGGACGCCGCTGGGGGGTACCAGGCGGGGACTTTCTCGTCCAAACTGGACAATGTCGACTCTATTCCCCGTCGTCGCTGCAGGCCTTGTGCAATCTGCGACGATTCTGCAGCAGCCGCGTCAGACAGCAAGCCTTGGTGATTGGGCCTCACAGACAACTTCCTGGCACTCTGCACACACCCTGCACAGCGTGTGCAGAGTGCCAGGAAGCTATAGAACGGCTTACGAGGCAGCAGCGAGCTCGGCTGGTGCGCCGATGATGCTGCGCAACCTGAGCAGCAGCCGAGAGAGCAACCGCGAAACCTGCATCTGGCTAATGCCGAGTTCGTGGGCGATATCGGACTGTGAACGTTGCTCGAAGTAACGCAGCCAGATCAATTCGCGTTCCGACTCCTCGAGCTGTGCTATTGCTCGATCCACGATGAGTCGGGCCTCGGTGCGGTCGATCTCTTCCTCGGCCTCAGTGGAGCAAAAAAAGACTCCGCGAGACATGGCAGAGTCAATCGATGATGCGGTGTAACCCTCACTCGCCAGGCGGGCCTGTTGTACCGCGCTGACAGGCGCCCCAAGTTCCTGGGCGAGATCCTGCGCACATGGGAGCGCACGCATTTCCTGAACGAGCGTTGGCCACCGTCGCCAGATCATCGACGCTAGCTCTTGAGTCGGACGCGGCGGACGAACGGTCCAGCCGTGATCACGAAAGTGCCGCTTGAGCACTCCGGTGATTGTCGGCTCGGCAAAGCCAACGAACGAACCTTGGTGAGGATCGAACCGCAAGCAGGCCTCGACTAGCCCCGTGTATGCGACTTGGACGAGATCCTCCTCGTCCTCTCCGCGATGCAGGAACTGTCGGGCAAGCTTCTCGGCCAGCCACAGATGTGAGCTGACCACCTCGTCAAGGATCTGTTGCCGCTTGGCGGGGCCTGCAGTCTCAGCCTCGATGAGCAACTCGCGAGTGCGTTCGGCAAGCTCCTCACGAGGCGAGCGCTGATGAGTAGGGATGACAGAAAGAGAGGTGTTGGCCACGAGCGCGCCACCCTTCCGAATGAACTTTCGGGTGTGGCGCGCTTCTTGGCCACAACCGCACATAACCACGAATGCGACCCAATGATCAAGTCTCTGAGTTATCCGAAAAACGAAGAACTCCCTGAGAACTCTCAGGTCACTGTGAAATAGGAAATTTTCTACCCTGTAAGCAATATCCCAGCAATATCTCACCTTCCTTGCCAGCGGCTGGTCGTGACATACGACCATTGAACGCAGACCAGTCAGAGATATCCGACCCACCAGTTCGTCCGCGCCGCCTGAGGCAATTGCGGGCAAAGCGATGATCTGAATCGATTAAACGGCGTAGTTTGCCCGCAGTTTCGGTGAGTATCGAGCCGCCTGCGCGGTCGGCTCGCGAGTGGGGGCTAAAGCCATCGAATGAGTCGTTGGAGGTCGTCCTCGCTCGTCCAGTAGCCGCAAGACGCGCGAACCAGACGGGTGCCTGGAAGGTCACGGACGACAACGCCCTGCTCGGCCAGCCGGTCGACGAGGGCCTCCGGGTTCTCGGACTGCCAGGAGACCAGAGTCGCTTGGTCAGGCTCGGTAATGACGTCCGCGCCGCGCTCGAGAAGCAGCGTGCGGCAGCGCTCAGCCGCTCGGCGTGCTCTGATAAAGCGGTCTTGACCGGCCTTCGCTGCGAATGAGAGCGAGGCTTGGAGCCCGGCGATCGACGCGGCCGGAGTCCATGAGCCGTCGAAGCGAGCGGCCCCATCGCGGAACTCGTAGTGGGGGAGCTTCCAGGAGAGGTAGGACGGAAAAATGACGCGGAAGTCGTCAAGCCGACCGGGGGCGATATAGAGCGCCCCGGTCCCTGCCGGCCCGAGGAGCCACTTCTGTCCCGACACTGTGTAGTAGTCGGCGCCGAGGTCCTCCACATTGACAGGGATGGCGCCCGCGCCCTGCGCTCCGTCGACGAGTACTGGAACAGCATGCCCGGCCAGCTCGCGGACCGGCAGGACGGCGCCATCGAGCCACGAGACGTGGGAGATAGCAATCAGGCGCGTCCGCGGCGTGATCTGCGCCTGGATCGCCGGCAGGATTTCGACGGCGGGCTGCTCGCGGATTGCCGCGATCCGGAGCGTGGCGCCGGACGCGACTAGCCCACCGAAGAGCCCAGGGTGCTCCGAATCAGTGGTCACGACCTCGTCGCCCGGTGCGATGCCGAGTCCCCGCAGCACAATGTTGCATCCCTCAGTCGTCGAGCTGGTGAGGGCGACTCGCTCGGGTTGCGTACCCAGTAGGCCGGCGAGTTCAGCCCGGAGCACCTCGCGCTCGTGCATGACTCGCTGGAAGTACGTCCGGCTCGATCGGCCCTCCTCCAGCTCACGGCGCTCCACGGTTTGCATGGCCTCCGCTGTCGTGCGCGGGAGCGGGCCAAAGGTACCGGTGTTCAGGTAGGCAGAGTGGTCCAGCACCGGAAGTTCGCGGCGAACAGCTACGAGGTCGATGCGATCACCTCCATCGCTCACACGTCTCTCATCGCAGCTGTTGCAACGGCCGCTCTCGACGGCCTGGGCTATACCTCTTCCTGATACCGGTCAGACCTGCCGCGCGGGCGAGCCTAAGCCTGTACGTCTTTCACCACAGGCGTCTAAACGGTCAATCAGGCGGAGATAACCTCACGGGCCAGCGCGGCCGGCATGTAGTCATAGCGTACGAACGAGCGCCTGAATGTGCCCGTGCCATGGGAAACCGAGCGCAGATCGATCGGGTAGCGGCTCAACTCGTGCGCCGGCACTTCGGCGTGGATGATGGCATATCCGGGCAGGTCAGGGGCCGTTTCGGTGCCGTGGACCTGACCGCGGCGCCCGCGCAGATCCGCCAGCACCGCCCCGACCGAGTCCTCAGCGACAGTGATCTCCACCTTGTCGATCGGCTCCAGTAGCGCAACTGTCGACTCATTGGCCGCCTCGCGGAGCGCAATCGCCGCTGCCGTTTGGAATGCCATATCTGAGGAGTCGACCGAGTGCGCCTTGCCGTCGACCAAGGTCACCCGGATATCGACGAGCGGATAGCCGGCGAGTACGCCCTTGGCCAGCTGGTTCCGAGTGCCCTTCTCCACCGACGGTATGAACTGCCGGGGCACCGCTCCGCCGACCACACGTTCGGTGAACTCGAAGCCGGCACCGCGCTCCAGCGGCACGATCTCCATCATGCAAACCGCATACTGGCCATGTCCGCCGGATTGTTTGACGAGCCTTCCGTGCGCCGTTGTGGGACGGACGAAGGTCTCGCGGAGGGAGGTACGCACCGGCTCCACCTGGACCTGGATGTGCCAAGAGTCCCGCAGGGCGTTGAGCAGCTTGTCCACATGCGCCGGCCCCATGGCCCAGAGCACCACCTGATGTGTCTCAGGATTGTGCTCAAGGCGCATCGTGACGTCCTCGGCGACCAGCCGTTGCAGCGCAGAGCCCATCTTCTCATCGTCGGCGCGAGAGGTCGCATGGAGCGCTACCGGCAGCAAAGGCTCGGGCAGCAGCCAGGGCTCGACGAGTGCGGGTCGGGCCTTGCTGGACAATGTGTCGGTGGTCTCGGCAGCGGCCAGCTTGGACACCAGCACAAGATCACCGGCGATGGCGTACGGCTTTGGTCGAGCGTCGTCGCCCAGTGGCGCCGACAGCGGCCCAACTCGTTCGTCATCGCTGTCATGATCGGCATGGCCGTTGACATGGTGGGCTGCGAACTGCTGCAGGTGCCCACACACGTGGAGCGCCGTGTCGGGGCTGAGGGTGCCGGAGAAGACTCGGACCAATGAGAGCCGGCCGACGAACGGGTCGCTGGTGGTCCGCACTACTTCGGCGACCAGCGGACCGTCGGGGTCACAGCTGACTGGGCCGAAAGGCTGACCAACCGCCGTATAGACCGCCGGCAACGGCGATGACGCTGGGGAAGGGAATCCATGCTCAAACAGTTCGAAGAGCCCCTCAATGCCCATCCCAGTCGGGGCATGTGCAGGAATGATGGGGAAGAACCGCCCAGTGGCGATAGACGCCCGCAGATCGGGCAAGACGATGTCCAGGTCGATCGGTTCGCCGCTGAGGTGCCGGTCGAGCAGCGTCTCGTCCTCGGACTCCTCGATGATCGACTCGATCAGCGGGTCCCAGTGCTCCTCGATGATCGCAGCTTCGGCCTCGTCCGGCTCCCGTAAGGTCGGTTCGCCGCTGCGGTAGTCGGTGACCGTGCGACGCAGCAGGTTGATCGCGCCGACGACATGACCCTCTTCGATCACCGGTACGCCGACCGGCTGGACGTCGCCGAAGACCCGCCGGCAACGAGCCATGCTCTCCTCGAAGTCAGCCCGGGACTGCTCTAGCTTGGTTACCGCGATCGCCCGCGGCATCTGGGTGGCCTCGCACTCGCGCCACAGCAGGCGGGTCGCGTCGTCGATCTCGTCACTGGCCGATACCACGAAAAGAACAGCGTCCGCCGCCCGCAGTCCGGCGCGCACTTCACCGACAAAGTCGGGATTGCCGGGGGTGTCCAGGAGATTGATGCTCACATCACCGCTGGAGATCGAGGCGGCACCCAACGACTGGGACGGGGTTGGGTCGCCTCGCTGATGGCGGCCCGGGACTCGCGCTGCTATCAACCGTTCAAACAGCGTGCTCTTGCCGACGCCTGCCGGCCCGACGAGCACGACATTGCGGATCTGTTCCGGCGACTGCGGTCCGTGTTGGCGTCCCGCATCGGCTCCATTGCCCATTCCTCACCCTTTCCCATTACGCCGTCGCGCAAATCGCGCCCATTAACGCAATCACGCTTCGCCGCAACTCGCCACGCACGCGTTCCAGCAACCCTACGATGCAACGGTGAGTGAAATCGACCCGATGGACCTCGCGACTCCGGCGCAGGACCAGCGAAAGTCGATAGGTCGGCTCACCCGTCTCATGGCGCGCAGCTTGTCCATTGTCTGGCAGTCTGCGCGCACGCCATTTCTTGCCTTGATCGGGCTGCAGCTACTGAACGCGATTGCCCTCGCGCTGCAGATCCTTGCGGTGCAGCTGGCTCTGACAGCGATACTCGAGATTTCGGGTACAGGAGATCCTTGGCGCCTGGTGCAGCCAGTCCTGCTGCTGGCGGGCTTGGCCGCGGTGACGGCGGTCATCGCGTCCGTGCAGGTGGGCCTCGGGCGTTATGCCGGCGAGCTGGTGGTCGCCGTCATGTGGAAGCGGGTACTGAGAGTTGCTACTCGAGTTGACCTCCGGACGTTCGAATCAGCGAGGTTCTACGATCGCCTGCACCGCGTTAAGGCCAATGCGCTGACCCGTCCGTACCAGATCACCAATGGCCTGGTGGCAACAACCGGGGGAGCGGCTGCAAGCGCTGGGTTGGTGATCGCAATCGTGGTGCTGCACCCCGCATTGCTGCCGCTGCTCCTGATCGGGGCCGTCCCAGTACTGCTGACGAGCCGGCGGCAGAGCCAGCTGGAGTCCGATTTTCTGGTTCGGCAGACGCAGTCGACGCGACTGCGGAGCTACCTGACCGGGGTTCAGACGGGCCGGGATGAAGCCAAGGAAGTGCGGGCGTTCGGCCTCGGGCGCAACTTCGGTCAACGCCTCAACACCTTGTACGCCGACCACCTTCGTGATCTTGTACAACATCTCTGGCGACGCTCAAGGCTTGGTGTGGCTGGCAGTTTCGGCTCCGCAGTCCTCTTGGCGCTGACCCTCTTCATGCTGGCGTGGCTGATCTCCACGAGCCGCCTCAGCATCGCGGAAGCCGGTGCCGCGCTTGTCGCGATCCGGCTGCTGGCCGGTCAGGTTCAGACCGGCCTCGCCGGCGTACAAGCGATATTTGAATCCGGGCAGTTCATCGATGACCTGGACGGCTTCCTCACGCTAGCTCCGGCCGCGGAAGGTGGGTCCCGGGAGGTTGCACCCCCGGCAGAATTCCATCGGGTGCGAGCCGATGCCGTGAGCTTCTCCTATCCCGGTCACAGCGCGCTTGCCCTTCAGGCCGCCAGCATCGAGATCAATCGGGGTGAGGTGGTCGCCCTGGTTGGCGAGAACGGCTCGGGCAAAACGACTCTCGCCAAGGTGATGGCTGGTTTGTACGAGCCGGGCAGCGGCGCGGTCCGGTGGGATGGCGTCGACGTAAGTACCTTCCGGCCGGAACTATTCCGAGAGCGAGTAGCAATCATCTTCCAGGACTTTGTCCGGTACGCGCTTTCCGCCGAGGAGAACATTGCAGTGGCGCGACCGGACGACGAAGTCGATCATGCTGCAATCCGCGAAGCGGCCAAGATCGCTGATGCCGACTCCTTTCTGGCCGCGCTGCCGGCCGGCTACGAGACACCGCTGTCACGTCGATTCACCGGCGGACACGAGCTCTCCGGCGGCCAGTGGCAGAAGGTGGCGATTGCCCGTGCGTTCTATCGCAACGCCCCACTGGTGATCATCGATGAGCCGACCGCTGCCCTCGATGCCCGGGCTGAGTACGAGTTGTTCTCCTCACTGCGCGAGGTGCTGCGCGGCCGCAGCGCATTGATCATCTCCCACCGGTTCTCAACGGTACGAACCGCGGACCGGATTTACGTTCTTGATCATGGGCGGGTCGTTGAGCAAGGCACCCATGATGAATTGATGGCTCTGGGTGGTCAGTACGCCGAGCTGTTCCATCTACAGGCTTCGGCATACTCGGTCGACCGAGTCATGGACTGACCCGCCACTTGATCCACGCGTAGGGCGCGGTTGGGGTCGTCAGCCGGCGAGGCCTACGGTTGACGTCATGGTTGCCTTTCCCGGCCAACGGCCAAACCTGCTTCTCGAACTCGATCTGACTGAGCCTCTCGTTGCGCCGGAGGCGGACGACCCGATTGCGAGACTGCGGGCGCGCGGTCGCCGGCTACTGCGTCCCACCCTGCGCGCCCTCCATGAGGCTGCGGAGGACCGGCATGTTGTCGGGCTGGTCGCCAAGGTGGGCGGTGTCTGGCCGTGGGGAACGATGCAGGAGCTGCGGCTCGGCGTGCAGGCATTCGCGGCGAGCGGCAAGCCGACGCTGGCCTGGGCGGAGAGCTTCGGCGAAGGGTCAGCCCGCGATATGGCCGCCTACGTCCTGGCGACTGCTTTCGGTGAACTGTGGCTCCAGCCCGGCGGTGGAGTCGGCCTGCTGGGCGTCGGTATCGAGACGACCTTCGTACGCGGCACGCTCGACCGGCTTGGCATTGAGCCAGAGGTGGAGCAGCGCCACGAGTACAAGAATGCGGCCGATCTGGTGCTGCGTCGCGAATACACTCCGGCACACCGCGAGGCGTTGGAGCGGCTGGCCGAATCGGTGTTCAACGAAGCAGTACAGAGCATCGCCGATGCCCGTGGGCTGGATCATGATCGGGTACGCGAGCTGATCAACACCGGACCCCGGACAGCAGCTGAAGCACGAGACGTCGGCTTGGTAGACCGACTCGGGTACCGCGACCAGGTGTACGACGAGCTGCGCGCTCGTACGGACGGCAAGCCTGAACTACTGTTCGCAGACCGATGGCGGCCGCGCCGCAAGCTTGCTCCACCGCCTCACCGCCGCGGTCACGTTGCCGTCGTCGACGTCCGAGGTGCGATCGTGACCGGCCGGAGCCGGCGTAGCCCGATGGGTCGCCAGGCTGGCAGCGACACCGTGTCAGCGCAGCTCCGTGCTGCTCACGACAATGATCTGGCTCAGGCCATCGTGCTGCGGGTCGAGTCGGGGGGAGGCTCGGCGGTCGCGTCGGAAGTGATCTGGCGGGAGGTATTCCGTCTGCGCGACTCCGGCAAGCCGGTCGTGGCTTCGATGGGCAATGTTGCGGCGTCCGGCGGCTATTACATTGCCTGCCCAGCTGATGTGATCGTGGCGTTGCCCGCAACCCTGACCGGCTCGATCGGGGTCTTCGGCTACAAGCTGGTGGTGGACGCCCTGCTGGAACGCGTCGGACTCAGCAAAGGCACCGTGCAGCAGGGCGCGCGGGCCTTGATGTACTCAGCTCGGAAGGGGTTCAGCGAGGACGAGCGTGCTCGGTTCGCGGCGATGATCGACGCCGTCTACGACGACTTCGTTGCCAAGGTCGCTGCAGCACGGAAGCGCCCAGTCGCGGAGATCGAAGCCGTTGCCCGGGGTCGCGTGTGGACTGGTCGGGACGCCCTCGAGGCGGGTCTGGTCGATGAGCTGGGCGGCCTTCGTGACGCAGTTCGCATCGCCCGGGAACGGGCGAACCTGCCCGAGAATGCACCCGTGCTGGGGGCAGTCCGCATTCCGCCGCTGGCGCGGCTCAGCCGGCCGAAGAACAGTGAGGATCCGAGGACCTGGGCTAGCGCTGCATGGCCTGGCCTTCGTGACGTGGCGGCTGCACTTGGACTGCCGGCCGACGCAGCTCTGCGGATGCCTAATATCAGGCTGCGGTGAAGTGGGGTCAACATCCCACGCTGCGTGGGGTGTTGACGCTGTACATGGCGTGCATGCCCAGTACAGCGTGAGCAACCTTGGTACAGCTCTACGAGTGCTTGCGCATCGAAGCCTGCGCGGCTCGTTGGTACCGCTCGGCGAGGCGGACGAATGCCTCGGCAAGTTCAGGTGGGTCCAGAATTTCGAAGTCGGCGTCGAGTAGCCCGATGTAGAGGGCGAGTTGATGGGGGGTGTCGGAGCCCACCTCGATGACACAGCGATCTGGCCCGTCCGCCGATACCGACACTGCCAACGGCAGCAGCCCACGCGCCTGATCAGCCGGCGCATGGATGCGAATTCGGGCCCGATACCGCCATGTGGCCGTGCCAGCCGAGCGCTGCACATAACTCGCTGCCTCATCGTCGGTCAGGGTCCGCGGCTTGAATCGGGGACCACTCGGCGTCCTGGGTGTAATCCGGTCCACTCGGAAGATGCGCCAGTCATTCCGATCAACGTCCCAAGCCAGCAAATACCAGCGGCTGCCCCACACCACGAGGCGCTCCGGCTCCGCCATCCGTGCCGTCTGGTTGCCCTGGTAGTCGACATAAGTGAAGCGCAGTCGCTCGCTGGCTCGAATTGCAGCAGCAATCGCGCCCAGCACTGCCGAATCCACGGTTGGCCCGGTTCCAGGGACGCTCACGGTCGCGGTTCGCATGGCGTCGATTCGATGCCGCAACCGTGATGGCATGAGCTGCTCGAGTTTGACCAGCGCTCTCAGCGAGGCCTCTTCGATGCCCGTGACACCGGAGCTGGTGGTGGTACGGAGCCCGACAGCCACTGCGACCACCTCTTCGTCATCAAGCAAGAGCGGGGGCATAGTCGAGCCATGGCCTAGGCGGTAGCCACCTCCCACGCCGGGCGTCGCATCGACCGGATAGCCGAGTTCGCGGAGCCGCTCAATATCGGTCCGGATGGTCCGGGTGCTCACCTCGAGCCGGGAGGCCAGATCTTTGCCGGACCAGTCTCGACGCGTTTGCAGTATTGCCAGTAACTGAAGCAGGCGCGTCGATGTCGGCCACACAATTTGTAAGTTTGCCAGCAATCGAGGAACGAATTCTTCCGCGATTGCCCTTAGCGTAGTGGCCATGACAACAGCCACTGCACTCAGACCGTTCCAGATCGAAATCACCGACTCCGAGTTGGATGACCTCCATCGCCGCCTCGATGCGACCCGCTGGCCAGAGCCCGCGCCGGACACACGTACGGACTTCGCGCGCGGCGTACCCCTGCCCTACCTCCAAGAGCTGACCGACTACTGGCGCCACAGGTTCGATTGGCGGGCTCAGGAGGCTCGACTCAACGAAATCCCGCAGTTCATCGCCGAAATCGACGGGCAGGCGATCCACTACCTGCACGTCCGCTCTCCCGAACCCGATGCGCTGCCGCTGTTGATCAGCCATGGGTACCCGTCCTCGGTTGTGGAGTTCACTGACCTGATCGGCCCACTGAGTGATCCCCGGTCTCACGGGGGCAATCCCGAGGACGCCTTCGACCTCGTGATCCCATCGCTGCCCGGCTTCGGGTTCTCTACTCCGGTACGGCAAGCCGGGTGGGAGCTCGGGCGGACCACAGCGGCGTTCGCGGACCTGATGGCACGGCTGGGCTACTCGCGATACGGCACCCATGGTGGGGACATTGGCGCCGGCGTCAGTGGACGCCTTGGTGCCACTGACGCCGAGCATGTGGTCGGCACCCTTGTGGTCACCGATCCCGGTTCGCTAGGCCTGGCGGGTGAGCAGTTCCCGATTCCGGACCATCTCACCGAGGAGGAGCGAGCACGGGTCGAGCAGGAACGTACGACCTGGCGCGCCGAGCGGGGCTACCTCGACTTGCAGGGTCATCGGCCCGAAACGATCGCGGCGGCCCTGACCGACTCCGCGGTTGGGCAGCTCGCCTGGATTGTCGAGAAGTTCCAGACATGGACCAACCCAGCGTCGAAGACCCCGGATGAGGCAGTGGATCGTGACCAGCTGCTGACCAACGTCAGCCTGTATTGGTTTACCCGTAGCGGCGCAAGCGCGGCGCGCTTCCTTTCCGAGGCCGAGCACTCCGACCTCGACTGGATCGCACCGTCTGGCGTACCGAGCGCCTGGGTGGTGTTCAACACCGAACCCATCATGCGGCGCTTCATGGACCCGGAGCAGCAGATGGCTTACTGGAGCGAGCACACAGAGGGCGGACATTTCCCTGCCATGGAAGAGCCAGCCCTGCTAGTCGAGGACCTTCGCGCCTTCTTCCGAGAGCTGCGCTGACAAGCCGGTTCATAGCAGAAGTTGCTTCGACGTGCTGCAGTGTGCCGGCCTTGCCTATCGTCGCCTGCTCCATGGGGTCCGGCATTAGCTAGCTTCAAAGTCGACATCGTCTGATGAAATTTCAAATCAATGGGAGATGGTTGGCGGCGCGCGCTCGTTAGTCGGTCAGGCCGGGGAGTGGTGATGATGCTACTTCAGCTTCCTCAAAACCTTTTGGAGTTTCTTGTTGGCCTTCTTGGCCTGCCTGGATGTACGGGAGCCACCCTTGGCCGCCTTGGCCAATTCCTTGGCCCGGCTGCGCAGCTGCTTCCGGATCCCCTTCAGAGACTTTCTGGTCTGCCGCAGTTCCTTGTTAAACATGCCCTGCCTCTCTGTGTTGGGTCATTTACCGAGCCCGCTGACAGCGATCGTGCCCAATTTGTTCTGGCTTATCGACCCGTGGGCGACCACACCGAAATTCCGGCATCTTGATTTTAAATGCAGTCTGCCAGAATGCCCGATCCCGGTCACGAGGGAGTGTCGCAGAGCATCAGCGCACGGCATTCCGGCGGCTCGGTTGGGCAACTGGAGGCTCGAGCCCCGCACCTCGATGGAGCAGTGAGGCCGCGCCGCACTCACGTATCGCGGTGCTGTGAGCTCCTGGCCTCTGGATTAAGGCTCAGGATGTTCGCACGAGCAAACCTGAAGCGCTTCGGCTGGGCGGGGATACGGCAAGGTTGATGATCATTTCCTTGCGATTTGACTGTCCCGAGCCCACTGCACAATCGTCACCGCGAGCTGAACGACCGCTTGGGCCTCTTCGGTCGTGGCAGGCGGCTCTGGCTCGTCCGATCTATGACGATTCGGATCTGGCCAAACAAGTTCAAGCATCTGGAGGAGGGGATCGATCGTGTAATCGCGGGCTCGCCCCCGGACCTCGAGTTTCCAGTTCCCACTCCTGAGCTCGTCGATGACGTCGGATAGCGTCGCTGACACCTTGTTGGGACACACGACAATCCGAAGGCTTGATTCGAGTGCCTTGATGGAGTGATGCCATGCTGAAGCCGGATGGGGAACCCGGCCGTAGGCGCCGGCCCATGCCAGCGCAAGGTGGTCACTGGCGTTGCCGGGGCCTGCAGTTGCGGCGTTGAAGGCCTCCGTCGCTGTTTCATCGACTCTCCGCTGAAGTCCCTTGCCGGTCGCCGCCCATATGGAACCGCCATACGCGAGCAAGATCTCCAGCTCATGCCACATTTTCGGCATGCGTGTCGGGACCTGGAGGGTGTAGTGGATGACATCCAACAAACGTTCGTCGTCGTCGCCAGCCCAGGCGAAGATGCCACTGAGCATCCCGTAGCCGTCTGTGCCACGAAGGTCGATGCGAAGAAGGGCGGCCAGGCGATCGAGGCCCGCTTCGTCCATGTCCGGCGTCCATGTGTCTGGCTTGACGGTGTACACGTTCTCCAGCCATCGGGTGAGCGAACGGCGAAGAAAGTCCGGTACTCCCTCGTACGGTCCATCTAGAGCCGGGCGTCCCTCACGTGGCCTCACCAGTGTTGTCACTCACGCCCTCCTTGGCTCTGTTGACACAGACGGTGGTAAGAGTATGCGGCAATGGGGCCGCAAGCGTCGGAAAAAGGGCAACCGGAGGCTCGAAGGGGAGGCAGTGATCAAGGACCTGACGCTGAAGGCCGTTGGCGCAGCCAAAACGACGGCGTCGAGCCCTAATCCAGCGCGCGCGTCGCTGTCCTCGGAAGGGGCCCAGTCCGAGGTAGGCCCGAACGGGATTCGAACTCCATGCCGTCGTTCTGGGCGACGGTTCAATCAGCCCTTGAACGCGTCCTTCACCTTCTCGCCGGCCTGCTTCAGACTGCCTTTCGCCTCCTGGGCTCGGCCCTTGGCCTGCAGATCCTTGTCATCGGTGGCATCACCAATGACCTTCTTGCCTTGCCCTTGAGTTCCTCGGCCTTGTTGTCGGCCTTGTCATCGATCCCCATCATCACTCCTCAGCGATCTCCTGCTCGAGAGTGACGCCCCACTTCCCGCCCCGGGCCCTTCAATATGTGGGGCGTTAGGGCATTGAGCGGGGCGTCAACATCAAACGCCGCGGGTATCAAGCACGCAGCTTCCGACCGGTCTTGGTCCTTGCAGTCACTGTGGATGCGATCACAACCAAGACCGCGGCGACCGCAATCGCAATGAGCCAGCGCACCCAATCAATCCCTGGGCTGCCGTTTCCGCCGAACGCCGTGTAGAGATACCAGCCGATAATGACACCAGCGATGCCGCACAAGATGGTGAGCCAGAGCGGGATGTTGTCTCGGCTACTTGGAGCAACAAACTTGCCGAGCAGGCCAATAATGATGCCCGCGACAATCACACCGATGATCTCCATTGTGTCCTCCTAACCACAGCTGTTCGCCCGATGCGACAACTGCCCCAGAGACATACCCAATTCTGATCATCCATACCAGGCGCAAACATTGCAGGCTGGTTGCGAAAAAGCTCCTACAACAATCTGCCGAGCGGGCCGAGATCAAGATTTAAATCCTCCGGCGTAAGTCCAAAATGGTCGCGAAGTTCGCCCATACGCTTCTCGAGCAGCATGAGTGTGAGCCCGACGCGTTCGGTCTCCTCCGGTGACATCGCCCCCGCATCGAGCCGGCGTACGGCCTGCCTTTCCATCAGTTGGCGAAGTAACTCCACGAGCGTGAGTACAAGCTGCACAAGGCCGCGCTCAACAGTTTCAGGATCGGCACTCACCCTCGCACTTAGGGAATTCAGAGTGCTCGCTGCGATCTGGTCGAAGGGAGACGTGCTGTCATCGGAAGCGCTCATCTGCTCACCGTCTCTTGATCGCCGACAAAGCTGAAGACCGGCCAAGGCCCGCTGACTACGGCCTGTCTGCCGCTGCGTGCCTCTCGCCAGGTGGTGACCGCGTCTCTCAGTTGCGCGACGTCGGCATCAGCCACCAGACACGCGAGTCGGACTCCCTGCTGCGGAGGCAGCACCTTGATTTCCCGAGTCCAGGCCGCACTAGGTCGCTGATCTCAGCGACCAAAGCCTCTCGGCGGTGAATCGCTGCTGCCCGGTTCACCAGGTAGGTGGTACCGGAGCCGTCGGATGCAGACTCCGGTTCATGATCGACTTCTGCCTCCTGGGCACGGACGACCACCTCAGCCAATCCGTCGAGCTCAGTGAGTCTCTGACGCCACGCGGCTTCCTTGGCTTGAAGCTCTGCCAGAACTGCTGATCGTGTAGGGAGCATGGTTGGGAAACGTATCGGAAGCATGGGAATCGCCGTCGCCAGATCGCAAATGATCTTGGCAAATGCGCGCGACTCGTCGCCCGTGGCATCAAGCCGCCCAGAGGACTCCTCGGCGATAACGGCGGCGAGTGCGCCCCGGATCGTCTCGAGCTGCCCGCCGAGCAGCCCGCGCCTTTCCGAAGGGGTCGCGTCGGCGGGAACGACCGCGTACAACAGCATCAAGCTGAACGCCTCCGGAGCGGGATCGACTGCTCAACCTCGTGGGCCGGCGCGAGCACGAGCCGAAGGCCCAGATACACAAGATCTACACCGGCGACTCCCAGGACAACATCACCTTCGATCACAACACCACCACCGATGACCCGATCGATGAGATCCACGAGCGCGACCTGGGTATCAGGCCACCTTTCTGTGGCATCGCTCATGTCACCGCTCATGTCATCACCGCTCATGTCACCGCTCATGTAAGTGCCTCCGTGGTGGCCGATTTGGCATCACCAGTGAAGTTGTATGCAGGCCACGGCCCACTCACTTCGACCGACAAACCCCTGGCCAAAGAATCGTCGGCGATCACGCCGGAAAGCTCCAGAAATCGTGCCTGGTCGGTCCGGCTCACCAGGTAGGCACCGTTCAGCAGCATCGGTTCCTTACGGCCGGACAGCACGGCATCCTGCGGCCGGTTTCGCACATATTCGGCACTCACCTGACCAAGGGCGTCGTGTATCTCGCGGACTTTCTCTCGAAGCTGCTCTTGCGCCGTGCTTCGGGCGCTGAGATCCCGCGATTTGCCCAAGAGATAGTCGCGACCAGAAGTCGAAGCTGTGGTGACCGCCGAGCCCTGTTCCTCCCCGGTCCGGTAGACCTTGACGGCCCACTCCACCTTCCCCCCAATACGCCGCAAATCTCTCTCTAACCGGTCACTCGGCCGCATGCACTGTGGCAGCCAAAGACTCCAGGCTGCCGTAGACCGACGGCAGGCGTAACGGCACCACTGCCGCGGTCATCGTCGCGTACTGCAACACCTCATGGTGCTCGCGTGCGACGCGCTCGAGCCAACCCACATTCGTGGCGTTTCGCTCCCAGTCAGCGACGCCAAAACCTTCAACGGGAAGGAAGCTGACGATTGCTGCCAAGCTGTCGACTCCGTAGACCGAAACGGTCGTATCAGCGATACCTGGAGGGAATTGGGTAAGCGGTTCGTCCGCCGCGATGACGCCGTACGCGTGGACGATTGTCTCGTCCATCTCAGGACCGACCTCTTGTTTCCTCTTCTCTGCTGGCGCGATCGGAGTCAACCTGGGGTGACTCGCTGATCCGGCCTTCCAATGCCTCCAACCGCCGAGTCAGCTCGTTCAGCTCACCTTTGTCGGCTGCATCATCCAGCTGGGTGAGGTACTCATCGTTCTCCCACCAGTTGATCCCCATCTCACGGGCTCGGTCGACCGATGCAACCAAGAGCCGAATTTTGATAGTCAGCAGCTCTATATCGAGAAGGCGGATCTGGATGTCTCCGGCAATTACGATCCCCTTGTCGAGAACACGCTCCAAGACGTCTGCCAGGCTGTCGCTGCGCGGATGTGCCTGGAGACGGTCGGGAGTGCCGCGGCCTGCTGGCATTCGCTGCAGTCCGCTCCCGTCGCTGCTCACCTAGACTCCTTCGGTTTGCGTGCGCATATAGCGCCGAAGCCGACGGAACTCTACGATCTCCCCGTCATTGTCGATCTCGACCTCGTAGGTTGCGAGCACGTCGCTCGTCTCGGGGACGCGCTCCACCTCGAGGACCTCCACCTCGACAATCCACCCATCCTCATTGCGTCGAATCCCGGTGATCCCCTCTGCGGGACATCCGACGAGCTCGCCGAGTGTATCCATCGCCCGACGAGCGAACTGAACACCTGACTGGTGGTTTTGCGTCATGTCATTCACCCGAACCGTATAGCTGGTCAGACGCGAGAAGTCTCTCAATCAGCTCGTCTTCGAGGCGATCAGCTTCCGCATCATCGATCAGGCCGGCTTCTCGGCGGGCCTGGACATCGTCAAGGGCCTCTTGCAGTGCCGCCGGATCCATCCACTGGCGCTCCGCTTCCTGCCTTACTTGTTCGGCAATCCAGGCAACGCCCCTCACCGGAGCGAGCGGCCACGTGAGAATGCCGGTGATCAGGCCCATACCGGCTCACCTGCCAGCTCGCCGTCGACAAACGAGTACGGCGGCTGCGGGCCGACGTAGCGCAGCCGAAGGCGACCCGGCAATGTTCTGCTAAGTCGCGCAATTGCTTCGTCCGTCCGGGTGCGGGCCGACCGCTGCACCAGCAGCGCTGCGTTAAAAACCTGGTTCTGACCGGTGACGTCCGCCAAGACCATGCGTTCGGCGATCCCGGAGAGCTGGTCATGCAGCATTGCGGCGTCAGAATTCACGAGCGTCTCGAGGCCAGCCGCTATCGCCTCACCGAGCCGGAGCTGAGCGGGGTAGAACGCTGGACCCTTGCCGGTTTGGTCGCGGAGCACACGGAGGTCCGGGCGCTCGCGAAGCAAGTCCCTCAGTGCTTGATCTTGATCATGCTGCGCCTTGACCGTCAGCTGGACAAAACCATCGAAAGAGTGCAAGAGATCAGTCAAACCACTTTCGCCTGGTTCGAGAATGTTGCGGGCAACCTCCTCGTCAGTCTCAACAATCATTCCGAATCGCATGGGTAATACGGTCGCGCCCTCGATGAGGGACTCGAGCACTCGGGCATGCGCGAGCAGATCGTCCCGCCGAATCCGAGCATCAGCGTCGATCTCACTGACGACCGCGGCGAGATCACTATGGACGACGAGTCGCACCGGAGCTTCCCGGCGACCGCGGAGGACTCCCGGCAACGGAGTCGCCGCCGAGACCACTCCGTACACATGGAGGGCCATACTTATTGTCTACTCCTTCGATGACTCGCGACGTCGGCTTGGCGCACTTTTCTTTGCCGGTTCAGGTTGCCGGCGACCGCTACGACTGGACCGTTCCTCATCCTCATAGTCTTCATCTTCGTCCTCGTCGTCTCCACTGAAGACCTCTGCGACCCTGTCCTTCACAGCTTCGAGTGCGCCTTCGGTCTTGTCGCTTGGCACCCCCGCGCGTCATGTCCTCCATCAGCTCTGGAAGTCCTTCGGGCCCATTCTGCGTCAGATCAAGCCGGTTCACGGCCTCGGCGAAACGCAGGTAGGTGTCGATACTGGCAATGAC
Source organism: uncultured Actinomycetota bacterium (assembly GCA_963740515.1). Lineage (GTDB taxonomy): Bacteria > Actinomycetota > Actinomycetes > Propionibacteriales > Propionibacteriaceae > Microlunatus. Next base: position 88,033 of record CAVUEO010000003.1, read on the forward strand.
GATGCGTGCATCTATCGTGAGCAGCTCGATGCCCACAAGGGACACGCGAACGTAGATATCGATCACCAACCCCTTGTCCAGGATTGTGTCGATGACATCCGCGAGGCTGCTCGGCGCGGGGCGCTCCAAGTACCGGTTGGACGTGCGTTGCGTGACGGTCATCCAGGGCTACCTCTCGTCGGGCGTGCAGCGGTGATGCAGGCTAACTCTCGTCGGCGTCTACGGCGGTAATGCAGGCTAACTCTCGGCGGTCTCTTGACTGGGCACTGGCTGCTCGGACCGCTTCAACAGATGTGTCCGGATGTATGCACGGTTTTTTGACAGTGATCGTGCTATCCCCTTTTTTCCAGAGCCGTGCAAATAGCCGATGCACCAATCGAGCTGCTGCAGAGCATCCTCAGATGCGCGTCGATAGCGCTCCGCCTCATCTTCGAGCTCACGGATCTGAGCCCTCCGCTGGGAATCCTGTGCACGCTGCTGTGAATCCTTTTCGCTTTGCTGCGAGTTCTTTAGGTCAGGCTCTGCCACAGGTCATCACGACCTGCGGCGCGAGGACGAGGTCGCCGATTTCTTGGCCGTGGTTCCGCGGCTTGACGATGCGGAACTAGACGACTTCTTCGCGGCTGGGCGGCCGGCTGGGCGATGACTCGCTGGATGACGACTTCTTCGCGGCTGGGCGCCGGCTGGGCGATGACTCGCTGGAGGACGACTTCTTCGCGGCTGGGCGCCGGCTGGGCGATGACTCGCTGGATGACGACTTCTTCGCGGCTGGGCGAGGTCTGCTCGATGGTGTTGCGCTGGCGGCAGATTTCTTCGCAGGGCTCTTGGCTGCAGGAGCGGATGCGGACCCACGCTCGGAGTCTTGATCCTTCGAGCCGGGTGATTCCGCGGAGTCTTGATCCTTCGAGCCGGAGGCTTCTTCGGTCACTTCGCCGTCGTGAATCTCCCCGGGCCAGCCCTCGACTTCGTCTTGGTGCAGCAGAACCTCGCTGGTGATATAGCGCCGGAAAAACTTCAGCTCCAACCGCACCCGGCGGCCTTGGGCGCGCCACAGGTTGCCAGTGCGCTCGAATAATCCCTGTGGGTAGTACTCGAGGTTGACCAGCATTCGCGTCAGATCGGGCGTCAACTCGTGGAACGTCACGGCCCCGTCGACATGGCCCTTCTCACCCTTGGAGCGCCAGACGATGCGTTCGTTCGGCACCTGATCCACGATCTCCGCCGTCCAGGAACGGTGAGACCAGAAGATCTGTGCCTTCCACTCGATGGTCTGATCCTCCTGTTGCTCGACGTTCTCGACTTTCTTCATGAAACTGGGGAATTCCTCGAACTGTGTCCACGCCTGGTACGCCACTGCGCGAGGAACCGGGAGGTCAAGCTCTTCGACAATATTGATGAACTTCAGCTTCTTGTCTTTTCCGCTGTCACCGCCGCTGTCACCGCCCACTGCTTCACTCACCTTGTCCTTGATGGTGGAGGCTCCTTTCAGCCCGCTGTCTTTGACGGTTTCGACTCCAGCTTTGAGCGCAGCCTTGGGCGCTGAGTCGCCCTTGGCCATGTTCTTGACCGTCTTAGCTGTGGAGCCGGACATCTTGTTGGTGAGGCCATCGAGTCGGTCGGTCACCACCGAGACACCACGGTCAGCCATAGCCGACGCCAAGCCTTGCAGCTGCTCGCCGAGCCGGTTCAATCCAAGCTGGCTAGCGAGGGACTCGGCACCGTCCTTGTCATGTGAATTGGTACTGGTAGCCATATCAGCCTCTCCTTCGACCCGCTGGCGAGGCACTCCGTCGACGCCGCGGGGACCGGGCTACTGGTTCTTCCGGCTGCTCGTCTCGGGATGCCTCTTGCTCCTCAGATTCGTCCGTGGGCTCTTCGGCTTCTTCGCCCTCTTGCTCTTCGTATTCGTCGGTGGGCTCTTCGGCTTCGTCGCCCTCTTGCTCTTCGTACTCGTCGGTGGGCTCTTCGGCTTCTTCGCCCTCTTGCTCTTCGTACTCGTCGGTGGGCTCTTCGGCTTCCTCGCCCTCTTCCTCTTCGTATTCGTCGGTGGGCTCTTCGGCTTCTTCGCCCTCTTCCTCTTCGTACTCGTCGGTGGGCTCTTCGGCTTCTTCGCCCTCTTCCTCTTCGTACTCGTCGGTGGGCTCTTCAGATTCACGATTGTCTGCGGGCTCGGCTCGCGACTTACCTGCCTGCCCGCCTGGGGCACTCTTCAGTAGGTTCTCGCTCCGCGTCGGCAAGGCTTTGGCTGAGGGTGTCAATGCGCGAGGCAACGATTGATGTCGCAGCTGTCTTGCCTACATTGACTAGCTTGCCGCCCACCTCTTTCGTTAGCGTGCCGGTAATGGCCCCACCGGGAAGACGATCTTGGAGCATGCCAGCGGCGGCGTTCCTGAACTTGGGGCTGGACATAGCTGTAGCGACAAGCACGGCCAGTCTCAGTTTCTTGAACCGCCCCAAGGCGTAGCCCGCGGCGACGGCTCCCGCCACGCGTGACGTCGTGGACATATTCGTGGTTCCTCCTTGGTCGACATGCTTTTGCACATGCAGTTATTCGTATGCCGTCCGCTTACCCAATGTCGGCTTTGGAAAACCACCACCACACGCGAAGCGATGAAGCCATGACCGCCGAGCGGCGGCGACAGCCCGCCTAGCAGTCTAGGTGGTGCTTGATCGACACTTGGCGCGAGGCACCGCACCCTTGCTGAGGGTGCTCACGTGCGGCCGCCGGCCGGAGGTCTCAGAAGAGGCTCGGCTCGCTCAGGGCAAGGTGTGGCGGGATGGGTGCCGCACGGGTGTCAGGTATCCGAAGCGTGCTGTCCCTTCGGTCAAGACCGTGCTTGCGCACCAGCGCAGCGGACCGACGAGCCAGGTCGGCGGCGTACGAGCGCGTGACGTAGGAGCCGTTGCGGTAAAGCTGGGCATATGGGCCGACCAGCCGCGAGTGATGCGTTCCGAGGTAGCGCAGGAACCACTCCCGAGCGCCAGGCCGCAAGTGCAGCGCGAACACCGTCGCACCGGTGGCTCCCGCGGCGGCAATCTGTTCGAGCAGGGCATCGATCTGCTCATCGCTGTCTGTGATCATCGGCAAGATCGGCGCGACCAGCACCTGGCACGGCAAACCTGCCTGCACGATGGCGCGAACCAGCTCGAGCCGGGCTCGCGGCGTCGGCGTACCGGGCTCGAGTGCTGCATGGATGGTCTCATCGAGGAGCGCGATGGAAACCCCCATGCTTACCGGTACGGCACGACTCGCAACGGACAGCAGCGGCAGATCCCGGCGCGCCGTGGTGCCTTTGGTCAAGATCGAGAAGGGTGTGCCAGACCCGGCGAGTGCGGCGATGATCCCCGGCATCAGCCGGTAGCGACCTTCGGCCCGCTGATAGGGATCGGTGTTGGTCCCTAGCGCCACCGGCTCGTGGGTCCACGTCGGCCGGCGCAGCTCGCGTGCCAGCACGTCGGCGATGTTGATCTTGACGATGATCTGGCGGTCGAAGTCGTTCCCGGCGTCCAGATCGAGGTAGGTGTGGGTGTTTCGCGCAAAGCAGTAGACACAGCCGTGACTGCAGCCCCGGTAAGGGTTGACGGTCCAGTTGAACGGGAGAGCGGCAGCGCCGGGTACCCGGTTCAGCGCCGACCGAGCCAAGACCTCGTGGAAAGTGATGCCCGCGAACTCAGGTGTGCGTACCGACCGCACCAGATTCTGGAGTCGGTCCAGCCCTGGCAAGGCCGACGGGTCTCGGACCGCCTCCCTGGAGATCTCCTGGTTAGCCCACCTCACCCGACTATTTGAACATAGATTCGATTAGCTGTCGAGTTGCATCAGCAGCGGGGAAGCGGCGGGCTGTAAGTGGTCTTGCTGGGCGTCGCTAGATAGTAGTCAGACACGTACGTGCCGTCGTCCAGCTTGTCCCAGACCGACGTCGTGGCGACCTTGGATCCCAGCCGTTGGCAGCTGACCCAACCGAGGGACCCGCCGGGGAAGGTGCCTGAGATGGCGAAGCGTGAGCCTGGGCCGCTGCGCTTGTTCAGTGTCGGGATAGTCACCTGGAAGGGATAGGTGCAGCGCGGCAGGGGTGCGCTATAAGTGGTGTTCGAAGGTGTGTTCACGTAGTAGTCGCTGACGTAGTTGCCATCAGTCAGCTTGTTCCACACAGACGTGCTGCCGATCTTGGTGCCAGTGGTCTGGCAGACGACACCCACCGTCGCACCGGGCGGGTAGGCCTGCACGACGGGAGTCGAGGTATTCGGACCACTACGGCCGTTGAGATTGGCGGAACTCGTGATCTGGTACGCATAGCCGACTGTCGCCACTGGTGCATCGAACAGGTTACTGTCAATGTTGATCTTGACGCCGCCGTACGTCTCCTCATGATCGCCGCGGTACTGCTTCCCACGCTGATGATTGGACCACTGCACATTGGGGATGCCAGCCCAGTCGGTCAGCGTCGAAATGCCGTCCCAGCGCGCCATCCACAACACGTCCGGGCGCGCATAGTCCGGTGCGACGTACGCCTCCGACAAGTGCTTGACACCCGAAAACAAGTTGGCGTACATGCCAGCGAGGTAACCCAGACGGTGTAGCTCCTTGGTCCATGCGGAGACGTAGCGCAGCACCGCAGTGCGGCACGCCGCATCGGTCGCTGAATAGTGCTCCATGTCGCCATAGATGGTGCTACCAGGCAGGATGCCCAGTGCCTGGGCTAGCACTACCGCGTCCGCCGCGTCGGCGATGCCCAGGCCGGCCGCAGTGATGTCGGTGAACATCGTCGCGTCGGGCCTGTCGGTGCACGGCGCCTGGTGACCCACGTAGATCGGAATGATCCGCCAGCCCTGCAGCGAGGCTGCCGTCACCCAGGCGGCGGTGAGATTCGGCTGGGCGCAGCTCCGGCTCACCCCGCCGATGTAGGTGCCAACGCCTTGATAGGGCGAGGCGATTTTCCAAGCCTGCATAGTCGCCAATGGCGGCGCCGAGCAGGTGTCGAATGCGTACCCGGTCAGCCGGGTTGCGGATGTGCTGGTCGGATACGACACCGTAGTAGCCGGCTCGGCCGCTGCGGGCGTAATCGTCGAAGCTGTCAAAGCGGCTGCCAGCACGATAACCGCGACGACTCGTGCCCGTAGCGTCGCCGCCGCGACGACTCGATGCCCGTCAGCTGTCGCCGCCGCGACGGGGCGAGAACGGCTCACCATGTCGCCGCCGCGACGGGACGAGAACAGCTCACCATGTCGCCGCCGCGACGGGACGAGAACGGCTCACCATGACTCAGTGTTGAGCCTGGGCAGCGCCAGATGGAGCAGCCACCGGCCGATTGACGCGCAGTTGGTATGAAACTCGGTTCCTGGCGGGCGAGAAAGCGCGCGGCTGATTGCCGTCAGCATGTAGTCTCCACGCTTGGCCGCCGTTCGTTTCAAACCCGACAGTCAGGATCGAAAACTCATGTCACGCGTCTATAACTTCAGCGCCGGCCCAGGCACAATGCCTGAGGAAGTGCTGCTGCAGGCCGCCGACGAGATGCTCGATTGGCGCGGCTCGGGCCAGTCCGTTATGGAGATGAGCCATCGGGGCAAGGAGTACGTCTCGATCGCCGAAGAGGCGGAGGCCGATCTGCGCAAGTTGCTTGGGGTGCCCGATGGCTATCACGTGCTCTTTCTGCAAGGCGGAGCCTCGCTGCAGTTCGAGATGATCCCGATGAACCTGATCCGGGGCCGGGCCCTCGCTGACTACATCCACACCGGTGAGTGGGCGAAGAAGGCGATCAACGCGGCCAAAGGATTGGCCGATGTGAACGTGGCCGCGAGCGCAGAGGATCGGTCGTTCACTTACGTTCCGGCAGCGTCTGAGTGGCAGCTGACCGAGGGCGCTGCCTACCTTCACTACACCGCCAACGAGACGATCGGTGGAGTCGAGTTCGGCTGGATACCCGATGTCGGCGAGGTGCCGTTGGTGAGCGATATGTCCTCGAATCTGCTTTCCCGGCCGCTGGATGTTGGGCGGTTCGGCCTGATCTACGCGGGCGCGCAGAAGAACATCGGTCCTGCTGGGCTGGCCCTGGTGGTCGTACGCGAAGACCTGGTTGGCCTTGGTGAGCCCACGCCGCCTGCGATGCTCGACTATGCAACACATGTCAAGACGCGCTCGATGTACAACACGCCGCCTACGTACGCGGTCTATGTTGCGGGTTTGGTGTTCCAGTGGCTGCTGGATACCGGCGGGCTGGCTGCCGCAGAGCAACGCAATGTCGCCAAAGCGGCTCTGCTCTACGACTTCATCGATAGCTCCGACTTCTATGTCAGCCCGGTCGAGAAGGCGGATCGGTCGCGGATGAACGTCCCGTTCCGGCTGGACAATCCCGGTCTCGAGGCTGACTTCCTGGCGGGGGCCGCAAAGCACGACCTGGTGGAGTTGAAGGGACACCGCTCGGTCGGTGGCATGCGGGCCTCGCTCTACAACGCGATGCCGATCGAAGGAGTACAGGCGCTGGTGGACTACATGTCCGAATTCGCGGCGACGAAGGGCTGATGAACAGTGACTGAGAAGTACCGGGTACGGGTCCTGAACCACATTTCGGCCGGTGGGCTGAAGCGACTGCCCTGGGATCGGTTTGCAGTGTCTGCCGATGTCGACGATCCGCACGCGGTGCTGGTCCGCTCAGCCGACCTGCACGACATGGATATCTCGGAATCCCTGCTGGCGGTCGGCCGCGCGGGGTCGGGCACCAACAACATCCCGATCGCGAGGATGTCGGAACGCGGGATCCCGGTGTTCAACGCCCCCGGTGCCAATGCCAATGCCGTCAAAGAGCTGGTGGTCGCCGGCATGCTGCTGGCAGCGCGCAACATCGACGATGCCCTGAAGTACCTCGACTCGCTTGACCCTGACGACCCGGAGCTGGAGCAGAAGGTCGAGGCCGGCAAGAAGGCATTCGCCGGGTACGAGCTGGCGGGTCAGACGCTTGGGATTGTGGGCCTCGGCACGATCGGATGCTTGGTTGCCGATGCCGCGATCAAGCTCGGCATGCACGCGATCGGGTATGACCCGGAGATCACCGTGGACTCGGCCTGGAGCCTCCCGGCGACGGTCAAGAAGGCGCACAGCCTGGGTGAGGTTCTCAAACACAGCAACTTCCTCACATTGCATGTACCGCTGGTCGAGGAGACCCGCGGGATGATCGATGCCAGCGGGATCGCACAGATGAAGGCCGGAGCGGTCGTGCTCAACTTCTCCCGTGGCGGCGTGGTCGATGAAACCGCGATCTTGGAGGCCCTCGAAACCGGTCAGCTGTCGAACTACGTGTGTGATTTTCCCGCTCCAGTTCTCACCCACCAGGCCGGCGTGATCTTGCTGCCACACCTGGGCGCCTCAACGCGAGAAGCTGAGGAAAACTGCGCCGTGATGGTCGCTGAGCAGGTACGTGACTACCTACTTGATGGCACCATTCGCAACTCGGTGAACTTCCCCAATGTGATCTTGCCCAGAGAATCCCGGTTCCGGGTCGCCATCGTGAACGCGAATGTGCCGAACATGGTTGGTGGGATCTCTCATGAGATGGCGATGGCCGGGCTCAATATCGCGACGATGACAAACAAGTCGCGAAAGGAGCTGGCGTACACGCTGGTGGACGTGGACAGCGACGTGCCGGATTCGGTGATCAAGGCGATCGGGGATATCGACGGCGTACTGATGGTCCGCTATCTGCCCTTCACGAACTGACCCTCTCCCTGCGCAATCCTCCTCGGAATGCCAGACATCGCGGGGCCAGACCTCGCCGGCCCGGGCGAGTCTGCTTTGTAAGGCGACGGATCAACCTGCGGCAAGTGGATGGGTCGACAGGGTTTCATACCTCGAATGCCGTTCTGCCCCTCCGCCCAGGTGGGAACGCACGAGAGAGACGGCATCGACCGTCCACGACCGACTCCGAAATGTAGCGAGCGCGGCAACGTACGGCCGCAGTTTCACTGGGCGGCGGGCGCGGGCCATCGTGACGTGGGCGCGGAATCGAAGAGCATCGTCGGCCGCGGATGCACGAATCCGACGGCCTGCCGCGGTTGCCGATCGAGCAATGTCGCGCAGTGTCGCGATATCGCCGCTGCAGCCCACCCACAAGGTCCGCTCGCCAAAACGGCCAGCGCCGTCCAGGGCAAGGGAGAGGGCGGGGTATCGCTTGGCAGCCCGGGTGAGCCGCGCTTTGAGGTCAGGTACTCGCTGATCCTCCACCTGTCCGTAGAACGCCAGGGTGATGTGCCACTGTTCGGGGAGCGTCCACGCCAAGATCTCGTCTCGATGAGGAGCGGCAGCGGCGGCGAGGTCCGCGACAACGTCGTCCGGCAGTACGACGGCGGCGAAGAGCCTCACTGGGCCTGGCCGCGCTCGGCGGCCACCTGAGCACGGACGGCTGGCGCGACTTCCTCGGCGAAACGAGGAAGCTGATCTTCGCCCTCGCCCCAGAACATGAACGTGTCGAAGCCGTACCCGACTGCCAGGTCAGTGAGCTCGTCGATCCACTGGTCGAGCGGACCGCGCAATAGGCCGATCCGGGCGCCATTGGTGATTTGGCCATTGACGTTCACCACGCGGCGGATCTCGGCCGGATCCCGGCCTGCCCCGATCGCGGCCTCGTCGAGGCGAGCCGAGCCCTCGCCGAGTCGGGCGATCTCGCCACGTAGCGATGGCACCCACCCGTCCGCGAGTCGGCCGGCAAGCCGGAGCGCCCGCGGGCCGTGCACGCCGAGCCAGATGCCGATCGGATGGACCGGTACGGGCCCGGAGTGCGCGCCAGCGAGGTGGTAATGGGTGCCAGTGAAGCGGAGGCTGCGCTCGCCACTCCAGATCAGGCGAATGATGTGGATCGCTTCGTCGAGGGCGGTGAGCGCATCGCGAGGCGCGCGGCGCGGCCCGCCGTACGCATCGATGGCATCCCAGAAGCCGCCTGCACCCAGCCCAAGCTCGAAGCGGCCGCGGCTCAGCACGTCCAAACTGGCGGCTGCTTTGGCCATCACCGCCGGCGGACGTAACGGCAGGTTCGCCACGTCGGGGAAGAAACCCACGCGCGTGGTAACTGCCGCGATTGCGCCGAGAAGGGCCCAAGTGTCGACAAATCGCCGCTGGTACGGATGGTCCTGGATGCCGATCCAGTCGAGACCGCGAGCCTCGATCTCCCGGGCAGTGTCAAGCAGCGGGTCGGCGGCGTTGGGGATCAGGAAGTATCCGAACGTCAGATCGCGGCCATAGTCAGGCACCGTCACACGCTATCCCGCAGGACCGAGCGCAGGAGTCAAGCAGCAGACTGGTGCCGTCGACGGCCGGGGCGCCCCACGGCGGGCAATTCGGCTCAGGTGACACCCGTGGTACGGCCGGCGCGGCTCAGCATCAGGATCCATCCACACCCGACCAGCACAACCGCCGCGGCGATGCCGAAGGCAAACGGGATACCGCCGGCCTGCGCCGCAATGCCAAGAACCATGGGCCCGAGGGCTATCCCCAGGTCCAAAAACACGCTTGCGGTTCCCGACGCAGCGCCCCGTTCGCCCGGCTCTGCTGTCGCGAAGATCGCTGAGAAGAACGCGGGCGTACTTATCGTGACGCCAAGTGCGAAGATCGCCGCGCCAAGGACTATCCCGAAGGCGCTCGTCCACAGTGCCATGATCATCAGTCCACCCGCGATGATCGCCAGCGCCACTGCACCCAAGATCAGCGCCGGAAATCGATCAATAACCCGAGCCAGCGACAATCTGCCGGCCACCACAACCAGGCCGTATACGAACAATGGTGCGCTCGCAGGCATGAGCCCGACCGACTCGGCCTGCAGTGCACCGAAGGCGAAGAACACACCCATCGCGAGCACCGATGCGAAGAAGCCCAACGCCGGCGGGACGGCCTTCCAATGGATCAGGCGCGCGTGACCGGCTGACGGGGCGGAGCGTGATCGGACATTCTTGATCCCGGCCGCGACCAGGGCAGCGACGACCGAGAGCGCGGCTGCACCGTACCAAGCGGCGGTGAAACCGGCCGACATCACCAACAGCTCGCCAAGTGGAGGACCGAACGCCAAGCCGAGATACAGCCCGAGTGAGTTGTAACTCGTGGCCTCGCCGATCCTGCTCGGCGGTGCCAGGTCGGCAAGCGCGGCAAGCGAGGCGACAAAGAAGGCGGCTTCGGCCACTCCCAGCAGCAGGCGCAGCAGCACAACCAGTACAAGGTTGTCGGCGTACGCGGTCCCGAGCATTCCCAATGCGCTGAGCAACGCGCCACCGACAAGCAGCGGGCGCCGCCCACGCGTGTCCGACAAGCGGCCCGCAACGGGCCGAAGGATCAATGCACTGACCGCGAAGGCTCCGAATGCGAGCCCGGCACCGGACTTGTCCGAACCGACCGGCCCGGTGACCCAGAGCGGAAGGGTGTAGATCGCGACACCGGTGGCGGTGAAGTAGGCAAGATCAGCAACCGCCAGCCGGATGAAGGCGGGAGTGAGGAGCCGATCGCGGGTGCTGGCTGCTAGCTGGTCGGTCGAGAGCGTCACACCAACAGTCTGAGCGTTGACCGATCAGTTGGCATGGGCAGAACTACCCAGCTTAGTCAAGGAGCCCATGCTGCAATGCGAACATTGCGGCTCCGGCGCGTGTGGAGGCACCGATCTTGAGATAGATGTCCTGAACGTGATGCTCGACGGTGCGTCGCGACAGCACCAGCCGCCCCGCGATCTCTGCGTTGGACAGGCCGCGTGATACCAGCCGCAGCACCTCCACCTGCCGTTCGGTGAGGTCTGCTGGGCGAGCGCGCCTGGATCCGCGAGGGAGCCCGGCCGCCTCGATGACGGCTGCGGCAGCGTCGGCGTCGAGCTGGCCCGCCCTAGCCTCGGCCTCTAGCCGATCTGCGGCTCGCGCTGGAACGAGGGCTCGCCGGTACGGACGGTCCTCAATCCATCGTCGATAAGCGTCAGCACAGGCCAGGACGCGAGACGGCATTGTGAGCTGGGCTGCGAGGAAACCCCGGTGATAGCCGCTGCCGTCGCTGCGTTCGTGGTGCTGGCCGGCGAGCTTGGCTAATCCGGTCAATGGCGGGATCCGAGCCAGGATCCGTTCGCTGTGGTACGCGTGCAGCCGCGCCTGATCCCGTTCGGCCGTACTCAGCGAGCCGGCCTTGTCCCAGATCGAGCTGGAGACCCCTACTCTGCCGAGATCGTGCAGATATCCCGCGACGCGTAGAGCCTCCCTGTCCTCGCGCAGGCCCAACATGCCGGCAGCAGCGGCCGCAAGATCACCAACTGCGGCCGAGTGGCCGTGCAGCCAGGGACTTTTCAGGTCAACGAGGTTCCCGAAGGTTCGTGCCACCTCGGTGAGGCCGCCCTTCTCCACGCGGCGTACCGGTTCCGGCTCGGCGTCGAGAACCGCCTGGTACGGGTCAATCTCATCAAGATCGCCAAGCAGCTCATCGGCTCGTTCGATGAGTAGGTCGGCGAGATTGGGGTCTAGCTGCGTGCCAGCGCGCCGCCGGACCTCGGCAACAGCAACATCACTATTTGCGTGCGAGGCGAACATCACCGCAGTCATGGCGACCTGCATGACTCGGGCCGCCAACGGGATCGACTCGCCGGCAGTGTTGGGGAAGCCTTTGCCGTTCCACGTCGCAAACATCTGTGAGAGGCCTGCTTGGACCGGCTCGGGCAGCCCAAGCCCCTGGGAGGCACTCCGCGCCACCTCGCAGGTGGCTGCCGGACCTTCGGCCTCCATCCGCTTTGCGGTCATGACGGTTGTCGCCAGCACCCGCGCCTTTGACCGGCCTGTCGCGTGTGCCATCCCTGGGACCCAGATCCGCCACACGTCGGCGAGCTCGCCTGAGTCGCTGAGGAAGCTCACGCGCGTCGTCACGACGTCGTCGCCCCAGACCCGGGCCGCCTCGTGCGCGTACGCCGTGCAGCCGAGGTGTTGCAGCAGCGCCGTGTAAAGCACATCGCTGACTTCCGCGTCGGTGCAGCCGATGATCTTGGAGAGCCGGGCCGCGACCAGGCATCGCTTCAGCGACTCCTCCAAGGGTGAACCCGAGCCGATGTCAGTGACCAGCGAGAGCCCGCCGAGCAGTTCCAGCGTGCGGAACACGCGCTCAGCATGTCATAGGTCCTCTCGTGGCCTTCGCTCCTCGCTGTCCGCGACCTGTTCGGCCGACGGTCCGCCCAGCCGTGCAGGCAGTTCCGAGCGCGCGCGACAATCACCACATGGCGACCGAGCTCTGGACCGCGTACTGGACCATGGCCCCCAGGCACGGCGTGCTGCGAACCGAAGCTGCTCGTACGCCCGCCTCCGGGGAGGCGCTGGTACGCACCATCTGCACCGGGATCAGTCACGGCACCGAGATGCTGGTCCACGCCGGCCATGTCCCGCCGGAGGTCGCCGAGTCAATGCGCGCGCCCTTCCAAGTCGGCAGCTGGCCTGGCCCGGTCAAGTACGGATATCTGTCAGTTGGGGTAGTGGAACAGGGTCCGACATCGCTGAAGGGCAGCCGGGTCTTCTGCCTGCACCCACACCAAGATCGTTACGTGGTGCCGGCGAGTGCGTTGACCCCGGTGCCCGATGACATACCGAGTGATCGTGCAGTACTGGCAGGCACGGTCGAAACGGGTATCAACGCTCTTTGGGAGGCCGGACCGAGGATCGGTGACCGCGTGGCCGTCGTCGGCGCCGGCATGGTGGGCGGCGTCCTCGCTGCCCTGCTGCGGGGATTTCCAGTCGACCGGCTCGAGCTCGTGGATGTGAACCCTGCCCGGTCCAGTCTTGCGGCAGGCTTGGGTGTCGAGCTGGTGCATCCCGATGATGCCGCTGGCGACAATGATCTTGTTTTTCATTGCTCGTCCACCGAGACGGGCATTGCCCGCAGCCTGGAGCTGCTCGGCGATGAGGCCGAGTTGATCGAGCTCTCCTGGTATGGGACGGCGCAGCCGCGGGTGCCCCTAGGTGGCGCGTTCCATGCTCGGCGGCTCGCGATCCGGGCCAGCCAGGTTGGCGCCGTTGCAGCCGCCCGGCGGCCTCGGCGAACCACGCGTGACCGACTGGCGCTTGCGTTGCGTATGCTCAAGGATCCGGTGTTCGACGTGTTCATCACTGGCCACGCGCCGTTTGCAGCGTTGCCGCAGACTATGGAGTCGATCTTCAGCAATGGGACAGACACACTGTGCCAAGTGATCGACTACCCGGGCGATGAGGAGGAGGCCTGATCTTGTTCCACCTGACGGTTCGTGATCACATGATGATCGCCCACAGCCTGCCACGCCCGTCGTTCGGGCCGGCGCAGAACCTGCACGGCGCCACGTACGTGGTCGAGTTGACGTTGTGGCGCGAGGCGCTCAGCTCCGAATCGATCGTGATCGACATCGGCGAGGCCGCCGACGTGCTGCGTCATGCGTTGAGTGACCTCGATTACCGCAACCTCGATGAGCATTCGGAGCTTGCTGGCACACTCACCACCACTGAGGCTGTCGCGCGGCTCATCGCGGAGCGGGTCGCGACATCGCTTGCCGACCGTGGCCTCAGCAAGTTGGATGTGACGTTGCGGGAGCATCCCGACGCTTGGGCGGGGTATTCGAAGACTTTCGATTGAGATGCCGACGGCTGGCAGTACGCTCCTGGGCTTCGTCACCTGGGATCGGGAGGATCCAACCGGCGGCAATGTGTACAACCGGGCGCTCATCGCCGAATTGCGTACGCTCGGCATCGACGTTCGGCTGCAGAAGCTCGCGGGGCCCTGGCCGGACGGAGACGCGTCCACCCATCTCGCGCTCGCGCGAGCCTTGCGGTCAACCCCGGCCTGTTTGGTTGACGGAATCGTGGCCTGCGGCTCACCAGACGTCGTAGTTGCGGCGGTCGAGCCCGGCCACTCGGTCACCATCGTGGTGCATCTGCCGCTGAGCGACGAGTTCGGCATCGGGCCGGCACGACGCCAGCGCTACGCCCTGCTGGAGTCACGAGCGGTGCATGCCGCATCCGGAGTGCTGTGCTCAAGCCGCTGGGCCGCGACCGAACTGAGGGGTCGGTACGGTCGGGGCGATGTGGGGGTGGCGGTGCCGGGAGTCACGCCCGCGGCCGCGGCACGCGGCAGTCAGGATTCCGGACCTCCCCGCTTGGTCAGCCTGGCCTCGCTGACACCGACCAAAGATCAGCTCACGCTAATTCGCGCGCTGGCGCAGCTCGCTGACCTTCCATGGACAGCAGACCTGATCGGCTCGGACCGCGCTGATCCGGATTACGCGGCGCAAGTGCGGATCGAGATCGCTGCGGCCGGGTTGGCAGAGCGGATCATGGTGCGCGGGGTACTGGTCGGCGAAGCGCTGGATCAGAAGTGGGACGTCGCCGACCTATTGGTGCTGCCGTCTCGCGTTGAGACGTACGGGCTGGTCGTCACCGAGGCGCTGGCTCGTGGGATCCCCGCAGTCGTGTCCGTCGGCACCGGTGCAGTCGAGGCATTGCAGGAGGGAGCTACCACGGACAGCGCCGAGACACCCGGCGCGGCCGTCGCGGCTGCCGACCCGGAGGGCCTGGCGGCGGTACTGCGCAGCTGGCTCACCGAACCGGCGCTGCGTCGCTCATGGCGGCAGGCGGCGCTCGCTCGGCGAGATACGCTGCCCCGGTGGCAGCAGACGGCAGAGGCGGTGGTGGCCTATCTGAATCGCCCGCCGGAGTCACCGTTGACCCGAGCTGGCTTGCCGCCCGCGCCGCCGCGGACACCGCGGCGCGCGCCACCACGGTCAGCACCCTCCTCCCCGAGTTGATCAATTATCTGACCCGTGGTCCCCGAGGTCGCGTCCTGGAGATCATCGATCTCGGTGCCGGAACCGGCGCCAACCAGCGGTGGCTGGCGCCTCGCCTTCCGTTTCAGCAGCGCTGGATCCATCTTGATCATGACCCGACCATTAGTCGATCAATGCCGTTCCCTCAGGACACGATGATCATCGACGGCAGCGTTGAGGCACTTGAGCGACTGCTCGCCGACGGCTCCAGCGATCATCGCCTAGTCGCCTGCTCGGCCCTGCTGGATGTTCTGACGACCGGTCACCTCGCCGCTGTATGCCGAGCCTTGATCGACAACCAGGTGCCAGCTCTATTCAGCCTCAGCGTCACCGGTACCCAGCGCATTAGTCCGACGGACCCGCATGATCAACGTTTGCTGGATGCGTTCAATGATCATCAACGGCGCGCCGGCCGGGCTGGTCCAGACGCCATCACACTGGCCGTTGACAACCTGCGCATAGGTGGCTTCACGGTACGCATTCTGGAAACCCCGTGGCGGTTGACGGCATCCAGTGACGCGGCGTTTGTGGAGCAGCTGCTTCGGGAGCGGCTCGATGCTGCGGTGGCCCAGGACCCCAGTCTGGCTCCTGTGGCGGAGGCCTGGTTCGAGCTACGACGCGCCCAGCTCGAGCTCGGGGTCCTCCGGATGGAGGTTGGGCATCGCGACATCTTGGCCCTGCCCGGCGGATGGCCGGGATTGCCGAACCGCCGCGAAATCGAAAACAGTGCAATGATCACGGCCCAGGCTGAACCGCCGTACGGAAGCGGTGAGGGCATCCGCGATCAGATCAGCGCCGGCGAACCGTACGCCGGGGATCCCGTCGCCAACTAAGATCGGAGCCGTCGTCAGATAGAGCCGATCGAGTACCCCGGCGGCCAGGAAGCCTGAGACTGTCCGGCCACCGCCCTCGACGAGAACCCGGCCCAGACCGCGCGTCCGCAGCATACTCAGCACGGTTGCCGGCTGAAACTGCCCTGCCTCAATCGGGAGAGTGACAACTTCGACATGGTCCGCCAGCTCCGTCGGCGTGCCGACCCCGGCGGCCAAGCACCACAGGGTTTTGGCGTCGCCGTCAATCAGCACCCGGGCATCGCGGGGAACCCGGCCTCTGGGATCGATGATCACGCGGACCGGCGACGGTCCCTGCACCGTGCGTGTCGTCAGCTGGGGATCATCGGCAGTAACCGTCTGGGCGCCGACGACTACGGCATCCATCAGTGCCCGCAGCCGGTGCAGGTGCTCTCGGTCTTCGGCGCCAGATACGAAGTTTGCGTCGCCAGTCCTCGAGGCGATGAAGCCGTCGACGCTTTGAGCCAGCTGGGCGATGCTGATTGTCGGTCCGGCAGCGACCAGTGACCCGTACCGATCGAGCAGCAGCGCTTCAGTTCCCGCGGCGGCTCGGTTAGGCACTCGGCCTTGCAACAGTTCGCTCCATACGTCGGGCAGGCTGCGTGCGCTGTCATGACCCATCCGGATGCGCTTGGTCGCCAGGTAGTGGGCATTCTCGGCACGCTGGGTGACCTGCAGCGGAAGCCTTGCAGTCACCTCAATGCCAAGATCAGTAAGCCGAGAGCTCTTCTTCGGGTTCCCCGAAAGGAGCCGAATCCGCCGTAATCCAAGATCACGGAGTATGGCCGCGGCCACGGTGTAATCACGGGCGTCGACCGGCAAACCCAGGCGCAGGTTTGCATCAACCGTGTCCAGGCCCGCATCCTGCAGCGCGTACGCGTGCAGCTTGGCGTGGAGCCCGATGCCGCGGCCCTCGTGGCCGCGCAGATAGATGATCACGCCGAGGCCCTCGCTGCCGATCTCCCGCATCGCGGCCTCGAGCTGCTCACCGCAATCACAGCGCCAGGATCCGAAGGCGTCGCCGGTGAGGCACTCGGAGTGGACCCGAACCAATGGCACATGGCCATTGCTCCCGGCGTGGTCGAGATCACCAAGCACCAGGGCGACGTGTTCTCGGCCCGGCTCGACCGTGTACCCGTGAACCTGGAAGGTGCCGTGTGCCGTCGGAAGCACAGTCGAGACCACCCTGCGTACCCGCTGAGGTTCGATCACCCTGCCAAGCCTTACACAGAGACTGACGCCCAGGGAAACTTGCCTTCGTACCGGCGAGGCCTGCGGAGCTCTTGGCAGGAGGCGCTCATCGGATACGCCGAAGCGGACGAGGGACCGCCCGGCATCAGCATCTGCCCGCGATGCGGAGCACGGCTGGTGACCAGGAAATCTATGGCACTCGTGTGGCACCTTCACCCTCGAAAGCTTGTTTCCCAGGTCAGAGCCGGCAGTACTCGATCTTGCTCGAAAGTACGTTGCAATGCTCCACAAACTCGGCGACGTCCAGGTCATCCCACAGAAGACCCGACTGACTTGCGTCGCCCGAGTCCGGTTCGCTGGGCTCCAGCCGCGTAAGGATGGCTTCCTAGCGAGTTTCGCGCTGCACCGGCCTGGCCAGCCTCGCAGCTGAAGGTACGGGAATTCACCCATCACGCGTTTCTACAAGATGGGTAGCTGACCCGACGCGCGTCGCGGCTGGTCCTCCGTAGCGTCGCCGACATGGCAAGTGTGGCGGTTCTGGCGGGATCGGTCTCGACCGTGCTGTTCGCATTGAGCACGATGCCCATGTTGATCAAGGCGGCGCGCACCAAGGAGCTCAGCTCCTACAGTCGCGGAAACATCGTGCTCGCAAACGTCGGCAATGCCGTGCACAGCATCTACGTCCTGAACCTGCCCCCCGGCCCGATCTGGGCTCTACACGCGTTCTATGTCGTCACATCGGGACTGATGCTCATCTGGCATCTGCGCTACGCCAGTCGCGCGCCTCGGTCAGACGGCGTCCCATCTTCCACCGGAGGTTTTCATGACCATCGAACACATCGAAACAGCGATCATCGGAGCCGGCCAAGCCGGCCTGGCGACCGCGTACGAGCTGCAGCGCCGAGGACGCTCCTGCCTGATCCTCGACGGCAACGAACATGTCGGCGACAACTGGCGCGCCCAGTGGGACTCCCTACGCCTCTACTCCCCGGCGGGGTACGACGGCCTGCCGGGCATGGCATTCCCCGGTCCGCGCTGGTCCTATCCAACCAAGGACGAGGTCGCCGACTACCTGGCGGCGTACGCGAAACGATTCGAACTCCCGGTGCGTACCCTCGCCCGAGTCGACCGGCTGAAAGCGGTCGATGGGAGGTACCTGCTCCAGCTCGGAGCTGACCGCATCACTGCCGACAACGTGGTCGTTGCGACTGGGACGTTCGGTCGCACTCCGCATCTTCCCGACTTTGCATTGGATCTCGACCCGTCGATCCGGCAACTGCACTCCAGCGAATACCGCAGGCCGGCGCAGCTGAAACCCGGTCGGGTGCTCGTCGTCGGTGCGGCACACTCGGGGACCGATATCGCGTACGAGGTTGCAGCCACTCACCCAACCGTGCTGGCAGGTCGCGACCCCGGTCAGGTGCCAGTGCGGCCGGGCCAGTGGACGATGCGGCTGGTCTTTCCGGTCATCGCCTTTCTCGCAAGCCATGTGCTCACCCGGCGGACACCCATGGGCCGCAAAGCCCTCAATGAGGTCCGGTTCCATGGCGGACCGAATATCCGAGTCAAGCGTTCCGATTTGCATGATCGTGGTGTGGAGCGGGTGTTCGACCGGGTGACCGGCGTCCAAGCCGGGCTTCCGATGCTGGCGGGTGGTCGGTCGCTGGACGTTGCGAACGTGGTCTGGTGTACCGGCTTCCGGCAGGTGTTCGACTGGATCGATCTGCCGATTTTCGGGGCCGGCAGTTGGCCACGGGAGCTGCGCGGTGTAGTGCCCGAGGCTCCGGGGCTGTTCTTCAGTGGGCTGGCGTTCCAGTACGCGTTCAGTTCGACGGTGCTGTCAGGTGTTGGCAGAGATGCCGCCTATGTCGCAGAGCAGATCAAAGCCCGAGTCGGAGAGTCATTGGCGCTCGCAGCCTGAGTATGTGCATGGCGCTTCACCGAAAGCTCCTGCAGGCGCCGGAGGCGGACCACGTGGGCGCTTCACCGAAAGCTCCTGCAGGCGCCGGAGGCGGACCACGTCATAGCGCGTAACCTCTGAGCTGGAGGCTGCGCGATGAGCGTCGGACAGGACAAGACCGTCGACGAGTTGTTAGAGGCTCGCGAGGCGTACGAGCGTCGGGACTGGGTCCTCGCGTTTGACCGGCTGCGGGGGGTTGGCGACCTTGGTCCGGAGGACTCAATGGCTTTGGCGACATCTGCCTATCTGGTGGGCAATGTCGACGAAGCCATCCGAGCCCTACAAGCCGGATATCAAGACAAGATCCGGAACGGGGATTCGCTCGGAGCCGTGCGCTTCGCCTTCTGGCTGGGCCTGGTGCTGAACCTCCGAGGGGAGCCGGCGGTCGCTGGCGGCTGGATCGCCCGAGCGCAACGGCTGCTCGAGAACGAGACCCAAGATGTGGTCGAACGTGGATACCTCCTTACCCACGAGTTCTTTCAACATCTCGACCGCGGGGATTTTGCCAGGGCCAGCGAGACAGCTGCTCGTGTAGTGCAGACGGGTCGCCGCTTCACTGAACACGATCTGATCGCCATGGGGCTTGTGATGCAGGGCAGGATCATGATCTATTCCGGTCGAGTGCCCGAAGGACTTGCCTTGCTGGATGAGGCGATGGTCGGAGTCTCGGCTGCAGAGATCTCGCCCATCGTTGCCGGAATGGTCTACTGCTCGATGATCGAGGCGTGCCAGGAGCTGTCCGACTTCTCACGCGCGGCCGCTTGGACCAGTGCCTTGACCAAATGGTGCGATGCGCAGCCGGGGCTGGTTCCGTACACCGGTCAGTGCTCGCTGCATCGAGGCCAGATCATGCGGCTGCGCGGAGCATATGACGAGGCGCTTGCTGAATTTGCGCTCGCGCAGCGCCGATACGAGAAGGAAGGTACGCCTGCCCCTGCCGGGCTCGCGCTGGCTGAGCAGGGTGATGTGCTGCGCATCCGCGGCAAGTTCGATGAGGCAGAGGCGGCCTACCGGAAGGCAGCCGAGCTCGGCCACGAGCCTCAGCCGGGTCTGGCCTTGTCATGGCTCGCTCGCGGTCGGATAACGGCCGCGACCGCGGCCATCAACCGACTTCTCGCTGACGCGGGCGGGCCGGTTCAGCGATCATGGTTACTTCCAGCTGCCGTTGAAATTCTGGTTTCGGCGGGAGAGGTTGACCAGGCCCGCCATTATTCAGACGAATTCTCCGGAATCGCGTCGGCGTTCGGCAACGCCGCGCTCCAGGCGATGGCAACGTACGCGGCGTCTCAGGTCGACCTGCTGTCCGGCGAACCCGAAGCAGCTCTCCACAAGGCGCGGGAGTCGCGGCGCCTCTGGAACGCGCTCGGTTCGCCGTATGAGGCCGCACGGGCGCGCGTCCTCGTGGCGCGTGCCATGCGCGAACTGGGTGACGAAGATTCCGCAACCGCGGAGCTTGCCATTGCGCGGAATGCTTTTGCCGCACTGGACGTAGCGCCGGGAGTCCAAGGAATCGACAAGCTGCAGGGACGAGTTCGCCCTGCCGGACTCACCGAACGCGAACTCGAGGTGTTGAGACTGGTGGCGGAGGGACGCAGCAATCCCGATATCGCCCGGGTGCTGGTACTGAGCCACAAAACGGTCGAGCGCCATCTCAGCAACATCTTCACCAAGCTGGACGTGCCGTCGCGTACGGCCGCCGCCGCGTACGCCCACGAGCACGGACTGATGTCGTGAGCTGAGCTCAGTTCCTCTTGCCGACATGTCAGAATGCAGGCCGACCGGGCTCAAGTGGATTCTGACAACTCGTCGGTCAGGGCCCAACGCAGCGCGTACATGGCCGAGCGGCCCAGTGGTCTGATCAGTGCGCGTTCGGTGATCGGAAATGCTGGCAGGAGCAGAGCCGTCCGAGCCCAGGTCGGCAGGAGCGAGGCGGCGCTGGCGGCCAGCGGGTAATAGCCGGCGCGCGTCAGGCCGGTGAAAGGTGGATTCACAAGGAGCAGATTGCTCGCCTCTCGGGCGGGTCCCGAACCGCTGAGCTCCGGCCGGTAGCTTTCCAGGATCGCATTCAGCTCAGGGACGGTCGTCGGTGGCTCGACAACGCCCAAC
This sequence comes from uncultured Actinomycetota bacterium, assembly GCA_963740515.1. Taxonomy (GTDB): domain Bacteria; phylum Actinomycetota; class Actinomycetes; order Propionibacteriales; family Propionibacteriaceae; genus Microlunatus. The sequence goes on from CAVUEO010000003.1 coordinate 108,915, forward strand.
TGGGCGGCAACAAAACCAGCTTGGCGCACGTATTCGTCTGCTTCGGCTGCCGTGAGCCTCTCGGAACCGAAGCCCTGAAATGCCTTCAGGAAGCTGTCGACCTCGGCGACGTGGACCCACATGAGCAGGTGCGGGTCGTCAGCGGAATATGGCCTGCCGTCCGCGGTGATCCCATGCACTCGGCGATGGATCGCTCGTACGGCAGCGATTGATCGCTCAGCATCAGGCACTGTGCCGTAGGTGGTGAGCGCGATGTATCGGCTGGTGCGCTGGAATCGTCCCCAGAAGTCCCGGCGGAAACCAGCATGGTCAACGACCGCTTGCAGCGCTATCGGGTGCAGCGCCTGCAGGAGCAGTGCACGAATCCCTCCGATGAACATCGACGCATCGGCGTGGACACGCCAGATCGCATCCTGCTCGCTGAACCATCGTTCGCCGGTGCGCCAGATCTCGGCATGCTGTGCCTCGAAGTCACCAGCAACCCGGTCCCGCACGGCTTTCGCGATGGCGGCGCGGGGCCTTGGGAGTGTTCCGATCACCACATAGCGGAGCGTATGCGTGCTTGGAAGCGCAACTGCAGATCAGAACCGGGCGGCTCAAACCGGCGGCGGGGCAGAAGTCGTTGGCGGAGCCTTGCTGGCGTCCGGGACGAGAATCCACATCACCACATAGATCACCAGCCCAGATCCGCCGAACAGAGTCAGTACGAGGAAGAGCACTCGGATCACCGTGGTGTCGATGTTGAAGTACTCAGCCAGGCCGCCACAGACGCCGGCCACCATGCGCTGGGTTCGACTGCGGTACAACTTGCGGGGTTCTTCCATGACGCCTGCCCTTCTCGATGCGGTCTGTAATGCGCTTGTCGACCTGTGCAGCGTCTCGTGAAGCCCACGAATCGGTCGACTCCCCGTGGAATGAGGGTTCCACCATTTCGGCTACTCCGACAACCTCGACGCCGCTTTAGGAGAAATCCGGCGAGAGGAGGCCGGCGTCGATACCGTTGAGAGGGCTCATCTGGAAGGGCGCCTAAACGTGGACGGGGGAGCCAGTGGCAACCGTAGTCACCATACGGTGGCGTACTCCGTCGCCCAACTCCATCGATGAGCGGCTGATCGTGGACGCTGACGGCCACGCGCGGCTGGAGGTGCTGCGACCGCGGTCGCTCAGCGACACGGTCGGTACTTATGAGGGCGCCATCGATGAAGCCGACTTTCGAGAGCTGAGTGCAGCCGGATCTGACGTCGAGCTGGATGCCGCGATTCAGGACCCGCGGCTGACCGCTGTGGCAGGCGCGGCCGATCGGATCGCGCAGCGGCTCCTCGCCTCGCCAGTCGCAGTTGCCCAGTTCTTCGCCCGCCCAGTCGGGGCGGTCCCACCCCTCCCGACGACGCTTGCGATTGGCATGCTCGGAGGCGGCTCGCAGCCAGCCGAGTTCGAACTCGATCTCGCTCAATGCGCGATCCACTTCAGCTCCGGCGGGACGCCGGCTTCATCGACACCGTTGCCTGAACTGTCCACCGGATTCATGACTCCTGACACCGAGGGCCTTGGTGGCGTACGGCAGCGCGCGATTGTCCCGCCCGGAGTGGTGGGCGCGATCTCGGTGCCGCTGGTCGTTCCCGACGATGCGGACCAGGTCAGCGCTCGGGTCGTCGGCAGCTGGTTCCTCCCTGGCCGGACACCTGAGGAATTCGAGGTGCATACGGAACCCCAAAAGCTCTGAGGCGACGGTGCGGGAAAGTGTCTTCCACAATCGAACCTCAACGCCGTCGGGACCGTACTCATCAAAAGAAGCCGGATCTGGGCTAAGGACACACATTTATGCATACGCCACGAAATGGCCTCTGCGATTCTGATTAGTCGAGGGAACGTAAAATAGAAGTTCTCATCGCCCTTTCATTGACGCGCCAGTGGAATGGATGGGTGAACCAAGTCTCTTTCGGGGGTCTGAGGAATCAGGCAGGCCGATGACCAGCATCACCGTGGAAGCGGTCGAACTAACCAAACGCTACGGCGGATACACCGCCGTTGAAGGTGTTAGCTTTGCGGCATCCCGGGGCGAAATCATGGGACTCCTCGGCCCCAATGGAGCCGGCAAGACGACGACGATTCGGCTGCTGACCACCGTGCTGGAGCCCAGCAGCGGCGGATACTCGATCGCCGGACATCCGTCAAAGTCGGCGACTGAGATCCGGCGGTGTATCGGCGTGCTTCCTGAGAGCAGCGGCTACCCAATTCATCAGACCGGCGACGAATACCTGCGCTTTTATGCGCGTCTTTATGGCAAGAGCCGCAGTCAGGCACGTAGCCTGAGCGCTGAGCTGCTGGCTGCCGTTGGGCTGGAGAAACGCGGCCGGTCACGAATTTCCACTTATAGCAGGGGTATGCGGCAGCGGCTCGGGATCGCTCGGGCACTCGTCAACGACCCGTTGGTGGTCTTTCTTGACGAGCCGACCCTAGGACTGGACCCGGCCGGTCAAGCTCAGGTTCTCGACATCATTCGCACCGTCGCCAACGCCGGAGACGCAACGGTTGTGCTTAGCACACACCTTCTTCCAGAGGTGGAACAGGTGTGCTCCAAGGTCGTGATTCTCAACCACGGCCGGGTTGTCGGCGCCGGCAGCGTCGGGGAGGTGATCGGTACTGCCTTGATCGAGCACTCAGCCCAACTCCGGGTGCCGCTCGATCTCGTCGCTCGCGCTCGGCAGGCGCTCAGCAACCTTCCTGACCTCACCGTCGACCAGGTCGAAGGACAGCCGGATCTGCTCAGGATTGCAGTTGAGACGCCGGGCACTGGCTCAGGTGCTTCGCCAGCGGAGGCAATTAACGCCGGCCTGACAGCAGTCGTCGCAGCCGGGATTCCAGTCCTTCGATTCGAGCTGGAAGGTGCGCGCTTGTCCGATGCTTTCCTCAAGATGACCAGCGAGGTGGTTGCATGACGCTGCAAGCCGCCCCTGCCGTTGGCACGCGGCAGGATGTGCGTGTCAGCGAAGGCCAACCCGGATGGCTTGTCGTCGCCGAGCAAGAGTGCCGCGACTTGTGGTCCAGCGGACGCGGGCTGATTCTGCTCTTCTTGTTTAGCGTTCTGTTGAGCGGCGTAGCGTACTTGACATCGACGAACCTAGCTCTGAACTTTCTTGAGCAACGCGAGTCAGTCAACCTCGTCCTGCAGTTCGCCGTCGCTGTCGGCGTTCTGGCCACACTGGTCGTGAGCGCTGATGGAATCAGCGGCGAGCGCGAGCGCGGAACGCTTGAGACGCTGCTGGTCACGCCGGTTTCTCGACGATCGATCATCATCAGCAAACTCATCGCCGCCCTGACGCTGTGGTTCGCCACATTCCTGATCAGCATCCCGTACGTGTGGGTCCTGGGTCGTGATGTGGGGATTCTGGGCCCGGCGCTGGCGCTCGGCTTCTGCGTCGGGACCTTACTTGCCGTCGGCCTCGGTTCGATCGGCTTGTTGATCAGTGCAGCGTGCAACTCGAACAAGACCAGCGTTGCCGCCAGCATCTTCCTGTTGCTGATCTTGTTCGCGCCAACGCAGCTGCCCAGCGGATTGCCGCAGGGCTGGTTCTTTGAGGGGCTGCTGCGAGCCAATCCGGTGGCCTCAGGGCTCACGTATAGCTCCTCGCTGCTCGTCGAGGGCCACCGCTGGACCCAGGACCTGTCCTACCTGATCACACCGCTGCTCACCGCGATCATCGCGGGCGGCGCACTCCTGCTGGCCGGCCCTCGGCTGCTACGGCTGACGCGAGGGGTGACAGCGGGATGAGGAAGGTGTTGTTTGGCGTTCTGGTTGGTTTACTCACCTGGCTTACGGCCCCTGCTGGTGCGGCGGCACCGCTGAGCGTGCAGGTGACGGCTGAGCCGGCTGGCGTCGAAACGGTGCTTGGTGGCCGCTTCATGATCACGACTGAGCTCACCAACACCGGCGCTGCGCCCACCGGCGAAATCCTGGCACACCTGAACGTCGCGAGCATCGAGGGCAGCGTTTATGTCGATCCGGAGGATTGGTCGCCGACTCGCAGCCAGCAACTGTCCCTGGAGCCGGGCGAAAGCCAGAAACTCTCATGGGAGTTGCAGGCAGTTAATGCGGGCCACTTCGCTGCGTACGTTGTCGTTGTGCCGTTCGGTAGCGAGGTAGCGGGCAATGAGGAACTGCTGATCAGTCCGCTCGTCAACATCACTGTGGCAACCCGGTCGACATTAACCGCCCAAGGTGCCCTACCGATTGTGATCTCCATCCCGTTGCTGCTCGGTTTGGCCGCCGCCGGCGTTTACTTCGGAGCTCGCCGACGAGGCTCGAATCGCTGACAACTCGGGGGGCGTCAGCGTACGACGCCGAAGCCGCCGGTCGGGTCGATATGCTCGCCAGCCGCGAGCTTGATCTGGAGGAAGCCCATCGCCTCAAGTTCACGGGCTCGGCTTAATGCGCCGGCGTCGATGGCGTCCAAACCGCCAGCCTGAACGGCCGAAATGAAGGTCGCCTTCGCGTCGGCATCGTCGCCGGCGACGAGAACAAGGGTCGTGTTCGGGCCGACGTTTCTCGCGCTGAGTGTGGCCGCAAAGTTCGTGTTGAACGCCTTGAGCACCCGAGAAGAAGGCAGCTCATCGGCAAGTTCCGCTGCCATCGAGCTGTGGGCAGGCACGACCAGCGAGTCGAAGGTCTCGAAGTCCACAGGATTGGTAACGTCGATGACGATCTTGCCGGCCAACTTGTCTGCGTAGTTTTCGAGAATGTCCTTCAGGGCCGGATGCGGGACGGCCAGCACGACGATGTCGCCGTTCACTGGACCAGGCGGGTCGGAGCTTTGAATGTGGTCGACCGTGGCCCCGCCCGCGGTTAACACGTCGGCGATCGCGGTGCCCATGTTGCCCTTCCCGAAGATGGTGACATCTGTCATGACTTCCCCTTCTCACTCGAGGCTGGTGTGCCTGCGCGATTGTATTAGTCGTTGCAGATCGTGCTCTATGGGGGAGCGGTCGAGTGATCTGATCACGACCAGGCTCGGACAGCGCGTACCGTCGGCGTATGCATGGCGCTGCGGAGAACCGCCGCCGCAAGCGACGGTCCGACCGAGCCGTTGTAGCTGGGCTATCCCTGATCGTCGTTGCATTGCTGGTCAGTTCACGGGAGCTCGCGCCGGCGCTTGCGACGACCCTCGCCGCGATTATCGGCTTCGCGCTCCTTATGTACGGCGTGCACGTTGCGTGGCTCGTGTTCTACGACCGCGAGCCGGACGGGCCATCCAGCTGACGAACGCCCGGTCAGGCTGGTGCTGAGGCGTCGTGCATCAGCCGCTCCACTATCTCGTCATCCACTTCTGCGAAGAACGTCCCACAACATCCTCAATCTCGGTGAACCCTTCAGCGCAGAACAGCAGCGGCTGATAATGCGTGATGTCGTAGGTCTGTACACCCATCCGTCCGACATCCAGCGGCCGGAGCTCCGCTCGTTCGATCTGCTGGATCTCCCCGTATGAGGAAAGCAGACCAGCGCCGTAGGTGCGGACCTGGCCGCGCTCACGTACGACACCGAACTCCAGGGAGAACCAGAAGACCTTCGAGACAAACTCCAATGCCTCGGTGGTCTGCACCCGCCGAGCCGCCTGCCCCGCCACCCGGTAGAGGGCGGCGAAACGATCATGCGCCAGGCAATTGCCATGTCCGACGACCTCGTGGATGACATCGGGCTCTGGTGTGTAGAGCGGTACGGAGTGGTGGCGAATGTACTGCGTGGAGTGGAAGATGCCGTCGGCCAAGGTTCCGTAGAACTCAAGCAGTGGCACCAGACCAGCCGCGGGCACGTACTGGAAGCCGGTGAGCGGCTTGAGGAGCTCGTTCACCTCGACAAGCTGGGGGATCTTGTCCTCGGGAAGTCGCAGTCGCTCTTTGCCCTCCAGGTAAGCGGCACACGCGAGGCCCTGGTGGAGGTTATGCAGCTCGGCGCAGACAATGCGCCAGACCTCCTGCTCGGCGTCGGTGTACGTCGCGATTGGTGGGGGAGTGCCGGGCTGCCAATCCATAGCCAGCGCGGCAAGAGCGTTGCGTCGGGCCCGGTACTCCGGGTCGACAGCACCTGGATGGTCTTCACCCAAGTGGACGGTGACGTCATCGCCTGAGCGCGTCACCGGTGCATACAGCTGACCTTCTTCGAACATCGCTGCCTCCGGGGTGTCCGGACGTCGCACAGCGCGCCGTCGTATTGGTGGCCGTCACTGAGGTAGCAGACCGACGGCCGTTGGGCCTATTTCTGCCCCGCGAAGCGACCGGGGTTCAAGGCGGGTCGTCCCCCTGGCGCGACGCAGGGTCCAACGATCAGCTTGGCACAGTGGTCCAAGCCCCGGATGAGTGCCGATGACGGGTGCGTGCATTGATGTGCCGAGCGATATGTTCAGCATCCCGCCCGACGCCGCCGACCAGCGATGAAGCGAGCGAGCTGAGGAAGAACAATCCGATGAAGTAGAGCCCAGGCTCGGCAGCTATCCCGCGGTGGTGGATGGGTTGGCCCTCTTGATCAAAGACGTCGATGTGAACCCAGTCGAACGCTGGACGATAACCGGTGGCCCACACGAGGTTCGCCACGTCAACGACCTGTCCGTCATTCATGACGGGCCTACCATCGCGGACAGCGATCGTCCTCGGTAGGCGTCCCACCCCGGCGGCGTCCAGATCCTTGGGCTTGACCCGGCCCAGCGGGGAGGTCGTCTTCAGCATCTTGGTCGCATCCGCCGCCCGATCGGGTTGGTCACGCTGGCGACTCGGGAGAGAAAGAACCAGAAGGGCGGGGTGAAGATCCGGTCGGCCCTGCTCCCTGGGCGCGTTGGCTCGCTGCCAGGATGCCGACCCGAGAGCCACGTTCGATGCGAAGTGGAGGCCTCGAGCGCGATCTCCGCTCCCGAGTTTGCGGCGCCCACCACGAGGACGTCACCATCGCGCAGCTGAGACGGCGTCCGGTATTCGCTCGAGTGGAGCTGCATGATGCCGGCGTCGAGCTCGTCGGCGAAGTCCGGCACATGGGCCGCCCGATAGCCGCCGGTGGCCAACACCACATTGCCCGCCTCGAACCGATGATCATTTGCGGTGATCACGAGACGGTCGGCGTTTCTGGTGATTGCGTCGACCCGGATCCCGCGCCGCACCGGAAGATCAAATCGGGCGGCGTACGCCTCCAGATAGTCGGCCATCTCGTCCTTCGTCGAGCAGCGATCTTGCGGTCCCGGGAACGCCAGACCAGGCAGGGCGTTGAGGTACGCGGGCGTGAACAGTCGCAGCGAGTTCCATCGCTTCCGCCAAGAATCGCCGGTCCGCCAGTTCGCGTCCAAGATCAAGAACGATCGGCCCATTTGGGTGAGGTGGTAGCCGACGGCCAAGCCAGCCTGGCCCCCGCCGACGATGATGGTCTCGACCTGCTCGATCATGAAACTGAAACTAGGCTGCCAGCCTGGGCGAGGGCATCGGTCAACTCACTCATCTTGATCCTGCGGGCATGGTCAGATCTGACCATGCCGGAAGGTTAGTGCCCTGCGAACTAGAGGAGGCTGTGTTCCAGAGCGAAAGTCGCGGCCGCAGTGCGTGAGGAAACATGCAGCTTGCTGAAGATGTTCTGCAGGTGTCGGGCGACAGTGTGTTCACTGATCACCAAGGTGGAGGAGATCTCCCGGTTGGTACGTCCCGTGGCCACCAGGCTGAGCACCTCTAGCTCCCGAGCAGTAAGCATTTTCACCGAGATCGGTTGGCTAGAGCGGATCAGGCCGCGTACCCGGTCGACATCTGGCACTGCGCCGAGGTGCTGGAGAGCGTGGCAAGCGGCGTCGAGCTCCATCTCGGCACTGTCGGAATCGCCGACGGCCCGGCAGGCCAGTCCGACAAGGACGCGGACCCGAGCTGCCTCATAAGGAGCGTCCAGCTGCCTCCAGATCGACAGTGCCTGACGCAGCGGGCTCAGGGAACCTACCGGGTCACCATGTGCAAGCGATACAGCGCCCTGAGCATGGGCGGCGGCCGCTCGGAGAAAGGTCGCCCCGAGCGTCTCGGCGATCTCGAACAACTCATCAGCTGCGTTCCGGGCCGCGCTGACGTCGTGGACAGCCAACATGATCTCGGCGTACGCGGGCAGCACCCGGCACCGGCTGAATCGATCCGATGCCTCGTCGAGTACCCGCGCAATCGTGGCTGCAGCGACACTGACCCGACCCTCGGCGAGCCGCAGCAGCGCCAGTCCGGGCTGCGGCTCCCTCCCGAACTCGCCTGCCTGGCCGAAGGCCTGGGCTGCCTGGGCAAACTCCCCCCGCAAGCGATGCATCTCCGCCAGTTGGTAATAGGCATTGGCGGCCGCCGGCCGTCCCGCGAGACGATCGCATGCGCGGATCGCCTCATCCAGGGCTCGAGTCCAGTCGCCGTGGAGCTGCAAGATCTCCGACCTGTGCACCAAGCATTGGCCGGCGTACGGAACAAGATCTGGTTGACCGTCGCACCACCGTGTAAGGGCCGCGGTCCACTCCTGGGAACGGCGCAGGTCGTACACCTGCTGGCAACCCTCGATCACGTTGCAATAGGCGAGTCCGGTCAGGGCAGGCAGAAGCTGATCAGTGGTCACCGAGATCATGGCCTCATCGAGCAGGGACAGGCCGGCCCTGGTCTCTCCGCGGGCAAGTCGCGCTCGTCCCTGGAGAACAAGGGCCATAGCTGCGAGGTCGGCGTCGCCGAATCTTTCGGCGACCTCGAAGGCCTGGCTGGCGGCGGTCAGCATTTCGTCGTACTCGCCTGCCTCGGCGTGATCGAAGGCGGTGTGAAGGGTCAGGAAGCCGCGCTCGGGACAGTCGATACCCTCGCGTTCGATGAGCCGCTGGGCGCGGCTCACCCAACCGGCTCCCGGCCCGGATTCACCAGCAAGTCCCAGCACCGCGCCAAGCCACCCGGCGCAGCGGGCGGCGCGCAGAGACTCACCGTCGTCCAAGTTGGCGCGGTAGGCCCGGCCCATGATTCGGGCGAACTCTTCGTCCCGTCCGGTGAGGTGGGCAGACCAGGCCAGCAGCCATAGGTCGGCGGCCGCGAGAGGCTCGATCTGGTCGGCTCGGGACAAGGCGTCGAAGGCGTCGCCCCACCGGCGCCGTTGGTAGCAGTCGCGGCCGAGTTCTGTTCGCTCCGAGACGGCCGGCTCGACTCGGTTCATCGTGTCCTCCACGACCAAGGCGCAGGTTCGTCTGGCTTGTCTGCGCCTCTAGTGACCCAATCTTTCTCGGTCACAACCTTAGTGTCGTGTCTCCTAAGTCTCTTTACGGTTCGCGCCGCCCAGGCACGCACGTCGCGGCGTTCTCCTCGGTCGGCATACGACCCGGTATCCCTCCCTCGTCGGCCTTGCGTGTCGACGCCGCGCGTCGCCTTGCGACGACAGGCACGCACCTGAACGACGCCAACCGCAAAGGAACTGAGGAGACACGACATGGTGGGAAGGTGTGCTTAGGGTTTGGTTGGTGTCGAGGCCTCGATCTCACAGCCGGGCCGATCGATCAGTACTATGCGAGCGACGATGAGTCAGGATGGTTCTCCTGTCATGACGACTGTTGGGGTTATCGGCGCAGGCCACGTTGGGGCCTCGTGTGCGCGCGCAATTGTGCGTGACGGACTAGTCACGCGTTTGACGATTTATGACCGAACCGAGAGTTACGCGCAGGGGGAGGCTCTCGATCTCAGTCACGCGTTGCCCATGCTCGAGCCGTGCGAGATTCGCGGGCGAGGTTTGACTGCCTTCGAGCCCGAAGATGTCCTCGTTATGGCGTTCGGCGGTCATACCGCATCCGGTCAGACTCGCCTCGACCTTGCACGGGCGAATCTCGCTATTTGTGAGGAGGTCGCCGGGCATGTCGAGGTGGGTGGACTTCCTCGCGTGTGTCTCGTTGCGACGAGTCCGCTTGATGTCCTCACCGAATACCTCACGCGGCGTTGGGCGGGACGCGGCGTCAATGTGATCGGCTCTGGCACATCACTCGACACGTGGCGGCTTCGCGGGGAGCTTTCCGCGGTCTGCCATGTGCATCCGGGTTCGGTGCACGCGTGGGTGGTGGGCGAGCACGGCGATTCCGCGGTGCTGCTCTTCAGTTCGGCGACAATCGCCGGCCTCACACTGGACGAGTTCGCTCGCCAGACGGGCGTCGACTTGTCCGCCGAGCGGCTGGCAACGATTGCCGACGCGGTGCGAACTGCTGCGTACCGAGTCCGCGAACTCAAGGGCTCAACATGGGACGCGATCGGACTTGCGGTCGCGGCTCTGGTGCGCAACATCATCCGAGACCATGGCCGAATCGTGCCGGTTTCGGTCCGCGTCGCCGATCAGCTCTGCGCCAGCTTGCCCTGCGTTCTCGGTCCCGAGGGTGCGGGTAAGCCACTTCTCCCGAGGATGAACGAGCAGGAGGCCGGTGCCTGGGAACGAAGCCTCGAGGTGCTACGTCAAGCTTTGACCGTGCTCCGATGACGTCAACCGGGTGACGCAGCGCTTAAACGACCTCAGGTCGGATCGATGCTGCCGTCAGTGATGAGTCCGCTGCGGTAGGCGAAGACAACCGCCTGGGCCCGGTCGTGTACGTCGATCTTGGCCAGGACTCTTTTGACGTGAGTCTTCGCGGTCGACTCCGCGATCACCAGCAGGTCGGCGATCTCGGCGTTCGATCGCCCCTTCGCCACCAGAAGTAGCACCTGCCGCTCGCGTTCGGTGAGACGGTCCAGTTGCCGGCGGGTCTCGACAGAGGGTCCCGGCACCGTCGATCCGCCCGTGGCCAGGAACCGGTGGATCAGGCCGCGGGTGACCAAAGGGTCGAGCAGCGCTTCTCCGGCCGCCACGGTACGCACGGCTTCGAGCAGGCGTTCGGGTGATGCGCGTTTGAGCAGGAAACCGCTCGCGCCGGCCCGCAGGGCGCCGTAGACGTACTCGTCGTCGTGGAACGTGGTCAAGATCAAGATCTTGATGTCCGGGCGGGCGGCCACCAGCCGCCGAGTCGCCTCGATTCCGTCGATGCCGGGCATGCGGACATCCATGAGCACCACATCCGGTGTGTGCCGCAGACACAGATCGACCGCCTCGATCCCGTCCGCGGCTTCGGCCACCACTTTGAGGTCTGCCGCGGTGCCGAGGACGACTGCGAGCCCGGCGCGGACCAAGCGCGTCGTCGTCGGCGAGCAGCACCCGGATGGTCATGGCAGCGGAAGGACCGCCCGCAGACGGAAGCCACCGTGCTCGGCCGTTGCCGTGCTCGAGCACGCCGCCGGACATCGAGACCCGTTCTGCGATGCCGACCAGACCTCGACCGTGGGGGTCGGCTTGGCGTACACCGGGTCCGGTGTCGGAGACCTCGATGATCACGGATCCCGTCCACTTGCTCGACGGCCACCGTCGCCGACAGGGGGCGGCGTGCTTGAGGGTGTTGGTGAGGGCCTCCTGGACGATCCGGTACGCCGAGAGGTCAAGATCGCGCGGCAACCGCAGCCCTGGGTCCACCGATCAGCCGCGCGTCGACACCGGAGTCGTGGAACCGTCCGACGAGGTCGGGGAATTGGGCCAGGCCGGGCGCCCTGTTGGCCGTGTCCTGGTCTCTCGTCGGCATGCTGGGTGTCGTCGCGCAAAGTCGCGAGCATCCGGTCCAGATCGGCCAGGGTTTCCCGGCCGGTGTCCTCCATCGACTTCAGCAGCTGACGTGCTTGGGCCGGGTCCTGCTCCAGGGTCATCCGCGCCGCCCCGGCCTGGACGACCAGCAGGTTGACGGTGTGTCCCACCACGTCGTGCAGTTCGCGGGACATCCGTACGCGCTCCTCGGCGATCACCTCCCGCTCGAGCGCCCGCCGGACCCGTTCTTGGTCCTCTCCGCGACGGGCCCTGGCGTAGCCGAACGCCCAGCCCCCGATCCAGACGAGCAGGACGTAGGCGAGCTGAACAGGGTCGGTGCGCCGCAGCCCCGGTGTGCCGACGAAGAAGCCGAGGATCCCAGCCACGATGATCAGCAGTCCCCATCGAGCGCGGGTCCGGGTGGCGTACAGGCCGACGGAGTAGGCGCCAACCAGCGTGGCGAGCGGGGTGAACACGGTGGCGACGTGCAGGAAGGACTCCACCACGAGCGCCGCCGTCCCGATCACGAGCGTGGCCAACGGCCACTTGCGCCGCAGCACCAGGCATGCCGCCATGACCAGGGTCAGAAGCGCAAGAAGCGCGGTCCCGCCACCGGGCACGGGCTGCCGGGCAACCTCGGCTGCCACGAGGACGACGAAGATCACGGCGAGCCCCCCATCGACCACCAGTCGGCGGCAGACGGCGCAAGCGGCCCAGCGGGCGGGTTAGCCCATCGAAGCCCACGGATCACTTCTTCCTGGAGGGCCTGGGCAGGAGTTCCGGCACAGGCACTAGGACAGCATGAACGACGCGCCTTCACCAGCGGCTCACGCCGCAGCCGCAACCTCGATCCGGTGCCGGGTGAACCAGATTGCGAGAAGCAGGTTCGGCACCCAGCACAGCCAGGCGATCCCGGCGTACGCCGTCTCGAACGAGAAATCGACAATCCCGGCCGCGGCCAGCACGTCGTAGATCGGGACCCACACCCGCAACATGACTCCGGCCATGATCAGGGAGAAGCTGCGGATCATCCAGCGCCGGTGCTCGCCGTACCGGCCGGCCAAGATCATCCGCAGCGCCGTCCAGGTCGTAAACAGCATGGCCAGGCCCAAGACGGTGAAGCCAGCGGACGCCACCAGGCCGGTGTAGGCCGTCGGAGCGAGGATCAGACCCGACACCCCAAGCGCGGTGGCACTGGCCACATAGGTCGCACCCATGAACCGGTGCACGCGGACGAACCGGCGCCGGAGCCGCCCACGAACTGGAACGGGCCCGATCAATAAGGCCAGCATGCCGCTGAGCACATGCACGCCGAGGGCAAACTCGTGCTCGAGGTAGGGCTCCCGCTGCTGGGTGAAAGTAGACCTCGGGGTCGAAGGTTAGGTACCGCGACGCAAAGACGAGGCGATGTAGACGCAGGCCAAAGCCATGATCACCCAGCCGGGTCCGGCCAGCCGGCGGGCGAGGGGCCCCTGCGGTCTGGGACGGTGCGGAGCGGTGCGGTGGCTGGTTGCGTTCGACGGTGCTCATGGGCGGCCTCCCTGCGATCTCCTGAGCTGCCGTCCACGCTAGAGATCCAAGGGGGCGATCGGCGTCCCCCTGTGAGGGTCACCACGGCTACCCCAGCTGGGGTAGCCGCCTATTCGTCTTCCGGGGCGGATAGCAGGGACGAGCGTTCAGGACGCCAGGGCCTTCACCTTCAGCTGCTCGAACTCCTGCTGGGTGATGGCGCCGCTGTCAAGCAGGCTCTTCGCCGACGCGATCTGGTCTGCAGGGCTGCTGCCCTGACTGGCAACCGACTTGATGTATTGGTCGGTCGCGACCTGCGCCTTCCTCATCTCTCCCGCCTGTCGCTCGGCCATACCTTTGCCGCGAGCGATCAAGTAGATAAATGCGGCGAGGAACGGGAAGATGATCAAGAAAATGATCCAGAGTGCCTTCCACCAACCACTCAGATCCTTGTCTCGGAACAGATCACCGATGATATGGAAGAGGATCATCAGATACATCACGAAGAAAAAGGTCCAAATGAGGAGCCAGAAGAAGTCCCAGAAACTGTTCATTACGCCAACCTCCACTTGAGTCGAAAAAGGCTGGGGGCGCGTCAGCCGCGACTCACTCTAGGGCATGTGCCTTGCTTCATCTCGGAGTTCGACGGTTCCGTTGGAGGCGGGTCTCGTTGAGGTCCGCGGTGCCTATCCGGCGGTGAGTTGGGCTCGATGTGATCGCGTCGATCACCCGTGGAGGGTGATTCCACGCGGCGGCTGTTAGTGAGAGCATCGGGTCAAAGTTGGCGACGACTACACGTAGGCGCTGCAGATCTGCGCGCCGGCTGGCGTGAGAGGTGGAGCATGACAGAGCAGGACATGAAGGAGCAGGACATGACCGCGCAGGAGGCGACAGCGGGGGACCATGGCCCCATCGACTATCTGGCGCTGGAGTTCCCAGAAGCCAGAATGAGAGGAGAGGGTCTCGCCGCTCTTCTCGACCTGCACGACCGCGGCATTATTCGAGTCCTCGACCTTAGGGCCGTCAGCCGTGAGGTCGACGGTACGTTCACCGCGGCCGCGATAGCTGATCTCGATGGCGACGGGACCCTCGACCTTGCCGTTTTCGAAGGTGTCGAGTCCGGGCTGATAGATGACGAGGACCTTCGGCAGGCCGCGGACCTCATCGAGCCCGGGAAAGTCGTGGCTCTGCTCATGTACGAGAACACCTGGGCCATTCCTTTCGTCTCAGCCATGAGGCGGGTCGGTGCGCAGCTCATCGCCAGCGGCCGCATTCCGGCCGACGAGGTTATCGCAGCGCTCGACGCACTCGAGGCTGAAGAGGCCCAGGTACAGGCGACGTAGAGAACAAGGAGAGGACGAACAAATGGGACTCATTCGTGGAGTAGCGCGAACTGCGGTGGTTGCTGGCACCGCGACTGCGGTATCAAATCGCGTATCACGGCGGCAGGCCAACAAATGGGCGGCTCAGGAGACCAGGCAGCAGGCAGCCCGAGGAGGAGCAGGCACCCCCGCCAGAGCCGGCCGCGCCGGCAGCACCGACCCAGGACGACATGCTTAGATCAGCTTCAGAAGCTTGGAGAGCTCAAAGCTTCCGGGGTACTGACCGAGGAAGAGTTCGCCGCACAGAAGGCGAAGATTCTGGCGCGGCTGACGAAGGGCGGGCGCTGTGAACAGTTTCGGGGATTTCTTCTGGCTGTTGGTGTGGGCCTTCGTTTTCGGCTGCTACCTGGTCGTGCTGTTCCAGGTTGTGGTCGATTTGTTCCGTGATCAAGATCTGAGCGGTTGGTGGAAGGCGATATGGATCATTTTCCTGATCATCGTGCCGTTCTTGAGCGTTTTGATCTATGTGATCGCCCGGGGCAGGGGGATGGCCGAGCGTCATCTGGCTGCGCAGGGTCGCGGCCGGGAGGCTGATACGTACGTGCCGCCGCCGATCATGAGTATGCCTAAACCACCGGCCGATCAGATCGCCTCAGCCCAGGCACTGCTCGACCAGGGCGCGATCACTCAGGCCGAGTTTGATCAGCTGAAGCAGAAAGCGCTCGCCTGATCGGCACGGTTCAGATCACGCACATGTCAGCCAGTGCGGCGGGGGCGTAGCCCTCGCCGCATCACCAACCGTGTCGGTGACCGGCGTACGACCTCGCGAAAACCGGCGCGCTCGTACAGACTTCGTGAGCCGAAGAACATGAAGTCGTCATGGCTGCGTTCTGGCTTGTCCACCGGATAGGCCTCGAGCGTCCGTACGCGCTGCTCTCGCGCATAGTCGATGGCCCCAGCGAGCAGCTTGTGCTGGTAACCCTTGCCACGGTAGCATCTTGGCGACGTAGGTGCACACGATCGACCAGACCGGGGTGTCATCGACGGCCTTCATGACGCGTGAGCGCTCCAGCTTGCGGTAGTCCTCGCGCGGCCCGAGACTGATCCACCCGACCGGCGAGCCGTCGGCATAGCCGACAGGCCCGGTACGACGCCGGAACGGACCAGTCCATGCAAGTTGCTGCTTGTTGCCGGGGCCGTGCTGTCTGGCTCACCGTGACCTTGCCGGCCTTCCGGTAGTACATGCACCAACAGCCACGCAC
This sequence comes from uncultured Actinomycetota bacterium, assembly GCA_963740515.1. Taxonomy (GTDB): domain Bacteria; phylum Actinomycetota; class Actinomycetes; order Propionibacteriales; family Propionibacteriaceae; genus Microlunatus. The sequence continues at coordinate 124,607 of CAVUEO010000003.1, forward strand.
AATCGAGCCACCTCGCAGGTCGAACAGCTCCTCCAAGTGCGTCCATGTCTGGTTCGTCAACGGTCGTACCTCAAACATGGCTGCAGTTTGTCACCGATCACGTAAGGTGCGGACGTGAAGCCGTTCCTGATGCTCGCGATCCGGGCCGAGGATGTCGCTGCCGACGACGAATACGCCGCGATGCTGCGCTGCACTGGCCTCGACGAAAGCCGGCTGCAACGGATCCGGATGGAGCAGACGCCGCTGGATGGTGTTGATCTTGACCAATGGTCCGGAATCATTCTGGGAGGTGGGCCCTTTCAGGCCAGCGACCACGAGGAAGTCAAGTCCGCCGTACAGCGGAGAGTGGAAGCCGAACTGACTGCGCTGCTGGATGATGTTGTGGCACGCGACTTTCCTTTCCTTGGCGCGTGCTACGGCATCGGCACTCTCGGCCGGCACCAAGGTGCGGTTGTCGATCGAACCTACGCCGAGCCGATCGGCGGTGTCAGAATCAAGGTCACTAGGGCGGGCCAGGAAGATCCGCTTTTCGAACGTGCCGGAGCGTCCTTTGGCGCGTACGCCGGCCACAAGGAGGCGATCAGCAAGCTGCCCGCACACGCGGTGACGCTTGCCTACTCTGAGCGCTGCCCGGTGCAGGCTTTTCGCATTGGCAGACAGGTCTACGCCACCCAATTCCACCCCGAGCTTGACTTGGATGGCCTGGCCACTCGGATCGAGGTTTACAAGTACGCCGGATACTTCAGGCCTGAAGAGGCTGACGCCGTCCTGGCGGCGGCTCGAGCAAGCGGTGTCACGGAGGTCCCCAATATCCTCGAAAGGTTTGTCGAGCTCTTCGCCCGCGACTAGCGGGAGTACTCCCTAAAGTTTGGTGAGGCCGGCGCCCAGGATCACCACGCCGATCATGAACATCATCGACGAGGTCAGGACTCGGCCGTTATGGGCTAGCCAGTCGCGGGCCGCAATCAGCCTCGGCTCCATCCGCCGTGGCGCTATCAGCGACGCCATGATCGGTATGACGACGGTTGAGGTGGCGATCAGGGTGTAGGTGACGATTAGCACGGCAGTCTCGCTGGCTCTTAGCGACGCATTATGCAGGGCAAGCCCCGCAGCGACACCGAGCAGCAGCCCTTTTGGTCGGAGGTCGAGAAGCACCGCAACCCCGAAGGCAGCCAGCGCTCCGAATGAGTCGACTGCGGAGAGCCAGCGCGGCAGCCCTGTGTGCTCGGCCCGAGAGCCTCGTCGCAGGCCGACCACGCCGAGCACGACCAGGGCGGTTCCGATCATGATCTGGAGTACGCCGGTGACTATGTCGGGGCCCCTCCGCGGCGGCTCGGGAAGAACCGAAGCACCAAGCGCACTGAGGACGATCACGGCAACGACCCCGGTCACCCATCCAACAAGGAAGGGCAGTGCGGCCCGGTTGCGGTTGGGCGACAGCAAGATCAAGACAGTAACAGTGATCGGCACCGAGCTGACCGCGACTGCGACGGCGATCGGGAGCAGCCCGCCGAGTGCCTCCCACATCGTGCTTGATCGTCCCCTCACCGGTGATAAGTCGCCCACGCTAGCGCCTTGTGCCGCTGCGGATCGCGAATCTATAAGATCAGGACGGCCGACGCAGCCTCAGCAGTCCGTTTGATCCAAGATCGATTCTTGACCCGAAGTGGCGGCTCACCTTGTCTAGCACGGTTGTGAGCGATCTGCGGTCTCGATGCGAGGGCCCGTGCAACCGCATCTGGCGCGCCTGCAACGGTGCCATGTGCAGCTCGACGAGTTTCCCAGACGTCGGATCTAGACGCGGCAGATAGAGCAGACGAAGATCATGCCGATACTGATCGTGACCGCGGATGCCCTCGTAGTCGTCGATCAGATCCCCACAACCGTACAAGATCAGCTTCCCCCTGTAGACCTCGAGAGGCCGCGGATGATGTGAGGAATGGCCATGCACGACATCGACGCCGCCGTCGATGAGCCGGTGCGCAAAGCGGACCTGGTCGGCTGGGACGCGGTAGCCCCAGTTGCTTCCCCAATGTGCTGAGACGATTGCGATGTCACCAGGCCGCCGTAACTCTCGCACCTGGTGACACAGCTCATCGGCGGCCGCATCGCTGAGCGCCGCAACCACATGGACGCCCGGAGTGTCCTCTGTCGCCCGCCACTCGTACGGGACGCCGCTGGACGGCGAACCGAAGGCAAAGACCAAGACCCGTCCGCCGGTCTTCGAAATCGAAATGCTGGCCGGCGACCGAGCCTCGCGGAGCGATCGTCCGGCTCCGGCAGCCGGAAACTCAGCGGCGGAGAGCACATCGAGTGTCTCAAGCAGACCGCGGCGGCCGAAGTCCAGCACGTGGTTGTTGGCCAGAACACATACGTCGGGCCGTACCTGCGCGAGCGCCTCGGCGTTCGCTGGATTCATTCGGTAGTGGACGGCTTTGCCAGGGAGAAAGTCGTCACTGGTTGTGATGCTGGTCTCCAAGTTGATGATCCGGGCGTCGCAGCCGGCGGACCTCAGCAGCTCTAGGGCGTCTCCCCAGGGCCATGACCAATCGACCGGCAGCGGAATGCTGCCGTTCGCCCTGATGGCAAGATCGACGTAGGTCCGAGCGTCACGCACATTGCGCTCGTATAGTGTCGGATTTCCTGGGTGCGGGAGAATCTGGTCGACCCCGCGCCCAAGCATCACGTCTCCGCTGAGAAAAAGGGTCAGCGCATCCAGCGCTGACCTCGACGCTGCCTCAGGCATCCTTTCCCAGCGTAAGACGCGTGCCGCGCGGCGATGCCTGGGGGCATGACAATGCGAGTCGGCCGATCATGGGAAACTGCGGTTGATGAATACAGTTCTCGTAACCGGTGGGACGGGGCACCTTGGTAGGGACCTCGTCACTCGACTTAAGAGCTCTTACCAGGTACGGGTCCTGGCCCGCTCGCCAGGATCAGATCCCGATGTGGACTGGATTCGCGGGGATCTTGCCACTGGTGAAGGCATTGCCGACGCGCTCGCCGGCAGCCAGACGGTGATCCACGCCGCGACATTGTCACCGGCCGCACGCCGCGGCTATATCCTGCCCAAGGACCTGTGGTCCAGTCCACCCGAGGTCGATCGGGACGGCACAACCCGGCTGTTGGACCAGGCCGCTGCGGCCGGTGTCGGTCATATCCTGCACGTCTCCATTGTCGGAATCGACAAGCCACGGGTGCCGTACCTGCGGCGCAAACTGGAGGCCGAATACCTCATCCGTCAGGGCCCTATTCCTTGGTCAATCGCCCGAGCGACCCAGTTCCATTGGTTGCTCGATCGCATGCTCGGCAAAATGGCGCGCCTCCCGATGGTGGCGTTGCCCGACCTGCGTGTGGAGTCGGTGGATACGACTGATTTCGCGGACTATCTCGTGGAATCAGTCGGCAACGGGCCGGTGGGTCGTATGCCAGACTTCGGCGGTCCAGAAGTCCTCACGTTCTCTGAGGCCTTCGACCAATGGCGGCAAATCCGGCAGCGACCGGTTCGCACCATGCGAATCCCATTGCCGCCAGCGGTCAGCAATGCCGCCGCCGCCATGTCAGTCAGCGAACCAGACAGCAGGCGGGGAACGATTACCTGGGCCGACTGGCTGCGCTCTCACTCCGCGGAGTGAGGGATCGAAGGATCTGGGTAGCCCGAACTGCCGCCAGGCACGTCACCCCAGACGGGTGAAGAACTGCGGAGTGCTCTAAGGGAAAGTTGTCAGCGTGGTAAACGCGACGACGAAGGCCGGGACGCGCGCGGGGCTTGTGCTTCCGACGCTGGCAGCCGCTCAGTTCGTCATGCTGCTCGACAGCTCGGTTATGAACGTGGCGATCGCGACGGTCGCCAAAGATGTCGGGACCACCGTCACCGGAATCCAGACGGCGATCACGCTGTACACCCTGGTCATGGCGATGTTCATGATCACCGGCGGCAAGCTCGGGTCCATGTTTGGCCGAAAACGCATTTTCATGCTCGGCTGCATCGTCTACGGCTTGGGCTCGCTGACGACAGCTGTCGCGCCAAACCTCCCGATTCTGATCCTCGGCTGGTCGTTCCTCGAAGGAATTGGTGCGGCGATGATCTTGCCGGCCGTGGTGGCCCTAGTGGCGGCCAACGTTCCGGCGGAAGGCCGTCCTCGTGCATTCGGGCTGGTGATGGGCGCCGGAGCAATCGCCGTGGCGCTCGGCCCGCTCATTGGCGGTTTCGCGACGACCTACTTCTCCTGGCGCTGGGTGTTTGTCGGTGAGGTCGTTGTAGTTGTATTCATCGTCTTTCTCGCTCGTCGGATGGGGGAACCACCCCGTGCCGAGCGGGTTCCACTTGACGTGATCGGCGCGATACTGGTTGCGATTGGACTGGGTCTTGCGGTGTATGGCGTGCTGCGATCGGCGGAGTGGGGCTGGGTGAGTCCGAAGGGCGGCACTCCCGCCCCGGGTGGCCTCTCACTCACGTTGTGGTTGATCATTATTGGTGGAGTGACGGTGTGGCTCTTCTTCGAGTGGGAGGCGCGTCTGATCGCGCAGGGCCGTGAGCCATTGGTCCGACCTTCGATCTTTCGCTATCGAGAGATGAATGCCGGGCTGACCATGTTCTTCATGCAGTACCTCGTGCAAGCCGGCGTATTCTTCACCATCCCGCTGTTCCTATCGGTGGCACTAGGACTGTCTGCGCTGGAGACCGGAGTGCGCATTCTCCCCTTGTCCATCACGTTGCTGGCCGGAGCAGTTGGCATCCCGAGGTTCTTCCCGACGGCATCACCCCGCCGGGTCGTCCGGCTGGGAGTTCTCGCAATGCTCGCGGGAACGCTGGTACTGATCGTCGCTCTCGACCCGGACGCGGAGCCTGCGATTGTCACCGCCCCGTTGCTGCTGATGGGCCTTGGTATGGGGGCTCTGGCTTCACAGCTGGGTGCAATCACCGTCTCGGCCGTCCCCGACAAGTTGAGCGGCGAGGTGGGCGGTCTCCAGAACACCGCGACCAATCTGGGCGCCGCTCTCGGTACGGCGCTGGCCGGGTCGATCCTGATCGCAGCCCTCACGGTGTCATTCCTCACGAGTGTCACGGACAACCCGGACATCCCGTCGTCGGTCAAAGATCAGGCCAATATTCAGCTGGCTGGCGGGATTCCCTTCATGTCAGACGCAGACCTTCAGACTGCGCTTGATGAGGCCCGGGTGCCACCTGAGGTTGCGGCGGCGGCGATAGAGGCCAACGACAAGGCACGGGTCGACGGGCTGCGCTCGGCCCTCAGTGTCTTGGCACTGATCGCCTTGTCCGGGCTGTTCTTCGCGCGCGGCATCCCGAATGCGCCGAAATCAGCTCCCGAGAGCTGAATCACATAGAGTCGGCGTCTTCCTCCTCGGCCAACTCACTCACTGCGAGGGCGAAACCAAGTGCCCTGCTGATCTTGGAGCTCGCCGAGACGATGCGCGCGGTGCCAACCAAGGGAGCAAGCGTGATCAGAACCTGCTGGGCATCCTCCATCGTCAGGCCCTGTTCGGCGCCTGCGCCGAAGTGAAACAGGTAAGAAGCGGGTGCCGCATCGAGGGCGACGAGAGCGGCGAATCGCAACAGAATTTGCGCAGCCGGATCGAGACTGCTGGTCTCCACTGCTGCCTCGGTCATTGTGGCGAGTAGATCGAGGACGGGTGTCGCGGCCTCATCAGCCATGGGTGTCTTCCTTTCACAGGGGTCGTAACCGGATCTGAACGTCGCTTCGTCGAAGGGCCCGACGGTATCGCCGTACGGCAACGCTCCGCATCGCCCAGCACGGGTGATCTAGCGAACCCTCGCGGTTCTGAGATATCTCCTAAGGTTCACCCATAGCTAATATGGGCCGTGTGTCAGCCGACCCCCTCGCGGACAAGCCTCGGCGAAGCTACGTGTCGGCGACGCGTACCAAGCGGGCCCAAAAGACCCGCAAGCGAGTGATCGAAGCTGCGACCCGATTGTTCGTTCAGCAGGGCTACGCGACGACGACGATGCGGGCTATCGCCGATGAGGCGGGAGTGTCCGTGCCTACAGTTGAGCTGCTGTTCGGCACCAAGGCGCAGCTGCTGCATGTGGTGATCGACGTCGCTGTGGCAGGCGATGACGAGCCGGTACCCGTGCTGAGCCGGGCATGGGCGGCCGATGCGCAATCGGCGCGCCGACCTCGCGGATTTCCTCTCAGTTGTGGCGAAGGTATTGTCCGCGGCGCAGGCTCGATCTGCGGGAGTGGTGCTAGCCGCGTACGAGGCCGCAGCTTCCGACCCAGACATCCAGCTCTTGATCATGGATCGAGAATCTCAGCGGGAGCGCACCGCGACCTGGATCGTCGACGGCGTTGTCGAGCGCGCTGGGCTTCGCCCAGGGCTCGACAGAGCGCGCGCCACTGACACGTTGTGGATGTTGATGGATCCGGTGATTTTCCACCGGCTCACCCGGCATCGTGATTGGAGTTCGGACCGCTACGCCTCCTGGTTCGCCGATAGCGTCACCCGGTTACTCGTTGACCACCGGCAGACCTGGTCGGGCCTAGGCCAAGGGCACTAGCTGGCCGGTCACTGGTTCTACACCACCAGTGAGCGCTCGAGTGGCCCGACGACTCACTCGAGCTCACAGGTGATTGGTGATCAGGGTCAACCGGAGTTGGTCAGCTCTGCGGCGGAACGATGTCCACCATCCAGGGCACACCGTACTTGTCGGTGCACATGCCGTAGAGGTCGCCCCACATCTGCTTCTCCAGCGGCATTGTCACGCTGCCACCTTCGGAAAGCTTGTCCCAGTAGCCGCGTAGCTCCTGCTCGTCATCCCCGCTCAGGCTGATTTTGAGGTTGTCCCCAGGAGTGGAATCCATACCTGGAGGGGTGTCGGACGCCATCAGCGTGAAGCCGTTAGTGGTCTCGAGCTGTGCGTGCATGATGCCGTCCGCGCCGGGCGCGTTCGGATCGCCATACTCGCCGAACGTGTTCAGCGACAAATTGCCACCGAAGACGTCTTTGTAAAACTCCATCGCTTCCCGGGCATTGTCGCGGAAGCTGATGTAGGGGTTGAGAACTGAGGGCACCTTAGCTCCTTCCGAATCCTTTGATGGGCTGCTCGTTGCAGGTTACTAATGCGGTCTGACAGTACGGGCGAGGCCCCCATGGCCCCTGGTCAAGCCGAGCATTCGAATATGTCCACAGAGCCAGCCATACTGTAGAAGTTGTCGATCCATTGCCGGAGTGATACAGGTGCGACAGCCGTGGCCGTAACACATCGCCGCTATCAACCGAGACGTGCCGCTACCCGGGTCGCCGGGCACCAGGCGCTTCCGGGGGCGCGGGCGGCCGGCCGCGTGGCTCGGCTTGGGAGCGGCTTGTGCCGTACTGCTGTTAGCCGTTCTCACTGCATCCGCGCAGCTGCCCACCGGTGAAAGATTTGAGGGAGTACTGCTGATCGAGGACTTTGACACACTCACTCCGGGCGAGCAGTGGCGCGATGGAGAACGATACGGACAATGGCGAGGTAGAGTACGCCGGCTACGGCATCACCACTGTCCTCTCCGAGGGTGGGCGACATCTGCTTTCGATGTCTCCACGTGTAGCCAATGATGCTGGGACCACCCATGGCGGCCTCGTCACGACCCTTACGCAGTTCGAGGACATCGACCTCACCGCCGAGCTGCGGACCGAGCGTCAGTTGCGCCAGCAGGCCCCGAACCCTTGGGAAGTGGCATGGCTCGTTTGGCACTACACCGATGACAACCATTTCTACTCAGTAGTCCTCAAGCCAAACGGCTGGGAGCTCGGCAAAGAGGATCCTGCGTACCCCGGATCTCAGCGCTACCTCTCCACTGGGAGCACGCCGTCATTTCCCATTGGCATGCCACATACGGTGCGCGTCCGGCAAGTCGGCAACGAAATCAGCGTCTGGGCGAACGGCAAGCTCTTGACCAGATACACCGATACCGAACGGCCATACCGAATGGGCCGGATCGGTCTCTACACCGAAGACGCGCACGTCTACTTTGACAGTGTCGTGGTACAGCGGCCCTAGCGCGGCCCACGTTGAGCTGGGGGCATACCTATGAAGCAGCGGCCGGCAGGCCGAGCGGAGATCGATCTTCCCAGGCCTGAACCTCTGGCCATGCCTTTGCGGGCTCGAAGTCACTGGGAGCGGGCCCCTGCTCGAGGAAGAATGTCAAAGCTTCGACAGTGCGTCGTGCAGCCCGGCCATCACCGTACGGATTGACTGACTTTGCCATAGCCTGATAAGCGTCGGGCTCGCGAAGAAGTGTTTCAACTGAGTTGATGATCTCGGCCGGTGAAGTTCCGACCAAGCGAGCGGTGCCGGCCAGGACGCCCTCGGGGCGTTCCGTTGAATCGCGCATGACGAGGACCGGCTTGCCCAAACTCGGAGCCTCCTCTTGAATGCCGCCGCTATCGGTCAAGACAATGCTGCTCATCGCCATCAAGCGAGCGAACTCCGGATATGGCAGTGGCTCAAGAATCGTGACATTGGGCCCTTTGAGCAGCGGGAGAAGCGAGGCGCGCACCGTGGGATTCGGATGTGCTGGAAGGACGACTTGCAGTTCTGGCATTCGCGAAGAGATCTCCGCCAAGGCGTGACCCACATGCTGCATCGGCTCGCCCCAGGATTCACGCCGATGGGCGGTCACCAGCAGTATCGGTTCCCCGCTCCGCTCCATTGCCAGGAGCCTCTGGTTGCTGAAGGGCCGAGCTTGCCTGACAATCCATAGCAGGGAATCGATGATCGTATTCCCGGTCACCACAACGGATCGGCCTTCGACGTCTTCGCGCAGCAGATTTTCCCGGCTCGCCGGCGTGGGAGCGAGATGAAGCGAAGCCAACCGGGTTATCAGGCGGCGGTTTATTTCTTCTGGGTACGGGGAATACATGTCACCGGTACGCAGGCCAGCTTCAAGGTGGGCAACCGGTATTTGTTCGTAGAAGGCTGCCAGGGCCGCCGAGAATGCGGAGGTCGTATCACCCTGCACTAAGACGACATCTGGCAGTTCGGCCTTAAGGAGCTCGCAGATACCTTCCAGGCAGCGAACTGTTATGTCCTGCAGCGTCTGCCCGGTTTCCATGATCTCCAAATCATGATCAGGGATGATGTGAAAGTCCTGGTTGACCTGTTCCAACATCGAGCGATGTTGCCCGGTAAGCACGACGACTGGTGTGAGTTGCGCCGAGCGCCTGAGTTCGAAGATGACCGGTGCCATCTTGATCGCCTCCGGGCGAGTCCCGTATACCAGCATTACGCGCTTGGTCATGTCAACTGCTCCATCGTCGCCATAATCGTGATACCCCACCGACCACTGCCAGCCGGCCGTTAGCCATTGCTGCTTTCTTCACGCGTTGGCTGCCAGTCGAGGTTCCAATCGGACGGGGCTCTAGCGTCACGTCCTTGCCACACCGCCGGGATCGGCTGCAGATGGGGCCGTTCGCTTAGGCGGTCTGTCTTGAGCCAGCCACGACGTCCCGTGAGGATTCGCCAGACCCCCAACGAGCCCGACGCGATCCACAGCAGCCCATAAATTACAAACGCATGCCCAAGAATCAGGTTTCGTACGCGTCCCCTCCCGGCTATCCGTCGATAAGCGGTTGCGAACAGGATTGCGGGAATGAAGGTGAGAAGGTACCAGGCAATCAACGAATTCAAGCCAAGTCTGCCAGCATCAAGACTTGGATTGAGTAGTCGCTCAACTGGCGCAACGATGAAGGACAGCGTCATGAGAAAAGCAGCGAAGATGAGCACGGGGGTGAGCAGCATGTGGAGCATGTCCAGGCGGACTCGCCCAGAGCTTTCCCGAGCAACTTGCGGAATCAGATGCCAGCACTGCAGCAAACCTTGAAACCAGCGCGAGCGCTGCCGCACCAGAGCCCTAACGGTCTTCAGTCCTTGTTGCTGGACTTCAGCGGCGTTGGTGTACAGCGTTCGCCAGCCGGCGAGGACCAAGCGGACACCAAGGTCCAAGTCCTCGGTTAGGGTCGAAGGTGACCAAGGTCGAGGGCCGATGGATTGTAGTGCGCTGAGCCGAGTGAATTGGCCGTTGCCGCCCAATCCCGCGAACCGGTGATGACTGCGACACTGCTGAAACAGCTCCGAATAACAGACGAACTCCATGTCTTGCAGTCGTGGAAGCAATCCCTCGTATCGGTTCCCGATCCGAACGGCCACTTGTACTGCACCCACGCCAGGGTCCTGGAAATAGTGTCCGACGGCTGCCGGCGCGCCAGGATCGAGTCGACCGTCGGCGTCGATCAGACAGATGATCACGTCCCGGCTCAAACGGCCCTGCAAAACCCGATGACCTGCGAGGTACTCGAGGGCCGCGTTGAGAGCAGCGCCCTTACCCCGTCGCGCCTCGGGTAGCTGTCGCCGCAGTAGCATCACTTGCTCGTTCACTCGTGATTGCACCACTTCGGCCGTCTGATCGTCTGACCCATCGTCGACGACAAGAATGAGCGAGTTATGACCTGCAATCGCACGCAGCTGGTCGAGGGTTGCTCCGATTACTCGATCCTCATTCAAACAAGGAATAAGGAAGACAAAGAAGAGATTGGACGCGGCAGCGTGCTGCTTCTCTGGTTCGGACCGTCCCTCCAGGTACATGCCGAGAATGTAGGTAAAACAAACGATGATTGCAGCGGTTGCGGCCAGCGAGAGAACCGTCGTCATCGGCCACGCACCTTCTGCCAGCCAATCAGGGCGACGATGGTTAGCACGTATAGCACAAACACGGCTCCAGATAGAGCCAAAAGGGTAGCTGCCACGCTTCCGGAGGAATTCAGTAGGGAGTCGACAATGTCAGACATCACAGCTCGCAGGGGGAGACGAAAGTGTAGCCCATGCGCCGCATCTCGCCGACAATGTCTAAGAGATCGCTACTACCAAGGAACGGATGGTAAAAGAAGCTGGCGACGGAGTCTCGGACAGATAGCAGAACGGCGGATCCGGCCAATACATCAGATTTGGTATTGGGGCCTGAGGTGTTATGCAAAGGATTTGATACGTACCCCAGGTTCTCAGGAACGACTAGGCTGCCATAGCTGTCGCGAATGAGATACGGCGCTGCCTGCTGGGACATATAGGCCGATGGCGGTGCCGAGCCATCCCAGTCAGGGGCAAAGTACGTGCCCCGGTCATATCTGGCGGGGAAGCGACTGCTAATTGCCGCATAGTGAACGGGAGATGCCGCATAGTGTGGGACGTTGAAAAGGCGAGGCCTTGGCAGGCCGGCTAAGCGCAGTTCTTCAAGTGCCTGGTCAAGGCGTTCTTCTGCCCAGCGCTGAGAGTCACCAGGCACCGCGCTCTCGTAAACAATATTCCCCCGGCTGTCGAGATGAGCAAGAATGAACTCGTAGTCCGCTCCACTCTCGCCTGAGAGAGGATTCTTGCGATTGCCAAACTGGTGGCTGTACCCATGCAATATTAGAGTCGCACCCCCGTCAAGCATTTCCACAATCGCTCTCACGACTTCGGGGCGATCTGACAACCGAACTGTCTTTTGTCGGCCGCGGATGATGGGTCCAACGTAGACAGGATAAACCGCAATGCTGTATGGAACCCCATGGTCTTTCAAGGCCTTAGCTATGTCTTTCAAATGCTTAGGATCCGACATCGGACCAATATCCTCAATCCGAACCAGCGCACGGCGCCGGTCCCAATTTGCCGAATCGGGACCAGGAACCAGGTCATGCAGGAGATCCGTCAAAGCCAGCGAGGCATCTCGTGTGAGATTCGAGCCAAGTGGCAGGTCACCGATGTAGGTCAGCTGCTTGGAATGGACCGCCCAGGGGAATGACTTGCCTTCCACTGCGGCCGTCGCCAGCACCCGTACTCGATTCCTGTCCAGCTTGGACAAGGTAGTCAACCCCGCACCAGCGTCGGAAGGCTGCAGTCGGGCGCGTTTGTACCTGATCTGGAAACGGCTGGGACCGTCGAAGTCATTCCAAAGCCAGCCGTACGTTCGGTAGAACGTCCCCTGAGGTGCCAGCTGGTCGATATTCTGTTTCAGCCAGAGCACTGGGCGGTCGCCGGAGTTGACGTCTTTCAGCAGGGCGTCCGGCAACTTCTCGCCGTAGCCGGTACCGACGTAGACCAACAGGTGGTGAGACAGCATGTCGCCGGGTCGATAGCTCGTGGCTCGGGCGACTTTGACCGGCCCGAAATGTGAGGCGAGGTTTGCCATCAACGTTGCATAAGCAGCGCCCGCATCCGACCCGACATTTCCGCGGTCGTGAAGAATCAGAGTGCGACGCCGTTCAATCGATTGACCCCGCGGACCGCCGACTGCGCAATCCGGCCACTTGTGATCCGTCAGGTCAGGTAGGACTGCGGCGCCGATGGAAGTAGGCAGCGATACGGCGACGACCTGTGCTCCCAGCACAAGCCCGGCACTTATGACTAGGGCCAGCAACCATTTGATTCCTGGCGTTCGATAACCACTCACACGCCACGCAATCTCTCAGCCTGGCCCTGCCCCCCGAACCAATGCCAGCGCGAACGTATAGAACGGATAGAACCTGTGCTGACGGTGGCCTTAGTCCTCCACCGCCAATGCCCCCGGCCTTACCCCTGCGGCGGTCGGCGAAACCGGGGCCATACTGAGCCACACGAACCAGAGCTGAACCGGGTTCAAGCTCAGCTCGTCCCAGATCGTTGCTGAGCTGGGTGGCGCCTGGCCGGTAGCGGCGCTCCTCGGGTCGATGACAAGAACGCAGGCTCTCTGCGCGCCGGCAGCGCATCATCCTTTGCGGCTTGAGCAGGCAGGACGATGAGACTAATCTTGCATCACCCTTGTCTAAGGTTTGACTAGGTTTTTGTCTAGGTCCGAGTCAGGCGGCGCGAGATGTACACGATCAAGCGTGTCTCGGAGATGGTGGGTGTACCGGTTGCCACCTTGCGCGCTTGGCAGCGTCGCTACCGAGTGGTCAACCCTGAACGTTCGGATTCGGGCTACCGCCTGTACGGACCCGACGACATCGCCGTACTGCAGCGCATGCAGGCTTTGGTGGCATCCGGATGGTCACCCAAGGAGGCAGCGGCCGCCGCCGCCTCGAAGGAATCTGACCTTGAAAGAGAACCGGCATACCGCCAAGGCCGTCAGCAGCTGAGAAGCAGGTCGGCTCGGCGGGCCGGCACGGAGCCGGTGGATCTGGTGGCCGCGGCGGCCGCTCTAGATCCTGCTGCAGTCACCCGGCTGCTCGACGAGCACTTTGCCATGGGTTCATTTGAGCAGGTCGTCGACGGATGGTTGATGCCCGAGCTGGCGCGGCTGGGCAGAGCGTGGGCGGAGGGTGAGCTCACTGTCGCGGGCGAACACCTGGCAGCCGCTGCGATACAGCGCCGATTGAGCGCCGCCTTCGACGCGGCGGCCGTACTCGATAGTGGACGTTCCCCATTGGTGTTGTCGGGCCTGCCCGCTGGGTCTCGCCACGAGCTCGGGATTCTCGCCTTCGCCGCTGCGGCACGCCGGCAGGGACTGGCAGTTGTCCACCTCGGTCCGGACCTTCCGCTCCAGGATTGGTTGATCGCGGCCGAACGGCACCAGCCCGATGCCGTCGTGATCGCTGCACCAACTCGGAACGATGTCGCGTCTGCCTTGCAGATCGTTGAAGGTCTGACGAGTCGTCGAGTACTGGTAGCAATCGGTGGGCAGCACCAGGACGCGGTGGTGGAGGCTGCCGGCCGGCTCGGGAGCCGATCGGCCGTGGCGCTGGGGCACTCCATCGCCCGCGCAGCATCGCAGCTGTGGACATCGGCTGGCGGCGGCTAAGACGTACGCCAGGCCAGTGCCTTGGTGAGATCAACCAGCCCGGCGATCCCATCCGGGTGCAAAGCGTCATCCGTCAGCGCCAGGCATGCGTCTTCGACGTGCCGGGCGATCAACTTATCCATCTCATCTCTGACACCAGCGGTCAACATGGCGTCCCGGAGAACCGCCACGTCCCGCGAGGTCATCGAAACAGAGCCAGCCTTTTTCAACGCCTCAGCCGATGAGCCATCGAGCCGCTCGATCGCAACGCTGAGTAGCACCGTAGGTTTTCCGGCACGAAGATCATCACCGGCAGGCTTGCCGGTGACGACCGGATCACCCCAAACGCCCAGCACCTCATCTCGCAGCGCAAAGGCCATGCCTGCGTGGACGGCGTAGCGATGCAACACGCGATGAGCCGCGAGAGTGCCACCTGCAGCCGTGGCGCCCAGGGCCAGTGGCCGTGCCACGGTGTAGGAACTCGACTTCAATTGGGCGAGCCGTTCGGCTTGGAGCCGGTCCCGCCGCCCGGCTGCAGTACCAGTGAGGTCGCCTCGCTGGCCCAGCACCAACTCGACGCAGAGCTCATACCAAAGCTCGCGCAGCCGTGGTCTCAGGGAACCAACTAGCCGATGCGCCTGCACCAGGGCGAGGTCACCGAGTAGCACGGCGAGGTTCCGTCCGAAGGTGGCTCTGTCCCCGAGCGCGCCAGCATGGGTATGCCAGCGCTCGGCCTGCCGGTGCGCGGCGAGGCCGCCACGGCGCAGATCTGACTCATCCATTACGTCGTCGTGCAGCAGCGCGAACTGGTGCAACAACTCGAGGGCCGTCGCAGCCCGGACCATCTCCGCATGCCGAGGCCCGCCATTATCGGCGCCCGCGGCAACATATCCCCAGTGACACATCGCCGGCCGCAGCCGTTTGCCTCCCTGCAGAAGATCATCGAGCCATGCCGGCAGGTCCTGAGGGAGCACCTCAGCTGTCTGTCCGCCACTAAGCTCACGCCACAACAGCGCCAGCTCGTCGACCTGCTCGCTGAGCAGCCGAGAAACGCTGGCCAAGGTGGCGGTCACGTCGGCGTCTTGGAGACCGGCCGGCGCTGGTCGCCTCCATGCTGCCTCACGAGATGAGGAAAGGGCCCGAATCTGGGCGACCGCCCAAGGGCTTAGAAGTCCCGGCGCCTGCTCGACCGTCGCGATCAGATCCCGCCAGAGCAGCCACTGGTAATCCATCACCTCATCCGGGTCCGGGCGCAGCACGGCTGTGTCAACGATGACAGCGCGATAAACCGGACAGTCCTCGTTCTCGACCAGACCGTGGGGATCGGTGGCCGTGTAGCCGAAATCAGGCAGCATCACTTCGACATCCATCACCTCCACGCCGAGCTCTTCACGCACTCGGCGGTGGATGGCCGCAACGTCGGTCTCTCCGGGGCGGGGATGTCCGCAGCTCGAGTTCGACCACACACCGGGCCAGGTGAGCTTGCTGAGAGCCCTCCGCGTGAGCAGGACGCGACCAGCGGCATCGGTGAGATACACCGAAAAGGCGCGATGCCGCGGTGTGTTGCTGTGATGTATGGTCGCCCGTGCCGCCTGCCCGATGACCCGTCCCCCCTCGTCGACGAGCTCGACGAGGTCCTCATCTCGAACAGCCGTTGCTCTTTCCATGCGGCCGCCTTCCTTACGCACGACAGGATCATGCCAAGGCTATGACAAACACTCGACAAACGCTAGACAGCGGTCCCCTGTTGGGCCTCTGAGGTCGTAGCCGACTGATCCTCAAAGCGGTCTGTACCCGGGGTCCTCCCCAGTCAATCGTGACTGTCGAGGATCCTGGCGGAACCGGAATCCCGTTTCCTTCCCAACCCCAGGTGAAGACGATTCGCCGCGGCGGCACGACCTCAATGAAAGGACCTTGCCGCGCTCAAGTCTTTGCTCGAACGACAGCACTGAGGTGGCGCGTCGCTAACCATCAATGATCTGGTCGTCTCGATGAGCGCCGTAGAAGTCGCTCTGTCTAGCCATGATCGTCCGCATCGGCGTACCTCGCGGCACGCCGTAGACAGTGCCAGGGAAATCGAGCTCGGCTTGGACCTGCCACAGCTCCTCATGCTGATCAGGAGAAAATAGCTGAGCAGGATTGCCAGCGGCGATCCAGCCGACAGGAATGATCGTTTCCGGCTCTAGCCGCGAGTTGACGTGCAGCACGCTGTTGATCCGCATTTCCGATCCTCTGGCCACAACCGATCCAGGGAACAGCGATGCCCCAGTCGCAATGAAGACATCGTCCTCGACAATCGCCCCGTTGAGGTGGACGTGTGGACCGATGAGCACCGCGCTACCGACCGAGACCGGATGCTGCGAACGGCCACGCACCAGAGCGTTTTCCATGATCACGACATCGTCACCGATCCAGATTTCGCCATCTTCCGCAGTCAGGACCGCGCCATGCAGCACGCGGGCGCGCTCACCCAGAGTGACCGCGCCACACAACACGGCCGACGGTGCCACGTACGCGGACGGTGCGATCACCGGTCGCTCCCCCCGATGAGTAAGAATCATGGCCAGGGAGCGTACACATCGCGGCCGGCAGCAGTCGACAGCCTGCGGAGGTTTGATGAGCAATCAGGTCCCAACGATCTACGAGTGGGCCGGCGGCCGGCCGGCCTTCGAGCGCTGGTTGGGCCGGTTTTACGACCTCGTAGAGGACGAAGAACTTCTCGCGCCGCTGTTTGGCGGCGCGGTGAGTGATCAACACCGCGGAGATGTGGTGACTTGGTGGTGTGAGGTGATGGGCGGACCTGCGGCGTACACCGAAGGCCTTGGCGGATACGAGCACATGCTGTCAAAGCACCGTGGGCTGCGGATTACCGCCGAGCAACGTCTCCGGTTCGTCACGCTGCTCTCCCGTGCAGCCGATGAAGTCCTTCTCCCGGACGATCCCGAGTTTCGGGCCGCGGTCATGGGGTACGCCGAGTGGGGTACGCGCCTCGCGATGCACAACTCCAGTGACGCCGACGACATCGTCGAGCATGCACCCGTACCTCGATGGGGTTGGGGTGTGGCCCCGCCGTACCAGCCGTAGAGGCTTACCCCGGTTGAGAGCGATCCGGGATCAGTTCGTAGGTTTGTAGTAGGTCCATTTCATCCAGGAGGAAGATGATCATGAGCAAGGTCGTGCACTTCGAGATTCCGGCCGACGACCTCGATCGAGCAAAGAGCTTCTACGGCTCTGTGTTTGGCTGGGAGCTTCAGACGGTGCCGATGAACGAGGGCGAATACACCTCCGTAAAGACCACAGACGTAGATGAGCAGACCCAGATGCCCACCGAACCCGGGGCTATTAACGGGGGCATGTTCCAGCGAGACGAGCGCATAACGTCGCCTGTGATCACCATCGACGTCGAAGGCATCGACGATGCTCTGAAGCAGATCGAGGCTGAGGGCGGTAGCACCATCACACCGCGGACTGCAATCCCCGGTATGGGCGCATTCGCCTATTTCAAGGACCCCGAGGGCAACGTGCTCGGTCTGTGGGAGACCACTCCCTAGGGTTCCTAAAATCACCTAAGTCTGGTTCTTCTGTTGCTGCCCTGGACTGGCGGGCAGCAACGAATTTGCATGCCTTGATCGCGGCTCGAGAATCGTCGCGGGAACCCTGATTTGAA
>CAVUEO010000004.1:0-69712 GCA_963740515.1 uncultured Actinomycetota bacterium
CCTTGCTTGCAAAGCAAGTGCGCTACCTGTTGCGCCATGGCCCCTCGGTCACTATTGCCCTTGTGGGAGACATCTCGCCGCCCGGGGCGAAACCCGCATCAAGTGTCCATCCCGCAGATTTACGCATGCACTGTGTGTGCAATCAGGTTGGAGGCACCGTCGACGGCCTTCTGTGTGATGGTACCGACCCAGTGGCGAGGTGACATCGCTAGTGACCGAGCTTGGGCGTGGCCCCATCGGCCGTGAGACGGGCGCGGTGTCGGCACAGTGCCTACATCAAGCTCGCGGCGACCGGCACGAGTTAGAGGCTCGCGATGCCATTGCCGATCATGACAACTCCGATTACGAGCAGAACCACAACCATGATCGCCACATTGTTCTCCACCAGCCACTCCCGCAGCCTTTCGAACGGGCCGCGCGTTCGCGACGGCGCCACGACGTTGGCGACAACCGGTACGGCCACGGTCGAAGTCGCGATCGCCGTGAACACAACGATGACGACTGACGCGTGACCGACGCTGAGCCTGGCCTCCCCGACGATGACACCGGCCGAAACAGCAAGCAACAGGTTCTTCGGAACCACCGCGGACAACAGCACACCGAGGACGAGCGCCTTGCCAGGCATCATCGAGTCAACTCCCGTCATCCATTTAGGCAGCTCAACCCGGTCGCCTCTCGCAGGCCGCCCTCGCCACTGTCTCAGCGCCAACACCACAAGGAGCACGCCGATCACCATCTTGATCACAGCGGCTTCCAGGGACGACCCGCTGGAGTTTTGCGTCGGCAAGAGGCTAGGAAGCAACGCGAAGATTGCAACAACACCCCCGACCCCGACCACGCACCCCACCAGCAGCGCCACGGTCCGACTCTTCGATCTCGGCGACAACAACATGAGGACCGTCGTGATGATCGTGGTCACGCTGATTGCGATCGCGACTGCGAGGGGAAGCAGCTCACCGATCGAGGTACCCATAGGTATCAGCTGATCTTGGATGATCGCGGAAGCCAGCCCACCGCCACCGAGCGTTCGCCCCTTGGCCTGGAGAGGCCACCGCTCATGGTTCTTTTACCCTTGCCGAAAACGTGGTGAGCCGCCAGGTTCACGCCGACGGCCTCGATGACCCGATGTTCGCGATTTCCCCCCCGCTCGGACCACCATCAGGCTAAACCTAACCCAGTCCCACCGCGATCGAATGCGCCCAGCGCACGATCTGCCGGTGTCGGGCACCTTCCTTCAGATCCAGCGTCCACGCCGATGTCAGGATCGCCCCCGACCGACTCAGAAAGCCCGACAGCACCAGCAGTACACCCCGAGTTGGCCAAGTGTTTCCGCTAGCAGCGATTTCAGGAAAGGTCTCTCGGACTCGCCGTGCCCCCCGGAGTCCACGTACGCTGTTGCCCATGTGGTCCCAGCGCGAGGTCATCGACTACGCGCTGCAGCGACGCTCCAACCTCCAGGCGCTGCGGCGTCCTGGTCGTACGCTCGCTCGGCAGGAGGCGTGTGACGCTGACCCTATGCTGATTCGGGCGGCCAAGCACCATGGCGAGCCGTCGAACGTCGATTGCCCGGTTTGTGAGTCAACCGATCTGGTCAACCTGCACTACGTGTTCGGCGACCAGCTTGGTCAGTACTCCGGTCGGATCAAGCGGACCACTGAATTGGAAGAGATGGCACACGAGTTCGGGGAGTTCAAGGTCGTGGTCGTCGAAGTTTGCCCAGCCTGCGGCTGGAACCACATGATCCTTTCCTACCTTCTGGGTGATGGGGTGAAGCGCAAACCTCCTCGCCGCCAGCAGACGGTCGAGGATATTTATGGCTGATCCCCATTGGGGACCTGTCGA
This sequence comes from uncultured Actinomycetota bacterium, assembly GCA_963740515.1. Taxonomy (GTDB): domain Bacteria; phylum Actinomycetota; class Actinomycetes; order Propionibacteriales; family Propionibacteriaceae; genus Microlunatus. The sequence goes on from CAVUEO010000004.1 coordinate 1,843, forward strand.
ATGGCAGCCCCGAGGCGCTCGCGCGCGCCGCGACACGAGCGGACGCGGCAGGAAGTGGGCTCGAGGCATCCTGATCACGATCACCGCGCTGACGGTTCTCGGACTGGTCTGCGTGATTGGCGTGGTCGTGTTCGGCTACACGACGACAACCCGTCCCAATGCCAACGCCGAGTTCAAGACCGCGACGACCTTCGTCTACTACAACGACGGCAAGAGCAAGCTTGGGAGCTTTGCGATCCAGAACCGCACTCCGATCACGTTCGAGAAGATGCCGGAGACAATGAAGCGGGCCGCTGTGGCCGCCGAAAACCGCTCATTCTGGACTGATCAAGGCATCTCGATCCGCGGCATGGTCCGTGCTGCCTGGAGAATCGCCAACGGCGACGAGGTCCAGGGCGGCTCAACGATCACCCAGCAGTACATCAAGATCCTGTACCTGAATTCCGACCGGACGCTGACCCGCAAGTTCCGGGAGCTCTTCCTCGCCTACAAGATCAACAAGGAGATGAGTAAGGAGGAAATCCTTGCGGGCTATCTCAACACGATTTACTTCGGGCATGGCGCGTACGGCGTGCAGGCAGCCAGCAAGGAATACTTCAACATCGAGGCGAAGAAGCTCACCGTCCCGCAGGCCGCATTCCTAGCCACCGTGGTCAACAACCCGAGCATGTACGACCCGCGCGATGAGGGGGATCAGAGCCGCATCCTTAGCCGCTACCGCTATGTCCTGCATTCCATGGCCGAGATGGGGGACATAACACCGGCACAGGAAGGTGCGTTCGCGCAGCGGCTGCCGAAATTCCCCAAGACTCCTGCCAATCAGCGGTACGGAGGACCTAACGGCTTCCTACTCAAGATGGTCGAGCGCGAGCTCAGTGCGGCGGGTTTCGACTCCTCACAGATCAGCGGCGGGGGCCTCAAGGTCACCACAACCTTCGATGAGGACGCGCAGAAAGCCGCAGTCGAGGCCTCGCAGAGGTACACCAAACAGTCTGCGGAGGCGGTCGGACGGAAGGCATCCAAGCTGCATGCCGCGCTAGCTTCGGTCGATGTGAACACCGGTGAAGTGATCGCCCTCTACGGCGGCCCAGATTTTGTCAAGAACTCCCGCAACTGGGCCACCACCCCGCGCCCGACCGCCTCGACGTTCAAGGCCTACGCACTCGCCGCGGGGCTGAAGGACGGCTACAGCCTGCTCTCGAGGTTCAACGGCAACACCTTCACCCCGCCTGGTGACGCGAGGCCGGTCCGCAACGAGTTCAGCCACCAATACGGCTCCTCGGTCGATCTGATCAAGGCGACTGCCGACTCGATCAACACCGCTTTCGTTGACCTCACCAGCCAGATGGACAACGGCCCACGCAAGATCATGAAGATGGCGCAAGCCGCAGGTGCCCCCAAAGGCGCAGGCTGGGAGAACAACGACCGCATTCCGCTGGGAACCGCGGAGGTGAGCCCACTCGACCAGGCCAGCGCGTACGCGACATTTGCCAATGACGGTGTATCGGTTCCGAGCCATGTGGTACGCGAGGTCCGGGACAGAAGAGGAAAGGTCATCTACGAAGCCCGGCCTGAGAAGAAGCGTGCGGTGAGTGAAAACATCGCGCATGATGTCACCCACGCGCTGTCCAATGTGGTGGAGCAGGGAACCGGCCGCGCTGTGCAGACACTCGACCGGCCGGTAGCCGGCAAGACCGGCACCAAGGACCGGACGAATGACGACGGCTCGAGTGATGTGGTCTCAGCCTGGTTCGTGGCGTACACCAGGCAGATCTCCACCGCGGTGATGTATGTCGCGGGCAACGACGGGAATGGCGATCTGGACACTTACGCGCGGCCCGGTGACAGTACCTTCTTCGGTGGCACCTATCCGGCCTTGACCTGGGCTGATTACATGGAAACCGCCACTGAGGGGCAGGCAGTCAAGCAGTTCCCGGAGCCGGCATACGTGAACAAGGAGGAGGTGCCGCTTCCGGAACCGACAATCCAGGAGACCCAGCAGACGACTGAGCAGCCCACCACCACCAGCCCGGCCCGCACCGAGACTCCTGAGCCGACCCCCACTCGGATCAAGCCCAAGTGGACGCGGAGGCCGTACCCGTCGGCGACGCAGAGCAGCAGCTACGAAGGCGGCAAGCTACCCCGTTGGAGGAGGAGCTCCAGCCCCAGCGGAACTCCCACCGGCGGCGGCGGTTGAGCCGCAGCCCGACTGTCGGGATCGTGGCCCGAGCCACCAACATTTTGCCGTCGAAGACTGACAGCTTCGTCGGCAGAGTTAGCCAGCGAATTGGCGGGCCGCTCGGACGCTACGCTGGCGTCGGCGGGGCCTGGTGGAATCCGCTGCGAGTCACGCTGTTGGTCGGCACTCTGGTTTACCTGAGCGGTGTTGTTTTCCGCTTGCCCTGCCGGATCGCCGTCGCCGGCGTACCTGCGCCCGACCACTTCAAATACTTGTGCTACTCAGATATCGGTCTGCTGTACGTCGGTCGCGGTTTGCTGCAAGGCAACACTCCCTACCTCGACGGCGGTGACTACCCGGTTCTGGAGTACCCAGTACTCACCGGGTGGTTCCTGGAACTGGAGCGTCTGATCACTCGGGCGCTCGGCGGGCTGCAGGGGACCGACCTGACAGACCAGCAGCGAGTGGACTCGACGTTGATCTTCGTCGATGTCAACACGGTGCTGCTGGGCGCCCTGTTTCTGATCGCGCTCTGGGCCATGGTGCGTACACCGGTTGGGCGGCCCTGGGATGCGATGATGCTGGCCGCGTCGCCATGCGTCGCCGCCGCTGCCTTGATCAACTGGGACATGCTCCCGGTCGCCTTGACCGTGCTCGGGATGGCTTGTTGGTCCGCACGCCGGCCCGGCCTGGCGGGTGTCATGTTTGGGCTCGGCGCCGCAGCCAAGCTCTACCCGGCATTCCTGCTCGGTCCGCTTCTCTTGCTCTGCCTGCGCGCCAAGCGCCTCGGCGACTTCGTGATGACCCTGTCCACTGCGCTGGTGAGTTGGGGCTTGGTCAACCTTCCAGCGCTGTTCCTTGCGCCGGATGCCTGGCGCAGCTTCTGGGCCTTCAACAGCGAGCGCGGCGGCGACCTGGGCTCCATCTGGTACGTGCTCTCCTTGGCCGGCTATCCGGTTCCTTATCTGAATTGGGTTAGCGCCGGGCTGTTTGCTCTCGGCTGCCTGGGCATCCTTGTGTTGATCATGACTGCGCCCCGCCGGCCGCGGTTCGGTGCCATGGCGTTTCTGGTCGTCGCCGCGTTCCTGATGACCAACAAGGTCTACTCACCGCAGTATGTTCTCTGGTTACTGCCGCTGATGATCTTGGCCCGCCCGAGGTGGCGCGACTGGTTGATCTTCACCGCCGGCGAACTGATCTACTTTGTCGCCATTTGGTGGCATCTCGGTGGCTTCCTCACACCGGGTGACAGCTCGCCTGACCGGATCTACTGGCTGTCGGTCGTGATCAGGTTGTGTACCCAAGGCTGGGTCGTGATCATGGTCGTCCGGGACGCGCTGCGGCCAGAGCATGATCCGGTACGCCAGGAGGGCGTCGACGATCCTACGGGCGGCGTACTTGATCAGGCGCTGGATGCCCGATGGTTCCAGGTGCTCAGTGGCACTACTGTCCCAAGGCGGAATGCCTGATGCTGCAAGACGTCGCCGCGCCCGCACCCGCACCGCCCGAGACCACCTCGTCGTCGGTACGGACCGTGATCCAGGCGTGGCTGGCCAGCCGGGGCCTGATCGTGGCAGTCGCGCTGCTGTTGGCCGTCGTGCAGCACCGAACGCTCAGCGACATGGTGAGCAACTGGGACGTGCAGCACTTTGCCCGGCTGGCTGCCGGCGGCTACTTCGCCGAGCCCAGCGGGACTTTGATGGCATTCTTTCCCGGTTGGCCACTGATCTTGTCGCTGTTCGGTCAGTTGGGGGTGCCGGTCGCGATCAGCGGCGTGATCGTCTCGACGGCATGCTCTGCTGTCGCGGCTGCTGCGTTGTACCGGCTGGGGGGAAAGTGGGCGGCTGTTGCGTGGCTGTTTGCCCCGACCGCCGTCTTCACCATGGTGCCCTACACCGAGTCACTGTTTTGCGCCGCGGCCTTCTGGGCCTGGGAGCGAGCCCGCTCCGATCGCTGGCTGGTCGCCGCCACGCTCACCGCAGTCGCCTGCACCGTACGGGTATCGGGGCTCTTCCTGATTGGTGCGCTGCTCGTGATGATCCTTACGAGCGACAACGCAACTGGTCTGAAGCTGCGCCGGGCGGCGTTGATGCTGATTCCGGCGTCGGTGATCATGGCTTTTGCGACATATCTGTTTGCACTCACTGGGAGCTGGACGGCCTGGTATCACGCGCAGACGACCGGCTGGGTGCGTGAGCTGACCTGGCCCTGGCAGTCCTTTCTGAACACGATTCCGGCCATCCTGCCTGGCGCGTTCCCCAATCATGCGTGGTGGCCCGCAGTGTTCCGCGGCGAGATGATCTCCATGGCGGTGGGCGTGGCCGTCGTCATCTGGTGCATTGTGGTGAGCTTGCGCGCGCGGAAGTTTCCGAGAGGACCGGACAAGCCGATGTGGGGAGAAGCGAGCTGGGTGGGGGTCCAACTACTGGCTTTCTCCATGTCGTATTGGTTCTTTTCGGTCAACCGTGCAACCCTCCTCTGGTTCCCGTTATGGATCATGCTCGGTCGTTGGGTAGCGGGACCAAGCAAGGTTTCTGCTCTGGTTCATAAGCTGCTGGTGGCGGCTGCCTTCACCGTGGAAATCGTGCTCATGGTGTGGTGGAGCTGGTTGTTTTTCACCGGCCAATGGGCGAGCTAGGGCTCTGTCTGCCGTTCGAAACTCGGACGGGCCGGCATTGGATGACTTATGCTGACCCGAGGTGACTCGGTCGGGGGCAGGTGGCCTATTGCGGGTATACCCCAGCTGAGACTTTGATCGACCCAGTCTCTGAGAGGGGAACCGTGGCGCGCACCCGCTCAATGGCGATTGCTGCGCTGGCTGCGTCCGCCTTGATATTCACGCCGAGTTCCGCGGCTGCGCTCAATGGTCTGGACACCAGAACTGCCGTTGCCAGCTCCGACAGTTCCGGCATGGGCTGGGCACATTACAGCGGATACCTGACTGACCTCTCGCCGAACACAGACGATGTGTTCGATGGCGCCAAGGCGAGTGCCGTCATGGTCGGCGTGGAGGGCAGCAGCTTCTTCAGGCTTCAGATCAAGGGGATCGGCCGCGCGGCAGGCAATGAGTATCCCGCACACCTGCATAAAGGGCCATGTGTGGCAGGCCAGGGTGCCTTGGCATTGGGTCACTACAACACTCAGCAGGAGGCCGGCTTTCCCGCTCCCTGGACGGTCAACAACCAGACAGAGGTTCATCTCGACTTCAAGGTCAATTCCGATCGGAGCGCGCAGGTAAGCGTCAATGTGCCATTTATCCCAATTCCGGAAAAACGATCGATCGTGATCCACGCTGCCGCGACGCCCCCACCAGGAAGTTCTCCGTCTCGCCTGGCCTGTCTGCCGCTTGACATCAAGTCGTTGCCAGACGCTGGCCGGTAGGCCAGCTGATCGCAACCCGGTCAGGTAGCCAGCCCTATTACCCTGACTGGGTGGAACGGATGTGGATCGACCTTGAGGGGCTGGCCAACCTGCGCGATGTTGGGGGGATCCCGACCTCCGACGGCGACAAGATCATCCCGGGTCGGCTACTGCGGTCTGACAATCTCCAGGAGCTCACTGCCTCTGACGTGGATCAGCTGCTCGGGTTGGGCCTGAGTGACGTTATCGACCTGCGCAGCGACTATGAGGCCGAGCGGGAGGGTCCTGGTCCGCTTGTCGGCTCAGATGTTCGGATACACCAGTTCTCACTCTTTCGTGAGTGGGAGTCCGGGGTCGGCGAGACCAAGCCCGACGTACGCCCCGAGGTCCTGCCCGAGGAGGCCTTGCCGTGGATCGACCTCGAACCCAGCGTCGAGCTGGACAATCAGGTTGCCTCGGTGTACTTCTCCTACTTGGTGGATCGGCCGGACTCGGTGTTGGCTGCGCTGCGTACGGTCGCCGGAGCGCCGGGTGTGGCACTGGTTCACTGTGCCGCCGGCAAGGACCGGACCGGCACCATCGTCGCGTTGGCGCTATCGGTTGCGGACGCCGAGCGCCAAGCGATCATCGACGATTACGCGGCGAGCTCGGAGCGTGTCGAGCAGGTCGTGGCACGGTTGATGGCCTCGTCGACGTATGCCGGAAACCTTGAAGGCCGGCCGATTTCCTCCCACCTCAGCCACCCCGAGGCCATGATCAGCTTGCTGCGGTACATCGATGAAACGTTCGGCGGTGTGTTGCCGATGTTGACGAAGATGGGTTGGACCGCTGACGATACCGACCAGCTGCGGGCAAAGCTTCGAGGCTGAGTTTGATAGCTCGCTCCGCTCGCGGCGGAGTTTGAATTGCTCGCTCCGCTCGCGGCGGATCGCGCTTTTGGAGTCCGCCTACTTCGTCGTCCTCAGCACGGCGGTGCGCGATCCGCGGTTGTCAGCGTCTATGGTCGCTCGGGCGACCACCCATGCTGACAGTGGGCGCTAGGTCCAGGCGACACAGTCGACGGTCGCGGTTGTCAGCCGCAACTCGACCGGAACCTGCTGTCCGATCCGGGGCGGCTGCTCCTTGCGGGGCAGAAAAATCTGACTCGATTGCATATGTGGCGGCTCGAGAAACCAGCGCTTCTTGCCGTTGATTGTGTACGGGCTGAGTGCGAGGCCGGCAGCTGCGAGTGAGCCGGTGGCGAAGGCGATCGCCCGATGTCGCACGGTCTTGGCCGAGGTCGGCGCCTCCATGCCGATGCCATGGGACGTGCCGCCGGCGACAACCACGATCCAACCGTCGGCCGGACAGACGCGCTGTCGATAGCCGGCCCGTTCGCCGCGTTTGATCTCGTGGACGTCCAGCACTGTCGCTGTGGTACTGCGGGATCTTCTGTCCAACCAGAGCCGTGTGCCAACCCTTTGCCGAACTGGGACTGGATCTGCGTCTGCGCCGCCAAGTTGGCGCGCTAGCGCGACCACCTCCTCAGGAGGGAGATGGGAAAACCACAGCCTTCCGGCCGCCGCAGCGAGGGCAGCATGACCCAGCCGTTCGGCCTCGGCGTAGCGACCGTCGGCGTGCAGCGGCAGGTGGATCGTCCAGCCCTCGAACCGCACGCCAGAAAGCAATGCGGTCACCCGACCAAGATCATCGGGCCGAACCCCGTGTCGTCGCATCGATGTCAGTACCTCGACCAGCACTCGTGGCCGATCACCGCGGGCGGCCAGCAGTTCCAGGTCGTGCAGCCGGGAGACGGTAGTGATCACCGATGAATCTCTGGTGAGCTCTGTGGCGAGCTCGCTGGATGGATCCCACGGGTTCAAGATCACCAGATCGCCCGGGAACGCCTCGCGCACGATGCCGACCTCGGACGGGATCCCGACTCCGACCGTGTCCGCGCCGAGAGTCACCGATTCCTCGGCCAGCCTACGCAGCCCGAACCCATAACCGTTGCCTTTGATCACCGGGACGATGCCTGGCGTGGCGCCGGCAACAGTCCGCAGGTGCTCCCGCCAGCGCTCCCCGTCCAGCCGCAGGGTCACACCGCTCATGTCCTCGACACCACGACAGTCATCACCGACGTTTCATATAGAGGTCGAAAGCCTTATACAACAGCGGATTAATGGGAAGGTCCCACTCACCGAGGTACTCCACTGCTTCGCCGCCAGTGCCGACCTTGAACTGGATCAGGCCAAGATGCGGATCGTCCTCCTCGAGCCCTTCGGTGATCCCGCGCAGGTCATAAATGGTGGCGCCAGCCTCTAGCGCATCGGTGATCATCTTCCACTGCACGGCGTTCGATCCGCGTACCTCGCGCTTGGCGGTTGAGCTGGCGCCATAGGAGTACCACGTGTGCTGACCAACTCGTACCCAGGTGGTCGCAGCGACCAAGTCGCCTTCGTGATGCGCCAGGTAGAGCCGAATTCGGTCGGGATCTTCGGTCAGCAGGGCGTCGAACATGGTTTGGAAGTACGACAAGGGTCGCGGCCTGAAATGATCACGCTCAGCGGTCTCGACATAGAGGTTGTGGAACTCGGGCAGATCAGCAATAGTCCCGCGATTGACCTCGACTCCGACTTTCGCGGCTTTCTTGATGTTGCGCCGCCACAGTTGGTTCATCCCAGCAAGCAGTTGCTCTGGTGTCCTGTCGGCGATCGGGAGTTGGAAGACGAAACGCGGCTGCCCGGCCGCGAATCCCTCTTCCTCTTCGGGCGGTCGCCAGCCGAGCTCCCGCAGTCGGTTGCGAGTCCGGGTGGTCCCGTGGTCGACCCGGTCAGGCATCGCCTCGCTGAGCCGGGTGACTCCCTCGTCGGCGATGGCTGCCTTGATCGTTTCGGCGCTCCAGCGGCGTGCGACCGCAGTCGGGCCGATCCGTACGCCAAAGGCGCCGGCCGAGCGTACATGATCAGCCAACGGCCTCAGCCACTCTCCGAGGTCCGGGGCACTCCAGTCGATCACTGGCCCCTCGGGCAAGTAGGCAAGGTACTTCTTGATCTTGGGAAGCTGCCGGTAGAGCACAAGTCCCGCGCCGACCGGCCCGTCCTTGCCGTTGAACCAGCCGACCGACTCGCTGCGCCACTCGCTCTTGACCTGTCCCCACGCTGGCGTTTGGAGGAAGCTCACCGAGGTTTGGGCAGCGTTGAACTCGCGGTGCCGCTCTGCGTCGATGGTCCGTACCGAAAGTGCCACAGGTCTGAATGTAATAGTCGAAATCTAGGTCCACGTGCATTCCTCACGCTTTACACACCGCGCAACCTATGCACTAAGGCCACCGTTTGGTTGCAGTGCATTCAAGTTCCGCACTAAAACCTCATCGGGCGGGTACCTTGATCTGGGGTTCTCATGCTGCCCGGAATAGGCCCAACGCATCGGCCGGTCCCGTGTTTCCCCGCGCGGGTAGGTCCCATCCCCTGTGCGGACCGCCTATTCCGGGTTCAAGCGGCTATCTCGGGATGATCTTGCCTGGGTTGAAATTCCTACCAGGGTCCATGGCGGTGAAGAGTCCGTCGATCATCTGTACGCCAGGAGCGGAGATATCCTGCTCCAGCCACGCGGCATGCTCGGTGCCGACGGCGTGGTGGTGCGAGAGCGTTCCGCCTGAGTCCACAAACGCCTGCTGGATGGCGTTCTTGAGCGGCTCGTACTGCGCAAGCGGATCAACGCCGTCGTGCTTGAAGGCAAAGGTGAAGTACAGGCAGGCGCCGGAGTGGTAGGAGTGCGAAAGGTGGCACATTATCCAACCAGCGACACCTAGGTGCGCGTAGACCTTCTCCGCAGCCGCCAGCACGTTGGTATACAACGGCAACAGCTTTGACCACGGCGCTGCCGTGTCTGAAACGTCACCGATCGCGCCTCGATCAAGCAGGAAATCACGGATGTAAGGGGTGTCGAACTTCTTCTGGTCGTACAGCTCGCCCGGACCTTTGCCGACCACGATCCCGCCATGTCGACCGACAATGTCTTTAACGATCGCCTTTTGCCTGGACACGTGCGCCTTGCCGCCCTCGTAGCCGATAAAGGACAGGCAGACTTCGTCCAGATTCCAACCGCGTCGCTGGAGTACCTTCATCAATCCCTTGCTCATCAGGGAGGAGATCGAGATGCGGCCAGATTTCTTCCTTGTCGCAAAGGAGAACGCCGTCTCCTTCGCGTCGGAAACGCGCGTGATGGATGGATGCGCATCACTGGTGGAAATGTCGTGCATTGCGTCGAGGCTGGCTTCCCAGGACGGGAACAGGTAACCCAGAATCAGTCGGACCTCAGGGATTCGATGCACCTGCACTGTTACTTCGGTGATCACACCGAGCCGGCCTTCGGAGCCGAGTACCATCTCGCGTACGCTCGGGCCCGTTGCGGTGTGCGGCAGCGGTCGGATCTGAAGCACCTTTCCTGGCATGACGACTCGCATGCCCCGTGCGATGTCCGAAATGTCGCCGTACTTGTCCGATTGCATTCCAGATGATCGAGTGGCGACCCAACCGCCCAAAGTGCTGTGAGTGAAGCTGTCGGGAAAATGTCCCAGCGTCCAGCCCCGCGCCCCAAGCTGCTCCTCCAGATCTGGGCCCTGAGCACCGGCCTGAATGCGCGCCAGGCCAGAGTCCTCATCGATGTCGATCACCTGATTCAGCCGGCCAAGATCAACTGAGATGACCGGTCTGGTCTCATCCGCGGGAGCATGCAGGCTGCCGGCGATGTTGCTGCCTCCGCCGTACGGAATGAGCACCGCATCCGCGGCTACAGCGCGATCGACGATGAGCTGCACCTCAGCCTCGTCACCGGGATAGACCACGACATCCGGCGCTCGCGGAATGTCACCAGCCCGAATCCGCAGCAGGTCGCGCGCGCTCTTTCCGTACGTGTGCACAAGCCGATCAAGATCATCTTCTACTGCGTTCTCAGAGCCGACTGCGTCGCGCAGCTCCGCCAGCAACTGGCCGCTGATCATCGGCCGTGGGATGGAGAGTTCCTCCAGTGACATCGGTGCCACAGGTGTGGCGTTCACGTCGAGATCGATGGCGTCGATCACGAAGGGCCGAAAAGCCGGCTTGTTTTCGTGGTGAAAGCTCACCCCTTCGATGCCCCAGCCCCACCACTTCATGTGCTTGACGTCGGGCATGCCAGTCCTTCTCCTTCGCTCTGAGGTGAGCGGCTCTATACGTGATCGGCGCGGTAGGAGGTGGCGTAGTCGATGAGTCCGGTGACCTCTTTGGCAATGCGCTCGGAGAACTGGGCGACCGTCTCGCCATCCTCGGCGCGCATCGGTTCCCCAAACGCGACCAACACCGGCAGCCGCCCGCGGGCTGGCCAGTTCTGGCCGTACGGCATGGCCTCAGCCGCGCCAACGATCGCAACCGGCAGGCACGGTACGTCCCTGCTGATGCACAATGCCGCAGCACCGGGTTTGAAGGCGCCTATTTCACCCGTCCTGGATCGAGTGCCCTCGGGGAAGAGCAACAGCGGTACGCCGTCATCAAGCAGGCCCGTGGCCAGCCCGTGGCGCCCGCGAAGCCCGGTTCGGTCGACCGGAAACGCATTGAAGAACAGCGAGGTCAGACTCTTGCGCCACCACACGTCGAAGAAGTAGTCAGCGGCGGCCCCGGCCGCGACGTAACGGGATAGCTTGCGCGGCAGCGACCCGAGGATGAGCGGTGCATCGAGATGGCTCGCATGGTTGGACACCACGACGAAGGGGCGACTGAGGCCCATGAGGTGCTCCCCGCCCAGCACAGTGACAGTCACCAGTCGCCAGACCAATGGCTTGAGCAGGCCCCGCTGCGCAACGAACCGCGCACCCGCGTGCAGTGGCGAGGTGTAGCGGCTCCGAGTAGACATCGGTCTAGCCTAACGCGAGCCGCGTTGGCGTAACGCAGGCCAACTCAGACTGAGAGCTGGAGCATACGGCGGAGCCAGCGAGCCCGGTGTTACTAGTGACGGGACGAGGTCAACTTGCGGGAGACGGCTCGCATGGTGCGGCGCGGCAGCTGGTCGCAGATCATCATCAGTGCTTTGTAGCGCTTGGAGGGAATAGAGATCACTTTGCCCCCAGCAGCATCGGTCAGGCAGTCGGCCACAAGCTGATCAGCGTCCAACCAGAGGAAGTCCGGAATCCAGCCGACATTGATGTTTGCGCGCTCATGGAATTCGGTACGCACCCACCCCGGACAGAGTGCGACGACCTTGACTCCAGTGCCATGCAGCTCGTTCGCGAGGCTCTCGGTGTAGGCCGTCACCCAAGACTTGATTGCCGAGTAGGCGCCCATGGTTACGAAGCTTGCGGTACTCGAGACATTTATGATCGTGCCGGCTCCGCGCTGCCGCATAGCTCGTCCTGCAGCGGCGCTGAGCATCAGCACCGCCCTGATCATCACGTCGATGGCGTGTTCGTGTGGCGTCGTGTCGGCAGCGGTGAGTTTGGCCCGGACTCCGAAGCCGGCGCTATTGACCACGAGGTCAATGGGCTGTTCGGGGCTGGCCAACCGCTCGGCGATACCGACCACCTCACCGCGTTCGGCTAGGTCGGCGACGATCGTTTCCACGTTGACCGCGTAGCGCTCCTTCAGCTCGGTCGCCATTTCGGAGAGCCGGTCGGCATTGCGCGCCACGAGGACCAGGTCATCGCCCCGCGCAGCCAGCGCCCGCGCGAAGGCCGCGCCGATGCCTGACGTGCCGCCGGTGATCAGCGCAGTTGCCATGCGCTCACCCTACTGACCGGGTCATCAGTCGGAGCGGAAGTCCAGCAGCGCTGCGGTCTCGCGAGCGATGGCCAGCTCTTCGTTGGTGGGCACCACCGCGATCTTGATCGGTGAGGCGTCGGCCGAAATCAGGCGCGCAACCTTGGAGGATGCGTCGTTCAGCTCTAGCTCCAGCTGAAATCCGATGCCATCAAGACCGTCGATCACCGCAGCTCGCAATGCCGGGTTGTTCTCCCCCACGCCAGCAGTGAAGCTGAGCACATCGAGCCGACCAAGCAGTGCGAGGTATGCGCCGAGATAGTGCTTTAGTCGGTGGACGTAGACCTCGAATGCCAGCTGGGCCGCCTCATCGCCAGCAGCACGCTGCTCCTCGAGTTCGCGAAAGTCGTTGACGCCGGCCATGCCCTTGAGCCCGGACTGCTTGTTCAGGAGCGTGTCGATGTCACCGATCGACATCCCGAGCTCGTTGTGCAGGAAGGTGTGCAATCCCGGATCGACATCGCCGGAGCGGGTGCCCATCACCAGACCTTGGAGTGGTGTCAGACCCATCGATGTCTCGATGGCAACGCCACCCCGTACCGCCGACGCCGAGCAGCCGTTCCCCAGATGCAGCACGATCTGATTCAGTTCCCCAAGATCACGGCCAACCAGCTCCGCCGCGGCCCGCGATACGTAACGATGCGAAGTGCCATGGAAGCCATAGCGACGAATCCGATACTTCTCGCCAAGATCACGAGGAATCGCATACGTTGCGGCAGCCAGCGGCAGGGTGCTGAAGAAGGCAGTATCGAAGATCGCAACATGCGGTACGTCGAACTCGGCCTGCGCCGCCTGGATGCCGGACACGGCCCCCGGATTGTGCAAGGGCGCAAGGGGAATGAGGTCCTTTATCTCGTCGAGCACCTCGTCATCGATGATGGTCGGGTCAGAGAAGTTCGGCCCACCATGAACGACTCGATGGCCGACGGCCCGCAACCCAATCGCGTCGAGATCAACACCAGCGGCCGCAAGTTGCTCGGCCATTGCCCGCATCGCCATGTCATGATCAGCAATTGCGCTACCCGCCTCGCCGATCCGCTCGACGATGCCCTTGGCCTGCACCTCCGCGGTCTCGGGCACCACCAGCTGATACTTCAGCGACGAGGAGCCGGCGTTCAGGACCAGGACCGGTGTCTCGCTCATCCGGGGGCCCCAGCGGCTGCGGGCTGAGCAAACTCGGCGTGTTTGATGGCTTGCGCCTGAATCGCGGTGATCGCCACGGTGTTCACGATGTCGGATATCAGCGCCCCACGCGACAAGTCGTTGACCGGCTTGCGAAGCCCTTGCAGCACCGGGCCGATCGCGACGGCGTTGGCGCTGCGCTGCACGGCCTTGTAGGTGTTATTGCCGGTGTTCAGGTCCGGGAAAATGAATACGGTGGCGCGACCGGCGACCGGCGAGTCGGGCAGCTTGGTCCGTGCCACCTCTGGATCGACAGCTGCGTCGTATTGGATCGGCCCGTCCAGCAGCAGATCCGGTGAGCGCGCTGCGACGAGCGCTGTCGCGGCTCGCACCTTCTCCACGTCTGCTCCGGATCCGGACGTGCCAGTCGAGTACGACAACATCGCCACGCGCGGCTCGATGCCGAACTGCTGCGCGGTCTCGGCCGAGGAGATGGCGATGTCGGCCAGCTGTTCGGTCGTCGGTTCAGGTATGACCGCGCAGTCGCCGTAGACCAGCACCCGATCAGCCAGACACATCAAGAACACGCTTGAGACCGTGCTCACTCCAGGCTTGGTCTTGACGAACTCCAACGCCGGTCGGATGGTGTGTGCAGTTGTGTTCACTGCACCGGAGACCATGCCGTCCGCAAGCCCGAGTTGCACCATCAGGGTGCCGAAGTAGGAGATGTCCGTCACGATCTCTCGGGCACGCTCCACGGTCATCCCCTTGTGGGCCCGGGCTTGAGCGTAGGCAGCTGCGAACTTCTCAACAAGATCAGCATCGAACGGCGACACGATCGACGCCTCATCAAGATCAAGGCCGAGGGCCGACGCCCGGGCGTGTACGGCGTTCTCCTCACCGAGCAGCGTCAGGTCGGCCACACCCCGCCGCAGCAGAATCGCCGCCGCCTCGAGGATCCGATCGTCTTGACTCTCCGGCAGTACGATCCGTTGCCGATCGGCGCGCGCCCGTTGCATGAGCTGGTACTCAAACATCAGCGGCGTACGCACTTGGGAGCCGGAAATATCAATTGCTGCCAACAGGGCCGCCTGATCGACCCGTTCGGCGAATGCCCGACGTGCGGTCTCGATCTTGCGGCTCGAGTCTTTTGTGATCGGTCCGCGTACCCGCATCGCCCGTTCGGCCGTGGTGAAGGTGCCTAATTCAGTCAGCGCGATCGGCAAGTGTTGCTGCACGCCTTCGGACAGCCGACGGATGGTATCGGGCATCTCGTACCCACCGGTGAGCAGGATCCCCGCCAGCGTCGGGAAGGTGCCGGACTGGTGGGCCAGCATGAGGCCGGGGAGCAGGTCGGTGCGGTCGCTGGCCGCGATCACTGCGACATCGGGCACCAGCCGATCCAGTACGTGCGGCAGACTCATGGCTGCCACGATCACACCCAAGGCCTCCCGATCCATCCAGGTCTGGCTGCCCAGCACCAGCTCGCCGTCAGCGGCCTCGACCAGTGCTCGGAAGGTCGGCGCAGAGAGCAGTGGGCTTTCCGGGATAGCAGCGGTCACCACCTCCTCCAGGTCGCCAAGTGCCTGACGAACTGCGTCCGCGGCGTCATGATCAACACGGTTGGCGATCACTGCTACGGTCTGCGCGTGATTGGCGCGCAGTTCCGCCATCGCACTGTGGGCCGCGGCGCGGATCTGTTCTGGACTCCGCTCTCGGCCATGCACCACTAGCACGACTGGAGATCCAAGATTGGCGGCGATCTTGGCATTGAAGGAAAGCTCCGTCCCGGTCGCGACGTCTGCATAGTCCGAGCCCGCGACCAAGATCACTTCAAAGCGATCGGTGAGTTGGCCAAAACGCTCCACGATGACGTGCAGTGCCTCGTCCGCATCTTGGCGAGCAGCCTCATAGGTCACTCCGATGGCCTCGTCATAGGTCTGGGAGATGCCTGGTTGGTGGACCAGAAGATCGACGATGAGATCGATGTCGTCACCGTCGGAGCCTGCCGTCGTCAGCGGCCGAAACACACCGACGGAGCCCACTTCACGGGTAAGCGCGTCGAGCAATCCGAGTGCTACTGCTGACTTGCCGGTGAGACCTTCAGGTGATGCGACGTAAACGCTGCGACCCACAACTCTGACGTTATCGGCAAGTGACGTGGTCAAAACGCCCGGGCGGCCGAGTCGGAACTATCTTGGTTCGCGTGGCTGCCCCCGTTCCACCAGAGATTCCTGGTATGGCGGATTGGCGTGCGATCGCCCGAGGCGGCTTCGCTATCGTCTGGCAGGCGCGGCAGGAGTCGCTGAACCGGTTGGTGGCCGTCAAGGTCGACGAACGCAAGTTAGATACCGACGGTGAACGCCGGCGCTTCCTACGTGAGGCGGGCGCCGCTGGCCGGATGTCGGGACACCCAGGCATCGTCACCGTTCATGACGCAGGTCTGCTGGGCGACGACCGACCATTTCTCGTCATGGAACTTTGTCCCGGCGGTTCATTGACACGGTGGATGACGGCAGATCCGCGACCGAGCCAACGTCGCGTTCGCGATGTGGGCGTACGGATCGCGGACGCCTTGTCGGCGGCGCACTTGCTGGGCGTGCTGCATCGCGACGTCAAGCCGGCCAACATCTTGATCGACGCCTACAACAACGCCGGCTTGGCTGACTTCGGGCTGGCTGCACTCATCGATCCGGACACACCGCTCAGCGAGACCGTGGAAGCCATCACCCCCGCCTACGCGCCGCCTGAAGTCTTCGCCAAGAAGCCGCTCACCGAGTACGCCGACGTCTATTCCCTCGCCGCCACGCTGTATGCGGTACTCAGCGGTCGTGCTCCGCGTTGGTCGGAGACCACCGAGACGCCCAGCATTCCCGAGATCGTCAAACGGCAGAAGTCGCCGATCAAGCGCATCCCCGGTGTGGACAAGGCCTTTATGGATGTGCTGCTGAATGCCATGGTCGAGACTCCCGAAGATCGCCCTACGGCTGCACAATTTCGAGATCAGCTAGCAGGGCTCAATCTGTCGACCAAGCTCGCGCCGCGGCCGCTCGAGGTGACGCAGGAACCATCCTCGTCGCCTCCTGCGGCTGAGGAACCGGTCGCAATCAGGCCGCCAAAGCCGGAGCCGCCTCCGAAGCCGTCCGGGAGATGGGAGCGCCGCGGGCTGGCGACCCTGGGGATCGTCGTGCTCGTGATCGTGGTGGCATCGGTGGTTGCTGTGGTGAACCTTGCCACGCGTACGCCGGCTGCTGAGCCGACGCCCGCTGCGACTACAACGGCCCCCGCCAGCCCCACCAGTACGCAGGCGACGATGCCAGCCGGATTCATCGACTGCTCCGAACAACTCGGCAATGACACCTATTGCGCAGCTCAGGCAGAATGCTGGGCTGAGGTACAGGGGCTTGGTGATCTTCCGTGGCTGGGAAACAAGCAGGATTGCAATCAGACCCACGTTTATCAGACGTTCATCGCCGGCCGGATGACATATGAGCTCCGCAGACAGTCCCAACTGGAAACAGATGCACGGATCCGCCGTATCTGCACGATAGAGATTGCGAACTCGATGTTGCGATCCAGAGATCGCCGCTCGGACTGGGAAATCTGGGTGCTGGGCCCGCAACTGCCAGACGAGTACTACTTCCGCTGCATTCTCGGTCGTGGCGAACGCACCGAGCCACTCAATTTCCACGCTCCTGGCTGACGGCGGCCAACTGCTCGATGCCGGTAAGCAGCCGGTCGAGCATCCGCTCGAAATCCCATCCGACGGGATCGTCGAATCCGCCCGCCTCCCAGATCGCGGCCATGGTCGGGTAACGGTGCCAATCGAAGTAGGTGTCCCAGAAGCTGGCACGGGAATCCCAATAAGCCTCAGCAGAGACGCCCGTATGCCGTGCTTCGTCGGCGTCACTGATCATGTAGCGGGCCGCACCCACCAGCTGCCACTGGATCAGATTGGAGATCGTGACGTTTTCGGCACCGGTGAATCCGGCAGCGAGCAGCGCGGCATAAAGGGCCTCGGAGACGTCCAGCACATGCGGGCCGATGCGGAAGCCGGGCCATGTTGTAGTCCAGCAGCCACGGGTGCGCGTCATAGATCCGCCAGGTTTCCCGAGCCCACTGTTCGACCCGTTGCTGCCACGGCAGCTCGGGCTCGGGGAGGGCGTGCTCGCCGTAGGCGTGATCGATCATCAGCTCGACCAGCTCGGAGCGGCCGGGCACGTAGGTGTAAAGCGACATGGGGCCGACTCCGAGCCGGCTCGCCACCTTTCGCATGGAGAGGGCGGCCAGGCCCTCCGCGTCCGCGATCGCCACTCCTGCGGCGATGACATCGGCGAGGCTGATGCGTGGCTTGGGGCCGCGTACTGACGGTTGCTGCGGACGAGCCCAGAGCAGTTCGACGGCTCGACGGCCCTCCGGCGTACCTGGATGCGCATCGGCACGGTCTTCGGCGTGGGTTTGGCCGTCGGTCACCCGCGCCTCTTGCTGCTTCGCTGACTCGGTCACACTGGCATCCTCAGCTCTAAAACTGTCAGTGGCTTGTGATGGTCTTATCTCCGTACAGCGTATGCTATTCTAAATCCAGTACGGCGTACGGAGTTCATCGGAAGGGCGTGAACGTGATCCACACAGAACGGCTGACTAGGCACTTCGTCAGCAAGAAGGAAACCATCGAAGCCGTCAAGGGGGTCGACATTGACGTTGCCGCGGGGGAACTGGTGGCCTTTCTGGGGCCGAACGGCGCAGGAAAGTCCACCACGTTGCGGATGCTGACCACGCTGCTGCCACCAACTTCGGGTACAGCCCGGGTGGCGGGTGCGAGCATCACCAAGGAGCCGGCCGTGGTCCGCTCAAGGATCGGCTACATCGGTCAGGGTGATGCTGCCGGCCACAGCTTTCGGGTCATGGACGAGCTCGTGATGCAGGGTCGGTTCTACGGGATGAACAGCTCAGACTCGCTGGCTCGGGCCCAGGAACTGACCAAGACGCTCGATCTGACCTCGCTCGAGAAGCGGAAGGTCAGCACGTTATCCGGCGGTCAGCGTCGGAGACTCGATATCGCGATCGGGCTGATGCACAGCCCTGGGCTGCTCTTCCTCGACGAGCCGTCGACCGGAATGGATCCGCACAATCGGGCGAATCTCTGGGAGCACATCAATGGACTGCGAGAGCGGCAAGAGACCACGATCGTGCTGACCACGCACTACCTCGAGGAGGCCGACTCCCACGCCGAGCGCGTGCTGGTCATCGACCACGGCGAGATCATCGCTAACGACACTGCGGCCAATCTCAAGGCGACGTTGGCCGGTGATCGGATCGTGGTGACGGTCGACGGTGCAGATCTTGCTGCAGCGTCTGCGGTGGTCGCTACGCGGGGTAGCGAGCTGACCACCTCAAACGGCTCGCGCGAGGTGACGATCGCGGGCCGGTTTGATCAGGGGACACGTACGCTGCCCTGGCTGCTGCGCGAACTTGATCATGCCGGAGTTGAGGTACGGGCCGCGGACGTACGGGTTCCGACGCTGGACGACGTCTTCCTGAGCCTGACCGGCCGAAGCCTGCGCGAGGACGTTGAGGAGGTGGCCAAATGAGCACGCTGGTTTTCGACACCCGAGCTGTGTTTCAGCGGGAGATGTCCTTGGTGCTTCGGGATCCGTTCTCGGTGATCTTTTCTCTTGTTCAGCCGTTGGTCTTCTTGGGCCTCTTTGGCCCGCTGCTGGCCGGCTCGGTAGATCCGGCCGCGCTCAACGGTGAGTCGCCGCTGCAATGGTTCCTGCCGGGGGTGATCGTGATGATCTGCCTGTTCGGGACGAGCACGACCGGCGCGAACCTGCTGTTCGAGATCATGACGGGTTCCTACGAGCGGGTATTGGCGAGTCCGCTGCACCGCTCCGCGCTCTTGATCGGCAAAGCTCTGAAGGAGCTGGCGCCGCTCGTCGTGCAGGCAGCACTTGTGGTGTTGGTGTCGATCCCGTTCGGCTTCACGCTCTACCCCGTACACGTGCTTGCCGGACTGCTGCTGCTCGGCGTCTTCGGGGTAGGCATGGGCGCGTTCTCCAACGCGCTGGCCATTGCAGCGCGCAAGCGCGAATGGATGTTCTGGGCGGTGCAGCAGTCGCTGTTGTTCCCGTTGTTGATCTTGTCGGGAATGATGCTGCCGCTGGAGGCTGGGCCGCGCTGGATCCAGGTGCTCGGCCAGTTCAACCCACTGACATACATCGTGGACGCCGAGCGAGCACTGTTTGCCGGCACCTTCAATGATCCGGCGATTGGATGGGCCCTGCTCGTGGCGATCCTCACCTGTGCTGCCGGTCTGTGGGTGGGCGTGAAGCAGGTCGCCCGCAGCACGACCTGATCACGAGCCGACGGAATGTCAACATCCCACGCTACGTGGTGTGTTGACGCTGTGCATGGCGTACATGCCGTGTACAGCGAGGGCATCCCACGCTACGTGGGATGTTGACAGGTCGTCAGACGTTCTCCTTGAGCCAGGCGATGTCGGCGCCTTGGCCTTCCCGGCCGCCCGGAGTTTCGACGACGATCGGAACGGCAGCCGTACGCACTACTTCCGCCAAGGCCCCAGTGCCGACCTCACCGTCGCCGAAGTTGGCGTGCCGGTCGGCGCCGGAGTCGAAGGGGTCTCGGGAATCGTTGGCGTGTACTAGATCGATGCGCCCGGTGATGGACATGACCCGATCAACCAGACCCACGAGTTCCTCACCGCCCGCATGGGCGTGGCAGGTGTCGAGGCAGAAGCCGACCGTGTCACCGCCCTTGGCCTGGCCGATCGCATCCCAGAGTCGTGCGATCCGCTCCAGACGGCGCGCCATGGCATTGTCACCGCCCGCGGTGTTCTCGATCAGCAACGGCACCCGCATCTCCAGCCCGTCAATGCACTTGCGCCAGTTGTCGAAGCCGATCGCCGGATCGTCGTTTTTCAGCACGTGGCCACCGTGCACGATCACCCCCGCTGCGCCGACCTCGGCGGCTGCATCCAGGTACTGCTGGAGGAACTTCCGGCTAGGAATGCGGATCCGGTTGTTGGTCGTTGCCACGTTCAGCACGTAAGGGGCGTGTACGTACAGCGTGATGTCGGCCTGCTGGGCGGCCGCCTTGAGTGCCCCGGGGCCGCCGGCGAACGCGATCTCCGGACCTTTCCACGCCTGCGGGTCACCGAGAAAGAACTGCGCCAGAGTCGCTCCGCGCGCCGCGGCCTCAGCGATGGGATCTACCTGGTCGCCGTGTCCGCCCACCTGCAGAGTCACTGGTTTGACCCCTTGTCCTGACCGGTTCGCCACAAGTCGCGAATTCGGTTCGCCGCGGACCCGCCGGCGGTACCCGCCACAGATCCGATCTTGCTCACCAGCTTGTACAAGGGATCGCCAGAGGTTGTGAAGTTCTTCTGATACGAGTCGGCTGCGGCCTTGACATCCTCGCTCATTGGAGCGTCCTTGTCGTCTGAGCGCCGCGGGTAGTTCCCAGCCAGGATTTCGGCATAACCAGGCCCGGCGGCCCACTTCTGGAGTTCGGCGGCCCGCAGAGCGGCTAACGGGTGAGTCTGTCCACTGATCTGTAGCAGCTTCAGCACGCTGTCGCGTACATCGCCACGGCTCTCGTATTCCTCGGCCTGATCGAGAAACGCAGCGATATCCAGATCGTCGGGGTTGCGCGCGCCCGCCAGACTGGCGTGCGCCCGCAGCGCCGCGCTCGGATCCTGTGAGCACAATAGCCCGGCGCGATCGCAGGAGAGTTCGGACTTGCGAAACCACTCGTTGAGGCCGAGGATGATCCCCCGGATGCCCCAGGCACCGATCGGCAGCCACTGGATGGCTGCTGCGATGTTGATCAACTGCAACAGCATCGTGCGGTAGACGGCGTGCCCGGACAAGACGTGCCCGACCTCATGGCCAATGATGAACCGCAGTCCCTCGTCGTCGGTCAGCTCGATCATTCTGGTCGTCACGACGATGATGGGCTTGTCCAAACCAATTGCCATCGCCGCCGCGGCGGGATTTTGCTCGATGTAGAGCTCTGGGACAGGCTGCAAGTCCAGCGTGGTCGCGCACTCGTTGAGCATCTGGTGAATGTGCGGGTACTGCCGCGACGAGACGCGGATCGCTGTGGCGAGGTAGAGCCAGCGCACACTCCGCTCGCCAACGGCTGAGGAGATGATCTTCAGGACCGAATCGAAGCCGGGAATGGCGCGCAGCGCCACCAGGGCACCGCGGTCGGCAGGATGCTCGTACGCACGCGAGCTGATGTCTGGAAACCGAATGCGCCCACGACGTGCCGGCAGGGATTCGGTGGTCATGCCCAGCAGATTACGTGGCGGAGTTGGTGTCAGTTCATCTGGGCGATGCCACTGATCAGGCCCATGGTTATCTGGAGAATGAATCCAAGCACGAGCCACGCCGCACCGATGATGATGCCTGCCAGTGCCTTGCTGTTCTGGAACCCGCCGCGGCGCGAGATGATGTACGCCACGATGCTCAAAACCAGCCCGATCGTGGACGTGCAGGGAATGATGGCCAAGATGAGGCCGACGATCCCGAGGGTACTGCCGGGATCGGCTGCTGGCTGTGGGGTGGCCTGGTATTCGGCCATGGTGTCTCCTCATTCGAGCGGGTCCGTTTGTCAGAAACCTCGGTTAACCCAGATTTCTTGCGCTGTAAACAGGTTGCAACCTATGTGACGCGGCAGCAACCTGGGTTAACCCGGCTTTCTGCTTCAGCGAAGGCTGAGCGTATCGTCACCGCCCTTCACGGCGAATCCGGCGTGCCCCAGAACATCCCCGTGATTTTGCGCGGTGGCGGCGCTATTCGCCCACGGATCCGTCCATCAATTCCCGTACGACGTCGAGGTGCCCGACATGCCGCGCGTACTCCTGCAGCAGGTGGGCGAGAATCCAACCCAGTGTCGGCGGATCGGTGGAAAATCGACCACCCAGCCGGGCCCGTTCAGTCAGCTCCGCCTTGCTGACAACCGTTTCTGTACGTTCGGCGGTCTGACCCAGCCGCTCGGTCAGCACGTGAAGCGTGTCAGCGGGCTCGAGGAGCCACCCCTCGGAGTGTGGATCGTGGTCGCCCCACGGGTCCGGCACCTGCTCGGCTTCGAAGCCCCATTGCATCCAGCGCCGCTCGACGAAGACCAGGTGTTTGAGGAGCCCGAGCGGCGACCAGCCCGACGGCAGGACGCTGGTAGTCAGCTGGTCTTCGCTCAGACCGTCGAGCTTGGAGAGCAGGGTGGCCCGGTAATAACTCAGCTGCTGCAGCAGGATCTCCCGCGGATCCTCAAGGGATCGGGGAGGTTCGTCGCGGAGCGTCGTCATAGCGGCAACGCTACTCACGCGTTATCACGGGCGTTCGCTCCGACGACCGATGCAAACTCAAGAAGGATTCGTGCGTAGCGATGGTGACCGGGTAGAGTTCAGCGTTGGCCCGGGGACCAGTTCGCCGCGCCGCAGCATTCGCCCTCCTGCTATGGGGCCGTCCCATAGCCGCTCAAGACCAGAGGAGGTGGGGTTCGCGCATGCGTGAGTACGAGGTCATGGTCATCTTCGATCCTGAGACTGAAGAACGTACGGTTCAGCCCACGCTCGAGCAGTATCTGAAGGTGATCACCAAAGGTGGTGGCACCGTCGACAACCTCGACATCTGGGGCCGCCGGCGCCTGGCGTACGAGATCCGGAAGAAGTCTGAAGGTATCTACGCGGTCATTAATGTGACCGCGGAACCAAAAGACGTCAAGGAAATGGACCGCCAGTTCACCATCAACGAATCAATCATGCGGACCAAAGTCATCCGGCCTGATCTGCACTGAGATGGTCGAGATTGTCCACATTTTCTTCCTCGCTGGCGCGTAGCGTCAGTCGCGGCTGGCAGGCTGACAATGTCGCTGCAGTGGGTCGATGCAGTGGGCTCGATGCAGTGGGTCTCGATGCAGTGGGTCTCAATGCAGTGGGCTCGGCCCAATCGGCTCAAGCATCAGCGGCAAACCAGAAGATTCCACTAACGCTCATCACCACGGAGAACTCTCATGGCAGGCGAAACCACCATCACACTGGTCGGCAACCTCACCGCTGACCCGGAGCTGCGCTTCACCCCCTCGGGCGCCGCGGTCGCGAATTTCACCGTCGCGTCCACACCACGCACCTTCGATCGTCAGACCAACGAATGGCGGGACGGCGATGCGATGTTCCTCAACTGCGCAGTTTGGCGCCAGGCTGCCGAGAACGTAGCCGAATCACTGCAGAAAGGCATGCGGGTCATCGTCCAAGGCCGGCTGCGGTCGCGCAGCTATGAGACCCGAGACGGTGAGCGGCGTACGGTCTTCGAGATTGACGTGGACGAGATCGGCCCGGCACTGCGCTACGCGACCGCGAAGGTGGCCCGGAATGCGAGCGGCAGTAGCCAAGGCGGCGGCGGCAACCGGCCTCTCGGTGGCGGCCACGGCGAGGACCCGTGGGCAAGCGGCGCACCTAGCGCCGCCGGCGCGCGTTCCTCCCAAGGGTCCGATCCCTGGGCAACACCCCAGAGTGACGAGCCCCCGTTCTGATTCGTGAACTAAAACACACCAAGGACATTCCGGCCATCGGCTGACCGCCGCGCCGGGCAATCGATCAGGAGAGCACCACAATGGCCACAACCCCACCCGCACAGCGCAAGCCGAAGAAGAAGGCCAACCCGCTGCGCGCCGGCCAGAACATCGACTACAAGGACGTCGCCACGCTGCGTAAGTTCATCTCCGAACGCGGCAAGATCCGAGCGCGCCGGGTCACCGGGCTCTCCGTTCAAGAGCAACGTCGGGTTGCCATCGCCATCAAGAATGCTCGCGAGGTGGCGCTGTTGCCGTACGCCTCCACGGCCCGCTGATGCTGCGAGCAGCTCACAGAAGAAAGGTGCTGGCATGAAGCTCATCCTGACTGCCGCGGTCGACAAGCTCGGTGCGGCCGGAGACGTCGTCGAGGTCAAGGACGGTTACGGTCGCAACTTCCTCGTTCCACGCGGCTTCGCCATTCGCTGGACTCGCGGCGGTGAGAAGCAGATCGCCGGCATCAAGCGCAGCCGCGACGCGCGCGAGATCCGTGGTCTGGATCACGCCCAGGAAGTGCGGGAACAGCTTGAAGGTCTGACGATCGATCTGGCTGCGCGGGCAGGCGATACTGGCCGGCTGTTCGGAGCGGTCACCGCTGGCGACATCGCGGCCGCCATCAAAAAGGCCGGCGGGCCGCTGGTCGACAAGCGTGCCATACAAGTCGCCGATCCGATCAAGACCGTCGGCTTGCATACGGTCGGCGTGAAGCTGCACGATGCGGTTACCGCGCACGTGAAGCTTGTGGTTACCCAGGCCTGACGTCGTAGAGTCCGGTTCAAGCAGTCTTGAACGCAGTCCGAGACTTGTCGCAGGCTACGCAAGCAGAGACAGAACGGGACGCACGATGATCCGGCTGACTTCCGAGGCACTCGAGCGTCGCCGGCGCGCGCAATTTGGGCGGACCATTCTGGGCGTTTCCGCGCTGCTTCTCATGATCATGAGCGTGGTAGTGCCGCATGTCCTGGTGGAAGCGGCCACGGTGGTGCCTGGACGCTCCCTGATTCCAGCCACCCGCTTCTTCTTGATTGCCAATCCCAACGCGGAGGCGTTTCAAGGCGCAACCAGCGTCGCCGGTGTGGGTATGGGGATCAGCATTACCTACCTCGGCCTGGCCTTGCAGGAGATCGGTCTGATCACCGGGTTGGCATCGTTCTGGGTGCTCATTGTCGAAGATGTCGGGCGCTGGACCCGCCGCCTGGTGATGGTGTCTGGCGTGTCGCTGCTGCTTGGCGGGTCAACCATCGTGCTCGGCTATCAACTGCTGACAAACGCCGGAGTGCCCACTTTGCTGGGCTACGCCTGGCTGCCAACCTTGCTGGCCGGTCTGATCATGGTTATTGGGGGACGTCTCGCCCGTAAACGGATGGTCAGCACATGGTTCTGGGAGAGCCCCGAAATCGTCCAGCCGTAGTAGCGCCGGCGCCGAAGTGCGATCTCCACAGATTTATCCACACCTGGGGACGAATCACACGGCTGTTATTCGCGGCCCGTTCGCGTCGTCAGAGCGCTTGCCCGGACTGGATGAGCGCCCAGGAGAGAAGACCGAACGCGAGAATTGAAGCGAACGCCCGTAGGTGATTCCAGCGGACCCATCTGGCCTCGTTGAATCGCTCGCGCACACCATGTACATCCGTCATGCGGTCGACGTCACCAGCGGCTTTGATTTCGTTGTTTCGCGGCACGTTGACCCTGATAGTGACGACGAAGACGACGAGGTAAAGGACGAGCGCAGCCACAATCCAAGGCAGCAGCGATCGCGCTTCGCCGGTGAAGTGAAGCAGCGCGGTGAGCGCAGTGAGCACCAGCGCCCCTAAGAACGTCGCCATGAATACGGGGTTGATGATTGCCCGGTCGATCGATTGAAACGCAGCCACGAAGGTCCGGTCGTCAGTCCGGCGTAGGCCCGGCATGATCGCATTGCTGTAGAGCCCGAACACGCCTGCCATCAGGCCCGTCGTCAATGTGGCGGCGATCAGTACGACCTCACGCAAGACGTCGGACACGATCTCACCCTCGCTGAATCGACTACCGCCACAGTGTCGCGATAGCGAATGCGGCGGCCATCCCGCCCATGCCAATGAGGATGTTCCAGTTGCCGAGCGCGTCCATGAACGGAATGTAGGTACCAGCCACGTAATAGGTGATCAGCCACGCGACACCGAGCAAGCCGACCGCGATGAAGGTTGGCGGTACCCAGCGCCGACTCGCCGGAGCCTTGATTTTCTTTGGCTTGGACGCCTGCCGCGCCTTCAGCTTCTGCTTCTCTTCGGCTGATTTTCGGGTTCTTGACTCGGGCACCAGATTCTCCTTGCTGTTGAAGTAGGTAGCGTAGTCAAAGACTCGGGCCGCGAGCGATGTGAGCAGCTCGTCCCGGGGAATTCCTGCTCGACCCAGAGGACCCAGATTGGCAGAACGCACGGTCGCCGATGCTTGGCGAGGGCTACTCACAGTCCTGGGCCGAGCCCGCGACGCCCACAGGCGCCGGAATCGAAATCGTCGACCGCTTGCTCGTACGCTCACCGCCGCAGTGTGCGCGTTCGCCGGATTGATGATCATCATCAGCGCGCTGCACGCCGAGGGCACGGATCTGCGACCGGCCCGGAATACGGATCTGGTCAGCCTGGTCCAGGCCCAATCGCGTCACAACACCGAACTGACACGCCAGGTCACAGCGCTGCGACAGGAAGTCGACGGGCTCGCCGCTGGTGCTAGTGAGCAGTCCGACCGCGCCCCCGAACTCGGCAGGCAGGCCAACCGCGTCGGCCTGATCCCAGTCGCCGGGCCGGCGGTCACGGTCACTCTCGATGATGCCCCGTCGAGCGTGGCAGCAAATGGAATCGAGCCCGACCTCCTGGTAGTGCACCAGCAAGACATCCAGGCCGTGGTCAACGCCTTCTGGAGCGGTGGGGCAGAGGCAATGACCATCCAAGGAAAGCGGGTGATCTCGACGACGGCAGTGAAGTGCGTGGGCAATACAGTCGTGCTGCATGGCATTCCGTACGGGCCGCCGTACGAGATCAGCGCGATTGGCGATCAAGCACGGCTGCGTGCCGCGCTGGCCGAATCCGAGCCGATCCAGATCTATCAGCAGTACGTCGAGTCCTACGGTCTGGTTTTTCACGAGGAATCGGAGGCGAGGGTCAATTTCCCTGGGCACGAAGGCTCGCTCGAGCTGGTACATGCGGCGCCGTATTCCGGTTCGCCGTGATAGCCGACAGCGGCCAGCGGCAACGGACGGACCTCACCCTAGGCGAGAATGATCACGTGCCCGGAGTGAAGATCCTCGTTATCGACAACTACGACTCGTTTGTCTACAACTTGGTGCAGTATCTGGCCCAGATTGGCGCCGATGTCGATGTCTGGCGTAATGACGACGCGCGCTTCGACGATCCCGATTTTGCGGCTGGCTTCGACGGGATCCTGCTCTCGCCCGGTCCCGGAACGCCCGAGGAAGCAGGGGTGTGCGTCGAGGTGGTCCGCACGCACGCGGGCCGGCTGCCCATCTTCGGGGTCTGCCTTGGGCTGCAGGCTATCGGCGTGGCATACGGCGGTGTGGTTGATCGAGCGCCGGAGCTGCTGCACGGCAAGACCTCGCTTATTCGCCATCAGGGCGCCGGCGTGCTCGCGGGTCTTCCCTCGCCCTTCACCGCCACCCGTTACCACTCGCTGGCGATCGAACCGGCGACTCTGCCGGCTGCCTTGGAGGTCACTGCATCCACACCCAGCGGAGTGATCATGGCCGTACGCCATCGCGAGCTGCCGATCGAAGCGGTGCAGTTTCATCCCGAGTCGGTGCTAACGGAGTGGGGGTACCAGATGCTGGCAAACTGGCTGGCGATCTGCGGTGACCCCGAGGCTCCGGGACGCGCGGTCGGCATGGCCCCGCTGATGTCGGCACGCTGACCATCCCAGCCGACCGCTGAGTTGGCCACCAGAGCGACGAGTCGACCTCCCGACTTACCGCACGCCGCTCGGCCGAAATTGCACGCTGATCCGCGGGCCCACCGATCGTACAGTCTTAGGGATCGCATGCTCCCACGTGCGCTGGCAGGAGCCGCCCATCACGATCAGATCGCCGTGACCCAACGCGTGCTTGATGGTCGTCCCGCCACCTCGCGGCCGCAGCAGGAAGTGGCGTCGTGATCCGAGGGAGACGATCGCCACCATGGTGTCCTCGGACTTGCCGCGCCCGATGGTGTCGCCGTGCCAGGCGACGGAGTCACTCCCATCGCGATACAGGCACAACCCAGCTGTCGTGAAAGGCTCGCCGAGCTCGGTTTCATAGTGGGCGTTCAGGGCCTCGCGGGCCGTCGCCAGATCATAGTGAGGAAGTGGATCGCCCTCGCCATAGAAGCTCAGCAGTCGCGGTATGTCGACGACCCGCTCGTACATCTGACGCCGCTCGGCCTGCCACGGCACTTGCTCGAGGAGGTCCTCAAAGAGGCTGCTGGCGCCGCTCAACCATCCCGGAAGCAGGTCCACCCAGGCGCCTCGGCCGAGAGGCTGCCGAGTAACCATGCCGCCCAGCGGCCCCAGCCCGAGATGGTCGGTTGGTATCAGATCAAACAGAGACGTCTGAACAACGCTAGACATAGGTTCACTCTAGCACAGATATTCGATTATCCATTCGAATTCCTGCCAGTTCCCCCAGGGCCCTGATTCTCCTGCGAGGGTGTCGACGTCGATGTCGATGTCGATGCCGAGGTCGGCGTGGGTGTGGGTTGTGTCGTTGATGCCGTCGGCGACTCGGTCGGTTGCTCGGTGGTCGGCGGCGGCGGAGGTGGTGGCGCGGTAGCGAGCGTGAGTTGGATTCTGGTGTCTCGATCCACCGTCGCGCCAGCGTCCGGACTCTGCGCGATCACCGTACCGGCTGGCTTAGAACTCTCCCGCTCCGAGAATTGTGGCTCACCAAAGCCGGCATCCCTGGCCTCACGGATCGCAGCGCCCCGAGTCAGACCCTCGAAGTTTGGCACTTCCGACTTGCCGGTGGCGTACCTTACGGTGATCTTGCTGTCCAGCGGCACGGCCGAGCCCTCCTTCGGCGAGATGCTGATCACCTCACCTGGCTGGGTGTCGGAGTCCTCACTCTTGGCGGCAACGGTATTGACGTTGCTGAACTTCAGCTCATCGAGGGCGTTTTTAACCTCATCGACATCCTGGCCGACCAGGCCATCGGGAATGGTGCCGGTCTTAGGGCCTTCGTTCAAGGTGATGGTGACAGTACTGTTCTCAGCTACCTCCGTACTGCCGACGGGATCTTGAGCCGTGATCGTGCCCTTGGACTCCTTGTCGCCGTTCTCTTTCTTGACTTCGACCTGAAGGTTGTTCGCGGTGAGCTGATCTCGCGCCTGCTGCTCGGTGTAGCCGAGCACGCTCGGCACCTCAACCATCGTGACGGTGTTCGGCGGATTCAACACCCGGTACAAGGCCCAGCCGCCTAGCCCCAACGCCAGCACGATAAGCGCAGCAATGAGGATTGCCAGGCCGACTCGACTCTTCTGCGGTTCCTCTTCCTCGTACTCCGCTTCCTCAACTTCCTGAGGCGGGAGTGCCGTCGGCGGGCCAGCCACATGGGTTGGGGTGTCGTATGCCGCGGCGGCCATCGCCCCTGCTGCCAGAGGCACCACGGCGGTCGTCCGCTGAGCTGTGGTCTGCTCGCCGGAGAGCAAGCGAGCGATGTCGGCCCTCATCTCCCCAGCGGACTGGTAGCGGTCGTCGGGGTCCTTGGCCAGCGCCTTGAGGACAACCGCGTCGATCTCAGGCGTAAGCTCTGGGTCCAGCTGGCTGGGCGGCACCGGAGCCTCGCGTACGTGCTGGTAGGCGACGCTCACTGGCGAGTCCCCTACAAATGGCGGCCGGCCTGCAAGCAGCTCATAAAGCAAGCAGCCCGTGGAGTAGAGGTCACTGCGGGCATCCACCGTCTCCCCTCGGGCTTGCTCCGGCGAAAGGTACTGGGCCGTGCCGATAACTGCTGCGGTCTGGGTCATGGTGGCACTGGTGTCCGCGACAGCGCGGGCGATCCCGAAGTCCATCACCTTGACCCCGCCGTTGGTGGTGAGCATCACGTTGGCCGGCTTGATGTCGCGGTGCACGATGCCGGCCTTGTGGCTGTAGCTCAAAGCCTCCAGAACACCCTGGGTGAGTTCCAGCGCTCGCTCGGGCAGAATCTTGCGCCCCTCGCGGAGCACATCCCGCAACGTCTGGCCTTCGACCAGCTCCATCACGATGTAGGGGATTGAAACGCCGGACAGCGGATCGATCTCCTCGCCGGTGTCGTAGACGGCGACGATCGTGGGATGGTTCAGCCCGGCGGCGGACTGAGCCTCGCGGCGAAACCGGGCCTGAAAGGTCGGGTCGACGGCGAGGTCGGCACGCAGCTGCTTCACCGCAACGGACCGCCCGAGCCGTTGGTCGACAGCACGACGGACCTCCGCCATGCCACCCTTGCCCAACGGCTCGCCCAGTTCGTAGCGGCCCCCGACCGTCGTTGGGCTGCTAGTCATCCCCATGATCCTCCCTCAACCCCAGCTGCCATTCTCAGCCATAAGACCCCGGAGCACGAAATGGCCCACCTAGTGGCAGTGCGCTTGCTGCGCAGCGGTTTGTAGATGCCAAGTTGGTCAGGCTGCGCGGCAAGCCCCTGCAGTCGTCGGAGCGAGCAGCTCGTCATAGTGCTGTGTTGGATTGGCACTCTGACAAGCTGCTCGCGCGTTCGGACTCCTTCGTCGCTCGAGGCGCCGCGGTTTGGCAGCTGCCAACGTTGGTCACGCTGCGCGGCAAGCCCCTGTAGTCGTCGGAGCGAGCAGCTCGTCATAGTGCTGTGTTGGATTGGCACTCTGACAAGCTGCTCGCGCGTTCGGACTCCTTCGTCGCTCGAGGCGCCGCGGTTTGGCAGCTGCCAACGTTGGTCACGCTGCGCGGCACGCCCCTGTAGTCGTCGGAGCGAGCAGCTCGTCATAGTGCTTCTTGCATAACAGCCCGCGCGATGGGTGCCGCTAGCCGCCCACCGCCGATGTCGTTCCGTGGGATATCCGCATCTTCGACGATTACAGCGACTGCGATTTTCGGGTCGTCCAGCGGCGCGAAGGAGGTAAACCACGCATACGGCTTGCGCTTGGGATCCGACTGGGCCGTGCCAGTTTTGCCGCCGACCGCAACGCCCGAAATCTGCGCATTGACCCCAGTGCCCTCGTTGACTACCACGGCCATCATCTGTTGCAGCTCTTTAGCGTTCTCTGGGGTCATAGCGGTGGACAGGACCTCGGGCTTGTGGGTCTGGATCGGCTTCAGGTCCGGGGCTTGCACCCTGCTCACAACGAACGGGTCCATCAGCTCGCCGTCGTTGGCGATCGCCGCTGACACCATTGCCATCTGCAACGGGCTAGCCGCCACATCGAACTGGCCGATGGCGCTCAACGCCAGCTGGGCATCGTTCAGCTCGTCTGGAAATTGGCTGGCCACGCCACGGAGGTCGGCGAGGTGTCGTCTGTCGAAGCCAAACAGTTGTGCTTGCTCGCGCAGCTTGTCCTCACCAAGCTCAAGACCCAGGTTGGCGAATGCGGTATTACAGGAGACCTTGAGCGCCTGGGTGAGGGTGATCTTGGTGCCGCCGCAGTTGGTGGAGTTGGGGAGGTACACACGCGTGCCGGGCAACTTAAGCCGATCTGGCGATTCAACCAGGGAGTCTGGGGTCTTTCCGTCAGCGAGTGCGGCAGCCGCTGTCACCAGCTTGAACGTCGAGCCGGGCGGATAGATCTCGCGTGCCGCTCGGTTGGACAGTGGCTGCTGCGGGTTTGCCCTCAGACGGTCGTACGCCTTACCGGCGGCCTCGATGTTGTGGCTGGCAATGTCGTTCGGATCGAAGCTTGGACTGGTCACCATGGCGAGTACGGCGCCTGTCTGCGGATCCAGCGCAACGACTGCGCCTTTCTGGTCGCCGAGTGCCGTGGCGGCGGCCTGCTGAATCTTGGGCACGATCGTGGTCTGGACGCTCGCACCTTTGGGTGTCTTGTTGGTAGCGAGGTCGATCAGCCGGCGTACGAAGAGAGCGTCGTCGGTGCCTGACAGCTGGGCGTTGTAGGTGCTCTCCAGCGCCGAGCTGCCGCGGTCGTAGGAGTAGAAACCCGTGATCGGTGCGAAACGCTCGCCGTCAGGATAGACACGCTGATACTTGAAGCGGTCCTTCGCAGGTACTGTCTTTGCGATCTCGGTCTTTCCCGCGGCCAAGATCGCTCCCCGGTTCTGGGCGAACTCAGCGTCCCGCACCCGCCGGTTCTGCGACTGAGCGGCAAGGGAGGATTGTCGAAAGATCATCATGTAGGTGCCGTTTGCCAGCAGCAGGGCGAACATGATCATCGCGACAAAGGCGACTCGCCGGATGGGCTTGTTCATGCGCCCGCCTTGACCAGCTGGGTTTGCTCCGCGTCCGGATTGATCAGGGCAACCGTTGCGGCGGGCTTGCGCACCTGGTGGGAGATCACCAGCAGCAGCCCAGCGACGATCCAGTTACAGATCAAGGAGGAACCGCCTTGCGACATGAATGGGGTGGTGAGGCCGGTCAAAGGGAGCAGCCGAGTAACCCCGCCGATGATGGCGAACACCTGGAGCGCGAAGGCGAATGACAGCCCGGTAGCCAGCAGCTTGCCAAAGGGCTCCCGGCACTGCAGGGCGATTCGCAGGCCCCGGGCAACAATCAAGCCATAGATCAGGATGACTGCCATGAGGCCGGTCATACCGAGCTCTTCGCCGATCGCGGCGGCGATGAAGTCGCTGCGGGCCAACGGAGTGAGGCCCGGCCGACCGAGCCCCAGACCGGTCCCGAGAAGGCCTCCCCAGGCCATGCCGAACTGTGCAGCGATCACCTGGTAGTAGGCGTCGAAGTCAGAGAAGGGATCCAGCCACGCGCCAACCCGGCGCCGGACGTGGCTGAAGTTGAGGTAACCGAAGTATGCCCCCGCCGCAAAGAGCAGCGTGCCCAGAACTACCCAGCCAGCACGCTCGGTGGCGACGTAGAGCATCATCACGAAGAGTCCGAAGAACAGCAGTGAGGTTCCCAGATCACGCTGCCACACCAGAATTGCGAGGCTGATCAGCCACATCACCAGGATCGGCCCGAGGTCTCGGGCCCGTGGCAGGTCGATGCCGAGCACGCGATAGCCGGCAAGCGCGAGCACGTCGCGCTTCTCGACCAGGTATGACGCGAAGGCGATGGCAAGCAAGACCTTGGCCGCCTCTGCGGGTTGGAAGCTGTAGGGACCCACCTGGATCCAGATCTGGGCGCCGAACTTCTCCGTGCCTAGACCGGGCACCAGCGGAAGCAGCAGCAGCACGATGCCGGCGAGGCCGATCGTGTAAGTGAACCCTTGCAGTGGCCGGTGATCATTGAGCCAGGTCACGATCAGGATGAAGATGAGAACGCCGAGCGCGGTCCAGATCAGCTGCTGGCGGGCGCCGTTCAGCGGTGGGTCGTTGATCAAGTCAATGCGGTGGATCATGACTAAGCCGAGGCCGTTGAGCAAGATCACGCACGGCAGGATCACCGGGTCGGCGTACGGGAGTCGCCAGCGGACAGCCAGGTGCGCCAGCGCAGCGAGCAAGACACATATGCCAGCCACGTACGGAAAGGTCGGCGACAGCTCACCAGTGACATTGAGGTCGACCAGCGCGTACGCGCCGAGAGCCAGTCCCAGCGCGAAGATGATCAGGGCCAGCTCCACGCCGCGACGCTTGCGCGGGACAACGCTGACAGGTGCCACGTCTTGCATGATTAACAGGTCGGACCCGTCGGCACCGCGTCAGCTGAGGCTGTCGGGCTTGGCTTGCCTGAGATGTTGCTTTGTGTCGGGCTTGGTTTCGAACTCGCGGTCGGCCGAGGCTGCGCAGCCGGTGGTTGAGGGCTGGCACATGTCCTGGCTGCCTCAGTCAGCTCGGCGACTGTGACACGGGCCGAGTCCAGGCTCGAGACGTCGATGTTGGCTTTGACTTGCTCCTGATAGAACGGCGGCAGCTCGTGCATTGTGAGCTGCTGGACCTCGTACACCCGGGATAAAGTCAGGCCCGGGAGCCCGTCCGGCAGCCCTTGGAAGATCACGACCTTGTCTTGGTCCGCGCCCACGAAGTATTGGGTGCGAGTCCACCCGTACGCCACTCCCAGTCCTGCCACCACGACGACGAGCAGGATGAGCAGGCCAATTAGGGGCCTCCGAAAGCGATGTTGACGCGGTGCCTGAGGGTTATATCGCTCCTCATCGTCGACAAAGTCCGCCAGATTTGTGACCAGCGTCTCCTCCACCTCGTCCTGCTCGGTGCTCTCGACGTGAGGCAGGCCATCGGCCGGGCTGGGCTGCGCCGACGCAGCACCGAGCACGATGACATCATCGCGGCCTCCAGATTCCACAACATCGGCGACGATCACCGTGATGTTGTCGATCCCACCCTGATTGAGAGCTTCGGCTATGAGCCGCTCGGCGGCATCGCTCAGGTCAGGTAGCTGCAGCGCCGCCTCGATCGCGGCATCGTCGATCAAGCCGCATACGCCGTCGCTACATAACATCAGGCGGTCACCCGCCATGACCGGGACCACGGTGAGATCGGGGTCGTTGGTCGGCTGCCCGTTCAGTACTTTCAACAGCAGCGAGCGATGTGGGTGCATTGCGGCTTCGGTTTCGCTGATCTTCCCGTCATCAACGAGGGATTGCACCCACGTGTGATCATGCGTCAGCCGTTCCAAATGACCATGGCGGAACAGATAGGCGCGGCTGTCCCCGATGTGTGCGAGACCGAGATTGCTGCCGTCGAACATGCCCCCGGTGACTGTTGTGCCCATACCTTCCAGGGAAACGTCGGATTCAACCAGTTCCGCGATCTTGTCATTGGCTTGCTCGATCGCAAGGGCCAACTTCTGGAGCATGTCCTCGCCGGTGGCAGGGCTCTCGACTTTCCGTATCGTGTCGATCGCCACCGCGGAGGCAAGATCACCAGCGGCCGCGCCGCCCATCCCATCGGCGACCACGAGCAGATGCGGGCTCGCATAGCCCGAGTCCTGGTTGTTCTTCCGGATCAGTCCGATATCGGAGTAGGCGACATAGCTCAGCTGGAGGGTCATCTGATCACGGCTCCAGCCTGAGCATGGTCTTGCCGATGCGTACGGTATCCGCAAGCGTGATCGTGGTCGGCGCGGTGATCCGCTGGCCGTTCACGTACGTTCCATTGGTGGAGCCGAGGTCCTCGATATAGATGCCGTCTGGGGT
The DNA here is from genome assembly GCA_963740515.1 of uncultured Actinomycetota bacterium. Classification (GTDB taxonomy): domain Bacteria; phylum Actinomycetota; class Actinomycetes; order Propionibacteriales; family Propionibacteriaceae; genus Microlunatus. Next base: position 37,116 of record CAVUEO010000004.1, read on the forward strand.
GCCTATGACGCGGGCATGCCGAGTAGAGACGTAGTCGTCGTCCAAGATCAGCTGGCAGTCCGCGCCGCGGCCAATCATGATTACTCCGCCGCCCAGGTCGGCTGAAAGACCTGCCTGGTTGCCCTGAGAGATCGTGAACACTCGAGGCTGGCCGCGCTGCCGCTTGACCTTCTTGGGCGGCGGAGGAGGCGACTCCAGCTCCTGTGGGTGCGGCTGATCCGAGGTGCGTACCGTCCTGCCGAACAAGTCACTGCGGATCACCGAGACGACTGAGAGGATGAACAGCCAGAGTAGGGCGAGAAAGACCACCTTGATGATCAGGAGCGCAATTTCCGACATTGCGTCTCATCGTCCGGCGGGGGCATGGATGAGCATGCGGGTGGAGCCGATTTCGATCCGCGTTCCCTCCTGGAGGACGGCGTGTTGCACTCGCTGTCCATTCACGAGGATGCCGTTAGTGGAACCCAGATCGACGATATCGATCTGCAAGCCTTGACCAGCTGCGTTCACCCGGATCTGAGCGTGGCGGCGCGAGATCCCAGGGTCGTTGATTCGAAGGTCGGCCTCGCTGCCACGACCGATCAGCAGTCCCGGCGGCTGGAGTGGATGCCGAGTGCCATTGACCTCGAGCACAAGTGGTGCCCGGTTGATGGCAGTCTCGGTCGCGCGACCCGTGCGTGGCGTGATGCCGGCGACCGCTTGGGAGGTGACGGTGAAGCGGCCGGTGGGCAGCTCTGAGTCGAGCTTGAAGCTGATCTTGATCGGGCCGTTGAATGCGTAGCCCATTTCGCGGGCGTGGTTACGCAGCTGGGTCGCCAGTTCGGCGTTCAGGGTGTTCGCGTAGGGGGCAAGTTTGTCATGGTCGTGTTTGGAAAGGTGAACGCTGAATTCGTTGGGAACCAGACGCTTGTCCCGGGACATGAGCTTGGCCTCGGCATCGAGCTCCCGCTGCAGGCGCGCCGCGATCTCTACCGGCTGTACGTCGCCTTTGAACGCGCGCGCGAAGGCGCCGTTGACTGCGCCCTCCACTTTCTTCTCAAAGCGCGCGAAAATGCCCATGTTCCTCCTTCCCCGAGGTCCACCTAGATGCTATCCGTAGAAATTAAGAGGGCCTGCCAGGCAGAGAATTGAGCTGGAACCGTTGGCATGGGTGCAAAACTGAGGCATAGGTAACGATTCAGTCGTGCTAGCCTTTCCCGGCTGGTTCGCAGATCCGGCTGCGACCCGCGCGCGAGTGGCGGAACGGCAGACGCGCTGGCTTCAGGTGCCAGTGTCCGCAAGGACGTGGGGGTTCAAATCCCCCCTCGCGCACCAGTACGACCCCCGGCCTGACCTGGGGTTATATGGAATCCGCGGCAGGTCCTGAGAGCCCAGGGTGGCACCAGGGTGGCACCGACTCAGTTCGGAGGCCCTGGCATGGCATGGATTGAGCAGCGACGGCGCGCCGATGGCGGCCTGACCGCACGGGTGTTTTGGCGGCCCGGCGGCTGCCGTGACACTCCCCGTGAGTGGGAGACATTCGGCGCCGGCTCGGACGCGCAGAACCTCGCGCGTGCGGACGGTTTCAAGCGGATGGTCGAGGCCGCTGGTCAGCGGTGGCCAGATGGCTGGGTGAAGGGTGAGGGGTTCGTCCGGCCGCCGGATGTCGCCGACCCCATGACGCCTCCACCGAGCTTCGACGAGATCGGCGAGGAGTATGTCCGTCAGATCGTCGACCTGTCCCCCGGGCAGCGGAAGCGGTACCTCGGTCAACTGCAGGTGCTGGCGCGCACGCCGGTGCGAGGCTCGTTGGTGTTCGCGGGCCCGGTCACCGCAATCGGTGAGGCGCAGCTGAAGACATGGCTGATCGAGTGGGACCGGTCGTTGAAGACGAAGGCGAACTACCACGGTCTGATCTACGGCGTGTTCGCGTACGCGGTGAAGCGTGGCTATCTGGCTGCGAATCCGGCAATCGGGACGGCGCCGAAACAGTCGAGGGTGAAGCAGTCGAGGCCGGAGCTGCGGTTCCTGACCGAACGGGAGTTGGAGACCGCCGTACGGCTGGCCAAGAGACATGGGGACGTGTTGGCCGTGACGGCCGGGACGGGATTGCGGTTCGGTGAGATCAGCGCGTTGTGGGTCGGGGACGTCGATCTTGACCGCGGCACGGTTCGGGTGAACAAGGCGTGGAAGCGCAACGGTGAGGATGACGCGACCGAGACCCCGGGTTGGCTGTCCCGGCAGTTGCGGGCGAAACACACGATGCGGGATCACCACCTCGGGCATCCGAAGACACCGCGATCCCGACGGACCATCACGATCGCCCCGACCGTGGCCGCACTGCTCGAGAAGAGGATCGAGGGCCGACCGGCTGACGACTTCGTGTTCACCAGCCGGACGGGCCTGCCGTTGCACAACGGCGACTTCTACACCCACGTGTGGCGGAAGCTGATGACCGCGGTGGCGGCCGAGGGGCTCGCGCCGTTCCGGTTCCATGATCTGCGGCACACCCATGTCGCGTGGTTGATCGCCGGCGGTGCGCCGCTGCCACACATCCAGGCCAGGCTTGGCCACGAGTCGATCACCACGACGATCGACACCTACGGTCACCTGTTGCCCGCTGGAGACGAGTTGATCTCGCGGATCATCGACACTGCGCTAACCGGTGGCACCATCCGGCCGATGTCGACGCCGTGACGGCTTACAGCTTCGATCGGGTCCGGTTGCGTTGGATCGGGATCACGTCCGACGTCACCGGCTGTTCGCCGGCGGCGACGAGTTCGTCCAGATGCTCGACGCCGGAACCGGATGTGTTTGCCGATCCTGGTGCAGCGGACCTTGCGCTGCCGGACCGCATCAGCGACCCAGCGTGCGGGCACGTTGAGATACGTCGCGGCTTCGTCGATCGTCATGAGCGGTCGTTGCTGAGGCGGCGTACGCGGCTCACCCACCAGGGAGTTGGCTCGACCTCATACTCCTGAAAGACACGGCGATAACCCATGGCGGTCTCGACGTCCTCGGCTTTCGGGGGTACGTGGTTTGCGGGGGTGATGTCGTTGCAACCCGGACGTACCCCCACAGATCGATCTCGGGGGCACGGTTCGGGTGACGTAGCCCTGCGACCTTCGGCGAAACGCGCGGAAGGAGCAGGAGCGTTGAGCGTTGTGGAACAACTCGGTGTGGCGGACCTGGCGCAGGGATTGGCAGAGGCCCGGCAGCTGTGGCAAGACTGGGTTGAGCAGGATCCACGGCTAGCGTCGGCGCCAGCGGTCGACGGGCTTCGGGACTGGTTGATGCTGGTCGGCATCGACGCCGCGGACGAGGTGCTGCATGCGCTGGTCCAGATCGGCTCGCCCTCCGGAAGGGATTGCCGGCCAGCGGCGTGGGTCGTGGCGTGGGCGTTGCTGCCCGGCGCGATTGCGGTGGCCCGACGGGCGCCGGCGGGTCCGGAGACGGATGCGCTGGTCGCCAGCCAGCTTTGGCTGGAGATCCGGCAGTTCCCTTGGTGGCGGCACCAAAAGGTTGCGGGCAACGTGCTGGCGAACATGCGATCCGTTCTCGCTCGGGAAGGAATGCTGAAGCGACCATCGTGGGCCGAGCGGCGAACCGTGCCGACAGACAGATTGCCGGAGCAACAACCGCACGAGCACGCTTCGCCTGACGAGGAGTTGATCGAGGTGTTGTCGTGGGGCGAGCAGGTCGGTTTGATCGGATCTGGCGATCGCCTCCTGCTCTCCTTACTGGTGGAGCAGACGGATCGGTTGGGCGTGCGGACAGTCTGTCGCGGCGGACAGGGACTGATGTCAGCGTCAGCGTTGGCGGAGACGGCGGCGGAATTCGGACTGTCGCCCGGGACAGTGCGCAGACGCGCGCGGCGGAGCATCGACGCGCTGGCGTCAGCTTGCCGGTCGGGCCGATTCGAGCCGTCGATCTGAGCGCCGAGGCGGCGCCCACGAGGAGGCCCCAGCGGGCCCTCGGATCTGCGACTTCTTGCGGCCTGAACGTGATCACCGCGAACTCCGCGACGACGACCACTCCACCTCGGCCTCCCCGATGACCAGCCGATCTCTTGGTCTGCGGCGCGGATGTCATGGGTGAGCGAAGTGAATCCGCAGGACGCGAAGCGCCTTTGACCTCTGCGTCGAAGGCCAAACGATCAAGAGGCGGGGAGGCCGATCCGCGGCCTGGAGAGTTGGAGAGTTGGCCCTAACGGGCGGGCGGTTCTGGCCCACGCCCTCTCGGTACCCGGCCGTGGTCCTGCTCGGGCGATAGGGCGCGTGCCCGGACGCGGACGTTGGCGGCAGCCCCGGCCGCCCGCTCGTGCTGCGCGCGGACGGTGGTGGCCGACACGGGCAGGCTGGTGCGGCTCAATACCTATTGCAGGAGTCGGTGGCGGTGGGCTCCTGAATGTTGACGTGCAGGATTCGGTGCGGGTCGTCGTCGCCGCCGACGGTGACGTAGAGACGATTCGTGGTGCGGCCGCGGCTGATCATGGTGTAGAGCTGCTCGCGGGTCATCAACTCATCGACGAGGCCGTGGGTGGTGTCCGCGGTTACGCCTTGGGCGGTGTAGATGGTGGGTCGCATAGCCGAGCTCAACCGCGTCCTGGACATAGGCGGCGGGCAACGTCACCGCCTTTCAAGGCGGCAGCGCGGGTTCGAATCCCGTTGGGGACACAAGATCAAACCAGCTCTGACAAGGTCAAACGCCCGCGCTCTCGTAGGCAACGTCAGATACAGAATGAGCTGAGGGAGCGGCAGGGGAGCGGGACCGCCGCCGACAGCGCTACGACATCGTCCCCCCTCGGCCGCTCCGCGTTCCTCTCGTGGGTTTCGTCGCGCTCTGTCCGCAACCGCCTCTGTATGGGCCGGGCCGACTGGACCAGCTCCGATCTGGGACGTTCCAGTCGCGCCCCAGATTGCTCGAGGCGAACTCGGCGCGTACGCATCCGGCCTACTTCGAGCCAATTTCCCATGGACCCCGCCGAACGCTGGCGCGGCCGGGTGCACTTAAGGGGTTCGACAGCCATATCAGACCGGGACACACAGCTCACGAAGGGCGATTTCTCCAACCAGAAGGGAGCAGGTTATGAACCAGATTGCTGAGACGATCACCGATCTATCGGCGATGCTCGGGGTGCCGGTTGACACCCTCTACGGCTGGCGCCACCGCGGTGAGGGCCCGAGGGGCTACCGCGTCGGCCGCCACGTTCGCTACCGCCGTTCCAGCGTCGACGCCTGGCTGGAGGAGCAAGCTGACCGCCGTCAATCCTCACGGGAATAGGGGATGGCCCACATCGAGCGGCGTCGCATTCAGCGGCGTGACAGCTCGGGCCGACTTCGAGTCGTCACCCGATACAGAGTGCGCTATCGCGACGAGAGCGGAAAGCAGCAGTGCGAAACCAAGGTGCGACTCGTCGATGCAGAGCGTCGTAAGGCCGAGATTGAGGTCGCGTTGGCCGGTGGGACTTGGCGCGACCCCCGTCGGGGAGATATGCGTCTGCACGAGTGGGTTCAGCAGTGGCTACCCACCCGACATGATCTTCGAGCGACAACCTGGGCCCGGCTTGAGACCACCATGCAGAAGCAGGTTCTACCGCGCTTCGGCAACGCGCCGCTTCGGGCGACCACCAACGGCAGGGTTCGACAGTGGGTCTCCGACCTGTTGGCCAGCGGTCTCTCCGCCGCGACAACCCGGAAAGCTGTCTTCGCGCTTCGCCAGTGTTTGGATGCCGCGATCGCCGACAATCGTCTGCAGTTCAATCCCGCCACTGCAGTGCCTCTTCCGACGGAGCGCCAAAAGCCTCCGCGCTATCTATCGCAGAGCGAGGTTGATCGCCTGGTCGACGAAATGCCCCCTCAGCATCGCGCGCTGGTGCTGGTCGGTGCGTACGCTGGCCTTCGTTGGGGAGAAGCCGCAGGGTTACGCAGACGCGACATCGACCCGTTGCGCTCCCGCATCCGGGTCGTAGTAGAGCATCAGCGCCGCGTTGTCGGCGTCGCCGTGGCCGGCTGCGGCTAGCCATCGGTGCAGCTCAGACACCGCGGAGGTGACCGGTAGGGGAATGTTTGCTGATCGTGCGTAGTCGCGTGCAGTCTCCAGGTCTTTCACCATGTTGCTGACCCGCCCTGTCGGGGTGAGGTCCATCTCAGCGAACTTGAGGAAGAACTCCTGGAGCAGCGCTGAGTCCGCCCGTCCGCCGCTGAGTGCGGCTAGCACTCGGTCGGGCGGCAGGTCAGCTGCTCGCACCATAGCTGCGGCTTCGGCGATCGCGGCGAAGCCGCAGCCGACGAGCACCTGGTTCACGAGCTTGACGAGCTGGCCGGCGCCTGCCGGGCCGATGTGGGTGATCCGGGAGGCGAGGTCGGCGAGCACCGGGGTGGCTCTTGCCACGTCTTCGTCGGTGCCGCCGAGCATGAGGGTGAGTTCGCCACGGGACAACGGCAGGCGCTCCGCCGGACAGCGGCGCGTCGACCCAGCGGGCGCCGCGATCATGGGCGCGGGCGGCGAAGTCGCGGGTGCCGGCGGGAGCGATGCTTGACATGTCGATGATCAACAAGCCGGGAGCATCCTGGGCGAGGACGCCATGAGGTCCGAAGGCCACCTCTTCCACCAGCGCGGTGGTGTTCAGGGAGAGCACGACAGCAGCGCAGTGTGCGAGGTCTTGCGGTGTGGCTGCGGTGCCAGCGCCGTCGGCGGCGAATGCGTCCATGGCTTCGGTGCGGACGTCGTGAACCCTCAACGGATGCCCGGTGTCGAGGAGCCGATGTCCGATGGCTGAACCCATGACCCCGAGGCCAACCAGACCGATTTCGGTGCGCTTATCGATAGGTGCTCGTCCTGCTGAATTCATCGACGCTGCTCCTGTGTTAGGTGTGCTCGGTGGTTGCGTCCTGCCGCGGTCAGAACCGCAGCAGGACCTTCGATGAGGTAGCGGAGTCACGGGCGACCGCGAACGCCTGGAGGGCATCGGCAACGCCGAACTCATGGGTAACTACTGGGTCGACGTAGAGGCTGCCATCGGCTAAGGCCGCGATGACATCGTCGATCTCGTCGTTGAAACGGAAGGCTCCTATCAGCTGGAGCTCTCGGGTGATCGCCAGCGAGATGGGGACCGGCTGGTCGCCGCTCGGCAGTAGTCCCACCATCACCACCCGGCCACCGCGGGTTGCGCCGCGGATGGCGCTGGCCAGTCCTCGGTGGCTGCCGCTGGATTCGACCACAACGTCGGCCTGCACGGAGGCGATCTCGTCGACTGCGGTGGCCAGCAGGGTCCGTGTGGCTCCAAGAGCTCGGGCGTTGTCGAGCGGGAACGGGTGCATGTCGACGGCGGTGATATCGCTCGCGCCGGCACGCTTGAGAACGGCCACGGTGAGCGCCCCGATCGGACCTGCCCCGATCACCAGGGCCGACTTGCCCTCGACCTCACCAGCTTGGGAGACGGCGTGCCAGGCCACCGAGGCTGGTTCGGCCAAAGCGGCCTCCCGCAGACCCAGCCCCGCCGGCAGTGGCCTCAGCATTCTGCTGGGCAGCGTGGCGTACCTGACGAAAGCCCCGTCGCAATGCGGGAACCGGGCGGCGCTGCCAAGGTAGGTACAGGCCGGTGAGAGGTTCGGTCGATCAGCCGGGAACCGCGTGACGCTGTCCCCGGCAGGGGTGGCCGGGTGAACCGCCACCAAGGTGCCCGGTGCCGGGCCGCTGCCGTCGCCTGCGGCTTGGGCCACGGTGCCGACGACCTCGTGACCCAGGACCATCGGCGCCCGCAGGATGGACTCACCGGCCGCGCCGTGCATCCAGTAATGCAAATCGGAGCCGCAGATGCCGCCGTAGGCCACCTCGACGACGCTCTCGTCCGCGGCCGGCTCACCGAGCGGTACCGGCTCGACCCGGAGGTCGTTGGCCGCGTACGCGACGACGCCGAGGGATTCGGAGGGCAGCATCATGGTTCTCCTTTGTCTGGCCGAGTCGTCGGTCAGCCGACACGATTGGTGAGCGAGCCGACCCCGGACAGGCTGATCTCGACAGTGTCACCCGGACTGACTGCGACGAACGTGTTGGGTGAGCCGCTCATGATCACGTCGCCGGGCCCGAGTGGGACCCATCGGGCCACGTAGGCGATGCTCTCGGCGACGGTCGAGGGCAGGTTAAAGGTGCCGGAGTCGGCCTTCACGGTTCCGTTGACGGTGACTGTGATCGCTACTTGCTCTGGCTCGTCGAGCTCGGTCTCGATCCACGGTCCGATCGGGGTGTAGCCGTGGCCGCCCTTGCCCTCGAAGTTCTTCTCGTCAACGGTGTTGCGGTCGACGTTAGTTACGTCGTTGACCACCGTGTAGCCCAGCACATAGTCGAATACGGTGTCCACCGTGATGCCTTCGGTGTCCCGGCCGATCACGACGGCGAGCTCGCCCTCGATGTTGACGGTGCCGACGTCGCGTCGCGCCTGGATCACCGCGTTGGGGCTGACCACGCTCCGTACCGACTTGTGCCAGGCCTGGATGGGCAGCACGTGGTCGTTGTTGGTCTTGTTGTGGGCGATCCCGACCAGCACTCGTGGCTCGCACGGCGCGAGCAGGTGGGCGTCCTCGGGGGCAACCGACACGCCGGTGTCGACCGGGGGTTCGGCGAGCCAGTCCTCGACCACCTCCCACACGTCACCCGTCCAGACTGCGTGGCGGGGACCTTCGGGGGTGTCCAGTCGGGCGATACGCATGATCAGACCACCGCTGTCATGCCGCCGTCGACGAACAGCACCTGCCCGTTGACGAAATCTGAGGCCGGTGAGGCGAGGAACACCAGGGCCCCGACCAGGTCCTCCACCTTGCCCCAGCGGCCGGCCGGAGTTCGACCTCTCACCCAAGCGGAGAACTCGTCGTCCTCGACCAGGGCCTTGGTCAGCTCGGTTTCGAAGTATCCGGGCGCGAGCGCGTTGGCCTGGACACCGGAGGGCCCGAGATCGGCACACTGGCCCTTTGTCAGCATGACGATGGCGCCCTTGGTTGCACTGTATGGGGCGATACCGGGCCGGGCGAGCTGGCTCTGCACCGACCCGATATTGATGATCTTGCCGCTGCCCCGTGCCACCATGCCCCGAGCGACCCGCTGACCGACGAGGAATGCGCTCGTCAAGTTAGTGGCCACCAGGTCGTTCCAGTCCTCAAGACTGAACTCGACGAACGTCTTCCGACGCTGCAGGCCGGCGTTGTTGACCAGGATGTCCGGGGTACCCCAGTCGTCTTCGATGGCGCCGATACCGCGGTCGACGGCGGCCAGGTCGGTGACGTCGAACGTGCTGACCCGGGTCTGTCCGCCGGTCTCATCGGCCAACTTGGTTGCCGAAAGGGTCGCCCGCTCGATGTCGCGTCCGTGGATCACCACCCGGGCGCCGGCTTGGAGCAAGCCTTTGGCAAGGGCGTAACCGATCCCCCGGCTGGAGCCAGTGACCAAGCCGACCCGGCCACTCAGATCGAACAGGTTCATCGTGAGACCAGCACCCCGGCGCGGGTGTCGTCGACGGCGCGGACGTCGTCGAGCGCATCCTCGAGCCGGAGCAGATCACGGCCCTGCGACTCTGGTGTGATGAAGGTCGTGGCAAAGGTGATAGCCGCCAGTACGAACGTGTAGATGCCGAGCGGCACCCACGAGCCGTCGAACGCGGCGATCAAGATCGCGCCCAGCACACCGGCCAGGCCACCGGCGAACACCGCGCTGAACTCGCGGGTAACCGCAACACCGAGATAGCGATGCCTGTTGCCGAATAGTTCGGGCAGCAGCGCGCACTGCGGGCCCAGCATTGCGTTGACGCCGAAACCGATGCCGACTGCGATCACTACGATGACCAGCCAGGCCTGCCCCAGCGAGATCAGCCACCAGCCTGGGAAGGCCAGCAGCAGCATCACGACTGCGCCGAAGCGGTAGACCGGGACCCGACCGAGACGATCCGACAGGTGGCCGGCGAACGGTACCGAAACCATCCCGATCAGCGAACCCACGGCAACGGCTACCGGACCGATTGAGCGATCGACCATGATGGTGCCGGTGGCGTAGGCCACGGCGAGGGAGTTGAACAGGTACGAGCCGCCGTTCTCGGCCATCCGCAGGCCGAAGCCGCGGAGAACGCTCCCGATCGAGTGCCCGAAGATTTCTTTCATCGGGTGTTGGGAGACCTGTTCGTGCTTTTCGAGTTCGATGAACGTCGGGCTCTCTCGCAGCCTCATCCGGATGAACAAGGCGACCAGGATCAACAAGATCGATGCCAGGAACGGGATCCGCCAGGCCCATCCAAGCAGCACGTCTTCGGGAATGGTGCCGAGATAGACGAACACCATGGCAGCCAGCAGCGTGCCGCCTTGGATGCCGATGAACGGCAGCGCGGAGTAGAAACCGCGGCGCTTGACGGGCGAGTACTCGGCCATGAGCACGGTGGAGCCGGCCTGCTCCGCGCCGGCACCGAAGCCCTGACAGAGTCGGAGGACGACGAGCAGGATGGGGGCCCAGATGCCGATGGTCTCATACGTCGGCAACAGCCCGACCAACGTCGAGGCGCCGCCCATCAGCAAGATGGTGATAACGAGCACCCATTTGCGTCCCAGCTTGTCGCCGTAGGTGCCGAAGAACAGCCCGCCCAGTGGCCGGGCGACGAACCCTACGCCGAAGGTGGCGAAGCTGGCAACCAGGCCGACCGCCGGGTCAAGGTTGGTGAAGAACAACTGGGAGAAGATGAGCGCAGAAGCGAGCCCGTAGAGGGCGAAGTCGTAGTACTCCAGAGCGCTACCGACCGTGCTGGCGAGCGTCGCCCGGCGAAGGTTGGCGGCATATTCCGGATCATCCGACTCACTGACAGGTGGTGTAAGCGGAGCCTTGGTCACGGCGATCTCCTTTTAGTCAGACGCCCCTCGCCAGCGCTGTTGGATCAGCTCAGACGGAGGCTGGAAATTAGGAGCACCGTATCAACATGCTGAACAGAGGTCAACTGGTTGGACCATCTTTTTTCTCCATCGGTCGGCGAACCAACGGGTTGGACAGCCAATCGACCGCCGAGCGCAGCTCAGCAACGATCGAGGAGACGAACTCCTCGCTCGCCTGGACCGACATCAGTGAGGCACCCATGGCCAGCGGCGGGTCGCCACTCGCCCAGGGGGGCAGTACCACAGCCAAGCCATAGATGCCCGGGTGCACCTCGTTGTCGTCGATCGCATACCCGCGCGTCCGGGCCAGCCGGACCTTCCGCAACAACCCGTCAAGCGTCTGAACGCTGCGCTCGGTGCGTCGCGGAAAGTGTTGGGGGCCGGTGAACCGTGCGGCAATCTCGGCGTCACTCAAGGTGGTCAACAAAGCGTTGCCGACCGCGGTGGGGGCTGCCGGAAATCGGCTGCCGATGCTGGCCATCAGACGCATCGGAGCGTGCCCCTCGTGCCTTGCCAGATAAAGCACCTCGGCGCCGTCCAGCATCGCGATCTGCAGTACCTCATGGTTGAGCAACGGTGACGCCGTGCAGTAGTTGTAGAACTCGCGAATCTGATTGAAATGCGCGATGTACGCCCCGCCCAGCTCGACCGTGCGACGGCCCAGAACGTAGCCGGTTGCCGTTCGAGAGATCATCCGGCCGTCCTCAAGCACCTGGCACAAGTTGAAGGTGGACGACTTTGCGGCCCCGATGCCCCGGGCGATATCACCCAACGGCATCGGCTCACCCTGGGCCTGCTCCAGCAGGGTGAGGATATGCAGCGCCCTCGACACCGCAGGAGCCGGCGTTCGCTCGACCGAACCGTCAACAGACGGGCGAGGCTCAGTAGAAGTCAACGGTGTCCACCTTGTTCGCGGGTTCGTCTCCATCGAGAAAGCGGGTCGCATTGGCAGCAAACAGCTCGGCGATGAGCCGATCCTCGGCCGCGTTGAGGGCTGCCGTGTGTGGGCTGACCAGGACGTTCGGCTCGCTCCACAGCGGGCTGTGATTCGGTAGCGGCTCAGTTGCGAAGACGTCGAGTGCAGCGAAGCCGATTCGGCCGTCGCGGAGGGCCAGCAGCAGCGCGTCCTCATCGACCACGTTGCCCCTACCAACATTGACCAGGATCGTTCCGGGCTTGACCGCGGCGAGGACATCAGCTCCGATCAGCTTCTCCGTCGCAGCCGTGCCCGGCAGGGTCAGCACGATAGCGTCCACTTCAGGGACCGTAGACATGATGTCAGTCACCCGAACCAAACGATCAACATGCCCGACCGCTCTGAGGTGCCGGCTCGTGCCGATGATGGTCGCGCCGAGCGCGGACAGCTTCTTGGCCACCTCCTGGCCGATGCCGCCAAGACCGACCACCAAGACAGTCATCTCCGACACCTGTCTCATCTGCCAGCGGCCAGTCCAATTGCGGTCACGCTGCTGAGCCAGGAGCCGTCCCAGGTCCTTCGCGCCGGCAAAGACCCCAAAGACGGCAAACTCCGCCAACGGTCCGCCGTGCACCCCAGCAGACGTCGTGAATACGATCCGGCTCAACTGCTCCTGGGTGAGCCCGGCCGCCTTCACCTGACCGCCCCCGCCAGCAGCCATGGTATGCACCCAGCGGAGGGCGGGATTCGCATCCACGGTGCGCTTTAGTGCGACCGGATCCACATCGGGAATCCCGTACAACGCCTCGGCCGAGTCAAGCATCGACTCGAACGCCTGCTGCTGAGGAGGTGTACGCCGAAACGGCGGGTCACCGGAGAAGTCGGCTGGGTGACGCATCGGCGGATACAACGACTGGTCGCGGACGAGCTCTACCCGCGGCTCGAGTCGCTCGATCAGCTTGCAATGCTCCTCCGCGAGTGGTGTCGCCACCACCACGCGCAGCCGCTCGGATCCGTTGGTCACATCAACGCCTTTCCTGGTGAGGGCGGAAGCCGCGTCCGGGCTAGCTTCATATCCTAGTCAAGAATCCACTATATTGAATAGTATTCGCTCCGTTGATCTCCAAGTTACACTCAATCCATGTCTCAGCAACCTGCCGGAGCTGCCGCCGTGACGGGGGTGATCGGTATCGGGGTGATGGGACAGCCGATGGCCGCCAACATCCTCCGAAGCGGGTCCGCCGTCCATATCACCGGGCGAAACCGAGAGAAGTACCACGACCTGATCGAGGCCGGAGCAGTCTGGCACAACAGCCCGCGATCTCTCGCCAACGCAGTCAACGTGATGTTGTTGATGCTGCCGGACCTGCCCCAAGTCGAGGAGGTGCTGGCCGGATCGGATGGGATCCTCGCCGGCAACTTCTCCGACCTGCTCCTCATCATCGCCTCGACCTCGTCCCCGATCGAGGTCCAAAAGCTTGGCCGACGGTTGGCTACTGAGACCGAGGGCAGGGTTCGGGTGATCGACGCCCCGGTATCCGGCGGCAGTGAGGGCGCCCAAGCCGGCACACTATCGATCATGGTCGGTGGCGAGGATCGCGATGTCAACGATGCCTGGCCGGTGCTGGTCGCATGTGGAGACCCGGTTCATCTCGGACCACTCGGCTCCGGACAGGTGGCGAAAGCATGCAACCAGATGATCGTCGCCGCGACCATCCTCGCCCTCGGCGAGGCCGCCGTGCTTGCGGACCGCAGCGGCCTCGACCTTGACAAGCTGTTCGGGGTCCTCGCGGGTGGCTACGCCGGTAGCCGCATCCTCCAGACTCGCGGTGATCGCATCGTCAGGGAGGACTACAGCCCGTCCGGGGCAGCCAGATACCTGGTCAAGGACCTCCACTTCGCCGCGAGGGTTGCGCAGGCCACCGGCACAAATGCGGTCTTGCTTCCGGCCCTGAAGGCGGCTTTCGAGGAGCTCACCGGAAGCGGGTACGGCGACTACGACATCGCTGTAACGCGCCGCTACGTGGCCCAGCGATAGGCGCACGCCCAGCAAGGGAATCACGTGAGTCGAGCGCGGGACTTACCGCGCGAGGCGTGCCTCAAGGGCGACCGTGGCAACGGACCGGCTTGCGGATACTTGGCTGGTCAGATGCGGAACGCCCACAGATCGCGCAAGTCAGCGCTCCCGGTTCAGGTCGTCGATCAGGTCGGTTGCGCTCTGTTGTCGTACGTCGTCAGCGTGGACCCCTGGGCCTGCGGCGCTGCTCCTGGTGGCTGCTACGGCCGTCGCGATCCGCACTGCGGGCTGGTCTTGTGCGCCCACCGATTTCATCAAGAAAGCAGGAGCACTACGGCGGCCGCCTGAGCGACCTTCGCGGCTGCGAGGGGAGCTCTGATAATGGTATCTGTCTCGGCGTCTCAGGTTCGACTGAAATAGCAGTAGGACGTGGACGTGAGAACCGGCAGCGGCAATCACGTCCGCCGATCTGAATCTGGCCGATCGAGAACGCGCGTTGCTATCGATCGGCTGCCTGCTACATCAGTCGCAGAAGTCAAGCGCCGCTATCCCAACACCGGCGACGCCTAACCCCTCGTTCAACACTCGCTCAAGCCGCCCTGCCGCAGCCAGCGGCTTAACTCACACGTTAGGCTTTTGCCCGACAACAAGAACGAGCAAGTGTGAACTACGGAGGTGCACATGGAAGTTTTATCAATCTCCTGGGCGGGGGTGAGAACGCAGAACTTTGCCGCCACTGTCCGTTACTTTGTAGAAAACATGAGCCTTCCTCTCACCCTCCGCGATGACCAGGCAGAAGTGGCCCATTTCAGGTGTGCCTCTGGCGACCTTTTTGAAATCTTTGGCCCCAATAACCCCAACGCCCGCCAGCATGCCTGCCCAGTTTTTGCCTTTCAAGTTGTTGATATTGGGGTCGCTCGACGGGAAATGGAACGTAAGGGGGTTGAATTTGTCACAGACATTGACACATGGGAAGATGAAGCCTGGTGCTATTTCCGCGGGCCGGACGGTTATCTTTATGAAATTCTCCAAAAAGGGTCCCCGAAAGCAAACAAATGAAGGCGATGTCGCTGCGGGGTCAACTTGGCGAAGTAGAGGCCGCGATCGAGAATTGGGGATACCAGTTGCCAGAATCACGTTTCCATTTAATGATGGTGGATTCGCGCCCACCAGTGTTTCGGTCATAGCGACCCTTCCTCGCCAAGCCGCAGCTCAGCGTGTTGGGCCACTTACACCGTTCGTCGGACACTCCCCAGCTGGCACACAGATGGAGCGCATCAACCGTCACTAGGCAGCCCAAGGCGCCGGCTGCATGTCGATCGTTCTAATGAATGTGTCAGGTGCTACTCGGCGCCACTTCCGCACTGTGCGGCTGTCATCGGCCGGGCACAGGTGGCCGGTTGGAGCTCGGCTGTTGGTGCAGGCGAGGAGGGTCACCGTGGTAGCGATGGCGTAGCTGCTGGCTCACTGGCTGTTGGTCGAGATCGAGGCGACGCGAGAGTTCGTTGGCGACAGCTCGGTCGAGGTGTTGTTTCCAGAGGTCTGCTCGGGGTTCGAGCTGGGGTCCGCCGGTTGCTCGTGGGTCGTGGGGGTTGATGCCGTTCGCGGCGCGCCAAACGGCCACCTCCCCGAGCAGGCTGGCGCTCGGGTGGCTGCCCGGGGACGACCAGGCAGGTGGAGCGTCGGATCGGCTGGCTTGTTCTCGGACGTAGTCGGCGAGGTCGGCGATGAGTTGGGAACGCTCGGTGAGGTAGTCGCCCCAGACCGGATTGACCTGGAGTCCGGTTGGGATGCCCGGCAGCCATGGCAGCGGCCGGTGATCGGATGCCGCGGTCTCCGGAAGTCGCCAGTGGAGGACGGCGGCCATGTCGCCAGCGGTGGAGAGGTCGCGGCCAAAAGCAGCATCGTAAAGATGGCGGAGCGGGTGGTCGCCGGTCTCGGCGGCGAGGTCGAGGAGGTGGGCTCGGAGGGTCGGCCAGGCCGGTTCGCCGGTGAGGCCGGGGATGTATTGGTCGATCGTGTCGAGGTCGGCAACAACCTGGGGTCCGAGGAGCTGTTCGGCGGCGGCGTGGAGGCTGTCGGTGTAGCGCTGGACAGCGTCGAACAACCGGGCGGCCGGGTCGTGGAGTTCACGCAGGGTCGTGGTGGCGGAGGTCGGCGAGTCGTCGCGGGCCAGGATCTCCTGCAAGGTCTCGGTCGGAGTGCGAGGCGCGACGGCGTCGGGGCGGATCACACTGTGGGGGTCGCCGTCGCCGACTACCTGGAGGTAGAGATGGTTCGAATGCCGGCCGCGGGTGAGCATGGTGTAGAGCTGCTGCCGGGATTCCTGGCCGGTGAGCAGGCCGTGCATGGCGTCGGCGGAGACGCCTTGGGCGCCGTGGATGGTGGTGGCGTAGCCGAGCCCGGTCGAGGTGCCGACGTAGTCGGCGGGCAGCCAGGTAATGAGCCGGCTCCGCTGGTGCCGAACGGTCAGCTCGCCGTGCTTGCCAACCTCGCTGATCGTCCAACGGTCGCCGTTCTTGACCCAGTCCGAAGCGGAGAGCCGGAGTCGACGGTCGTTGGTGCGGGTGATGATCACGTCCCCGATGGAGGCCTGGTTGCCGTCGCCGAGTTGTACCTGGCGCCCGGGATTCGCATGTTGAAGGCGATGCTCGCGGGCGCGACGGTTGAGGTCGGCGACAAGGTCGCGCGTGGGGGCGAGCATGATCGCGTCGAGCCCGGCGGCCCGGTCGGAAACCCAGGCGGTGAACGCGTCCTCGGTGGTTCGAGCAAGATCACCGACATGCACACGTCCATGATCAAGATAGAACGTCAACGCCTTGGGGTCGCCTTCGCGGAGGGCGAGGGAGGCTGCGGCCTCGGCGGGGTCGGTGAAGCGGTGGAGCTCGGTGAGGTGGAGGGCGCCGTGGCTGTGTGTGATGTCGCGGAGGACACCGCCGGCGCCGATGGCGGCGAGTTGTTGATCATCACCGATAAGCCGGACACTCGCACCACGATGAAGAGCGAACTCGACCGCTGTATCGAGGGTGAGGGTGTCGGCCATCCCGGCTTCGTCGATGATGATCAAGGTCGACGGCCCGACCGGAGCAGCCCACCCGGGCAGCTCGCCGTGCTGGAGGGACCAGGTGAGCTTGGCAAGGGTGTCGGAACGAATGCCGGCTTGTTCGCTCAGGATGGCGGCCGCGGCCGCCGACGGGGCGAGGCCGATGACCTGGCCGCCGTCCTGGGCCCAGGCCAGGGTGAGGGCGCGCATCGCGGTGGTCTTCCCGGCGCCGGCCGGCGCAATCGCCAGCTGCACCCGTGCCCCGGAGGTGCACATCTCCCGGACCAGAGCTGCTTGTCCGGTGTCGAGGGCGGTGCCGTTCGCCGCCAGCTCCAGCAACGCCAGGTCAACCGCCGATGCGTCGACGACTATTCCGTCGTGTTGGCCGGCGGCGGCGATGAGGCGTTGTTCGGCGTCGACGATCCGTTGCGATGTGTAGCGGTCGGCGCCGGCGACGGTGTAGACCGACGACCTGTCGGCCCGCCGCAACTCGGCGGGCTCCTCGATCCCATCCGGAGGCGCGGCCAGGGCGATCGAGCGTTGATCAAGAACTTCGGAGACGAGGAGGTCGACCAGCGCGTTTGGCTGCTCGGCGGGGAGCTCGATGGTGCGGACCTGCCGTTCGGCTTCGGCGCGGACGTGCCACGTCTGCCAGGTCGACCGGCTGCCCTCGAGCAACGCCACGATGCGGTCGGCAGCCTCGGCGACCCAGCTGGCGTCGGCACGCTGCAGCGGCGCCACGGTTGCTGCCAGCGTCGCTGCGACCATCGCATCGACAGCGCGGCGACCGCCGAGAACCTCGGCGGCTTCGGCCATCCATACCCGGCGTTGTTCGGCTTCGGAGCGTGGTTCGTGCTTCGCGTCACGGGTTTCCAGGGTGGCCCGCTGGGCCAGATGCAGGGCCTCGACCGGAGTAGGTGGCCGACCGTGGTCGGCCTGGAACTGGACGGCGAGCTCGCCGCGCCGGGCCTCGATGTGAGCACGGCGGGTCGACCAGCGCTGATTCAGGCGCGGGTCGACGCCAACGATCTCCCGGATCGGCCGCTTGCCCGCGCCGGTGCCGGGCCGTTCGGCGAACCGCACCCCCAACCCGTCGCGCAGATGGCGTTCGAGGGCGGTGTTGTAGGTCTCCGATGCCGTCACTTTCGCCTTGAACAACACCCGCCCATCGATGGACAGCCAGCGCCCGTCGAGGGTTTGGACCTTGTTCGCAACCGCGACGTGGGTGTGCAGATCCGGGTCGCCGGCCCGACTGTCGCGGTGAGTGAACGCCGCCGCGACCAGCCCGCGAACGTTGACCTGCCGGATTCCCTGCGCCCCGGTCCGGGTGAACAACGCATACTGCTCGATGAACCGCAGCGCATCGCCCACGGCGGCCTGATGCGCGCGTTCGATGACCGCCGCCACGGTCGGGTCGGCGATCGCCCACAGGGCGGACACCGACTTCACCGGCGAGAACGTCAAGTCATAACCGGCGACCGTGCTGGCCCGGGGGCGTGAGTCTTTGGTGATCTGCCCGGCCAGCTCCCTGGCATCGACCGGATCCCGGCCGTGCTCGGCCCGGAAGAACTCCCGCGCCACCTCGGTCCGGACCCGAGCCCGGTCCGATGCCGCAACCTTGGCATCGGCCGGCCCACCGTTCGTCGCTTTCAGATCGGCGACCCGTTGGGCCACCTCGACCTGCAACGGTGTGGCCTGATCGAAGTCTTTGAACGGCGTCCCGAGCCGCATCACGTTCTCCAGGTCCCGCAGGGTGATGTCGGGTCCGTCCAACTGCTGCAGCCGGGCCTCGGCCAGTGGGTGCATGCCGCGGCCGAACAAGGCCCGCATCTGCTCCGTGGTCACCGGATCACCGGCGCCCAAACCGTCGATCCCATCCAGGCCCGACCCGACCCAGACCCCCGGCGATTCGCCGCGTTCGGTGTAATACGCCGCTAGCCCGGTGTGGCCTTTGTCGGTCGCGTCCAGGGCAGCGACCTGCCGGGTCAGGTAGTCGTAACCTGACCCGGCAGTGAGCTTGTGCAGACTCATCGTCACGTACCACTAAGGCAATCCGGGCCGTCTCACCGGTCAAACCGGCGGGGGTACGTTCCGGGGGTGCACCAGGTGTGTCAAAGTCGGGGTCGTCAGAATCGGTGGAGGTACGCGGGCTTGGTCAGGAATCGGCCTCTTCCGGTCTACGGGTGCGAGTTCCGGTTAGGTACGTATAGCGGATGCGATCAGCGGCGGAACTTCCTATATGGGTGACGCGGGCCGTCGTCGACCGCTGGATTGCGTCGCGCTGGAGTCGCTCGACACATGCGCGGGGCGCCGGCAGTGTCAAGGAGGGCCGTGGCTAGGCTGCGATCTTGTTTGCCTCCCGGCCGCGGTGTCCTCGTCTCCGGGCAGTGGTCCGGCAAGACCCCCGGCCAGTACGACCCTTGGAGGATTCAGCCCGTTTCGGGTCCTCACCGGTGGTCTCGGGAACTCGCGGAATCCCTCGTGTTTGCAGGGAACCAGGCGGTTCGCTGTCTCCGATCCTCTCCGGTCGGTTGGGGTCTCCCACGGGTGAATGTGATGGGAAAGCGGTGGGAACACACCGGCAGTGCTGAATCCTCTCGACGCCGACAAGTGGTCGGCTCACACTCCGCCGACGAGGTGTCCGGCGGTTAGTGCGGTAGGAGAACGCGCACTTGGCTTCTGATGTCCTCGAGGATTTCGTCGACGGAGCGGGCGATGTTGATCGTGGCCGCCATGCTGAGGAACATGATGGCGGAGACGATGTGCGCGAGTGTGGCCGCGTCACTGGGGCTGACGCGCTGGTCGCGTTGCAATACCGTCGCGATCGCCTCCTCGGTCTGCACGGTGAGGGCGAGAGCGTCGCGGTGGTGGGTTTCTTCGGGGTCGCCGAAGACGATCTCCCGCAGGTAGGTGCGCCCGTTGTCGATCTGGGTGCGGTTGCATTCCACGACCGGGCGGACGATCGCCATCACCGCGTCGAGCGCGTCGGGAATGCCCTCGGCGGCCGCCCTGCCCTTCGCAAGGGCATCGACGTAGCTGGAGTTCTGCACGAGCAGGAGCAGCTCGCCCTTGGTCTTGGCATAAAGGAACAGGGTCCCCGTGCCGATGTCAGCCTTGTCGGCGATCTGCTGGGTCGTGACCTCGTCGACGCCGTGCTCCGCGAAGAGCTCGCCGGCTGCGGCGGTGATGCGGTCCAGCTTGTTCTGCTTGTTCCGTTCGCGCCGTCCGACCGGCTGTGGGGCGAGGGCCATGACGTGTATCCTCCCAAGAATCTAATCTGACTATACTCAAATATGAGTTAGGTCACTACTGCGTCGGCTCGGATGTGCCTCGGTTCATTCTCCCGCGACGGAGCGCGGCCACCGGGATCCGCCGGCGTTCGCGGGGACGGGCGTGACCGATCGGCGTAGGAACAACACGTGTGAGGGCTGCGGCCCTCAGCTCGTGGTGGCCGCTGTCAGCGTTGCTGGTTGGCGATGCCGATGTACTCGCCGAGTCGGTACTCCAGGTCGATGCCGGCCTGCTCTGCGAGCGCCTGGGTGCCTGCGGCGCGAGTAAGGAATCCAGGCAGGGTGAGGGAGTGCGCGAACTCGCCGTAGGCGGCGACGAGGTCGGCGTCCGGCGGTAGCGTGGCCCGGTTGATCATCGCCTTGGCAGACGCCAGGGAGGTGCGGTCGAAGGACGCCAGCCGAGCGACGATGGCGTCGACGAAGGCGTCCAGCTCGGCGTCGGGCAGGGCTCGGGTGACCCAGCCCCATCGTTCGGCGGTGGGTGCGTCGTAGTCGGCGCTGGTGAGGATGACCTCCAGTGCCCGGTCACGACCGATGGTGCGCGGAAGCCTCTCCGTGCCGCCACCACCGGGCAGCAGACCACCGCCGACCTCGGGCTGCCCGAAGATCGCCTTCTCACGGCTGGCGTAACGCAGGTCGAACGCGAGCGCGAGCTCGTTGCCGCCACCACGGGTGCGACCCCGAATTGTCGCGATGGTGATGTAGGGGGCCTTGGAAAGCTTCAGGACCAGGTCGGTCCACACCGGTACCGCTCCCTCGCCTTCGGGGGCGGGGAAGTCCGCGGCCGCGGCGAGGTCGAAGTGGTTGTAGAAGAAGTCCGGCACGCCGCTGTCGAACACGACGACCTGGAGGTCGGGATCGGTCGCGAACTCGTCGACGATCTCGGTGAGACGGAGGACGGTCTCGCCGACGATGAGGTTGACGGGCGGGTTCGCGAAGGTGATCTTCGCGACCTGCGGTGAGGTGCGTTCGTAGTGGATGGTGCTCTGCTCGGTCATGGTTTTGCTCCAGATGTGCGATCGGATATCGGGATGGGGAGGAGTTCGTCTATTCCTGGTAGTGCGGGAGGATGTCGCCGTCCGTGACGTAGGTCAGGGCCGCGGACACGTCGTAGGCGTGGATGGCGGACGCGAACCCCGACAGCCTGTCCGACAGCGTGCTGATCTCCTCGCCGGCGAAGAACGCCGCTCGCGCGGATGCGTCTTCGAAGCCGAGGATCAGCGAGGCGTGGAATCGCTGGTCGGTCGGGTTGTCGTGGGCGACGTTCGGGGTGTCCCAGAGCTTCTCGTTCCAGGGCATGAAGGTCTGGGTGCGCAGTTCCCTCAGGGCGCCTGTGCCGGCGAGAGCGGGCACGAGTTCTTTGGTGATGAACTTCCGGAAGTCACGCCCACTGACCCCCTGCCGCCTGCGGAGGTAGATCAGGGCGCGGGCGCCGACCTTCTCGCTGGGCCCGGCGACCTGGTACCAACGGGTCGAGTTCGGCGGCCCGGCATAGAGGAGAGTGCGCCGGAACACGTTGATCTCGTCCTGGTACGCCAGCCGGGTCTGCTTGCGGCCCAGCAACGGGGACAGGGCCGACTGGAACGTGACTTCCGCGACGCCGTCGATCGTGCGATCTGCGGGGATGGCCGTCTCGACGCCCCGGTTGGCGGGCCAGAGGCCGGGGTTCGTCTCGGCGAGATGGATCTGCCGATACTCCTCCAGTCCGGGGGTTGCCGAGATGATTCCCGAGTGCGGGCCCTTCCAATAGTCCATCCCGGTCTGGCGGGGCTGGTCGGTGCGGACCCAGAGCAGGATGGATGACGCGAACGGCTTCTTCGTGTACGGAATCGTCGTGGTCATGTCGTGTCCTTGGTTGGCTTCGGATGCCGATCAGCGGCCGAGGAACTCGACCGCGACCGGGGCGAACCTATCGTGGAACTGGAAGATGCCGCCGTGCCCGGAATCGGGATAGATGATCAGTTCGCTGCCCTGGATGCGGCGGTGCAGGTCTTCGGAGAGCACCGAGGGCACCATCCGGTCGTTGTCGCCGTTCGCGATCAGGGTGGGCTGGGTGAGCTTCGACAGGTCCGCGGGCGCCGAGCGACCCCACTTCTTGATCGCCTTCAGCTGCGTCCGGAGCGCCTTCACCGTGATCGGGGCATCCCGGTCGACGGTGCGCTCCTGCAGGCGCTTGATGAATGCCTTCGCGGCAGGCTTGCCGGTGGCGTTGCGGTTGAAGAACAGGAACTCCTTCGCGTCGGACCGGGTCAGCGCGGCCCGCAGGATGTCGTAGTAGGTGATGCCCACGACCTTGTCGATGTCCTTGCCGCCAGCGGGGCCGGTGCCGGTCAGGACGAGTTTGCGCACCAGCTCGGGGTGCTTGACCACGAGCGCCTGGGCGATGAAACCGCCGAGGGAGAACGAAAAGATGTCGATCTTGTCGAACCCGAGCGCGCGGATGAAGGTGTACGCGTCGTCGGCCATCGCCTCAATCGAGTCGGGGACCTGACCGGTGGACGCGCCGACGCCTCGCTGGTCGAAGGTGATGACGTGGCGGGTCTTCGCGATCGGGTCGACGATGCGCGGGTCCCAGTTGTCCAGGGTCGCGGCGAGGTGGACGAAGAAGACGACGGGGATGCCGCCCTTCGGGCCGAGCTCGCGGTAGGCGTAGGTGACGCCGCCAGCCGCGATGGTGCGGGCGGGCGCTTTCGCGTACGAGGTGATGACGGATTCGTGAGAGGTGTTGGTATTGCTCATGATGTGGTTCTTCCTTCTGAATGGGGTGTGAGGTGAATTGTTGAAGGCGAGTCAGCCGATGACGTGACGCCGCCTTTCCCGCGAATGCCGCCCTTCTTGGCGAGTTCCTTCTCGGATTATCCGAGTATGCTCAATTATGAGTCTACTCACTAAAATTGTCAAGGGGCGGGTTCAATCGAACAGCGATCGAGAGATCGCCTTTGAAGGCCGACTCGACCCAGCCCCTCACTGACCACCTCAACACCCCCAGATCAGCCGTTTCTTCTTGCCGACCCCTAAACCCATCGTGTGCGTCCGTTCAGCCGCCGTTGAGTGCTTCGTCCAGTGCGGTGGTTTGGGCTTGGAGGAAGGCCTGGGAGACGGCGGTTTTCGCTTCGATGGAGTCGAAGTTGTGGTAGGCGCCGGGCACTACGTGAAGGGTGCTGGCGACGCCGGCCTGCTGCAGTCGCCGGGCGTAGGTGACGTCCTCGTCGTGGAACAGGTCGTTGGTGCCGACGCCGATCCATGCGGGCGGCAGGCCGGAGAGGTCGTCGTAGCGGGCCGGCGCGGCCAGCGGGGGCACGTTGCCGTCCGAGGCGGTGGCGCCGAGGTAGGCGCGCCAGCCGAACCGGTTGCTGCCCGGGCTCCAGATGCGGAGCCGCCGCGGGTCGATGTCGGTGCGGGTGGTGGTCCGGTCGTCCAGCATCGGGTAGGACAGCAGTTGCAGGACCGGACGGATCTCGCCGCGTTCCTTCGCCAGTAGCGCCAATGCGGCGGCCAGACCGGCGCCGGCGCTTTCGCCGCCGACGGCGATGCGTGCGGGGTCGATGTCGGGCTGGCGGGCGAGCCATTGCAGCGCGGTGTAGCAGTCTTCCAGCGGCGTCGGGAACGGGTGTTCGGGTGCGAGCCGGTACTCCACCGAGACGACGACGATGTTGAGCTGATCGGCGATCCGGCGGCAGAAGCGGCTGTCCTGCGCCGCGTCGCCGAGCACCATTCCGCCGCCGTGGATCCACAGCAGCGCCGGAGTCCGAGGCCGGGCCGATGCCGGCCGGAAGACGTGTACTGACACGTCGGCGTCCACGGAAACGACCTGCGCGTCCGGCCGTCGAGCGCTCCTGGTGAGCTTGGTGAGGAGCCGGAGCGTGGGAAGCGTTCGGGCGCTGATGATGGTGCGGGGAAGGAATCGCGCGGCCCGCAGTTGTGGGTTGAAGGGTTGCTTAGTCATGGTGTTCCTGTCTATGGAGGGCGACGTCGCTGGGTGTGCCGGGGCTTGTCGCGGAATGTGGGTCATGGTCCGAGCTCGGCGTCCGCCAGGGCCAAGGCGTTGCGGAGGCCCTGCTCGAGGAGGTCGTCGGAGAGCTGTCGGTCGGTCAGGGCGCGGGAGAGTTGTAGCGTCCCGGCCATCAGGCCGAGCAGGCTGAGCGCCTTCACGCGGGCCGAGGGCGGATCTTCGGGTGCCATGCGGGCGGCGAGGCCGTCGATGACAACCAGCACGCCGTCGGTGTACGCCTGCCTGGTTGCGTCAGCGCAGCGCCCGATCTCGTCGAGCAGGGCGGCGTTGGGGCAGCCGTCGCCGGGGTTGTCCCGGTGCTGGGCCGACAGGTACCAGCGCACGATCTGTTCGAGGCCGGCCGGGCCGGGCTCCGCCTGCGCGACGATGTTCGCGTGCAGTGTGTGCAGTTGGTCGGCGATCGCCTCGGCGACGAGGTCGTCCTTGGATGCGAAGTGGGCGTAGAAGGCGCCGTTGGTCAGGCCCGCGTCCTTCATGAGCGTCGCGACTCCGGAGCCGTCGATGCCGTCCCGCTTGAGCCGTCGACCGGCCGTCGCAATGATCCGCTGCCTTGTCTCCTGCTTGTGTTCTTTCGTGTACCGCACCATGTGTTCCTCCCTCTCAGCCCGGGCTTACGCCCGGAATACGGCCTTGGCCAAGGTCAGTGTGCCGCCCGGCTCGACGAGCAGGATCCGGACGCCGTGCTCGCGGACCTCGTTGTCCAGCGACCCGGAGTAGCCCTCGACCGCTTTGTTGTTATGAGTGGTTCGTTCTATTCGTTTGAACCACCGCCGATGCGACCCTCGCGCAGTGCGCGGGCGTACGTCTTGGGGTCCAGCAAGGGCAGATCGCCCGTCGCTTCCGTTGCGACGACGTACTCGAGCATCCGCTTCTGGGCTTCTTTGGCCTGATCTCTCACGAGGAACTCCGCGTGCTCGAACTGCAGGCCGTCCAACAGCGGCATCGAGGCGCCGAAGTACACCGACCGCTTGATCGCCCCGAGCGACTTCTTCGACCGCAGGCTCAGGTACTCAGCTCGCTCAATCGCGCGCTCAAGCACCCTGTTCTGCGGTACCACTTCATCGACAGCACCGAGCGCGAGGGCTTCTGCAGGGGTGAACGGCTTGCCCTCAAGGATCGCGGCCAGCGATTGCCGGGAGCCGATCAAGCGAGTCAATCGCTGGGAACCCCCGCCGCCCGGGGTGAGCGCGAGCAGCACTTCGGTCAGGCCGATGACAAAGTCTCCATCTGCCATGATCCGCACATCACATGCCCAGGCGAATTCCGCGCCGATGGCGAGCGCCGAGCCGTTGAGTGCCGCGATGAAGATGGTGCCGCTCGCGTTCATCTTCAGGAACGTCGCGTGCAGGCCATCCAGTTGCAGGAGTGTCTTCAGCTTGGTCTTGCCTGCGAGTGACCTGATGCCCGGCATCTTGTTGACAGCGGTCGCTATGCGAAAGACAAACCCCGCGGTACGGGTATTGATGGGTGGAAACCCGACGCCGCCCTCTTGGAGCCATGTGATGTCCGCGTGGCTCAAGAATCGATCGGGATGGGCTCCCGTGAACACGACGGCGTGGATGCTGGGATCCTTGTCAGCCCTGTCGACGAGTCTGCCGAGTTGAGCCGCCATGCCTGGATCCAACAGCGCATGCTCGCCGCCATCAATGCGGACAATCAAGGTCGTGCCGTGTTCTTCTATTTCCAGTCCTGTTTTGTCTTCGGACGTCATGGTTTGTCTCTCCGTAGTTGTTAATGTCCCTGACATACCCAAGGTGGGCGATCAGCTCGGCATCCGGTTGAATCTGCGGATGACGCGGTCGAAGCTGCGGGCCGGGGCGACGCGGTACACCGCGTTGATGGTCCGGGCGGTCGTGCCGGCGGTGCGCCGTAGTTTCGGGTTCCGGTCGGTGGCCGCCGCGACGATCACCTTGGCGACGACGGCGGGGTCGTCGCCGCTGCTGAGGTTCTTCGCTATCAGCTCGTCGTAGTTGCGCCGTCCCGCCGCGTAGAGCGGCATGGGGGTGTCGGCCTGCACGCTGTGGCCTGCGAACGGGGTGTTGATCGGGCCGGGCTCGACGAGCAGGACCCGGATGCCGTGGTCGCGGACCTCGTGGTCCAGCGATTGGGAGTAGCCCTCGACCGCGTGCTTGGTCGAGACGTAGAGGGCCATGAACGGGCTGGGGACGAACCCGCTGAGGGAGGAGACGTTGATGATGCGTCCGCGGCCTTGGGCGCGCATGTGCGGCAGGACCGCCTTGGTCGTCCGCATGACGCCGTAGACGTTGATGTCGAAGATGTCCTGCGTCTGGGTGATCGAGAACTCCTCGGCTGCGCCGGTTGAGCCAACGCCGGCGTTGTTGACCAGGACGTCGATGTGCCCGAACCGGTCGATCACCTGCTTGACCGCTGAGGCGACCGATTCGTCGCTGGTCACGTCGAGGTCGAGGTAGGTCACCCCGGCTGGCGCGGTGAGTCGCGCGGTGTTGCGGCCGGTTCCGATCACCTGGAAACCTGCGGCGGCCAAGGCGATCGCTGCCGCTTTGCCGATGCCTGAGGAGGCGCCTGTTACGAGCGCGACCTGCCGAGTTGCTGTCATCACGAGCTCCTGAAGTTTTAGATTACGTTCGTACTACCATAGCGTGGCAAGGGCTTCAAGGGCAAGACCTTCCGGAAATTAAATTATGGTCGTACTCTGAATGAGCGTGCGGGGCGAGGAACCCGGCGGGTCCGGCGGGGTGACGGAGCATGCGGTGCGGTACAGCAAGGGAGCACAAGCAGGCGACGCGGCAGCGGATCATCGAGGCCGCCGGCCGCCGGTTCAACTCCGACGGCATCGACGGCTCAGGGATCGCCGCGCTGATGACGGACGCGGGGCTGACCAACGGCGCCTTCTACGCCCATTTCGACTCCAAGGACGAGGCTGGTCGCCACGACGGTCGCTCACGAACTGCACGCGCATTGCGAAAGCGTGGGCGTGCTGCTGCCCGGCCGTGCCAGCGTGGAGCGCTTGGTGCGTGAGTGCCTCTCGGTCCAGCATCGCGTCGATCCCGGAAACGGCTGCCCGTCCGCCGCCCTGCTGGACGAGATCGGCCGCTGCGCGGACGCCACTAACGGGTGTAACCGACGGCGTGTTGGCGGTCATCGGCGACTTCGCCGTCCGCCTGGCGCCGCATGATCCGCAGTCGGCACACGCGAAGGTGCTCAGCATCTACGCCGTGATGATCGGGGCGATGCAACTGTCCCGCGCGCTGGCCGACCGACAGCTCGCCGACGAGATCCTCGAGCAAGGCGAATCCGTGACCACGCCCGGGCGAACCGACTGACGCCACCACCACCCGGCGCCCGCCAGCCTGACGGCGAAACAGGCACCGACCCATCATGGGCGGCGGTGAACTGGCGTCATCCATCCAAGGGCCGAGCGCCTCGGCGCCAGCACAACGCAACCATGAGAGCACGACCATAATTTGGTCGTGGCTGGGCAGGTCGCCAAGCTCAAGGGCGCCGCCCGGGTGATCGGCAGTTCTCAGCCGAGGAACATGCGGGCGTTCTGGATGCCCTGTTCGAGCACCTCATCGGCGACCTTCGGGTCGGACACGGCGCGGGACACCTGCAGCGTCCCCACCGCCAGCGTGTAGAGCCCGAGCGCCTTCGCGCGCGCTGACTGCGGATCCTCAGGAGCGAGTCTGGCGGCGATCTCGTCCAGGATGGCTTGCGCACCGTCGCCGTAGGCGTGCTTGGTTCCGGCCGGGCAGCGTGCGGCCCCTGTCAATGGCATCCCGCGAACTGGCTGCCTTAGACGTCCGGTCATGTGCGCCAGCTCTGCGACATTCCTTGAGTCGCCGCGAGCCAGGGCGCGATCGGTTCCGGCTCGGTGCGCCGACATGCGCTAGCCTGAAGCTTCGCCAAAGCTTGAGGCACGTTTGAGGCACGGCGGAGGTGTGACAGCAGGCGTAAACGTACAAATTGCCTTGTCAGGCGGATGTAGTTCAATGGCAGAACATCAGCTTCCCAAGCTGATAGTGCGGGTTCGATTCCCGTCATCCGCTCCAGATAATTACCCCTGGTCAGACGCCATTTTCCCGAACGGCGCGGCTCAACGGCGATCAACTGCGGCTCGGTCGGGCCCTCGGGCCCCACGACATCGCCTTCGCGGGAGAGTCGGCCGGCGGCGGGCTCGCCATCGCCACCCTGGTCAACGCCCGCGATCACGGGCTGCCTCTGCCTGCGGCGGCCTTCGTCATGTCACCGTATGCCGACCTGACCCTGGCCGGGGCGACCATGGAAACCAAGCGTGAGGCCGACCCGCTGATGAGCCCACAAGCACTCCACGCCCGAGTCAGGGACTATACGTCGGGGCAAGATGCCGCTCTCGGCCTCATCAGCCCGACATTCGCTGAGCTGTCCGGCCTGCCGCCTCTGATCATCCAGGCCGGAACGCATGAGGTTCTCCTCGACGACGCCATCCGCCTCGCCCAGCAAGCTGCCACCGCCGACGTCGAGGTCACCCTAGACATAACCCCCCGGGGCCCCACGTCTTCCAGGTCTATTACCAGATGCTCGACGAGGCTGCTGCGGCGCTGGACAGAGCCGGACAGTTCCTGTCGGCGCGTCTCGCCAGCGCAGAACGCGCCACCGCTTAGCGAAAAGCAGAAAGCATGTTGTTCTCACTGCCCACAGGTCGCGGGTTCAAATCCGGCGCCCGCTACCAGGAGTAGCAGGTCAAAGGCCTGATCGCCGGCAACGGCCGCCGGGCCTTCCATGACCGGTCCCAGCGCATCTCGGGGATCGTGAACGACAGGAGTTAGACATGAGCGACCCGCTTGATTGGAACGCGAAGACCATCGCGGAGTTCCGAGCGAACGAGGGCCGGGTTGGCGGGTACTTCGAGGGCGCTCCGTTGGTCCTGGTGCATCACCGCGGCCGCAAAACCGGGCGGGAGTACGTCAATCCGACGATGTACCTCCCACACGACACCGAGCCGGACATCATCTACGTCTTCGCAACCAAGGGCGGAGCACCCACCAACCCGGACTGGTACTACAACTTGACCGCCGCCGGGGATGGCAGTGTCGAACGCGGAACCGAGACATACAAGGTGACCGTCCGCGATTTGACTGGCGCTGAACGCGACCGCATCTACGCCGAGCAAGCTCGGCGCTACCCAGGCTTTGCCGAGTACGCACACCAAACTGCTCGAGTCCGCACCATTCCTGTGCTCGAACTTAGGCGGGCGTAGCCCACACCCACAGACCGGCCAGCAAGGTCTGATTGACGTTCGGGGAATACACCCGCCACATCGACTGGTCGGGCCAGGTGCTCGGCACGCCAACCCTGTTCATCGACGGCATCGTCCACCGCGGCGGCTACTACCCGCACGCCCTGCTGGCCGCGCTGGCGCCATGAGCCGCCCTACTCGCCACGGTCCGGCTGAAAGCGATCAGAAGCCGAGGTGCTCCTTGACGATGATCGCGGTGACTCGGCCGGGAGTCATCACCTTGTTGATGATGAGGATGTTGTTCACTCCGCTGGGCACTCCGTAGGCTTGCCGGGCCCGGGCATCCTCGAGCGGGTAGCAGTATTCATAGATGCGCCGCATCCCGGTTGCGACGTCGCCGACGATCTTCTGGGCGCCGATGACGAGGATCACATGCCCCGCCCCGGACACGAGCGGGCCCAGCTGGCTGCCGCTGGCCGACGCAATAAGCAGCGATCCGCCTTCGGTCAGCGCGTGCACGCTGCCGACGACATAGTCGGGCGACGCAGCCAGGGTCCGCAGCTCGCGGCGCTGCAGTTCCCGGTCCATCCGGTACAGCCGCAGCCGGAGTGGCCGGTAGCGGCCGGACCGTTCGATATCGTCGGCGACGCCGATGGCTTGGAGTGTCTGGGATGTGTTGTTGTACACGTCGGCGCCGTCCACGAGCAGGGAGCCGACCAGGTCCCTCGCGTCGGCGCCCGTGGCGGCGATGAGCGACCGGATGCCGTTGGATTCGAGCGCCGCCGCGGCTGTGGCGATCCGCTCGTCGGAGGCGAGTTCGGTGAACTCAGCGGACACCGCAGCGTCCGGATGTGCTACCACCTGCTGGTCAGTCACCGCCTACCTCCGCCAGCCGGCGGTGGACGAGCGCCACGGCCATCGATCCCTCGCCGATGGCCGCTGCACAGCGTTTGACCGACCCCCAGCGCACGTCCCCCGCGGCGAACACACCGGGCAGATTGGTCTCCAGCGGCAGCGGCTCCCTGGGCAGCGGCCAGTCGCTGCCTGGCCAGCGGGCGACATCACTGCCGGTCACCAGGTACCCGGCAGGGTTGGTGACCAACCCGATCCCCACGGCGCCGTCGGTGCGGGGGGCGCCGCCGATGCAGATGAACAAGGCATCCGCGGGCAGCCGCACCGGTTCGCTGCTGTCCCCGGAGCGCACGATGACCGCCCGGAGACGGTCATCGGCCTCCAGGCCCGCCACCTGCGTGCGCACCCGCACCTCAACATTCGGGATCGCAGTCACCTGATCGATGAGGTACTGCGACATCGACGAGCCGAGATCATGGCCGCGGACCAGCAACGTGACCTGCTGCGCGTACCGGGAGAACCGGACCACCGCCTGGCCCGCGGAGTTTCCGCCGCCGACCACGACAACACGGGAGTCTGTACACGCCAGCGCCTCGCTCGGCCCGGCCCCGTAGTACACCCCCGCGCCGAGCAGGTCATCGACCCCGGGCACGTCCAGCCGGCGCCACTCGACGCCGCTGGCATACAGCACCGCCCGCCCGCGAACCAGTGTGCCGTCGGACAGTTCGGCGACATAGCCCGGCCCATGGGCCGAGACGTCGACCAGGGGCCTGGCCAGCAGCAATTCGGCACCGAACCGGCGCGCCTGCACCGTCGTACGGGTCGCCAGTTCGCTACCGCTGATGCCATCGGGAAAACCCAGGAGATTCTCGATCATCGACGTGGTGCCCGCCTGCCCACCCGGCGCCACCGCTTCCACGACCACGGTGCGCAGTCCCTCGGATGCCGCGTTTACGGCGGCGGCCAGGCCGGCCGGTCCCGCACCGACGATCGTCAGGTCATACTCCGACCGCGACGGGGCGGCGATCATGCCCAGGCCGGCGGCGACCTGTTCCACGGTCGCACAGATCAGCCGCGACCCGTCCGGCAGGATGCACAGCGGCAAAGCCGACGGCTCCACGCCGGCCCCTGCAAGCACCGCGGCCACCGCGTCCGCCCGATCGACGTCGACCCACTCGAACGGGTAACCGTTGCGGCTGAGGAAATCACGGATCGCGTACGCGCCGAGGGAGGTCCGCGTGCCCAGCAGGACCACGCCCGGCGTAACCGGGCGGGCGTCGTAATCGAACATCGACATCGGTGCGGCCCGATCCTTCACGGGTGCGACGGTGCCGGCGGGGCACCCTGGAGTTCGAACGCAAGGTGGTCGAGGTAGCACCAATCCCAGTCCTCGCCCGGTTCGTACGACCGGATGACCGGATGCCCGGCCAAGCGGAAGTGCGCGATCGCGTGCCTCCCCGGAGAGTTGTCACAGCATCCGACATGACCGCATTCCTGGCAGATCCGCAGATGTACCCAATCCCGGCGTCCCTTGGCCAGGCAGTCCTCGCAACCCCAGGACGAAGGCGTGACATCGCGGTTCCGGTCGAGATGGGTGCATCCGCGATTCATGTTTAAGCGCTCCCGAGCCGGGCGGCCAATGGCACCTCTGCTGGCTCGAAGGCAGCGGAGACCAGGTAGCTGGTCGCCAGACTGCGGTAGGGCCGCCACTTTTTGGCGATGGCCATAACCTCCTGCTGGCAGGGAGGTTGTCCAGCATAGGCGGCCTGAAGGGCCTTACGAAGCGCCAGGTCGCCCGGCAGGACGACGTCCTCGCACTGGGGTGCGAGGAGCAGGGCACCCTGCACGGTCCATGGGCCTATCCCGGGGATGGCGGAGGACATGGCCATGTGCTCGCCGTCCGGCGGGGCACTCAGCATCTCCGGGTTCAGCCGGCCGTCCGCCACGTCTTTGACCTGCCCTCGAGACCCGTTCTTGACCGGCAGCGCGCGGTCCATCGAGTGGACCCCGGCCAGCTGCAAGGGCTGGTGGTCGATGAGCAGGAGCGCTACATCCTGTGGGGTGAGGCGATGGTCGGCGAGCGGGTCGCGCACGGGTGCGCTGGTCATGTGAGACTCACCTTCTAGCGGGGGTCGGTGCCGAAGCTAGCGGCCATCACGGTGAGCGGCTGTCACCTGATTTTGGTGAATTGCGTGATGGTTCGAGTTGCCGGACCTCGACCAGGTCCCGGCCGAGCGCCTCGACCTCGGCCAGCACGCCGTACAGTGCCGACCGGTCCAGCAGCCCGGTGAGCACGGTGTCGGCGTCGTGCCGCCGCGACACCAGCGCCGGGAACGCCGACAGCACCGTGGCGCCGAGGTGGCCGTTGATCCGGATCGCATACCGGG
>CAVUEO010000005.1:0-44697 GCA_963740515.1 uncultured Actinomycetota bacterium
CGCCGCGTTCGCCCGGCTCCGGGACCCGGAGCTGGGCGAATGGGTCGAGGCCAACGTCCGATTCCCCAACTCCATGGTCGACCGGATCACGCCTGTCACGACGGATGAGGACCGATGCGCAGATCAGCGAACGCTTCGGCGTCGAAGACGCCTGGCCGGTGGTCTGCGAGCCGTTCACGCAGTGGGCGCTGGAGGACAAGTTCTCCTCCGGTCGCCCGCCGCTGCAGGACGTCGGGGTGCAGGTGGTTCCGGACGTGGTGCCGTACGAGCTGATGAAGCTGCGGCTGCTGAATGCGAGCCATCAGGCGTTCTGTTACTTCGGCTATCTCGCTGGCTACCGGCTAGTGCACGAGGTCGCGCAGGATCGGTTGTTCGCCAACTTCCTGCTGGACTACATGAACAGAGAAGCCACACCCACCCTCGCGCCGGTACCGGGCATCGATCTGGACGCATACAAGCTGCAGCTGATCGAACGATTCTCAAATGAGGCGGTCCGAGACACCGTCGCTCGGCTCTGTGCCGAGAGTTCGGATCGCATTCCGAAATGGCTGCTGCCGGTGATTCGCGAGAATCTTGCCGCCGACCGGGATGTCACGCTGTCGGCCGCAGTAGTTGCCAGCTGGGCCCGCTATGCCGAAGGCAAAGACGAGCAGGGTGAGCCCATCAAGGTGGTCGATCGGCTCGCCGAGACGCTGCAGCGGATTGCGGCCCAGCAACGCGACGACGTGCTGGCCTTCGTCAAGAACCGCGAACTCTTCGGAGATCTGGCAACCGAGCCGCGGTTCACCGAGCCGTATCTGAACGCACTCGACTCCTTGCACGGCCGCGGCGCAAAGGCCACTCTCGAGGCCCTCGCCACGCGTTCTTCTACCGTCTAGGCCGTCGCAGTCAGCTCGCCGGGTTGAACTCGTTCCGCACTACGCCGATGCGCAAAGAGGTGAGGACGGCAAGCACTGCGACTACGGTCATCGACGCCTCTACGGTCCCGAAGGTGAGCGCGAGGTTTCCACTCGGATGCAAGGCAGCAAAGATCGTCCCGGCGACGCCGATGAAGATCGCCGTACCAAGAGCGTCGTAGACGTTCAGTGAGGAGCCGTTTCTACCCTGATCGCCAGCGGCGGAAAGTGTCATTACCGCCAAAGAGGTGCTCGAGGTGGCAAGTCCCATTCCGAGGCCGCCAACGACCCAGCTGACCCCAACTAAGCCATACGGGAGCACGGGCAGGAAGGCGACCAGCGTTAGCAGCGCCAACCCGAGCGCCACCGAACTGCACCCGAACGTGATCAACAGATCGCGCCGGATTCGCAGCCACGGCCGGGACTGCAACCAGGAGCCCGCCGTCCAGCCAACGGCGCCGACGGTCAGCACAGCACCTGCTTGAACAAGCGGCACCGAGCGCTGTTCTACCAGCATTAGCGGCACGAATGCCTCGGCACCAAAGAACGCGCCCGGAAGCAGGCCCCGCGTTTGGATAACCTGCGAGAGTCCGCGACGGAACCGGAGGAAGCCGGGCGGCATCAATTGCGGCAGGGACACCAAGAGCATTGCCAGACCGCCGACCAGTAGTCCGAGTCCGATCCAGTCCAGTCGCTGACCAGCAAGCTGCAGCGCAGCCGTAGCGAGGCAGACCAGCCCGGCAGCCCACAATGGTGCAGGCCGCTGCGCATCGGTGGTGGGTGGCTGGTGGTAGCGCATCATGCGCAACAGGCTCGGCAGGGCCATTGCGGCACCGAAGAGCACCACAGGAATCACCGCGAGAAACACCCAGTGCCAGCTCAAGCGCTCGGTCAGCCACGCGGCAGCCGGCGGTCCGACGAACGACGGTAGGACCCAGGCGGTGGAAATGTAGGTGAATATCTTGGGCCGCTGGGTACGGCTGAAAACCTGCGCGACACAAACGAAGATCGCGACGTTCATGGTGCCGCTGCCGAGTCCCTGTACCAGTCGGCCTGCGAGCAGTTGGGCCATATGCTGAGCCGTGCCGGATACGAGAAGGCCAGCCAGAAAGATCACAAGACCGCCTAGCAGCGGTTTGGCGGGGCCGATCCGATCGCTGAGCCTGCCACACACCACAGTGGCAAACAGCATTCCGATCAGGAACAGCGAGAACGCCCAGGCGTAGTACCTCAGACCGTCGAGATCGCGGGCCGCCACCGGCATCGCGGTCGCGACCGAAATTGCCTCGAAGGCGATTGCGACGATTGTGGCGCACAGCCCAATCGTGAGCGCGCGCTGGGAGACCCTGGGCGCGGCGACATTGGTGTCGTCGTGCGTGGTCTGCCGCGTGGCCATTTCACCAGTTCATCACCTCAGGCTGACTCGAGGTCAATTTTGATTGTGGGCCTGCTCGCGCATCGCGCTTGAATGCCGCTCCGCTCGCAGGATCGCGCTCCGCGTGCTGCGAAGGAGCGGCTGACCTTCTCGTCGCCGGCGACGAGCGGCTGTCTGGCTCGATCCGCAGAGGGTAGCGAGCAATCAATAGGGAAGAGCGCCTCCGCTCGCTCCTCCCCAGCACCGCGCGATTTCGACGCTCCCAGGCTGTGTCCTGCTTTGGGCAGCCCGGCGCTGTCTAGACTGGCCAACGTGAGTCAGCAACTGAGTCCAGGCGCCGAGACCATTGTCGACGAGCGCACCCAGGAGCGCCCCGATTACCAGGTTGAGGAGGGCGACCACGAGCGCTTCTCCCACTATGTGCCCAGGGAGAAGCTGACCGAGGCGATGGTGATGGG
Source organism: uncultured Actinomycetota bacterium (assembly GCA_963740515.1). GTDB lineage: Bacteria > Actinomycetota > Actinomycetes > Propionibacteriales > Propionibacteriaceae > Microlunatus. Next base: position 2,730 of record CAVUEO010000005.1, read on the forward strand.
CACTCCCGTGGTCGCACTCTGCGGCAAGGTGTGGGTGCCCAGCCGCGACCCTGAGCGCTTCCCGGTTTGTCCGGAATGCAAGGAGATCTGGGAATCCCTAGATTCAGGCGGCGACGAGAACTGACTTGTCACAACCCAATTGAGGTATAGGTCAACTCGATTCTGACAAGTGCGACCATTACTGCGGTTCGGTGCGGTGTACCTCTAGTCTGACGCCATGGATTCCGCGGTGAACAACGGGCGGACGCTGGTGCTGGTCCGACACGGCAAGTCCTCGTGGGATTACGACGTCGATGATCATGAGCGGCCATTGTCCGGACGGGGGCGTCGGGACGCTGAGGCGCTCGGCCGCTTGCTCAGCCAGCGATCGCTGCGTCCTGACCTGGTTCTCTGCTCGACCGCGACGCGTACCAAACAAACCTGGGACTATGCGAAGACTGGCGGCGCCACCACGGGTGAGATTCAGTACCTCCGCGAGATCTATCACGCTTGGGTGCCAGAGCTGCTGGCGATGATCCGCCAAGTTCCTGACGAGATACACACTTTGCTGGTACTCGGACATGCACCTGGCATTCCAGACCTTGTGGAGCACCTTTGTTTCCGAACAGACTCACCGGATTGGGCTCAGATGGACAGCAAGTTCCCGACCAGCGCGCTCGCTGTCGTGAATGTGCCCGGGCCGTGGGCTGAACTCGGGAAGGGCCGCGCCGAGCTGGCCAGTTTTCTGGTGCCACGCGGTTGACGAAATTTCTGACCCTGCTGCTCGCGCATCGCGCGGGAATCCGACGTCGTCGTCGCTCTTCGCGAACATAAAGCGCGTTCGCTCATCGTTCCTCCGATGTCCGAACGTCGGCGCGCGATTCCGGACGCTCGCAGCTTGCGGAATGGTCACCGGCGAGCGGAGGCGGTGGGCCGTTGGGGAGGAGCGTGTGGATGAAGGGACTCCCAAGAAACTGACGCGCGTCCAGTCTCGCGACGCAATCAAGCCGGAAGCGCAGCCAGCGTGAGTTATCGAGGGTTTGCGTGGGTGACCAGGTCAGCAACGAACGCGAGCTTCACGATCACTGCCTGCGCCAGGACAAACGGGTAGAGGTCGGAGCGGCCCATGCTCCGGTTGATCTGGTTCAAGCCTTTGCTCAGTGGCAACCAGGTCCGCGAAATCAGCTCAGCCATGGGTGTCTGGAGCAGATCGACCCGTTCCTGGTCTGCGATGAGGCCGAACTCCTGCGCTGTTTGTAGCGTGTCGGCAATGTGCAGGAAATGGCCAAACACCTCCGCAAAGTCCTCGAGTGGATGCATCGTGGCGTAAGCGCTGATAAAGCGGTCTTGCCAGTCCTGGCCTGACCCGGTCGAATAATGGCGCTGCAGTGCCTCCTCATACGAGGCGGTCTCATCTCCAAAAAGGGAGCGGAACTCCTCCCGACGGTCGGTGGTGAGAGCGAGTACTTCGCAGTAGTAATGCCCGATCTCATGGCGAAAGTGCCCAAGAACAGTGCGGTATGGCTCGTCCATGCTCGTCCGGAGCGCTTCGCGGTGTGCGTCGTTGCTTTCCGCCAGGTCGAGGGTGATGACTCCGTTCTGGTAGCCGGTCATGATCTTGCCTTGACTGCTCGAGAGCAGGTCGAATGCCAGACCAACGGAGCCGTCGCTCACCTTGATCGCGAGCTGAAGCTCGTCGAGTGAGAAGATCAGCCGGCGCTTGGCGGCCTCGGCGATCCAGTACTGCCCGATACCCACCGTGTCACTATCGGCTGGCCGGGTCCTGGTCAAAGTACAGCTGAAGCACAGCCCGACGGGCGACACGCGATCGGCGATCCAGTTGCATCCGCAGCGGTTGAGGTTGGCGCAGATAGGGCGATCAGCGTCGACAGCCACCATCTTGCCTTGGTTGCGCGAGTACCCGACCGCGCTGCCGCATGTCACGCACACTGAGTTTTCGAAGAAGAGCTCGGCTCCGCAGACTTCACAGTGAAAAACGCGCACGATCGCCCACTTTGCCAGCCGGCGTAATGCGAGGATCTGGCGGGTCTAGCCTGACCAGATGATCACCGCCGTCCACGCATTGCTCTACTCCAAGGACCCGTCGGCCACCCGAGCCTTCTTCCGCGACGTCCTCGGCTGGCCCTATCTGGAGGACACCAACTCCGAACCCGGCTGGCTGATCTTCCGGTCGGGCCCAAGCGAAATTGGCGTACATCCGAACAGTTGGAGCTACGGTGGCGAGTCGAGAACAGTGCCGATCCATCACGAGATCTCACTAATGTGCGATGACTTGGCCGCCACGATGAGCGAACTGTCGGCGAAGGGCGCCGAGTTTGCAGGTGAGCCAGCCGACCGCGGATTTGGCCTGTGCGCCAGCCTCAAGGTGCCAGCGGCTGGAGAGATTTTGCTGTTTCAACCAAGCTACGCGCCGTCCTACGCCTTGTAGCACGCCCGCTGTGCCTGGCAGCTATGCCTCCGCCATGTCGACCGAGACCTCCATCTTGGACTTCTTGGCTTCGGTGAAGATCACGCCTTTCACCGGAGGTACGTCGCCGTAGTCGCGACCCCACGCAACTGTGGCGTGCGAGTCGTCAACGAGGCGGTTATTGGTTGGATCGAGGTAAAGCCAGCCAGCACCCGGGATCCAGCAGCCCGCCCAAGCGTGGCTAGCGGCCGCCCCGACCAGCCGCGGCATGCCCGGTGCCGGTCGGGAAGCCAGGTAGCCGCTGACATAGCGTCCAGCTAGGCCAAGCGAGCGCAGGCAGGCAACCATGAAATGCGCAAAGTCCTGGCACACTCCGGTCCGTTTCTCCAGCAGCTCAGAGATCTTGGTGCGCAACGTGGTCGAGCCTGATTTGTAGGTGAAGTCCCGGTGAATCCGCTGCATCAGCTCAACTGCGGCTTCGCCGATCGGGCGCCCAGCCGGAAAGGACTGTCTGGCGTAGTCCTCGATCGTTAGGGGCACGTCCACATAAGGCGACGGGAAGACGTAATCCATCGCTTCCCATGCCTGGCCGTCGTCGTCTCGCAAGCGAGGCCGCGTCCACTCCCACGGCACAACCAGCGCCTCCGGGTCCAGCTCATTTACCCCGATTTCGACCACGCTGATCGAGGTAACCACCAACACGGTATGGGGCTGGACAACATGGAAGTAGCCCTTCGCGTTGCCATAGAGATCAATGTGCCGAAACAGGTCCGCCGGCTCAGGCTCGATCGCGACCTCATTGGCTACGCAGCGCTGCCACCGCAGATCGCGTGGGCGCAAATGGAACAGACCGTAGCTACCCGTGACATCGGAGTCGTAGGTGTAGGTCGTGCGGTGCTCGATGCGGTAGGTGATCATGCCGTGCCCCCTAGCGCATCGCTGCGAAACAGCGGTCGCTGAGTTGGCGGCGGCTTCTGATAGTGATCTCGAATAGCTTCTGACAAGGCACGCAGCTGATGCTCTAGCTCGCCAAGGAACTCCTCGAGGAACGTCCGGTGGCCGTCCGGGGACTCTGCGAGCGCGACCGGATCGGTAATGCGTACGCGTTCTGCCAACGCATCCAGCATCCGCAGCGGTCGGCTCGTCGGTGACGTATTAGGCAGCGCGCGGAGATCGGTTCTAATCCGTTGCAGCTGGTATGCGACCGAGCGCGGGTTGAACTGGTCCATCACCAACAACTCGAGCACCGCATCAACCCTGGCTGCTGTGCGGTAGCGGCGCCGGAATGTCACGATCGATTCGCCCGCACCGAGCACAGCCTCCAGCACCAGTTGATCCGTGTCGGGTGCTCGATCCCGGCAAATCGTCACCCGCAGCAGCGCCAGAACCTGCAGTGCGCGCTCCAGGCCGCGACCGGAGTCGAGCATGTACCAACCTGGATCGCGGATCATGTTTTCGGTCGCGATGCCCGCCAGCGCGAGGAGACCGGACAACACGCGTTCGCTCGCGTCGGTCAACTGAAGGCCCTGGTCATGGGGGTTGTCGGTGAGCGCGACAAGGGCGCGCTCGATGCCGGCGAGCACCATCCAGACGTCCTCGGACAGCTGGTCCCGTACGCCTTGTGCGGCCATGGACAGCGCCGCCAGGGAATGAGCGGCCGTGCCGGTCCGATGACGATCCAGCAGCATTGATCGGAACTCCGGCATCATCTCCACACGTGGCTTGAAGAAACCGGGGTATGTGCTGCTGACGTGGGTGACCGCCTGCAGCAGCACCTCCAGCGCTCGCCCATGGGTCACATCGAGGTCGGTCTCAATCGCCACCGTACGGGTGGCCAGCAGCAGCCGAAGCAAGTCCTCGGCGCGTTCTGCGTACCGGCCGAACCAGTAGAGGTCGCTGAGCACCCGAGGCACCATGGCGATCGACGCCGACATCGCAGGCACGAAGCCCGGCTCCTCGCCGGCTCGAGTTCGCGCGACGATCCTGGGAGCAGCGACGGGCTCGCTACCGACCACCCAGACGTCTTTCGCCAGCTGGCCGTTGGGTTCAGTGACGAGCACGCCGCGCTGTTGTGATGTGTCATCGGTTACTCGAGCAAGACCACCCAGCATCGCGGTGTACGACGCACCGCTGCGGACCGCGAACGACCGCAGTACGACGTTGCGGCGGACCAGCCGATCCTCGTCGCTGGTTGGCGCAGAAGACAGATTCAGCACCTCCTGCGCTACGAAGCGGTGCGGCGCAGCCTTGATCTTGTCCGCCACCAGCTCGCGCTGCCGGGTGGTCAGCGCGGACCCGCGCACGCTGCGACCGTGACCACGACCAATTGGCCGTATCACGAGGGAGTCCAGATTGCTCAGCGCATGGCTCAGCGCCGCCTTCTCGCCGCACCACCAGGTCTCAACCGACGGCAACCGCACCGATTGGCCGAGCAGTCGTTCACACAGCTCCGGCAGGAACGGAAGCAGCGCGGGATTCTCCAGTACCCCGGATCCGAGGTTGTTCAGCACGCTGACGGTTCCCTGGCGTACGCATTCCATGAGTCCGGTGACCCCAAGCCGGGAGTCAGGACGCAGCTCCAGCGCGTCCATCCACGTCGAGTCGACGCGGCGCAAGATCACGTCGACCTCCTCGAGCTTGCCAAGAACTCGCATCCACACCCGGCCGTCACGAACCGTCAGATCGCTGCCCTCGAGCAGCGGAAAGCCGAGCAAGGAGGCAACGAAAGCCTGGTCGAAGGCGGTTTCGGAGTGTGTGCCAGGGCTCAGCACGACAACACGCGGGTCCTCCACGGCGCTGGGCGCCGCCTCAACCAGAGCAAGGCGCATCGCCTGGAAGAAGGGCGTGAGCCGGTGCAGATTGGCCTGGTGATAAATCTCCGGAATCACCCGTGACAGGACACGGCGGTTCTGCATGGCGTATCCGGCACCGGAGGGCGCTTGAGTCCGATCCGAGATCACCTTCCACTGACCGCTGCTGTCGCGCCCCAGATCCGCCGCCATCAAAAACAATCGCTGGTGAGCCACCGCCTTGCTGCCGACGAGTGACCTCAGATACTCGTCGTGGTCGAAAATGGCAGCCGCCGGGATGAGGCCCCGCGCCAGCAGTCGGCGTGCACCGTACAGGTCGGCCAGGATTGCATCCAGCAACTCCGCCCGCTGCACCAGACCGGCCTCGAGGCTCGCCCACTCCCGGTCATCGAGGATTAGCGGCAAAGGGTCAAGCCGCCACGGCCGTGACTCAACGAGGCCGGTCGGCGTACTGGCCCCGGGGGCATGTCCGTTCGGTTCGTCGGCAATCGAGATCGCTGACGCCGGGCTCGGGGTGTAGGTGACGTTGTCGTCCTCGAGCAGCCGGGCCACCTCGCGCTGGGCCTGCAACAGGTCCTTGTCGGCGAACTCATCGAGGCCTTCCAGCAGCGACGACCAGCCCTCGCGTACGGTGCCGTCGACCGTCGCGAACTCATCGAATGCCGGCTCTCGGCCCACGGTGGATTGGCCCGCTGCGGCTAGATAGCGGCTAAGCACCGTCATGTGCCGCCACGCTGCTGAAACGTGCCGAGTCCCCAGGCACGAGGCAGTCGGCGACGCAGATCCAGCGTCAAACCGAACTCAGCGGCGCCGACCGAACGCTGTACCAACTCGGCATCCAGCGCCTCAAGATCGATCATCTCTGTGGTGTGACCCATCGCCTCAAAACGTCGGGACCGGCGGGCCTCAGCCTCTGACGCGTTGACCGGCGGATGGGCGTACGAGCGGCCACCGGGATGGACTACGTGGTAAGTGGCGCCACCGAGGGAGAAGCGGCCCATCCGATCAATGAGATCAAAAGACAGCGGCGAGTTCACATCGAGTGTGGGGTGCAGCGATGACCACGGTTTCCAGGCCTTGTAGCGGACACCTGCGACGTAGCCGCCCGGCGTACCGACCGCTACCAACGGAACCGCCCGTCCATTGCAGGTCAGCAAGTGCCGCTCAGGAACAAAGCCGCTTACCGCGACCTGCAGCCGTTCGGTCGAAGAATCCACATAACGCGCGGCACTTCCGGCGGCTGCCTCCTCACCCAGTACGTGCCACGGCTCGATGGCGCTCCGGAGTTCCAGATCCACGCCGCTGATCTTGGTCACGCCGATCCGCGGGAACCTGAACTCGAGAAATGGCAGCAGCCAGGACAGCTCGAAATCGATGCCGTGGCCGCGCAGATCGGTGACGACCGCAGCGATGTCGGCCAGAACGAAATGCGGCAGCAGGAATCGCTCGTGCAACGCGGTGCCCCAGCGAACCAGCGGGGCGGAGTAACGCTCCTCGGCGAACCGAGCGAGCAAGGCGCGTACCAACAGTGCCTGCACCAGCGCCATGTCTTGATGCGGTGGCATCTCGAAGCCGCGCAGCTCCAGCAGCCCTAGCCTGCCGCGAGTGGTATTCGGGTTATAGAGCTTGTCGATGCAGAATTCGGCGCGGTGTGCGTTGCCGGTGATGTCGGTGAGCAGGCTGCGCAGCGCTCGATCGACCGCCCACGGCCGGTGCTCGGTATCGGCCAACTCATCGATTTCAGCGAAGGAGATCTCCAGCTCATACAGCGTTTCCGACCTACCCTCGTCGACGCGCGGCGCCTGGCTGGTTGGTCCGACGAAACGGCCTGAGAAGAGGTACGACAGCGCTGGATGGTGCTGCCAGAAGGTGATCATGCTGACCAGCAGATCCGGCCGCCGGAGCAACGGCGACCGCAACGGCTCGGGACCACCGAGTGTCAGATGGTTGCCGCCGCCCGTACCGCTGTGCCGCCCATCGAGGGCAAATGTCTCGGCGCATAACCGCTGCTCGCGGGCGATCCGGTACAACGTCTGGATCAAGTCGGAAAGCTCAGCCCAACTGGAGGTTGGATGAACGTTCACCTCGATCACTCCTGGATCGGGGGTGATCAGCAACGTCTTGATCCGAGAGTCGGGCGGCGGCCCGTAGCCCTCCAGAATCACCGCAATGCCGGTCTGCGTCGCGGCCCGATCGACGAGCCCAACCAGCTCGATGAACTTTTCCAGCCTTTCCAACGGAGGTAGAAACACATGTACGAAGCAGTCCCGCGCCTCCACAACTAGGGCGGTGCGCGTTGCGGCGTCGTCCGGATCGACCACCACGGCCCGCGGATGACCAATCGCCTCGTTCAGCGATGGTCCGGACCTGGTATAGGACTCCTCGCCGGTGAAGTCGGGATCTTTCCACGAGAGCGCGTCGAGCGGCAGCCGTGAGCCTGCTGGTGATTCGCCAGGAATGAGCACCAAGCGTCCTCGTCGGGTCTTCCAGGCCGGGCTCGCCCAGCCTTCGCCAAACCAGGCGGGCATAAGCGGTAACACCCAAGCCGCCGGTTCAGTCTGCGCCCGGTCCAGCTCGCTGACCAGCTGCGGCTCCGGCCGCTCTGGATCAAACGTCGGACGAGGCCCGGACGGCTCACCTAGCTCCGCAGCGAGCCGCGCCAGCGGATCTTCGAAGGCCGGCAGCAACTGCTCGTCAGTCAGTCCAAAGTCCGACGTAATCGAACGCGCCAGGCGCTCGGCAGACGCCGCGGCGTCAGGATCTGATTTCGTGGCATCGAAGGGATCCGCTAACAGTGCAGCATCGCTCCACAGCTGCTCGCCGTCGTTTCGCCAGATCAGCCCGATTTGCCAGCGAGGCAGCGGCTCCCCGGGATACCACTTGCCCTCGCTGCGCTGCACCAGGCCACCCTTCGCGAAGCGATCCGCCAGCGCTGCGGCCAGCCGGCTGGCTAGCTGACGCTTCTCGGGGCCATCCGCAGCAACCGTCCACTGCGCTGAGGTCATATCGTCGCTTGAGACGAACGTGGGCTCACCGCCCATCGTGAGCTCCAGGCCAACGGCCTCCAGCCGATCGTCGACAGCCTCACCCAAGGCTTGGATGGACTCGATCTGACCGGCCGTATACGGCAAGGTGGTTCGCGGGTCTTCCTGGGCACGCCGTACGGAGTTCGCGAATTCCATCGTGGTTACCGACGCCTCGGTTGCCCCCGTGATGGCGGCCGCGGACGCCGGATGTGGCGTGGCAGCCAGTGGAATGTGGCCCTCACCGGCAAAGAGTGCCGAAGTCGGATCGAGCCCAATCCAGCCGGCCCCGGGAATGTAGACCTCGGCCCAGGCGTGCAGGTCGGTGAAGTCCTCCGTCGGGCCGCTCGCGCCATCCATACTTGGTTGGTCGGGTGTCAGCTGGACGAGGTAGCCCGACACGAATCGAGCCGCCAGGCCACATCGCCGCAGAGCCGTGACCAGCAACCAGGCAGTGTCCCGACAGGAACCGATTCGCTGCCTGAGGGTCTCTTCGGGAGTCTGCACTCCGGGTTCCATCCGGACCGAATAGGCCACATCGCGATAGATGGCGGCATTCAGGGCGCTGAGAAATTCCACTATCGGCTGCCCGTCGGGTGGAGGCGTACCGCTGGCTTCCACCCATTCGTTGACGAGCGGTCCGACCTCAGATTCGGGAGTATCAAGATAGGGCTTGAGGTCGGATGCGAGCTCGGGCGGATAGCCGAAGGGATAGGTCTCGGCGTAGCTCTCGATGAAGAAGTCGAATGGGTTGATCACCTTCATGTCGGCCACGAGTCCGACGGTGACGTCGAGTGCCCTGGCCTTGTTCGGGAAGACCACGCGCGCCAGGTAGTTCCCAAAAGGATCTTGCTGCCAGTTGATGAAATGATCGCTCGGGGAAATCGTGAGCGAGTAGGCCTCGATGGGGGTTCGGGTGTGCGGGGCCGGACGCAGTCGGATGACATGCGGCCCGATCGCGATCGGCCGGTCGAACCGGTAGGTCGTACGGTGCTCGAGCGCGATCTTCATCGCTGCTGTCGTGCTCCTAGGTTCCTCGCCTAGTACCGGTATTGATCTGACTTGTACGGCCCCCCGGCCGGAACGCCGAGGTAGTCCGCCTGCTTGGGGGTGAGCTCGGTCAAGTGCACACCCAGCGCATCCAAATGCAGTCGCGCCACCGCTTCATCGAGCTGCTTGGGCAAGGTGTAGACGCCGAGCGGATATTCCTCGGGCTTGGTGAAGAGCTCGATCTGGGCGAGCACCTGATTGGTGAACGAGTTGCTCATCACGAAACTGGGGTGGCCGGTCGCGTTACCTAGATTCATCAGCCGGCCCTCACTGAGCACGATGATGCTGTGAGTATTCCCGGGCTCGGCTTCGCCGAGACGCGGATCGGCACCGTTCTCGGTGAACTGCCACTCGTCTACCTGAGGCTTGATGTTGATCCTGGTCGCGTTCGGCAGCGCGGCCAGTCCGGCGATTTCGATCTCATTGTCGAAGTGCCCAATGTTGGAGACGATCGCCTGATGCTTCATGCGCCGCATGTGGTCGGCGGTGATCACGTCTCGGCAGCCGGTCGCGGTGACGTAGATGTCGGCGACGTCAAGCACCTCTTCAAGAGTGGCCACCTGGAAGCCGTCCATTGCCGCTTGGAGCGCGCAGATCGGGTCGATCTCAGTGACGATCACGCGGGCGCCCTGTCCGCGCAGCGATTCCGCACAGCCCTTGCCCACGTCTCCGTAACCGCAGACAACGGCGACCTTGCCGCCGATCAACACGTCGGTTGCGCGGTTCAGACCATCGATCAGCGAGTGTCGGATGCCGTAACGGTTGTCGAACTTTGACTTGGTCACCGAGTCGTTGACATTGATCGCGGGGAACATCAGAGAACCGGCACGCAGCATCTCATACAGCCGATGTACGCCGGTGGTGGTCTCCTCGGTTACACCCTTGATTGCATTCGCGATCTGGATCCAGGAGCGTCCCGCGGCGAGCGACTCGCGTAGCAGCTGCAGAAAGATGCGCCACTCCTCGGGGTCCTCTGCCGAAGGCTCTGGCACTTCCCCAGCCTTTTCCGCCTCTGCACCCTTGTGTACGAGCATGGTGGCGTCACCGCCATCGTCGAGGATCATGTTGGCGAGCTCGTCATCTGGCCAGTAGAGAATCTGGCTGGTGCACCACCAGTACTCCTGCAGCGTCTCACCCTTCCAAGCGAACACAGGCGCTCCCTTTGGGTCGTCCGGTGTGCCGTCCGGCCCAACCACCACGGCGGCGGCTGCGTGGTCCTGAGTGGAGAAGATGTTGCAGCTCGCCCATCGCACCTCAGCGCCCAATGCCACCAGGGTCTCGATGAGCACCGCAGTCTGCACCGTCATGTGAAGCGAGCCGGCAATCTTTGCACCGGCCAGCGGCTTGGAGTCGCCGTACTGCGCACGCATAGCCATCAATCCCGGCATCTCGTGCTCTGCCAGGTTGATCTCCTTGCGGCCAAACTCGGCGAGGCTCAAATCTGCAACGCGAAAATCCATGAGTGGAAGCCTATGGGAGGCGGCCGACATCCGAAGAATCTCCCGGTCAATAACCCCCCGTGCTCAGTGGCTGGGCGCTGCGGGCCGCTCTGGTCGCGCGGCCGGGACATGGTTCGGGTCGTAGATGTCGGGTTCGAGGTAAAGCGCGGTGACCATCGGCTCCTTCTCGCGAATATTGACCTCGGCTCGATTGATCGTTTCCGAAACCTCGGCGGCATTCGCCTGTGGTCCCACGGCAATTTTGGCCGCGACCAACACCTCTTCCGGCCCGAGGTGCAACGTCTTCATATGGATGATCCGCTCGACGCCTGGCGTGCTGGTCAACGCCCGCTCGATCCGCGCTATAGCGTCTGGGCTTGCCGCCTCGCCGAGCAGCAGGCTCTTGGTCTCGATCGCCAAGGCGATCGCCACTGTAACGAGCAGCAGACCAATCATGACCGTTCCGATCACGTCGAAGTAGCCGTTGCCTGTCAACAGCGTCATGCCGACACCAAACAGGGCGAAGGTCAAGCCCACCAACGCGGCGAAATCCTCCAACAAGATCACCGGCAGCTCGGGTGCCTTGGCGGCGCGGATGAATTTGCTCCAGGTTTGCTTGCCGCGCACCTTGTTGGATTCCCTGATGGCAGTCCGGAAGGAGATACTTTCGGCCACGATCGCCGCGAGCAGGATGACGACCGGAACCCACCACCACCTGCTCTCCAGCAGCTCGTTTGGGTGGCCCTCTTGGATCTCATGCCACTTGTGGTACGCCTCGTAGAGCGCGAAAAGACCGCCGACGCTGAAGAGCACGACCGAGACGATGAAACCGAAGATGTAACGCTCTCTCCCGTAGCCGAACGGGTGCTGCTCGGTGGCCTCCTTTTTGGACCGCCGGCCCCCGACCAACAACAGCACCTGGTTGCCAGCGTCGGCAATCGAGTGAATCGCCTCCGCCAAGATGGAGGAAGCGCCGGTCAGCACCCAGGCACCTAACTTGGTCACCGCGATGAAGCAATTGGCGAACAAGGCCGCCACAACTGCCTTGGTTCCACCCTCTGCACTCACAGGGAAATCCTGCCCCAGAAATGGGCGACTGTCAGCGTTCCAGGCTGCGGTCGAGGCCGACGGCCAGGTAGACCGCGGCGAACATGCCCGTCAGCAGCAAGGTTGCATACCGCTCGACGTCGGACCCTGACCAGTGTGCGATGGTGCAGACGCGCACGTCGTTGCGATCGGCTGCCGAGACCAGGCGCTGATGATCAGAACGGATCAGGCTCTCGCTGTTCCCATCATCGAGCAGCACCAAGGTTGGCCGCCGATCAACTGATATCTGATCCTCGAACGGGTCAGCAAAAGGGTCACGCTGTGGGGTGGAGTCCAGGATCGGCATAAGCGCGTCTGCGTCAGCTGCGAGCGCGGCGCGGCCGCTGGCGGCCCGCAGCGCCTCGGCGAGCCGCCGACTGGCCCGAGCCGCAAGTACTGAGCCACCCCAGACCAGGGGCTGGGCGTCGGCAAGACCCATAGCAAGGTCCTTGGCAGGATTTTCCGAAACATCGGCGAATGGCGAGCACTCCTCGGCCACCTGGTCCATCGCGTCGGCCACCGCGTGCGGATGAACCTCTGGTCCCAGCTGCATGGCATGCAAGCCGTCCAGAACAACGATTGCGGCGGCTAGTGGATCGGCGGTTGCGGTGGGTAACACGATGCTGGATCGGGAGGCCGCGTGCTCGGCGATCATCGAGGGTTGCGGGCATGCGATCAGCAGCTGGGACCCACGGCGTACCGCCTCATGCACTGTTGCGATCAAGCCAGCCGACGCACTCTCGCTCGCCATCACGACCACAAGGTCGAGGGCCCCGACCCAGCCAGGTAGGCCGTGGGTCGGCCACGCCACAAACGGGACTGGGCAGACCGGTTCCAGCATCGCCCGGATAAAGCGCGCCTCCGTCCCGGCGGCGATCACTGCCCTGGGCCGTGGCAACCCTTGCAGCAGGGTTTTCGGCTCTACCGAATCGGCGGCTTCGCGTCGTACGCGGGCTCCGGCTTCAGCCAGGCGCCGCAGGATCGAGTCCGCCCCGGCGAGCGCCCGCTGATCGTCCAGCAAGGCGTCGTTGAAAACCGACATCAACGATCGGGCGGGGTGCCCGGACGATCCAAGCGAGAGCTGGGACGGCGAGCCTCGTCGATCAGCAGCACCGGAATCTGTTGCCGCACCGGATAGGCCAGACCACAGTCGGCCGCCAGGCATACCAGCTCGTCACGGTCATGATCAACAGCGAGTGCTCCATGACAGTTGGGGCAGGCCAAAATTTCTAGCAGCTCAGGCGCCAGATCGACTGCCACGTTCATTCCTCCTCGACTCGACTCCGCTACGCGCGGATCAAACCTAACGTCTCCTCACGCAAGGATTCCATCGTCTCTTGATCGGCCGCCTCAACATTGAGCCGGAGCAGTGGCTCAGTGTTGCTGGGTCGTACGTTCACCCACCAGTCAGGGCCAGAGACGGTCAGTCCGTCGATTCGATCCTGTTCGCCGCGGCCGACGAACGCCGCCGCCACTCGATTCATGATCATCTGTTGGTCGCTGACAAGGCTGTTGATCTCTCCGGAGGCGGCGTACCGATCAAAGCGAGTCACCAGCTCTGACAGCGGCCGGTCCGAATGCCCGACCGCTGCAAGCACGTGCAGAGCCGCGAGCATGCCTGTGTCAGCACCCCAGAAGTCACGAAAGTAGTAGTGCGCTGAATGCTCACCGCCGAAGATCGCGTTGTGCTCTGCCATGGCGGCTTTCACGAAACTGTGACCCACTCTGCTGATGACGATCTTGCCGCCCTCGGCCAAGACGACCTCCGATACAACCCGGGAGGTGATCTTGTTGCAGACGATGATCGCACCTGGCTCACGGGCCAGCTCCTGACTGGCGATCATCGCCGTGATCACCGACGGACTGACCACGGCGCCGCGCTCGTCGATGATGAAGCAACGATCTGCGTCGCCGTCGAATACCAGGGCAAGATCAGCTGCATTCTCCCGGACCGCTGCCTGTGCATCGAGCAGGTTCTCAGGCTCGAGCGGGTTCGGCGGGTGGTTCGGGAAGTCGCCGTCGAGGTCCATGAAGAGGCCGATCAACTCAAGATCATCACCACCCAGCACCGTCGGCAGGGTGTATCCAGCCATCCCGTTGCCGGCGTCGGCGACCACCCGTAGCCGCCGGATGCTTGTTAGGTCGACAAGGGAGTGCAGGTAGCTGGCGTAGGCCGGTAGCAGGTTTTGCTCGGAGTGCTCTCCGGGTACCACTGGCGGCAATGTCTCGGCGGCGCTTGCGCGATCAGCGATCTCGGCCAATGTGGCTGAAGTGATCGGCTTCGCGGCTGCCAGGCAGAACTTGATCCCGTTGTACGCACTTGGATTGTGACTGGCGGTGAACATCGCTCCAGGCAGGTCGAGCCAACCCGATGCGAACCACAACTGGTCGGTACTGGACAGGCCGATGTCGACCACATCGACCCCGCGGCTCAGCACTCCGTCAATAAAGGCAGCGGCCATCAGTGGGCTGCTGGTGCGCATGTCGCGGCCAACCACGAGCGCTCCGGCGCCGCTGTTGAGACTCAGCACCTCGACGACTGCGACACCGATTGCGTACGCCCCAGCGGCGTCCCACTCTGGGGCGGAGCCCTCAGTGATCCCCCGAATGTCGTTGGCCTTGAAGATTCCCGGCTTGATCATCGAATGAGCATCCTAGACGATCGGGCCGCGGGCCGTTGCCGGTCTGTAGCGGCCGGCGTCAGCCGGCACCAGGATCTGTAGCCGCCGGCGTCAGCCGGCACCAGGATCTGCAAGGACGGTCAGATGTCCGCGCCGCGCCAGCTCGACCAGGCCGCTGCTGCGCACCGGAGGCTCCATGATCGGTCCGGCCGAAGGATCGTAGGACAAACCCACATCCCGTACCGCGTCGGCGAGCGCGAGCAGATCATCGGCAGTCGGTTTCGGCTGCTCCTCGACGGCGAGTCTGATCATTTCCCAACCGCGCGGGGCCGAGAGGGTCTGCGCATGCTGCTGGCACAGGTCATAACAATGTGGCTCAGCCTGGTTGGCGAGCGGACCAAGGACCGCTGTGGAGTCTCGGTAGGCGTACGTCAGCGTCGAGGTAGCGGGACGCTGGCAGCCTGCTCGTGAACAGCGGCGCGACCTCACCTGGCCGACGCTACTCCGGGCGGGGGTTCGATCGTGGGAAGCGCTGCCGTGTCAGGCTACAGTTCGAAGGTGCCCAGCCACCGTCGTGACCGGCACGGCCGCGGACTTCGTGGACCCTTGGCTTTGCCGAATGCGCTGACGATGCATCGCGCGCAGCCGCCACACCCAGCTAGCAAGGCGGACTTCTTCAGCGAAGCGGTACATGACGCGGTGGACCGGGTGGGTCTGCAGTGTCCAGATGTCCTGGCGGGCGTCACATTCGGAATCGAAGATGTGCCCCATTTTGATATGGCCTGGTCTTCGGACCAGGTGCCGCTGGCGGCCGCGGTCGAGGCCACGGCAACTCAGCCGGGTCAGGTCGTGATCTATCGCAGGCCGCTGGAGCATCGCGCCGTGAGTCGACGCGGCCTTCGCATCCTTGTCTACCGCACCATCGTTGAGCAGCTTTCCGCTCTCACCGGCCGCAGCGTTGAGGAGATCGACCCTGACGGTGCGGGCGCAGAGGACGACTGAGGAGACACTTAGCGGCCAGCTGAGTAATCAGGCCTAGTTGTCGGCGCCCGACTCGCCAGGTCCGGTGAGGCAAGCGGAACGGTGGCCAGCCCAGCAACGTTTCGCTCTGGCTGGGTGAGCACGACGCCTCCAATCACCGCGGAGCCGTCGGGCACCTTGACCACGAGATAGGACGGTGCCGGTGAGTTCAACCGCCTCGTTGCCGTGCTGTTCGGTCCGAGCACTATGTCATCAGTCCGCAGCTTGACGCCGTCGTAGCTGAACACCTCAAAAGTGCACTGCACGTCGCCGTCCCCGCTATTGCTGACGATCAGCTCGCTATCGGCGAGGTTGCTCGTCGCAATAGCGCTGACCCCGGTCCGGATCAACGGGACACTGGCCGACTGGACTGCCAGGTCCCCGCTAGCGCCGCTTCGCTGGCTCGTCGAGATGACAGCCGCGGTCACAGGCATATTGCTTGCCAGCTTGATGCTGCCCGGCTGGCCCGCCAAGCCCTCTTTGAGGCTCACCGCTGCTGTGCTCTCAGGCGGTACGTCGAGGGACGCGGCTCCGCTCGGCTCGTACGGTCCGGAAATTCCGAGAACTTGGACAGCCACGTTAGCCCGGGTAGCGCCGGGATTGGTGACGACAAGCTGGCGGCCGCCCTCGCCCGGGGGCACACCCGGGACGACGACAACAGTGCTCGGCGGCGCGGATGGAAGCTGCCAGTCGACGCCAGCAGCCTTGAGCTGATTGGTCTGAGACCGCTTGGCCACTGCCGTGACCCGACCCTGACTCGCCTGCACCGCAACGCTGATGCCGCCCTCAGCCTTCACCAAGCTACTCAGCGAAACCGTACGCGACTCGTGCCCCTTGATCAGAACCCCCGGGCTGCCTGGTACGACAATGCGCCCACTTCGGCCGTAGAACCGAAGATCAACCTGGGCCTGGGCGTCGTCCGGATTGCTCAAGATCAAATCGGTCCGGTCGGTATCGGTCGCGCCCAGACCGGTGAACCAGTGCGAGGTGGCCGGCGCCAGGCAAGGCGCTGCCTTGAGTCCGACTTCGGGGCCCTCCATCACGTCGCCAACGATCACTGCGCTGCTGGTACTCGCCATGACTCCGTCAGCAGAGATCACGACCGGAGAGGTGACTCCAGATTGTCGTGCGCCTTTTCCAGGCTGGGTGATTTTCAGCCCTGATGGCTTCGAGTTGAGCGTCGACCCCGTCAGCAAGCCTGCTCGATCGGGTACCTCTTGTATGGACACGGCCGAAACCTCAGTCTTGCCCGTTCTCTCGCCGCTCGGCGGAGCCGAAATAGTACAGATCGTGGTGGTGCGGCCAACCAAAGGCATGCGGTTGGCATGGGATGTCGGTCCCTCCGCGCCCAGCAGTGTGCCCGCACCGATGATCAAGAGCAAACCCAGCACGACCGCACCAAGTGCTGTTGCTCTATGGCCCGGCATCGTGAGCCTCCGCAGCCGAGGAGTTCGACATCATGCGAGCTCTGAGAGTGTCGCGGCGCGCCGGGCCGACTTGGCCGGATCACGCACCTCCGGCCGTCGGATCGCTGGAGCGGCGAGCACCCCCGCCACCAGGAGGACCAAACCCTGAGCTGGCAACAGCAATGGCATAAGGGACGGCAACACATAAGTTACGGTCCCGCCGGGAGCAGGAAGCGCAAAGACCTGCTGCCACCCATCCGCAACTGGAGCAAGGGCTTGGCCGTTCAGCTCGGCTCGCCACCGCATGTCGGCCGACTCGCCGATCTGAAGCTGCCGCTCCTGACTCCCTGGGGGCACCGGCGCCGGCGGCGGACCGAGTGGCAGCCGCGCTGACCCGTCGATGAGCACGGTCCGCGCCACCGCCGGTTCCAGCTTCCAGACGATCCCGCGCTCGTTTCCGCTGGCAGTGCCCAGACCCGGCGTGTTGTCGATCCGAGCCTTGATGTCCTCGTTTGCTCCAGTCACCCAGACGTAGCCGATCCCAAGATCGGCCAGTTGTGGGTTGATATCGGAGTCGGCGGTACCGGCTACCAGGCGTACCACCAGGTCATCGACCTGCTCACGTGCCGCTATTGACCCCCCGAAGGTGAAGCCACGATCGGCGTCGCCCAACCGGAGCTGGTCATCGGCCAGCACTGAGTAGCGCGCGGTGCCGTCAGAGAGGTCTATGGCAAGTAGCCGCGGCCGCGCAGCCGACTTGATCGCGTTCATCACGTACGGCGGAATCGAATCCAGCCGAGCACGTTCGATCGGACCGTGAGCACCGGCCAACACCCACCAGGCGGCGCCGCCAACGCTGACCAGGCACACCGCAATGCCAGCGAGAACGGTGGCGGGCTGTAGCCAGCTGAAACTACGCTCGGTCATGTCTCCGGAGAATCCGTCGAGGCCCATGCCGCCGCACATGATCAAGGCGGCGAACGCAAGCAGCAGATAGCTGCCAACCCAAGGCCGCACCTCGGTACCCGCTGGAGGTACCGAGACCACCAATCTGGATAAGAGGACAGCCATGCCGAGCGCGACCAGCGCAGCGGCCCAAGCCGCAAGCACCGCACGTCGGGCTGGACGGCGGGCGAGTCCCAAGATTGCGGCGATCCAGATGACGCCGAAAACGACGGCGCCCACCCAGAGCGGCGGCAGGCCCGGGCCGATGTCGCGGCCGAACAGCAATTGCCACACCGGAACTGCCGGCGTCACTCCACCTAGCACCGAGTCAGGACCGACGAACAGCCGTCCCGGCGTTGAAATGAGCGTCGGCCACCACGGCAGCAGTACCACCAGCGGTACCCCGAGCGCGATGCCGATCCGGCCGATCTTGCGCGGGCTACTCCGCAGCGCAATCGCCCCGAAGATCCCGACCAGCAACGCAAAGATGATCATGGAAGGTTCGAAGGCCACGAGGGCGACAAGCACCACCCCGGCACCCCAGCCGCCGCGCCACGCCTCAGCGGTCCGCGTGCGGCGCAGTACCAGCCCCCGCGCCGCCATGACGAGCAGCGGCAGGCAGATGGCCACCACGCTGAGTGCCAACCGACCCTGATTCGTGCCACCGAGCAACACTGGCAGCAGCGCGTACGTGCCGCAGACCCAGAGCCGTACTCTGCGGTCGTTGATGAGCCGACGCGCGAGCGGATACGCCGCGAGCAGCGACAACGGGACCACGCCACACAACAAAAGCGTGATGAGCCATTCAGGCTGCCCAAGCATGGCGGTCGAACCGACCGCAGTGAGCGCCTCCCACGGCGGGGTCACCTGTGCCGGCGCGCCCGGGATCGCGCTGACCACGGTCCGCCACATGGAAATGACACTGTCGTGCGCAGGCAGTAAGGCTGGAGCGACGAGGGAGCCGGTCCCAAACAAGCTTCGAGCGGCGATCAGGCTTGCCACAACTGCGACGACCATCAGCAGCGCTGTTGGGCTGAGCAAGAGGTTCTTCGAGCGCTCCTCTGTCGCCGAGCTGAACTCGTCCCCGGTCAGCTCATCGATCGAGGCCACATCGGAATCGCCAGCCAGCGACCGATAACGCTCTGATGCGGCACCGGTCAGAGCGTCGACTCCCACCCGCAGGCCGCTCCACCAGGGAGGCCTTAGGGAATCAACTACCTGATTGGCGCCCGGCGCGGGATCGATTTTGGCGGTCCGGCTGCGCAGCTCACGTAGCCGATCCGGATGAGCGACGAAGGAGCCGAGAGCCCGCATCTCATCGAGCGCGCGGCCTGGCACCTTGCCAACCAGATAGCCCAATGCACGCACCAGGCAGCTCCAGACCAACCGAAGCCAAACCAGGGGCAGCATCTTGCTCGGTGCGTGACCGGCAACCACCAGCATGCCGAGCAGCCGATCAACCATGCCAGGGCGGCGACCGGTTAGGCCGCGGGGACGAAGCCCGGCGCGGCCAACCTGGCGGTGAGTGAGCTGCGCACGCGGGGTGGTGACCACCCGGTAGCCATTGAGGTGTGCCCGCCAGCCGAACTCGACGCCATCTCGAAAGACCGGCAGAGTCGGATCGAGACCACCTAGTTCCTTCCAGACGGTGGTCCGGACCAGCATGCCGCAGGTTGATACGCCGAGCCGTTCCTGGGGCTCGTCGCGCTGCCCCTGATCGATCTCGTCCATATCAAGGTCGAGCTCGCGGCGCCCAGTACCGGAGATGCTGACGCCGACCTCGCTGATCGGTTGGCCGCCGTGCCGATGTCGCGGCAAAAGCAGCTTTGGGCCTGTCAGATCAATGCTCTGATCGACCGTTACGTGAGCCAGGAGCTCATAAAGCGCGTCAGGCGTGGGTACAGCATCGTCGTGCAACAGCCAGAGCCAGTGCGAGTCGCGTCCTGAGACCGCGCGGAAGCCGATCGTATCGGCATCATCCTGCAGGTTGGCAGCGTCGAACTCCAAGGCAGCCTCTACCGCCGCGCCGAACCCAAACTTTCGCCTACCGTCGTAGACCGCGTCCAGTACGCCGTCGTCGTGCGCGACATCCAAGAGCGTTCTGGTTGCATCGGTGCTGGCATTGTCGATCGCGATCAGGCGGGTGGGTCGAGGATCTAGCTTCGCCAATGCCGCCAGGGTCGCCGGCAGCCAACGTGCCGCGTCGAATGTGACAAGCACAGCTGTGACGTGAGCGCCGGCAATATCGATCCGTTGTCTCTGGTCCTCTTCTCCGAAGTCGGCCCATGCCCACGGGTTTTCCTCGAGCCCGAAGTCTTCGACATCGGCTTGCATCAGCTCAGGCCAGGCACGAGTGCCTCCTGGACGGTCGTCGTACGCACCGGCCAGAGCCGTATCGCTATCCATCAGTTCCTGCGTAACCCCCGTACCAATCGGGCCCCGAAAAACGCGCGAGGGGCTGCCCGGTTGGGCGGCCCCTTACTCTACGCGAGTTCGCTGAGTGCCCGATAGTGAGTCGGGCTACACAGCGCGCTTCTTGAGCCTGCGACGTTCTCTTTCGCTCAAACCGCCCCAAATGCCGAAACGCTCATCGTTGGCGAGCGCATACTCGAGACACTCGCCGCGCACTTCGCAAGACAAGCAGACCTTCTTGGCCTCGCGCGTGGACCCACCCTTCTCAGGAAAAAACGCTTCTGGGTCGGTTTGCGCGCACAGTGCGCGCTCTTGCCAGCTCAGTGCACCGCCCTCGTCGGTCCCCCACAGCTCGTACATCTGGTTGTGCCTCCTCGACCCGCATGATGGATACCTCAACCGGTACGGGCTTCGCGGGCCCGACCGGTCTGGCTTGCGCCGTATGCACCTGCCACCCGCTGCTACTGGGTGCCCCCTGGCTGTGCAGCAACTCATCTGAGTACGGCTCCGCCGGATCAGCAGAAGACTGCAAATGACATTGGTGAAATTACATGCCTGTCAATACCGGAAAGTCAAGTCATTTCCTGATATTGGGGACAAGTCAAGCTTGAGGTTTCGGTCTAGGACAGGGGTCGGCCCCACCAGTCCACAGGCGGTTGCGCGTCTCGCTGTCCCTTCGGCCGTATGGCCGGGTCGTCGGAGACGGTGCCCTGCGGCCTCGGCCCATTGGGTTGCGTGGGGATCGGCTGCCAAGCCGCCGCCGTTGGGTCTGCGCCCCAACCGGCGGCGGGGGCCCCTGCTGCTGCCTCGCCCGCAGTACGCCACACCGCTCCCGCGGCAGTGTCAGGTCGCCAGGTCGGCTGCAACCGCTGGTCTGGCAGCGGTGCAGGCAACGATTTCTTGTATGGGGATTCCTTGTATTGGGATTCCTTGTATTGGGATTCCTGGTATGGGGGGAGTCCGACTCCCGCTGGGAGCCGACGCGGGACGGCCTGGAGCTGGAGGAGCTTGACCAGCAGGACGACCACAATGATCGAGATCGCCTGCGTCACGATAGCGGCGAGCGCCCAGAGAACCGGAGTTGGCTCGGCGGCAAGTCCTAGCAACGCGAGACCGATGCCGAAAAGCACAGCAAGCGCTCCGGCGATCAGGCTCAGCAGCGTGAGCAGGCGCGCATGAGCCGTACGCTCGCGCAGCACACAAAAGCTCACCAGGACCGCCAACGCGATCAACGGCACGGGGTTTGCGGCTTGGGCGCTCAGCGTCAGTCCAATATCGGCCAGCCGGCCTGGGTAGGTTGCCATCGCCACGACGGCCAACACAAGATTGAGCACCAGGGCGCCCAAGGCGACCCAAGCCGCCGGCTCCCGCAACCGCATCAGACTGTCCACACCCTTCAGCGTAACGACACTGACAGTGAGGAGAGGTCGACCTGGAGGAACTGCCTCTGCGGGCGTCGGTGTGCACCTCGCGGGGCGCCGCGCGAGCAGAGAAAACGCTGGGGAACACTGGTGCGGTGCGAATCGTGATCTTGGCCGGAGGGGTCGGCGGCTCGAAGTTCGTGCTCGGAGTACGCCGGGCCTACCCGACAGCAGAACTGACAGTGATTGCCAACACTGCTGATGACATCACCCTGCATGGCTTGCGGATCTGCCCAGACCTCGACACGATCATGTACACCCTCGGTGGCGGTGGGGATCCGGTCCGCGGTTGGGGGCGTCAGGACGAAGGCTGGCGGGTGATGGAGGAGTTGGCCGCGTACGGCGTCAAGCCGGCCTGGTTCTCCCTCGGCGATCGCGATGTGGGCACCCATCTAATCCGGAGTCAGCTGCTGAACGCCGGCAACCGGCTCTCGGAGGTGACAACCGCCCTGTGCTCCCGCTGGCTCGCCGGTGACCCGCGGCTCAGGTTGCTCCCGATGACAGACGATCGGGTGGAGACGCATGTCACGATTGCTGATCCCGACGCGCCTGGTCAACTGCGAGCCGTGCACTTTCAGGAGTACTGGGTGGGGCTTCGCGCCCATCCTGAGGCGCTTGCCGTGACCTTGGTCGGCCTGGAGTCGGCACGACCCGCGCCAGGTGTGATGGCGGCGCTCCAGCAGGCCGACTTGATCTTGCTGGCACCGAGCAACCCGGTGGTCTCCATAGGGCCGATCCTTGCTGTGCCGGGCCTCCGCGACGCAATGCAGAGTGCGCCCGCCCCGGTTGTGGGGTTCGCCGGCATCCTCGGCGGCGCTCCGGTACTGGGGATGGCCCACCGGCTGCTGCCCGCCATCGGCGTGGATGTCGACGCCGCCGCCGTTGGCTTGCACTACGGCGCCCGGTCGCGCGGCGGTGTACTGGATGCTTGGGCGATGGATACCGCCGACGCCTCCTCAGCAGAGCGGGTCGAGCAGGGTGGGTTGCGGGCCGTCGTCACCGATCTGATCATGCGCGACCCCGCGAGCACGGCCGCCTTTGTCAGCTACGCGATCAAATCCGCCACGTCATGATGGGCGGTGCCGGGGCCGACGATCCAGTGCTGGCTCAGGATGCATCCGTGATCACGATCTTCGCACCCGGCGGAATCGGGGAAGTGAAGCCCGGCGCCGACGTTGCAACCGCGATCCTCGCGGCCACGGACGCAGACCCCCTGGGACCGCTCCGCGACGGGGACATCGTCGTTGTCACATCCAAGATCATCAGCAAGGCGCAGGGGCGCATCGAGCCAGAGTCACGGCGTACCGAGCTGATCACCTCCGAGACCATGCGGACGTTGGCCCGCCGGGGAGAGACCCGTATCGTCCGCACCCACGACGGACTCACGATCGCCGCGGCCGGCATCGACAGGTCCAACCTCTCCGCTGAGTCCATCCTGCTGCTGCCACACGATCCGGACGGGAGCGCAGCGGCACTCCGCGAGCGGCTGGAGACCGCAACCGGTCTTCGGCTGGGAGTGATCATCTCTGACACGGCAGGACGACCGTGGCGGATCGGCCAGACCGACCATGCCATCGGCGTCTCTGGAGTCAGGGTCTTGGCAGATTACGCGGGCGCCCGGGACGCGTACGGAAACGAGCTCCAAGTGACTGTGACGGCCGTCGCGGATGAGCTGGCCGCAGCCGGGGACCTAGTGAAGGGCAAGCTGCGCGGTCGACCAGTCGCCGTGGTACGGGGACTTGGCAAGCTGGTGGGGCGGGCTGAGTCAACCGCACGTGAGTTGCTCAGGGACCCGATCAAGGACATGTTCGGCTTTGGCAGCCAGGAGGCGGTGTTGGCTGCCGTGCTGGTCGCCACTGGGCAGCGCGAGCGCTATGAGGAACTCGTCGCGCTCGATCCTGCGGAGCGAACGTCTCGGCTCTTGGCCGGGACACCGCTTGGGCACGAGGCCGCCGATCTGCTACGTGCCATCATGTCTGTCGACTTAGAGACAGCTGACGCTCAGCAGTTGGAGATAGACTCGCCACTCCCTGCGACCGATCAGTAGGAGAACCCTGGATGGCGAAAGCCAAGAGCGACGCGAAGGCCACGCCCAGCGGCGCAGCCTCAACTAAGGGCACGTCGCCACAGAGCCGCCGCGACAAGCTGGCCTCCCTCGATGCCGCCCGGAAGAAGGAACAGCGCACGCGGACCATCCGGCTGCTGGTGATCTGTATCGTGCTTGCGTTGGCGCTGTTGGCCTATCCTGTCTACCTCTTCGTTGACGACTATCGCGCCCGCAACGCGAAAATCGAGGACCTCGGCAGCAGCCTCGCCGCTGCCGGATGCGACCCGATTACTGAGCAGCCGGCCACCGGCAACCAAGATCACGTTCCGGAGGGCACCAAGGTCGACTACGCCCAGACTCCACCCGACTCCGGAAAGCACACCCCTACTCCCGCTCCGTTCACCAAGCACTTCTACGCCGCGGCCGATCGCCCGCCCGTAGAGACCTTGGTGCACAACCTGGAACACGGCTACGCCGTTGTCTGGTATCGCGCCGAGGCCCCCGGCAACCAGATCCAAAACCTGGAGCGGATAGCGAAGACCTTCGGCAGCGAGGACTACAACCCGGCGGACAAGTTCATTGCGGCACCCTGGTCCGAGGCTGATGGCGCTGGTTTCCCGGCTGGGAAGAGCGTGGTCATCACACGCTGGACCGCTGACCCGAACAACCCGGGCGACCCCACCATGCAGCGAGGTGTTCGGCAGGCCTGTACCGAGGCCAGCGGTGCAGGGATCAAGGAATTCATGGCCAAGTACCCGGCGGCCAACTCGCCGGAGCCGAACGGCGCGTAACACCGGGACACCATCGGCGCTTACGCGTAGCTGCCGCCGAGCTGGGTGGTGACCTCGGCGACCAGTTCCTTGATCCGTTCCGCCTCGGAGATGGGGCAAACCAGGGTGATCTGTGGAGTCTGCACGATGACGGTGTCGCTCAGCCCGACGACAGCGACGACCCGGCCGTCTTCAGCATTGTTGATCACCAGGTTGTCCCGCGCGTCGACTAGTACCGCGACGCCGTGGGTGGCGTTTCCGTGTGCGTCTCGCGGCAATTGCTCGCCGAGCGCCGCAAAGCCGCCGACATCGTGCCAGACGATGGGAAGTCGCACGGCGACGACCTGAGCACTCCCCTCCCCCCGTGACATGGGCTCCATCACGGCATAGTCGACGCTGATCTTGAGCAACTCTGGATAGATCTCCGACAATCGATAAGGTGCTGCAGCCAGCTCAACTACCGCATCGTGCGTCTTTGGCTGCAGCAGGTGCAGCTGATCAAGCAAGGTGCGGGCCCGCCAGACGAACATGCCGGAGTTCCACCAATATTCGCCGGAGGCCAGGTACTCCTCAGCGGTCGGGCGGTCGGGCTTCTCTTTGAATTCGATGACCGAGAACACCTCCGGGTGGCCACGGATCGTCTCGCCCCGCCTCAGATAGCCATAACCAGTGTGCGGGGCCGTGGGCACCACCCCGAATGTCACGAGGAACTCCTCGGCGCTTTCGGCCACCTCGAAGCCTTCCAGCAGCGCACTCTGGAACGCGGAGATCGGATGCATGATGTGATCTGCGGTGACAACCGCAACGACCGCATCAGGATCGCGAGCAGCCAGCACTGCGGCCGGCCAGGCCACTGCGTTCAGCGAGTCACGGCCTTCCGGCTCGCCGAGAATGTTCGCCGGTTTGACCTCGGGAATCTCGGCGGCGACCACATCTGCGTAGTCAGCGCTCGTGCAGACCAGCACGTTGTCGGGGGTGACGATGCCCTCCAGGCGCTCGTACGCGATCCGGAGCAGGCTCTTGCCGCCAAGCACCCGCAACAGCTGCTTTGGCATGTCTTGCCGGGACAGCGGCCAGAGACGCTTTCCTGAGCCACCAGCCATGATCAACACGTAGCGCATGCGGAAAGGGTAGCGGCGTTCCGGGCGAACGCTGGCGTCTGCATGCTCCTACGCTGGCGCCATGACCGCCCTTCTCGCCGAGCGACTGCAACAGCGCGTCAGGCTTGCTGGGTCTGCGCCACTGCTCACCTGGTACGACCTCGAATCGGGTGCTCGAACTGAACTTTCGGCGACTACCTTCAGCAACTGGGTGGACAAGACGTCCAATTTGCTGCAGGACGAGGTCGCTGTCGCCGCAGGTGACGTGATCAGCATGCCGCTCGCCGTCGAGGCTCCCGGCCACTGGCTCACTGCGGTCTGGCAGCTGGCCTGCTGGCAGGTCGGTTTGGTGGTGGACCTGACTAACCCCGACGCGGCAACGGTCGTAGTGACTGGGCGCCATTGGCAGGGTCACGCAGCGCGTGACATCTTCGCTTGCGCGCTCCATCCGCTGGGGTTTGGATTCGGGGAGCCGCTTTCGGACGGCGTTCGCGATTACGCGATAGAGGTGCGGAGCCACGCGGACAGGTACGTCGGTTACCCACCGGAGACCGACGCGACCGCTTGGGTGGATGCCGGGCGCACGTTGAGTCAGGGGGATCTTGTGACAGTCGACGGTCCGTCGGTGCGTCGTCTGGTCCGAGCCGGCGATCCCTGGCCCACCTGCCGGGACGGCATCGTGACCGCGCTGGTCACTGGCGGGTCAGCGGTCGTCGTGGTTGGTGGAGACGCCAACCAGGTGACCCGGGTCGCCGACAGCGAACGCGTCACAACCTGACTCGACCGGGCCTTGGCTGGGTCAAGTACCTGCGACAGCCAACCCTGGGATCATGCCGCCCCGGCAAAGATCGGTGGCAGGACAACCAGCATGCTGAGCGACCACGTGATATGGGTGAGGATGGGCGCGAGTATGCCGCCCGAGGCTCGGCGCTGCAGCGCTACCACGGTGCCGAGAACAACAGCCGCGAACACCAGCGCAGGATTGCCGCCGGCCATCGTTGCCGACGCGTAGAGAATTGTGGAAATCAACACGGGGTGCCATGTGCCAATGGCGGCGAAGAGTGCGCCGCGAAAGAAGAGCTCCTCAGCGATGCCGTTGACCAGCGTGATCACAGCGATGATCCAGAGATTTCCCAGTCGGGCGTAACCAAGCACGTCTTCAGCAAACCGGGCCAACGTAGGGATGGAACGGACAATGAGGGCACCGAGGATGAAGAGAGCGGCCAGCAGCAGCCCGACCACGATAGGGGTGATGACCGGACGGCGCAGGCTGCCACCGCGCAGGGTCTGCCCCAGGTGCAGCGGCCCGGACAGCAGACTGCCGAACGTCCAGGTTGCTGCCAGACCGAGGGTCAGCGGGTAGAAGGCCGGATCTCCTTGCCGCACCGAGAATGAGAAGCCTAGGAGGGTGGCACCGACGGCCAATGTGATCCCGACGACGATTCGGCGGCGCAGGAACGCTGCATCGGATTGCCGGTGATCTCGTTCCACCTTGTCGATCAATACCGGACGGACGATGCTCATCGCTCGCCCCATCATGCGTCTCGTTGGGCTGATGCTCACGACTTCACTCGGGCGGCGGCTCGCTGTCTGAATGCCTCGCGAACTGCCTCGTCATAGCCCATGGGCATTTCCGAAACGATTTCGGCTATGGGGTGGTCGGTGACCACCACCTCGTTGCTCATCGAGTCCACGAGATTGCGGGCGGTCGCGGTGTCGACATCAGTGACCAGCGACAACCAATAGGACGACAGCCGGGGAGTCAGCAGCGGCACCGCGAGCATGGGCAACGGGCGTTGATGCTGCAGGTGAGCTACCCGTCGCATCATCTCGGCGTAGGTCAGCACATCGGGTCCGCCGACCTCGAAGACCCGTCCCTTGGCCGTCTCCAGCTCAAGCACCTCGACCAGGTAGCGCACAACGTCGTACAAAGCGATCGGCTGGGTGCGGGTGGCCGTCCATTTGGGAACAACCATCGCTGGAAGGTGAGCAACGAGCTGGCGGGTGATCTCCCACGAAATGCTGCCGTGTCCAATGATGATTGCCGCCCGTAGCGCCGTGACCGGTACGCCCCCGCTTCCCAACAGGTGCTCGACCTGTCGCCTTGACCGCAAGTGCGCCGACAGGTCCGCACCGTCCTGGCCGAGACCACCGAGATAGATCAATCGCTCAAGACCTGCTGCGGCGGCGGCCATTCCGAATGACCGGGCAGCTTCCGCGTCCTTCTCCACAAAGTCCCGCCGTGCCAGCGAGTGCACCAGGTAGTAGGCAGCGTCGACGTCAGCGAGTGCCGACCGCAGACTGGTGGGCTCATAGACATCGCCGAAGATCGGCTTTCCAGCACCGGAATAGGTATCAGGATGCCGAGTCATTGCGAGGACCGAGTGACCCCTGGCCTCGAGTGCCTCCGCTAGGTGAGAACCCACGAAACCGGATGCTCCCGTGACCAGCACCTGCTTGACCATCAGCCTCCTCGTGCGGAGTCCCTCGAGGTCGCTCAGGCGTTCTGCGGGAAGCCCAGGTTCAGGCCACCGTGGCTTGGATCCAACCAGCGTGAGGTGATCACCTTGCCACGGGTGAAGAAGTGCAGGCCATCGACACCGTGGGCGTGGGTATCGCCGAACAGCGAGTTCTTCCAGCCACCGAAGGAGTAATAGGCCATCGGCACTGGCACAGGCACATTAACTCCGATCATGCCGACCTTGACCTCGTATTGGAACTGCCTAGCGGCGCCTCCGTCGTTGGTGAAGATCGCCGTCCCGTTCCCGTACGGGTTGTCGTTGATCAGCTTCACGCCCTCCTCGTAGCTGTCCACCCGAACGACGGAGAGCACTGGACCGAAGATCTCGTCGGTGTAGATGCTCATGTCGGTCGTCACATGATCGAACAATGTCGGCCCGACGAAGAAACCTTCGCCGTCGGCGTCGACCTTGGGCTGCCTACCGTCAACGACCACTTTGGCGCCGGCCGACTCGCCAGCGTCGATGTAGCCGGACACCCGTTCTTGAGCCTGTGCGGTCACCAGGGGGCCCATGTCGCATCCCCTCGTGCCATCGCCAGTGCGCAGTCCGACGGTCCTCTCTTTGATCTTGGATACCAGCTCATCACCGATGTCGCCGACCGCCAGTACGACGGAGATTGCCATGCAGCGCTCGCCTGCGGAGCCGTAGCCGGCGTTTACGGCTTGGTCAGCCGCAAGATCGAGATCGGCATCTGGGAGCACCAGCATGTGGTTCTTGGCACCGCCCAGAGCCTGTACACGCTTGCCGTGCGTCGTCCCGGTCTCGTAGACATATCTGGCGATGGGCGTCGATCCGACGAATGAGATCGACTGCACGTCCGGATGCGTCAGCAGTCCATCGACGGCCACCTTGTCACCGTTCAGTACGTTGAACACGCCGTCGGGAAGCCCGGCATCCTTCCACAACTCGGCAACCCAGAGCGCCGCGGTCGGCACCTTCTCACTCGGCTTGAGGACCACAGTGTTTCCAGCTGCGATGGCGATCGGGAAGAACCACATCGGCACCATGGCTGGAAAGTTGAACGGGGAGATGATGCCGGCGACGCCCAGCGGCTGCCGCGTGGAGTGCACATCGACCTTGGTGGATGCGTTCTCAGTGAAGCCACCCTTGATCAGATGCGGAATGCCGCAAGCGAACTCGACGACCTCCTGGCCGCGGGTGACCTCACCTAGAGCGTCGGAGAGGACCTTGCCGTGCTCGGAGGTGATGATCGCAGCCAGCTCCTTCTTCCGGGCGTTGAGCAGCTCGCGGAAAGCGAAGAGGATTTGGGTGCGCCTGGTCAGGGACATGTCCCGCCACATTGGAAAAGCGGCCGCCGCTGCGGCGACGACTTCATTGACGTCGTCCTCTGATGCAAGCGCGAGCTGCGCGGTCACCTCGCCAGTGGCGGGGTTGGTTACGTCGGAGAAGCGCCCGCTGTTGCCCTCGAAGATCTCCCCGGACTTCCAGTGATGAAGCGTCGTTGCCATGGTCAGTGTCCTATCTGAGGATGCTGCTGGAGTGTTTGTTGGATGATCATGATCGATTCGTGATCTTGGTCGACCGGACATGCTGAGCGGCGTCGGCGCCGAAGTGCTTGCCAATCAGCGCGAGTGCTTTGTCGCGCTGGCGTTCTGATATGCCTCGCGCATCTTCCTCCCAGCCGAAAACGCAGCTGCTGATCACCCCGTCGAACCCAACGGCTGCGAGCGCGGCAAAGGCCACGTCATAGTCGACCTCCCCCATGCCCATCTCCATGTGCTGGTGCACTCGCGCAGGATTGCCGGGCGGGTTGGAGATGTAGCGCAGTCCGTTCGAGGTCAAGTGGTTCCAGGCGTCAGCCAAGTGGACATAGCGGACCCTGTCGCCGGCGGCCTCGATGATCGTCGCCGGATCATGACCCTGGTGGAACGCGTGCGGAGTGCAATACAGGAAACCGAGCCAGTCCTTGTTCAAGCCCCTGATCAAGTTCACAGCCTCGAGCCCGTCCTCGATGAAATCATCAGGGTGCGGCTCGATGATCAGCTGTAGACCCTCCCGCTCGAAGATCGGCAACAGTTCGTCCATCGACTTCAGGAATTGAGCCTCAGCGGTCTCCGGCGCCTCTGGCCTGCCGTTGAACTCCGAGTTGATCACATCGACCCCAAGATCGACCGTGATCTGGATGACCCGCTTCCAGGCGCGTACGGCAGCTTGGCGCTGGTCCTCATCGGGGCCGGACCAGCGCAGCACCGGGAGCACTGAGGCGATACCCACACCTGCGTCACTGGCAAGTTTCTTGAGTCTCTTGACCCCGGCGTCGTCGATCCGTGGGTACTTGAAGAACGGAACGAAATCAGCCTTGGGCGAGAGCTCCATCCAGTCGTAGCCGAGGCTGGCCACGATGTCGGGCAGCTCGTAGACCGAGCTGCCCGAGTAGAACATTTGGGGATCGAGGGCGAGCTTCACGGCCACGCTCCTTCCAGATCTGGCGCCTGGATGCCGGCGTGCGGTTCCTCGGGCTCGATCGCCGCACCAGCAGAGCCGCCTGTCAGATGGACGTGGAACTTCACACCACTTCGCAGCGAAAGGACGCCCGCCTCGCAAACCGCGACGGCCGCATACCCATCCCAGGCACTCGCGCCGTCGATGGTTCCGGCCTTGGCTGCATCCACCCACCGTTGCAGTTCGATGTCGTACGCCCCGCCGAAACGTTCCACGAAGCTCGGCGTGATCGCTCCACCCCACCGGCCATCAGGAGACCTGACCTGCAGGTTCTGGTCCAAGCCGATCAAAGCGCTGCCCTTTTCGCCTACAACCTCAGTGCGTACCTCGTACGCCACGCCGGTCCTCACGAAGATCTCATCGGTGACGATCGCGCCCGACTCGGTTTCGAAGATCACCAGCATCGGATCGTGCGTCCCAGGTGGCGCGCTGCTGGTCGCGGCTCCCTTGATCACTTCGACACTGGTGAGCTCCTGACCCAGCAGGAACCGGACTGAGTCGACCTCGTGCACCACGGAGTCCCTGATCATGTACTCCGAATTGAAGTGATCACCGACTGCTGGGTTGCGATGGGCGCAATGCACGATCAGCGGGTTACCGAGCCTGCCATCGGCGATCAGATTCCGCAGCGCGACGTACTCGGGGTCGAAGCGGCGCATGAAGCCGACCTGGATCAGTTGCTTGCCGAGCGCTTTTTCCTTCTGCACGATCGCATAAGCAGAGCCGATGTCTGTAGTGAGCGGCTTCTCACATAACACCGGGATACCCCGATCCAGACATGCATTGAGCTGTTCCGCATGGGCGGCACCGGGACTGGCAATGAGCACGGCATCCACTTCGGGATCGTTGATAGCCGCAATTGGATCCGCCTCCACGCGCGCCCCAACTTTCACTGCGACCTCGTCCGCCTTCTCCGCGAGATAGTCATTGACGACGGTGACCCGCGCGCCGCGCACTCGCTTGCTCAGGGCGTCGACATGGAAGGCGCCCATCATGCCGACGCCCAGTACGGCAATCCTCAGGTCATCACTCATCGCTGCCTCCGGAATTCGATGGTCGCTCCACCGCAGGAACTGAGATAGGCCTTGGTCCGCTTGGCGATGGGTAACGGCAGGTCGGGGGTGCATGGGTAGAGGTCGTGCTCGATAATGCCCTCGATGTCATGACCCAGTGCCGCTACCGCCTCGAGCAGGGGCGGCATTTCCGGAACGCCGAGCGGTGGCTCGATCATGGCGCCCATCCGAACGGCCTCGGGGAAGGAAAGGTCCTTGTCCAGCACCTGTTCAACAATCAGAGGATTGACCTGCTTGAGATGGAGGTAGCCGATTCGATCGGGATACTTATCGATCAGCTCGAGGCAGTCACCGCCGTAATAGGCAATGTGGCCAGTGTCGAAACAGAGATTCACCCACTCCGGATTGGTCGACTCCAAAAGTCGCTCAATGTCTGGTTGGTACCCGACATGGCTGTCGGCGTGGGAGTGGAACTGCACGTGCAAGCCATACTCCTCCAGGATCCTGCGCCCAAGCTCGTCTAGGCCGATGGTCTTCTGTTTCCACTGATCGGCGCTCAGCTCACGGTTCTCGACGGGCTCACCAGTCTTGTGGTGGCGCCAGACGTCGGGGATCACCACAATGTGCTTGCCGCCAACAGCTTGGGTAAGTGCCGCTACGTCGGTCACCTGCGTCCATACGGCGTCCCACGAGTCCGGGCGATGCAGGTGCTCAAACACGGTCCCTGCAAGCACGCCGAGCCCAAACGAGTCGAGCTGATCTTTCAGCTCGTCCGGGTCCTTTGCTAGATAGCCGTACGGACCGAGTTCGATCCACTCGTATCCGGCCTCGGCAACTTCACGAAGGAACACCTCCGGTGGCACCTGCTCGGGATCGCTGGGGAACCAGACTCCCCACGAGTCTGGTGCGGTACCGATCGTGATCGTGGATGACACATACCCTCCTTACAGGAAAAGCTTCTGGGTCGCCTTGTGCTCGTCGTAGGTCGCGCGTGCCTGTTGGGTTGACCGGATGGTGGACGTGGCGCTGACCGGGACGTCCCACCACGACTCCGAGTCCGGAGCGCCGATCAGTGGGTCGGTCTCGACGTAGATCACGATGCTGTGATCCACAGACTTGGCGGCCTTGATCGCTTCGGCGAACTCGCCGGCTGTCGTCGTCTTGATCACCTCGACGCCGAGGCTAGCTGCATTGGCGGCAAGATCGACGGGCAGCTTGTCGCCGTCCAGCCGGCCGCTCTCTGGGTTGCGATAGCGGTACCTGGTACCGAAGCGCTGCGAGCCCAACGACTCCGAAAGTGAGCCGATCGAGGCGTAGCCGTGGTTCTGCACCAGCACTGTGATGATCTTGACGCCCTCCTGGACTGCCGTGACTAGCTCGGTCGCCATCATCAGGTACGAACCGTCCCCGACCAGGACGAAGACATCGCGGTCAGGACAAGCAAGCCGTACGCCGACGCCGCCGGCGATCTCGTAGCCCATGCAGGAGTAGCCGTATTCGACGTGGTAGCCCTTCGGATCCCGGGTGCGCCACAGCTTGTGCAGGTCGCCAGGCATAGAGCCAGCCGCGCAGACCACAACGTCACGGGGATCGGACAGCTCGTTCACCATGCCGATCACCTCACTCTGGGTGAGTAGGCCGTCAGCTCCCGCATTGGGAGTCGCAGGCAGGTAGACCTTCTCGACGGCTTCCTCCCAGGCAGCGTTCAACTCGGTGTAGTTCTCGACATAACTTCGATTTGCGTGATAGCCCTCAAGCAGGGGCAGCAAGGCACTGAGTGTTTCGCGGGCATCCGCCTGCACCGCAAGGCCGGCATGCTTGATCGCATCCATCCCGGCGAGGTTGATGTTGACGAACCGTACGTCCGGATTCTGGAAGGCGGTTCGACTCGCGGTCGTGAAATCGGAATAGCGGGTGCCGATGCCGATCACCACGTCGGCTTCCCGCGCGATCGCATTAGCCGCTGTGGTGCCTGTAGAGCCAATGGCCCCGAGGCACTGCGGATGGTCGTAAACCAAGGTTCCCTTGCCGGCTTGGCTCTGCCCAACGGGAATACCGGTCGCCTCGCAGAAAGCCGCCAGCGCGTCTTGGGCGCGCGAATAGGTCACTCCTCCACCAGCCACGATGACCGGCCGCCCTGCGGACCTAATGATCTCTGCTGCGGCTTCGAGAACCGATCGCTCGGGTAGCGGGCGGGCTACATGCCAGACCCTCCGCTCGAACAGGCCAGTGGGCCAGTCGTACGCCTCCGCCTGAACGTCCTGCGGGAAGCAGAGCGTCACCGCGCCGGTCTCGGCGGGATCAGTCAGGACACGCATCGCCGAAAGCAGCGCGGCTGGCAGCTGCTCCGGTCGCCAGATCCTGTCGAAATACCTCGACACCGGCCGGAACGCATCATTGACAGTGACATCGCCTGAGTCCGGCAGCTCGAGTTCTTGCAATAGCGGCGAAGCACTGCGATCAGCGAACGTGTCCGCAGGCAGCAGCAGCACCGGCAGCCGATTGATGGTGGCCAATGCTGCACCGGTCAGCATGTTGGTCGCGCCGGGTCCGACACTCGTTGACACCGCATAGGTCTGCAGCCGGTTTTTCATTCGGGCGTACGCGACTGCGGTGTGCACCATGGCCTGCTCGTTGCGACCCAGGATGTACCGCAGCGTCTCGGGTTCTTCAATCTCGGCCTGGAGCAAAGCCTGGCCGATCCCGGCAACGTTTCCATGCCCAAAGATGCCAAAGCAGCCGGCGAAGAGCTTTTGCTCCTCGCCATCGGATTCGGAGTATTGGGCTCCGAGGAATTTCACCAGTGCCTGCGCCACGGTGAGCTGGATCGTTCCTGCGGGCGGGTGGGGTGGGGTGGTTCCCTCCGCTGAAGACAGTGCTGCCATGCTCAACCCTCCTCGAGGGTCTGCGAAAGAAGTCTCGGATCGACGGACTCAGTCTCCCAAGTACTGCGTACCCAAGCCTGGTCCGGATGATCGGAGATCTTCCAGACTCGTTCGACACCCGGGCCTGCCATGACGTTCAAGTAGTACATGTCGAAGCCCGGCGCCGCGACACAGGGACCGTGCCAGCCGTAGGGCACCAGCACGGTGTCGCGATCATGGACCTCTTCAAGCACATCGATCTCATGAGCCGGCGACGATGACGTACGCATGAACCCAAAGCCCGGTTGGCCGTCCGGCCCCGCAGCGATTTCGAAGTAGTAGATCTCCTCCAGCTCCGATTCGGTCTCGCTCGCTTGGTCATGCTTGTGAGCCGGGTAAGAGGACCAGTTACCCGCCGGGGTGATCACCTCGCAGGCGATGATCTTTGCCGCATCCAGCGCTCCAGGAGTCCCGAAGTTCCGCACCTGCCTGCTGGACTGGCCGGCACCGCGCAGCTCGATGGGCACCTGGGAGCCGGCCACATAAACCAGCCCAGCCGCAGACTGGGTACGTGCGCCGCACAAAGCGAACCGCCCGCCAGCTGTGGATCGCAGATTCACAGTTTGCCCGCTCCCGACATAGACGAGATCGGTGGGTCCCTCAAAGACCGATACCCGCCCATGGAGCTCACAGTGGCCGTCGTCAACGTCAACGGCGACCGACCCGCTGAGCGGCAGCACGATCACCTCAGCACTACCAGTGTCGAAACGGTGGCTTCTTTCCGGCTCGAGCGAGATGATCTTCAAGGAGGAGTAGCCCCAGCCTGCCGACTCGGGAGTCACCTCGAGCTCGTAGGGACCGGACCCAGCGAACCCGGACCGCAGGAGGTAAGCCGAATCCATGATCATTACCTGACGAGCGAGGCAGCCGTGTCGACTGCGTTCGCCACATCGTCGTCGGTCGGGTACAGCATCGTGCGGCCAACGACAAGACCGCGCACTGACGGCAGTGCGAGTGCAGCTTCCCAAGCGGCGTAGGTCTCGTCCGGCGCTCCCTCGGGATCGCCGCCAAGCAGCAAGGTTGGCAGCGTCGTCGCATCCATCACCCGCTCCATCTCGTGGACCACAGGTAACTTCATCCAGGTGTACGCACTGGAGGCGCCGAGGCCTTGGGCTATGTGAACCGACTTGATCACCGCATCCGGGGAAAGGTCGTTGACGATCTTGCCGTCAAAACGACTGGACATGAATGGCTCCACCATTGCGATCAGCTCTGCTCGGTTGAGTTCGGTGATCGCTTGGCCGCACTGCTGCAGCGTGGCCAACGTGCCAGGATCTTCAAGATCGATCCGCAGCAACATCTTCGCGCCTTCGAAGCCGGCATCAACGGTCCCGCGCACGTCATAGCCAGTGTTGCGATCATCCATTTCGAAGACTGACCCTTGCAAACCACCACGGTTCATGGAGGCGAACACCAGCTTCTCCTCGAGAACCCCCAGCATCAGCAAGTCCTCTGCGATGTCGGCCGTTGCAAGCAGGCCGTCCACGCCTGGCCGCGTCAGCGCTGTCACCAGCCGATCGATCAGGTCGGAGCGGCTAGCCATCGCGGTTGGCTTACCCGCGGCACTTAGCGCACCACGTGCCGGATGATCACAGGCGATGATCATCAGCTTGCCATCTGGACCGAACAAGTCCCGCTTGCGCCGTGCTAGCAGCAAGCGCTTGATACGTCCCGGATCGCGGCTGCGGATCTCGTTGAGCTCGCCGATCGAGCCTGCAAACTGAGTGCCCGACGTCGCGTCGGTCACGATGCTCATTCGGCACTCACATTTGCGAAGTGGACGGCGAGAGAGTCTGCAAGATGCTCGTTGGGATCTCCGCCGGCAAGCAGCGTCTCAATCTCGGCCTCAGTCGGCATCGCAGTCGAGCACTCCAGTCGGGAGGCCACGATGGCACCGGCCGCATTGGCGCGCTGCAACACCTTGTGCAGCGGCCAACCGGCCAGCAGTCCGTGACACAGCGAGCCGCCAAACGAGTCACCTGCGCCAAGGCCGTTCAGGGGTCGGATCGGTAGAGGAGGAGACTCGACCCGCTCGCTTCTGGTCTTGGCCAGTACCCCCTTGGGGCCCTGTTTCACGATCGCCAGCTCGACACCCGCGGCGAGCAGAGCGTCGGCGGCCTTCTCCGGCTCAGTCTCGCCAACTGCGACCTCGCACTCCTCGCGATTGCCAACCGCAACCGTGACCTGCGGCAGGGCTCGCTGCACCTGCTTGGTGGCATGCCCGGGGGTGTCCCAGAACATCGGGCGGTAATCCAGATCGAGCACGGTGAACTGCTTGCGCGCCCGGGCTTCCAGGACCGCGAAGTGGGACTCCCGGCTCGGCTCCTCGCTTAGGCCCGTCACCGATAGCCACATCAGTCGCGTAGCGCGTACCGCATCAAAGTCGATGTCCGACGGTTTGACCTGCAGGTCTGGGGCTGTGGGTTTGCGGTAGAACCAGAGCGGGAAGTTGTCGGGCGGGAAGATCTCACAAAACGTCACCGGCGTTGCGTATTCGGTGTTGGTTACCACGTAACGATCATCGACATTCAGCTCACGTAGCGCCCTGCGAACGTATCGCCCGAAGGGATCATCACCTACTCCAGTGATGATCGCGGCTTTCCGGCCGAGGCGCGCGGCGGCCACCGCCACATTGGCTGTAGTGCCGCCCAGATACTTGCCGAAGGTATGAACGTCCTCCAGCCCAACCCCTACCTGCAATGGGTAGATGTCGACCCCACTGCGACCGAAGGTGAGCACCTCCAGCGCCTCAGCCTTTGCATCCGGACGGTCTTGAGGATCGCTACTCATTGCTCTCCTTTGAGATCGAGATCGGGCCGTGCTATGAGCCGCTCGCGCGAAGCCGACGAGCGCAACTGTGCTTTTTGAGCTGCTCGGGCGACGCCGCTCGCAGCGGTGCCGGAAGGGGTTCTCGCAGCACCGTATTGGGCTGAACGGACCATGTCAATACTTTGTCCAGACAAATGGCCTTGGCTGATGCAATGACAGCGATGCAATGACAGGGCTAAAGGCCTCCGTTCAGGAACTGGGCCTGGCCTAGGCCGAACGACCAGTCGGCACGTTTGTTGGACATCACGGAAACGATCAAGTCCTCGGGCCGTATGCCACAGTCGGCCTCTAGCCGCTTTGCCAATTCCGCGTACACAGCCACCTTCTGCTCGATCGACCTGCCCTGTTGAAAGATCTGGATGATCACGATGCCGTCCGAGCGCACCAGGCCGAGGCCGGTGTCTTCGGCGATGATGTGGCCCTTGGCGTGCTCAGTGATGATTTGGTAGCGATCCCGCGGCGGAGCGGCGAAGACGTCCAGCATGACGTCCTGGATGGTGTCAGCCAGTCTGCGCAGCTCCGCAGGCGTACGACCTGTTTGGACGTCAATTCGGACAAGCGGCATACCTCAATCTAACTTTGTTAAGACATAATGTCAAACTCTGAGCGTCGTAGTCTTCGGCCCACCAGGAAGCCGGCGCCCCAAGCGAGATGGGTCGCGGCCAACACCAGCGGTAGCCGCAGCCGCGCCGCCGTGGACATGCGTCGCGCCATGATCAACGAGCCGACAATGATCAAAGCCAGATAGCCGACCGGAGCGAGAAACCCCAGGCGCAGCAGCCGGGAGTTGAACACCACGCCGAGCAACCCTCCGACCGAACCGGCCACCACGCCGATCAGGGTGAGTGGAGGAGCTAAGTAGCGGGGAGTTGCGGTCCTCGGATAACGCCGGACTACCTCGCGCCGCCATGTGCCGGTCTCGAACATCTGCTTCATCAGCGCCCGCAGCGTGGGTCTAGGGCGATAGATCACCCGCAGCTCCGGGGAGAACCAGATCTTGTGGCCGCTGGCCCGCAACCGGTAATTCAGCTCCCAATCCTGTGCCCGATGCATGCTCTCGTCGAAGCCGCCGACGGCGACCAGGGCGTCCTTGCGGTAGACCCCCAGAAACACCGTCTCCGCCTCTGCCGCAGGTGACTCGGCGAGGTGGAAGGCTGAGCCACCTAGACCCAGTCGCGTCTTGTACGCGACTGCGACAGCCTCTTCGAACGGGGTGCTTCCTTGCGCATCCATCACCCCGCCGACGTTTGCGGCACCGGTTTCGTCGAGCAGCTCCACGGCCCTTCTGATATAGCCATCGATCAGCTCAACGTGCCCGTCGACCCGGACGATGATCTCGTGCTGGGACGCAGCGATGCCAATGTTCAGAGCTGCCGGCGTACGCGCGGCTGGATTGTCGACCACTCGGATCCGCGGGTCGACCGCCCCAAGCGCATCGGCGATTTCGCGGGTTCCGTCGCGGCTAGGCCCGACCGCAAGGATTACCTCAACCTCACCCGGATAGTCCTGATCGAGCACCCTACGAACTGCCGCCTCGAGGTGGCATTCCTCGTCCAGCACTGGCATCACAACCGAGACCCCGGGCCAGGCTGTGCCGACGCGATCCCCAATGGACGTCACCAGATCATCCTGCCATCAGCTGCGAGCGTCGGGAATCGCGCGCCGCCGCACGGAGGAGGAGCGAGCGGAGGCGTTTTTCCTCCGCGAGTGACGACGACGGCGGCGGATTCCAAGCGCGATGCGCGAGCAGCTGAAAAATTAGGCTGAGCAGACTTTTTCAAGATCGTCGGTCTGCACGGCCGGGGACGGTGAGGCCGATGTCCGGGGCTTTGGGGTGCCACTCGGAGTGTCTGCCGGCACGGGTTCGGCCGCCCGGCTCTCGCCACCCTCTGAGGTCTCGATCTTCGTCTGTACGATGCGACGCACCTTGTCAAAGTCCGGCGAGCTCGGATCGATCAACGGCGGCATCATGGCCACGCTCGACACTGGCATGGCTTTGGCCTTGAGCGCGAGGTCGATCATGGTGCCGATCTCCGAGGTCGGGATGTCGGTGGCGACCACCTCTCGGCTGGCTGCCGCGATGCTGTTGAACTTCGTCAGCACGGTGATCGGATCGAACTGGTTGAGCATTGCCCGCATGACGCACTTCTGTCGCAGCACCCGGTCGTAGTCCGAAGAGTCCGACCGTGAACGAGCAAACCAGAGTGCCTCGTAACCGCTGAGATGCCGGTTTCTGCCCGCTTCAACGTAGCCATGGATCTTGGTGCTGCCTCCGCCAATCGGGACCCGGCGGTAGACATCCATGGTGATTCCGCCAACGGCGTCCACCAGTGACTCGAATCCCTTGAGATCGATCAGCACCCAGTAGTTGATCTTGAGACCGGTCGCCCCTTCGACGGCCTCCTTGGTGGCCTGAGCGCCCGGATTCTCCACCCCTGGATAAAGATCGCGATGCTCTGCGGCGTAGGTGTAGATCGCGTTCAGCATGCAGGAGCCATCGGGGCATCGATAACCGTGCGGGAAGCGATCATGCAGCGGCGAGTGACTGGGGAAAGGGACAGCTTG
Source organism: uncultured Actinomycetota bacterium (assembly GCA_963740515.1). Lineage (GTDB taxonomy): Bacteria > Actinomycetota > Actinomycetes > Propionibacteriales > Propionibacteriaceae > Microlunatus. The sequence continues at coordinate 42,603 of CAVUEO010000005.1, forward strand.
CAGATTGCGCGGCAGGCTGATGAGCACCGTCCGCCCGCTCTCTGCATCGACACTTGCCACAGTGATGCTGTCCGGCCGGAGTCCGACGCGATGCTGGCCAGCGTCACCGCCCAGCAGTAAAACGTTGTAGCGGCCGTGTTTCGCGACTTGGTCCCCCCCGCCGGAGAAGACGGCCGTGGTCAGCTCATGTTGCGCGGATGCCATGGATGCAACCGCGATAAAGCCACCAAATACGGTGAGGGCTACCGTCAAGGTGAGGGCTAAGAGAACAACCCGTCCCCAGCGGCCTTGTTCGCCAGGGTTCGCAAGCCGCCAGGCATCCACAATGAGCACAACCCATCCAAGACCGACAATGACAATCCCGATCTGGAGTGCAGTGAGAGTGGGAGCCAGCGTGACCGCGGCCAGTGCGGCCTTCGGCTGGGTGAGCGCAAGTAGACCGGCCAGCAGCGCAAGCAGCCACAGAAGCGCCCAGACTCGAAGCGCGAACATACCGATACGCCGGCTGCCGCCCGCCAGCTGCGCAGAACCCGGGAGCACCAGCGTCATGGCGAGAAAAGTCAAGCCTCTGCGTCTTTTGATGCGTTCGCTGCGCTCGAAACATGTGGGAAAGGAGGCCGGCGCGCGCGGTGCAACATCCGCGGTGCGAACTGACACCTTGGAAGCCTTTCGGTCTGCAGGGGAAGGAATCTCGGGGAAGATCCCTGTCAGTATGTTCGGTGCCAGCAGCTCCGCGCTGAAGGCACGCCGACGCGCCGGATTGCGGCGCGCTGAGCAGACAGAAACAAGTGCGAGCATCCCCGGGTACCTTTGCTGACATGTCTCCCGGGGGCGACGAGGATCTCGACTGGTTGTACGGACGCGACCGCCAGCAGGCGGAGCCTGAACGCACTCGCGTGATGCCGAGCCCTTCCGGGACCGGTGCGCCATACTCACCGAGGGCGGCGCCGTATCCTCCCCCGGCTCGAACCGCACAGCCTCGCCCGGGACCCCCAGCGCCGAGACCACCCCGCGGTCCTGCTGGACCCAGCAGGCCCGCGCCGCCGCAGCTTTCTCGGCGACCAAGGCAACGGCATCCGGTTCGGAAGTTCTTCCGTGTGCTGTTGATTCTGCTGCTCTTGTTCATCATCTGGTTGGTCGCCGTCCCGGCCTACGCCTGGACCCAAATCGCCCGCGTTGACGCCGCCCCATCCGGCCAGCGTCCCGCTGATCAACCGGGCAAGACGTTCCTTCTGGTCGGGTCGGACTCTCGCGCTGGGCTCAGCAAAGCCGAGCAGAGGCGGCTGGGAACCGGTAGTACGGGCGGCCAGCGTACCGACTCGATCATGCTGATCTACCTTCCTCCAGGGGGCAAGTCAGCTCTGATCTCCGTCCCCCGTGACTCCTACGTCGACATTCCGGGGCATGGCAAAAACAAGATCAACGCAGCGTATGCCTTCGGCGGTCCTGAGCTGATGGTTCAGACAATCGAGCGCAACACCAAGCTTCGCGTCGACGGCTACATGGAGATCGGATTTGGTGGCTTCGTCAATGTGATCGACGCGCTCGGAGGTATCCGGATGTGCCTACCGGATGCGATCAAGGATCGCGACAGCCACCTCGACCTGCCGAAGGGTTGTCAGACGCTGAGCGGGGTTGAGGCCCTTGGCTATGTCCGGATGCGCAAGGCTGATCCCCGTGGTGATCTTGGCCGGGTGGAGCGTCAACGGGAGATGCTCGCCGCGGTGGCCGACAAGGCGGCGTCCCCGGCGACGGTGCTCAATCCAGTCCGCTACTGGAATTTCTGCATGGCGACTGCTGACGCAATCAAGCTTGGCCGGGACACCTCACTTCCTGAGACGGTGTTGCTGGCACTAGCCATGAAGCAGATCTCTGGCGGTGACGGGCTGACGTTGACCGTGCCGGTCTCTAGCACGGGCGCATCCACGCCAGTCGGCTCGGCCGTCTTGTGGGACCCTGCCAAGTCCAAGGCGATGTTCTCCGACATCGCCCGCGGAGACACTTCAGGGTTGGAGAAGTACGCGAAGTAGCAAATTGCATTGCCTTGTTACTCGGCCGTTATCCCAAGTCAGCGGCAAGTAAGAATGTTAGAACA
>CAVUEO010000006.1:0-41447 GCA_963740515.1 uncultured Actinomycetota bacterium
TCTGAGGCCTCAATGGCCGTTTTTGTAGGCCGTTTGTAGGGGCCGTTTGTTGGGTGGTCGCGCAGCCACAGGGAGAAATGCTGGCTGCACGTGAGATTTGCACACTCACGGTGTCCGGACCGATGGCCCGATCCCGTCGATGACCAGTGGTGCTGGGCGAGGTTCGCTTCAGTGCGGTGAGAGTGGCGGATTTGCCTTCGTCCCAGTCGGAACTCGCGTCGATAAGCCGAACTACTCGGCTGATGCGCCGTCGCGACGGCCCTGGCGTTCAGACCTGATCTCACGCTGATCAGTTGTCCTTGCTCGTAGTCGCTGGCCTTGGGTCCCTCAGCTATGTATAACGCAAAGACCCCTGCTTTGCCCACTACTGTTGGATAGGAAGCCCGAATCATTTTGAAACTGCAACATGTTGTGGGACTAGCTGGTGAAGAGGGATGCGGATTTCGACTGGATCGCTGGAACTATCAGGGCGTTGATCATCGGTCGTCGTGCAACATTGACCTGACCTCAGGTACCTGACACTACGATGATGAGGTGTCTGACATCCCCGTAGGCTCGCCGCCGGCTCCTCCTGGACGCCACGCTGCTCCCGGCGGCTGGTACCCGGACCCGGTGAACGTCGCTCAGGAACGTTACTGGGACGGCTGGCAGTGGTCTCGCACCACTCGCCCTGGACCTGGCGCGCCGAGCGCCGGCTATGGCCAGGCTCCTTACGCGCCCTATCCTCAGCCCAACGCGACTCAGCCGGTCGGTTATCCAGCACCGCGAGTGGGTTCGGTGCAGGCGACAACGACCGCGGACGGCGTCGCCCTCGCGTCGTGGTGGTGGCGGGTGCTGGCCGTGCTGATCGACGGGGTAATCCTCGCCGCCATCGTCGCCGTGATCACTTTCCCGGTGTGGCGATCCCTTTACGCGACCATGATCAGCTATGTCAACGCAACGCTGGATGCCCAACAGTCAGGAGTCGCCCTACCGTCGCCATTGGTCGCGACCGATCTGATCTCTGGCACTAGCCAGCTGATCGTGGCTTCGGTGACGCTTGTCGTCGGGATCCTCTATCACGCGGGATTTCTGCGCTGGAAGTCGGCGACACCTGGCAAGCTGATCTGTGGTCTGCGCGTGGTGCCGGTGGATCGGGGCCGTGATCCCGGTCCTCTTGCCTGGGACTCGATCGGCATCCGTGTCGCATTCTGGGTGCTTCCCGGCATCAGCTGGTTCCTACGCCTGTTCACTCTCGTGGATGTGCTCTTCCCACTATGGAACCCAAAGCGACAGGCTCTGCACGACATTGTCGCGAAGACACAGGTGGTACGACCTCGCTAACTGCGGGTGTCAAATCGGTAACAGTTTCTGTGGCCAAAAACCAGAATGGCCTGAAGATCACGATGCACCTGACTATATTGAGCCGAGGTCGGAGCGTTCGGGGCGCTCCTATCCGTAACCTTCGGGCGCGGGGGCCAGGTCCGATGAGGGTGTTGTGCTGCGTACGCTTTTGCGCTCAGCCGTCGCCGTGGCGGGACTCATCACATGGGTGGTCGTGGCGGCAATGCCGGTTCCGGCAGACGCCGAAACCACTGACGGCACATTGACGGTGATCGTCAACCGTGACGTCGACGGGAACCGAAACTACGACGCCACAATCGATCAAGCACAGCCCGGCATTGGCATTGCGGTTACCGACGCCAGTGGGTTTCGCGTCAGCGGGGTCACGGATCGGGATGGCACCTTCGTCCTCCCCGGAACGAGCAAGCTCAAAGGTGGCCGGTACTTCGTGGTTGCCGAGATCCCGGCAGCGCTCCCAGGTATCACGCCGATTCCAGACAGCAGCACGTTCCAGCCGTTGAGTACCACGGTGGACGTGACATCGGACGACCAGACGGTGCGGATGGGCGTTACGGCCGGTCCCCCCTCCACTGAAACCCCACAATCTGAACCGACGAGCCTGTCCCGCAGCTCGAATCGGTCCGAGGTAGCCAAATTCGCCGTCGGTGACATGATCTGGCGAGACGACAACCGGTCAGGCGTGCAGGATTTGGGGGAGTCGCCCGCCAGTCGGATCAGCATCCAGCTACTCAACGTCGACGGCGAGGTGGTGGACTCGACGGTGAGCGGTTCAGCCGGACGTTACGTCTTCGACAACCTTCAGGCTGGGACCTACTCGGTGCGGTTTGCAGGTGTCCCGGAGGACTTCCGGCTGACGCCAGCAGGCGCCGGTGGCCTGCATGCCGCCGACTCCGATCCGGACTACTCGGGCATGACTTCACCATTCACGCTGGGGGCTGGCGAAGCCAACGTTCGAGCTGCCACAGCGGCTGACGGGGTAGTAGCGGCGTACATCAATCCGACGATCGATGCTGGAATCACCCCGCTGCGCTACGCCGTGGGTGACCGGGTCTGGCTGGACTTGAACGGCGATGGCGTCCAGCAGCCTGAGGAGCCGGCCGCTTCGGCAACCGTCTCACTGCTCACCGTCACCGACAACATCGTTGCCACCACCAATACCGATGCGACGGGCCACTATGAATTCACCAATCTGCGAGGCGGTCGTTATCGGCTCAGGTTCACAGAGCTACCAGCCCACCACCTCTTGACAGGGCGGGCGGCAGGGACCGACGCCGCGGTGGATTCGGACCCCGATCCTGCGACGGGACTGACCTCGGTCTTCACGCTGGCCCAGGGCGCACCCAATCTGGTGCCGGTTACAGGGACGACTGCTGCGTCGATCGACTTCGAGAATCGGACTTTGAACGCTGGACTGGTAACGAGGTACTCAATTGGGGCCAGGGTGTGGCTCGACAACACCGGGGATGGGGTGCTCGGTCCCGGTGAAGGCGGAGTGGCGGGAGTCACCGTGCAGCTCTTAGGCAGCGAGTCACAGGTCCTTGCCACTGAAGTGACCTCCCCAACTGGCCAGTACTCCTTCGACGGGCTATCGGCCGGCAACTACCGGATCCGATTCAGCAAGGTGCCCCGAGGGCTGACGTTCACCCGTCCCGACGCCGGCGATCCAGCAATCGACTCCGATGCCGATCAAAGGGGAATGAGTGGGGTCTTCATGGTGGGAGGTGAGACTCCGGCTGATCTCCGCATCGATGCAGGCCTCACCTCGCCAGCGAATTATCCTGGCCCGCCAGGCGTCAGCGAGCGTCCAGTTAGTGCAGCACAGTCGCCGGCTGGCGGGGTCGCCCAGCAGATCGCGCTGGTCGGGCTCGTGCTCGCAATGGCGGGCACCAGCGGCCTGCTGGTGGCTCGGCGTCGGCGCAAGGTTTGATCGTCCGACTGCAGATCGTCTCTAGGGCGCCGGTAGTTCTCCGTGCATTCTCAGGTCATTGATCACTTCCTGCACTCGGCCCGTGCCGACGCGCCGCACCCTGCGGCGTACCCGGGACTGCGTCGTCGCGTCCCAACCTGAGATAGCTGCGCCGAGTCGATGATCGTCGAGTCGCATCAGTGCCGCCGCATCATCGAGGTTCGCCCCAGCCACCAGGGCTTCAATTACCAGCAGCAGCGACAGGCAGTCGCCATTGCGCGCACTGGTGATCTTGAATGGCAGGTCGGCCTCTATCAAGATCGAGAGCTGTTCGACGACCTGCCGCGGCTCGGCATGGCCGGTAGCAATCTTGGCGTAGAGGCCGGCGGCTTCGATCAGTTCGACAGCGGCTTCCCAGCCTGGTGCGTACGGCAGCTCGGCGAAGACGATGACCTCGGGCCTGAGCTCGCTCGCGGCCGAGATCACCCGCGCCGCGCTACCGGCAAGATCATCGAGATCACGGAGGGCCGGCTCAACCGCCGCAATGTCGACGCCTGGTACCTCGTGACGTGCCAGTGCGAGCAGCCCGCCGGCACCGCCGCTGGTGATCACGCTGACCGGGACGCTAGGGCCCGGTGGGAGTTGACGAGCAATGTCGGCAAGCCGACGATCTGGCACGACCAACGTTGCGAGCAGAGTCCGGTACTCACCGCGCAGCTCAATGTGGCGTGCGAGCTGCGCTGGAACCGCCGTCTCCGGTTGCCGTATCAGGCTCTCGTTATCAAACAGGCTGTCGAACAGCTCCATGACCAGCAGGCTACGCAGTCTATTTTGGAGCTGCTCGCGCATCGCGCGCATGGATCCGCCGACTTCGTCGTCGCTCGCAGAGGAAAAGCGCCTCCGCTCCCTCCTCCTCAGCACGGCGGGCGCGCGATTTCCGACGCTCGCAGCTGTCCGACAACCGACACAGTCCGAATGAGTCAACAGGAGCCCAAATCGTGAGCCGGTTTCCGGAGCATGAGGTAGCTGAGGCGCTTGCCAGGGTGCGCGCAGTGTGCCTGGCGTTGCCGGAGACGACGGAACGCCTGAGCCACGGCGGCCCTGCGTTCTTCGTCCGGAACAAGACGTGCTTCGTGATGTTTCTCGACGACCACCACGCCGACGGACGGTTAGCAATCTGGTGCGCTGCTCCAGACGGAGTCCAGGCGGATCTGGTCGAGACAGATCCAGAACGCTTCTTCCGGCCGCCCTACGTCGGTCACCTCGGCTGGCTCGGCGTTCAGCTTCCTGGAATCCACGATGCCGAACTCCGCGCAATCTGCCGGGAAGCCTTTACCACGGTCGCGCCGTCGAGCGTGGTCAAGATGCTGAGGGCTGACTAGCCCTGCTCGTCGAGCGTTGACGCCTTGATCACAACTCCGGCACTGGCCAGCTCAGCAGCTATCTGAGCAACCCGATCTGGAGCGACTGCGGCAGTCAGATCGAGCAACACAGTCGTCTCGAACTCCTCATGCACCGCATCCAGTGCAGTGGAGCGTACGCAGTAATCGGTAGCGATACCACATACGTCGAGCTGATCGACTCCGCGCTCCCGTAGCCATGCTGACAGTGTCTGCCCGTCAGCCGTGACGCCCTCGAAAGCGGAGTAGGCGGGTGCGTACTGGCCTTTGTAGAAGATCGCTGAGAAGTCGCGGAAGGTGAGTTCATCATGAAACTCCGAACCTGGCGTGCCGACCACGCAGTGCGGCGGCCAGGAATCTACGAAGTCCGGCTCGTCAGCAAAGTGCGAACCGGGATCGATGTGATGATCACGAGTCGCAACGAGATAGGTGTACCCATGATCACTGCGCAGTAGTTTGTCGATGCGGCTGACGGCCGCAGCTCCGCCGACCACACCTAACGAGCCACCCTCGCAGAAGTCTCGCTGCGGGTCGGCGACTATCAAAGTTCGTGTCATGATCAGAATTCGCTGTGGGGCAAGCAGTGACTCCGCTTATGTTGGTTGCTGATCGTAGCTCGGCGCTGACGTCGTTTGGTGGGGACTGGTTGGCACCTCACCGGTGCCGGCCCAGATGGTCTCGATGACGGGCTCACCCCGGGACATCTTGAGCGCCTCGAGCGGAAGCTCGGCGCGGGAACGCAGGTGGCGCTGGCGGATGGTCTCGAGCGATTCCTCTCCAACGATCTTGCCGCTCTCAACTAGCGGGACTAGGAGCGGGCGGTCGTTGGCGTCGCCGTCCGGTGGCACGCCGACACCGACAATCTCGGCTTCCGCCGTACCCTGCTCAGACAGCCGTCGGAAGGCGTACTTACGACCGCCGACGGAGATCTTGTTGACGCTCTTCTTTGCCACAGCCACCATCGGTGAGCCCGGTTCGTCGGACTCGGCGCGAGCCACCAGCTTGTAGACGAACTCGCACGTGGGGTGCCCGCTGCCCGTTACCAATGCCGTGCCAACCCCGTAGCCGTCGACAGGTGCGCCCGATAGCCCCGCGATCGTGAACTCGTCGAGGTCGCTGGTCACTATGATCTTGGTTTTGGTTGCTCCGAGGGAGTCGAGGAGCTCGCGCACGTGGACTGCCAGCGGGCCGAGGTCGCCAGAGTCGAGCCGGACAGCACCCAGCTGGCCCTGGGTGAGCTCCACGCCGATCTTGACAGCCTCGAAAACGTCATATGTGTCCACCAGTAACGTGGTCTGTTCACCCAGCTCCGCGATCTGCGCCGCGAACGCTTCCCGCTCGGTCGCGTGTAGCAGGGTGAAAGAGTGCGCCGAAGTACCGCGTGTCGGCACTCCGTAGCGGCGCCCTGCCTCCAGGTTGGAGGTCGACGAAAAACCGGCAATGTACGCGGTCGCTAGCGGCGGCCACAGCCGACAGCTCATGGGTTCGCCGAGAGCCCATTTCGATGATGGGCCGATCGCCGGCCACGGCCGTCATTCTGGAGGCGGCAGAGGCAATGGCTGAGTCGTGGTTGTAAATGCTGAGCAGCAGGGTCTCCAGTACGACGGCCTCGCCGAATGTGCTCTCCACGATGACGAGCGGCGAACCAGGGAAGTAGACCTCGCCTTCTGGATATCCCCAAATGTCACCGGCGAACGTATAGTCGGCCAACCAGTCGGCCATGCCTTGATCGACAACCTCGCGGTCGCGCAGGAACCGAAGCGATTCCTCGTCGAAGCGGAAGTGTCGCAGTGCTCGCAGCGCCCGTCCCACTCCGCCGACCACCCCATAACGGCGGCCCTCTGGCAACCGACGAGCGAAGAGTTCGAAAACGCACGGCCGGTCTGCCGTACCGGCCCGCCGCGCACCGCGAACCATGGTCAGTTCATAGTGGTCAGTCAGCAGGGCGGTGGTCGGAACCTCGCTCGGTTCCCAACCCGCCGGCATGGCCGGAGCTGCCTCCCTGGCGGTCACAGCGTCAGCCTAGCCAGCTGGGTAGGGCTGGGTAAGGAGCGGTATGCGCGAACCCTCGGGGTCGTTGCAAGAATGGGTCTTATGCCTGACTCCGACGGGGAGAGTGTGACGCCTGCAGGCGGAACCGCAGTCGCCGAGCGCCCAGTTGAGGAGATTCTGGCGCAAACGCCATGGGTCACTATCGTGTGGGATGACCCGGTCAACCTCATGTCCTACGTCACCCATGTCTTCGTGACCTACTTCCACTACACCAAATCCAAGGCCGAGAAATTGATGCTGCAGGTGCACACCACGGGCAAAGCGATCGTCTCAAGCGGGACGCGCGAGGCAATGGAGCGCGACGTCAACGCCATGCATGAATACGGCCTGTGGGCGACCCTCGACAAATCAGACAAGTAACCGTGTGCCGATGCGCGCAATTGCCTCGCCGCCAAGTGAACTCGGCGCGGATCGCGCTGTGAAGCCGCTGCCTTCCTCACTCGCGCGCGACGAAAAGCTTTTCGTCGGCGCGCTCGCGCGTCCAGGCAGCGGCCAAGCGCGATCCGAGCTTCAGCTGCTGAGGAGCGAGGCAATTAGAATGAAGAAGTTTCACCGCAGGCGAGGCATGATCGTCACCCAGCTCAGCGCATATGAGGTGGAACTGCTGGCTTCCTTGATCATGCAGCTGATCGAGCTGATCTCCGACGGTGAGCCGGAGGGCTTTGCAGACCAATCCAAGGCTGGTGATGCCTTTGAGGAGATCGTGAAAGATCTTCAGAGTGAGCCCGATGAGCCCGGACCATTGGAGGACCCGGTGCTGAAGCGGCTTTTCCCTGACGCATACCCCAACGATCCCGGGTCTTCGGCAGACTTCCGGCGCTTCACCGAGCGGGACCTGAAGGCGGCGAAGGTGGCCGAGGCGCGCGTCGTCCTCGACAGACTTGCGACAACCGAACTGGGCGCTCGCGATCTCAAAATCCCAGCCGAGGAGGTGGACAGCTGGCTACGTACCTTGACGAGTGTGCGGCTCGCCGTGGCGACTCGCCTAGGCATCAAAGATGCCGCCGCTGCCGATGAGTTGGCAGCACTTCCGGACGAGGATCCGCGAAGTTTCATGGTGAGCGTTTACGACTGGCTCGGATTCGCGCAGGAAACCCTCATTTCGGCGCTCTAGCACGATTCTGGAAGGCTGGTGACAACATGGCAAGGTACACAGTGAACCAGGCCGCGGTGGACAACTGCCGCCGGCTGATCGACGCCAGGCAGTATGTGCTGAACAGCGATTGGGGCGAAGTGCAGCCTCGCGCCGATACCGCGAACGCATTCCTGGAGCGCCACTCGTGGCAGGAGTACGCCGCCTGGCATCTTGGCCTCACCGAGGGCGCATCCGACGAGACCAAGGCCCGCCATGCATTCGTGTACGGCGACTTTCGGCGGGTGCATCGGACGGCCTTGATTGCTTGCGTCTATCGCGCCTCAGAATGGCGGCACAAGGAGATTGAGCTCGCGGCCCACGATCTTTTGCAGCACCTGGATGCCACCTCGGGCTGACCTCTTCCCGAAACCGGTCAGATACAACAGGCGGCATCGGCGTGTCGCATGTTGTACGCGACCGGTTTCGGCACGGGCAACTCACTCAGTGACCATGCAGCGGAAGCTGAAACCCACACCTTCATTGGGTATCTCGAAGCGGCCCCCGGTACCGATGATCATGGTGTCATCGAGGCTGGCCTCTTCGGGCGTCGCGCCATGCAGCACCAGAACGAAACGCTCCCGCGCGAATTCCGGATAGCCATCACCACTTACCTCGGCCTTGAGTGTCAGCTCGCCGCCGGCGCGGAGGAGAGTGAAGGCAGTTCGATATCGAGCACCCTCTTGGGCGGCGAACGTCAGACCGTCGTCCTCCTGCAGCATCGATTGATGCACACCGTCCGACGCTGGCACGAACAGGTGCAACTCGATCACACGAGGCTGATAGCCATTGGTGGAATCCGGCGCCTCTGGCCACATGGGAATCACGGCTCCACCACGCGCGTAGATCGGAATCCGGTCCATCGGCGTGGCAACTGTAAGGAATTGGCTGCCTCCGAACAATTCGCCGGTGTGCCAGTCGTACCAGTCACCCGCGGGCAGGTAGACCTGGCGGGCGGTGATTCCCGGCCCGACGACCGGTGCCACCAACAGATCGGGTCCTAAGAGGTACTGATCATCGATGTCGCGAACCGTCGCATCGTATTGATAATCAAAGACCAGCGGCCGCTGCACAGGTTCGCCAGTGTCGGAAGCCCTGAGGAAGCAGGCATACAGGTAGGGCAACAAGCGATAGCGGAGCTTGATCGCGGTGCGGACCAGATCTTGAATCACATCGCCGAACGCCCAGGCGTACTGGTCGACGTTGCCGATCTCGGAGTGGTTTCGGCAGAACGGGGTCAATGTGCCGTACTGCATCCAGCGCAAGAAGAGCTCTGCATTCGAATTGCCCTGAAACCCGCCGATGTCGGCTCCGACGAACGCCTGCCCAGAGATTCCGAAGCCCGATCCCATGGCGATACTCAGCCACAGGTGATCCCAGCGGGACAGGTTGTCGCCCATCCAGTTGGCGGCGTAGCGCTGGATGCCGGCAAACCCCGCGCGGGAGAGCACGAAGGTGCGCCGCTCGGGCATCGCGTCCAGGAGCCCGGCTGTGGTCCCCATTGCCATCAGCAGCGCGTACTGGTTGTGGTAGCGCTCGTGGGAGTACTTCCCGCGATCGAACCGCATGGGCTTGGGGTCGATGTTTCCGGTGGAGGGCTCATTCATGTCGTTCCAGATGCCTGCCAGCCCTGAAAGCACATGTGCGGCATTGAGTTCACCCCACCACGTGCGCGCCTGTTCGGTAACGAAGTCGGGGAAGGCAGTGTTTCCCGGCCAGACCTGGCCGATGTAAAGATCGTCTCCCTCGGTCCGGCAGAGTACGTTGCGCTCGACTGCCTGATCGAAGACCCAGTAGCCAGGATCGAACTTCACCCCTGGGTCGATGATCGTGATCACCCGGAAGCCTTGCTCATCCAGTCGTTTGAGCATTCCGGGCGGATCGGGGAACCGGTCGGTGTTCCAGGTGAAGACGCGGTAGCCGTCCATGTATTCGATGTCTAGCCACACGGCGTCGCAAGGGATGTCATTGTCACGATGCCGCTGGGCAACGTCCTCGACAGCATCCTGGGTGTATTCGAACCAGCGGCACTGGTGGTAGCCGAGCGACCAAATTGGCGGCGGTGCCGTACGGCCGGTGAGCCATGTGTAGGACTCCAAGATCGCTGGCATGTCCGGGCCCGCGAAGACGTACTCGGTGTATTGGCCGCCGCGGAAGACCATCCGGTACTCCGCGTCCTGGGAGAACTCGTACGCACCGCGGTATCCGTTGTCTAGAAAGGATGCCGCCATTCCTCCGGCCGGGTACGACTGGTGGTAGAAGAACGGGATTGTGACGTAGAAAGGATCGAAATCGACGCTGCGAAAGTCCCCCCGCGGATCGTCTGGCGCCTTGCCCGCAGTGAACTCCACGGTTTCGTAGGGGCTCAGTACGTCGACATTCCACATGGTGAAGTCGCGGCCCTTTCGGTTGTGCCGCCCGGCTTTCTCGCCCAATCCGAAGATCGCGTCCTCCTGCCGGCAGCGGCGCCGCACGGTGAAGGAGTCGTTGAGGGTCGCGTACGCCCAATACCGTCCTTCGGCGTCCTGGGCAGTTTCGATCACCGGCGATCCATCGCTGCGGTGTATGTCGATGCGGAATGGATCCAGCCAGAGCGACGCGGTACAAGCGGTGGTGATCAACTGCACCCGTTCCTCGTCTTGTTCCACTTGAAAATCAGCAGGTGAGGCAAGTGGGTCGACGCAGACCGCGAAGGTCGGGGACTCGTCGAAGACGCCGCCCCGGCTGATCTTGATCCGCAGTACGTCGGCGCGTACCACATCGATTCTGAGCTGCTCACGGTCCAGCTTTGCCAGGATCCCCGCTGTCGTCTGAGTGACCGAGTCCACTCGTTCCCACCGGATGTAGTTGTCAGTGTTGATCATTGTCCCCCTCCGTGCTGGGTGTGGATAGCTCCACGATGAGTGCGCGGTGATCTGACAGTGGCAGCGCAGGTGCGCTTGTGGAGATCACTTTCCCTAGCCGGCCGTGGAGCAGGATGTGGTCGAGCTGACGATCGGGTTGTTCGACCGGAAACGTGAAATGCCTGGCCAACGCACGGTAACCGGTGACCTGCGCTGGTCGGTCATCCGCCATGTTGAGGTCGCCCATCAAGATCACCGGTGGCTGCAGCGGCGCGAGGTCGCGCTGGATCCGCCGCAGCTGCAGTCGCCCCCAGCCAGGCACGTAGGAAAGGTGAGTGTTGGCGACGGTGACCAGTCCCGCCGGGGTGCGGAGCCGCCCGATCACCGCAGCCCGCGGCTCCTCTTTGACGATGATCATCTTTCGGGGAGTACGGAGGTACAGCGGGACAGGGGTTGGGATCCGCGGTAATCGGAGAACCTGCCAGGAGTCAGCTGGATATCGCGAGAGCAAGGCGATTCCATAAGACGCAACTCCCGGTAGGTCGTTTTCCGACGCCGCGATCCACGCGGCGCCCGGAGTGCCTGACAGCGCGGCGGCGAAGCGATGTGTGACGGCTCCCATCGCCTCGGCCGCGACTGCCGTCAGGTCGGCGAGATGCGAACGCGGCTGGTCGCGGTCGACTTCCTGGAGCGCCAGAATGTCAGCATCCAGGAAACGGATAGCATCGGCCAACCGATCAAGATCGACCAGTCCGTCATCGATCGAGCGGCCGTGCAGGATATTGAATGTCGCCAACCGCATGGGAAGAAGGTACCCACCATCCTCGAGCAAGCACCGCCGCCGTCTGACACACCCGATGAGCCGCTTCTACGGACCGCCCTCAAGCGTTCCGCCTCAGCCCTGAAAGCAGACGGCGTCCCCTTCGCGCTGGGCGGTGGCTACGCCCTCTGGGTGGCCGGCGGGCCCGAGCCGAGCCACGATGTCGATCTTGTGGTGGCTGAAACCGACGTCGAGCTGGCCGCCAACAGCCTGGCTGCCGCTGGGCTGCGGGTCGAGCGACCGCCCGAAGACTGGCTCTTCAAGGCATACTGCGACCCCAACGGCTCGACGGAACTTGCCGAGGACCCTGCCCTGGTCGACGTGTTGCATCGGCTTGGAGGTGTTCCCGTGGAGCAATCGCTGCTGGAGACTGCGCAGGAATTTGAGGTCCTAGGTGTCCGGATTCCGGTGCTGTCGCCTACTCCCATCATGATCGCCAAGCTGAAGTCGCTCTCCGAGCACTACTGTGATTTTGCACCCTTGCTGCTGTCTGTGCGTGCCGTGCGGGAACAGCTCGACTGGACGGAGATCCGTGAGGCGACCCAGGACAATCCCTTCGCCGAGGCCTTCCTCTTAGTCGTCGAACGCCTAAGCATCACGACGCCCCTCTGATTGGGAGCTGCTCGCGCTCTGTTGGATTGCTCGCTCCGCTCGCGCAGATCGTCTTGATTGCTCGCTCCGCTCGCGAGGATCGCGCTTCGAGGCTGCTGCCTTCCTCTCTCACTCGCAGACGAGAAGCGTGTCTGCTCGTTCGAGTCGTCCAGGTCAGCAGCGCGCGATCCTGGGCGCCGTGGAATCTATGTCGGTCGCTCGCCCAGATCCAACGAGCGGTCTCAGAGTCCGGATGCGCCGGCTGAGGTGGTGCATCGCCCCTAGTCTGACCGCCGTGCTGAAGATCGCCCGCGAGCATGTGGAAGCCATGATCGCCCACGCTCGGGAAGATCATCCAGACGAAGCATGCGGGGTGATCATTGGGCCAGAGGCCTCCGATGTGCCGACCCGGTTGCTCAGGATGATCAACGCCGACCGCTCGCCGACCTTCTTCCGTTTCGATCCGCAAGAGCAGTTCGAGTTATACAAGGCGATGAGTGCAGCGGGGGAGGAGATCGTCGTCGTTTACCACTCGCACACCTCGACCGAGGCCTATCCATCCCGGACCGACATCGCTCTTGCTTCGGAACCGCAGGCTCACTACGTCCTGGTATCAACCGCGGAGTCGGGTGCCTCGGATGGGCCGATCAGCGTACGCTCCTACCGCATCGTGGATGGTGTGGTCACCGAAGAGGAGATCGACGTCACGGAATAGGCCTCGAAGGCCAGTCGTTTGGCAAGCGTAGCCAGGCAAGTTTCTGGCACTGCGTGCGCGGCGCGCGCAGTGCGGAACAGAGGAGAGAGCCGATGTCAGTAGAGGTGAGGATCCCCACGATCCTCCGTACGTTCACCGGCGGCGCGAAAACGGTGGACGGAAACGGTGCGACCTTGCAGCAGGTGCTCGACGACATCGAGGTACGCAACCCTGGCTTGAAGGACCGGATCGTCGAGGCGCAGACACTACGCCGGTTCGTGAACATCTACGTCAACGATGAAGACGTTCGCTTCAGCGGTGGGCTCAATGCCCCGATAGCGGACGGTGATGTTGTTGTGGTGTTGCCGGCAGTCGCCGGCGGCTGAGGCAGTTCGTTCATGGTGCGATACGCCTCGCTTGCCGAGTCGGTCGGCCATACCCCGCTGGTGGGCCTGCCCGGTTTATCGCCGAGCGCGTCGGTGCAGCTTTGGGCAAAGCTGGAGGAGTACAACCCAACCGGCTCGATCAAGGACCGGGCGGCGCTTGCCATGATCAAGACTGCCGAGGCGGACGGTACATTGCGACCTGGCGCGACGATTCTCGAGCCGACGAGTGGCAACACCGGCATTTCGCTCGCGATGGCGGCCAAGCTCGGCGGTTACCGGCTGATCTGCGTGATGCCAGAGAACACTTCAACCGAACGCAAGCAGCTGCTCGCAATGTGGGGCGCCGAAATCGTTTCATCACGAGCCGAGGGTGGCTCGAACGAGGCGATCCGAGTCGCAAAGCAGCTCTCGGCAGAACACCCTGACTGGGTGATGCTCTACCAGTACGGCAATCCAGCAAACGCCGAGGTGCACTACCTCACGACGGCACCGGAGATTTTGGAAGACCTTCCTGAGGTGACGCATGTTGTCGCAGGGCTCGGTACGACGGGAACACTGATGGGAGTGGGTCGCTTCTTCGCCGAGAAGAAACCCGATGTGAAAATCATTGCCGCCGAGCCGAGGTATGGCGAGCTTGTCTACGGCTTACGCAACCTGGAGGAGGGCTTCGTCCCTGAGCTCTACGACGCGTCTTATGTCACCTCGAGGTTTTCTGTGGGTTCGCGTGACGCCGTCCGGCGCGTCCGCGAGCTGCTGGATCGCGAAGGGATTTTCGCCGGGCTCTCCTCGGGAGCGATCGTGCACGCGTCGCTAGCGCAAGCCGCCAAGGCGGTCCAGGCCGGGGAGTCCGCCGACATCGTGTTGATCATCGCCGATGGTGGCTGGAAATACCTCTCGACTGGGGCCTACAGCGGCGACCTCGACGCCAGTGAGGATTTCCTCGACACCCAGGTCTGGGCCTAACTCTCTGGTCTGTCCGCTCGCGCGATCGCGCCGGTCCTCACTCTTTCGTTGGAACTGGCGAGACACGCTAACGTCGACTTGCTATTTCCACGAGGTGTATTCCGCCGTCGTCCTGCACTCCGGAGGACGCGATCTGCCCGACGCTCGCGGACCAGCAGCTGGATGTGATTGCGATGGCGCGCAGCGATCGCTTGTAGGCTGAGCGCTCGTGGTGGCTGATACTGATGCGCCGATCGGCATCTTCGACTCTGGATTCGGCGGGCTCACTGTTGCCCGCGCAGTCATCGACCAGCTACCTCATGAGGACATCGTCTACCTGGGCGACACTGCACGCGCGCCCTACGGCGAGCAGCCGATCGCCAATGTCCGCGAGTATGCGCTGGAGTGCCTTGATCATTTGGTCGAGCAGGGCGTCAAGATCCTGGTCATCGCCTGCAACTCGGGCAGCGCAGCGGTGCTGCGCGACGCCCGGGAACGCTACCCAGTGCCGGTGGTGGAAGTCATCCTGCCTGCTGCGCGCCGGGCGGTCGCCGCGACCCGATCTGGTCGTGTCGGGGTGATCTGCACGGAAGCGACCGCCACATCGCAGGCGTACGACGATGCGTTCGCCGCAGCTCCGCAGGTCGAGCTGCACACCGCAGCCTGCCCCCGCTTCGTTTCCTTTGTCGAGGCGGGGATCACCGGCGGCCCGGAGCTGCTGCATTGTGCGGAGGAGTACCTAAAACCCTTACAGCAGGCCGATATCGACACATTGATCTTGGGCTGCACTCACTATCCGCTGCTCACGGGGGTGATCTCGTACGTGCTTGGCGACAATGTCAGCTTGGTGTCCAGTGCCGAGGAGTGCGCCAAGGACGTGTACGCGGCGCTCACCCGGCGCAACCTGACTCATGATCAGCCGCGGATCGCCAGCTACCGGTTCTTGACCACGGGCAACCCCGAGGCGTTCGAGGGCGTCGGGCATCGCCTGATCGGCGGTCTCGTTGTCGGCGTCGAGCAATTCGTCTGACCACGATGATGAAACTGACGATTGTCGGCTGCAGCGGCTCACTCTCCGGGCCCGACTCCGCAGCCTCCAGCTACCTGGTGCAGGCGCCGTACCAGGATCGGACTTTCTCGCTGTTACTCGACTTCGGTCCCGGCGCCATGGGTGCCCTCTACCGCTACCTCGACCCGCGTGAGCTGGATGCCATCGCGCTGAGCCACTTGCATGCCGACCACTGCCTGGACCTCTGCGGCTACTACGTTGCTGCGTGCTACTCGCCAAGCGCCCCTTGGCCGCGCCGCCCGGTGTACGGCCCGACCAACGCTGCCACGCGGATCGCCCAGGCGTACGAGGTCTCACCTGGCACCGGCGCCGTCAGCGAGGATGGCCCATCTGTGGCCAAGCATTTCGACTGGCGGACCTGGCAGCCGAGCCAGCGGATCGGTCCGTTTACCGTCCGCGCTGTCCGCGTCGCTCATCCGGTTGAGGCTTACGCGATTCGTGTCGAGGAGAACGTTCCCGGCGGCGGCGCGATGGTGTACTCCGGCGACACCGGCCCAACTGAGGCCCTGGTGGAGCTGGCGAGCAGCGTCGACCTGTTCCTCGTGGAATCGGCCTTTCTCGACCAACCGGGCAATCCCGATGGGATGCATATGTCAGGACCACAAGCCGCCGCGATCGGCCAGGCTGCCGGGGTTGCTGCGGTCGTGATTACCCACATTCCGCCGTGGTACGAACCAGATCGTGTCTTGGCCGAGGCAACACCCCACTTCGATGGGCGCATCTCGCTCGCAAAGCCTGGAGCTGTCTGGGACGTCGTTGGTCGGTGATACTGAGTTTCTGATCCTGCTCGCGCAATGTTCGATTGCTCGCTCCGCTCGCGCAATGTTCGATTGCTCGCTCCGCTCGCGCGCGCATCGATCCGCCGACTTCGTCGTCGCTCGCAGCATAGGCTGAGCTCGTGACTTCTCGAGCCGACGGACGTTCTAATGATCAACTTCGAGAAGTCCGATTCACCAGGGGATGGCTGGCCCAAGCAGAGGGCTCGGTGCTCGTGGAGTTCGGCGAGACCCGGGTGCTCGTTGCGGCAAGTGTCACTGAGGGAGTTCCACGCTGGCGAAAGGGCTCCGGGCTCGGCTGGGTGACAAGTGAGTACGCGATGCTGCCGAGGGCGACAACCACCCGCACCGATCGTGAGTCGGTGCGTGGCAGGATCGGCGGCCGCACCCACGAGATCAGCAGGCTGATCGGTCGCAGCCTGCGCGCCATCATCGACTACCGGGCTCTCGGTGAAAACACCATTGTGTTGGACTGCGACGTGCTGCAAGCCGACGGCGGCACCAGAACTGCCTCGATCACTGGGGCCTACGTTGCACTCGCGGATGCGGTCAGCTGGCTCCGCGATCGCGACTTGCTGACGGCCGAACCGCTGACTGGATCCGTTGCCGCCGTGTCCGTCGGTGTGGTCGACGGCATCTCGATGTTGGACCTTTGTTACACCGAGGACTCGGCGGCAGATACGGACATGAACGTGGTGATGACCGGTGATGGAGCCTTCGTCGAACTTCAGGGAACTGCCGAGGGCACTCCATTTGATCGGAAGCTGCTCGAGGAGCTTTTGGACCTCGGCGTCACCGGGTGCGAGCAGCTGACTGGGCTGCAGCGTGCCGCGCTAGCTTCATGATGCCGATTGCACAATGTGGGCTGAGCTTGTCGAAGTCCTGTGGGCTGAGCTTGTCGAAGTCCGCCGAATACGCCCCTTCGACAGGCTCAGGGCACAGCCTTCAGACAGGCTCAGGACGCATGACACGCCAGCAGGTCGTGCTCGCCACCAGAAATGTCGGGAAGCTGGCCGAACTGCGGCGCATAGTGGGCGCAGCGGCCCCCGACATCCAGGTCCTGGGGCTGTCCGACGTCGCTGCTTATCCCGAGCCTGCCGAGACCGAGCGCACCTTCGAGGGCAATGCGCTCCACAAGGCTCGGGCCTGTGTCGCGGCCACCGGCCTGCCGGCGTTGGCCGATGATTCAGGACTTGCGGTTGACGTACTCAACCAGATGCCCGGCGTACGGTCAGCGCGCTGGGCCGGAACCGGCGCCAGCGATGAGGAGAACAACGCATTACTGCTGCGCCAGTTGGAGGACGTCGCGCCAGCCGAACGGACTGCACGGTTCATCTGCGCTATGGCGCTGGTGCTTGCTGACGGTACCGAGCACGTGCGTCTCGGACAGATGCGAGGACGCATCGCTGTCAGCCCGGCAGGTCATTATGGATTCGGCTACGATCCGCTGTTCCTAGCCGACGGGTACGCGATGACGAATGGCGAGCTAGAACCGTCAGCCAAGGATGCGATCAGCCATCGGGGGCGCGCCGTGCGTGCCATCCTGCCGGTACTCGTAGCTGAGCTACGCCGGCTGGAGCCTGTCGCTCCATCGGCCAGCTCTGCTGACCGTCGTTGAACAGGAGGGATGAGCCGTGAAGACCTACCTCGATCTCCTTGACCAGGTACTCAGACATGGCGCCGATAAGGGCGACCGGACGGGCACGGGGACCCTAAGCACGTTTGGGTACCAGATGCGCTTTGATCTCAGTCAGGGTTTTCCGCTGCTGACGACCAAGAAGTTGCACACTCGGTCGATCATCGCTGAGCTGTTGTGGTTCATCCAGGGCTCGACCAACATCAAATGGCTTCAGGAGCAGGGGGTGACCATCTGGGATGAGTGGGCGGATGCTGACGGCGAGCTAGGCCCTATCTATGGCTACCAATGGCGGTCCTGGCCGACTCCCGGCGGAGGTCATATCGATCAGCTCGCCGGTGTGATCAATTCCATCAAGACCGTCCCCGATTCCCGCCGACACATCGTCAGTGCATGGAACGTTGCCGACCTGGCTGACATGGCGCTGCCGCCCTGCCATGCACTGTTCCAGTTCTACGTGGCGCAAGGCCGGCTTTCCTGCCAGCTTTATCAGCGCTCCGCCGACATCTTTCTCGGCGTCCCGTTCAACATTGCCTCCTACGCACTGCTGACCCACATGGTCGCTCAGGTATGCGACTTGGAGGTCGGCGACTTCGTACACACACTGGGCGATGCACATCTTTATCTGAACCACCTTGACCAGGCCAGGCTGCAGCTGAGCCGCGAGCCACGCCCACTGCCGAGAGTTGTGCTGAATCCTGGCGTCAGGTCGATCGACGACTTCACTCTCGAGGACATCACGATCGAGGGGTACGACCCACATCCGGGCATCAGAGCGCCGATCGCAGTCTGATCATGCCCGAGATCATCGCGATCGCGGCTGTCGCGGCCAACGGCGTCATCGGTACGGGGAACGACATACCGTGGCGGCTTCCGGCGGACTGGCAGCGGTTCAAGGCCCTCACGATGGGACACGTGCTGATCATGGGCCGCAAGACCTACGACTCCATCGGCCGGCCGCTGCCTGGCCGGACGACTTTTGTGATCACTCGAGATCGCGTGTGGCGCCGCGACGGCGTACGCGCCGCGCCTTTCCTGGATGAGGCATTTGACCAGGCGATGTTGCTCAATCCCGACATCATTTTCGTCGCGGGCGGCGGTGAGATCTATCGAGCCGCCTGGGATCGGCTCACTGGCCTGGAGATCACCGAGGTCGACCAGAATCCCAGCGGTGAGGTTACGTTTCCGGAGATTGCTCCGGACGCTTGGATCGAAACCGGCCGTGAACCACACAACGGCTACAGCTTTGTCAGCTATCGTCGCCGCTCGCGAAATGAGTCCGCTGATTCATCGTCTCGGTGAGGCGGCCTCGGAGCGGCTACTGCCGGTCCCCTAGACTCGCGAACTTAGGTCGCATCGCGGGCAGGGGAGCAATATGACGGAACCGTCGTTGGCTGCAAGACTGGGCGCCGAATTCCTCGGGACGTTCTTGCTGGTGTTCGGAGGATGTGGGGCAGCGATCCTGGCCGCTACCTTCCTCACTGAGGACAACGTGCAGCAGGGGATCGGGTTCCTCGGGGTTGCTCTTGCCTTCGGTCTGTCGGTGTTGGCCGGTGCCTACGCGTTTGGGCACGTCTCCGGGGGGCATTTCAATCCGGCTGTCACGATCGGTCTGGCCATTGCGAAACGCTTCAACTGGAAGGGCGTGCTGCCCTACATCGGCAGTCAGATTGTCGCAGCATCGGTCGCGGGTGCCGTGTTGTTTGCCATTGCGAAAGGCAAGCCCGGGTTCAGTGCGGTGGAGAGTGGCTTCGCATCGAACGGGTATGGGGATCGATCGCCTGGCGGTTATGGGCTCGTGGCCGGGCTCATCATTGAGATCGTCATCACCGCGATCTTTGTCTACATCATCCTGGGCGCCACCGATGACCGCGCCCCGAAAGGTTTGGCGCCAATCGCGATCGGCCTGGGTTTGACCGTGGTCATCCTCGCTGCCATTCCGGTGACGAACGCGTCGGTCAACCCAGCCCGGTCGCTAGGAGTCGCGTGGTTCGCCGGCGCCGGCGCACTTAGCCAGATGTGGTTGTTCATTGTCGCGCCAATTACCGGCGCGGTGATCGCTGGTGCTAGTTACGCGCGCATCACCGGCGCCCCCAGCGCCAGCGTCGGTGTCGCCCAGAATCCGGAGCTCGAGGAGCGCCAACAGACCGCCTGATGCGCGCTCCGCACTGTGACTCCGCACCAGCTACTTGGACCCCGCATCAGCTGGAGGTGGTGCCAAGTCCAAGTAGCTGAGGCGAAGTGATCGGAAACACTCGCGTGCCGAAGGAGGGACTCGAACCCTCACACCCGAAGGCACAGGAACCTAAATCCTGCGTGTCTACCAGTTCCACCACTCCGGCGCATGGCTCTCGTCGATCACTGACTTGTCTGAATCTCAACACCAAATACGGCGCTCAGATTCTGACAGTCGGCAGTTTTGATCGCCTTTGGCGCGCGATCCGGAAGTCTACAGATGAAGGTCCCGCTTGAGCTTGTCGACGTGACCGGTGGCCTTGACATTGTATTGGGCGACCGCGATCGTGCCGTGCCCCTTCTTGTCGACATCGATGACGAAGGTCGAGCGGATCACTCCTTGGATGAGCTTGCCGTAGAGCAGCTTCTCCCCGTAGGCGCCGTAAGCGTCGAGTGTCGACTTGTCCGGATCTGAGAGGAGGGGAAACGCAACTGACTCCTGCTCGCGGAATTGGATGAGTCTTTCCTGAGCGTCTGGCGAGATTCCGATCACATGCAGCCCTGCGGCGCCAAGCTCGTCCATCGCGGCCGTGAAGTCGATTGCCTGCGTTGTGCAGCCCGGGGTCATAGCGGCGGGATAGAAGTAGACGATGACCCGCTGGCCCCGGAAATCGGCGAGGGACACATTCTTGCCGTCGGCGTCGGGCAGGCTAAAGGGGGGCGCCGCGTCGCCGTCGCTGAGCTGAGTGGTCATGCAAGAACCCTATCGGCCCACCGGAGCAGGCTTGAGTCGCTGCCGCTGCGCCGATAGGGGTTGGTCTGCAATACGCTGTGGATTCGGGAACGCCCCGGCCATCGTCGGTGCGCAGAAATTGTGCTAGGGAGGGTACGTGTCCAGCAACGCTTCTCAGCCCCCTTCTCAGCCCACCCGTACGCCGTCCCAGATCGAGGCGGATCTGGGAGCCACTCGGGATCGGCTGACTGCCTCGGTCGAGGCGCTGATCGACCAGGTCCATCCCAACCGGATCAAACAGCGCCAGATCGCCAATGTGAAGCGTTTCGCAAATGCCGAAATAGAGAATGCCAAGTCAAAGGTCTTCACTGCCCGTGGCGATCTACGGGTCGGTCGAGTCGCGGTCGTCGCCGCGGCAGTCGCAGGGATCGTTGGATTCTTGTTGATCATGCGCGCGATTGTGCAGCGTGGGAGGAGCGACTGAGTGGTGGCCGACCTAAGCGGCCGTGAGAATCCCGGCGGTCTCGACGAGGGTGGGCTGCCGATCCGCATGCTGCACGATCGGGTGCTGGTCTCGACCGACAAGGAGCCCGGGGAGCGACGCAGTGGAGGCGGGATCCTGATCCCGGCCACAGTCGCAATCGGGCGCCGGCTCGCCTGGGGCGAGGTCGTTGCGGTGGGAACTCATGTCAGAACGGTCAAGCCAGAAGATCGGGTGTTGTTCGACCCCGAAGACCGTGCCGAGGTTGAGGTCAGGGGCAAGGACTACGTTCTGCTCCGGGAGCGGGATCTTCATGCCGTCGCCGCCGAAAGGCTCCAGGACGGGAAAACCGGCCTCTACCTATGAGTCGCTCTTCCCAAATCGAAGCCACGTGTGCTACGCGCGGCTTATAACAAATCTAAACGTAACGTGAGAGAACTAGAGCTTTTGTGTCAGATTGCCTCTAGTGTTTCGAGGTGGCACCAGCGAATGGGTGTCCGCTCTACAACGAAGTGAGGCCTGTATGACTTTCGTTCGTCCCGCGCGCCGCGTACTCATCGCGGCCGCATCATTGAGTGCCCTGTTCGTCGCCGCGGCGTGTGGTGGCGGCGGCGGTGGCGCACCCGAGGGCGGTGGACAACGTCCGCCGCAGTTGACTTCACCAAGCAGGGTGACATCGAGCTTTGGACCGGCAAGGACACCTCCGGCAATCTCCCCAAGCTGATCGCAAGAGTTCAATGAGTCACATCCGAACGGCAAGGTGACCCTCCACGAGCTGCCCGACGAAGCGGATCAGCAGCGGCAGCAGATGATCCAGAACACGCAGATCAAGAACCCGAAGATGGCGGTGCTCAACGTCGACGTTGTCTGGACCGCCGAGTTCGCGGCCAACAGCTACGTCGAGGCGCTGCCACCCGACCTGTTCCCCACCGACGGCATGCTGAAGCCCACGGTCGACTCGGCGACCTACTTCGACAAGCTCTACGCCTATCCGCGCACTTCAAACGGCGGCTTGCTGTTTTACCGCAAGGATCTGTTGGACAAGTACAGCCTGGAAGTGCCGACCACGTTCGACGAGATGAAGGCCGCCTGCGACAAGATCACCGCAGGCGAGAAGAACTCCAAGCTCGCGTGCTTCGCCGGCCAGTACAACAAGTACGAGGGTCTGACAGTGAACTTCGACGAGGCTGTCCATGGTGCGGGTGGTGTCATCGTTGGTGATGACGGCAAGCCGAATGTGGCAACCCCGGAGGCCACTCTGGGCCTGCAGACACTCACCGACTGGTTCAAGGACGGTTACATCCCGAAGGCGGCTATCACATGGACCGAGGAGGAAGGTCGCAAGGCCTTCCAGGACGGCGAGCTGGTCTTCCACCGCAACTGGCCGTACGTATACTCGCTTTGCAGCCAAGACCGATGGCTCGTCCAAGATCAACGGCAAGTTCGAGTGTGGCACCGCTGCCTGGCATCACGCAGCCTGGTGTGTCCAGCCTTGGCGGTGGAAACTACGGCATCGCCAAGAATGCGGAGAACAAGGGTACGGCGGCGGACTTCATTAAGTTCATGGCGTCGCCAGAGTCGCAGAAGTCGGACACCTTGGCCACCTCGAACGCGCCGACTCTCGAGTCGCTGTACTCCGATCCGGACATCGTCAAGAAGTTCGCCTACACCCCGACGCTGCTCAAGTCGATCCAGACCGCCAAGCCGCGTCCGAAGGCTGTCCAGTACGGCGATGTCACCCTGGCGATCCAGGATGCCGCCTATGGCTCACTCCAAGGTCAGACTCAACCCGACGCGGCCTTGCAAGCACTGCAGACTAAGTTGCAGACTCTGATCAAGTAGTTGGTGTTCGCAAGGTTCCCGGCGCAGCCAGGTGCTGCGCCGGGAGCTCAGCGCCTTTCAAAGGAGGTAGCCGCATGGCCACAGCCACAGCGGAACCACGGAGTGTGCCGGCCACTGAGGGTGATGGCCACAAGCATAAAAAGAACGCGCTGAGCGATGGCCAAGCCCGCTTGGCCTGGATCCTGCTGGCGCCTACCCTCATCGTCATCGCCGTGGTGGCCGGTATCCCGGTCGTCATGTCTATTCGGGAGTCGTTCTTCCAGACCAACACCGGCGTGGATCCCAATACCGGACTGATCGCCGCCGGCGAGTCGTTTGTCGGCCTGCAGAACTTCACAAACATATTTACCAGCCAAGACCTGGTGATCGGCAACTTCGGCACCATGAACCGCTTCTGGAACGCGTTCCTCAACACCACCTTCCTCACCATTGTCTGCGTCATCTTGGAGACCATTATTGGCGTGGCGATGGCCCTGATCATGGCGAAGGCCTTCCGCGGTCGCGGTCTTGTCCGGGCCGGCATCCTGGTCCCGTGGGCGATCCCGACGATCGTTTCGGCCCTGATGTGGAAGCTCATCTTCGACTCATCCGGCGTGGCGAACCGGGTTCTCGGCCGGGAGATTCTCTGGTTGGCCGACACAGGTGCCTCGTTCTGGGCGATCGTCATAGCAGACACCTGGAAGACCGCAGCGTTCATCGGCCTGCTGACCCTGGCGGGGCTGGGGACCATTCCGGCCGAGGTTTATGAGGCCGCCAAGGTCGATGGTGCGACCACCTGGCAGCAGTTCGTTCGGATCACGCTGCCGATGGTCAAACCAACGCTGGTCGTGGCGGTTCTCTTCCGTACGCTCGACACGCTGCGCATGTTCGATCTGCCATATGGCATGGTCGGAGCCGGCAAGTACCGCGTGGAGACTCTGTCGGTCTTCGCTTATCAAGAAGCGACACAGAACCGGTACGGTCCGGCTGCGGCGTACGCCATTATCTTGTTCATCTACGTGCTCCTTGTCGCCTTCCTATTCGTCAGGATCCTCGGTGCCGATGTGATCGGTGACAGCGGCGTCCCGAAGAAGAAGAAGAAAAAGAAGGGCGATGAGGAAGCGGCGGGCCCGCCGGCGACAGCTCTGGAGATGGCGGGAGGTGCGCACTAATGTCCACAACGACTGACGTACGTGAAGAACGCCTCAGCAAGGAGGAGCTGGAGGCGCTCGCGCACCCAAAGCGTCCCCTCAAGCAGAGGGTCGGAGTAGTCCTCTCCTATGTGGGGATGGCCGCTATCGTCCTGTACTGCATCATTCCGTTCTACTGGATGATCGTCTCCTCGCTGCGAATTCCCACCGAAGGGCGGAGCACCGAGTTCATCCCGAGCCCGGCGTCGATCGAGAACTATCAGGCCGTGTTCTCACCACTGAACAACTTCGGCCGTTCTCTGATCAACTCGGTGATCGTGGCCGGCACCACGACGATCCTGACCTTGCTGTTCGGGATCATCGGAGCGTACGCGCTCGCTCGACTGAGGTTCCGGGGCAAGGGTGCGGTGCTCTGGCTGATCATGGCCTGCTCAATGTTTCCGCTGGTTGTGTTGCTGCCGCCGCTGCTGAAGCTGTTTTCCTCGACTGAGCCATTCACCTGGTTCCCGTACTGGATCAACACTTACCAGTCCGTCATCATCCCGGGGTTGAGCTTCGGCCTCCCGCTTGCGGTGTGGAATCTGACAGCCTTCTTCAAGCAGCTCCCGGTCGAGTTGGAGCAGGCCGCAATGGTCGATGGCTGCACGCCAGGGGTGGCTTTCCGCAAAGTGATCCTGCCGCTGGCAGCTCCGGGCATCTTCACGACTGCGATCATCGTGTTCATCGGCGCATGGAACGAATTCTTGCTCGCCCTGACCTTCCTGCAAGAGCCGAGTAGGCAGACGGCCACCGTGGCGATAAGCAAGTTCACTGGTACGAGCTGGGTTTGATACGCCGTACGGCACCATCATGGCGGCCGGTGTTGTCGTGACCGTTCCGCTGCTGGTCGCGGTGCTCATCTTCCAACGCCGCATTGTCTCCGGCCTCACCGCAGGTGGCGTCAAGTAGTAGGAGCGAAACGCTCGCTGGTCAGTCTGGCGCAGTCGCAACGTAGCGGCTGCGCCAGATCTATGTTTCGGTGGCTCGCGCCGATCAGTTGCGGAGATCGACTCAGCCGTGGCGCTGGTTCCTGCCCTTAAAGGCGGTCTCCCTGCCTCGAATTTCGCGCTTGGTTATCCGAGCTGCCACGCCGATCGCGATGAGCGCCACTGCCGTGAGAGCGGCGCAGAGCGCGAAGATACCCCCGTACCCGAGCGGTGTTCGCGAGCCGAGGCCGATGACAGCGCCGGAGACGATGGCACCGAGGCGCCGCGTGTTGACGAACAAGCCAGACGCCAGTCCGGGACGCGGGATGATTTGTTGGAATAGCGTCAGCCCAACGCCGGCAACGACCGCGAAGAACCACGCGTCTAAGACCTGGAGTCCGATGAGGAGCACGGGCCCTGGGACGAAAACCATGGCAGCGTAGTAGGCGATGCCGACAACACATCCAGACGCAATCAGCCGAAGGTTGGAGAAGCGGTAGCTCAGCCGTCCGATCAATAACAGGGCTGGGATCTCCAGTGCTGCTGCCACGCCAAGAGCGACTCCGGCCCACATCACGTCCAGGCCAAGTGTCTCGGTGACGAACAAGCTCATGATCGACACCGCCGCGCTATTCGCAGCTTGCAGAGCGATGAAGGCGGCGACAATCACGGCGATGCCTGCCTTCGACATCGTCGGATTGTCCGCTGGTGTCTCGGCTGGCTTGGTCGCCTCGCCAGTTTTGGCACGCGCTGCGGGCCGCTCCGCGAGCATTGCGGCCGTGGTGGCGATGTTGAGTACGGCCACTGCCGCAATCGCCAGCAGAACTGCACGGTCGCCGAATGTCCCGATGATGAAGGTTGCCAGGGGCGGTCCGGCGACCCAGGCGACGGACACGATCGCGCGCGTATTCACCACTTCCGACGGCCTGGCGCCGGAGTACTTGAGGTGGGCGAAGAGCAAAGAGCTACCTACCCCGGCCGGCCCGCCGAGCACTAGCAGGCCGATGACAGCGATCGAGAAGGAGGTGGTGACGTACAGCAGGACAGCAAGCGCCAGCGTCAACAGCCCGCAAGCCAGCAACGGCCATAGGTAATTCCCCTTGCGGTCGGCGTAGGCGGGCAGGACGAGTGAAGCTATGAACCCACTGCCGTTGTAGACAGCCAGCACCCAACCGACCTCGGCAGCGTTGGCGTCGAACAGTGCTACCAGCAACAGCGCCAGCGCGGGGTTGAGGAACGCGAACTGCAGCCCCCACAGCAACGCGGCAGACGGAATCAGTAACCGCTTCAGTGTCGTCACCGCCTCAGGGAGCTATGTGGGCTCTGACACTACGACCGCCATCGGTTCGATGGGAGGGGCTGTCATTACCTGCATGGGATCCAAGATCAACTAGCACGGCCCTCAAGTGGCCCGGTCGCAGATCGCAACAGAACCGAGATCAGCCGATGAGCGGATCTATCGACGTTTGACGATGTTGAGCGCTGTCACCTCGTGATCCGGTTGCAGGGTATCTGCCGAGCGGGCGTACCGTCCCGAGAGCGGCGTAGCATCTCGATGCGTGAGGACCGTCGCTGGCCACCTTGTGCTCGGTTGGCTTGCGGTGATCGGCCCAATTGCCTTCACCATCGCGTGGATCGTTGCTGGGGTTCTGCAGGACGGCTACAGCCCCCGGCGGGACTACATCAGCGAGCTGGCCGCGCTGGACGCGCGGCACCCGTGGATCATGATCGCTGGTTTTCTGCTGCTCGGCGTTGGCACAATTGCGCTCGCAATCGGACTGGCCAGCACGCTGGAGGGCAGGCTCGCGAGGATAGGTTCGATCCTGGTTGCACTCGCAGGTGTCGGCATCATCGTGGCAGGTCTGGCCCGCAATGACTGCCGCAGCCGGCTGGCCGCCTGCGCTGCACGGATCGACGCCGGCGACGTGTCCTGGCACTCGGCCACGCACGAATTGGTCAGTCTCGTCATATTTCTGGCTCTCGTGGCTGCGCCGCTGGTGCTTGCCCGCGCGTTCGGAGGCGACGTGCTCTGGCATGGCCTACGTGCCTACTCGCTTGCCACCGGTGTGTTGGGCCTGGTGCTGCTGGTTATGTTCCTGATCGGGGTTGCGCCGTCATGGACCGGAGTGGTGCAGCGGGTGTTCGTGACGGTCCTGCTGCTATGGATCGTGATTGTCGGCGCGCGGCTGATTCGACTTTCCCGCGTCCGGCCACGCGAGCCCGCGGTCTGAATTCGAGCGGGATGGTGGTCGCACTGCGTGTCACGCGCGGCGAGTCACATTCCCATCAGCCCATCGCGTAGCCGGCCGTGCGCCCAGGCCGGCCAATCGCGTCGCAAGGAACGGCGACGCCTTTCGTGTTAGTCGTTTGCGTGTTCTAGCGGCCAGGGCATGGCGTCTGGGACTTCGATGCCCCGAGCGTCGATTTCTTGGCTGAGGAACCGGAGGGCAGCCGCCATTGCCAAGGGCGGCTCCCGGCCCTCCAGCTGATCCTCGTAGGCGGCTCGGAGCGTGACGTACCTGCTGATTGCCGCATGGCCGTTGATCGGTTCTGCTGGGCCCTCCAACGGTCGCCAATAGATCCGAGTCCGGGTGATAGCTGGCTTCGGGTTCACATTGGACCACTGGACCAAGAACACCAGCGACGATGTGACGGCCAGCTGGTGCCTCTGGCGGTCACGGACGAACCGCAGGGCGGGCAGCACGCGGCCATCATCGTCGGAATCGCGGCGCGTGGCGTAGGTTGCGTCGGTGTTGTCCAGCCGTTGGTCGAGAGCGCAGGCCCAATTCACAAAGTCGCCGATCGCAGCTGCGGCGAGGTCTTGATTGGGAATCGTGTCGCGATAGGCGCTCAGGCAGAGTTGCAGGCTGGCGCGTAACCCGATGACCGCGCGTTGATACTCAGCGTCGGACAGAAGATCCCAGAAAAGTTCCCATTGATCGAGCTTTCCCTGACTCACGGTGAGCAGATTGGCGCAGTGCAGTTGTTCGCGTTGGGACACGCGCACATCGTGGCTGGATCGTTACCCTAACCTCACCTCTGGTGAGAGCCTCCTGATACTGAGTCTTGATCGCAACACCTCCAAGGTTGAGCTGCCTAAGAGACAAGGAAGGCGGCGAGACGAGGTGCGTGAGTGCCATCAAAAACTGACGGCGGTTGTTGACCGTCTGGGTCTCCTGGCGCAAGTTCTACCAGCTCACCGCCATCGACGACTGCACCCGGCTCCGAGTGCTGCGTGCCGTCACCACCCGCTGCGACCAGAAACTTCCTCGCCGGGCAGAGGTGTACTCGAACGCCGAGGTTCGAACTCGTTCCAGAGGACTACATACGGTTTGTGCTGCGATCGCCTGCATTGCCCCCTATCGGCGCCCGATACATGGAGCACCCTGCCGAGGCCCAGCACGAGCGGGTCCGAATCAAGGGATCAGCGAGGCCGGAAACCCCAGCAGCGGATAAAGATCCTCGTAGTGGAAGCGGGTGAGGGCCCGAATGTGGTCGTCCGCAAGAGTGAGGACGAACAATCCGGCAGGTCTCGCGATCGGTTCTTGCTGATCACTGAGGTAGCTGGCAAAGGACGATTGGTTGTTCGCTCGGCCCGGGATCAGGTAGACACGCCGTTCCCCACGGAAAGCAAGGCTGGCCTCCAGAAAGGACCGAATCGCGGCCAAGCCCTGGTATTGGTGTGGCGCGGGAGGCATGGACAGCCAGGCGTCGTCAGTCAGCAACGCGAGCACGCCGTCGATGTCGGCGGCGACGTACGCATCGGCAAAGCGCCGTGCGAGCTCGCGCTCCTCGGCCGACCGTGGGAGCGGCGTGCTGCGGTGAGTTGTGTTGCGCGAATTCTCAAGCGCTGCACGACCACGCTGCAGAGTTCCCTTGATCGCCGTCGGGCTGGTCTTGAGCATCGCCGCGACTTCTTCGGTGCCGAAACCCAAGACGTCGCGCAGCAGGACCGCGGCGGCTTGCCGCGGAGGCATCCGCTGCAAGCCAGCAACAAAGGCGAGTTCAATCGCCTCGCTCTGGCTGTAGCGGGCTTCCGGGCCCGGCGACGTGTCGGCGATTCCCTCGAGCAAGGTGTCGGGATATGGCTGCAGCCATCGGATCTCGTCACGTTGGGTCGGCTCTGGCGGCTGGAACGGTGGCATCGGCTCGATCGGAATTCGCCGGGCGCTAGCCCGGACCGCGTTCAGGCAGATGTTTGTTGCAATGCGGTACAGCCACGAGCGCAGCGATGAACGCCCTTCGAATCCGGCGAGTCCTCGCCAGGCGGCCAATAAGGTCTCCTGCAGCATGTCCTCGGCTTCGGTCAGCGAGCCGAGCAGGCGGTAGCAGTGTGCCAATAGCTCACGGCGGTACGGGTCCGTGAGGTTGCGGAAAGCCTGCTCGTCGCCGGCGTGGGCGCGCTCCAGCGCAGCCTGCTCCACTCTCTCAGCATTGCACTGATTGACTAAAGCTGCTAGCGCATCGCGCGCTTCGAATCCGCCGCCGCGGGCGCGCGATTCCCGACGCTCGAAGCTGTCAGTTCGCTGGCAGCCATTCCCGATCCCAGCTGTCGGTCCGCTCGGCAGCGTTCCGTTCGCGTACGCCGCGGTGTCTACATAGATGGGAGGAACCAAATTCACCCCAGTCCTCGATGCCGGAAGGAAGCATGATGACCGAATCCACCAGTCCTGCACTCGACGTAGCGCTCGCTTACCACCAGGCCTGGACGAGTCACGACATGGACAAGGCGATGAGCTATATCGCCGACGAGATCGTCTGCGACGCACCAGCCGGTCGGCTGGAGGGCGCGGTCGCATACCGAGAGTTCATGGGGCCGTTTGTGCAGATCCTTACGGGCTCGAAACTCATCGCCGCCTTCGGTGACCACGAGACGGCGCTTGTCATGTACGACACCCAAACGATGCCGGTCAAGAGCGCCCCCGGCGCTGAATGTGTCACGGTCAAGGACGGGAAGATCGCCTATTGCCTGTTCGTTTTCGACCGAGCCCCATTCGAGGCCGCCCGCAACAAAGAGCTGTCGAATCCGGTGAGCGAGTAGCACGCATACCGGCCACGAGCGTCGCAGCTCGCCTCCGACGACCCTGCGCGAGCTGACCGTTGCTGTCAAAGCTGGTGATCGTTTACGGGTAAAACTGCCTCTGACTGATGCGCCGCGAGGTGCGCCGCGAGGTGTGCAACTGACGAAGGCCTATGACAGTGGGTCTTGGGTTTTCTGGCGGAGGCGTTCGTAGGGTGTTTGGCCGTTTAAAGCGCCGTGAGGGCGGTGGTAGTTGTAGTAGTCCTCCCAGTCTTGCAGTTTGTCGGTGAACAGGCGGGTGTCGTCGATGACTTGGCCTTGGAGGAGTCGGTAGAACTCTTCGGAGTCGATGCGGTGGGATCTTTCCACTTTGCCGTTGAGTCGGGGGGTGCGGGGTTTGATGCGGACGTGGTCGATGCCTTTGTCGAGTAGGTGCCAGTGGAAGGATGCGCCGAATTCTGATCCGTTGTCGGTTTGCACCCGCTCGACGGCGAACGGGAGTTTGGCCATGACGTCGTCGACGAACGCGATGGCGGTCTTCTGGTCGCAGCGCGGGTAGGCGCGCAGCACCCGGAGCCGGGTGCAGTCGTCGATCGCGGTGAACTGGTAGTACTTGCGCCGGCGGCCTGTTTGGCCTAGTGGTTCGATGAATTTGACGTCGACTTGCAGCTGATGGCCGGGGCGTTGCTTCTCGTAGCGTTTCCACCGCAGCGCCCGCCGTTGGTAGCGCTGCGAGGCGGGCAGCCGGTTCATCCCGAGCCGCTTCAAGATCCGCCACACCCCGGAGGTGCTGATCGTCACGTCGTGGTAGCGGGCCAGATACATGGCGATCTTGGCCGGGCCGAAGTGGTAATGCTTCCGCAGCCACACGATCTTCTCGATCACCTCCGCCTGGGTGACCCGCGGTGAGTGGTGCGGCCGGCTGGAACGGTCTTTCAACCCGTCCAGGCCGTCGGCCTCGTAGCGGCGCAGCCAGCCGTAATAGCACTGCCGGCTGATCCTGTAGTAGCGGCAGGTCGCCGCCACGTTGAAGCTGACTTCCTCCACATGGCGCAGCACCGCCAGCCGACGGTTGGCTCGCCGCTCCAGCTCACGGTCAGTCATAGATGATCTCCTCGGTTTGGGAGACCCAGACTGTCAACAACCTCCGTCAGTTTTAGAAGGTGCGCCGCGAGGGAATCGAACCCCCAACCCGCTGATTAAGAGATGCCAGCAACGGTGGCCACAATGACGATTTTGCGCATGCTCGCGCGTAAGCGGTCGTTGACGGACAACTGTGGGACTCGGTGCGTTGCTGTCACCGTTGCTGTCACGCATGTGAACGCGACTTCTTCCGTCTGAGGGCAGAACCTCTGCTTGGGGAGCGGGCGAGTGTGGCCTCTGGAGCATGTGCAGGGTCGCTTAGAGCTGCCACTGTGCGGGTGGTTGGCCGACAGTTTGGCCGCCAGTGAACACGTTGCCGCTCTGAGTCGTTTGTAAGCGCAGCTACCGCCCCTGAGCGCCCCGGGCTCACCAAGGGTGTTGCCGGGTCACCGCGCAGCTGCCCAGGAGGTTGGTATGTCGGCGCCGCCTTCCTGGGAGAGTCGCTGGCCGAACCGCACATATGTGGGGTGCGGCGCGAACTTGCCGCCCGCCAAGCTTTCACCCTGCCGGAAAGTTGTGGCCGGTTGGATCAGGCCGGCTGGGACGAAGGAGAAGGCGTCGCGGAGGTGGCCCAGGTCGGCCTCGGAGTTCATCCGCATCAGCAGCAGGTTGTCGCATTGGGACAGCACTTCGTCATGGACCTTCTGAGGCCGCTGCGTCGAGGTCAGCAGGTAGAGCCCGAACTTTCGGCCTTCGGCCGCGATCAGCGCTGCATAGTTGGTGGCGAGCGCCGTCACCGCATCTGCCGGCTGGGCAGGGCAGACGTTATGAGCCTCGTCAATGACGATCAGGCACGGCCGGCGGCGCGACCGGTTGCGCCACAGCGTCGACAGCACGGTTTCGGAGATGAGTCGCTGCTCGTGGAGCGTGTCGAGTGAACCCAAGTCAACGACCAAGCAGCGCGAAGTCGGCTCCTCCAGCTCGTCGACCAATGACCTGCCGCGGCCGCCACTCCAGATGGACCAACCAAGAACACCAAGGTTGGCCGCCCGCAAGCCGAGCCGGCGAATGTCGGGATTCTCCGATGACAACAAAGCATCGGGGCCGCTGATCACAGCACGGCCCTTTTCGCTGGCAGCAAGGATCCCTGACAGCGCGGCGTACTCCTCGCGGTCGCGGATCGGATCCAGGCCGAACACTGCGGCCTGTGCCGCGGTATCGACATCGAGGAACTGCATTTGCAGCGGATGCGTCGCTCCAGGGTCGTTCCCCCAAATCGAGACCCCACTGGCGGCGGCGGCGTACTCCGCAGCGACGGCAGGGTCGACACCGTCTCGGACCTCCGACAAGCGGACGTAGTCGGAGTTGGGATCGAGAATGACCATGCGCAGGCTCGTGCTAACCAGCAGCTGCTCGAGCACCAGTCCGAGGGAGTAGGTCTTACCGGATCCGGACTGACCGCACATAAAGGTATGCCGGTTGAAGCCCCCAGAATCAAGAGCTGCGGCCACCCCTGGGGCGAGCAGCAGTTCTCCGATGATCAATGCCGCCTGCTTCGGTCGTACGCGTTCCAACCATGCCTCGACTTCGCCGGATTCGGCCACCCGAACCTGGGCGTCATGGAAAGGTCGTAGATCCCCGTCCAAGATCACGCCTTCACCGCGCGCTAACCGGATCAGCATGCTCGACCTCATCGTGTCCAACCCCAGATCTGGCGCTGACGTGGAGTCGGGGCGCATGGTCAGGATCTGGCCGAGCTGGTTTTCACCCTCGCCCTCCAGGACGACGTAACCGCCGGTCTGCAGCTGCAATCCGTGCAATGAGGCTTGAAAAGTGAACTGACGCCCATCCACCGACGTGGCCAGCGGCAAGACACTGCGTTCCACATCATCCCGGACCCGCCGATACTCGTCCACCAGATCGGTCAACGATCCCGTGGTGGTCACTTGCTCAGCCGCCGAGCCTGCAAATTCATCTGACATCGCCGCACACTCCTCCTTGCCTCTGGTCGCCAGTCTTGACAACGCCTGGGGCAGAGAGGCGACTCGCGTCCCGTACGACCTCATCGTGCCCGCTCAGGCCCCTACGTGTCCTCACCCAGGACAGGTGAAATCAGGGCTGGGAAGCGTCCACTCAGGCGATGCACTCCGCCCGCCGAGTAGCTTGCAGGTTCATCGGCGTCAAGGAGTGTCGCCGTTGTACGCAGAGATTGCGCTGATCGACAAGGTCGTCCGTAAGGTGGCTGGTGGGCATAGAGGGTGTGTACCAGGCGCCCCCGACATCACCTGTGGGACCAAGCCGAACAAGCTCAAGCGCCCGACCCGCGCGGCTTCACTGTCACCACCCCCGCCGTCATCGGCCTCGCCAGTGGCCCGTCACCCCGGCGGAACGGTTCGCACCCATCCCAGCCGAGCAGCGTGAGCTGCTGCCGCTGTGGCTCCCGCCCACCATCGCACCGACCCACCTCCTCGATCATGCCCACGTCCTCGATCATGACCAGGTTGCCGATCATGGTCGGGCTGTCGATCATGGTCGTGCGGCTGGTCCTCAGGTCCCTCCGCAGTCGGCCGTGGTCCTCGGCGGGATAGCTGAATGGCCGGGTGGTCCGATCGAGTTCGACCTGGTGGTGCCGCCGTCGGGG
The DNA here is from genome assembly GCA_963740515.1 of uncultured Actinomycetota bacterium. Taxonomy (GTDB): domain Bacteria; phylum Actinomycetota; class Actinomycetes; order Propionibacteriales; family Propionibacteriaceae; genus Microlunatus. Next base: position 33,662 of record CAVUEO010000006.1, read on the forward strand.
AACCTGAGCGTCGCCGGTCGTCAGTTCTGGCTCGGCCCCGTCCGTGCCGGCCTGACGGTTCGGTTCTGGGCCGACACCGACGTCATCCATCTGTCCATCGCCGAGGCCCGGGTGAAGAGTGTGATCTCCCACCTCACCGTCGCTGACCTGGCCCGACTCGTCGCAACCCATGGCGCCGTGGCGGCAGGACCGGCGCCAATCCCCACCCGACCGAACTCGCTGGCCGACGGTGAAGCAGTTGAAGTCGACCGGGTCGTCTCTCCTGGCGGCACCTTCGCCTTGGGCGGACAGGTGCTGACCGGGGCAGCGCTCCTTGCTGGCAGGCAGGTCGGGATCCGGATCGAACCATCGGTCTTGCTACTGTTCGACCTCGACACCCGTGAGCTGCTCCGCACCCGCCCCAACCCGCTGACCGAACCTCAGGTGCTGAGGCTCCGCGGACTCCGCCCGGCCGGGCCACCGCCGCGGCCCAGCCTCGAACCCGTCACGGTCCAGCGGCTCGCCGACGGCACCGGAACCATCTGCGTCACCAGGCAGCGGATCGGGCTCGGCCGGGCGTTTGCCCGACAAACCCTGACCGTCCACGTGTCCGAAACCACCATCACTGTCGACCTCGGTGACGGGGACACCCACGTGGCCCGCCGGACCACCACGACAGCGGTAACTACGATCAAGTCCAGGCCGCCACGAACGGCCACAAAACCTAGACCCGGTGTCTCACATCAGCTGGCACAAAAATGAAGCACATCAACCGTCACAAGACAGCTGCTGCCTGTCCTGCCATCGCCGCGTTGCGGCATCCTTATATCCCGAGTGCCGCGATTTGACGACTGAGCTGTGCTATCGGCCGGGCGCGGAGGGCCCGCTGGGACGCGGTTCGGGTTGTTGGTACGGGCGCTGCCGGTCGTCATAGCTGCTAAGGGCGGTGCGTCTTGCCTGTCGGTCGTCGGCCTTTGCATCTGCTGGCGAGTCGGTGGCACGCGCGATGTCCCGGTCGAGGCGGTGTTGCCAGAGGGCCGGGAGCGTTTCGAGTTGGCCTCCTGCTCCGGTTGGTCGCGGGTCTTGGGGATTGATGCCGTTCGCGGCGCGCCACACTGCGATTTCGCCGATAAGTGCTGTGCTGGGGTGACTTCCCGTTGCAGCCCAGACCGGCCAAGCGCCACCTCGGCAGGCGTGGTCTTGGACCTGGTGGGCGAGGCCTGCGACCAGCTGGGATCGCCTTGCCAGGTAGGCCCCCCAGACCGGATGGCTGTGGAGCGTTTCCGGCCTGCCCGGGAGCCAGGGCAGCGGACCTGGATTGGTAGGCGCCAGCGGTGTGAGGCGCCAGTAGAGCACCGCGGCCATGTCGCCGGCGGTTTCGAGATCGCGTCCGGCGGCGGCTGTCAGCATGTGGCGAAGTGGGTGCTCACCGGTTTCGGCCGCCAACGCGAGTAGATGGGCTCGGAGGGTCGGCCAGGCGGGTTCGTCGGTGAGCCCGGGGATGTACTGGTCGGCTTGGTCGAGCTCTGCGACGGTCTGGGGCCCGACAAGCTGTTCGGCTGCAACGTGGAGGCCGTCGGTGTAGCGCTGGACCGCATGGAAGAGCCGCGTCGCTGGATCGTTGAGTTCGCGCAGCAAGGTGCTGGCGGAGACCGGAGCTTCATCGCGGGCGAGGATCTGCTGCAGCGTCTCGGTCGGCGTGCGCGGTGCAATGGTGTCGGGTCGAATAACGTTGTGCGGGTTCGCCGTCACCGACGACTTGGAGGTAGAGGTGGTTGGCATGCCGGCCGCGGGTGAGCATCGTGTACAGCTGCTGCCGGGACTCCTGCCCGGTCAACAGGCCATGCATGGTGTCGGCGGAGACGCCCTGGCCCGAATGGATGGTGCTGGCATAGCCGAGACCGGTCGAGCTGCTGACGTAGTCGGCGGGCAGCCGGATGGTGAGCTGGCTGCGGTTGTGCCGCACCGTGAGGTCGCCTTGTTTGCCGATGCGGGTGATGGTCCAGCGGGTTAGCAATACGTAACGTCGAAAGGGTAGACGTACAAAAACATAACGTATTGCTCAAGGACCACCCAAACTGCACGATTTGCCGTCGCTGCAGAAACTCTGCGGCTCGCGCTTCGGCTGGCCGGCGAGCAAGACGCTCGAGATGGCGCAGGAGCTCTATGACGGCCAGGGAAAGAAGATCATCACCTATCCTCGTGCCGAGGTGCGCTACCTACCGCAGAGCTTGATATCTGACGTGCCAAAAATCGTGGCCGGGTTGCAGGCGGGGCAATCGTTCAGCGCAATCCGGTGCCCGAACCGCCGGTGATTCGCAAGGGCGCGAGCGGAGCTTTCTACGACAAAGGCCTTGAGGGCGCGAGCCATCACGCCGTCATTCCCAACGTCAACACGATCGACAAATTGGGTGAGATCTGGCCCCGCCTGTCATCCGACGAGAAAAAACTGTTCGACGTCATCGCGCGGGCCTATCTGGCCGCCCTGATGCCTGACTTCCGCTACCGGCAGACCACCGCCACGCTTGACGTGCGCGGCTTCGAATTTCGCGCCGCCGGCCGTCAGCCCATCGATCTCGGTTGGCGCGCAGCATTCCCGGAGTGGCAGCCCGCCGACGAAAAGGGTGACGGTGCGCAATTGCTACCGCCGCTGCGCAACGGTGAGACCGCGCAATTGCACGATGCGAAAATCGAGGACAAGGAGACCCGGCCACCGCCGCGCTACAACGAGGGAACTCTGATCGAGGCGATGCAGAATGCCTGGCGGTTCGTTGACGACGAGGTTTTACGCGAGCGCCTGAAGGAGGCCAAAGGCATCGGCACGCCGGCAACACGCGCCGAGATCATTGGCGGGCTGAAGAAACAGAATTTTCTGATGGCCCAGGGCAAGCACATCGTGCCGACCGAGACCGGCCTGTCGCTGTTCGGCGTTCTCAAACAGGCCGACCCGGCACTGGTCGATCCGGGGGTGACGGCGCAGCTTGAATGCCTGCTCGACGATGTCGTGGTTGGCAAGCAGGAGATGGTCGGTGCAATCGACGCCGTATGCGACGTCGCGCAGCGCATCATTGACAAGTTGACGGATGGCGCTGCCGCGGGAGGGATCCCCTTGCTTGGTGCTTCAGTCGGTAACGGCGCCGCAGCATATCCACCAACGCCTGCGATGAAGCGTTTTGCCGATAGTCTCGTCCGCCAGAAGGGCATCAAGCCTCCGCCCGGCTACAAAACGTCGATCTCGATCTGCCGCAAGTTCCTCAACGAGCACGCGCCCAAGAAAGCCGACGGTGAAACGGCTGGGAAGCTCGAACCCAAACCGGTCAGTCTGGCCCAGTTGCTATACGCCAAGAAGATCGCGCAAGGGAAAGGCCTCGTCATTCCCGAAGAGGCCAAGGTCAGCTCGGCCGCCATGTCTGCGTGGATTGACTCGAACCGAGACAGCAGCGGGGCAGGCGCGGTCGCAAGACTGCCCACAAGCCTGCTGGTTCCCCTGCGCCTCAATCGGCGAGGTCGACAAAGAGGTCTCGGAAACACAAAGGTAGCGCCAATGCCGCTCCGTCAACACTCATCCAGCCCAATTCGGTAGCCGGGACGCCACTGCGGATTCCTTATGGCAACAAGGACATCGCGATAAAGCTTGGCGCCCGCTATGGCTCGGGGGGATGGTATGCTCCGCCCGGAGTTGATCTTTCCGTATTCGGCGAGCGCGGATGGCTTTAGGTAGCGTGCTTCGCCAATCATCACACGACAAAAAGAATTCCTGTCCCTGTCGGCGAGGCATTCGGTGGAACAACGGGGCCGACCTACTCGGTACGCGACAATGATGGCTCCTACGGGCAGGCCTTCACAAGTTGCGTCCGGGCGATGGAAATTCGGGACCGCCCGGTATCACCGAGATCACCAGCGGGAAAGATGCTCGTTGGCGATACGGGCCTTTGTCCTTTTGGATGTCGGGTGCCAAGATCACGTTGCGCAACGGCGCGCGCATCAAATGAGAAGACCTGGCCGGCGGACCCGACGCTGAACCGGGCCGTTGTCGAGGGACGGCGGCGGCGGACGGTGCAACGGGGACAGGTTACAGACGTGGACCATATTTCAGCCCGTTGGGGGCATTTTTGGCGCCGTCTGCGGCATCCGCACGAGCGCCTCGGCAGCTGTCCCTAAGGCTGCTTGGGCGGCACAGATTTTCTCGTGCAGCCCTGTTCGCTTTTTAGGGTCGAGAGCGCCGTGTCGCTGAAGCCAGGCTTTCTCCGCATTGTGGCAGGCGGTTTTCAGAGCGCTATCTAATTCTGGCGCGCCGGGAGTTGTTTGCCAGCCGATGGCGCTGACACGCTCTGTCCAGTACCGCAAAGTGGCCTCGAAGCCGGCTCTCTGGCTCAACGACGGCAGTGGAGAGGCGGGATCTGTAAATTTGAGAACCTTGTCGAGGCTCTTGCGGTGCACCTTCGTCAGCAGCGGGGTTTTCTCATCGAGCAGGCGTTTTACCTGCCCATGAAGTTCGCTTAGTTGCCGCTGCTGTTGTGCCTGCCGCTCTGCTTGCCAATCGCTGATCCAGTCCGATGCCGGCTGCGTCCGCGATGCTATATGAACGTCCCGCATATCTTGGGGCTGCGGCCTGCGCCTCACCGGGCTTGTCGCTGTTGAGCAGGGGCAGGATTTTTCTGATCTTACCTAGCGCGTCGCGGTCTATCATCGCACTTCCTCTTCCGCAAAATGTTCTCGGCGGCTACACGTTGCCAGATGCTGCACTCGCTGGCTCATTCATCAGCGCGACCTCTTTTTCGTTCCCAGCTCGCCACGGTAGTTCAGCCGATCGCGTTGCTTACGCGGCAGCTCGTCGAAATTGCCCATGATGTCCTTGGCCTGCTCCTCAGCCTCCTCGATCGGGACCAGCCGCCAGTAGAGCCACATCATCCCTTCGGGCGGCTCTGGCGGTTTGGGCGGCAAGCGACGTTTGCGGCTGCGCAGCATCAGGCTGCCTCCTCGGGGTCAGGGAGGGCGGCGACTGAGGTGCTGAGGGGCGCCAAATCGGGGGGATAAGGCTCACCCGCCGTTTTTTCTGGCGGCGCTAACGTACCTCCGTCACTTTCGGCCGATTTTTGGTCGTCTTCCGCTGATTTTTCGGCTTCCGCCGCCAATTCCTGCTCGATTCGGGGCGATTTTCCCGATTTTTCCTCCTCGTCGGAGGAGGCCTCGTCGGGATCTGTGTCGCGCGAGGTTACCCCCTCGGTTTCGCGCCCCTCAGCACCTGAGTACTTCCTCAGCACCTCGGGGCTGGGCAGGATCTGCACTTCGTTCGGCAATGGGTCGCCAAGGGCGATGCGGGCGGGCTGCTTTTCCTTCGTCTCGAGATTGATGAGGTAGCCGCGCTCGATGGCCTTACGGACACGGGCGCGGACCGAGCTCTTATCGAGGTCCAGGTGCTTGGCCAGGGCAACAATTGATACCTCGTCCGTGCAACCGCGATTGCTTTCACCGCCTCGACCGTCGCCCCACTGTTGGCGGGACGGTAGCCTCCACCCCCTCAGCGAACAGCCTGGCAACGAGGGCCTGCACGACATCGTAGTCATGGATGGTTGCCAGGATCCGCCCCTTATCGTCTTTGGCCCGTGTCTCACGGTGCAGCAGGGCGTGGGCAGAGATAAGCGAAATCAGAGTTGCGAAGTCGCGGCGCAACCGCACAGCAGCAGGTGGAATGATGCTCGGCCAGGGTGTGCGCATACGGAATGATAACGCGGCGTTCACCTGTGCCCAGCCATCGCTGGAATGCCTGCCAGGCTGCCGGGCCGCCCTCGATCGTAGCTTTCCCACCAGCCGCATGGCCGCCCAGTGAGCTCATGACAGCTTTGGTCTGTTCGGGAGTATCGATGATGCCGAACGAGACAACCGAGTCTCGTTCTCGGGATGCAAAGTTGCGGCTGTGGTCGTTGTGATGAGGCCAGTCGGACCTGGTTTCCTGATGACCCGCGATTTGAGACCCTCGTCCGTCTTTTCGACCGTCTCGTAGCAGATGCGATTTTCCGACAGCAGCGTGCGAAAAAAGTACGAGGCCTTTTCCGAATTCCAGCCCAGCGGCTTCGTAGACAACGATGAAGCGATGCTGGAAGTCTTCGTCTGAGTAAGGCAGCGCATCGCTCGGACATTCCTGTACGAGCAAAGTAACTTGCGTCAGGAAAGAACCACAGCACAGTCTCGACTGTGGAACGATTTGCCGCCAGCGGAGATGCCTTTAACAGCAATGCTCACTGGCCGGGGGAACAGTCTGGAGGTGAGCGCCAGGTAAAGGATTTTGGCGTTGTTGGTTTCCCCGACCAGGCCGCGCTTCTGCACGGCCTTGCCGAAGCGCTCAAGAATGTCTGGCTCCTGTACCAAATCGCCCGCAGCTCGCTCGAGGGCTTTAATCTCGTCAGGCGGCGGCGAAGGCTTTGCGCTGGGTTGTTTGCGGCGCTTCTTGACCTCGTCGTCGAGCGTCTTTGTTCTAATCTTGAGATCTGCTGCAGCTTTCTTGCGCTCGCGGTCGTACTCGACAGGGCTCTTGCGTGCGAGCTCGTCGATGCGCCTTTTTTCGGCCAGCACGCGCTCTTGCTCAGCAAGCGCCTGCTTAGCATCCTCAAGTGTCTTCTTCTGCCACTCAGGTGCTTCGGGGATCTTGATTTTGCTGCGCCAGTTAGGGTCGGCCTGGGCAGCAAGATGAAAGATGGTGCCTGCGCCGATGCGGCTCGGTGGTGACTGATAGTAATGATTCCAGCGCAGTTTCGTGCTGCGCTCGTCATACTTCGGGCTCTTCTTCGACCAGTCGTTGAAGGCATCAAATCCCTGGCCGTTGGTTGCGACCCACGCCGCCATCCCGACGCGATTCCACTCATCCCATGTTGCGTCGTTCGGCATGACCCCGAGGGCTGCTTCGAGTTCGGGCAACGAAGCCTTCAAATCACGGCCCTCTTCGTCGCGATCGTGCCCGTTGCCAGTGCTGTGCGCCTTCGCTGGACACGCCTCGCGCAAGCGCTCCAGCGCATCGCCGAGTTCAATTTCGGACTCAGGATTTGTCTTGAGTCGTGCGATGCGCGGCATATCGGTCTTGCGATGCCAGGAACCAGGCCAGCGCAACGGATGCACGATGGAGGTGGCGCTCTTGTCAGCGCCGACGAGCTCGGCGGCCAGGGCGCGAGCTTCACGCAGCCGCTCATGGTCTGCAGCATCGCGTGTCGGTTCCGCCAGACGCCAGTGAAGATGCAATTTGGCCTCGAGACGCCCCGCTTCGTTCTTCCACGTCCCGCCGCTGGCCACGACAGCCGTCGGTTTTCCCAGGATTGACGTTAGTTTCTTCAGAGCCGCACTTGCGTTGCTGTCACATTCGACCTGAGAGCCGACGCCTTCAGCGAGGTTTTCGACCGCTGCGCCGTTCGGTTCTGTGAAGACGCAAACAGGCGGGCAAAAAACATAAGGTTCAGCATGTGTCGCTGCGTCATGGATGCGTGCGCAGACGCGATCGACAAGGTCGGACGCACCGACTTTGATGGGCTCGATGAACAGCGGCGGCGCATCCTTCTTTGCATCGTGGAAGGCACGCAAATTGATGAAGGCGTCCTCGCTGGCATAACGAAACATGCAATCGACGAAGGCTGCCACGTCGCCGCGGTCGGGCTCCGGGAATGTTGGTCTTAATCGCGCCATGGTTCAAATTCCCTTCGCCGAATATCGAGTGCAGCGGCTTAACTGCTTCCACTCTCGAACAACGATAGGCGTCGTGGGGCAACCGAACGTCGAGACAATCTTGCCGATGAAGGTAACTTCGCGAGCGCCCCTCCAG
>CAVUEO010000007.1:0-69313 GCA_963740515.1 uncultured Actinomycetota bacterium
CGTTGCAAGATCACGGCGGCGGGCGGACGTCGCTGACCTCTGTCAAGGTTGACTTGACAAGCGGCGGCTGTCAAGGAACCCTTGACAGCATGACTCAAGAACCAGATACAAGACAAATCCACACCATGACGCTGTACGGCATACGTGAGGAGCAGCCGGGCCCTCGATGGAAGGCCTTGCACGATGCCACTCGCGACGGCTACCACCGCTGGTACCTCAGCGAGGGCGCAGCGGCGAGACCCGACCTCGATACCTGCCGTCGGATGCTGCTGAACCACATGCCCGAGCTCGTTCCCACCTGGGAGCGCCTGGTGGAGCTCGCCGGCGGTGACGAGGTCACCGCCAGACTGCTGACGCTGTGGAACCCTCCAGGCTTCCTGCCCGGATGTTCACAGGCCACGCTCGGTGGACGCGCTCCGCTGCTCATCCGCAACTACGACTACGGACTGGACCTCTTCGAGCATGTGGTCTACTCGAGCGCCTTCACCGGCAGACGCGTCCTAGGCACCGGAGATTGCTTGTGGGGCCTCGTTGACGGCATGAACGATGCGGGCCTGGCAGTCTCCTTGGCCTTCGGCGGCAGACCAGGTTCCGGTCCCGGCTTCGGCATTCCCCTCGTCGTCCGCTACCTCTTGGAAGTGGCTGAGTCTCTTGACGACGTACGTTCGGTGCTTCGCCGCGTACCGGTCAATATGAGCTACAACCTCACCTTTGTCGACGGCTCGGGTGAGAACCTGACCGCGTTCGTCGCGCCGGACTCCGCACCCGAGTTCTCCTCGGCCCGAGTGGCCACCAACCATCGAGGCACCGTTCCCGAATATCCCGAGCGTGCCCGCTCGTTGCGCAGCGTCGAACGACAACGGCTGCTGCTCTCCTTGCTGGACTGCGAGCCCGACCCGACCGGCTTGATCTCGGCCTTCCTACGTCCGCCGCTCCGCAGCACCGAGTACGGCAGGGCGTTCGGCACCTTGTACACCGCGGTTTACCGTCCGAAAGACGGCGTCGTCGACTACCTGTGGCCGGACGATTCGTGGCGACGTAGGTTTGACTCAGCCGATGCGACGAAGACAGTGTTCCTGAGGGAGTGATGACCACCTTCGAGGCTGCGGAGCCCGCCGAGCCCAACCCCAACCCGACCGTGTCAGGTGCTGATGAGTCCGGCGCCGACACGACGGCTGACACCGCCAGTCCCCAGCCTGAACCGACAACCGAAGCCCTGGCCCAACAAGCGCGGCAGGCAATTCGAGGCTCTGGCGCGTCTATCTGACCCGGCGGCTTTCTCCGAACTGCTGCGCTTGAGCGCATTGGTCGGTGAATCCCTCGGTGTATCCGCGCGGTCTTTGGCTGAGGGAGGATCTTGGGCGCAGGTGGGGGAGGCCGCCGGTGTCACCCGGCAGGCCGCGTGGTCGCGGTGGCGACCCGACACCCTGTAGCGCGAGCGGCAGAAAGCTGGTGTCCCAGGGTCACGCCTCTTCGATCGCTTTGAGGCCGCTGGCTGTTTCCTGCCTACCTCAGTGGCGCTCTTCGAGGCCGACCGCGTCGCGCAAACGGGTCACCGCGTCCTCGAGGGTGTCGTCCTCGAGGGCACGCGAGGCCATCAGCGCGGCAAGCGCCTCGGCGATGACGTTGAGCTTCTCCTGTGCGGCCTCGGCGCTGCGGCGCCCGGCGTTCTCCAGCAGAGCGACGAGCAGCAGCGTGAGGACGCTGGCCACCGTGTGGATCGCGACCTGCCAGGCCTTTACATCGCCCCACAGCGGCAGGCTGACGAGCCAGGCCACAACGATCGCAACACAGACGAGGAAGAACGGCGGGCCGCTGACCTGATGGTAGGTGGCCTCAACGAAGTGGTCGAACGGCGAGCGCCGGGGACGTGTACCTACCGCGGGACGTTCGATTTCCTGGCGCACGCCCGCCAGCCTATGTTGCCCACCTCGTCGAGGGACCCGATGTTGCGAGCATCGCCGTTCGCGACGTCGTAGAGGTCTCGAGGTCTAGGCGAAACCAGTTGGCACATGTGGCCCGTAGGGCTCCTCGAGCATGCGGACTTCGTCGTCGGTGAGCTGGACGTCGAGCGTCGCGACGGCGTCGGGGAGATGGTGGGGTTTGGTGGGTCCAACGATGGGAGCGGTCACGACCGGGTGCTTGAGCACCCAGGCCAGCGCGACGTGCGCCATCGGGATGCCGCGGGCTTCCGCGACCTTTTGGACCGCATCGACGATAGGCCGGTCGCCCTCGATGTCGAACCGGCGGCCGACGGGGTCGACATCGAAGCGCTTGGTGTGTTCGCCCCAGGCCCGGGCGAGCCTGCCCTTGGCAAGTGGGCTGTACGGGATGCTTCCTACTCCCTGGTCGGCAAGTACGCCGAACATCTCTCGCTCTTCCTCGCGTTGCATCAGGTTGTACTGGTTCTGCATCGAGACGAACCTGGTCCAGCCGTGCAGATCAGCGGTGTATTGCATCTTGGAGAACTGCCAGGCCCACATGGACGACGCACCGATGTAGCGAGCTTTCCCGGCTTTCACGACATCGTGCAGGGCCTCCATGGTTTCTTCGACCGGTGTGTTCGGGTCGAACCGGTGGATCTGGTAGAGGTCGACATAGTCGGTGTCGAGGCGGGCCAGTGAGGCGTCGATCTGCTCCATGATCGCCTTACGCGACAGGCCTGATCCGCCCGGACCTTCGTGCATCGGAAAGTTCACCTTGGTCGCGAGCACGATGTCGTCCCGGGAGGCGTACTTCTTGATCGCTCGTCCGACGATCTCCTCCGAACTGCCGTAGCTGTAGACATTGGCGGTGTCCCAGAAGTTGATGCCGAGCTCGACGGCCTGCTCGAAGAACGGCTGGGCCTCCTCATCGCCCAACGACCACTCGCTGAACCCACGCGATGTGTCGCCAAAACTCATGCAACCGAGCGCAATACGACTGACCTTGAGGCCCGAGTTACCCAAACGGCGGTACTCCATGATCAATTCCTTTCTTCAAGGGGTTGCGATGGGATTCAGCAGCGGACACCTTGCGCGCTGAGCTTGTCGAAGCGCCCTTCGACAAGCTCAGGGCACATTAAAGCTGTCAGCGCCGGCTGTCTACCACGATGACGCTACGACCGTCCGCGCCGCAATGGGAGGGTCTGTCATTACCTGGATCGACAGGACCGACGAAGATGAAGACCGCCACAAAACGAGTTCATCCGCACTCTTGCGCAAAGGTGACAACATGACCGAGTTTCAGCAGTTCCTCGTCATTCGTCACGGCGAGAGTCAGACAAATGCCACCAACATCTTCCAGGCCGGCAACCAGTACGACTCCGACCCGCTGACCCCGCTGGGGATGGAGGGCGCTCGTCGCCTCGCGGAACGCTTGGCAGCCCTGCCCGTCGACCTCATCCTGAGCAGCAGCTACCTGCGGGCGCGTACCACCGCGGGCCTGATCGCGGAGGCGACCCAGGCGCCGCACCTCGTTCCGGTGCAGAAGGACTCGTCCTGGGTGGATCTGCCGGCGGATGATCCCGAGGTCCGGAACCGCGCTTCGCTGCTGCGAGAGATCGACGTGCCCAGCGAGCTGCAAGGACTGAAGTTCGATGACCCGCGGGCGGAAAAGATCCAGCAATTGCACGCACCGTGCAGCGCTGACTATCTCTCAGCTTCGTGCGCAAACTGCTCTGGCCACGCTGGATCGGCTTCGGCGAGTGTGATCGGGCCGTCAACACGTACCTGCGGGGTGAGGAACTCGGGTTGAGGAGCGTCTGTCATGGCGACCAGCAGGTAACGATCCACCGAGCCGTCGCAAGTTGCGGGAAGCGCTCCTAGCCGACGGTGGTACCGAATGCGAGACCCAGCAGGTACGTGGCTGCCGCGGCGCCGTAACCGATTCCGAGCTGGCGCAGCGCAGGCTTGAGTGGCGAGGCGCCGGACAGCAGGCCGACGACCGCACCGGTGCCGAGCAGTGCGATGCCGACCAGCGCGACGGCAACCGCAACCGCGACCAACCCCGAGGCTCCGAACAGATACGGCAGCACCGGGATCACTGCACCGGCAGCGAAGAAGCAGAAGCTGGAGAGAGCCGCCCGCCACGCAGAGCCGACCGCTTCGTGCGGGTCGACTCCCGCCGCCTCGGGCGCGACCGCGTCCAGACGCAGGGTGTCCAACACCGTACGCGCGTGCTCCTCCGCCTCAACCGGCTCCATCCCACGCGCCCGGTAGACCAGCGCAAGCTCGTTGGCGTCCACATCCAAATGCGGCAACGCCGACTGCGACTCAGGATCGGGCTGCGTCGACTGGAGCAGCTCGCGCTGCGAACGTACCGACACATATTCGCCAGCGCCCATGGACAACGCTCCCGCCAGCAGGCCAGCGAGGCCGGTGAACAAGATCGTGCCTACGTCGACACCGATGGCTCCGATTCCGAGCACCAGGGCCAAGTTGCTGACCAGGCCGTCGTTGGCGCCGAACACGGCGGCTCGGAACGTTCCCGACAGCTGTACGCGGCCGCGTGCGGCGAGCCCGCGCAGCACTTCGCCGTGAATCCGCTCGTCAGCGGCCATCCTGTCGGTCGCATCCACATCGTTCTCGTACGGCGAGCGGCCTTCAGCGCGTTGCATCAAAGCGAGCACGAAGACGCCACCAAAGTGCGCGGCCAGGAAGACGAGCAGCCGGGTGCGCAGACTGCTGCGGCGTGGCGACCCGACGTCGTCGCCGAGTAGTTCCAGCCAATGCGATTCATGCCGCTTCTCCGCGTCGGCCAGCGCCAGCAGGATGTCTCGTTCCTCGCCGGTCCGACGCTCCGCCAGCCTGCGATAGCCGGCGGCCTCAGAACGCTCGTCGGCGAGGTACTGCCGCCAGCGGCGGATCTGACCGGGCGTACGGGTCGCGGAGGTGGTCACGTCCACATCATGACAACTCGCGTCTGCTCCAACCGAGTCGAAGTCGGACGACGCACACTCCGGCGGGCGCATCGGCCGTCAACCGGCAGATGCGCCCGATAACCAGCTGCTCGCTACTGCGCTGAACTCGGCTGCTGTGCTGAACTCGGCTGCTGTGCTGAACTCGGCTGCTCTGCTGGACTGGCGCCAACCTGCTGGCCTTGCAGCGCCTCGATCAGCTCCTTCTCGCTGTCCACGCTGAGGTTGGTCTGAATCACCTTCGGGTTGTACGGCTTGATGGCATCGATCACCCGATCCACAGTGGCGTTCCGAGCCAGGAAGAACACCGCCGCCTTACCCGGCTCCAACGTCTGCCCAATTTCGCGGATCAGATCGTCATTCACACCAATGTCGGTCAGCTTCCCAGTGACTGCGCCCGTTCCGGCACCGACACCTGCTCCGACAACCGCACCGGCCAACGGGTTGAGGAACAACAACCCGATCAAGGTGCCCCAGAGGGCCCCGGTTACCGCGCCCGAGCCGGCCATCATTGCGGTCAGGTTCACCGACTGGTGAAGCTTGACGCTGCCGTCCTGGGTACGTTCCACCCAGGCGGCGTCCGCCAGCTCCAACAGCTGCTGCTTGGCCAGATCGCGAGCCAAGTCGAGCACCTTCTCCGCGGTGGCCGGGCTGTCAACTCCAAAGACCAGCAGCTTTGACATCGAGGATCCTCTCTCGGCTCGTTCCTCTCAGCCTCAGCCTATGAACCGCTTTGGGTGGACTCCTCGGAGGGGCTGGTCGGTTCCGCCGGCTCAGCTTCGACCTCGATCTGACGTTCGCCGCCCCCGCCGGTCTGCACTTCAATCCGGCGCGGCTGGGCCGCCTGCGTAATCGGAAGCGTCAGATGCAGTACCCCATCGGCGTAGGTTGCCTGAACATTCTCAGAATCCACCGTGTCGCCCAATTGCAACTGTCGGGTGAAGCTTCCTTGCGGCCGCTCCGCGACAAGCACGCTCAGGGCCTGCTGGTACTCGGGGCGACGCTCCGCAGTGATCGTCAAGATGTTCCGCTCCGTGGTGATGTCCACACTGGACGGATCAACGCCGGGCAGGTCGAGCGAGACATGGAACCCGTCATCGGCTTGCCACACATCCATTGGCATCCCCATCGGGGTTCGAGTGCCCGACAGCAGCTGGTTCGTCAGCCGATCCACATGCCGGAACGGATCACCGAATGGGTCAAATCGCAACACACTCACGGCACACCTCCATAACACGATGATTGGGACTTGGCATTACACATTGTCTTACCCACCTAAGTGCGGTCACCGCAAGAAGGCGTCGGCAAAATGAACGATTGACCTCGACTCGCCCCGGGTCGATCAAACCTTGATCGGAAATGTGGCCAGGATCACCGAAGCTGCGATGAGGAACGTGATCGCCACACCGAGCAAGATCCATTGCGCGTTCGAACGCCCCAGCCGGGTCGATGCCGCGGCAAAGAACAAGACCAACGCATACAGGACAGTGAGGAGGGCGTAATTGTCCCCGCTCTGGTTGTAGGCGAGCGCATCAGCAAAGCGGCTGTCGGCGTACTGGTCGGCGGCCGCGGCTTCTGTCGTTCCAGGTGGGACATATTCCTTCATCTTGAACGGACCGGCGGTCGCTTCGCCCTGAGCAATCCAAGCCTGGTAGGCCACCCGGAAATGGTCGGTGAAGCGTTTCTCCACAAAGGTTGCGAGCGCGGTGTCGCCCTGTAGCACGCGCTTGCAGGTACACGCCCCAGACGGTGAGGTCGGCCAGGAGCGCCGCATTGGCGCAGGCCGCTTTGTCTCGCCGCCTCGATCCGGGAGCTGGACGCCTCGCTGAAGGCGACGGACATCTCGCCGCTCCACTTCGAGGACTCAAAGCCACACCAAGCTGTCAGCACTGCTGTGACCGAAAGCACGATGAGGACTACCGTCTCTCGGACGTGATGAGTCGGTCGCTCCTTCGTTGCATCCGGTGTGCTCGTCTCGGGCGCTTCCTCAGTGGTGATGGTGCTTCCTCCGCTGTGTCAGAGTGCAATTCAGAACGGGTTCAATGATTGTGCGCGTTTGACCTGTGTCTGCACGGGAGAAACGCGCGTTGAGAGCGAACGGCGCGGACGGATGAGGAGGAGAGATGATCAACTATCAACTCGACGGCAAAGTTGCGGTCGTCACCGGAGGTGCCTCGGGCATCGGCCTCGCGTGTGCTCACGCGCTGGCTCGCTCTGGCGCCGCCGTGTGCCTATGGGACTTGAAGGCGGAACCGCTGGAGGCGGCGGTGGCCGAGTTGGAGCCATATGGCCGCCCCACGCGTACGACGATCGTGGATGTGTCCGATTCGGGTCAGGTCAGCGGAGCGATGGAGGAGGTGGCCGACGATCTCGGCCGGGTCGACATCGTCGTGGCCAATGCCGGCATCGGCGGAGAGCAGAAGCCGACGGCTGAGTACAGTGACGCCTCCTGGCACCAAGTGATCGGGGTGAACCTTGACGGCGTCTTCTACACGCAGCGCGCCGGCATTCTAGCGATGCGGCGTAACGGCGGCGGCTCCGTGATCAACATGGCTTCCATCCTGGGTCAAGTCGGCTTCGCCATGTCCAGCGCGTACGTCGCCGCCAAGCACGCAGTGGTGGGCCTGACGAAGTCAGCCGCTTGGGAGCACGCAGCCGATGGCGTACGGGTGAACGCCGTGGGACCTGGCTTCATCATGACACCGCTGCTGGAGGCGAACCTGGATCAACCGGCGCTCGACTTTCTGGCCAGCCAGCACGCACTGCAGCGGATGGGCCGAGCAGAAGAAGTAGCCGAGCTCGTTGCGTGGCTGGCCAGCGATGCATCCTCCTTCGTGACCGGCGCCTATTACCCGGTGGATGGGGGATATTTGGCCCGCTGATGCGGTAGGACGAGACTGATTGACCTGTCGAACCCCGGCCTGCGTACGTTCAACGCACCTATTGAGCCTCTCAGTACCTGTGCGGGGTCTAATGCCCAACTTGAGGAGATACAGCAGTGACTGAATCCGCCACCGACGTGCGCTCCGCACGGTTGCTCGGGAAGAGCGCTGTGGTGACGGGTGCAGCAGCCGGGATCGGACGTGCGACGGCGGAGCTGTTTGCCCGGGAGGGAGCGCGTCTTGTCCTCGCCGATATCAACACAGACGGCTTGTCGGAGCTTCGCGATTCGCTTGGGGACGTGACAGGCGAGGTCACCATCGTGACGGCGGACGTGTCGAAGCCGGAGGACGTGCGTCGGATGATCGATGTCGCAGTCGAGCGGTACGGGCGGCTTGACATTGCGGTCGCCAACGCGGGCATCATTCCGCTCGCGTCGGTGGTCGAAGCAACGCTTGACGACTGGGATGAGGTCATGGCGATCGACGGCCGCGGCATGTTCATGACCTGCAAGTACGCGATCGAACAGATGATGACCAGCGGCGGCGGCTCCATAGTCTGTCTGTCCTCAATCTCAGGCGTCGCGGGCCAACCAAGGCAGTCGACTTATGGGCCGGCGAAGTTCGTCGCCTCCGGTCTCACGAAGCATTTGGCTGTTGAATGGGCCAGCCGAGGCATCCGAGTGAATGCGGTCGCGCCGGGAACGATCAACACCGAGCGGGTGCAGCGGTTGCCCGACGAGCCGGGTGGAACGGAGTATCTAGAGGCGGTGAAAGCTGCACATCCGATGGGAAGGCTGGGCGAGCCGAGCGAGGTGGCAAAGGCAATTCTGTTCCTTGCGTCGGACGAAGCCTCCTTCATCACCGGCGCAATACTGCCCGTTGACGGCGGATTTCTGGCGCAGTAGGTCGGACCCGTCCGATCCGTACAGTAGATTCAGCGTCCGAGGGGGGGTCTGATGCTTCTGGTGCCCAGGCAGTTGCGCCGTGCCGGAATGACGGGGAATGTGCCCTACTACGGCGGCCGGCTTACCCCGGCTCAGGCATACGCTGCTTCTCATCCAACCGCGCCGCCGCCAGGATTCGCAGATCCTATGACGGCTGGCGGAGCATTCGTGCGGACGCCCGTTCCGACGCCCCAGTCAGTTGGTCCCTCAGCGCGCACCCAGCACGATACTGAGACTGCGCT
Source organism: uncultured Actinomycetota bacterium (assembly GCA_963740515.1). Lineage (GTDB taxonomy): Bacteria > Actinomycetota > Actinomycetes > Propionibacteriales > Propionibacteriaceae > Microlunatus. The sequence continues at coordinate 8,966 of CAVUEO010000007.1, forward strand.
GCAGCACCTGCTGGACACCGGAGTGATCTCGCATGCGGAGTTCCAGGAGCTGCGGGCGCGGGTGGGCTCGTGACCGGCCCGGTGCAGGTTCTGGTTGTGGGCTTTGATCGACCGGCGTTCTCCGGTGAGGTGCTGGCGGAATTTGCGCGGTTACGGGAGGCCGGGATCGTCCGGCTCGTCGATTTGCTTGTCGTCTCGCGTACTGCGGAAGGCGCCTTCGAGACTCTCGCGCTTCCGGAAACGGTTGAAGCCGAGCTCGGTGACTTGGCAGCCGGTGTTCTCGGCCTGCCTGAGGATTCGGATGACGCGGAGGCCCAGGCGACTGAAAATGACGCGGCCTCAGCGTGGTCCCTTGCCGATGCAATACCCGTAGGCGGCACTGCCGCCGTCGCGCTCATCGAACACACGTGGGCGGATCCTTTGAGCGCCGCCATCCAGCGGGCTGGCGGCACCCTGCTCGAGGAAACCTGGCTGGCACGTGAGGACCGCGAGTTGCTCGACGCTTTGATCGCTGAGCGGCAGAACTGATAGAGGGGCATCGGCCGACCTGGCCGCCCCATGATTGAGGAGGATCGGATGTCAACCGCCAATACCCCTGCGCCAATTTCGCGCAATCGTGTCGCCATCGATGCCGGGAGGCTATGGGGTGGTGGCGTGGCGACCGCACTTGTGGCCGCGCTGGCAGCGGCGGTTGGCGTGTTGATCTGCAGCGAAGTGTTGGACGTAAAGCTGGTTGAACCGCCGCTGCTTCCCCTCACCGATTCCTTCGCAGTGAACTACGCGATCACGGCGGCTGCGCTGGCCTTGGCCGCAACTGGTCTCGCGCATCTTCTCTCCGTGAGCACGCCGCGGCCTCGGGTGTTTTTCAGTTGGATCGTCGGTCTGGTTACGGCCGCCACGATGGTTTTGCCGTTCGCCCTGGAAGGGAGTCTGCAGGGGAAGATCTGTGTGGCTCTGATCAATTTGGTCATCGGCTTGTGCATCACCAGCTTGCTGTCTGCTGTTCTCTCCCGGACAGTTGTGGACGCCGAACGATCGTGGCAGTAGCCCTGAGTGCTCATCTCGAGCACTGGCGCGTCGCAGCTCGATTATGAAGGATCGGGCGCCGCTCCAAGCAGATTCAGCACGGACCGCTCGATCTTGCCATGCGTCGTGCCGTCGGAGAGGTCCGTGTCCGTCGCAGCCAGCGCCGGCGAGATCGTGGCGCCGTCGTTGAAGAGATCGATCACCCGGGGATCGACGTACGACGCGCGGGCCACGGCAGGCGTATTGCCGAGATAGCCTGCAACTTCCTTCATCGCTGCGGAGACGGCCCGCTTGCGGGCACTCAAACTCCTTGCGCGTTCATTGGCCTCCGCCAGTACCACTGAAGCGATCACAGTGCCGTGCCAGGTGCGGAAGTCCTTCGCCGACATCTCCTCACCGAGGAGGTCTTTGAGATAGCTGTTGATGTCGTTGGAACTGACGTCATGCCAGTGCCGCCCCTCCTTGTAGGCAAGGAGTTCTGGTTCGCCGCCGCGTCGCGCCAGCAGGTCGCGTACGGCTTGCAGCACAAGATCATCAGCGAGCGCCACGTACCGTTCCTGACCCGACTTCGCAACGTAGTTGAAGATCACTGCGCCATTCTCGATCGTGACGTGCTCCTTCTGGATCGTTGCCAGACCGTAGCTGTTGTTCGCCTCCGCGTATGCCTCGCCGCCGATCCGAAAGAACCCAAGATCAAGAAGTCGGAAGGCGGTTCCTAGCGCCCGCTGGTAAGGCATTCCGGGCAGCTGCAGATGGGTCTCGACGCTACGGCGCGCTGCGGGAAGCCGGGCAGCCAGCTCCAGCAGCCTGTCGTACTTCAATCGATCACGCTTCACCCGCCACTGTTCGTGGTAGAGGTACTGCCGCCGGCCGGCGTCGTCGGTGCCGACAGCCTGCAGGTGACCGTTGGGCACCGGGCAGATCCATACCTGTTCCCATGCCGGCGGGATAACCAGCAGCTTGCAACGCTGGCTCTCTTCCAGGCTCAGGCGATTTCCGGATTCGTCCAGGTAGACGAACCCCTTCCCGGCACGTCGCCGGGTCCACCCCGGATCTCGCGGTGAGACCCTTCTCAGCCTCGGCACATCATCCTTGTACCCGCGTACGCCCACTTCTTACCCACTTGGAAGTGGGTGGGGCCTAAGGCACCTTAGGTACCTCAGACGGTAGGCGGCCGCAAAGATAGGTCATCTCCACGTGTTACGCCTCCAGGCCTTAGAAACATGATGGTTATCAAGAGCAAACAGGAGGCTGAGATGAGCATGATCAACGACTACACCTATCAGGCTATGGCGGATCAGCGGGAACGCGATCTGGCTCGACAGGCCGAGCAGAACTGGCAGGTCCGGCAGGCACTGAGCGGTCGAGTGAGCTGGTGGCGCAGGGTGCTGGCGCGTCGCGATCAGCGGATCAGCACCGCGACCCAACATCCGGAACAGCGTGGAATGGCGACGCCCCAGCACCGGGTCGCGCACTAAGCGCGACCCGGTCGGGCGTCAGAGCAAGGTGGCACGATAGTGCTTATGGTTCGAGCAGCAAGATCGGCCACCACTCTGCGCAATCACGGCATCGTGGGTCGGGCCGAGCAGCGTTCCCAGCTCGGCCGGATCCTCGATGAGGTTATCGATGACGGCAGCCGTTTCGTGATTATGGGTGGTGACGCTGGGGCCGGCAAGACCACGGTCGTCGAGGCGTTCGTGGCCGATCTGTTCGGTCAGCTGGCTGATCGCAAGACCCAGGTGATCCGCGGTCAATGCGTGCCCATGGGTGGCGAAGGCCTGCCGTACGCGCCGATTGTGGGCGCTCTGCGCGACCTGGTAGGTCAGCACGGTCGGGAGCAAATCTTGGAGTGGGCCGGCGCTGGACGGGAGGCGCTCGGTGTCCTGATGCCCGACCTCGGTGCGGCGCCGCGTGAGAACGACGACACCATTCGACTGCGACTGTACGAGGCCGTCACCATGCTGTTGGAGCGGGCCAGCGAGAACGGGCCGCTGGTGGTGATCATGGAGGACATCCATTGGGCTGACGAATCCACCAGGCATGTGCTCCGCTTCCTGGCACGAGCCCTGACAGACGCTTCGGTGATGATCATCGCGACCTACCGCAGCGATGAACTCACCCGCCGGCATCCGTTGCGTCCGTTCCTTGCTGAAGTCGGGCGCTTCCCCGGCACCGTACGGGTCGATCTGCCTAATTTGGAGCGTGCAGAGGTCGCTGAACTGCTGACCCAGCTGATGGAACGCCCGCCCAGCAACGTGATTATCGATTTGGTTTACAAGCGCAGTGAGGGCATCCCCTATTTTGTCGAAGAGCTCACCCGATCGGCCGTTCGCGGCTGCATCGACATGCCCGACACGCTCCGCGATGCGCTGAACGTGCGGGTTTTGAGCCTTTCCGACCGTACGCAGCAGACCTTGCAGTTGGCCGCGGTCGCGGGAAACCGCGTTGATCATGAGCTGCTCGCGGCGGCCGCCGACGCCTCCGATGGCGAGTTGGAGACTCAGCTGCGGGAGGCCATTGACGCGTCGGTCCTTACGACGGATGAAACCGGCTACAGCTTTCGGCACGCATTGCTGCGCGAGGTAGTCCACGACGACCTGCTGCCGGGCCAGCACGCGCGCCTGCATGCGCGCTTCGCGAGGATCTTGGAGGAGCATCCCGAGCTGATGAATGCCGAGGCAGCGCCCTCAGAGATCGCGCATCACTGGAATGCGGCGCACGAGGTGAACAGGGCCTTCCGGTGGGCATTGACCGCTGCCGAATCCGGCTCGGCAGCGTTCCATGAAGCACTCAAGTTGTACGAGCGGGCCCTCGAGCTGTGGGACCAGGTGGACGACCCGGAGTCTGTTGCCGGACCGCATGCCGGCCTGTTGATGCGCGCCGCGTACGCCGCTGAGGATGCCGGTGAGTTCGATCGAGCCCTGGCCTTGGTGAACGGTGCTCTGGAGGAGTTAGACCCGGAGAGGAATTCTCGGGAGCGCATTGAGGCGTTGATCGTGCAGGCGCGTAACAAGTTCAGCCTGATGGGTGGGGGCGGCGTCGAGGCGCTTCGCGAAGCAGTTCGCATCCTCCCTGAGGATGCCGACGCCAAGCTGCGGGCTCGGGTCCTGGAGATGCTGGCCCGCCGCACGATGCTTTCGGGCGACCCGCAGCGAGGCATCGGAATCTCGCAACAGGCCGTCGATGCTGCGGCCCTCGCCGACTCTGACTCGGTCACGATGAACGCGTGGATCACGCTGGGCACGAGCCTGGCTGCCGCCGGTCAAGAAGATGAGGGCCTCGCCGCATTCGAGCGGGTTAGCCACCTCGCTAGCAGCAACACACGTACCTTATTGCGCTTCTACATCAACTACTCTGACGCGCTCAATCACGTGGGCCGGTACGAGGACGCGGCGAGCCAGGCCATGAGCGGGGTCGAGATGGCGAGTGAGCTTGGTCTGCAGCGCTCGGTCGGCGCGATGCTCGCCGGGAATGCCGCAGAACCGCTGCTCGCGCTTGGGCAGTGGGCACGGGCATCGGCCATGATCGAGCGGGCGCTGGAATTGGATCCGCCTGCGCATCATCATGCTCACCTGCGGCTGCTCCAGGCCTGGTTGCACGTGTGGCGCGGCCAGTTGGACGAGGCGGACGCAGTGCTCACCGAATTCCGGCCGCTGATCACTGGTCGGCAGCTCGCGCCCCAATACAACAGCCAGGCGATCCGCGCTGACGCCGAGCACGCTCTTGCTGTGGGTGATCATCAGCGTGCTTGGTCCGATGTCACGGTGTTCTTTGATCATTGGGAGCTTTACGAACGGACTCAGTGTTATCCGATACTTGCGGTTGCTGGGGCGGCTGCCCGCGTTCTAGACCAGCGCGAAGGCACCGGGGAGCGGTTGGCCCTGGTTCGGGACCTTTTTGATCATCGGGCGATACAGGTGCACATCCGCCCATTCTGGGAGCCGGTAATCATCGCCGAGTTGGACGACACGGCAGAGGCGTGGCGCTCGGCGTTGCGTCAGCTGACAGCGCAGGCAGGCCCCGCCCACTTACGCCCGTACGCAGGCCTGCGACTCGGCCAGCACCTGGTCGCGGCCCGGGAGCGCGTCGAGGCCAAGCAGGTGCTTATCACCGCGTCGGAGGAGGCCGTCGCGCTCGGCTCGACCTTGCTGACCGATCGGATTGCGGCGTTGTCGCAGCGGGCCGGTTTCGGTGTGGCGCAGCCCGCGGAGAACAGCCCAGTCGCTGGGCTGACGCCCCGTGAACTGGAGGTGCTGCAACTGGTGGCGGCTGGCCGATCCAATGGTGAGATTGCCACCGCACTGTTCATCAGTACCAAGACTGCGAGTGTGCACGTATCCAACATCTTGGCCAAGCTTGGAGTGAGTGGTCGCGGCGAGGCTGCGGCCGTCGCCCACCGCGTGGGCCTCACTGTGGCCTGACTATCCCCGCTGCATGTGCCCTGAGCCTGTCGAAGGGCGCCGTCCTGAGCCTGTCGAAGGGCACGATCCCGCGCTTCGACGAGCTCAGCGCGCATTTCTCAGTCCCGCTGCACGGGGCCGGTGAAGCTGATCGCCCCGTGTAAGTCGTCGTTCGGGTCGACGATGAAGGTCACCTTCTCCAGCTCCGAGAACGGGACAGCGAAGCCGACCGTGGCGACGGCTTCATCGCCTACCTTGATCGTGCCGGTGAAGCCGCTCTGCAAGTCATCGGTCTTGTCGATGATGATTTGCGCGTCCTTGCCGTTGCCGTACTTCGCGCCGATCAGGACGCTCTCCGCGGCGTACGGCTCCCTGGTCTTGTTCTCAATACGGATCGATGCAATCACGATTTCCCCGTCTGTCGCTTCAGCAGCACGGCCAGTCCTGGCCGCCTTGTCCGCGACCGCGCCGGCGATCTCGATCAGCAATCCGTCGTCGAACTCGGCAGCGTCGTCCAGGCTGAACTGCTGCTCCTTTGGCACTTCGGCGGGTGTGGCGCTGGTTGCGCTGGAGCTTGGGCCGATGCCTGGGCTTGCGGGGGAGGCCGGTGCGTCAGTTCGGCCGCTGGTAGCAGTCACGCTCGGCGCCGGCTCGCTGGTCGGCCGAACCCCGCATGCCGCTAAGACAACCAACACAGCGATGAACGCTCCAGGGAGTCGCCCCATAGACCGACACCGTACCGACCACTGCCGATCAGGCCGCTAGGGTGGACCGCGTGAAATGGAAGGTGGTACTTGCGGTCGGGGCCGTAGCTGGAGGCGCAATCTTGTTCGCGCGCCGCAAGTCCCGCAGAGCCGCAGCTGATGCAGAGCTCTGGGCCGAGGCCACCGATCCCATCGCTCGCTTCGGCGACTCCTGAGGGGAGTCAGGGTCAAGCGCCCTCGGGCTCGGTGAACATGGCGACTTCGTGTGAAGAGTCCTCATCGATCAGCAACGTCACCAAGTCGCCGGCCCGCAGTCGAGTGTCTCCACGCGCTGGCAGCAGCACCCCCTCGCGTACCACCATGCTTACCCAAACGTTGCCGACCAGGTTGGCGAGTTCCTCGATGGTGCGGCCGTCCACGACAGATCCAGGGGCAATGGCGACCTGATATGCAGACTCCGGTTCAGCCTGAAGCCGGACGCCGAGGGTCCATGGCTCCGGAATGATGGGCTGCATCGGCACTCCCAAGCGCCGCGCAACGGTAGGGACCAGGCTGCCTTGCACGACGACGGAGAAGATCACCACGATCACGACGATCCCGTACAGCCGCTCCGCGTCAGGTACATCCGCCGTTAGCAGCAGCAAGCCGAGCAGGATCGGCACGGCGCCTCTGAGTCCAGCGAACAGAATGAATGCCCGCTCGCCGCGTTCCAGGCGAGTGGGGAGCAGGCAGAGGCCAACCACGAGCGGCCGAATGACGATGGTGAGTGCGAGGCCAAGAATGAGTCCAGGCACCCAGACATCGATCCGTGCCAGGACATTAAGGTCGATGGTCAGTCCCAACCCGACAAAGGCCACGATCTCCGCCAACCCCGCCAGTGCCGCATGAAACCGTTCGATCTCACGCTGGTACGGGGTGCGGCGGTGGCCGATGACGATGCCGGCCACGAACACCGCTAGAAAGCCGGATCCGTGCAGCAGTGTGGTGACGCCGTAGAGCAGGAGCACGCTGGCGAGAGTTCGCAACGGGTAGAGGGCTTCGCTGGGAAGCGACACCCGACGCATGAACGCGAGCAGAGCGATCCCGCCACCGACGCCGGCAGCTAGGCCGATCGCCATTTGAAGCACGAACTCGATGGCGATGCCGCCGAGGGCGGCTCCGCTCAGGCCCCCAGCGGCCAGCAGCCCACCCATCAAGGCGATCCCGACTGGGTCGTTCGCGCCGGACTCGCCCTCCAGGATGGTGCCGCTACGTCCTGCAATCTCCTGCCGACCCAATACGGAGAACACCACTGCGGGGTCGGTCGGCGATACGGCAGTTCCGACCAGCAAGGCCAGATACCAGGCCAGCCCGAATCCCAGGTGCAGCAGAACGCTGCTGCCGGCCGCGGTGAGAAAGGTGCCGAGCACTCCGACGACGATGATCGGTACCAACGCAGGCCGCAACCTAGCCCATCCAATGTGCCTGCCGCCATCGAAGAGAATCAGGACAAGCGCCACCGTGACGATCTGCGTCACCACCGCGTCAGGCGGCCTTGGCATTCCCGGAATCAGCTGTACTGCTACCGCGGCGGCTACCAGCATCCAGATAGGCGCCGGCACTCCCAGCCGCGCCGATAGCCGGTTGACCAAGACAGCCCCCAGGGCAACAGCGCTGGTCAACGCGAGGACCAAGGCGTATTGGGCCGTGTCGGACAACTGCTGCTCCTCGGCGTAATCGACGAGTGGAGGCGATTGCCGACCAGCCTTCCCGGCACACCGATGCACACATTACGCCGGTACCCGCTCTCAAATCCTCCGACTTGTCAGCGGAGGGGGAGGATCAGGAAATTGAACGCACTCGCGCATCAAAGGTGACTCCCAGCCAGGACAAGTCCCCTAGTCTCATCACATGAGCTCGCAGATTGACGTCAGCGAGCGATGGTCGTTGCCCCGCGGGCTGATCATCCTCCTCGGAGTCGCCGCCGCGCTGGTCGTTGCGCTCGGTATGAGGCAATTCTCCAACATTCTTGGTCCGGTGTTCATGGCACTGGTGCTCTCAATCGCCGTCCACCCGATACACCGCCTGGCCGCCCGTTTCCACTTACCGGCCTGGCTGGGCATGATCCTCAGTCTCGTCGCCGTCTACGCGATCGTTTTCGGTCTCTTTGCGATTCTGGTCATCGCCGGCGTCCAGTTCGCGTCGCTGCTGCAGAGTTATGGCCCACAATTCCAGGCCTTCTTGCAGCAGGCCAGTCAAGCCCTCCAGTCAGTCGGTGTCAGCCAGGAGCAGCTCCAAGACTTTGTGAACGAGCTCAGCCCAAGCAGACTGGTTGGGGTTGCGAGCAGCCTGCTCGGCGGCCTCGCAGGCGTATTGAGCGACGTCTTCTTCCTCATCGTGCTGCTGTTCTTCACAGTCGTCGACGCGGGAGACTTCGCCTCCAAGCTGAAACGCGCCCCCGTGCACGGTCGGCGGCTCGCCCAGGTATTTGACCGGTTCGCTCGTGGCACCCGGCAATATCTCGCGGTAGCAACGGTTTTCGGCCTGATTGTCGCATTCTGCGACTTGATAGCGCTCTGGATTCTCGACATCCGTTATGCCTGGCTCTGGGCACTGTTGGCATTTATTACCAACTACATCCCCAATATCGGCTTCATCATCGGGTTGGTGCCACCCACAATAATCGCGCTGCTCGATAAAGACGTCGTGACCGCGATTATCGTGGTCGTCGGTCTACTGCGTATTGAACTTTGTCATCCAAACCATCATTCAACCTCGGGTGGTCGGCGTAACCGTCGGACTCTCGGCCACTCTCAGCTTCTTGTCCTTGATCGTCTGGGCCACGATTCTCGGCGCTTCTGGAGCATTTCTTGCCATTCCGCTGAGCCTGTTGATCAAGGCCATGCTTGTCGATGTCGATCCTGAACAGACATGGGTGTCACCCCTCTTGTCCAGCGAAAAACCTGGGAAGGAACCGGAGGAGGGAAAAGAATCAGCTGTCGTGGCGCCAGCAACGCAATCCGATGCTGTCGAGCCCGCGCGAGAACGCGACGCTAAAGCTCCAGGCAGCATTAGAGGATTCCGAGCCGCTCCGCCTGGAGGACCGCCTCCCGACGTGTCTGCACCCCAAGCTTGCGGTACGTCGAGCGCAGGTGGGTCTTCAACGTATTCCTGGAGATAAACAGAGCGGAGCAGAGCTCCCGCTGGTCCAGCGGTGTCGGTAGGTACTGCAGGATCTCCAATTCCCGTTCTGAGAGCGGATCGGTCAGCCGAACTCCGGAAACCGGCTGCCCCCGCAGATAGGCAAGTAGCTCGACCACCTGCTCTCCGTACGCAGTGATCCGCCGCCGCTCGGCGTCGAGCACTGGCATGATCGCCGCCGCAATCTCGCCGTACGGGCGCCGCCAGCCATGCATCTCGGTGCTGTGTAAGGCGAACCGAAGATAGTGCGAGGCCTGGTCAGGTTTGCCGTCACGCAGGGCCAGACTCGCAGCACCCAACAGCACTCGCACTCGTAGTGCCTCGGACCGGCCGCGAAGCAATGCCGACTCAAGGGGCAGATTGTTGATCAACCGATCCAGATCGGAGCTGACCTGGTTCGCCGGAGACTCCAATGCCGCACGCTGCATCACCCAGGCACGCAGGTATGACTGGTTCCGGGTGCCATCGTCAAACCTGTTCGCCGGGGATGCAACCAGTGTCACGTCGAGCGCTTCTGAGACTTCGCCTGACGCAAGATGGGCCTCGATCCGAGCGATTGACCACAAGGACCCAGTGGTCCACCATCGTTGGACCTGGGGATTCGTCACCGCCAGCTCATCCAGCATCAATGCGCAACCGAACGCGTCGTTGTCTCGGATCAGGCGCATGCGCGCATCTGTAATGGTTTCCAGCGCCTGGGCGATCGGATGGGGAAACGCAGATCGCGCGGGGCTGGCTTCCAGGTGATCAGGCGGCCTCGTCAATTGGCTCTCTGTCTCCATCTCAAGCCATCGCTGCGCCGTCTGGATCGTTGCCCCTTGATTGAGACTTCCCGGATCGCTCGCACTATCAAGAAATGCATCAGCACGATCGAGCTGCAGGTGGGCAGCGTGGAGGTCCCCGGCAACGATTGCGTCCCATGCTCGGATCTCAAGTGCGCCAAGTTGTAAGGCCGTGTACGTCATAGCGCTGGACGCATTGGACTCATTCAGCATCGCCAGCTGCCGTGCTGGATGGCCCTTCGAGGAGAAGGCATGCGGCGTGCAGTTCATGCCATTTGGACCTCAACGCGTGCGATGCAGCTGTGGAACTAGATGTCGGGTCGTAATGCGGATCGATCTCCAGGATCCGGACCGCCAGTTCTGGCTGACCTCGCTCGGCGAACCACCAGGCTCGTAAGAACCGAAGTACGTCGGCCTGCTGTCGCGTCCGAGGATGCGGCCTACCGTCCAAGATCGCCGACAACACCGCAATGGCTTCCATGCGGGCGCCGGTGCCAATGCTGATCATGACTGATGACAGCAGCATGCTGAGATCGCCCTCGCGACGGGACAGCGGGAGTCGGCCGAACTCGGTCCGAACCCAAGCCCAGTCCCCTGTCGCCAGCGCCACGCACGATCCGGCCAGCACCGCTTCGCCAAGCACCTCCCACGACTGACCTTGTAAGGCAAGAGGGGCTGCGCGGATGTGTTCACCTTGCTTGGAAAACCATGCCGCCGCGCGAGCAGACAGTCGCTGAACCTCGTCAGGCGAGGACTGCATCAGCTCGGCAAGCAGCAGCGCACGAAACATCGGATGGTAACGGTAGGGCCATCGCCCACCGGTGAGTCGATGCAGAAAACCCGGCTGCGAATGTATTCGCTCGAGTAGCAGGGCCGCATCGGAGCGGCCGGTGAGTTCCTGAGCCAACTCGACGTCGAGGAACTCGCTCACCGATGTTTGGAGCAGAAACCCGCGAACGTCGTCGGCCGTATAGCTGAGAGCCTGACCCATCAGGTAACTGCCCAATGCGGTATCGCCGTGCAACAGAGTGCTGAGAGCGTCGTCGGAACGGGCTCCGTGGGACAGGGGCGTCGTGGACAGCCTGAGCCCAGCCGGCCACCCCTCTGTGTGCAGCCAAAGCGCATGTGCTTGCTCTGAACTGACGGCGATGTCGTTGGCGGCGAGGAACAAGCGGGTCTCGTCCTCGTCGAAGGCTAAGTCATCAGCTCTGATTTCCCACACTTTGCCGGCCAACCTGGCCGCGTGGAGCGCAAGTATCGGATCACGCCGCGTCGCGAGAACAATGTGCCGCTTTTCATCGGCTAGGTGTAGCGCATCTTTCAACAGCCAGGTGCTCCGGCTACCCTCCAGGAGATGTACGTCGTCGATGATCAACGTAACGGCCCGGAGACTTAGGGCATCGGTGATCTGATGCCAAAGCCGCCAGCTATCGTTCTCCGCCGGGTCCAGCCAAACTATTGGGCCGCCTGTGTGTGGAGCCCATTGCTGCAGCAGCGTCGTCTTGCCATAACCTGCGGGAGCTGAGACAAGCGTTATGGGTTCCGAAGCGCTTCTTCCGAACTGCAGCAGCCTTCGACGAGGGATAACGCCGTCTTGAGAAATTGCGATCCTTCCGCTGAAGGCCATTCGCGTGAGGTTAGTAGGTCGTTCCTGGCGCGAGCCACCGACTTTACCTCCGCGATGTGTCGGATGGGTCAATCCATTGATAACGCGCCACAGCTTATGCTAAGAGACCCGCCGCACCTCGTCCAGCGTCATCTTTGGCGGACTTCTACCAGCTCGACGCCAAAATCTTGCATGTCCTGCAGAGCACCATGAAGCTCAGCCTGGTCCCGAAAGGCCCCTATCAGGATCGTGCCGCTCTCCGTCTGTTCTATATGCAGGCTAAGAGCTTTGAGTGCAGCAATGAGGGCATCAGTCAACTCTCCGCGTACGCGGATCTCATAGGTGAGGCGCTCAGCGCCTTTCGTCATGGCCGTGAGGTGGCCGCTTGGCCGCTGCTGGCCACGGCCCAGATAGCGATGGACATCCCGCCTCCACACATTGACTCGCGACCCAATCATCAGATACCGGCACACTGCTCCTGATCGACCGCATCAGCATCACTCTTCAGGGGTGATCTTGCGTAATGCCGCCCGGCGGATGAGCACCTCAGTCCGGAGACACCTCAACCACGCACGTTGGTTTCCGTTGCATCGTCAGTCGGTGAGCTGGTGACCGAGGCGGTCGGGGAGCTAGTGACCGAGGCGGTCGCGGAGACATCGTCGAGATCGGCACCAACGGGGGGCTCTGGCTCAGATAGCTCCGGAGCTGCTGGGCCGGGAGGTCTACCGAGGAACTCGATGATCACCAATGCGACCAAGACTCCCAGCGTTATGCCGACGATGACCCTCCCGGTCGGCTGATCCCAGAAGACCAACACCAGCGCTGCTATCGCAATCACAGCGATCCACAACACCCTTTTGTACGTGTAGACCCAGGCGCCAACCGGGCCAGTGCGGAAGCCAGCCTGTTCGGCACCGCCCCGCAGCCAGCCAATACCCTTGGTGAGCCCGGCCCGGGCCCGGACGGCGGTGATGGAGCGGCCGGTGAGGAATCCGGCCAGAGCGATGATAAGTCCAAAGACCAGCACCGAACGTAGGCCCAGTCGCAGGAACCGTACGAGCGTGTCGTAGAAAACGGCTGCGGCATCCCGAGTCAATACGCCCAGCGGAAGCGCGTCGAGGTAGATCGTACGGAAAAGGGCGAGCCCGAGACCAAGTACTAGCATTCCGCCAGCAAGGCCCAGTCCGACACCGACGAGCGCTCGACGATGGCCTTTGGCGACATAGATACCGATCGCCAGGAAGAACAGTGCCACCACGGGAAGCCAGTTTCCAATCGCATTGAGCAGATTGAAAGCACCGCGAGCCTTGGCGATGTAGTCGGATTGGACAAGAACGAATGAGGGATTGACGTTCGGGATGCGACTCGCTAGTCCAAATCCTCTGTCGATCAGCCTCTGCTTGACCTCCTGGATGATCGGACCAAGGTTGATGCTGACAGTGTCGTTCTCAATCGTGATCCCTTCCCGGGTCTCGCCAGTCAGGGCGGCGACCAGCGCCTGGTGGGCCGTCCGGTTAGCAGTGGTCCAGGCGTTGGCGAACGCTTCGCTGGCCACCACCTTCCCAACCTCGGTTCGAACGAAGCTCTCGACTCCGTTAGACAACGGCTCAGACAACGCGTGCAGCTGAGTTGCGACGAGCGGAGGCAACCCGCGCTCAGCGAGCGCGTCAACTGCCTGGTTGGTGATACCCGTCACGTCCAGCTTTGTGAAGATCTCGGCGGTGATCCTGTCCGCGATGGCGCTCTGGATCGCCGGATCGCTGGCCAGCGGTGCGACGGTGGCCACGTAACGATCGGTATCGGTGACTAAGTTCTTTGTCCAAACAGCCACCACAGAGATCGGCGCCAGTATGCAGCCGATCACGATGAGCAAGTGTCGCCACGACCGAACGCCACCGCTGCCGCCGTGGCCGCGGAGGGGGAGCCACGGGGGGTGGTTCGACGGCAACGGGCGCGGCGGCGACTTGTGAACGCAGCTCCGCTACCTCGGCACGAAGCCGCTCAAGCTCGGCCCGCTCCTCCGGAGTCAGGGCGGTATCGTCCGTCACAGGGCTGCCGTTCTAGTCGGGGTCACGATGGCACCATCTCCGATAGAGATGGATGCGGTCATCACCCATAACGGGTGAACCCTGGACAAACCTCTCAGTCTTCGGTGTCGGCCTCCTCGGCAGCCTGCTCCCCACCGGCAGCCTTGGCGTCCTGTTCGATCTCTTCGGCGTCGGCCTTGATCTCCTTGGTCTCGACCTTGTCGGCCTTGGGCATTGACTCCTTGATGTCGTCTGCCATCTCCATGACACCGACGACGACAAGACCTGCCTGCCCCTCATCCAGGTATTCGCCCAGTTCCTTCAGGTCATGGCGGCTCATCCCAGCCGCTGCGTGTCCGGCCACCGCGCCGAGTACGGCCCCGCCGGCGGCCGTGGCCGCCAGCAGCCCACCGCCGATAGCGGCGAACGGAAACAGAGCCACAACAAGCCCAGTTGCCAGGCCAACACCACCACCGAGCACGCCGCCAACCCGAGTTGGGGTTTCATGCTTCTTGGTGATGCGCACCTTCCCGTTATCTCGCTTTTCGATCACCGCGGCGTCGTAGGCGTCGAGCATATTGGCTTTGGTGTGCAGCTCCTTGACCAACTCGTAATCCGATTCAGCGTCCTCAACGCTGGGGTACACCCCGACGTACGCCACGAACGTGTCGACCGCCATCACATCTCCTTTGATCTCTCGACTGGGCTGCTGTCCTCGACAGCTGCTATGCGCCCTGAGCGTGTCGAAGGGCGAATGCGCGGACTTCGACGAGCTCAGCCCGCATTCAGCAGTATGGGTTCCAGACCGATGACGGTGCATCACCCCATACGGGTGAGTTGTAACGGACAGCCCCCGGGAAGTGGGGTCAGGTCTGGGCCGGAGCGTCCTGAACGGCCGCATGCACGGTGGGGTAGACGTGCTCTTCACCGACGAGATCAAGGACTCCGGCGTCTGCGAGATGCTCCTGGATAGGGCTGTGCAGCCGGGCAAAGACAAACGTGATTGATTCCTTACGCAGCGACTCGATCATCTCCGCCAGCATGCGGACGCCGGTAGCATCAACATGGTTAAGCGCCTCTGCGTCGAAAACCAGCCAATGTACGGGAGCTGGCGCGCCGGCAACGGCCTCCCGGATACGACCCTCGACGTAGTTGGTGTTGGCGAAGAAGAGCCGGTCATCGAGCCGGTAGACCAGCACTCCAGGGACGATCCGCGCCGAGGGATGGACGCGCACATCGGCGTAGCGGTCCATGCGCTCTACATAACCCAGAACGGCGTCGTGCGGATCGGCGCTGCGGCGGACCGCGTCCACGACCGAGAGGGCTACGGCCAGCAACAACGCCTGTAGGACACCAACAGCGATGACCCCAACCATGGTGATGGTTGCGATCGCAAGCTCCACCCGACTGACACGGGCGATTCCACGCCACGCGTCAAGTTCGACAAGCCCGAGAGCGGCGACCACGATGACAGCGCCGAGGGTCGCTTTCGGCAGGTATTGGATGGGCCCGGTAAGGAACAGCAGAACCAGCGCAATGACGGCCGCCGCCAAGAGTCCAGAGACCTGAGTGCGGGCGCCCATCTGATCGTTGACGGCCGTACGTGAATCGCTAGCGCCGATAGGCATTCCCTGGCTAATCCCGGCGACCAGATTAGCCGCGCCCATGGCGACCAATTCCGTGTTTGCGTGGATGTGCTGCCCATGGCGGCCGGCGAAGGATCGGGCGGCAAGGATCTGGCTGGCGAATCCGACGAAAAAGATGCCAAGTGCCGCCGGAAGCAGGGAGAAAATGTCTTTCGGCCGCAGATCAGGCAGTTCGATACTTGGGAGGCCGGAGGGAATATGGCCGACTACGGCAACGCCCTTGTCGGTTAGGCCTACGACAGCCGATACGACGATGGCCAAGATGACGACGATAAGTGCGCCTGGAAGCTTCGGCGAGAGCCGGCGGGCCAACAGCAATAGGGCCAGGGACACCAACGCAACTGCGAGAGTTGACCAGCTGAGATCGGTGATCTCGCGGATCACTTCGATGAGTTGGCCGGGTGGTGTCTCAGCGTTGATGCTCAGGCCCAGCATCTTCCCGAGCTGGCCGACGATCAGCACCACAGCGACACCATGGAGGTAGCCGATGAGCACGGGTCGTGAGAAGTAGTCCGCGATCCAGCCCAACCGTGCCACCCAAGCCCCAAGGAACGCGCCGCCCACGAGGAGGGCGAGCAGTGCGGCGAGGGACGCGCGTTGCTCCGGATCCGCGACCAGCGGAATCACCGCTGCTCCGACGAGAGCGGAAATAGCCCCGTCCGGCCCGATGCTCAACTGCCGCGAAGAACCGAGCAGGGTGTAGGCAACCGCGGGCAGCAGCAGTGAATAGAGCCCGATGACAGGTGACAAGCCAGCGATCTCTGAATACGCCAGCGCGGCTGGCACTGCCAGGGCGGCTACAGTCGCGCCAGCCAAAAGGTCCCGGCGCAAGGTCCCGCCTCGGTAGCTGCGTATGTGTGCGCTAACCGGGACTAGCCGCTGGAGGAGGGGACGGCGGGCCGGGCGCTGGAAGGGCGACGCGTCACCTTCATAGCTCTCGCCCGCGTCCCCGGCGTCCCCTTCGTTCATCCTGCGAACATCTCGGTGGCTGAGATCACTCGTCTGCGAAGACGTCGCGCAGTTTGGCCTCTTGCTCGGCGGAAAGGTTGCTGGCGATCAGCTCTGCTTGGGAGTCTTTGAAGACGTCCTTGATCCGGTCAATGACAGCATCTGAGCTGAGCACGAAGAGCGCTGACGTGCCGGGCGTGACTCGCTGCTTCACGCCGTCGATAAAGCTGTCATCGATGCCGACATCGCTCATTGAGCCTGCCAACGCACCAATGCCAGCCCCGATTGCGGCCCCCAGTAGCGGCACGAAGAAGATCAACCCGAAGAGCATGCCCCAGAACGTGCCGCCGAGCGCGCCCGTCGCGGTCATGTTGCTGAGCTGCTTGGTCTTGGGCTTCTTCTTGCCCTGGTTCCCAGGAGACGACCGCAGCGTCCTCGATCTTGATCAGTTCCTGAGCCTGCAGCTGCTGCAACCTCTGGGACGCATTTTCGGCATCGTCGACGCCAGGAAAGGCCCATGCGGTCAGTGTCGCCATACGGAGTACTTCCTCTCTCTTCGTGAAATCGCCGGCTGCATTGAGATGAAGGCGATCCACCGGACAGCATTCCGGGCATCGCTGCCCATCGCCTCACTCTCAGGGGGTGATTTCCATTCGACGCCTCGGGGCCGTTCGCGGCTGACGTGCTGATGCGGCTGATGAGGCTGGTCACGGTCTTTTTGATTGTCCTCTGGCTGTCGATTTTGGTGGGGCACATCCGTCGTACAGGTGATGCCATTCATCGTCGGCCCGCAAAGGCGGGCCGACTACATAGAGGAGGACATGATGGCCAAGTTCCTGTACCTGTACAGCGGCGGACAGATGGCGGAGACCCCGGAAGCTCAGGAAGAATCAATGCGGGTCTGGACCTCCTGGTTCGGCTCGCTCGGCGACTCGGTGGTCGACATGGGCAACGCGTTCAGCGCCAGCTCGACGGTCACCGCTGACGGGACTAGCGAAGGTGGCGCGTCCAAGCTGGGCGGTTACACGATCGTCAACGCTGAATCTTTGACCGAAGCTGCACAGAAGGCTGACGGATGTCCGGTCCTGCAGTCTGGCGGCAGCGTTGAGGTGTACGAGGCTTTGCCTATGTGACCCACGGCCTCAAGCGAGCGATCTCCGCTCAGCACTGTCAGTGGTGAGTGGAGATCGCTGGAGGCGCGCTCTGCCAGGGCCATCTTCCGGTGATCTCGAGCTGTAGTGAGAAACTAAGGAAGGTACGCACAAACACAATCAATCCCAATATCGCGACATTTTCTAATGTTGGCGTGACGGCGACAGTGCGGCAAATATCTCCGGCGACAAGGAACTCCAGGCCAATCAGGATGGATCGCCCCAGTTCCGCGCGGAACTGGTCGTAGGCGGGTTCTCGCCGGGTCAGGCGGAGAATTGCCAGCACCGTCGCGACCAGCGCACCAATGACGATCACGGCAACGCCAGCGCCTTCCAGGCACTTCGCGACAAAGTCGATGACTTCCACGAAGGTCATGCGGCCTCTTCCCCCTGCTGCTGACGCGTCACTAGCCGATGGACATTCCCTCGGCAGCTGATGATGGGGCCACGTCGGGTAAACGGCTCATCCGGAACGAATTGAGCAGGCCGAGCAGGCCAGCGAGGATCGGGACCAGCAGAGCCACTTGAAGTGCCAACGGCCGAGCCTCGTTATTGATGCGGATAACCTCAGCCTGGATCTGAGGAGGCTCGTCCTCGAGGAGCTCGATCAGCTGGGTATTGCTCATCACCTCGGCATCCTCCTCGAGAGCCACAGCGACCCGCTCCTTGTCGGACGGCGGCAGGACGGTGCTCTCCTGGGCCAGGTTGGTGAAGGAGAAAGCGAGTGTTGCCAACATGATTGCGCCGGAGAATGCCAGTCCGAAGGACAACCCGAAGGATCCCGCGGCCGAGTTGACACCGGCGGCCTCGCTGACCCTCTCTTCCGAGATCGGCGCCAGCGTGTAGTTGTTGAGTTGAGAGACGAGCAGGCCCAAGCCCGACCCGGCAACCACGAGTGGACCCAATAGGTACCAGCCGGAGTCGACTCGGGGCACAAGGGGGATCAGCAATCCCATGCCGAGGGCAAGCAGCAGAAAGCCCACGCGGACGATGGTGCTTGGTCGCCGCGCGCCGGCCCTCCTTCCCGCAAGCAGCGCGACAGCGAACATGCTGAGCGAGAGCGGGGCGATAGACAAGCCCGCCTGCATCGCGTTGTACTCCAACACCATCTGCAGGTAGATCGGCAAGGCGATCATGGCCCCGCCGAGGGCGATCTGCTGCAGCATCTGCTGAGTGATCCCCAGTTGAAAGTGCTTGGACCGGAAGAGATCCGGATCGATCAACGCGGCTTTACTTCGCCGCTTGCGACGGACAAGCCAGGAGCCGAAACCAACGAGCGCGATTGCGCCGCTGACCAGAATCGCCAGCACATACTCTCCGCCCTCCTGCCAGACGAGAATCCCGAGCACGACGCCGCCCATACCGATGATGGACAGGAGCGCACCCACGACATCTACCTCTCGGCTGCCCGTATAAGGCACGTCGTGCACCAGCTTGATGCCGGAGAGCACTACACCGATGACCACTACCTCGAGTAGAAAAGCGATTCGCCAGGAGAGGTAGGTGGTAATGAACCCGCCAAGCAAGGGTCCGACGGCGGCCGCTATTGCAGCCGCTGCACCGACGAGTGCATAGACACGCTTCTGGGCCGCTCCCTGGAAGTTTCCATGGATGAGTGACTGCATCGCGGGAAGCAGCAGCGAAGCACCGATGCCGCCGATGATGGCCCAGAAGACGATGATCGCGAGCAGGTTCTGCGCGAGCGTCATCGCGGTCGCGCCAATGGCGTATCCCAGCAGGCCGAGCACGTACGCTCGCTTGCGTCCGATGAGATCGCCGACTTTGCTACCGATCAGGATGAACGCGGCAGAAACGAGGGCTTCGAGTGCGATGGCCGACTGGACGCCGCTCACGGTTGTCTCGAGATCCCGAACGACCGATGAGATCGACACGTTCATGATCGAGGTGTCGACGACGAGCACGAACATCGCCATCGCCAACAAGACGGCGAGCCGTCGGTTCATCGGCGCTTCGTCGATGGGAGTCAGACGCTCGCCATCGGTCACGGAGCCTCACATTCAGTTTGGCGATCGTTGGCTGCTCTTCAGGAACGCCGCGACGCCGGCATTTTCTCGCTAGTGTGCGCTTATTCATTCACCCTTGGAGGGTGATCAACCGACGACCGGTGCGACGTACCGTTCACCTGTCGTCGAGTCAGAATAAAGCAGAATTGGAGGCAAGACACCAATGGCAGACACCCAGACACCTATGGCCGGCACCCAGAGTGTCAGTCCCTGGGCCCATGGCATCGCCGTTTTTGCCGGCGTGATCATGATCGTCGCCGGGGCCTTCCAGGCCGTCGAGGGCCTGGCCGGAATTGTGCACGACCAGTGGCTCGTCGCCCTGCCGAACTACATTTACGCCTTTGACCTCACTCTTTGGGGCTGGCTACACCTTCTGGTCGGCCTTGCGTTGCTGGCAATCGGCATCTTCCTGCTGAGAGGCGCGACGTGGGCCCGCGTCGCAGGCATAATCGTCGCGGTGGTATCAGCGATTCTCAACTTCGTCTGGTTGCCGTACACGCCCTGGTGGGCGCTCCTGCTTATAGGTATTGACGTCCTGGTTATCTGGGCGCTCGCCACGTACCTGAGCCAGCCAACACCGCAGGGTAACCGGGCTGCGGCGTCGTAGAGGAGGGTCCCCGCCCACGGCAGGCCGACGGAGTCGCTTCACTCGCGAGGAGTGATTCGGCCGCCAGGACCACTTTGCTGCGCGGCATCGTGGGCAGTGGCCGACTGGAGCTCTGTCGGCAGGCGCACCGCGGCAACCAGTCCAATGACACCAACCACTGCTAGCGCAGTCATTGCAAGCGCGTATGCGCGACCTGGTGTCGCGGTGATGCCGGCAACAAGGATGGTGCCGGCGACGGCGGTTCCAAGACATGAACCGAGGTTGGACACGCTGCGAGACAAACCGGAGATCTCGCCTTGCTGACTCTCGGGGAAGCTCGACTGCACAATGTTGACCGATGGCGTGAGCATGGCGCCGAGCCCCAATCCAATGAGGAGCAGGCCTGGCGCGAATGCCCACGCTGTCGTCTGAGAACGGCTCACCAATAAAAGCAGTACGCCGATGCCTGCGATCGTGAGAACGAATCCGGCCAGGATGAGGGTCCGCTGTGCACGCCGCTTGGCCAGACGCTCCGCTGCGAGCGAGGAGGCCAGCAGGCCGAGCGTCGCGGCAGTGAAGATGACGCCAGTCTGAATTGCGTTGTAGCCCCGAACAACCTGCAGATAGGCCGACACCACGAACGAGGTGCCCATCAGCATGAGCCATTGCGTGTTTTGGGTCACCAGCCCGAGATTTGACGTGCGATTGCGGAAGAGGCTCGTGGAAAGCAGCGGCTCCTTGCCGGCCTTCTCCTTGGCGCGCACTGATCGAAAGAACAATAGGAGGACGAGAGCGCCGGCGACAATCAAGATCAACATAAGCCAGAGATTGTTATCTGCCGCAAGGATGCCCGTGACCACGAGCACGAGGCCGACGGCCGAGAGGACAGCGCCGCCGGTGTCGAACGAGCTGCTCGGGTCGGGCGGTAGCGGATCGACGATCTTCCGGCTCAAGAAAACGATTACAGCGACGATGAGGGCCTGGAAGATGAAGGCCGCCCGCCAGCTGATCGCAGAAGTGATGAGGCCGCCGATCAGCGGGCCAGCTGCAGCGCCGATGCCTCCCAAGGCGCTAATGACGCCAAAGGCACGGGCTCGCGACGTCATCCCGGTGAACAGCAGTGTTGCGAGGATGTAGACCGGCGGGATCAGCAGCGCAGTGCCAATCCCCTCCAGGATGGAGTTCCCGAGAATAAGCACACCCAGGCCGGGTGACACCGCACTGATCAAGGCGCCGACGCCGTACACAATGAGGCCGACAATGAAGCAGCGCTTGCGGCCGTAGCGGTCGGTGAGCTTCCCGCCGGGGATCATCAGCGCCGCCATCACCAATAAAAAGAGAGTGATCGCGATCTGAACACCCTGAACCGTGGTGTCCAGGTCTTCGCTGATGTCGGTGATCATCACGTTCATATTCGAGCCGGCAAAGCTGCAGATGAACTGCGCGAGAGCCAACGGAGCGAGTACGCGCCGCAACGATTTTGACGGTGCAGCGGCTGATGCGCCTTGGTTCACGATCTCCCCCTGCTTCCCACCGCCGAGCTGACGAATCTCTGCAGCATCGTCCCACCCAGCAAGCTAGAGCCAATCAGCCCCCTCGGGATGACGCCATTAGCGCCGGATGCACAACCCGTACAGGGAGCGGCGGCCTTGTCGACTTAGGCAGCGGTGATGGTCTGCTGTCTAGCTGGCGCAGCCACCCGCCAGATCGCTCGCGCAAAAAGCCCGTTGCCGAGGTATTGGGTTCCGGCGTTGCTGACCAAGTAGTAGGCGTGGTGCGGTGATCGCCATATCCAGAAGCCGGGTTCAGGTTGTCGTACCCGCCATCGACTGTGCGTCTTGATGCGATGTTCGAGGCGTGCCATCGGACCGAGGTTGTGTACTCCGGTTTGGCCGGGCGGTCCGCCGCGGGCGGGCGGCAGATAGGGCTCTGTGTGGTCAAGGTCCATGCGGTGGCTGCCGGCGGCGTAGGGGAAGCAACTGGCTGGCATGCGGAGGAACATGGCCTCGCGGATTCGTCGCGGTATCTCGTAGCCGTCGACCGGAGTGGCGTCTTGGGGGTCGATGACTGGTTGCAGCTGTACGTCGCACTCAGTGTCGGCGAGGAACCGGCGCACGTGTCCGAGAGTGACTGGTCCTACACCTTCGAGCCGACCGACTCCGCCGCCTAGTGCTGTCACGTGTGGGGTGGCGGCCAGCAGCGCCTCGTGGCTGAGATGGATATGCAACAGGACCTGGGGCCGCAGCTTGCGCTGATCGACCCCGGACGGCCGGACGATCAACGCCGAAGCGGGCGCCTCCTGCCGCGACTCGGTGTCTGCCAAGTTGGCGGCCGAGGCTGGTTCTGCTGGTGGCGGAGCCGCGGACGATTCGAAAGGCGGATTCGGTTCATTGTCGATCGGCTCGCAGGGCTGCTGAGGTTCGGCGGCTGGACGCTGTTCGTTTCGGAAATCCCAGAGCAGTTGCAGCGCCAGTGCCGGCTGGGCCAAGATGCCGATCGCTTTGGATCGGCGTACATCAGCTGGCTCCAGATCACCTTGCAGCCGCAGAATTTCTGCGATCCGGTTGAGGGTGGCCATGAACCAGATAACATCCCCGGCATTGGCTCTGGCGATGAGCAGCTTCAAGCCGGACTGCCCCGTGCGACCTGCCCGTACGAACCGTTCGGCTTCCCAGATCTTGGCCCGTTCCTCTGCTGCCCGCGGATCGGCTTCGATGATCTTGGCGGTGAGCAGTGTTTCGAACCTGTGCCACGGCAGTGTGCAGATCAGCGCCGCTACCGCGGCGTCGACGTGCATCGCGGAGTCCCGGCTTAGATGCCTGGTGGCTTGGGCAACCTTTCGGGCACGCCACGATGCCACGCGACCGAGGCAGATCAGCTGCCACAGCTCAGGCAGCCGGTGCCTCAAGTCCAAGGCATCGGCGATCAAAGCGCGGCCGGACCCGACAGTGGTCTCCATTTGCGCCCCAAGCTCGGCGGCGGCGAACTCCAAAACCTCGGGGGTGCCTTGCCCGCCTAGCTGCCGCCCCTGTTCAGTGCCGGGCAACGGTTTCGCGGGCGACGGCTGGCTGTCGGGGTGGTGCAGATCCGCCCAATGCGCGGCGAGCTCGATCAGGGCGCACTCGTGCTCCAGCACCTGGTGGTGAGCCCGCGATACCAGCGACAGTGTGGTCGCGGCATCGGCCCCGACGTCCTGACTATCGAACACACGTTCATATTAGAACGGCAAGCTGACATCGATACTGAAACGGACGTTCCTGCGGGCCGTGACCCATGCACTGACTGACGCCGTCAGGTTGTCTGCCGATTGTTCCGTCCGGCCCGTGGGGACGGCGCCGGACCGGTGGGGGGTGACCTAATAAGAGCTTGGCAAGCGCCTCATCGATGTCCTGTCCGCCCGCGCCGGCCCGACGCCTCACCTGTCCGTTCAGCACAGAGAGGTTGGTTCCATCATGGCAGCAGCTGTCCAGGTCGTCGGCGGGGTCGATCCGCACGCCGACACCATCCATGTCGCCGCGATCACCGCATCCGGGAAGGTGATCGGCGACGCCGAGTTCCCCACCACGATGCGGGGCTACCGGGGTGCGGTGAGGTTCCTCACCGGTTGCGGTGCGGTGCTTCGGATCGGAGTCGAGGGTGCCGCCGGTTACGGCGCCGGGATCACCCGGGCCCTGATCGCGACCGGGATTGCGGTCGTTGAGGTGGAACGGCCGACCAGGTCGGCCCGACGCCGAGCCGGTAAATCCGACCGGTTGGATGCCTACCACGCCGCCCGGGCGGTGCTGGCCGAGCGCAGCAGCCCGGTGAAAGACCCGGCGGTGGACGGGCTGCGGGCTCTGCAGGCGGCCCGCCGCTCCGCGGTCAAGGCCCGCACCGCGGCCGGCAACCAGATCAACTCGCTGCTGGTCATGGCGCCGGATCCGATCCGGGCCAAGTTCCGCGGCCTGACCACTGAGCAGCGGGTGTCCGCGCTGCACCGCTGCCGCGGCTTCTACGCCGACCCGATCATCGCCGACACCATGCTCGCGCTCACCATGCTGGCCGAGCGGCACCGCGACCTCGGCCGGCAGATCACGACTTTGACCGCCCGGATCGACCCGCTGGTTACCACGCTCAACCCGGCGCTCCGGGCCGCATTCGGGGTCGGGCCCGATGTCGCCGCCCAGTTGTTGATCACCGCCGGGAACAACTCCGACCGGCTGGTCAGCGAAGCCTCCTTCGCCGCCCTCTGCGGTGTCGCCCCGGTCCCGGCGTCCTCCGGCAAGACCCGCCGCTACCGGCTGTCCCGGGGCGGGGACCGGCGAGCCAACCATGCCGTGCACACCATCGCGCTGGTGCGGATGTCTCACGACCCCACCACCCGCGCCTACATATCTCGCCAGCTCGACCGCGGCCGGTCCAACAAAGAGATCCTGCGCATCCTGAAACGGGCCATCTGCCGGGAGATCTACCGTCACCTCACCCGTCCCTGCCCGGTGCCCCGATGGGACGACCTACGACCAGCCCGCCAAGCCAAAGGCATCACCCTCACCGCCGTGGCCAACCACTTCGGCGTCTGGCCCGCCACCATCTCCACTCTCGAACGCGGACTCCGACGCGACGACCAACTCACCACCACCTACCGAACCTGGCTGGCGGCCGCATAACCCCACCGGTTCCGCGCCTAGGCCATCCAGCCGGAGCGCAGGCGCGGTCAAGATGCAGCGCCCCACCGGACGAACGATCTTGACCGCGCCGAGCACCGGCACACAATCACAAACGGCGGAACCCCTTTACAGCCATAGGAGCAACACTTTGATGACAAGGGTCACGATCGTCATCTGACAAGACCCGCCTGATTCATCTCGACTTGACGCATGCCGATATGGGCATATGATGGCGGGCATGGCACGGGCAGCGACGACGTCGGACGCCTTCAACGCGATCGCCGAGCCGCAGCGCCGGGAGATCCTGGTGCTGCTGCGGGCGGGTGAGCGGCCGGTGACCGAGTTGGCCCGGGAGCTGGGGATGACGCAGCCGCGCGCGTCCAAACACCTGCGGGTGCTCCGGGAGGTCGGGCTGGTGCGGGACCGCAAGGCAGGCAAGCAGCGCCTGTACGGCGTTGACGCCCGCGGGCTGCGGCCGGTCCACGAGTGGACCGGCGGGTTCGAGCGGTTCTGGAACGAGAGTTTCGACCGGCTGGACGCGTACGTGCAGGACCTCAAGCAGGCAAGGCAGGAGGAGAGCTGATGAGCGCGACGGGACGAGGAGCGCCGGCGCAGTCCGCGACGGCCGACCGCGAGATCGTCATCTCCCGGGACATCGACGCCCCCCGGGAACTGGTGTTCGAGGCGTTCACCGCGGTCCGGCATCTGTCGCGGTGGTGGGGACCGGAGGGGTTCACCACCACCACGCAGTCGTTCGAGTTCCGCGTCGGCGGGGAGTGGGACTTCGTGATGCACGGACCGGACGGGACGGACTACACCGAGTGGATCTCCTGGACCGAGATCGCGCCGCCGGAGCGGATCGCGCTGCTGCACGGTGAGTCCCGCGGCGACCCGAACGCCTTCGAGTCGGTCCTGACGTTCGCGCCCGACGGTGCGGCGACCCGGATCGAGATGCGCACGGTGTTCCCCACCAAGGAACTGCGCGACGACGCGGTGGAGAAGTACCACGCGATCGAGGGCGGCCAGCAGACCCTGAGCAACCTGGCTGCCTACGTCACCGAGATCGCTCGGTTGGGAGCGGAGGGCTGATGGCTGGGAAGGTGTTCTTCAGCGTGTCGATGTCGCTGGACGGCTACATCGCGCCCGAGTCCCTAGAGGACTTGATGGGGCAGCAGTGGATGGAGCTGCAGCAGTGGATGTTCCCGCAGCGGTTCTTCCGGGAGAACCTGAAGCTCGGCGAGGGCGGCGAGGAAGGGCGCGACAACGACATCGCGCGGGAGACGTTCGAGCGCACCGGTGCGAGCGTCATGGGCAAGCGCATGTTCGACGCCGGCGAGCAGGCGTGGCCGGAGGAGGCGCCGTTCCACACGCCGGTCTTCGTCGTGACGCACACCAAGCGTGACCCCTGGGAGCGGCCGGGCGGGACCACCTTCCACTTCGTCAACGACGGCATCGAGACCGCGCTCGACCAGGCCCGCGAGGCCGCCGGCGACCGCGACGTCCGCATCGCGGGCGGCGGCGCAACGATCCTGGAGTACGTGAACGCCGGCCTGATCGACGAGTTCTCGATCGCGCTGTCGCCCGTGCTGTTCGGCTCCGGAATCCGCCTGTTCGAGGGCGTGGACGCGGGCCGCGTGGCCCTGGAGCCGGTCCGCGCGGAACCCTCGCCGAGGGTGACGCACCTGACCTACGCCGTCCGGGAGCGGTAGGCGCACGGCGGACGACACACAAAACGCAGCAGAGCTACCGGTCGTCCGCCGTGAGCGGCAGATCGTCTCGTTTGGTCAGCCACGCCAGCAGTCGCCGCGGCAATTCCGGACAGTACAGGAGCGCGACGCCGCCCAGCGGTGCCGCGATGCCGAGCAGGAGTAATGGGACCCCCACCAACGTCCATCCGTCCAGGAAGGCCGCGACACCACCCAGCAGGGCCGCGACTCCGACCACCAGGAACGGGACACCGACCAATGTCCATCCGTCCAGGAAGGCCGCGACACCACCCAGCAGGAACGCGACTCCGAACAGCAGGCATGCAACCCCCAGCAGTGTCAATCCGGCTAGCAATGCCGCAATGCCACCTAGGGGGGCCGCGACCGCGCACACCAGGAACGGGATACCCACCAGTGTTGATCTGTCGAGCAGGAATGCGAGCCCAAGCAGCAGGGCCGTGACGGGGCCCAGCAGCAGCGCGACCCCCACCAGTGTCCATCCGTCCAGGAACGCTGCAACACCGGCCAGCAGTGCCGCGACCCCGAACAGCACGAACGGGACCCCAACCAGTGTCCATTTATCCACCAGGACCCCGACCCCGAGCACCAGCGCCGCGACCCCGAACAGCAGGAACGCGACCTTAACCAGCAAACCGGCGACCATGCTTAGCGTCCATGCATCCAGCGGGTTCGAGATCCCGAGCAGCAGGAACGCCGAACCCACAAGCAAAAAGGCTGCCCCAACGGCGACTTGGTCGAGATCCGCGCGACTTCGGAGGGTCGGCCACGTGAGCATCACCCCAGCCTCCCAGAGGTAGGCCACGGACAAGATCATCACGGCAAGAGGCCAACCAGTCACCGATCCCCACACCACGACCGCCAGATAGCCGGTCAGGGCGAGAAAAGCCGTGGCCCGCGCCCGCCTTGTGGCATAACGCGCCCGCCGCAGAAGCCCGATACTCGGCACGGCGACCATCAGCCCCGCTACAAAGACAGCCGGCGGAAGCCAGGCCCACTTCTGGGCCACATGGAAACCGCTGAGCAGATTGACTGCCACTCCAACTAGCACCACCCCGATGAACCACTTGATCAAACGATCTGGGTCGCGGATGGATGCACGGCCAGGGCTCTGCTCGGGCACGCTGCACAGTTTGGGGCAAGTCGAGGCAAATCGGACGGCGACATCCGCGAGACCCGATATTAAATCAACCTTTGACGCGCCAGGTGAAACGGCATGGTGAAACCGGCTATGAACCGGTCCAGGAACAGATTGAAGACGAACGCAATCGGGAACGCCACGAGGACGGTTGCTGCCTGCAGGGACTGCCAGAAGAAGACGTCACCGCGCACCAGCTCTGTGGGTACGCCGGTACTGATCACCTTCTCCGCGGTAGGTGCCACAAAAGCGAGCGCGTAGATGAACTCGCTCGCAGTGAGCGTGAAGGTGAAGACGATGACGGCGACGATCCCGGGAAAGACGAGTGGCACCACGGCTCGTACGAAGGCGCCCAATCGGCTGTATCCGTCCACCATGGCCTGCTCTTCGATGTCCTTCGGAATGCCCTTGAGAAAGCCGACCAAGAGCCACACCGACACCGGGATGGTGATCGTCGGATAGACGAGGACAAGCGACCAGGTGTTGTCCTGCAGGCCAACGGCAACCACCAGACGCGACAACGACAAGAACAACAACGTGGGCGGCACGAGGTACACGAAGAAAATTGCAATTGCCACGGGGCCCGACCAAGGGCGGTCAAGTCGGGCAAGTGCGTAGGCGGCGGGGAGACTGAGCACCAAGGTAATCGCAACCACGAGCAGGCCCACCCACAGCGTGTTCCAGAGGAACGTGAGAAACGCTGTCTCCTGAAACAGGTACCGCACGTGCAGCCGGGTCGAGGGCAGGTTGTACAGGAACGGGTTGTTGTCCCGCTGATAGAGGTCCGGGCTTTGTTTGAACGCAGTGATCAACGACCATAAGAACGGACCGGCACAGATGAGTGCGGCGGCAATGGCGGCAAGGTACAGGCCCACACGAGCCAGTCGGTGACGAAGGATTGCGCGGCGCCGGAGTGTGTCGACGGACGCATGGGTTTCGACTGACGTATCGACGGCCGCCATGTCACATCACCTCCATGCGACGGACCGCGCGGAGAATGAGAACGGCTGCGGCGAGCAACAGCGGGAAGAGGAACAGCGCCACCGCCGCGCCTTGTGCGATATCGCCCCCTTCGATGCCGCGGAAGAACGCCCACGACGCCAGCACCTGTGTCGAGTTCGTCGGGCCGCCACGGGTCAGTACGTAGACGACCGTCATATCAGTGAACGTCACGATCGCGCCGAACAAGGCCGCAACAGCGATCAGCGGCATCATCAATGGGATCGTGATCTCGAACATCCGCCGCCAGTAGCCGCCACCATCAACTTCGGCCTGCTCCTTGATGTCGTTCGGGATTGCGACCAGCCCGGCCATCATGATGACGGCAGCCAACGGGATGAGCCGCCACGCGTGGACCGCGATGACTGAGATCAGGGCGAGATTGGGCCGGCCAAGCCAGTACATGTTGCCGTTGATCAGCCCGACCTGGCGCAGCATCCAGTCGATGGGGCTGAAGATCGAGTCCAGCATCCACAGCCAAGCGATCGCCGACAGCGCCACTGGCGTGGTCCACGGCAGGAGAACGAGGAAGCGTACGATCCATTTTCCGTGGAAATCGGCAACGAGAATGTTGGCCAGCACCTTGCCGAACACCACGATGAGCACCATCGAACCGGCCGTAAAAATGATGGTGTTTCGCAACGATTGCCAGAACACCGGGTCGTCGAAGATCTGTCGATAGTTCGCCAGACCGTTCCAGTCAAATGAGGGATCCCCAGCGGTGACATCGCTGAACGAAAACGCAACGGCCAACAGAAGCGGAAGTCCGACCAGTAATGCGATGTAGATGACCGAGGGCAGCAGCATCGCCCAAGCGAGGAACCCTTCTCGGTCGCCTAGGTGGCGCCCATCACGGCGACCCCTTCCGTTTCGGGCTGCCAGCTGGGTGTCGGGCTTTGCTGCCGTTGTCTGAACCACCGCTAGCCCTCGCGTAACGGTACGGGCTCGGACCGTTCACCAGTGGCCGCATCGAAGAACCGCAATCGATCCACGGCAACGGCGAACGCGTGCTCTTCGCCAGGCTCAACGGGGAGCGTGACGGTAGCCGGGAGGCGGGTGATGACGCGCGTTTCCTCGCCAAGCCGGTGCACGGTCCCGTACAGGTGTCGATCACCCGAAAGATGCTCGATGCGGTCCACCGTAAACGGCACTCGGATCTTGTGTTCGGAGGGAATCACATCCTCCGGCAGCAGATGCTCGGGTCGGAATCCAACGAGATGGCCGTCCCGGGGTACCAGGTTCATCGGTGGCGATCCAAGGAACGTCGCGACGAATGTGTCCGACGGATCGTCATACACCTCCACAGGCGGAGCCAGCTGCCGCACCCGGCCCCCCTCCATCACCGCAATCCGGTCGCCGAGGCCCATCGCCTCCGACTGGTCGTGCGTCACATAGATCGTCGTGGTCCCGACGCGCTGCTGAAATCGCTTGAGCTCGTCTCGGGCGCTCGCTCGTAGTTTGGCGTCGAGGTTGGACAGCGGCTCGTCCAGCAGGAAGACTGCGGGTTCCCGTACCATCGCCCGCGCGAGTGCGACACGTTGCCGCTCGCCTCCGGAGAGTTGCCGGGGCCGGCGGTTGAGCAACTGATCTATGCCCAGCAGCTCGGCGGCCCATCGGGCCTTCGTCTCGCGTTCTGCCTTGTCGAGCTGGGTGGCCTTGAGCGGGAAGACGATGTTGTCGAGCACGGTCTTATGCGGATACAGCGCATAACTCTGGAACACCATGGCGATGCGTCGCAGTCGGGGCGGTAGGCCGTTGACGACATTGCCGCCAATAAGCACCTCACCGTCGGTGGGATCCTCGAGGCCGGCGATGGTACGCAACAGCGTGGTCTTCCCACAGCCAGACGGGCCTAACAACACGAGGTATTCGCCTTCACGCGTCGCTAGGTTGATGCCATCGATTGCGCGGACGTGTCCGTGGCCACGTCCGCCGTCGAACTGTTTCGTCAGGTTGCGGACCTCGACGACAGCCATCCGTGCCTCCTCGGTTTGCGCGCTGAGCTTGTCGAAGCGCCCTTCGACAGGCTCAGGGCGCATGCCGGCTCATCCCGCGACCAGCCCGCGGGAGCGCCAGTTCTGGAAGATGCTGTTGATCTGTTTTTCGGCCTCCGCAACAGATTGCTGCGGGGAGAGCTCTCCGCGCGCTGCCTTGGCATACATGTTGGGAATGACGAAGGTGTACAACACCTCACCGATGGCGGGACTGGCTGGGCCCGGGTGGCCGATGTTGGTGCACCAGTCAAGGGAGTCCTTGAGCACGGCGAGCTTGTCCGGCGGGTTGGCGCCGAAGGGATCCTTGTCCAGCCAGCCGTCCAGATCCGGCACCGCGTCGGGGAACGCGGGGAAGTCGTAGAGCTTCGACTGGTAGGTCACCGATGGCAGATTCGCGGTGTAGTGAAGCAGGAATTCCTTCGCAGCATCGACGTTGGGCGAGAACGACGGGACGATCCAGTTGTACATGACGTGCTGCGCAACGAGCCCGGTCTTCGGGCCCTTCAGCGCCTTGACGAAGGCGATGTCGTCGGCCACCGCCGGGTTCTCGCTCTGTGCCGTACGCCAAGCCGAAATGGAATTGAGGATGTACGACATCTGACCGGCCACCAGGCCCTGGTTGTTGGATGCGGCATTCCAGGAGAACACCTCAGGCGTCATCGACTCCTTGTAGAGCTTCGTCATGAACTCCACAGCCGCCACGGTCTCCGGCGAGTTGATGACGACTTTCTCGTTCTCGTCTTGAATCGAGCCACCAAACGACCACAACAGGGCACGTCCGGCCATGTTGGAGTCGATCTCCTGCGACATCCCGATGCCCATCTGGACGCCTTGGGATTTCTTGATCTCGGCCCCACCCGTGAGAAGCTCGTCCCAGGTAGTCGGCCCGTTGGGCAAGCCGACCTTCTCCCACATGCTCTTTCGATAGTCGCCGGGATCCGGTGCCCAGGCGGGCGAGTACGCGTAGTACTTGTTGGTGTTCGGATTGAAGCTCGATTTCCGAACGACGTCCAGCATCTTGCCGTGCCGCTTCTCCGCCTCTTGCACGACGTCTTTCAAGTCGACAACGCTCGGCTCGAACTGCGAGAAGGTGGCGATGTACTGAATGAGGTCGTGGCCCTGCTTGGCCTGGATCTCAGCCGCGGTGCGGGCCGGGATCTCGGCCTGGTTGATGTGGTCGACTGTGACGTTGACGCCGACCTGCTTCCCCCACTCCTGCACGAACGGGTCAAACCACTTGTCGGCCGCGGGCACGAAGTGGCTCCACATCAGGATCTTCAGGTCCCCGGAGAGTTTGCGCGTCGGCTCAGTGAATGTGGCCGACGGCGTTGGGACGCCCGACGCGACTTGAGGCTGAACTGTCTCTTCTCCAGATGTGCATCCCGCGAGTGCTGCTCCCGCCATCCCGGCCCCAGCGATCTGCAAGAACCGGCGGCGCGATATGCCGTAGATGTTCATAGCGCGATGGTCCTCCTCAAAAGGAGGTATCTACCCAGGCATTGGAGCCGTAAACACGGACCGGAAATCCAGCTCGGTTGCGGTCCGATAACCATCCTGCGTCCCGGCTCCGTCGGGACCTTCGACTCTGCAGCCGCGATGTCGAGGAAGGCACATTGGAATGGAATGCGAAAGGCGGAGCGATTATGACGAAGATCTTGATTGGGTACGGGACAACCGAAGGACAGACGGCGCGGATTGCTGATCGTATCGCCGAGGTAATTCGGAGTCACGGAATCGAGGCTCAGGCGCGGGATTTCAAGCAGTCCAAGGATGCGGGTCTGGACGGTTACGACGCGGTGATCGTCGGCGGCTCAATTCATATGGGCAAGCACGAAGACTACGTTGTCGACTTCGTTCGGAAGAACCGTCTGAAGCTCGAGGGTCTTCCGTCAGCGTTCTTCTCGGTGAGCCTCGCCGCGCACGGCGACATCACGAACGCCGAGGCGTACCTCGCGAACTTTGAGCAGGAGACGGGCTGGCAACCAGCTCAGGTCGGTCTGTTTGGCGGCGCCTTGCTTTACCGTCAGTACGGGTTCCTCAAGCGCCTCATGATGAAGAAGATCGTGAGCGACAAGCCAGGCGGCTTGAGTACCGATACCTCGCGCGACCACGTTTACACCGACTGGGACGAGGTCAGGCGGTTCGCTGAGGCATTCCTGGAACGACTGGTTCGTGAAGACGCGACGCAGAGCAAGAACTAGGGGAGTCGAGGAGTCTCGCGGGCCAGGAGGTCTGATCAATCTGATTGCCCGCCAGATTCGCCTTAAGGAGTTCAGCGTGTCGCCACAGTCTCCGCTACCGCTCGGTGAGGCCTGGATCGCCGTCGCGCGGTGCATTGCCAGATCAGCCGAGCTCCTCGCCCGGCGCCGGCGTGGATCCACATGCCGCGGTCGCATGTGGGCGATCAGCTGGATTTCGCCGACGGCACGTCCGCGCGGGTGTACCGGGAGACCGTCGTCGATCGGCCACCTGCGGCGGAGCCGACTGTCCTGGTTGTGGCGTTTCGGCTCCGCGGCGTTCGAGGCGTAGGCCACGACCTCTTTCGGCTGGAGAGCATGCTCAACACCCCGCTCTTCGTCGGGTTCGATGGGCTCGTTTCGAAGCTGTGGTTGGCTCACGACGGCCGGGGAACCTACCGCGGGCTGTATGAGTGGGACAGTGCCCGCCTGGCCGAGGCGTACGCGCGGGCGCTGTGGCGAGTGTTGGCCTTGGTCAGCGTCCGTGGGTCGATCCGCTACCACGTCATCGCGGGCATGCACCGCGACGAGTTGTTGCAGGACCCGGCGACGGTCGGCGCTGAAGACCGAGACGATTGGTGGCGGTTGATCAGAGCAGAACCCGGCGTTTACTCCACTCCGCGTCAGCTACTTGGACTCCGCACCACGCGCAGCTGATGCGGGGTCCTAGGAACTGATGCGGAGTCAGTCGGTCAGTTCTGACGGTGCACCCTCATAGCCGAGCCGGCCCCTGGTGAGGCGATGCGGGACTAGAGAGCGCGGCGTTGAGCGACTAGAGGGCACAAGAAGGGGTCCTTGTTGCGTAATCCGACGGTGTTCAGGTAGCCGACAACGCTGCGGTAGGCATGCCAAAGACTGGTGCGCGTGTAGGGGACGCCTTGGGCTGCGCAGTACGCGGCCACCAGCGGCTGCGCTTTACGGAGGTGAGGTCGCGCCATGGAGGGGAACAGGTGATGTTCGATCTGGTAATTCAGCCCACCCATGAAGATCGATATCAGCGGTCCGCCGCTGATGTTGCGGCTCATCAGGACCTGGCGACGGAGGAAGTCAAGCTTCAGCTTGGGCGATACAAGCGGCATACCGATGTGGTTGGGTGCGAACGTTGACCCCATATACAGACCGAAGATCGCAAGCTCGATCGCCAAGAACGCGACGGCCTTTTCCGGAGGCAACACCAGGAAGACCAGAGCGAGGAACCCTGCCAATCGGAAGGTGAGAAAGCTCAGCTCGACCCAGCGACGTGGCAGCTTGCCCGGACTGATCACCCGGCGGATCGCCTCTCTGTGCAACGAGAGTCCTTCGAGTAGCAAGATGGGGAAGAAATACCAGCCTTGATGGGCCACCAGCCACTTCATCAGTGGGCTGCGTTGCTTGGTTGCTTGTTCCGGAGTGAGGGCGAGCGCGCTCAACCCGATGTCGGGGTCAGCTCCCTGTTTATTGGGGTTGGCGTGGTGCCGATTGTGCTTGTTTTGCCACCAGCCGTAGCTGATCCCAACCAATAGGTTCGCGATGATCAGGCTGACCCAGTCGTTCCACCGGCCTGATCTGAACATCTGACGATGCGCCGCATCATGGCCCAGGAACGCGAGCTGGGTCATCAGAATCGCGAGGACACCAGCGTTGGCCAGCTGCCACCAGCTGTCGCCGAGCAGGATGAAACCCACGACCCAGGCAGTCAAGATCAACACTGCACCGATCAGCTTGGCCCAGTAGTAGCCGTAGCGACGGCGCATCAGTCCCATCTCGTGGATCGTGCGGGTCAACGCCGTAAAGGAGCTGCCTGCCTTGTCACGGATGGGAGGTGGCGGCGGGTGGTCGCCGGGGGCGGTCGGCGTAAGAACCGTTGTCATGCGGGGGACCCAATTTCAAATTCGAAGTCCCGATGTCTACCTGGGCGGCAGCATCATGCTCATGGAGTCGCGGCGTGTGCGTGAACGGCGGCTCCGGCCCCAGGCCGGCTGCATGTACAGCGTCTCTTACTCTACCCGGATAAACGCGCCTTGCCGATTCGGCTGGACCGCCGCGGGGGACCTAGCATTGGTGCGTTATGGAGATGAGCACCGACCAGTCACCGGACCGCGCCCCGGGCGAGGGCGATGCCAGCCGGGACATGCCGGATCAATACATGGACGACCTGCAGGAAAGCTTGGGCCGACTGGGCAAGTTGGCGACCGGCCTGCTGACATTGGAGGACTCGCTGACGCGGGTGGCTGGGTATGCAGTGCGGGCCATCCCAGGCGCGGAGGGTGCCGGTTTGACGCTGCTCGAGGAGAACCGGTCCGACACGATCGTGTCTACGGCCGACTTTGTGACTCAAATCGACGACATTCAGTACGGGCTCGGTCAGGGCCCATGCATTAGTGCCGTGGCCGATCGAAAGATCGTGTTATCGGGTTCCCTGGGCGGTGACCGCCGCTGGCCGCAGTTCGGATCTCGCGTGGCACGCCTGGGCGTCCACAGCGTTGTGTCGCTGCCGCTGATCACCGAGGAGGGTGTGATTGGCGCGATGAACGTGTACGCCCATGACAAGAACGCCTTCACAGCAGACGCTGGGCGACTCGGGGAACTCTTCGCGGTGCCGGCGGCCATAGCCGTGCAGAATGCGCAGGTTCTTGCCCAGACCAAACGACTAGCAAGCCAGCTGCAGGTCGCCTTGAGCAGCCGTGGAGTGGTCGAGCGCGCGATTGGCATCATGATGAGCCGCAGCGGCGGAACTGAATCTGAAGCACTGGATCGGCTGCGTAGCTTGAGCCAGCACCAGCACGAGAAGTTGCCAGTCGTTGCCGAAAGCATCGTTCAGGAAGCCGTACGGCGGGCTCGGGCGCGGCGTACAGATCCGCACACCTAAGGCCGCCGGTTCGGCGCGTTCGCACGTGTCAGCGATCGCCGGCGAGTTCCGGGTAATAGGTGCTCCGCCCTTTCGGGCGTACTGTCGAGGGTGCTGCGACTTCATAGATTCGGGGATCCCGACCCGCATCTGATGTCGAGCTATATCGGCTGCACGTCCTGGTACGGCCGGTCCCGGCAGTAAATTGGCGCTCGGGCCGCCTCGGATTACCTGTGGACACACCCAGACTCCTTACCGACGACATCCGTGACCTGTTTTCCGACCTTGCAGTGCCAGATTCCGTGACTGGTCAGCCGGTTGACCTGGAGGCCTCGCTGATGGCGCTGACTGCATCTGTCAAAAGGGCCGTACCGTCATTCCGCGGACTGGCTCTCACCGTGGTGATCGACGAGCAGCCGGTCAGTGTGACTTCAGCTGAGCGCGGCAACGTCTCGGACATAACGACCTCGTTGCGTCTTTCGTTGGCTTGGGTGACGTTGCTTGGTCCCGACAGTCAGATCACCTTCTATGCCTCCGCACCGGGCACATTTGTCGACCTTGCTGCCGACTTGGCCCACGCCCTCGGCAGCGAAAGTCTTCATCTGGATGGGGACATCCCTGTGGCTCTCATTTCGGACCTGACCGGGGTACGCAGACTGTCGACGATCAATGAGGCTGTGGGCGTCCTTATCGGCCACGGCCACACCCCCGACGGCGCCCAGCGCGAGCTGCGGCATATCGCGGACACAGGACGCATCAGCATCCACCGGGCCGCCGAGGCCGTGATCGAGAATCCGTCGAGCAGCGGCTGGGATCGATACCGGTCATCCGATCGGCGCTGCTAATCGCGAACGGCTCTGGTGCGGCGACGCGCAGGTCGTGATCCGGTGCTATACGAGGGCGACACTTGAGCTGGAAGGAGTCGCCATGCCGCTGCGCCGATCGGTACTGCCGCTTGCGCTGATCGCCGCGCTCTTGGCAAGCGGCTGCGCCGCAGACAAGCCGGAAGAGACTCAACCGTCCTCCGTTCAGGCCTACGACGTGCCGGAGGGATCACACCCGCACGATGTCGCGCCGGCCGATGACGGTGGGGTGTGGTTCACCGGTCAGCGGGCCGGGTTTCTCGGCCATTTCAACCCATCGACGCAAGCTGTAGAAGAGGTGCCGCTCGGGGACGGTTCAGCACCGCACGGTGTGATTGTCGGCCCGGATGGTGCGGCGTGGGTGACCGACGGTGGGCTGAATGCCATCGTCCGCGTCGACTCGACGACGCATCAGGTGCGTAGCTATCGGCTACCCGCCGACCGAGAGGGCGCCAACCTCAACACGGCGACGTTCGACCGCGATGGGGTGCTGTGGTTCACCGGTCAGGCAGGTGTATATGGACGGCTCGATCCGGCGAGCGGAAGCATGTCGGTGTACGACGCTCCGCGTGGCGCCGGGCCGTACGGCATTGCCACGACACCGGGCGGCGAGGTGTACTACGCCTCGCTTGCCGGCAACTACGTGGCGCGCATCGACGCCGCGACCGGCAGGGCGACAGTGCTCGAACCCCCAACGGCACAGCAGGGTGCACGCCGCGTCTGGTCGGACAGCACTGGACGCATCTGGGTGAGTGAGTGGAACGCCGGTCAGCTGGCGGTCTTCGATCCAGCGAGCGAGAAGTGGCGTGAGTGGCGGCTGCCCGGTCCCAATCCACAGGCGTACGCCGTGTATGTGGATGATCAAGACCAGGTGTGGGTCAGCGACTTCGGCGCAAACGTGCTGGTGCGGTTCGATCCAACAACTGAGACTTTCACCTCGTATCCACTGCCAGGACCTGCATCTAATGTGCGCCAAATCTTGGGCCGTCCGGGTGAGGTGTGGGGAGCTGCGTCCGCTCTTGATCAGCTCGTCGTCATACGCACTAGCTAGCTTGGTCCAGTCCGCTCTGCAGTGAGGGAGCCTGAGGCCTAGACGCGCAGCAGGATCCGTCCCTTGACTTGCCGCGACTCCACCATGCGGTGCGCTTGCGCGGCGTCGGCAAGCGACATCACTTCGGCCACCCGAATACGCAGGATCCCCTGAGCCAACAGAGGATTGATCAGTTTGGCCGCCTCCGCGAGCTCGGACACCGAGGCGTTGGAGATCACAAAACCCCGCAGGCTGATATCACGGGTGTAGACGGCTCCGACCGGTAGCACAGGGCGGGCATCGAGAGCGGCCATCAAAACTATTCGGGCGCCGTGCCCGAGCACTGGGATTATTGCGTCGAAGTTGTGACGCCCGGAGGTGTCCAAGTAGACATCCACACCGTCAGGTGCTGCGGCAGCGATTCTGGCTTCAATGTCCGGATTGCCATAGTCGAAGACTTGCTCGGCGCCGCAGGAATGGCACCAGTCGAGATCTCGCGGTGAGGCGGTGGCCAGTACCCGGGCTCCGGCCGTCGCGGCCAGCTGAACTACGGCGCTGCCGACGCTGCCGCCGGCACCGCCGACGACGATGGTCTGACCCGGTTTTATGCGGGCGTGCTGGAACAGAGCCAGGTACGCGGTCGCCCCAGGATGGAGCGCGGCAACCGCATCAAGCGCGTCAACGCCGTCGGGCAGAGGGTAGAGCCGTTCAGCCGAGACGACGACATAGGTCGCGGACGATCCCTGACGGCCAGCGTGGCCAAGGCTGTTACACCAGACTCGGTCGCCGACCGCGAACCCGACGACCCCGGCGCCAGCGGCGGCCACGACGCCCACCACGTCACGGCCCACGATGAATGGCAACGGCAGCGCCGTCCGATACGCACCCGAGCGTACGAAGGTGTCCACGTGGTTGACAGCCACCACCTCTGCGCGCACCAACACGTCTGTCGGTCCCAATGACGGCATGGGGAGTTCGCCAAGACGGATGTTCTCCGCAGGCCCTATGGCGGTGATGTACGCCGCTGTCACGGCGGCTGGCAACTCAGTCAAACGCCGCTTCCTAGGTCCGCTCTAGTTCAGGTGATCAGGAATGGACCATAGCAGCGGTGTGGGGCACAGTCGCCGTGCTGCGCTGTGTGCTCGCCCCGCTATGGCGGGAGCAGGTGTTCCGCTCGCGCCGGCGGATTTGAAAAGGCCAACGCCGCCTCCTCAACCTCCCGATCCGCCGCTGTCAAACGTCCCTCGTGCTGATGCAGGTGTTCCTGCCACGAGGCAACGCTAAAGATTTCGATGAAGCGATCCGGCCGGTCCCCGTCCCGGTACAGCTCCCAACGCGTCGCTCCAGTTCGGCGTCGGGACTGGCGAAGGCGGTCCATCGCATCCAGGAAGGCCGTCTCCCGTTCGGGCGTGATGGTGTATTCAACCGTCACCACGACGGGCCCGCTGTCTGGCTCGGGATCGAAGGCCAGTCGGGGCTCCGGCCAGTAGATGGTCGGCGCCCGGTCGAGGTGACCGGTTTCCGGCACCCGCAAGAACACTCCTGCGACGACACCGGCCAGTAGCACGGTCGCCGCGACGAGGTAAGTCGGCTGCAGGCCAAAAGCCTCGGCCACGAGACCCCAGACGAGCGCCCCAACGGTCATCGAACCGGTGAAGGTGAGCATGAAGACGGCGAGGGCACGGGCCCTGACCCAAACCGGCAAGAACAGCTGCAGCTCGGCGGCGAGGGTGGAAGTCAGGGCCATCCATGCCACCCCCGCGAGCAACAGGGTTGCCAGGGCCGCGGGAACACTCAGGGTCAGCACGATCACCGCTAAGGCTGCCGCGTAGAGGGCACCAGCCGCCGTGAGTAGCGCATTGGTGGAGACGCGGTCCCTCACTTGTCCCAGCACAAAAGCCCCGACGATTGCGCCGACGCCCAAGGCGCCGAACAGAGCCCCGTAGCCGTCGGCTCCGAGGCCCAAGCGCTCACTGGCGATCAGCGGTAGCAGCGCCCACAGCGCGACCGCGGGTGCGACCACCAGGATTGTCCGCAGCAGTATGCGGCGCACGATGGGTTCGTGCCAGACGTAGCGGCCGCCGGCGCGGAGTGCTGGCAGGAAGCGCTCCCGGCGGTTCTCCGATTCCGCCTTCGGCCGGCGCCAAAGAAGCAGCACGACGCCGAAGAACCCAACGCATGCCGCGTAGAGGCCGAAGACGACTGGCACGCCACCTAGATAGGCGATCACCAGGCCGGCCAGCGCTGGTCCAAGCGAACGCGCCCCGTTCACGCTCACCAGATCAAGTCGGGTCGCCGCTCGTAGCTGGTTCCTGGGTACGAGTTCGGGCATCGTGGCCTGCCAGGCCGGGAGCTGCACTGCTCCGCCGGCCCCTAGGGCGAAGGTGAAGGCCAGCAGCAGGGCCGGTGGCATCTGGCCGATGGCGGTGAGGCCGGCGAGCAGAATGCCGACGACAAAGAGATAGGACTGCACCGTGATCAGTAGCCAGCGTCGATCGAAGGAGTCGGCCAGGACGCCTCCGGGTAGGGCGAGCAGCATCATCGGGAGGGTGGTCACAACCTGCACCAACGAGACCAGCGCTGCCGCGTTGGGCGCATCTATCAGCAGCCATTGGGCGCCGACCGTCTGCATCCAGGTGCCGATCCAGCTGATCAACATAGCCAGCCAGAGCCAGCGGAAGGCGCGCTGCGCAAGGGGTGCCCAAGCAGAGGAGTCAGCCGCGGGCATTGAAGCGGTCTTCCCAGACGCCGCCGCGCCGCCGTCCGGTTTGCCGCCCTCTGTCATCTCACCTCCGTGGACTGCATTTCACACCGTCTCACGACTTCCTCTTTGATCTTTAACAGGTGCTCCTGGCAGTTCCGTGTTAGTACAGGCGGGCCGAGCCACCGGGGCGCGCCATACCACTCGGTGGCGGCGAACGTGGGCGTGCCCTCCGGGACCCAACGATTGGTCACTGCCAGCGAAAGTCCATCGCCTCCTCGTGCGTCTCGGTGTCGCGCATGGCGTCGAGGACGTCCATGTCGGCGGCGGAAATCTCGAAGTCGAGTTCGGCGTTTTGCTGGATGTGCGGGGTCTTGGTCGCCTTGGGCAGCACGACAGCGCCCTTTTGCAGCAGGTAGCGGATGCACAATTGTGGTGCGCTGACGCTGTAGCGGGCCGCGATGTCGCCGATCTCGGGATGGTTGACGATGAGGCCGTGCGCGAAGGGGGAGTAGGCCTCGACGACGATGTCGTGCTCGGCACACTTCTCGACGGTCGGGGACGGGTCGAGTCCGATGAACCAGCGGATCTGGTTGACCATGGGCTTCGTCTGGCACGCCGGGAGGAGGCTGTCGAGGTCCTCGGGCGCGAAGTTCGAAACGCCGATGGCTTTTACCCGACCGCTGGCCAGGAACTCCTCCATAGCCTTCCAGATCTGCCGGTTCTCCTCCCGGCAATCCTTGCCGACCTCGTCCCATGGCCAGGGCGCGTGGATGAGGTAGAGGTCGAGGTAGTCGAGGCCGATCTGGCCCATAGTGGTCTCGAACTCCTCGATCGCCTTGTCGTAGTCCTTCGCCTCGGCCGGCAACTTCGAGGTGAGGTAGATCTCTTCGCGCGGAATACCCGAGTCGCGCATCGCCCGGCCGACCGAGGCCTCGTTGTAGTAGGCCCGGGCAGTGTCGAGGTGGCGGTAGCCCAGCCGCAAGGCATCAGCCACGGCGTTGTAGCACTCGTCGCCCTCCTTGAGCAGCCAGGTGCCGAACCCGATCTTGGGAATCTGGTTTCCGTTGCTGAGGGTGTAGGTCTCGATCAGCGCGCTCATCGGTGCTCCAACTCTTGCTAGGGATTCACTGGGCAGCCTAGACACGACGCGAGCGAACGTGGAACGCGGGCCGTACAGTCTCGTCACAGCCGGCCGATGAACCTCGGTCGGCGAGATGGGTCCGGGACCTTCTCACTGAACCAGTCCCGCGAGCGCGTGGGAGGAATTGGTGATCCGTGTAATGGCAGGACCTGGTACATCGGCGCGCCGGCTCTTAGCGTCGGGGTCGTGGATCACCGCCGAGATGTCCAGGACCTCCCGGCCAGCCGCTGGGCGTGGGTCAGTCCCGGACACGGCCGCCGCCGACGGCGAACTGAGGCCCCTGATCCCTGCCGCCCCCCAACCAGATCCGAACCCACCAACCCATGAACGACTCGGCGATCGCCGAGAGGAACGAGGTACCCCAATGCCTGATGTCTCGACCCTGACGCTGAACAACGACGTGCAGCTGCCCGCGCTCGGTTTCGGGGTGTTCCAGACGCCCGCTGAGGAGACCCGCGCCGCGGTCCATGCAGCGCTGTCGGCGGGTTACCGGCACATTGACACGGCTGCGGCTTACGGCAATGAGCGGCAGGTAGGTGAGGCGGTGCACAGTTTTGGTCTGGGCCGTTCTGAGGTGTTTTTGGAAACCAAGATTTGGATCAGTGACTATGGCTTTGACAAGACGTTGCATGGTTTTGAGAAGAGTGCCCGCAAGCTCGGCGTCGATCAGATCGATCTGTTGATTTTGCATCAGGCGCTGCCCTCGGAGTTCGAGGCGACCTTGGAGGCGTATCGGGCTTTGGAGAGGCTGCTTGGCGAGGGGAAGGTCCGGGCCATCGGGGTCAGCAATTTCATGGTGGAGCATCTGACCACGCTGCTGCAGCGGAGCAGTGTGGTTCCGGCGGTCAACCAGATCGAAGTCCACCCGTATTTCGCGCAGCGGGAGGTGCAGGCTTTCGGCGCAGAGCACGGCATTTTGACCCAGGCCTGGTCGCCGTTGGGCGGTATAACTTTCTACCGCGATGGGCATCACAGCAGCACCTTGGAGGATCCGGTCATCGGCGGCATCGCTAAAGCCCATTCCAAGACTGCTGCTCAGGTCATGTTGCGCTGGCACTTGCAGCAGGGCCGCTCGGTGATCCCGAAGTCGACCAAGCCGCAGCGGATCGCTGAGAACATCGACGTGTTCGACTTCGAGCTCACCGGCGAAGAGCTCGCTGCGATCGACGCCCTCGACACCGAGCGGCGGGGCGGCCCCGAACCTGAGTCGATCACGTTGGAGAATTTCGGACGCACGATCCCCGAAGACTGAGCCAGGGCGCAGCGGCAGCGGCTCGGACGCTCCCGCGGTTCGGCACCCAGATCCGGGTGACGCCGCCGCGCCGGTCAGGCCGATCAGGTGAGGACACACACCCCATGAACACGCCTACCTCCAGGCGCACCGTCTTGGCAGGAGGACTCCTACTCGGCGCGAGCACGTGGATCGGAACAGCCGCCTGCTCAGCGCCGGACAGCCCGTCCACCACCCTGGAGACGATCACGCCGGAACCGACCACGTCAGCAACGCCGCCCGATGCCGGGACTGCGTCGCGGACGCTGCTGGCGTACTTCTCCCGGGCCGGGGAGAACTACTACTACGGCGGCCGCCGGGATCTGGAGGTCGGCAACACCGAGGTGCTCGCCCGCATGATCAGCGAGCTCATCGACTGCGACGTCCACCGCATCGATGCCGCGGATCCGTACCCAGCCGGCTACGACGCGACTGTTGCGCGTAATGTCCGCGAGCAGGGCGCCGATGCGCGCCCGGGGATCGCGAATCCCTTGGCCTCGATCGAGCAGTACGACGTCGTCCTGCTGGGCAGCCCCATCTGGAACGTCCGAGCCCCGATGATCATGTCGACCTTCACCAACAGTCACGACTTCACCGGCAAAACGGTCCATCCGTTCGTCACCTACGCCGTCAGTGGTCTCGGGAGCGTCGAACGCGACTACGCGACCTCCTGCCCAGGAGCGCGGATCGGT
This sequence comes from uncultured Actinomycetota bacterium, assembly GCA_963740515.1. Taxonomy (GTDB): domain Bacteria; phylum Actinomycetota; class Actinomycetes; order Propionibacteriales; family Propionibacteriaceae; genus Microlunatus. Next base: position 52,311 of record CAVUEO010000007.1, read on the forward strand.
GCGGGCCTGGCGGTACGAGGCGAAGAGGTCGCCCGACATCGGCCCGACGTCGAGACCTGGCTCCGTGAGGCCAGGCTCCGCGCATGACCCGACGGCTCCGGGGTGGACCCGATGAACACCACCCCCCAGACGTGTCCGCCGCCTCGAAGCGGCGGTGGGACACGTGAAGCATCCACTACAGACGATCAGCCACCGAGCGCGCTTTGCGCGGAGAAAGGACACAGACATGGACAAGCGGCACCTCGGCACTGCCCTGGAGGTCTCAGCGATCGGGCTCGGCTGCATGGGCCTCAGCGCCAACTACGGCGACCCGGTCGACATCGAGCACGGCATCAACCTCATCCGAGGCGCCCACGACCAAGGAGTGACGTTCTTCGACACCGCTGAGGCGTACGGGCCCCTGACGAACGAGACCCTGGTCGGCGAAGCGCTCGAACCGATCCGCGATGAGGTCGTGCTGGCCACGAAATTCGGTTTCGAGTTCGAACCTCGACGACTGAACAGCCGACCAGACCACATCCGCGAGGTCGTCGACCAGATGCTCCAGCGACTGCGGACCGACCGCATCGATCTGCTCTACCAGCACCGGGTCGACCCGGACGTAGCGATCGAAGACGTCGCCGGGACCGTCCGCGACCTCATCGCCGAGGGTAAGGTCGGGCACTTCGGGCTGTCGGAGGCCAGCGCGGACACGATCCGCCGCGCCCATGCAGTCCAGCCAGTCGCTGCAGTGCAAAGCGAGTACTCCATCTGGGCGCGTGACCCCGAGGCCGAGGTTCTCCCAGCCTGCGAGGTGCTCGGCATCGGTTTTGTGCCGTGGTCACCTCTCGGTCAGGGCTTCCTCACCGGCGCCGTCGGTCGCGGCGAGTCGTTCTCCGACAATGACATCCGCAGCCGGTTCCCCCGCTTCACCCGCGAATCTCTCGAGGCCAACCAGCCCATCGTCGATCTGGTGACCGAGATCGCCGCCCGCAAAGAGGTCACCCCGGGGCAGGTCGCGCTCGCCTGGCTGCTGGCGAAGTCACCAAGCATCGTGCCCATCCCCGGCAGCAGGAGGACCGAACGGGTCACCGAGAACATCAAGGCCGCGGACATCAACCTCACCGCGACCGAAGTCGAGGAGATCGACGCGCGCTCCGCAGACCTCACAGTCACCGGCGCCCGCGGCAGCGGCCACGAGAGCTACCGATGAGCCAGCGAGGGTCCGGCCACTGAGTGGGGCGATAACCTCACTGACGCCGAGTACCCGCCAATGACCGAAGAGCCGCCGCGCTCCCTCCACCGCCCCAATCCAATGACTGCAAGGAGAAACCATGACCGACTCTGACAATCTGACGCCCGCGCAGCGCGCGATCGGTGACTTCGCTCCGAAGCTGGTGTCGTTGACCGATGAGGTGCTGTTCGGCGACGTGTGGGAACGCGAGGAGCTGTCCAAACGTGACCGCAGCCTGATCACCGTGGCAGCCCTGGTGGCCGGCGGCAACACCGAACAGCTGACGAACCACCTCGTCCGCGCCAAGGACAACGGTCTCACCGAGACCGAACTCAAGGAAGTGATCATCCACCTCGCCTTCTACACCGGCTGGCCCCGCGCCATGTCCGCCATCACAATCGCCAAGAAGGTCTTCACCGACTGAACCTGCAACGCCGGACCAGCCGCCATACACAGATAGGACAGGAGATGTTGAGTTGATCGAGGAGCAGAACACCGGGCCGGTAGCCGTGATCACCGGCGCATCTTCGGGGATCGGCGCAGCGACAGCGCGGGCCCTTGCCGCCCACGGCTACCGTCTGGCGCTGTTGGCCCGGCGGATGGACCGCCTGGAGCAGCTCGCCGCCGAGCTCGGTCCAACCGCGGTCGCGATCGCCGCGGACGTGACCGACCGTAGCGCCCTGGTCGCGGCCGCGGACCAGGTCCATCAGGGGTTCGGCGGCGCTGACCTGCTGGTCAACAATGCCGGATTGATGCTTCTAGGCCCGTTCAGCAGCGCCCAACGCGGCGAGGCGCGCCGGATGGTCGAGGTCAATCTGCTCGGCGCGATGACAGCGACTGAGGTCTTCCTCGACCAGCTCCGCGATGGCGGCGGTGACCTGGTGAACATCTCCTCGGTTGCCGGCCGCACCGCCCGGGCCGGCAACGCGGCGTACGCGGCGACGAAATGGGGGATGAACGGCTGGTCGGAGGCGTTGCGGCAGGAACTGCAGCCCGACATCCGGGTCACGCTGATCGAACCAGGCGCGGTGGCGACCGAGCTCACCGACCACATCACCGACCGGACAGCCAAGCAGGGCGCCGAACAGCTCTACGCGCAACTGGCAATCACCGCCGAGGACGTCGCCGAAGTGATCGCGTTCGCGGTGACCCGACCACGGCGAATGACGCTGAACGAGATCCTGCTGCGACCGACCAGTCAACCCGGATAAGACTGCCCAGGTCGCAGCAGTTCGGAACCACCCGACCCGAATAGCGATGTGGTCGACCCAGCCGCTCATCTACGTCCTTGGCGATACCTGGGGATGGTGGGTTATAACCGTCAGCGGAACGCTGGTTTTGCGCCGGACACGATGTGGAAGGTCCCATGCGAGCCAGCGGGAGATGCCCGGCGGCAGCGTCGAGAGGATGATTTCGTCGACTCGCCGTTCGGCCAGGGTCGTCTCGATGGCCTTCATCGGGTCCGGGTCGCCTACGGCGCCGTCAGCTGTGGCGCCGAGCTCGCGGAGTCGTTGTAACTCGGTGTCGAGGTTGGACTGCGCCTCGGCAATGCCTTGGTCGAGGGTCTGGACGTCGGCCGCGCCCGGCAGCAGGTCGGGGTCGACGGGGAAAGCGCAGCTGAGCGCGTTGAAGTCGTTGACCAGATGGGTTGTTGGCGTGGCTGGCACGAGAACCCAGAACTCGGCCGGACCGCGTGACATCCGCTGGCGGATTGTGTCGATCAACTGCGGGCCGCCGAGAGTGTGGTTCGCGACCACAAGGTATCGATGCACAACGGGTCTCCTTAGTCGGTCGGCGAAAACTCGACCGCTGCGGTCAGCCGTTGGCCGGGCAATCACGAGGTAAGCGAACAGCGAGCCGACGACGCCGACGATCATGACCCTGATCATGGGGACGGCAGTGGCGCCGCCGCCGGAGCTGGCGAGAGGAGCGAGATCGCCATCGCCACTGCCTGGGCGACGCCGAGGACGGCGGATGCGGCACCGGCGACATGCCGAGCCTGGCCAGCGGCCAGCGCGCTCGCGTTACCGAAGACGAACGCCTGGACCGCCATCAAGACGAGGAACCCGGCGCAGGTGAGCAGCAGCGGGGTGCCGAGAGCGAAGACGCCCACGGTCAGGGCCGCGACGGCGACGGTGGCGAGGGTGAGCCCGAACCCGATCAGGCTGCGCGGCCGGAAGCGTCCGACGATCTTGGCATTGACGACCGACAGCAGAACCTGGGCCAAAGCGGTGGAGGCGAAAAACAGCGCGAACGGCAGGGGCGCCAAACCCTTCTGCACCTGCAGCACATAGGAGGAGTTTGCTATGTACGCCATCATCGTGAAGCCGGACAACGCCGCGGTCAGCATGTAGCCGACGAACAGGCGACTACGCAGCACCTCGTGCAATCCGGAACCGAACTGGCGCAGCCCGCCGCCGTGACGCCGCTCGACGGGCAGCGACTCCGGGACCAGGAAGATGGCGGTGATCATCATCAGGAGCCCGAAGCCGACCAGGCACCAAAACACCGTCCGCCAAGTCCCGCCGAGCGTCAGCACCGCGCCGCCGAACACCGGCGCGATCATCGGCGCCAGCCCGCCGAGGGCCATCAGGATCGACATGACCCGGGCCATCTGGTCGCCCTTGGCGACATCGACCACCACAGCCCGGGCGACCACTGCTGCCAGACCGCCGCCGAACCCCTGCACGATCCGGAACACGATCAGGACCCAGATGGATGGCGCGAGGGCACAACCGAGGGCTCCGAGGGTACAGATCAGGCCACCGATGATCATCGGCATCCGCCGGCCACGCTGGTCCGACCACGGTCCACCGAGCAGCTGCCCCGCCGCCATGCCGAGGAAGAACGTGGTCAAAGTCAGACCGACCAGCGACGCTGTGGCGGCGAGGTCGGCTGTGACCTGCGGGAACGCTGGGGTGTACATGTCGGTCGCGAACGGCGGCACCGCACTCTGCAAGGCGAGCGTCAGCACCAAAGAGGTGGACACCGCCGCAGCTGCGGCACCCGGCCGGCCGGCAGACACATCCGTCGAGACCGGATGCGACGAGTCGCCGCTAGCAGTCATCGCTACTCCCTAACGATCGGCGGAACTGCCACGGTGCCCTCGGGCCGGCACGTGGAGTGAGGACCACGATCTTCCCGGTGGCCGTGCCGCCCTCCATCTCGTCATGGGCTTGCCGGATCTCATCTAGCTCATAAACGCGATGGATGGGGACCACCGCCTCCCCGGCGGCGACGGCATCGAGGAAACTTTGCAGGACGTCCGGCGGCAGATCAGCGGCCCCGCCGGTGTAGGCGGTGAGCCGTACGCCGCGCGGGATGTAGTCGATCGGGTAGAAGTCGGGGACAGTCCACTGGTTGGACAGCATCCCGGTGAAGCACACCACGCCGTGCAGCCGGCACGCCGCGAGGGTGTCCGGCAGGGTCGGGGTGCCGACGAGTTCCAGAGCGAGATCGACACCGTCGGGCACGATGTCGCGCACGCGGCCGGCTATCCGGCCGTCGTCCAGGACGACATGGTCGACGCCGATCACGCTCAGCGCTTCCGCCTTGCCAAGGTTTCGTGTGGTGGCCAGCACGGTCATGCCCAGGCGTTTGGCCAGAACGGCGGTGGCCATGCCCACCGAAGACGTGCCTCCTCGCACCAGCAGGGTCTGGCCCGGTCGGGCATCGAGCCCGACGGTCAAGGAGCCGTAGGCCGTCTGCAGCATTTCCGGTATAGCGCCCAAGGTGGACCAGTCGAGTGCGCTCTGGAATGGCACCACCTGCCGTACGGGAACACACGTGTACTCGGCGTAGCCCCCGTCGAAGGTGCGTCCCATTCCGCCCATCAGCGTGGCCACCTGCTGACCAACCGGGAACTGCCCGCCCGGACAGGCCGCCACCGTGCCCGTCGCCTCGATCCCCAACACGCGGGGAAACGTCACACCCTGCGCCAGGCCAAGCCGAGTGTGCAGCTCGGACCGGTTGAGGCCGAACGCTGCGACCTTGATCAACACCTGTCCCGGTCCCGGAGTGGGGATCGGCAGATCCCGGATCCGAAGCGCGTTCGGCGGTCCCGGCGCGTCCAGCACCACCGCCTTCATTGTGGCCATCAGTGCCGCGCCGCCGCGTTGACCGGAGCGGGGGTCAGAAGATGCTGGCGCAACCGACGCAGGGTGACCGACAGCTGGGCGAGTTCGTCTACCGGTGCCGCCTCGCCGACGAGGTCGGCGAGGGCGGACGCCAAAGTGACATCCGCCGCCTTCAGTAGATCGGCGCCCGGCTCGGTCAGCCGGATCAGGTTCGATCGACCATCCGCCGGGTTGCGTTGCCGACGACACAAACCGGCAGCCTCAACCTTGTCCACCACCTTGCTCGCCCCGCCGACCGTGATCGACAACGCCCTGGCGATGTCCAACACCCGGCAAACACCCTCGGTGACATCCACCACCTGCATGATCTCCAGCCAAGCCAGCGGCACCCCATGCGCCTGATGGACTATGGCCTCCAGCCGGTTCCACACCTCCGTCTCCAGACGGACCAGGTCGCGGAACAGCCCGGACAGATCGACGTCCATGGACGCACCATACCTCCAAAATAGATTCCACGGAATCTAGTCTCGGGGACTCGAACCCCTAACCCCTCCTTGCGAAACTAAGGGGGTGGACGTCAGTGGGCATCGCTGAGGCCCGTTGACCTCATCGCTGGACGCGAACGGCATTCATCAAACGCAGTAACACAATGAATCGAGAAGATTGAGATGGCCGGACGCCGCGACTTCGACACCGACGAAGCCGCCTACCTGCAAGACGTCGGAAGGTATTGCGACACCGTCCTCCTGCACCGCGCAGACGAAAGTGACAACGGCGAATTCTTCCCTGACATCATTCATCAGTTCGCTGACCTAGGACTGCTGGAGTTGATGTTCGACGAACAGCGCAACCTGCAACTCCACCGGATGCGCCTGGTCCACCAGACAACAGAACTGGTGGCCGCCGCCTTTCCCGCCGCTGTGGTTGCGCTGGGCGCCCTCCGACTCCAAGCCTATCTACTCAAGCGGTACGCCGAACCCGACATCGCAGACCGGTACCTTGAGCCGCTTCTCAGCGGCGAACTCTATGGATCGTTCGGAGTCACCGAACCGGACGCAGGGACGGACGTCCGGGCCATCTCGACCGTGGCCACCCGCGACCGTGACGGCTGGATCCTCAACGGCGGCAAGAAATGGATCGGTCTCGCCCCCTACGCCGCGTTCAACGTTGTGCTGGCCAAACTCGATGATGATGGCCGCGACGCTGAGACCGTCGCCCTGGTCATCGACCTGGAATCAGACGGCATAACTCGTAGCGAACCCCTTGACCTCATGAGCTTTCGGGGCATGCCCCTTGGAGAGCTGACCTTCAACGACGTCAAGGTGCCTGCTGGCTCGGCGCTCAACGTCGCGGGGTTCAAAGGGATGATGGAAGGTATCAACCTGGCTCGGGTGGACGCCGCCAGCTACGGCTGCGGCTTCATCAAGGCCGCCATCCGGGAGTGCTCGGTCCGCGCCAATACCCGGACCGCGTTCGGTCAACCTTTGAGCAACATGCAAGTTATCCAGACCAAAATCGGGTTGATGGCCACCGACTACGAAGCCGCTCGCCTACTTACCTTGGCCGCCAGCGACAGCTTCGCGCTCGGCCATGGCGGTGACCCGATCCTGCTGTCCAAGGCAAAGCTATTCAGCACCGACGCGGCCATGCGGCACGCCGTCGAAGCGGTCCAAATCTTCGGTGCCATGGGCGTCGACCACAGCAGCCGCGTGCAACGACTGTTTCGAGACAGCAAGGCCCTCCAAATCTTCGATGGGACCAGCGAAATCCACACCCTGATGATTGGACGCGACGCGCTCAACGCCCATCGATAATTCCGTCAAACCAGGCGAGAGCGTCTGGCGCAAGACGGCGGCATCCGATGCGAGCCTGTATCTTCCCGACTGCGTCGCGCTCTGGCGGATCGGCTCGAATCGATAGGTCTCAGGTCGCAGGCTGAGGCATGGCAGGAGTCGGGTTTGGTGCCGCTGACAAGGTGAGATAGTGGAGCAAACGGGACTCGAACCAGCGACCCCTTGCTTGTATAGACGATCAAGTGTCCCCGTTGAGGCCTATTCACGCGGGGGTGGACGCGCCTGATCGCTAGCAAACGCGGCCATCTGTGTGGTGCTGCTGCAGTTGCTCATGTGGTCCTTCTCCCTCGATCACGTCCATCCGCAGTCCCTCGGCGGGCTCCCACGACCACACGAATCTCCGCTCCGCTCATCTGCGATGCAACCAGTCAAGCGCGAACAAGCTGATAACTGTTCTCAACCCGATCCCGGCCCTGACTACCAGCAACGGTTCGCCAACTGTTGGGGGCGATTGGAAGCCCTACAGCACCCGAGGAAGGCGAAGGCGGCGTGAGCACCCCCCAGCTCAACCTGCTGGGGCTGTGAGAGCGCGCCATATCATTCGCTCCGCATTGATTCCTTCGGCTGCATCCAGCCGATGATCTTGGTACAACTCAACTTAGGTACACCGCCAATCCTCTGGCAGCGATGACCGCGACGGCGACCAAGACAGATCAAGAGCCGTGGCGGCGACGGTCTGAGTCCACCCCCGTTGGGGACCGACTCGGTGGTTTCAGATCTGAGGACTAACTTCGTACGCGTGAGCCTCTTCGAGCAGTGCGAGGACACATGGGACGAGAGTGTGCCGACCGGGGCGGCTCCCTGCTCAATCCTGTGGATCCCGGAATGTATGAGCGCGCCGACATCGGCGCGGTGTTTCATGCCTCGACTGCGGCCCGCGGCGAGGTCTACCGACTGGGGGTGGCAGATCTCGGCGGCGAGTTGGCCGTTTGTGATCCGGTGACGCTCGTTGGCTTCGAGTTGGGGGTGACCGTACCGCGGGGGCAGTATCCAACATACGCAATCGTCGCGGGGCTCGAGGCAGAACTCCTGCTAGTTCGCCTCGGTGGGTCCTACCCCATCGACTGGTACGACGTCGGTGACGACGTCTATGGTGGCACGATTCCGATCGACTCCGGTGCGTATGCGCTCGCGGGCAGCGCACTCGTGGACGAAGCTCGGAAGAGCCCGGCAATAAGGTCCCGACTCTACGACTCATCGGCAGAGCAAGCCCTTGGCCCGGTGGATGTCGACCAGACGCTGGGAGGCGCGGTTTTCAACACCGCGATCGGTGGTGACTCGCCCGCCTGGTGCTACCTCGGGCTTGACGCCGAGGCCGAGGTCGTCGCGGTCGCGATCACGCTCGTCACTGACTACATCTATGGCACCCGGCCTGCGTCGGAGGATGCGGAACTGTTGCGTCTGCTGACAGGCCGCGCCGACACACTCACCGATGACGAGGAACTGGCCGAGGTGTGGACTGACCTCACGACCGCCCTCAGTAGCTCCGACGGCCGAGTCACATTTCAGATCCGGGCCAACCTACACCTCCTGCGCGGCGCGTTGGAGCGTACCGGCGGATGAATCCGACTGTTGAGGTTCCGCGCTTCGTCGATGTCGGGGACATGTGTCAGCACCTGAAGATCGGCGAACACAAGCACTGGGCCATGGGGCCGCCAGGCTGACGTGACACCGTCGAGGAGTGCTCATACCTGACCTGCACCCGAGGTCCTGTATCCGCGCTTGATCAAGTTGCGGTCGTCGCAGGCGTGATGTTGGCGTTTTGGTGAAACAGTTTTCTGGGTGTAAACGGCTTTGATTCGGGCCAGACGGTCGTACTTTGCTGGTCCGTAGCTCGCCTTGACACGATCCTCTCTCTCGTCATCTCTTCTACCCCCCTCAAAACCCCGCACGGTTCAACTCCGAGGTTATCAACAGTCCCCCCACACGACCCCGCTGATCCCTCCCTCCCAACAAAAGCGAAACCCCCGACCCACCCCCCCACCCTACCAAACCCCCCATCTCCCCCCCCCCCCTCTCTCCCTCCTCCCCCCCCTCCCCCCCCCCCCCCGCCCCCCCCCCCTCCTTCTGCGGGTCGACGCTTACATGACGAATCTGGCTGAGGTCGATCATCAAGCCGTCGTCGCACACACCGTGGCCAGCAGTGCTGTGCGCGCCACCCCGCACCGAGACCTCCCAGCGCCGCTCCCGGGCAAACTTGATCGCCGCGCTCACCTCCGTGGCACTAAGGCAGCGGGCGATCACGGCCGGCCGTCGGTCGATGGCGGCGTTCATCACCTTGCGTGCGTCGTCGTAGTCTGCGTCCGCCGGGCCGATCACCGGCCCATCCATGGCGCCTCGAAGAAGATCAATATCCTCTTGTGCAGTGCCGGTCACCAGGACCTCCTCACGTTGCAAGCAAGGTAGAAAAGCAAGCGCACAACCGCATTCAAGCTAGCAGAATCCGACAGACGGCCCTGAACTTGGACTGACCGAAACAAACCACTTGTCAGGCATCAAATGGCGAGCCGGTGTCGCACATCATCCGGCACAGGGCAGGAGACGTGCATTGGCGCAGTGCCAAATCGAGCCCTTGATATCGAGGCTCCCCGGTCAGGGTTGCCGCTACCCGCCTGTTCGACCAACCGGGTGCGGGTCGAACGCCTCCCCGGCTTGCCCTAGATCCGGGTCTGTCAAGCGGGCACACCAACGCTCCTCAGGCTGCGCTGAGCCTTACGGGTGGTGTTGTCGCATGTCGTAACGTAGCCAGACCGCTCCGTCGTTCAGCCGGTCAACTTCGCGCAGCGCGAGGGGCAGGGCGACGGTCGATACGGCGTGAGCGAGCGTCACGAAAAACTGGCTCCTCGGGTTCGCCGCCAGGCTGGGATTGATGATCACCGCCACCTCATCCACCAAACCGGCCGCGAGCAGGGCTCCGTTCAAAGCGCCGCCGCAGTCGGTGCGCATCGATTGCACACCGTACCGGGCACGCAGCAGCTCCAGAGCAGCCGACAAATCGGTCCGATCCTCACCGGCGGACAGGTGGGCGATGCCGCGACGATTCAGATACTCCAGGTAGTCCATTGGGGTGGCCTGCGAGGTCAGCACCACAATCGCGGCGTACCAGGGCTGCGCCAAAGCATGGATCCAGTTGAGCACCCGTCCGCGACTATCTGGGACTACCAGCAGCGGCCGCGGCTCGTAGACGAGGTCTTCGAAGCCGGGGACGACGGGCAAACGTTCGGGCGCCGGCACTGTTCGCATCCGCTGGTCCGCAGGCTCCGCCGGCCCGAAAGCCTGCGCGGTCACACTGCCCATGAGAATTGCGTCGCTGCGCCACCGGAACCCAAGCCGGTAGTATCGGCCAACGTCTTGATCAAATCCCTCGATCCGCCCGTCGAGGCTGATCTCGTTGTAGATCGTCACACTCGGACGCTTCATGAGCCCTGAGCGTACGGAGTCGATCCGGGGCCAGCGGCGCGTCACGCCGGGTAACGATGACGCCACCCGCCTCCCGTTGAGAGGAAGCGGGCGGCAATTGTCGCGTGATCGGCGGCCCCTGCGCGGAGCTCTCGGCCTCAGTTGAACTTGCGGCGGTAGATTGCGACCGCGAAGGCGTAGGCGACGACGAGGATGCCGACGAGCCAGGCGAGGGCGATCCAGATGTCGCTGCCGACGGGTTCCTGCGCGAACAGGGCTCGGATGGTGTTCACGATGGAGGTCACGGGCTGGTTCTCGGCGAACCAGGCGACGGGGCTGGCATCGAGTCGGTGGGCACGAACGCGGAGCTGATGAACGGCAGGAAGATCAGCGGGTAGCTGAACGCGCTCGCGCCGTCGACGGTCTTGGCCGAGAGCCCGGCGATCACGGCGAGCCAGGTCAGCGCGAGGGTGAACAGGATCAGGATGCCGGCGACGGCGAGCCACCCGGCCACGGAGGCTCCGGTGCGGAATCCCATGATCAGTGCGACGCCGATGACGATCGCGACCGCGGCCATGTTCGCGACCAGGGAGGTGAGCACGTGCGCCCAGAGCACGCTCGACCTGGCGATCGGCATGGACTGGAAGCGGTCGAAGATGCCGCCCTGCAGGTCGAGGAACAGCCGGTAGGCGGTGTAGGCGACGCCGGACGCGATCGTGATGAGCAGGATGCCGGGGAGCATGTAGTTGACATAGGACTCGTCGGATCCGGTGGTGATCGCGCCGCCGAGCACGTACACGAACAGCAGCATCAGTGCGATCGGGGTGACCGCGGTGGTGATGATCGTGTCGGGGCTGCGGAGGATGTGGCGCAGTGACCGGCCGGTGAGGACGCTGGTGTCGCCGAGGACGTGGGTGGTCATTGGGGTTCCTTTCCTGCCGCGACGGTGCCGCTGCTGCGGTCGTCCGTCGGCGGTGTCGGTGCCGGTGTCGGCGGGGTCGGTGTCGGTGTCGCCGACGAGGGTGAGGAAGACCTCCTCGAGGGAGGGCTGCTTCTCGACGTATTCGACCTTGGCGGGTGGCAGGAGTTGCTTGAGTTCGGCGAGGGTGCCGTTCTGGATGATCGTGCCGTGGTGCAGGATCGCGATGCGGTCGGCGAGCTGCTCGGCCTCGTCGAGGTACTGGGTGGTCAGCAGCACGGTCGTGCCGCCCTTGGCGAGTTGCTTGACCGTCTGCCACACCTCGATCCGCGCCTGCGGGTCCAGGCCGGTGGTCGGTTCGTCGAGGAAGATGACCGGCGGGTTCCCGATCAGGCTCATCGCGATGTCCAACCTGCGGCGCATGCCGCCCGAGTACGTCGACGCCTTACGGTTCCCGGCGTCGGCGAGCGCGAAACGGGCGAGCAAGTCGTCCGCGATCGCACCCGGGTTCTTCAGGTGACGCAACTTCGCGACCAGGATGAGGTTCTCCCGGCCGGTGAGTACCTCATCGACAGCAGCGAACTGGCCGGTCAAGCTGATCGACTGGCGCACGTCGCCGGGCTGGCCGGCGACGTCGAATCCCTCAACGCTCGCCGCGCCGGCGTCGGCCTTCAGCAGCGTCGACAGAATCCTCACCACCGTGGTCTTGCCGGCCCCGTTCGAGCCGAGCAGCGCGAAGATGCTGCCCCGCGCCACGTCGAAGTCGACGCCGCGCAGCACGTGCAGGTCCTTGAACGACTTCTCGATGCCCTCCACCCGGATCGCGGATGCGCTCGGGTTCTGTGATGCGGTGGTCATTGTGCCTCCTCCTCCTCGTTCTCGGCGTCGCTCGATCGCCTCGGTGAGCCGGCACTGCTCCTTTCCGAGCCACGAGCCGAGTCGTAGTTGCTGCTTGAACGTCTCGACGAACTCCACGGGGTCCTCGCCGACGATTGCGCGGACCGGCGTGCCGTCGGCCGCGGCACGCTCGAACAGGTCGGCGAGGTCGTCGACCATTTGCTGGAGCTGGTCGCCGTCGCCGGGGCCGGTGTACATCAGGTACCGCTCAACGCCTCCCACCGCCGTGCGATAGCTGGGTGGAAGCTGCTGCACGCGCGTCTTGTACGCCCGCCAGCGCTTCTTGTCTTCGAGCGACCCTGTGATCAGACTCGATCCATCGCGCCATGACTACTCTCCTTCTCCCTGTGGGTGTCCGATCTGATGGCGGAGCTGTTCGATCCGTTTCTGGAGGAAGTTTCAGGTCCTCCAGAACTCGAGGCCCTCCCTGCTACTCAGTCATGATGACTACTGGTACATAGTATGCATGAATACCGGTAGATAGCAACACTGATTAGCGGCGTTCTTTCGCCCTCATGGATCTGGTCGGCGGCATCGGCGAGTACGAGCCACATCTGGCGCATGGCCTACGTGCGCGGACCGCAAGGAGATCATCGTGTCCATGGCCGAGCGCGTCCAGTAGCTACCGTCGGATTGCTGAGGACGGTGGACGCCTGGACCCCCCGCCTTTGGGCTATGGCATCTGTTAGGGCTGGTCAGCGGCGGGCGGCTGAACACCAAGCACACGGCCATCTACATCGGTCACATAACGTCCCGCAGACAGATCGAGCAAGACGAGCGGGTTGCCAAAGGGATCATTGACGACGGCGAGTCGACCAACCGGAATCTGTGTCGGCTGGAGGATCAACTTTCCGCCCGCCTCGAGGATCCTCTCAACGGCCTCCGATACCGAGGTCACCAGCCAGTTCACGGCATATTCGAGGTTGGTGCTGAGGACTAGCTCTGCCTGGCTTTCGGGCAGGCGCAGTCCCACCTGGCCCTCAACATCGTTGCGCCACACCAGCTCATGACCCAACTGGTCTCGATAGAACTGAAGCCCCTGGTCAAGATCAGGAACTGGAACCGTGACTGCATCAACCCCGCGAAGTACAGCCAGACTGCTCATGGTTCACCCTGTACGATCGCGCCGGTCGTCGCCAACTTCTCTATGCGACGTGTCCCGCAGGCGGTTCCTTCTGCGCGATGGCCTGGGCGATGCGCGTGATTCGCGGCAGGTCCGGACGTTCGGCTGCGTCGCCTTGAGCCGGCCGAAGGAACTTGCCGGTCGACTCCATGGCTTGATTTCATAGCGACATGCGCGCTGGTCTGTGGCTGCCGCTGTTCGAGGAGCTTGCCGACCCGCGGGTTGTGGCGCGGCTGGCCGCCGATGCGGAGGAGTGGGGCTGGCACGGGGTGTTTGTGTGGGATCAGCTCCGCTGGCGTGAACCGATAAAGGAAGTGGCCGATCCGTGGATCACCTTGGCGGCGATCGCGGCCGCGACCGAAGAGGTGATGCTGGGCCCCATGGTCACCCCGCTTGCGCGCCGGCGCCCGGCCAAGGTGGCAAGGGAAACCGCGACGCTGGATCGGCTCAGCGGTGGCCGCCTCATCCTCGGCGTGGGTCTGGGCGGCGACCAGTTCGCCGGGGAGTTCTCCAAGACCGGGGAGCAGGTCGATGATCGAGTGCGGGGCCAGATGCTCGACGAGGCACTGGCGATCCTTGTGGCGGCCTGGTCCGGCGAGCCGGTCAACCATCGCGGCAAGCATTACCTCATCAATGATGTGCAGTTCCTCCCTCGGCCGGTGCAACGGCCGCGAATACCAGTGTGGGCTGCGGGGTTCCCGGGAAACCTCAAGCCGCTGCGAAGGGCAGCGCGCTACGACGGGTTCTTCCCGGTCAACCTCGAAGGTGTGGATGAGTTCGCGCAAGCCGTGGCGACCGTCCGCGAGCTGCGCGGCAATAACAGGGCGCCTTATGACATCGCCGTCGAGCTTCGTCCCGGCAGCGATGTTGCCCCTTACGCGGAAGCGGGCGCCACTTGGTGGATGACCGAATTGGAACCCGGAGTCTCGCTGGACGAGGTGCGCGGTGTGATTCGACAAGGCCCGGCGGGATGAACCGGTCACGTGCATGCCTTTCCCCGAGCATGGAGCGCAGTTTCCCTCCGGCGAGCGCGTGCATGCGTCCAGATGGGGTTCCCTGCCGACCTGCCTTCGCATACCCGCGGCGGCGTGCCTCCAGCGGTGCCTGCGCCTGGCTGCCTAGGCTCGGGCGCTATGAGCGGCCTGCTGCGGCCGGTCGGGCCAGCGCCCGTGCAGACCTACTGGGCCCGGCGCGCGCTGGTGTTCGGGGCAGTGGCGACAGTGCTCGCGATCGCTGTCGTGTTGATCAGCAATGGCACGAGCGGTGGCTCGGAAGCTCAACTAAATCCACGCGCTGGCGCCTCCTCTGTCGGTTCCCCGACTACGAGCATGAGGCCGGCCAAGTTGCAAGCGAAGGGCTTGGATGAGGCGATGGTGCCGGAAAGCGGGCCGGGGACGTACCAGGCCGCGAAGCAAGCAATCCACCCAACTACCTTGTACGGCACCCTGATCCGTTATGACGTGCGGGTAGAAGATGGCTTGTCCATCGATCCTGACAAGGCCGCGGTTCTGATCCAGGGAGTGCTGGGCGACGAACGCAGCTGGCGAGCCACCCGTCGCTGGCGGTTTGAGTTAACGCCTGTCGGACAGCCTGCCTCGCTGCACGCCTACATCGTGACGCCGAAGACGACCGATCGACTCTGTGCGCCGTACCTGACCCGTGGCGAAGTGTCGTGCCAGAACGGCAATCGGGTGGTGCTGAACGCCAAACGCTGGCTGCTCGGCGCCGATTCGTACGGCTCGGATCTGACCAACTACCGGCGGTATCTGGTCAATCACGAGTTCGGGCACGCATTGGGAAAGCACCACGTGGACTGCCCCGGTCCCGGAAGGCTGGCGCCGGTGATGATGCAGCAAACCAAGGGCCTTGGGGCTTGCCGCAAGAACCCATGGCCGCAAGCCAGTCAAGATTGAGCTCAGCCTGCTCCGCTGGCAGTCGGCTTGCGGTACGGGTCTGATCGATCAGGACGGGCGAACCTTGTCTCGCACGCGCTTCCAAAGCTCGTCATCGATTTCCACATAGCCACTGGCCTCCACTTGGCGCGCCCGCGCCCGTGCCGACTCGCCCGGCAGCCTGACGGCCCCGAAGCCAGGGCGAGGTCGGGTAGTTCGCACACTCTGGAGGAGCTCATCGACCTCGGCCTCGAGCTGGTCTCGACCCACGAAGATCTCGGGATCAATGGCCACGATGAGATTCCCCCAGTTGCTCAGTGTGTCGCCGACTCCGGCGAACGATGCCTTGACGAAGGGTCCTGTGAGAACCTCCACCATTAGTGCGAGTGCCGAACTCTTCGGACTGTCCCCAAACGTCTTGAGCGACTTAGCGAGTTCAGGATCGTCGGTGTCATGCCCTTGATCGTCGAGCGCGGCTCCGGGCGGCAGAGCCCTGCCGAACAGCCGATGACGAGCAAGCTCGAACGCAGGGATAGCTGACGTTGCGACATCGATGACGAGCGGTTGGTTAGCGGTCGGAAACGCGACGGCAACCGGATTTGTTCCGAAGCGGGGTTCGGCCCCACCGTAGGGCGCTACGAGCTCGCTCGATCCGGACCAGCCGAAGGCAACGAGCCCCTCCGCTGCCAGCTTTTCCGCGTAGAACCCAACAGCCCCCGTGCCCGGTGGCGCAGAATGATGCGCTCCCACGATGGCGACCCCGGACGCCTTTGCCTTTGTCTCGGCCACCTCCATGGTGCGGGACATGACGACGATGCCCGGATGAAGCTCTCCGTGCAGGAGCGCCGACACCGCGGTCTCACGCTCAATGTGGATCGATCCCGTTGCCCGAAAGCGAGGCAAACCGGCCGACGATAGCTGAATGAGACTCTGCGAGTTCCCGCGCCACTGCGCGTAGGTCAAGACCTCGACAATTTGTGGAATCTCGTCCGCGGGATAACCCGCCCCGACGAGGCTCCTTTCCGTAACCCTTCGGAGCTCAGCCGCGGAGACGCGCATCGTCCTGCTCGAGGATGTGCAGCATGGCCTCGAGGGCAAGCACGTAGCCGTGTAGCCCGAATCCAGTCATCATGCCGATCGCACAGTCGGACAGAACGCAGTGGATATTTCGCTTCGCGATGTTACTGATGTGGATTTCCACATAAGGAAGGCCAGCGCCCTTGATGCAATCCTTGAGGGCGTACCCGGCGTAGGTAAAGCCCGCGGGATTCATCACCAAACCATGAGTTCCGGCGTCAGCAGCCTCATAAATCCGGTTGATTGCCTCCCCTTCGATGTTGCTGTAGAAGATCTCGAGCTGATAGCCCTTCTCGCGGGAGTGCTGAAGCAGCGTCTCGTTCAACTCCTCCGCAGTCGTCGTGCCGTAGATCTCCGGCTCTCGCTTGCCCAGATACGTCAAGTTCGCCCCTTGAACGAGCAGGATCTTCCTCATCTGCACCGCCTCCGTTTTCCCCCCGCTCATAGGGCCAACTGCTGCATCTTGCTGCTGCAACTGCTTTGAGTCCGATCACCAAAGAGTCCCGAAAGTGGGCTTGACTAGGCGTGGAGCCAAGGGGACTCGAACCCCTAAC
>CAVUEO010000008.1:0-122186 GCA_963740515.1 uncultured Actinomycetota bacterium
CCGCAGCACGTACTGCATGATGCCGCCATTGCGGTAGTAGTCAGCTTCACCCGGGGTATCGATCCGAACAACGGCGTCAAAGCTGACATCCCCGGCATTGACCTTGACCGTTGTCGGGGTACGGCCGGCGTTGAGTTCGGTGACCCCAATGATGTCGAAGGTTTCTTCTCCAGTGAGCCCGAGCGAGCTGGCGCTCTCACCCTCGGGGAACTGCAGGGGCAGCACACCCATCCCGATGAGGTTGGATCGATGGATCCGCTCGTACGACTCGGCGATCACGGCCTTCGCCCCTAGCAGCGCCGTGCCCTTCGCTGCCCAGTCCCGCGAGGAGCCCGAACCGTACTCCTTGCCAGCAAGCACCACGAGTGGTGTACCCGCAGCCAGGTAATGCTGAGACGCCTCGTAGACCGTCGTCACTGGTGCGTCCAGCGCGGTGAAGTCTTTGGTGAATCCGCCTTCGGTCCCTGGCGCGAGTTGGTTGCGCAGGCGAATGTTGGCGAATGTTCCCCTGATCATGACCTCATGGTTGCCGCGCCGGGACCCGTAGGAGTTGAAATCCTTCCGCTCCACGCCGTGCTCGGACAGGTATTCCCCCGCGGGCGAGTCCGGCTTGATGGAGCCGGCCGGGGATATGTGGTCGGTGGTGATCGAGTCGCCCAGTTTGAGCAGGACCCGTGCCCCCGTGATGTCTGTGACCGGCGCGGGCTCCGCTGGCATGCCGTCGAAGTAGGGCGGCTTGCGCACATATGTCGAGTCCGGGTCCCAAGCGAAGGTCTCGCCCTCAGGCGTCGGCAACTGCTGCCACTCCTCATCGCCAGCGAAAACATCCGCATAGGACTCGGTGAACATCTCTGCGCCGATCGCCGCGGCGACTATCTCATCGATCTCGGCCTCGCTAGGCCAGATGTCGGCAAGGTACACGTCATTGCCCTGCTCATCGGTGCCCAGCGAGTCGTGCATCAAGTCGATGTCCATCGTGCCGGCTATCGCGTACGCCACGACCAGCGGCGGCGAGGCCAGGTAGTTCATCTTGACATCGGGGTTGATCCTGCCCTCGAAGTTCCGGTTGCCTGATAGCACGGAGACCACCGCAAGATCATTTTCGTGTACGGCCGCGCTGACCTCTGGAATGAGCGGCCCAGAGTTGCCGATACAGGTGGTACAGCCGTAGCCGACCAAGTTGAAGCCGAGCTTGTCCAGGTACGGCGTCAGGCCTGAGCGGTCGTAATAGTCGCTGACCACCTTCGATCCGGGAGCCAGAGTGGTCTTCACCCAAGGCTTGCGATTCAATCCACGCTCCACCGCCTTCTTGGCGACCAGCGCTGCGCCGATCATCACACTGGGGTTCGACGTGTTGGTACAGGACGTGATCGCGGCGATCGTCACCGCCCCGTGGTCGAGCTCAAACGACGTACGGTCGGCCAATGTCACCGCCACTTTCTTGCTTGGCCGCCCGATTTCGGCCGGCTCCTCCCCGTACTCATGCGGCTCTGAGGAATCGTTGCCGGAGTGACTCGGCGAGTCGGAGGCTGGGAACGACTCATCCACCGACTCGTCGTAGCCAGTCAGCTCTTCGGCGGCCACATGATCCCGCAGCGCCTCGCGGAATCCCTGCTTGGCGTGGGCGACCAGCACTCGGTCCTGCGGGCGTTTTGGCCCCGCAATGCTCGGCACCACGGTGCCGAGGTCAAGCTCCAGGTGCTCGGAGTACCTCGGTTCGTTGTCCTCGGAGTGCCACAGACCCTGTGTCTTGGCGTATGCCTCGACGAGAGCGATCTGTTGATCGCTGCGACCGGTGAGCCTCAGGTATTCGCTGGTCTTCGCGTCGATCGGAAAGACCGCGATCGTGGAGCCGTACTCCGGACTCATGTTGCCGATCGTGGCTCGATTTGCGACGGGCACGTCGGAGACGCCGGGCCCGTAGAACTCGACGAACTTACCGACCACCTTGTGCTGCCGCAGCATCTCAGTGATCGTCAAAACAAGATCAGTTGCGGTCGCACCCTCAGGTAGCGCGCCGGAAAGTTTGAAACCAACGACCCGCGGAATGAGCATCGAGACCGGCTGGCCGAGCATCGCGGCCTCGGCCTCGATCCCGCCGACTCCCCAACCCACAACGCCCAGGCCATTGACCATGGTGGTGTGTGAATCGGTACCGACACACGTGTCGGGATAGGCGTACAACTCGTTATCTCCAGGGCCTGCCGATGACTCGACGTCGCGAGAGAAGATCACCCGAGCCAAGTGTTCGATGTTGACCTGGTGCACGATGCCGGTACCCGGCGGAACCACCTTGAAATCGTCGAATGCGGTCTGGCCCCAGCGAAGGAACTGATAGCGCTCCCGGTTGCGCTCGATATTCGATCTCGACGTTCCGGGCGAACGCGTCAGCGGTACCGAACACGTCGGCAATCACAGAGTGGTCGATCACCAACTCGGCCGGCGCAAGCGGGTTGATCTTGGCGGGGTCGCCTTCCATCTCAGCCATTGCCTCGCGCATCGTTGCGAGATCGACCACGCATGGCACGCCAGTGAAGTCCTGCATGATCACTCGTGCCGGCGTGAACTGGATCTCCTTGCTGGGCTCAGCATTCTGGTCCCAGCCGGCCAGCCCGCGGATGTCATCGGCGGTGATGTTGGCGCCGTCCTCGGTGCGGAGCAGGTTCTCCAGCAAGATCTTCAGGCTGTACGGCAGAGACTCCGACCCAGCGACGGCATCGAGCCGAAAGATCTGATACGACTCCTCACCGACTTGGAGGGCCGCTTTGGCATCGAAGCTGTTAACACTCATTGGCCCTCCCTAGTCGTAAACTATCTTGACGTCAAGATAACACGGCGGCTTGATCAAAGATCGTCGTGCGATTCATTCCCGCTCACCAGCCTTCATGCAGGCGGTGACACCATTGTGCAGAGTTGAAGTAGCTGATGGGGAGGCAGGATTGACGTCCATGGGTAAGTGGACGAGATATGACGGGTAACGCAAGCTTCCGGCCGGTCAACACCACCGTGCTGTCGGTGTGTGCGGTTGACGCACCGGTAGTGATGACGTCTGCGGCCTTCGACGAACGGCTGGCAGACACATACCGGCGTGTGGGAACGCGGCCCGGCATTCTGGAGAAGGTGGCGGGGGTGATTGAGCGTCGCTGGTGGCCGGCTGACGTCAGCTTCGCGGACGCGGCGGCGATAGCGGGCTCCAAAGCGCTGGCTGAGGCGGGCATCACTCCTGCGCAGGTCGGCGTGTTGATCAACACAGCGGTCTCCCGGGAGTATCTCGAGCCATCCACTGCAGTGGCAATTCATCATCAGATGGGCTTGCCTACCAACTGCCTCAACTTCGACCTGGCGAATGCATGCCTCGGCTTTGTGAACGGCATCCAGTTGGCTGGGACGATGATCGACTCCGGCCAGGCGGACTACGCGGTGATCGTCGATGCGGAAGGCTCCCGCTATACCCAGGAGCTGACACTGGAGCGGCTGGCCGCAGAGGGGACGACTGCTGCCGACCTGCGCTCGCAGTTCGCCACCCTTACCCTCGGCTCCGGATCGGCAGCAATGGTGCTCGGACGAGCCGACCGCCATCCTGAAGGCCACCGAGTTGTCGGGGGAGTAAGCCGTGCCGGCACCGAGCACCACGACCTTTGCGTTGGTGATCTCACTCGGATGCGCACCGACACCAAGCGGCTATTCGACGCTGGCCTTGCGCTTGCCGTGGCAACCTGGGCCGACGCGAAGGAAGAGTTCGGGTGGGATGGAATCGACTGGTTCGTCGCGCACCAGACCTCGGTCGTGCACATCCGTGCGATGGCCAAGGCGCTTGGCGTCAACCCCGGGCGCTTCCCGCTCACCTTGCCGATGTACGGCAACATGGGTCCGGCCGCGGTGCCCTTCACGCTGGCTCAGCACATGGACCAGCTACGCACCGAAGATCGGATCCTGTTGCTGGGCATCGGGTCCGGCCTGAACACCTCCTACGCCGAGATCGTCTGGTGATCAACCGTCTGCTCACCGCACCCGGCGTCGTCGCAGAGATCAGCGGGATGCCGGGAGTCGACCCCGCCTGGTCCAGGTTGGTTCCAGCCATCGACGCGCAAGGAGTGCTGCGCACCTGGCACGTGCTCGACAACGGCGTCGCGCCGGAAGTCGGCACGCTGCTCTGTGTGCACGGCAATCCGACCTGGTCCTATATATGGCGGCGGTTCCTGTCCTACGCGGACCCGGGCTGGCGAGTCGTGGCTGTAGACCAGCTCGGAATGGGCTACTCCGAGCGCACACACGCGCCTCGCAGGCTCGCTGCCCGGATCGACGACCTCGACGACATCACGTCGGAACTGGGAATCACCGGTCCCGTGGTGCTGGCGGCGCACGACTGGGGCGGACCCATCTCGTTGGGTTGGGCGCAACGCCACCTTGATCAGATCGCCGGGTTGATCTTGACCAACACCGCGGTCGCCGTGCCGCCCAATACCGACACGCCGGCACTGATCCGGCTGGCGCGCAGCCGTATGCTCCGGGAGCGGGTCTGCGTGCGTACGACGACGTTCGTACGCGCCGCCGCAGCCCTGTCCCGGCCGCCAATCCCGGCCGACGTTCGGAGTGCGCTCCTGGCCCCGTACTCGTCCCCTCACCGACGGCAGGCCATCGCTGAGTTCGTGGCCGATATCCCCTTGGAGTCGAGCCATCCCAGCCGTGGCGCGCTCGATCGTGTTGCGCTCGGGTTCACCGACCTCGCGACTGTTCCGACCCTGCTGCTGTGGGGCCCACGCGATCCTGTCTTCACGCAGCGGTTTCTCCGCGACCTGCAGCGCCAGTTGCCGCACGCGGATGTTCACCGGTACTCCCGAGCCTCCCATCTGGTAATGGAAGATGCGCCTCACTTGGCTGAGGACGCGTGGTTGTGGGTGAGATCGAACGCCTCCACCTCGCGGCGCGGGTCGGCGCCCCACCGGTCGGCATCCGAGCCGGCGCGTGACCACGTGGTTGGAGTGGCAGCCGGCGGCGACTCCTGTCCAGCCATCGCCGATCTGAGCCGCGGCGACACCCGCGTGATCTCGTTCGCCGAGCTCAGAGATCGGGTCCATGCACTGGCTGACGGATTGCGTCGAGTCGGCGTGCAGCCCGGACACCGAGTCGCGCTCCTTGTGCCGCCGGGAATCGACCTGCCTGCGACGGTCTACGCCTGCTGGCAGGCGGGTGCGGTGATCGTCGTCGCGGACGCGGGACTAGGGTGGCGCCGCATGGCCGACGCGCTTCGCAGCGCTGATCCGGATTATCTGATCGGGATCCCGGCCGCCCTCGCCGCCGCAGCCGCGTTGCAGCTTCCGGGGATCCGGTTGGTGGCCGGTGAGTTGCCCAGGCCGATCCGTCGGCTGTTGGGCGTCACGCAATCGATAGACGAGCTTGCGACAGGCTGGGATCGCGGCAGCGCGCTCGCCGACATCGAACGGACAGATGTCGACCGGAACGGCTCAGGATCGAGTGAAGCAGCTGTGCTGTTCACCTCCGGCGCCACCGGGCCGCCCAAGGGTGTCGTCTATCGGCATCACCAGCTGTGGGCCCAGCTGGAGCAGCTACGGGCTCTCTTCGATGTTGCCCCGGGGGATCGACTGGTGGCCGCCTTCGCCCCATTCGCGCTCTACGGCCCGGCACTCGGCATCGGAGCTGTCGTACCGAAGATGGATGTAACCAAACCGGGCACCCTCACGGCGGCCGGCTTGGCCGATGCAGCAGCGGCCATCGATGCCACCTTGGTCTTCGCCTCGCCAGCAGCTTTACAGAACGTGGTTGCCAGCGCAGCGGCGCTGACGGCTGCGCATTCCTCCGCCCTCGCGCGCATACGGCTGGTGCTCTCGGCCGGGGCGCCGGTCTCGGTCGCACTGCTGCGCCGCGTTCGTGAAGTCCTGCCGAACGCTGAGCTGCATACGCCGTATGGGATGACCGAGGCGCTGCCGCTGACCGACATCTCGCTGCCCGAGCTGGAAGAGGCGGGTCCGGCCAATGGCGTTTGCGTCGGGCGGCCGCTGCCCGGTGTGCAGATCCAGATCAGCCGGTTCGACTCGATGGGCACGGCGGAGGGGCCACCTGAGCCAATGGTCGAGATCTCCGGCGAAATCTGCGTGTCCGCGGCGCACGTCAAGGAGCGTTACGACCAGCTCTGGGCTACAGAACGGGAAAGCTCTCGCAATCCGGGTTGGCATCGTACCGGCGATGTCGGGCACCTCGATTCCGCGGGGCGGCTCTGGGTTGAGGGCCGTCTGGTACACGTCATCACGACCGCCGACGGCCCTCTCACCCCTGTCGGCGTGGAGCAGCGGATCGAGGCCGAAGCTCCGGTAACGGCCGCCGCGGTGGTCGGTGTCGGCCCTCGCGGCACGCAGCAGGTTGTTGCGGTGGTCGTCCCAGACTCCCCCGCTCCGGTCGGGTTGGCAGCATGGGAGCTTGCCAGTGCCGTACGGGCAGCGGCCGAAGTGCCCTTGGCCGCGGTGCTCGTCACTAGAGCGTTACCGGTCGACATCCGGCACGCCGCCAAGATCGATCGGCAGCGACTCGCCCGCTGGGCGGACCGGCTGCTGGCCGGTGGGCGCACCGGTCGGCCGTAGGGACGGAGGAGGGCATGCGGGTGCTGGTCACCGGGGCCACCGGGATGCTCGGGCGCGGTGTTGCACAGGCGCTAGCCGACAGGGGCGACCAAGTGACCGTGCTGCAGCGGCATCCGGCTGGACTCGGCCTGCCAGAAGTGTTGACTGATATCAGCGACGCCGACTCGGTGCGCGCGGCGGCAACCAAGCAGGATGCGGTCATTCACCTGGCCGCCAAGGTCAACGTGATAGGTCCCGAGGCCGAATACGAACGGGTCAACGTCCAGGGCACCCGCGCGGTCGTGAATGCTTGTGTGGCGGCAGGAGTAGGACGCCTGGTGCATGTCTCATCACCCTCCGTAGCTCATTCCGGGAGCGCGCTCATAGGCCGCGGCGCAGATGCCGCCGACCCAGTGGCAGCTCGTGGGCCGTATGCCAGAAGCAAGGCCGCCGCCGAGCTGATCGCGCTGGGCGCCGATCGGGGCCAGCTCGCCGTGCTCGCGATACGCCCGCACTCGGTGTGGGGTCCGGGTGATGCTCAGTTGGTGGCTCGAGTGGTTGACCGGGCTCGCCACGGACGGCTGCCCCTTATCGGCTCGGGCGCAGCCTTGATCGACAGCACGTACGTGGCCAACGCCGTGGAGGCCCTACTGGCCGCCCTGGACCGCTGTGTCGAGGCGCGTGGCCAGGCCCTGGTCGTGACCAACGGCGAACCGCGCCCGGTCGCTGAGTTGCTTGCTGCCCTGTGCCGCGCGGCCGGAGCACCCCAACCGAAGCGGCACGTACCGGTACGACTGGCACGCGCAGGCGGAACCTTGGTGGAGTCGCTGTGGACGTTGCCACGGGGTCGACGTCCTGGAAGCAACAGCGACGATCCTCCGCTGACCCGATTCCTAGTCGAACAGCTCTCAACTGCACACTGGTTCGATCAGCGGCTCACTCGTCAAATGCTGCAGTGGCGGCCTCGGGTCACTCTGGATGAGGGGTTCGCCGAACTCCACCGCTGGTATTCGGGTCTGCTGAGCACCGGATCCGACCGTCCCGGCAGGGCCATCTGAGGCCGATCCGTCTCACTCTCAACCACCGCTGCGCAGGTAACGACGAGCAGCGTCCTGGGCAGTCTCGCGCTCAAACCTCTGTTCGGCCTTGCTCGATGATGCGAGGTGGAACGGGACAGATGTCACCATCACGCCCGGAGTGAATAGCAGCCGCCCCTTGAGGCGCAGGGCGCTCTGATTGTGCAAGATCTGCTCCCACCAATGCCCGACCACGTACTCAGGGATATAGACCGTCACCGCGTCGCGCGGGCTTTCGCGCCGCAGGTTCTTCACATAGTCGATGATCGGGTTGGTTACTTCGCGATACGGCGAGGCGAGCACTTTGAGCGGAACTCCGGTGTCGGCCTCCTCCCAAAGCCTCACGAGGCGTTCGGTTTCCTCCGGATCAACCGAGACCGTGAGAGCCTCGAGGCTGCTGGGCCGGGCGGCCTTGGCGAAGGCGAGTGCGCGCAGCGTTGGCTTGTGCAGCTTGCTCACCAACACCACAGCCCGTACCCGGCTCGGCAGCGTTCGATCCTCTCCCTCAACCAGTGCAGTCTCGCGAGCAACCGTGTCGTAGTGCCGCCTGATCATCTTCATGATCGCGAAGAGGACGGCCATCGCGATGATCGCAATGTAAGCGCCCTGCGTGAACTTTGAGAGCAGCACGATCACCAGCACGGTGCCGGTCATGGTCAGCCCGATGGCGTTGATCACCCGGGAACGGACCATCCGTCCCCGCACCGCTGGGTCCGTCTCGACTCTCAAATGACGTGTCCAGTGCCGCAGCATGCCGAACTGGCTGACGGTGAAGGAGACGAAGACTCCCACGACGTAGAGCTGAATCAACGCCGTTACGTCAGCATCGAAGGCGACGATCAACACGATCGCGAAGACGGCCAGCACGATGATCCCGTTGCTATACGCCAGACGATCACCGCGAGTGTGCAGCTGGCGCGGCAGATAGCCGTCCCTGGCGAGGATCGATCCCAACACCGGGAATCCGTTGAATGCGGTGTTCGCGGCCAGGAACAAGATCAGCATCGTGGCGGCGACGACGAAAATGAAAAGTGGCTTGAAATCGGCGAAAACTGCTTCAGACAGCTGACCGATAGCCGTTTCCTCGATCACGTCGACCCGCTCCCCATTGAGCGTGTAGTACGAGTGGCCGGCGTCGATCAGCTTGAGTCCGGTGAGGTTGGCCAGCACAACGACCCCGATCAACATCGACACAGAGATGGTGCCGAGCAACAGCAGCGTGGTTGCGGCGTTCTTGCTCTTTGGCTT
The DNA here is from genome assembly GCA_963740515.1 of uncultured Actinomycetota bacterium. Taxonomy (GTDB): domain Bacteria; phylum Actinomycetota; class Actinomycetes; order Propionibacteriales; family Propionibacteriaceae; genus Microlunatus. Next base: position 8,900 of record CAVUEO010000008.1, read on the forward strand.
GCGGAACGCAGGCACGCCGTTGGAGATGGCCTCCACGCCAGTTAATGCTGCGCATCCAGAGGAGAACGTGCGGGCGAGCAATGCGACCATGGCGAAGCCGGTAAAGGCTGCGTAGTCTGGATCCGGCTCGATCCCGTACTGTGCGCTGTGCGCCTGGATGTGCTCGCCCAGCACCAGGATTCGGAACAACCCGTAGATCACCATGCTCAAGATCGCGACCATGAAGCAGTAGGTGGGAATCGCGAAAAGCGTGCCGGACTCCCGGACCCCGCGCAAGTTGAGCGCCATCAGCACTACGACGACGACGGCGGCTACCCAGGCTTCGCGCCCGTCCAGCACCGGGAAGACGGACTTCGCATTTTGCACCCCGGAGGAGACAGAAACCGCGACAGTCAAGACGTAGTCCACCAGGAGCGCCGCGGCCACGGTAGTGCCAGCATTAGGTCCGATGTTGACGGTGGCCACCTCGTAGTCGCCGCCACCCGAGGGGTACGCGTGCACGTTCTGCCGATAGGACGCCACCACGACCATCATCACGATGGCGACCAGAATGGCGATCTTCCATGAGTAGCTATAAGCGGCGAGTCCGGCCAGCGACAGCGTGAGGAAGATTTCGTCTGGCGCGTACGCAACCGAGGAGAGAGCGTCCGAGGCGAAGACCGGCAAGGCGATGCGTTTGGGGAGAAGTGTCTCGTGGAGCTGAGTGCTCCGAAGCTTCCGGCCCAACAGCAGACGCTTGCCGATGTCGGACACATTCACCACACCGCAAACCCTAGTAGAGAAGTGGCGATCATCGGGCGGCCAGCTGTGCCAAGAGGTGACCGGCGTCACAGAGTCGTCAGAACAACGTTCACTAGACTCAACGGCGTGCACATCGTGATCATGGGCTGTGGCCGGGTCGGGTCCAGCCTGGCAAGGAGCTTGGAGAAGCGTGGCCACACCGTCGCAGTGATCGATCTCGACTTCGAGGCCTTCCGCCGGCTCGGCCCTGACTTTGCGGGCAAAACCGTCCGGGGTGTCGGCTTTGATCGCGAGGTGCTGCTCGAGGCCGGCATTGAGGACGCCGACGGATTTGCCGCGGTTTCAAGTGGTGACAACTCCAACATCTTGTCGGCGCGAGTCGTGCGCGAAAACTTTGGCGTGGACAACGTCGTGGCTCGGATCTACGATCCCGGCCGCGCCGAGGTCTACGAACGGCTCGGCATCCCGACGGTCGCCACCGTGCGTTGGACCTCAGATCAAGTGCTGCGGCGTCTGCTGCCCAGCGGTTCCGAGCCGCAATGGCGGGACCCGTCCGGCTCGGTACGCCTCATGGAGGTGCATGTCGACCGTGCCTGGGTCGGTCGCACCATCGGGCAGATGGAGGAAGCCACCGACGCACGTATCCCCTTCCTGTTCCGCATGGGTGCCGGAATGGTGCCCAAGAGAACCACGATTTTTCAGGACGGCGACCTGGCGTATGCAGCGGTAGTCGACGCCAAGTTGGCCGCCGTCGAAGCCGTACTCGGTTCTCCACCAAGAGGAGTGTGACGATGCGCGTGGCGATTGGCGGAGCCGGCAACGTGGGACGATCCATCGCGGCCGAGCTCGTCGAAAGTGGGCACGAGGTGCTGTTGATCGATAAGGATCCGCACGAGATCAAGGCCGACACACTGCCGGAGGTGGAGTGGCTCTTAGCGGATGCCTGCGAGCTGTCCTCGCTCGAAGAAGCAGGTCTCGATACGTGTGACGTGGCGATCGCTGCCACTGGCGACGACAAGGTGAACCTTGTGATGTCGCTGCTGGCAAAGACAGAGTTCGGCGTGCCACGTACGGTCGCCCGGGTGAACCACCCGAAGAACGAGTGGCTGTTCAACGAAGACTGGGGGGTGGACGTCTCAGTTTCCACCCCGCGGCTGATGTCGGCGCTGGTGGAGGAGGCCGTCACTGTCGGTGACCTGGTCAGACTGCTGACCTTCCACGAAGGCGCGACGAACCTCGTCGAGATGACACTGCCCTCCAGCAGCCCCACGGTTGGCGTCCGCATCGGTGACCTGCGCTGGCCCGGCGACGTCGTTTTGGTGGCGATCATTCGCGACGGGCACGCCAGAGCGCCGGACAAGGACGGCTCGCTGGAAGCTGCGGACGAATTGCTGTTCGTGACGGCCCAGGACTTCGAGCACGAGCTGGCCGAGATGCTGGCTCCGCGTGACGGCTCGATCAACGTCTCCAAGAGGCCGACCCCCCGCGCTCAGGCGGTCTGAGCGTTCAGGCGGTCTGACCCAGGCTGGTTTCCACAGGCAGTGGACGCCTACCGATCCTCACTCCCCATCACCGGCGCCGCAGCCGCAGCGGCATCCCGATTTGCCAGCGGTGAATCTTCCATTGGGGTCTTGCCTTTGGAGAGCATCACGCCCATGACGGTCAAGGCGGCGATCAGCAGCGGCCAGCCGAGGACGACCTTAGCCACTCCGAGCAAGACCACGTGCCCAGCAAGAAACAGCGGCAACTGGACGACAAATCGGATGATGTATGGCACCGCAAGCACCAGAGTCAACTTCGACGTCATATTCACCAGTCCGCGGTCCTTTGCCCAGCCGGTCGGGTCGCCGACCGCCGCGCCGATGATGAAACCGACGAGCGGTCTGCGGATTGCAACCGTCAGCAGGGAAAGCACGGCCAGCGCACCGTTGTAGAGGATGCCGGGCAAAAAGATGTCCTGTGCCCGGCCGGTACGAGTGGCGATGAGGACAGCGATAGCCGTTGGGATGACGGCCTGGACAACGTATTTGATCGATTGCCGCTGCAGGAGGCGGATCGTCGCCAGCACCAGTGCTGTGCCAAGCGCGGCACCGATAGCAGGATAGAGCTGCCGCCCTACAACCCAGGCGATGGTGAAGGCAACGAACGGCAGCGCCGACTCGGCCATTCCGCGGGTACCGCCCAAAGACTTGCCAAGCTGGTAGCGGACGAACTCCTCAACGTAACGGAACTGTGGTTCCTCGTCCGCCACCCTGACCGATTGTGTGTCGTGCGAACCCGTCTTCGGCTCTCGCGGCAACTCAGTCATGCGCCAGGCACCGCAGCGTGTGGATCACGAGGCCGCCGGTGCCTGCATCAGCTCATAGCGAGGGTTGTATATCAACCGCTTTCCGTCGTGGCAGCTGATCCGACCCCATACCTTTAGGGTCCGCCCGCAGTCGATTCCCGGAATCTGGCGTCGACCAAGCCACACCAGGTTCACGGCTCCGGACCCATCACGGAGCTCGACCTCAAGGGCGGGGTGTCCCGCTCTGGGGTTGATCGTCACCGTCGAAACTGTACCGGTGAGCTGGACCCGCTGACGGTCCTCACAGTTCTGAATGGGGACTGAGCCTTCTTCACGGACGTTGCGTTGCAACTCCTCGGACTCGAGCTCGGCATTCGACGATGTGATCCGGCGCAGTGCTCGCTGCAGCATGTTGTCATTGCCCATTGCGTGTCACCTCCGCACCTCAAGCATCCCACCCTGGTCAATGGTTGTGTGTCCGCTCGCGCCCACTGTCATCAGCTACGCGTCTGGCCCGTCCGGCTCACGGACAGCATTTGTCGGCATGGTCAAAGGAAGCAGATCACCAGGTGCCATCGCCTCGTCGCCGCGCCGCACAATCACCTGACGGAAGGCATCGAGCACGTCAGCGACCACAGGGGAGTCGGCGTCGTCTTCAATCGCAGCCTGACCGTAGACAATGCCGCGTAGTAACCAGCGGGGACCCTCAGCCACCCACATCCGCGAGGGCTGGTAACCCTCATCGCCATCAGGGGTGGTGACAGGGATCAGCCGGCGCAGCTCGACGCCGAATGGGCCTTCGTCGAGTGAGGCGGTGCCGCCCGCCTCAATGGCGTTCTGGGATATCTCATCTCGCAACTCGGCCCAAAGCCCGCCGCTTCGCGGAGCAGCGTACGCGCCGAGCTCAAGCGCGGAGGAGTATGTCTGGGGTTGCTGATTGGCACTGGCGGGCGGCTCGACAATCGTCTCGATTACCAGCATTGCCGAGACGATTTCACTGGTCTCCTCGGCCACCTGCAGGCGTAACTCTGATCCCGGCACCGGCGTCAAGATCAGGCTGCCGAGATCGATCTTGGGACTTTCGTCCGTACTCTCGACGCTGTCGACTTCGGTGATGTCGTAGGGTCCGGAGCTCCGCCAGTCGAGCTCCTCGAAGGTCGCTAGATCCTCGCCCTCCTCGGCGGTGGGCTCGTCGTCTGCAGCTTCGGCAGGCTCGGCTAGCTCGTCGACACCGACATCGTCAGTGGAATCCTCAACGGCGGAGTCACTGCCCCGCTTCCTGCCTTTTTTGAAGATCATGCGCGTTCCCTCGGCCCACTCATGCTCTCGTCTCCTCGCTGGTGGCCTCCTGTTGGGTGGCCCCTGTGTGGGCGACGTTGCCCAGTATTCCGCCTGTCGATCCATACCCCCCAACCCCCCGCGCTGAACCGGGCAGTTCGGTGACCGGCACGAAGACGGCCATCTTGATGGGTTGGATGACCAGCTGAGCGATTCGGTCACCCCGGGAAATGCCCACCGGCTGGCTCCGGTCAGTGTTGATCAGGCAAACCTTGATCTCACCGCGATAGCCGGCGTCTACTGTCCCGGGCGTATTGACAATGCTGATGCCGTGCCGGGCCGCGAGGCCCGACCTCGGGTGCACGAAGCCCGCGTACCCTGCGGGAAGCGAGATGGCGACGCCGGTCCCCACCAGCCGGCGTTCTCCCGGCTGGAGTACGAAGCTCTCCGCACTGCGGAGATCTGCCCCCGCATCGTCGGGGTGAGCGTACGACGGCGGTTCCAGCCCAGGATCAAGCTGGAGGAGCAGCACCTCGACGGCGGTCATAGCTCGGCCTCGCTCACTCGGTCAGCGTAGACGAGGCGGCGTCCTGCAGCGCGGCTGCTAGCCGTCCCGGGTCTCGGGTTGAGACCAACCAATACGGCACCGGATCTACTGGGTCTTCCAGCGTGATCTCGACCGCCGTCTTGATGTATGGCCGAAGCACCATATGTGCTCGGGCATCCGCTTCGACGCCAGTCAGCCGACGTGTCTCATCAGCACTCAGCGCCCGACAGGCAGCGATATAGGTGTGCTCGATGGTCGCTCGGCCCACGCGTATTTCCTTGTCGTTGACGCTGATCACGATCGATGCTGAACCGAAGATCGCGGCGGCCACCAGAAACGTGGCGATAGCGGTCCCGACACCCCAGGTCAGGCCCAGGTACGTCGCCACGGCGATCAGGACCGATAGGGACAACAGGCCCGCGAGCACCCACCACATGATGGGAACAGTGAGTCGCTCACGGAACAGCATGGAGGTAACTTACGCGCCCAGACGGCAACCTCATCGGTGCGCCATCGACATCATGAGGCGGGCATTAAGATGCGATCACGGAGCGGCATTGCGCACTGCGGACCGCCGGAGAAGAAAGGGCTGACCCGATGGGACCCACGCAGAAATTGCTCTGGAAGCTCTACGTTGGAGTGATCGGAGCGGTCACCACCATTGCAGCCCAGCGATTGCTGAAGGCGGGTTGGAAGCTCGTGACGGGCGACGAACCACCGTCGCCGACCGATCCCGACACTCCGGTGGTCACGGCGATGAGCTGGGCACTAGCCAGCGGCGTCGGCGTTGGTGTCACGCAGCTGCTCACCCAGCGCATGGCGGCGCGGCACTGGCAGAAGGAGATCGGCAACGAAAACCCCAACGCGAGCTAGTTCAATATCTGTCGAAGCACCACCTCGCGGACCCTTTGGGTGCGCGAGGTGGTGTTCTGTCCGGACTGACTGCCCCCAACCAGCCCGGTACACCCAATGCACCTAGCTGCGGTCGCGTCCCCCGTTCACACAGCAGCGGCTGAATGCGAACTGCTGCCACCACTGCGTACACGTTCAGTGGCACAAGCGTAAGTGATCATGCATGCGCCAGCCCAGCCCATTCGCGCACGCATTCCTGCGGCGCCCTAGGCCAACATCTTCCACATCGTCAAGATCAGCCCGCGCAGTCGAAGCAATATGCATCTCCATTGGGACGTAGCTCGGCGATCTGGCTGCGGTGTCGCACCAGGAAGCAGCCTGCGCAGGTGAACTCGTCTGACTGCCTAGGCAGCACTCGAACTGTCAACTCTTCGTGGGAGAGGTCCGCGCCTGGAAGCTCAAACGCTTCCGCCGCCTCGGCCTCGTCTTCGTCAACCTTCCCAGAGTTCTTATCGTTACGGCGAGTCTTGAGCTCTTCGATGCTGTCTTCGTTCAGTTCTTCGTCGGTCTTGCGAGGGGCGTCGTAATCGGTCGCCATCTTTGCCTTCCCGGGCCCGAAAAGCCCAAGATCTTCGTCTGACTCGTGCGCAGTCATATCACACGAATCAAGCGGTATGCGCGCTATGTCTGCTCGCGCCCGCTATAACGCGATGGCGTGTCGAAAATTCCCACTTCAGCGGGGGTTCCATGCACCAGCCGCCAGTGGCGCCAGCCGCCACCTCGAACCACTCGCCAAAGGAGTGCCTCCGGAGGGTTCAGCTGGCCATTTGGCAGAGGGCAGGACGGCCGGGTTCCCGGAGGTTTGGACAGCAGTCCACCCGACACTCAAACCACCCGACAGGTGCCGGTCCCAGCACGGGGCGCTCCGGTTCCTGTCCGCGAGCTGCCACGGCACGCTCCACCATGAGATCGACCAGCCCGCTCACGAACAGCGGATGGTCGCCCGCGGTCGCGGCCCGTGCGAAGGCCATGCCGCATTCCTGTGCCACAGCTGCCGCCTCGGTATCCAGATCGAAAACCACCTCCATGTGATCGGAGACAAAACCGATCGGTACCACCACGACTGCCGGAACAGCACGGGCCGCGAGCTGGCGCAGATGATCGTTGATGTCAGGCTCCAGCCATGGCTGGCTTGCCGGACCGGAGCGCGAACAGTAGACGAGGTCGAAGTCCGAGCTTCGGCCCCGGTGCTGTGCGACGCGCTGCGCAACCTCGGAGGCCACGGCTGCATGCCAGTCGACGTAGGCGCCGCGGTGGCTGCGAGGTGCTGGGCCAGCGGTCTCCGCCATGGTGGTGGGGATGGAGTGGGTGACGAAGACCAGGCGGGCTTCGTCGGCGCGATTGCCCAGCGCGTCGAGTGCTTTGAGGACAGCGTCCACCGACGCTTCAACGAAACCGGGATGGTTGGCATAGTGACGAATCCGGTCGATTTGCAGTTGAGTCCCTTGCGCCGCGTCGAACAAGTTCTCCCGGTATTGGCGGCATGAGGAGTACGACGGGTAAGCGCTGGTGACCACGGCAAGCACCCGGCGGTGACCGTCGCGGTCGATAGCCCGCAGCTCGTCGGCGAGGTACGGGCTCCAGTTCCGGTTCCCCCAGTACAGCGGCAGCTTCATGCCACGGCGGCGCAATTCATTCGCCAATGCCGCGAGCAGCCTGCGACACTGATCGTTGATCGGGCTTTTGCCGCCAAACAGCAGGTAGTGTCGGCCGACCTCGGCCAGTCGTTCAGCGGGAATGCCCCGACCACGGGTGACGTTCTCCAGAAACGGCATCACATCCTCCGGGCGTTCGGGACCGCCGAAGGAGACCAGCAGGATTGCCTCATACGGCGCAAGTGCGTTGCCTAGCTGGTTGGTTGATGCCTCATGAGTTGCGGAGTGATCACCCACAGGCGTGATCCTTGCGTATAGGGAGGAGAATCGTGGCCGCGGGGTTCAAGGGGGTAGCCTCTCTCGCTTTCGCGCTCCCAAATGTTGCTTCGCGCGCGGCGGGGGTTCAAGGGGGTCGCCCCCCTTGCTTTCGCGCGCTCCCGTATGTTTTTGCGCGCGCGGCGGGGGTTCAAGGGGGTCGCCCCCCTTGCTTTCGCGCGCTCCCATATGTTCTTGCGCGCGCGGCGGGGGTTCAAGGGGGTCGCCCCCCTTGCTAAATCTGCGCCCATACCAGCAGGTGCTCTCGGATCGTCGCGCGGTCGCCTTCAGCTTTGCCGGCTTTGTGGCAAGGCTCCCGATGGCTATGACGGGTATCGGGATCGTGCTCCTGGTGTCGCTGACCACAGGCTCCTTCGGCCTCGCCGGACTGCTCACCGCCGCCACTACCTTGACTGCCGCTGTCGTGGCTCCGTTCTGGGGACGTGCAACTGACCGCGTGGGGCAGGCTCGGGTCTTGCTACTCGCGGTCCTGATCAACGTGTGCAGCGTCGCACTCCTGGTCACGGCGATCGAGCTAGCTTGGCCGCTGGCCTTGAGTTTCGCTGCAGCCATCGGCGTGGGGATGGGTTTCAGCCTGGCTGGATCCGCGGTACGGGCGCGTTGGACCCTCCGGCTGAACGGTTCCCCGCTGCTACACACCGCGTTCGCACTTGAGGCGATGCTGGACGAAGTGGTCTTCATCATCGGGCCGGTGCTCGTCACCTTCCTCGCCACGGCTCTCCATCCGGCGCTCGGCGTCGGCGTGAGCGCCGTCATCGGGCTCATCGGTGCTGTTGCCCTCGCCGCTCAGCGCAGCAGCCAGCCGCCGATCCGGTCGACACCACACGGGCACCTGAGATCGAGTCGGTTGCCGTGGCGCGTCCTGGTGCCGATGGCCATCGCGTCAGGTGCTCTCGGCATGGTGTTTGGGGGCATGGAGGTCAACGTCGTCGCGTTTGCGAAGGAGGCGGGCGTGCTTCCGTACGCCGGTCTGATCTTGATCGCGTGGTCCTTCGGATCGCTGGTCGCTGGTGCCGTTACCGGGGCGATTATCTGGAAGGCATCTCCCGCGCGGCGCTTCCGGGTGGGAGCGACCTTGCTCGCGCTGTCCCTGCTGCCGCTCCCGTTCGTCCACCACCCGCTGGGCGTTGCGCTGCTGCTCATCCTCAGTGGAATGGCCATTGCGCCAACCCTGATCGCATCTGTTGGGGTGATCCAGTCGGCGGTCGACCAGAGCCGACTGACCGAGGCGCTTGCCTGGAACTCAACTGGCATGGTCGCGGGTGTAGCTGTCGGTGCAGCCGCTGTCGGCTTCGTGATCGACGGTTCAGGCGCACAGGCAGGCTTCCTTGCTGTGGCGATTGCGGGGGTGCTTCTGACATGCAGCGCGCTATTCGTTCGCGCGCCAGACCAGAGCGTCGAGCAGGACCCCTCGGTGCTTACCCCAGGCTCGACAGGTACTCCTGAAGCTGAGTCATCGCGTCCGCCGGTCGGAACCCGGAACTGATGATCTTGTCCAGGCCCAGCACACTGTGCTTGGGCCGAGGGGCTAGCGACTTGCCCGCAGCGTACTCAGCGGTCGTCACACTCTTTACCGAGGCTGCGTCGCGGCCGCGGGCCTGGAAGACCACTCGAGCAATATCAGCCCAGGTCATGGGCTCGCCGTTGCTGCTGAGGTTGTAGGTTCCATAGGGCGCTTTGGCCTGCAGCAGATGCCCGATCGCGCGGGTGACTTCAGTTGTGAAGGTGAGTCGGCCAAACTGATCATTCACGACCTCAGGACTGACGCCACGGTCCGCGAGGGACGCCATAGTGCGCACAAAGTTGTGGCCGTCGCCGATCAGCCAACTTGTCCTCAGCAGGTAGTGCGCGGGCAGGGATCCGAGAAGTGCGTCACCGGCTGCTTTTGTCTGCCCGTAGACACCGATCGGTGAAAACGGCTCAGTTTCGGTGTGGAGCGTGTCGGTGCCGTCGAAGACATAGTCAGATGAAATGTGCACCAAGGCGAATCGATGCTTGCGCGCCGCCTCGACCAGAGCGGCAACGCCGCCGACGTTGACTGCCCATGCTTCGCGCCGGCCATCATCGGTCTCAGCGGTGTCGACCGCTGTATATGCAGCCGCGTTGATCACGACGCCGTATGGCCTGAAGTCGAATCCCGCGACGGACTCCGGGTTCGCCAGGTCCAGCGTGGCGCGAGTGATCGGAACCGCGGCGGGCATGGCCTTGATCAGCGCGCGCCCTAGCTGGCCACCAGAACCGATGATCAAGGTCTGCTGCGGGCCCACTGGCGTAACGTGGGCGAGACGTGGATGCGCCTTGTCTGCCTCGGATAGCTCCGCCTGGTCGAGTGGGATCGGCCATTTGATCGCCAGCGTTTCGTCGGCAAGGTTGACGAAGGTGTAGGACTCTTTCGCTGCCGGATTCCAGTGATCATTGACGAGGTAGGAATACACGGTCTCTTCCACCAAGGTCTGGAAGGCGTTCCCGACCCCGCGTGGCACAAAGACTGCGGTCTCCGGTCCCATCTCCGTAGTGAAGCAGCGGCCGAAGCCCTCTCCTCGACGGAGGTCAACCCAGGCACCAAAGATCCGCCCGGTTGCCAGCGACACGAGCTTGTCCCAAGGCTCGGCATGGATGCCGCGCGTCGCCCCGACTCGGTTGTTGAACGACATGTTGTTCTGCACCGGCATGAAGTCGGGCAAGCCAAGATCCACCATTTTCTGGCGTTGCCAGTTTTCCTTGAACCAGCCCCGGTTGTCGCCGCGGATATCCAAAGAGATGACCAGCAACCCAGGGATTGAAGTCTGATTGATCGTCAGCTGGGGCATCGCCCCCTACTGCCCCTGCATCGCGTAACTCGCCTCGGTCTGGGCCTTCTGGGGCCGCCACCACGCTTCGTTGGCCTGGTACCACTCGATAGTGGCTGCTAGGCCGGCTTTGAAGTCGGAGAAGGTCGGCCGCCACCCCAGCTCCAGCCTGAGCTTCGTGGAATCAATGGCGTACCGCAGGTCATGACCGGCGCGATCGGTGACGTGATCGTACGCATCGCGCGGCTGTCCAAGCAGCTCCAAGATCGTCTCCACGACCTCCCTGTTGTTGCGTTCACCGTCAGCACCGATCAGGTAGGTCTCACCGATCTTGCCTTCCGTCGTGATCAACAGCACGGCGGCGCTGTGATCATCGACGTGAATCCAGTCGCGGACGTTTAATCCGGCGCCATAAAGCTTCGGTCGGCCGCCGTCCAGAACGTTGGTGATTTGCCGAGGGATGAACTTCTCGACGTGCTGGTAAGGACCGTAGTTGTTGGAGCAGTTACTCAGCGTGGCCTCAACACCGAAGGAGCGTACCCAGGCGCGCACCAGGTGATCGGAGCCTGCCTTGGTCGCCGAGTACGGGCTCGACGGGTTGTAGGGAGTCATCTCAGCAAATCGGTTCGGGTCGTCGAGCGAAAGCTCGCCGTAAACCTCATCGGTGGAGATGTGGTGGAAGCGAACGCTGTACCTGCGGACAGCTTCCAACAGCGTGTAGGTACCCACCAGATTCGTACTGATGAACACCGATGGGTCACGTAGTGAGTTGTCATTGTGGGACTCGGCCGCAAAATGCACAACCAAGTCATGGCCGCGTACCAATTCGTGAACCAGACTGGCGTTGCACACGTCGCCCTGGATGAAGGTATAGCGATTCTGGGGCAAGCCCGTAAGAGATTGGCGGTTTCCGGCGTAGGTCAGCTTGTCCAACACCGTAACTGTGGAATCTGTGTGGTCGAGCACGTAGCGAACGAAGTTGGATCCGATGAATCCTGCCCCGCCAGTCACCAGAAATTTCGTCATGCAGGTCATCTTATGGAGCAGCAGCTGTGCATTACCGCGGTGTTCAGGCGGCCCACTCTGCGAGACTGATCGCCATGCGAGGCATCATCCTGGCCGGCGGCTCTGGCACCCGACTGCATCCGGTGACGCTCGGCGTGAGCAAGCAATTAGTGCCGGTCTATGACAAGCCGATGATCTACTATCCTCTGTCGACGTTGATCTTCGCCGGGATCCGCGACGTCTTGGTGATCACAACGCCGCATGATGCCGAGGCGTTCTGGCGACTGCTTGGTGATGGCTCACAATTCGGTATCTCAGTCAGTTACGCTCAGCAGCCCACCCCGGACGGATTGGCCCAAGCCTTCGTGATTGGGGCTGACTTCATCGGTTCCGACAAGGTGGCCCTCGTACTGGGCGACAACATCTTCTACGGGCCAGGCCTAGGGACTCAGTTGCGTCGCTTCACCGAGGTTGATGGCGGGGCGGTCTTCGCCTACTGGGTGGCCGATCCGGGGGCGTACGGCGTGGTGGAGTTCGACGCCGATGGGCGTGCAATCTCACTGGAGGAGAAGCCAGCTCAGCCGAAGTCGAACTATGCCGTTCCGGGCCTGTACTTCTACGACAATGACGTGGTCGGCATTGCAGGACAGCTTCCACGGTCGGCTCGCGGTGAGTACGAGATCACTGACGTGAACCGGCACTACCTCGCAGCAGGGAAGCTCCAGGTCGGGGTCCTGCCACGTGGCACCGCCTGGCTGGACACCGGGACGTTCGATTCGATGAACGATGCCAGCAACTTCGTACGCACCATTGAGGCTCGGCAGGGCTTGAAGGTCGGGGCACCTGAGGAAGCGGCCTGGCGGCAAGGCTTTCTGAGCGATGACGAGCTAGAACGGCGGGCTAACTCGCTACTGAAGTCCGGGTACGGGACCTACCTCGCCAACATTCTGCGGCGCCAGCGGCAAAACGCCCTCACCGTAGGGTCCTGATCGTCGGCTATGTCGTGCCCGCATTAGCTCGAGCCGACTCACCGACGGCCGCGCCGCGCACTCAGATAGTCGGCGACCACGTATTCGCCGAGCCGGCTGATATCGGGCGTGAAGACCCGACCGCCGGCGCGGCGGGCGAGCGCATCGACGAAGCGCGCCAAGCCTTCATCGTCGCCGAGCATGAACGTGTTGATTGTGGCGCCGCGACGGGTCAGTTCGTCGACCTCGGCGATGGTGACCCGGAGCGTCTCCGACGTCGGCGGCCAGTGAAAGTAGGCCTCTCCGCCACCGGTCAGGTGTGCAGTTGGCTCCCCATCGGTGATCACGAGCACAACTGGCTCTGCCTCGGGATGACGTAAAAGGTGACGCGAGGCGAGCAGGAGCGCGTGCTGCAGGTTGGTGCCCTGCACCCAGTCCGGCTCCGCTTCTGCTAGCTGGACGGGGGTCATCCGGCGGGCAATTCTGTTGAAACCGATGACCTGGAGCGCATCTTGTCGGAATCGGGTTTCAATGAGGTGATTGAGCGCCAGCGCCGTTTGCTTCATCGGGCCCCAGCGCCCGTCATGCACCATCGAGAACGAAAGGTCGACGCAGAGCGCGACGGCAGCGCTGATCCGCCGCTCGGTCTCAGTGACCTCGAAATCATCGACAGCCAAAGAGACACCGGTGGCCGCCAACCCAGACCGGCGAAGAGCATTGGATACCGTACGCGGAGCGTCGATCGGCAACTCATCGCCGAAAACCCAGGGCCGGGTCAGTCCGGTGGGCTCGTCGGCTGCCCCAGTCTGGTGGTCGTCGTGGTCGCCACGGCCTGACCCGTCGAGCTGAGCGAAGACCCGCCGCAGCGCGGTCTGCCCTAGTCGCCGAACCGCGCGTGGTGTCAACCGCAGGCCATCGGCACCTCTGCTCAGGTAACCCTGCTCCTCCAGCTCTCGTTCAAGATCACGTAGGGCTTGCATGTCGCGCAGGGCTTCACGACCGAGGTGCTTCTCCAACAACTCGACGTCCACGTCGTCCAGCGTCGAGGCCCGGTCACCCTGCGACAGCTGGTCAACCAGCGCCTCCAGATCGGCCAAGTCGGCAACCGCTTCGACCGCAGCGCTGTAGCCGAGCGGCCCACCACCGGGACGCATGCTCGCTGCCTGCTCTCGATCCAGACCGGGGCGCAACGCGCGCAGATTGTCCGCCAACTGCGCCATCTCGGAGGCAAGATCGGCGTCAGCGAGGGCATGGCTCAGCAGTTGGCCGAGTTGCTCCCGCTGTTCTGGGCTTAGCGATGCCATCAACCTCATGCCGGCGGCCTCCCGGCGCGCCAGCGCATCGATCAGCTCCTCGATCGTCGCGGGCTGTTCTGGGAAGAACTCGCCATGACGCTCCATGAAATCGGCGAACTGATCGGTCGTATCTTCCTGGCGTGCGTGTGCGGCAAGCAGCGCGTTGAGATCAGCCAGCATGTCCTTCACCCGCTGCATCACCTCTGGGTCCGGCGACTCCAGAGCCTGCTTGATGCCGGCAAACTGGGCGTCCAACACCTCGCGCTGCAGCATGGATTTGATCGCCTCGAAGATGGCGCGGGCTTCTTCTGATTGCCATGAGTAGCGATCCAGCCCGCGAACGGCGCCGGCAACATCGTCGGGAAGTGTCTCCAGTTCCAGCTCAGCCAGCCGGGCATCGTCTGTTTCGCTGCCGGCAAGGGCTTCTCGCTCAGTCGCAAGCGCTTGGTCAAGCGCTGCCCTGACCTGATCGAGGGTCCCGCCGAGATCGCCGCGCCGTCGCGCCTGCGCGCGCAGCTTTCTGATCTTCTCGGCCAACCGATCGAGACCGCCACGACCGTCCATCCCGCGGCGCATCAGGTCGTGCAGCGAGTCGCGTACAGTTCCGGCTGAGAGCACGTCGTGACCGATCTTGTCGATAGCCGCCCGCACGTCGAACGGTGGTTTCAACGGGTCCGGTCCGCCGCGCCACGGCCCGTAGCGGAAACGGTGCTGGGCCCTGCCGGGCTCTTGATCGCTCTGGTGATCGCGCCCACTGTCATCGAAAGCCATGATCACTCCTGGTCAGGCTGCTTCATAAATTGTCCGGCGACCAACGGTCTCCTTCTCCAGCCGGCGGGTCAGGTACAACCCTTCGAGCGTGAACTCAACCGCGGCCGCCACCTGCCCGCGGCCGGCCGCATCGTCATAACCAAGGCGCGACAGCACCTTGTACAGACCAGGCACGGCTCCTAGCTGCGCCAACAGATCCGACGCGGCGACCAGATCACCCGTCTCAACGACACCACCCTGGGCGAAAACGTTGGTGAAGCCGGAGAGATCCAGACCCGACAGCCGGTCGCGGAACGTCGCCGCGACTGCGAGCCGCAGCAGGTGGTCCAGCAGCGCCCGTTCGCGGCCCTCCTCCCCCATCTCAAACTCGAGCTTGCCAAGCAGGGTGGGCAGCACCACGGCAAGATCACACGTGCGGGCGACCGCTGCTTCATGATCGCTGGTACGCGCCGCCCGCCGCAGCGCCGATGCCGCCACCCCCTCCGCGGCCGCGATCGCGAACCGGGCTGAGACACCCGATCTCTGGTCGATGGAACTGGATTCCCGGAGACTTCGCACGAGACGCGCCACTACTTCGAGCAGATGATCACCGACGTCCGCCACCAGCGTGGCTTCCTGCCGGATCAGAGTCACCTCATCGGCGAGCTCGGTGAGGTAGTGGGTACGCAGCTCGGCACCGAATCTGTCCTTCAGCGGAGTGATGATCCGGCCGCGATTGGTGTAGTCCTCGGGATTGGCCGTGGCGATCAGGAAGACGTCAAGGGGCAGTCGCAGGGAGTAGCCACGGACCTGGATATCCCGCTCTTCCAAGACGTTGAACAAAGCAACCTGGATGCGCTCAGCCAGATCGGGCAGTTCGTTGAGCCCGAACACACCTCGATTGGCCCGAGGCACCAAACCGTAGTGCACGGTCTCCGGGTCGCCGAGCGTGCGACCCTGAGCCACCTTCACGGGATCGACGTCGCCGATCAGATCACCGACCGAGGTGTCGGGCGTCGCCAGCTTCTCGGTGTAGCGTTCGTCGCGGTGCCGCCAGACCACCGGCAGCTCATCGCCCAATTCCGCCGCCAATGTGCGACACCGGACGCACACGGGCGCGTACGGGTCATCGTGGATCTCGCATCCGGCTACTTCTGGGCTCCACTCATCGAGGAGCCCGGCCAGAGTCCGCATGAGTCGAGTCTTGCCCTGGCCACGTTCGCCGAGTATCACCAGGTCGTGTCCAGCCAGTACGGCGCTCTCCAACTCAGGCAGCACCGTGTCGTCGAAGCCGACGATGCCTGGGAAGGGGGTCGTCCCAGAGCGGAGTCGCTCCAGCAGGTTCTCGCGGAGCTCCACTTTGGTGCGACGGCTCACATGCCCAGAATCCCGAAGCTCGCCAAGTGTGGCTGGCTTCCGCTGAAGAGGCTCAAGCATGGACCGACACTACGACCTGGCCCAAGTCAACCGTATTTCCTGGCCCGGCGGTGCGCCGAGCGCCTACCGCAACTCCTAGGTCCGGCAGAGTAAGTTGACTGGAACGAATGCCGCACAAGGAGCCGCCGCGACGGATGCGCACCGCACGACTGGTCGGACTCAGCCCGGATGGGAAGTCCTTGATCGTGGCTACCGAGAGCGGTGAGCAGTTCATGATCGAGGCGGATGAGCGGCTCCGCGCGGCCTTGCGCGGTGATCGGCCGCGACTCGGACAACTGGAGATCGAGATGGAAAGCTCACTCACCCCCCGCGACATTCAGGCGCGGATCAGGGCAGGCGAGACCCTCGAGGATGTGGCCGGGGTGGCAGGCATACCCATGGATCGTGTCGAGCGCTTCGCCACGCCTGTCCTTGCCGAGCGCGAGCACGTCGCCTCCATGGCCATGGCGTCCTCAGTACGCCGCCGCGGCGAGCCATCCGGTCACCGCAGCCTGCGCATCACCGTTACTGAGCGTTTGCTTGGTCGCGGAGTCGACATCGACGCCATCAAATGGGACTCATATCGCCTGGATGATGGCCGCTGGGCCGTCACCGCTGATTATCGATCGGGAGATACGAATCGGCACGCCGCGTTCTTCTATGACCTTCGTGGGCGGTTCTCCATTGCTGCCAACGACGAGGCTCGGTGGCTGCTCGGCGATCAGGTCTCCTCACGCGGGTCGCAGCGGGGCCGCCCGCGACTGGCGGAGGAGTCGACGGAGGAAGATACTGAGCCAACTCTGGTGAGCGACAAGCTGGCATTTAGGAAATCGGCTCATCAGGTAGCGCGGAAGAAACCTGCGGAGAACCCGCCAGCTGAGGACGAGGCGCATGAGCCGACCCTTCCTATGCCCCGAATGCTGCGCCCGGTAGTAGACGTGCCCGACCTCAGTGGCGTAGCTGACGTAGCGCCTGATGGGTCGCCCATTGGGCCGCAGTATGAGGTGTTGGGCGGCGACGGCTACAGCGAGGATTCACCGCGTGTGTACCCCGGTCTGAGCGATGCGACTGCGGTGCCTGAGACTGAGACCCTTAGCGATGGCGGCTGGGAGCCGGCCATCGTCATCAACTATCCGGTCGAGCCGAGCCTGCACGACGAAGCTGCCATTGACGGACCGAGTCCGCAGGAAGACTCACCCAGCCTCTTCCCTGGGACCGTCGACCACGAATTGCCAGGCACCGACGAACCCGGTCCGCCCGACCTCCCAGCGAACCTCGACGATCGGACCGATGAGGCCCATGAGTTCGAGATCGAATCGCTGGCGCACGGCGAAACACCGACGGAGCCGAAGAACGTCAAGCGGAAACGAGCGTCAGTGCCCAGCTGGGACGAGATCATGTTCGGCGGACCCAAGCGTCACAGCTAGGGATCGGTTCCAGTAGCAATCGGGCGGCTTGGGTCGCTGATCCACTCACTCCAGGAGCCCGGGTAAAGAGCGGGCGCGCGCAGCCCGGCTGACTCCAGCGCCAACAGACTGTGCGTGGCGGTGATTCCTGACCCGCAATACAACACCGCCTCCTCCCTGCCGACGGCTTCGGCGTACCACCTGGCGATCTCGTCTGGTGGGCGGAACCGCCCGTCGGCGCGCACATTCGCCACCCACGGCAGATTGATCGCGCCCGGTATATGGCCCGCAACGGGGTCGATTGGCTCCGCCAGTCCGGCGTAACGCTCGGGGGTGCGCACGTCGATCAAGGTAGGAGCATCTGGGCCTCCGAGCCATGCACTGATCTCCGTGCCAGCGAGCTGTGGCCGCTGGCCAGGGTGTGCGATGAAGTCACTCGCCGCCGCCGGCGCACTGGGGCCTGAGAGAGTGGGCAGCCCGGCAGCGCGCCAGGCGGCGAAACCGCCGTCAAGGACCTTGACGGCACGGTGTCCGGCATCGGTCAGGAGCCACCAAAGGCGTGCAGCGGCCTGCGAGTTGGCCGCATCGTAGGCGACGACCAGCGAATCCGGGCGCACGCCGATGTCCCGCATCGCCTGTTCGAAAACGGCAAGCGTCGGTAGCGGGTGACGACCATCGACGCCCGGCGGGCCGGCGAGCTGTGTCTCCAGATCCACCCAAACTGCGCCGGCGATGTGGTTGGCTTCGAAGTCCGGCTTGCCAGGCGGACCGCCCAGATTCCAACGCACGTCAGCAACCAGTGGAGGCTGGTCGGAGCGAAGCAGCTCAGCCAACTCCTGAGCGGGGATCAGCACGTTACTGCTCGTCATCAGCTGCCCCACTCACTACTCACGCCACGAGGAGCGGCACGAGCATTTCGGCTGGCGTGAGTGATCCATGCATGCCAATCAGGGTGTACTCGCGCGGAAAGGCACTTGTCATGACCGCCCAATCTCCACGCAGTGCCACCAGCACATGACCCCAACGTTCCCGGAGTTGATCATCGATCGCCGCGAACCAGCCTTCGTCGATCGCCTCGTCCCGGGTTCGTATCCAAGCAAGCTCGCCAAGCCGGGCACGCCAGCGGTCCGCCACCCGACGGGCGGGTTCTTGATCAACATAGAGCTGCCGGAAGCGGGCCTCTCCAGCGAGGGCTGTGACGCCCGCCATGAGGGCCGGATCGTCCTCGGCGACGATTCGCTGCCCCGCCGGAATGTCGACCATCCCGTGATCACCGGTGACGATCATCGTCACCTGCGGAGGCAAGGCGGCGCGCAGCCTCTCGCACATCGCGTCGATTCGCGCCAGCTGCTGCAGCCAGTCAGCCGAATTGCAGCCGTGTACATGCCCGTAATGATCAAGCTCGCGCTCGTAGGCGTAGACCACGCTGCGATCACCACGCCCGGCTGCCTCAGCGATCAGCGCGATCCGCAGCTCCTCTGCGCTTTCGTCGGAGAACGGGACGAATGCGGCACCACGGAGCGCAGCCTCGGTAAGTCCTGTGCCCTGGAATCGAGCCAACGCGACCGAGGTAACCGCGACGCCGGCTCCGCTCGCGCGTTCGAAGAATGTTGGCTTGGATTGATAGACGGTGGGAACCAGGTCAGATTCCCACGTCAAGCCATTCAAGATCTCGCCGGTCGCGGGTACCCGCGATGTGTAGCCGACCAACCCATGCTGGCCGGGTGGCTGGCCCGTTCCCAGACTGCCCAGGCTCGTCACCGTCGTACTCGGTACCGCGGACGTGATCGGCTGCGCACCTCCCAGTAGCGAGGCGAGAAAGGGCGCCTCCAGTACGGCCCGGCGTAGCAGGTTCCAGCCGAGCCCGTCGATCAGCACAACCACGTAGCGAGCTGACGGTGGCAACCCGTACACATCTTCCCTGCAACCAGGCACGCCCAAATGCGCACCAATGCTCGGCATCAGCTCACCGAGCGTTGTGGATTGATAAGCCGGCACAACCATCTCAGGCAGTGACTGGCCGGCCGGCGCCTCTGGCAAAGACCTCCCCACCGCGGGTGAGGTCATACTGCAGCCGCTCGCTGGAGCGAGCTGGCGAACTGCACGAGGCGCGCGACTCGGTCTTGGCCATCGGCGGCGGCGCTCATGCGCACCGTCAAGTCGTCGCCAACCAGGGTGCCGGTGTATCCATGATCGGCTTCGCACTGCGGATCACTACATGTCGCGAGCTCAAGATCGATTCGGCGCACCGCGCCCCAGCCCACGGACAGCCAGGTCTCAAGAACATCCTCTGAGCCGGCCTGGTACGCCTCTGGCTGCGTAACGACCCGAGTCACGGCAACCGTGTTGATCTTGCCCAGCGCAACTGATTCCGTGGAGGATGCTGCGTGGATCCCAGTTGCAGGAGGCTCGGCAGGTTGGTCGTCGGTGTGGCCGATGATGAGCCGACTGCGGGTTAGTGCAAGCACCGTGACATGGCGGTGGATCTCGTCGCGGTTGAAGGTGGGCTCGTGATGCACCACGAAATCCAACAGCTCCTCGTCCGCGAGGGCGATCATGACTGCGTCCTCGACAAGTTCCGGAAAGTAACCGCACGCATCGATCTCGGCGCGTAGATCTTTCCTCGTGGAGCCAATCCTCATGCCGATCATCCTGCCACGCAGCACCCACGGTCGCCTTGCTCGGCCGCTGATTGCTCCTGTAGGGGAAGTGCCTTTGTCGGCGGGCTACAACACACGGGCCAGTGGGTCGCGCTGATCCGCCGTGGGTGCAATGAAGATTCGCGCGCCCAGTACCGAGATCGAGTTAACTGAGGCCACACAGGGCCGGAGGGTCACCGAGGCAAGCTGTGGGATCGCGTCGGCCAGCTGCGCTACCCGGTGCAGCAAATTCTCGATCCCCGCAATGTCGACTCCCGGCGCTCCCTGGCGACCGAGGAGCGTCGGCGCGGCCTTTAACTCTCGGACCATTTCCGCGGCATCGACAGCTGTCAATGGGGGCACGCGGTAGACAGTGTCGCCGAGCAACTCGCTGGGAATGCCGTCCAGCCCGAGCGACACAATGGGCCCGAACGCGGCATCCTCACGACTGGTGATCACCAATGCCACGCCGGGTGGCGCCATGGCCTGGACGACCGGCATGGCAACCGAAAGGCTGTCATCGCCAGCAAGGCCGATCCCAGCGACCAGTTGCCGCAAATCCTTCCACGCGTCGGCCATCTCCGCCGCGCTGTCGATGTTGCGGTGCACGCTGGCGAGGTCAGGTCGACCCCGTACGGCGCCGCTGGTCGCCTTCAGTACGACGTTCCAGCCCAACTGATCACCCGCCGCGACTGCCTCGGCGAGGCTGGACACCGCGAGTTGCGGCACTAGATTGATGCCGTACCTATCCAGCAGCTCAGCGATCTCGGTCTCGGTCAGCTCACGACCCGCCGGCCGCTCCGCCAGGATGCGGTTGACCAGCAGCTTGGCAGCTTGCGTCTCCACTTCCATCTCTGGCACGGCGCCGGCGTCTCGGTTCCGCCACTCGGCGTAGCTGGTAAGGGCTGACAACGCTTGTATGGCATCGACCGATCCATCAAACCTGGGCAGCGTTCCCGGTGAGTCCGGTTCGCCGCTGCTCATCAACGGTGGATGGAAATCCAAGAACACCCCGATCAAGGGCTTGGTGGCTTCGGAGGCGACGTTCTCAAGAGCCAGGATGATCTTCTCAGTGCCCTGGCCGAAAGCATTCACCGCCGCGCAAACCACCGAGTCATAGCGCCGGTCGGTCAGCGCCTCACGCGCAGCCAGTACAAACGCCTCCGGGCCGGCCTCCGCTCCGAGTAGCTCTGGCTGCGGGTCGCGCAACAATCCCACCGAATCCATCTTCTGCAGCATCTGCTGAGCCAGTGTCAGGGAATTGGTGATGATCCGCACTCGAGGGCCGGACGGCAACGGCTGGCGCGCTGCGATCTTGGCAATGTCGATCATGTCGCCGCGACGATGCACCACCATGATGCCCGCCTGTCGGAAGAGGGCATCGACTGCCTGCTCCGGGGCATGGCCAAGCCCGCCTCGTACGCCAGCATGATCGGCCCGACGGGTACGGCCTGGCGCGAACACAACGACGGGTTTTCTCTGGGCGAGCTGCCGGGTGATTCGGGAGAATTTCCTCGGGTTGCCGATCGAGTCCAATGTGAGCAGACAGACCCGTGTGGCTTCGTCGTCCCCCCAATACTGCATCACGTCATTGGCAGTCACGTCGGCATAATCCCCGGTGCTGATGAAGGAGGACAGACCCAAGTCCTGACGTACGGCGTGGTTGAGCAAGGCCACACCGACAGCAGCCGACTGGCATAACAACCCGACTCCCCCGGTCCGCGGCATGGGTCCGGTTGTGGCGTTCAACTGAACGCTGCCCAGGGTGTTGATGATGCCGAGGGCATCTGGACCAAGTGCCCGGACTCCGTAGGCCCGAGCGAGATTGATGATCTTGAGGTTGTCCCCGACGGCATAGTCGGTCCCGGTCAGAACCACAATCCCGTATGCCCCCTTGTGGGCGGCGTCGATGACAAGCCCGCCCAGCTGGTTGGTGGGGACTGAGACGATCGCGAGGTCCAGCGCCCCTGGTACCGCTGCGATCGAAGCAGCGTTTGAAACGCCGGCAACCTGGTCACCATCGATGCTCACCGCCACCACATCGCCGCTAAAGCCGCCGTGCCGTATCGAATGGATCAAGTTCAGCACTCGATCGCCCTGCCCATACACCACGATCCGCTGCGGATTGAGCAGCCGGCGCACCGAGGCGCTTTCGGCACGATGCTCCCGGCGTTCCATGACCCCGACTGAAGTGTCGGTGGGCAAGATCGGAAACTCAACGGCAAGCACGCCGTCTTCGATGCCCTTGGAAACTCGATAGCCAGCGTCAGCAAACACTTTGGCCATCCGACGGTTCTCCGGTAGCACTTCGGCGACGAAGCGGGTGATTCCGCGTTCCCGAGCGGCTTGGGTTAGATGCTCTAGCAGCAGCTGGGCGATTCCCCGGCCCTGATGGGCGTCCTCGATCAGGAAAGCCACTTCAGCATGATCATCTTCGATGCGGTCGTAGCGTCCGACCGCGATCATGTTCTCACCGAGGGTGACGATGAACGCCACGCGATCCACATAGTCGACCTCAGTGAACCGCCGAACGTCCCGATCAGTCAGCCGAGGATACGGCGCGAAGAAGCGGAGGTATTTCGACTCCGGGGAAACCCGTTCATAGAAGGCGACAAGTCGGTCTGCATCGGCGGGCCGGATCGGGCGCAGATGGGCAACGCCGCCGTCGGCCAGCAGTACGTCGGCCTCCCATTCCCGCGGGTATCCGGGCGGGTCCGCATCAAAATTTCTCGGGGCCTGACTCACGGACACGGCCAAAGCCTAATCCGGACGGGAGGGCCCGCAGGACTAGTGTTCAGGCCATGGCCGACTTCGTAGCTGCAATCGACCAGGGTACGACGAGCACTCGCTGCATGATCTTCGACCACTCAGGGCGCGAAGTCGGAAAGTACCAGCTCGAACACAAGCAGATCATGCCCCAGGCTGGGTGGGTGGAGCACGATCCTATGGAGATCTGGCAGCGCGCCCAGGAGGTGGTCCAGCGAGCCTTGGCAGAACGCGGCCTTGTTGCCGCCGACCTGGCGGCGCTCGGAATCACCAACCAGAGGGAAACGACATTGGTCTGGGACCCGGTTACTGGCGAGCCGTACGGAAACGCGATCGTCTGGCAGGACACCCGTACCGACAAGATCGCTGCCGATCTTGATCGCGATGGCCGTGGTGATGTCATCCGCTTCCGGGCTGGCCTGCCGCCCGCCACCTACTTCTCCGGTGGCAAGTTGCAATGGATCTTGGAGAACGTCGACGGAGTACGTCAGGCCGCAGAACGCGGCCGCGCCATATTCGGCACCACTGATAGCTGGCTGTTATGGAATCTGACGGGCGGCGTTGACGGCGGCCAACACGTCACCGACGTGACCAATGCCAGCCGAACGATGTTGATGGACCTGGAGACCCTGGACTGGGATCAAGAGCTGCTGAGCTTCTTTGCGATCCCGCGGGAGATGCTGCCCAGCATCGTGCCGTCCTCCCACGCTGCGGCGTACCAGCGCACGCGGGCAAACAGCCCGTTCGGTGGTGAGGTGCCGATCGGGGGTGATCTTGGCGACCAGCAGGCAGCAATGGTCGGCCAGGTCTGCCTGCGGGCTGGCGACGCCAAGAACACCTACGGCACAGGCAACTTCTTGCTGCTCAACACCGGCGAACAACTGGTCCGCTCCAGCAACGGCCTGCTGAGCACTGTCTGTTACCGGTTCGGCGACGCCGCGCCGGTCTATGCCCTGGAAGGCTCCATCGCGGTCACCGGTTCTGCTGTGCAATGGCTTCGCGATCAGCTCCAGATCATCCAAGACGCCGCCGAGATCGAGACACTGGCGAGCCAGGTCGACAGTGCTGCACACATGTATTTTGTGCCGGCGTTCTCGGGACTTTTCGCGCCCTACTGGCGTTCTGATGCGCGCGGCGCCATTGTGGGCCTCTCCCGCTTCCATACTCGCGAACACATCGCCCGAGCGACGCTGGAAGCAATCTGCTACCAGAGTCGCGACGTGATGGAGGCAATGGAGAAGGATGCGGCTGTTCAACTCGACGAACTGAAAGTTGACGGAGGCGTCACCGCTAACAGGCTCTGTATGCAAATCCAGGCCGATACGCTCGGTGTCGAGGTGAGCAAGCCAGTGGTGGCGGAGACGACCGCCCTGGGTGCGGCGTACGCCGCCGGTCTGGCTACTGGCTTCTGGGCTTCGCCCGATGAGCTCCGGGAAAATTGGCTGGAAGACCAGCGCTGGCTCCCGCGGATCAGTGAAGAGCAGCGGGAGGCGGGTTACGCGGGGTGGAAAAAAGCTGTGCAACGGACCCTGGATTGGGTCCAGGTCTAGTGGTGTATCGCGTCGACGACAAGGAGTGGTGGAGATGGGAACGGTGGCTGAGCCTGAAACCACGGAATCGGCAACCGCTGATCCCGCCCGAAATCTCGCGCTCGAGTTAGTACGCGCGACGGAAGCGGCCGCGATCAACTGCTCGCGTTACATGGGCTTCGGCGACAAGAACCAGGTGGATGGCGCAGCTGTTGATGCGATGCGCCCGGTGCTCGGCACAGTGCGGATGAACGGCATCGTGGTGATCGGCGAAGGCGAGAAGGATGAAGCCCCGATGCTCTACAACGGTGAGCGGGTCGGCGACGGGACGGGGCCGGAGTGGGATATCGCTGTGGACCCCGTCGACGGCACCACACTGACTGCCAAAAGCCTGCCGGATGCTGTCAGCATCATCGGCGTCTCGCCCCGGGGCACGATGTTCTCCCCAGGTCCAGCCGTGTACATGCAAAAGCTGGTCGTGCCCGGCAACGCAGCGGCCAATGTCGATCTTGATGCGCCGATCGGAGACAATCTCGCCAAGGTCGCTGAGGCGACCGACCGTGCCGTTTCCGAACTCACGGTTTGCGTTCTGGACCGACCACGGCACACGGACCTTGTCACGGCTATTCGCGCAGCCGGTGCTCGGATCCGATTCCTGCTCGACGGCGATGTGGCTGGTGCGATCATGGCGGCCAGCCCTTCCACCGGGGTAGATGTCTTGGTTGGAGTCGGTGGCACACCCGAGGGCGTGTTAGCCGCATGCGCGCTGCGCTGCCTTGGCGGCGAGATGTTTGGACGACTGATTGCCCGGAACGACGGTGAGCGAGCGGCAATCCTTGACGCCGGCTTCGACTTGGATCGGATCCTCACGACCACCGACCTCGTCTCCGGTGACAACGTGTTCTTCGCTGCCACCGGTGTGACTGACGGGGCATTGCTGCGGGGTGTGCGATTCGAGAGCCACCGCATCGTGACGCAGTCATTGTCGATGCGATCCCGCTCGGGCACGATCCGGCTGATCGAGGGTCGGCATGATCCCGAACGCTCTTCCCTCGTCAACCCCTAAGGCGCCCCGATGTTCTCCACCACCTCCCCACTAGGTCCGGCAGCCCGGCAAGAGGCGCTCGACCGGTTGGCAAGCGACGATTTGGACATTCTCGTCATTGGCGCGGGCGTCACTGGCTGCGGCTGCGCACTTGATGCGGTCACCCGCGGCCTGCGGGTGGGGCTGGTCGAGGCCCGTGACTTCGCTGCCGGTACCTCGAGCCGGTCCAGCAAGCTGTTTCACGGCGGGCTCCGCTATCTGGAGCATCTCAACTTTGCCTTGGTCTTCGAGGCCCTCAAGGAGCGCTCGCTCGCTCTTAACAAGCTTGCCCCACATCTGGCCAAGCCTGTGCCGTTCCTCTATCCGCTCATGCGTCCGGTGATCGACCGCGGTTATGGGGGCCTGGGCATCGGCGTGTACGACGTACTCGGTGCCGGGCGTGGAGTACCGCACCACATGCGGCACTTGAGCCGCAAGCGCACCTTCGAGTCTTTTCCTTCCGCGAGCCGGGCGACGGTGATCGGCTCGATCAGGTTCTACGAGGGCCAGGTCGACGACGCCAGGCACACCATGATGATCGGCCGCACGGCGGCGCATTACGGCGCAGCGGTCGCTACCAGTACCCGAGTCGTCGGGTTCCTGCGTGAGGCGGACCGGGTTGCCGGCGTAACAGTTCGTGACCTTGAGTCCGGCCGCGAGTTCACCATCCGGGCGAAGCAGACAATAAACGCCGCAGGGGTGTGGATCGACGAGCTGCAGGAGATGCTGGGCGGTCGTGGACAGTTCCGAGTCCGCGCGTCCAAAGGTATCCATCTTGTGGTGCCCCGGAACCGCATCAACTCTATGACGGGACTGATCACTCGCACCGAGAAGAGCCTGCTGTTCATCATTCCGTGGCGCAGCCACTGGATCATCGGCACCACCGACACCGACTGGCAGCTCGATCGAGCGCATCCCGCGGCGAGCCTGGCCGATATCGACTATTTGTTGGAACGCGCGAACACACTGCTGGCTGATCCACTGAAGCGCGAGGACGTGATCGGGGTCTACGCCGGCCTACGGCCGCTGCTGGCGGGCGAGTCCGACTCGACGTCGAAACTCTCCCGAGAGCATGCCGTAGCTTCTCCTGTCCGCGGCCTTGTCACCATCGCTGGCGGCAAGTACACCACGTACCGGGTGATGGCGAAGGACGCCGTTGATGCGGCCGTCCGTGAGTTGGACAAGAAGGTGCCCGCATCCTGCACAGAGGAAGTGCCGTTGTTGGGCGCCGACGGCTACTCTGCGCTGTGGAATGCTCGGCCCTTGCTGGTCGACGAAACCGGTCTTCGTGACGTGCAGGTCGAGCACCTGCTCAATCGCTACGGCTCTTTGTTGCCCGAGTTGTTGGACATGATCAAGTACTCACCTGAGCTTGCACATCCGCTCGACGGTGCACCGGAGTACCTCAAGATCGAAGCCATCTATGCTGCCTCCCACGAGGGCGCGCTACACCTGGACGACATCTTGGCCCGGCGGACGCGTATCTCGATCGAGACCTGGGATCGCGGCCTTGCAGCAGCGCCACAGGTTGCTCGCCTGGTTGCTCCCATCCTGGGTTGGGAACCGGCAGATGTCGATCGTGAGGTGGAGCATTACCAGAAGCGGGTGGCCGCCGAACGCGAGTCACAAACCCAACCAGATGATCTTTCGGCGGACGCAGCACGGCTGGGCGCTCCTGACGTCCGGATGGGCCGCGTCCACTAAGGCCGCGCGGCGCGCCCGGCCGCAACGTATCGCTGCCACCGCTTGCCCACACTCTCTGCTGCCAAGGCCGCAGATGTTGCCAGTTCGGCGTAAGGTCACGGCATGCTCTTGAATCCGGCCTATTGGACTTGCTATGCCCTACGCGTACCGGTCGAGTGGACCAAGCCCGTATGAACAACACGTTTGGTAGCGTTCGGGACCTCGTCGGCGACTACATTGCAGAGCAGTGCACTGTGATCATCAACTCCGAGGCTGAGCTGCGTGCAGGTGAGAATGTCGTCCACACGACGCGGGTGGCGGCGCGCCGGCTGCGCAGCACCCTACGGGTGTTTCCGGATCTGTTCGACGCTTCTGAGGCCGGTCGCCTCGAAGAGGAGTTGGTGTGGTGGGCGGGCCTGCTCGGCAGGGTAAGGGATCTGGACATCCTCGCCCAACGGCAAGCCGCACTGCTGGCCGAGCTGCCGCCTGAACTGATCCTGGGCCCGGTTGCCTCGACCATTGAGACTGAGCTGGCTGTGCAGCGCAAGCAGGCAGCCGACGCGCTGGTCGAGGCGATGGACTCTGAACGTTTCCGTAAGCTGATCGGCCTGATGCATCATTGGCGCAGCGATTCGCCATTCACGGCGGCCGCTGCTGCACCCCCTAAGGCGATCAACCCGATGATCAAGAAGGCTAAGCGGAAGGCTGGCAAGCGGCTGGTCACAGCGGTCGCGGCGCGTCGCGCAGGCGAGCCATCCGATGAACTGTTCCATCGCGCTCGCAGGGCGACGAAGCGCTATCGGTATGCGGTGGAAGCTGCCCAGCCGCTTTGGGGCAGCAAAGCTGACAAGATCGTTTCGGAGCGCAAGGACCTGCAAGACCTGCTTGGGAATCATCAAGATGGCATTGTCAGTGCTGGCTTCCTCCGAGAGCTCGGCGCGCGTCTCGGAGTCCGGTCGGGTCAGAACGGGTTCAGCTACGGAGTTCTCTATGCCCGCGAGGTATACGCCGGCGATGCGCTGCTGGCTGACCTCAAGCCCTTTCTGTAGTACCGGCCGGTACGCGCCGCAACGTGTCGCCGCTGCTATGCCAACGACCGGTGCCAGACTGAAATTCACACCGCGAGCATCGGTCGCGCGAGCAGTGCCAACCTCCTAGTGGCACGGCAGAGGGGAGGATCTGCGTTCGATGGCCAGAACACCAGCACCACCGGAGGATGATTTCACCGAGCGAATCGTCGACATTGATGTCTCCTCCGAAATGCAGACCAGCTTCTTGGAGTACGCGTATTCGGTGATCTACTCCCGGGCACTTCCTGACGCCCGGGACGGACTCAAGCCTGTGCAGCGCCGGATCTTGTACTCGATGGACGAGATGGGCGTACGGCCGGATCGTTCGCATGTCAAGTGCGCCCGGGTGGTCGGCCAGGTCATGGGTCAATACCACCCGCATGGTGACGGCGCAATCTACGACGCGCTCGTCAGAACCGCGCAGCCGTGGACCATGCGACTGCCCCTGATCGACGGTCACGGCAACTTCGGATCACTCGACGACGGCCCAGCTGCGATGCGGTACACCGAGTGCCGCATGGCACCAGCGGCCGCGGCCATGACCGATGGTCTTGACGAAGACACTGTCGACTTCAAGCCGAATTACGATGGCAAAGATGTCGAACCGACCGTGCTTCCCGCTGCCTTCCCCAACCTGCTGGTCAATGGAGCGGCGGGGATCGCAGTCGGAATGGCCACCAACTGTCCACCGCACAACTTGGTGGAGGTCGTCCAGGCGCTGCGCCATTTGATCAAGCACCCGGACACCGATATCGACGAGCTGATGCGCTTCATCCCCGGGCCTGACCTGCCAAGTGGCGGCAAGATCATCGGACTGGACGGTGTGCGGGATGCTTACCACACTGGAAAAGGATCGTTTCGGATACGTGCGACGGCTCGCGTCGAGCAGGTTCATCCACGCCGCAAGGGCATCGTGATCACCGAGTTGCCTTACCTGATCGGCCCAGAGCGGGTGATCGAACAAATCAAGAGCCTCGTCAACGCCCGCAGGCTGCAAGGCATCGCCGATGTCAAGGATCTCTCGGATCGAGCCAATGGAACTCGGCTGGTGATCGAGATCAAGAGCGGCTTCAATCCTGATGCCCTCCTGGAACAGCTCTACAAGCAGACCAAGATCGAGGACAATTACGCGATCAACGCCGTCGCCCTGGTCGACGGCCAGCCGCGTACCCTGACGCTGCGCGACATGCTGACCGTGTATCTGGAGCATCGCTACGAGGTGACCCGACGCCGGACTGAGTTCGCTCGCGGCAAGGCTCGAGAGCGCCTTCACCTCGTCGAAGGCATGCTGATTGCGATCCTCGACATCGACGACGTGATCGCAATCATCCGCACATCTGATGACACGGGGAGCGCTCGCTCGCGGTTGATGGAAGTGTTCGAGCTTTCAGAAGCACAGACCAACTACATTCTCGAGATGCCGCTCCGCAGGCTCACTCGATTCAGCCGGATCGAGCTCGAGACGGAACGGGACAAGCTGCAAACGATGATCGCCGAGCTCACTGAGATCCTGGACAATCCGGAACAGCTCAGGACGGTAGTCGGAAACCAGCTCGCCGAGATCGCCCAGCAGCACGGCACACCGCGCCGGACGATCTTGCTGGCAGCAAGCGGCGTCGCGGCGACAGCTACGACCGCTCCACTGGAGGTTGCGGACGATCCGTGCTGGGTGCTGCTGTCCTCCGCCGGCCTTCTCGCCCGCACTAGCCATGCGCAGCCACTACCGCCAGTCGGTGTGCGGGCTAACCACGACCTGATCATGTCCAAGATCATTTCGACGGCCCGCGGGGACTGCGGACTGGTGACCAGCGCTGGCCGGCTGATCAAGATCTCCGCGCTCGATCTTCCGACGGTTCCCAGCACCGCTCATGCGCCCAACCTCCAGGGTGGTACTCACGTGAGCGAGCTTGTCACTCTTGGTGCGGATGAGAAGGTGCTCTGCCTGACAACGTTGAGCGAAGATTCGCTCGGCCTGGCACTCGGCACGGCGCGGGGTGTGGTGAAGCGAGTCAATCCGGAGATGCTCGGAAAGGACTCGTGGGACGTGATCCGCCTCGAGCCGGGCGACCGCGTGGTCGGTGCAGTTGAGCTACCCAGCAGCGAAGCCGAGCTGGTCTTCATCACCAACGACGCTCAACTGCTGCGCTTCCCCGCTGGAACAGTGCGGCCGCAGGGTCGGTCAGGGGGCGGCATGTCCGGCATCAAACTCGGGATCGGCGCGCGCGCAATCTACTTCGGCGCACTCACTGCTACGGAGGCGGTGGTCGCCACAGTATCTGGTACGTCCCGAGCTCTGCCCGGAACCGATGCCGGCTCCATCAAGGTCACAGTTTTTCGGCACTATCCGGCCAAGGGCCGGGCAACCGGTGGAGTACGCTGCCACCGGTTCCTCAAAGGCGAGGATTCTCTGCTGCTCGCCTGGGCGGGGCCGGCGCCTGCCATCGCCGCTGCGGCCAGCGGCAGTCCTGTTCCGCTGCCGGCCGAAGACACCCGGCGGGACGGGTCAGGAACCCCAGCCAGTCAGCCCATCGCGGCGCTTGGATCGGCCACCGCGGGCTAAGTGTTTGCGAGACCGATGCCAGAGCGCATCGGACACTGCGACCTCGTGCGGGAGGCCGAGAGAGACATGGAACCCTCACCCGATCAGCGGCCGGACCGGCATGATGAGCTTTCCGGCGCCTTCGATGACTTGCTTGCCAACAACAAGAAGTTCGCTGAGCGTTTCGATCTGCACGGTTTCGACGGCGTAGCCCATGCGGGTGTCCTGATGATCACCTGTATGGACTCCAGGATTGTGCCCTTGGAGATGGTGGGGCTGACCTTCGGTGACGCCAAGATCATCCGTACCCCTGGCGGTCGCCTGACCACCTCGGCGCTCGCTGGGTGCATCGCAGGTGTCCACCTGCTTCAGGTCAACAAGATCATGGTAATCCCCCACAGCCGCTGTGCCATGGCTGCGGCCGACGACGACGTGATCATCGAACGCATCCGTAACGCCAGCGGTGCCGACGCCTCTTGGGTGCGCTTTGGGGCCTCGGCCGACCAACGGCGTACCCTGCATCGCGACGTTGAGAAGCTCCGGAATCACCCGCTGATCGGCGACCGAGCAGTCGTGGGCGGCTTCTACTACGACGTGGATACCGGCCTGCTGGAACGCTGGGCGTAGCGCAGCCCAAGCTCTCAGGGCGACAGCGCGAGCGACGAAAACTTACGCGTCGATGGTGGCAGCGTCGAGTGCGTACGCCCCGTCGATGATGAACTCCTTGCGCGGCACAACGTTATTGCCCATCAGCATCTCGAAGGTCGACTCGGCGAGCAGCCCATCGTCCACCGTCATGCGGCGCAGCGTACGATGCCGCGGACTCATCGTCGTCTCGGCTAGCTGATCGGCGTCCATCTCTCCCAGGCCCTTGTAGCGTTGGGGCTCCTTGAAGTGCAGACCCTTCTTCGTCAGCTCCGCTGCCTTCCGTTGGTACTCAGCATCGGAGTAGGTGTAGATGTACTTCTCCTGCCCCTTGCGGGCGTTCGTCAGCTCGAAGCGATGTAGTGGCGGCACGGCGGTAAAGACTCGCCCGGCAGCTACCACTGGGCGCATATAGCGAAAGAACAATGTCGCCAGCAAGCAGCGGATGTGGGCACCGTCGGAATCGGCGTCGGCCATGAAGATGATCTTGCCGTACCGCGCAGACTCGAGGTTGAAATTGCGGCCAGAGCCGGCCCCTACGACCTGAATGATCGAACCGCACTCGGCGTTCTTCAGCATGTCCCCGATGGAGGCCTTTTGTACGTTGAGGATCTTGCCGCGAATGGGCAGCAACGCCTGGAATTCGGAATTCCTTGCCAGCTTGGCGGTACCAAGAGCCGAGTCGCCCTCGACGATGAACAGTTCGGTTCGGTCAACGTCAGTGCTCCGGCAGTCGACGAGCTTCGCCGGCAGTGATGATGACTCGAGAGCATTCTTGCGTCGCTGTGCCTCACGGTGCTGCCGAGCAGCTACTCGAGCCCTGGAGGCACCAACGACCTTCTCCAAAACCGCGCGGGCCTGAACCCTTGTCGCCGTCTTGGTGGACCCCAAGAACCTGGTGAGCTCATGTTCGACGGTCTTGGCTACTAACCGCGACACCGCCGGCGTGCCCAGCACCTCTTTGGTCTGACCCTCGAATTGCGGCTCTGCGAGCCGCACGGTGACCAACGCCGTCAGGCCCTCGAGCACGTCGTCCTTCGTCACCTCGTCGCCGTTCTTGAGCAGTCGCGTGTTGTGGAGGGCATTCACGAAAGCCTTGGTCAGTCCGCGCTCAAAGCCAGCGAGATGAGTGCCTCCTTTGGGCGTCGCGATGATGTTCACATACGACTGGGTGCGCGTCTCGTAACCTTCTCCCCAGCGGACAGCGATATCGATCTCGAGGTCCCGTTCGACGTCGGCTGGCTCCATGTGGCCGTCGTCATCAAGCATCGGGACGGTCTCAGTAAAACGATCGGTACCCCGAAGCCGGATCACATCGGTGACCGGAGCGTCGGGGGCAAGGAATTCGCAGAATTCCGAGATACCTCCCCGATGCAGATACGTCTCCTCGATGACGTCTGGGGTACGGGCGTCAGCGACATGGAGCGCCAACCCCGGAACCAAGAAGCTTGTCTGCCTGGCACGGTCTTGGAGATCTCGGAACGACAGCTGGGCATCATGGAGGAAGATCTGCCGGTCGGGCCAATACGTGACCCGCGTGCCAGTTGTCCCCTTGGCTACTCGTCCGATTTTGCGAAGCTCAGTTCCTGGCGTGAACCTCGCCGTCGGTCCGGGCCCGTCGAATGTCCCGGGAACGCCACGGCGGAATGACATAGCCCACGTCGCGGAGTTGCGGTCCACTTCGACGTCAAGCCGACTCGACAACGCATTGACGACCGAGGAGCCTACGCCGTGAAGCCCGCCGGTTGCGTTGTAGGAACCGGCGCCGAACTTGCCGCCAGCGTGCAGTTTGGTGAAGACCACTTCCACACCGCACAGGCCGGTCCGGGGCTCAATGTCCACCGGAATGCCGCGGCCGCGGTCGTGCACTGAGATACCGCCGTCCGGGCGTAGTGTGACGAAAATCTCCTTGCCGTACCCGCCGAGCGCCTCGTCGACTGCGTTGTCGATGATTTCCCACAGGCAGTGCATCAGCCCTCTGGTATCGGTCGAGCCGATGTACATCGCGGGCCGTTTCCGGACTGCCTCAAGCCCCTCCAACACCAGCAGGTGCCGTGCCTCATATTCGCGGCTTTCCGTTGCTGGGCTGGCAGTTGGCACGCGCCGAGAGTACCTCGCTACCGGGGCTGAGAGCGGTGCAAAGCGGCCAATCCGAAGTGTGTGTCGTAGAGGAGAATTGGCGGCGTCATGGAGGACGATTCACAGGATTCGTTACACAACAGTCATTGGCTCGAGATGCAGAGACGGAACAATCAGAGACAGACGAGATGTTGAAGGGATGCCAACGCGTGTCGTGACCGCGATGCGTGGCTCAGAACTGCAAGATCATCTGATCGTCCAGGAAGGGAGGCCGACCGTGAGCACTCCTGTTATCGAAGATTCCCACTTGAATGCATCCGATCGCTGCGATCGGTGCGGTGCGCAAGCCTACGTACGAGTCACCATGGCCAGCGGCTTCGACCTGCTCTTCTGCTCACACCACAGCAAAGAGCACGCTGACAAGCTCAAGCAAGTGGCGCTGACGATCCACGACGAGACGGAAACAATCCGCGAGAACCCCTGAGACCGGAAGCCCGCCCACAGGGCGCCATACGTCGGCTCGCTGTGAAACTGCGCAAGTGTGATGCACCAGTGCAGGCGGCGGTCAAGATGCGGAGTGAGATTCGAGACAGCGTCCGTCCAGACAACGAACATCAGCGTGCAGCACTGCTGAGTGCCCGAAACGACGAAGCACTCAGTCCAGATAGTCCCGGAGCACCTGGGAGCGGGATGGGTGCCGCAGCTTGCTCATCGTCTTGGACTCGATCTGCCGGATCCGCTCGCGAGTCACCCCATAGACCTTGCCGATCTCGTCCAGGGTCTTGGGCTGCCCGTCGGTCAATCCGAAGCGCATCGACACCACTCCGGCTTCACGCTCACTGAGGGTGTCCAATACGTCGTGTAACTGCTCCTGCAAAAGTGTGAAACTCACCGCATCTGCGGGAACGACGGCTTCTGAATCCTCGATCAGGTCTCCGAATTCCGAGTCGCCGTCTTCACCGAGCGGTGTGTGCAGCGAAATCGGCTCGCGCCCGTACTTCTGAACCTCGACAACCTTCTCCGGAGTCATATCGAGCTCGCGCGCTAGTTCCTCCGGCGTCGGCTCCCGGCCCAGATCCTGCAACATTTGCCGCTGCACGCGGGCCAGTTTGTTGATCACCTCGACCATGTGCACAGGAATGCGGATGGTACGAGCCTGATCGGCCATGGCTCGGGTTATCGCTTGCCGGATCCACCACGTGGCGTATGTGGAGAACTTGTAGCCCTTGGTGTAGTCAAACTTCTCAACTGCCCGGATCAGTCCGAGGTTGCCCTCCTGGATGAGATCGAGGAAGAGCATTCCGCGGCCGGTGTAGCGCTTGGCCAGCGAAACCACGAGGCGGAGATTAGCCTCCAGGAGGTGGTTCTTGGCGCGGCGACCGTCCTCGGCGATCCATTCATAATCGTCACCCTGTGCTGCCTTGATCTTGGTGTGATCGTCGTTGAGCTTCTCGTCGGCAAACAGCCCGGCCTCGATCCGCTTCGCAAGCTCGACTTCCTGCTCGGCGTTCAGCAGAGCGACCTTGCCGATCTGCTTCAGGTAGTCCTTCACCGGGTCAGCCGTCGCACCGGCTGCCATGACCTGCTGCTCGGGTTCGTCAGCGTCGTCGGCCTCCGACAGGGTGAAGCCCTCATCCTCGGCCAGCGCTTCTTCAAGCTTTGCCTCTTCAGCGGGCTCGAAGGCCGACTCATCGATGTCGTCCAGGCTGCGCTTCTTGCCGACCGTGAGCACGACCTCTTCACTCTCCAGGTCGACCACAACATCCGCGGTGAGCGTTTCAGCTTCTAGTTCGACCTCGAGCGGCTCGAGGGCGAGATCCTCCAGATCCACCTCATCGGTGGCGTCAGCAACTGGGTCAGGCCCCGCCGGTTGCGGCGTCTCACCGTCAGCGACCGGCGGCATCTCATCCTCAGCGACCGGCGGCGGGGCTGCAGCCTTCTTCGTAAGGGTGCTGTCGACCGACTTCAACGACGCCTTCTTGGCGGGAGCCTTCTTGGCCGACGTGGCCTTCTTGATCGGAACCGTTTCTTGTCGAGCTCGGCTTGTGGACGCAGCCACCGCGCGAGCCGTTGTGTGCAGTTTGGAGGGGAGTGTGGAGGGGGGTGTCACAAAGAGCCTCTCGGACTGACCAGGCGGATCTAGGGCATGCAGCGCCCATCGGATGTCAATAGGTGCTCCACGCGTATTCTGGCACGAATCTCCAAACGTCCAATCCAACGCCGGAATCGTGTCGGAACTCGCGCTAGTCTGCGCCGGGCTCCGCTTTCACAGCGAGGACGGGGCAGGCAGCATCCAGTAGCACCCGCTGAGCATTGCTACCCAACAGCAATTTGCCGACCGGGGACCTGCGTCGGAGCCCGATGACAATGAAATCGGCGTCGGTGGCCTCGGCTGTTCGAATCAGTTCCTCCGCCGAATCGTGTAAGTCGGCCGGCGTCCTGATTTCGGATCTGACTCCTGCCGCGGCGAGCTCGGTGACCAGGCCCTCCGTGTCGGTTTCGGGCGAGGTGTTCACCACGATGAGCGCTGCGCCGCGTAGTCGCGCCTCGCTGAGCGCGCGCTTCAGCGCCGCCTGACCCTCGGGCCTCGAGGAATAGCCCACAACAATGAGCGGCTGGGCTCCCTCAGGCAGCGATTGGGTGGGCACTTCGGCTCGGCTGGGGCTTGTCCGATCGGTTGGGGACTGAATCGTCTCTGACATCAGTGCACCTCCCAGGTGTGGACCGGTTGGTTGCTATGCATCAGCGTCATGTAGCTGGCGAGCATGCCTCGCACAGCATCCTGTCTGGACTCTCCGGCTCGTTCACGTCGGGCGACATCCGCGACCTGCCATGTTGCTCCATTGGCCCCACGCAGGCAGCGACGCTCGATGATGTCGAGCAGCCGCCCGATTTCGCTCTCATCGGCCTCCCACATGCGCAGCCCTTCAGCCGCCAGTGGCAACAACTTGCGCACCACGAGTTCGGTCACCCGCACCTGACCTACCTGGGGCCAATAGACCTCAGAGTTGATGCCGTGCCGAATCCCGGACACGAAGTTCTCCTCGGCTGCCTGGAAGGACATCTGGGTCCAGATCGGCCGATCGTCATTGGCCAAACCGCGCACCAGTCCGGCGAAGAAAGCTGCGTTGGCCATGGTGTCCACAACGGTTGGACCTGCGGGCAGCACGCGGTTCTCCACCCGTAGGTGCGGGCTCGCACCACTGATGTCGTAGACGGGCCGGTTCCAGCGGTAGACGGTGCCGTTGTGCAGCCGGAGTTCGTCCAGGTGCGGTACTCCACCGCTGTCGAGCGCAGCGACTGGATCCTCGTCGGAGCTGATCGGTAACAACGCGGGGAAGTAACGCGAGTTCTCCTCGAACAGGTCGAAAATCGAGGTGATCCAACGCTCACCGAACCACACTCGGGGCCGCACCCCTTGAGCTTTCAGTTCATCACTGCGGGTATCGGTGCTTTGCTCGAAGAGCGGGATGCGGGACTCTGCGACGAGCTGCTTGCCGAACAGGAACGGCGAGTTCGCGCCGAGCGCCACCTGTATGCCGGCGATCGCCTGCGCGGCATTCCAGTAACCGGCGAAGTCGTCCGGGCTTACCTGGAGATGCACCTGGGTCGAGGTGCAGGCGGCCTCCGGCATGATCGTGTTCGACACCATCGCCAGTCGCTCCACACCGTCGATGATGATCTCAAGATCCTCACCGCGTGCCGCAAAGATCTGCTGGTCAAGCATCGAGTAACGCGGATTCTCGCTGACACTGTCCAGCGTGACGTGCTGCGGCATCAAGGTCGGCAGAATGCCGATCATCACCAGCTGGGCGCCGATCGCCTTCGCACGGGGGTCTGCGTCGTTCAGCGACTTTCGCACCGACTGTTCGAAGTCGGAAAATCCGAAATCGGCCAACCGACGTGGCGCCACGTTGATCTCGATGTTGAAGCGGCCCAGCTCAGTCTGGAACGAGGGATCTGCAATCGCCGCCAGGACCTCCGCATTGCGCAGGGCCGGGTGGCAGTCCATGTCAACCAGATTCAGCTCGATCTCCAGGCCTGCCATCGGCCGCTCGAAGTCGAAACGGGATTCGGTGAGCATGCGAGCCAGCACATCCAGGCACCTGCGGATCTTCTCTCGGTGGCGCTTGCGGTCCTCCCGGCTGAACTGTGTTGCGTCGACCTCTTCTCCCATGGGGCTATCCTCACGCATCGTCGCCGTTGCGGGAACACTACGCTCGTGGACCATGTACGCCGAAGTCCCTCCTGCGCCCGCGGCGCCGACTGCAAAACGTCTGCCGATGACCCGTAGCCACCACGGGGATGTGTTCGTCGACCCGTACGAATGGCTACGCGACAAAGACAAGCCAGAGGTGATCAGCTACCTGGAAGCGGAGAATGCCTACACCGAGGCCGAGACTGCTCAGCTCTCAGAGCTGTCGGATGCGGTCTTCAGCGAGATCAAGGCGCGGACCAAGGAGACCGACCTCAGCGTGCCGAGCTACACCTCACACCCGGGCGGCGCCGCGTACTGGTATTACGTTCGCACCGTCGAAGGGTCGGAATATCCGATCTACTGCCGGGTTGTCGCGAACGATCGCGAAACGCTGCCGGATCCCGAACAGGAGGTCGTCGGCGAAGAGGTGCTGTTGGACGCCAATCTCGAGGCCGAAGGCCACGAATTCTTCTCCCTCGGGGCGTTCAGTGTCTCCCTCAACGGGCAGCTGCTGGCGTACTCGGTCGACGCGTCCGGGGCCGAACGCTTCACGATCATGATCAAGGATCTGGTATCGGGGGAGTTGCTTGCCGACCAGATCAGTGACACGGCCTACGGTGCCGTATGGGCGAAGAACAGCCACCTTTTCTACACCAGAGCGGATGAGGCCTGGCGCCCGTACGTTGTCTTGCGGCATCGCCTCGGCACCGACCCATCGGAAGACGTGGCGGTCGCAACCGAGTCTGACGAGCGTTTCTGGCTCGGTGTCGACGCAAGCCGTGATGATCGATGGATCTTGATCGGCGCTGAAAGCAAGATCACCTCAGAGGTCCGGCTACTCAGCACCGACGATCCCGAAGGTGAGCCGCGGCTCGTTGCGCCACGCCGCCAGGGTGTGGAATATGACGTCGAGCCTGCAGGCGATCGGCTGTTGATCGTGCACAACGATGGAGCTGAGGACTTCGAGCTCGCTGAAGCGCCGCTGACAGCCACCAGTCACACCGATTGGGCACCGGTTCTCCGGCATCGCCAAGGAGTGCGGATTCTCTCGGTCAGCGCGTACGCCAGCCATGCGGTCGTCTCGTTGCGGCGGGGCGGGCTGACCGGCTTACACGTGATGTCGCGCGATGCCGCCGGCAACCTCGGGGAAGGTAGCGACGTCGCATTCGACGAGCCTTTGTACGTGGTGTACGCCCCAGGCGAGTCCGAGTTCGAGACCGCGACCATCCGCGTCGGCTATGCGTCACTGTTGACCCCCGACTCGATCTATGACTATCACCTCACGACGCGAGAGCTGATCTTGCTCAAGCGAACACCGGTGCTTGATGATCCTCGGTTCGGGAGCTACCAGCCAGACAACTACATCCAGGAACGCGGCTGGGCCACGGCCGCCGACGGCACCCAGGTGCCGTTGTCGATCGTGCGGCGAGCCGACATTCCGCTGGACGGCTCAGCACCGGCCCTGCTGTACGGGTACGGGTCGTACGAGGCGTCCATGGATCCCGGCTTCGCCGTGTCACGCCTCTCGTTGCTGGACCGCGGCATCGTGTATGCGATTGCCCATATCCGTGGCGGGGGTGAGCTCGGCCGGACATGGTACGAGCAGGGCAAGCAGCTTGCCAAGATGAATACCTTCACCGACTTCATCGCCTGCGCCGAGTACCTGGTGGAACGGGGCTACACCACACCGGAACGGTTGGCGGCGCGAGGCGCCAGCGCTGGTGGCTTGCTCATGGGTGCCGTCGCCAATCTCGCGCCGGAGCGGTTCCGTGCCATCCACGCCGGCGTGCCATTCGTCGACGCCCTTACGACGATTTTGAATCCTGAATTGCCGCTCACGGTCATCGAGTGGGACGAATGGGGTGATCCGCTGCATGACCCTGAGGTCTACGCGTATATGAAGTCCTACACACCATATGAGAATGTGCGATCAGTGGACTACCCGGCCATCCTGGCGACCACGAGCCTCAACGACACTCGTGTTCTCTACGTCGAACCAGCCAAATGGATCGCTGCTCTGCGGTATGTCGCAACGAACTCTGCAGAACAGAAGTTCTTACTGAAAACCGAAATGGTGGCGGGCCACGGCGGTGTAAGCGGACGCTACAAGAGCTGGCACGAGCTGGCCTTTGAGTACGCCTGGATCATCCGCGAGATAACCAACGAGGGCTGAGCTAGCTTCAGGAATGTCCGCCGGCCCGCGAGCGTTTAACAACTGTCACCGGGCGGGCGTGTAGTGGAGACTTCTGCGGGTATTGCATCCGAAATGGACTGCCGCTTCGAACCACTAGAGCAGACGGTCCGACCGGACGACGAGGACGAAATCCCGCTCGGGGTTACCCCCGAGTAGGTCTCAGGGATTCTTCAGGGCCTGCGAGGAATCCTAATCGGTACCTGATGCGTTCTCCCTTGTGAAGAACACGAAAGGGGCCCACTGTGGCAACAACTACTCGCTCGCGAGTATCCGAAGGCATCGATGGCAAAGATGCAGTCGGCCTATATCTTGAAGGTATCGCCAAGACTCCTTTGCTGAGCGCCGAGGAGGAGGTGGAGCTTGCCAAGACGATCGAAATTGGTCTCTACGCAGAACACGTCCTCTCTGGCGAGGTGACGCTTGCTGAGCGTGGAAAGCATGCCAAGCGGCCGACCAAGGCCGAGTTGGAGTTGCTGGTTGAGGAAGGCCGTCGGGCGATGCAGCATTTCGTGACCGCCAACCTTCGTTTGGTGGTCTCCGTTGCCCGCAAGTACGGCCGTTCTCAGATGCCCCTGTTGGATTTGGTCCAGGAAGGCAATACCGGTCTTATCCGTGCAGTCGAGAAGTTCGACTACACCAAGGGATTCAAGTTCTCGACCTACGGCACATGGTGGGTGCGGCAGTCGATCAGCCGCGGGATCGCCCAGCAGGGTCGGATCGTCCGCTTGCCCGTGCATGTGGCAGAGCAAGTCAACCAGGTTGGCGCTGTGCGGAGGACCCTGGAGCGGCGGCTCGGGCGGGATCCGGAGATCGAAGAGATCGCCGCAGAGATGGATCTTGAGCCTGACCGGGTACTTGACCTGATGCGCTATGGCCGCGACCACGTCAGCCTTGATGCGCCGGTCGAGGAAGGCGGCGACACCGCTCTGGGTGATCTGATCGCGCGCGAGCCTATGCCCGGTCCGGACGAGGTTTTCCTGGACGCTGAGGAGCATGCGCGGTTGGAGAACATGCTGGCCTCGCTGGACGAGCGCTCCGCCGACGTCGTTCGCCGCCGATACGGCCTCATCGACGGCCGTCAGGCCAAGCTGGCCGATATCGGCGCGATCTGGGGAATCACTGCAGAGCGGGTCCGTCAGATCGAGCGCCATGCGATTGCCAAGCTGCGAGGGAAGTCGGTCCTGGCTGCGTAACCCCCGCGCGCCACGACCTCAAAAGCACGACTTCCCAGCAGCACCAAGGGCGATCCGGATTCCCCCCTCCGGATCGCCCTCTTTTTTGGAGGCGGTATCCAATTGCTCGCGAAGCAGAAGCCGCATCAGCTCTGGCGGATGGGACGGATGAGGCCTTCTTGGGCGACGTTGGCGATGAGTATGCCGTTTTGGAAGAGGCGGCCGGTCGCTAGCCCGAGGCCGTCTGAGGCGGATGGTGAGACTTGGTCATGCAGCAGCCAGTCATCGGCTCTGAATGGCCTGTGAAACCACATGGCGTGGTCGATCGAAGCGGCCTGCACGTTCAGGCCGATCAAAACCCCGTGCGGCACGGTGGTTGCCGAGAGCAGCGTCAAATCGCTGGCATAGGCCAGCACTGCCTGATGCAGCCGACGATCGTGGGGCAACGCTCCATCCGCGCGGACCCACACCCGCGCACGCGCCGGATGGCGCGCATTAGCTAGTACGCCGCCGGGACGAGAATCGCCGACATAGCGGACATCGAGAGCCCCCCACTCACGCTCCCAAAAAGAGATTGGCCTGCCCGACGCCTTGAAGAGCACCTCGCCGAGCTTCGGACACTGCTCAGGCGGCGGAACGTCCTCTGGCACGGGGTCGACATGCTCAAAACCCTGCTCTAGCTCGTGAAAGGAGCTGGACAGGTAGAAGATAACCCTGCCACCTTGCCGGGCCACCACCCGCCGGGACGAGAACGAGCCGCCATCGCGCACTGCCTCGACGTCGTAGACCATCGGTATGTCGGTCTGGCCGGCGAGCAAGAAATAGGCATGCAAGGAGTGCAGCACCCGCGTGACCGCCACGGTCCGCGCAGCGGCCATGAGCGCCTGGGCCAGCACCTGTCCGCCGAAGACGCGCTGCAGCTGAGTGTCGGGCTGCCGCGCGCGGAAGAGCCCGATTTCGATCTCCTCCAAGTCCAGATGGTCGAGGAGCTCGGTGACGGACTGTGGCACACGAGGAGCCTAGTGCCCGGCTCCCGATTGGTTGTCTCGACTGCCAGGCTTTGCCGGCCAGCCAATGACGACAGTGGCGTCCAGCTCATCTGAAGTGACGATCCGGGCCGCCAGCCCGTGGCGCTCGAAAGCCGCAACGCTCGCGGGCGTCTGGCTGCGACTTGTCTCCACCAGCAGCCGTCCACCGGGCGCGAGCCAGCGTTTCGCTCCTGCAACGATGCGCCGCAGCACGTCAAGCCCATCTAAGCCGCCGTCTAACGCCAGCCGGGGTTCATGCAGGCGAGCCTCTGGCGGCATGAGCCTGATTGAACCGCTCGGGACATAGGGAGCGTTCGCCAGAAGCAGGTCCACTCGCCCGGCCAGCGAATCTGGCAGTGGCCCATAGAGGTCGCCTTGGAGTACGCCCGCTAGGCCCGGAATGCCGGCAAGGTTGCCGCGGGCGCATCGCACGGCGGCGGGGTCGATGTCGGTTGCATACAACTCGACCTGCGGCAGGGTGGACGCCAGGGCCAGTGCTAAGGCAGCCGAACCGCAGCACAGCTCGACAACCACTGGTTGCGGCGGCGCCAACATCAGGGCTTGGCTCAGCATGAGCTCGGTCCGCCGCCGCGGTACGAAGACCCCGGGTGCAACGGCAATCCGCAGGCCTCCGAACTCGGCCCAGCCGAGGATCTGCTCGAGCGGGATCCCGCGCACTCGCTGCTGGACCATCCGTTCGAGCTCCTCGGGCGCCGTCGCAGTCGCGAGCAGCAGGTCAGCCTCGTCCTCAGCGAACACGCAACCGGCCGTTCGGAGCCGCTCAACAAGGACCGCATGAGCGGGCGCGTCCTGGAGCCGCAGGTCAGTCGTCCTTCTCGCGTTCAGCGAGGAACTTCTCGAACTCGGCGGCGATCTCCTCCGCGCTCGGCACGCGATCCGGTTGCTCAGCTTGTAGCGCGTCGTACTGCTGCTCGAGCGTCGCCACTAGTTCCTGAACCTCTGTCGAAGTTGCCATCTCTTCGGCGATGTCAGCCAAGTTGCTGGCAGACGCCTTCTCCAAGGGCTCTAGTGGCACGGCCAGGCCGGTGGCCTGGTTGAGTGACCGGGTCAGGGTGAGTGTTGCTTGTGGAAATGACGCTTGGGCCAGGTAGTGCGGGACGTGTGCTGCAAAACCCATCGCTTTGCGGTCGAGCTTTCCGAGGCGAAACTCCAACAGGCCAGTAAAGCTGGCGGGCACCTCCACGCGGTCGATCCAGCTTCGATAGCCCTTGATGAGCGATGCGTCGGTAGCGTGTGCCGTCAACGTAATAGGACGAGTGTGCGGCACCGCCATCGGAATGCCATGCACACCGACAGTCATTCGCACGCCAAGCTGTTCGATCAACCCGACCACAGCCGCGGCAAGCCGCTCCCACTGGACGTCTGGCTCAGGCCCGCTGAACAGCAGGAATACCTCACCATGGCCGTCCGTGACGCGATAGATGCGCAGATGCAGGTCGGCGTAGGACTTCCATTGATTGGTGTCGAAGATCATCGCGGGCCGGCGACTGCGGTAGTCATGCAACTGATCGTGGTCAAACACGGCGAGCACCTCGTGCTCGAGATTTTCCAGTAGATTCGCGGAAAACAACCGGCCAGCCTGCCCGGCATCCACGAAGCCGTCCAGCTGGTGAATCAGCACGGGGCGATGGTCCTTGAGCTTGGCTACGACCGCCTCGTCCAAGGTGTAGAGCTGCCGAGGATCCATCACGAGCACCAATCTACCTGCGACCGTCGTTACATCCTGGCGCAAAGCTCGGGCAGTGCCCATGACTAGACGGCTCGTTCAGCGTGGCCCGTCGTGCTCACTGAAAGTCGTGCGACCCTTGAGCTTGGCGGCCAGCTCATCATCGATGCCGTCGGCCACCTCGGAGAGGATGCGCACGGCCTGGCGCAGATGGGCCGGCACGAACGGCCGACAAAACACCGAAATGCTCACGAAGACCCGGTCTCGGATCAGCTGAAACTTCACCCACCGAGCCTCAACGTTCAAGTCGTTGAGCACTTCGGCGGCTCGGGACCGACCGGCGAGGTCGTGCACGACTGCGGCGAAGATGACAACCTCCTGACCGTCCCGCGAGGTTCGGAGGAAGAGCATTGTCGATCCGACTCTGATCGCGACATCACCTTCGGCGTCGCGAATCGGCTGATGGCCATACATCTTGGCAAGCTCGGCGTCGACCAATCCGTTGAGATGTTGCTTGTCACGGGGCATGGTCGAGATGAGGTCGGCACGCTCCAACTCCATAGTTCTGGTTGGAGCGCCGCCCTCGATCGGTGGCGGAGGGGGCTGGAGCACCTCCGCCAGTTGATCAGGCGCGAGGAAGATCGGGTGCTGGACACCGTAGATGTCACGGAGCGCGGATACTGTGAGCTCGCTGATC
The DNA here is from genome assembly GCA_963740515.1 of uncultured Actinomycetota bacterium. Classification (GTDB taxonomy): domain Bacteria; phylum Actinomycetota; class Actinomycetes; order Propionibacteriales; family Propionibacteriaceae; genus Microlunatus. The sequence continues at coordinate 53,235 of CAVUEO010000008.1, forward strand.
CGATCGGATTCGACCTGAGGCAATTCGATCCAAAAATTCGCCGTCGCCGGCAGCGGAGCGTGCTCATCGCCGACAGTGGGCGGCTGCCACCCAAGCCGCTCCATCTCTGTGACCAGCTCGGAGGAGAGCTGAAAGTCATCTCCGAGCACCGCGTTGCTGGCAGCCTCACATCTGATCACGTCCCGCCGGGGGCTGCTGAGTCTCACAAAAGGCGGCGGACCATGGCTCTCGGATTCGGTCCCGATTGTGAGGTCGGCGGAGTCATCGATCATGGAGATGACTTCACTCAACCGGCTCTGGAACTCAGCCCAGGCCTGAGCGGTACTCCGGTCGAGGTCGAAATCATCGATGTCGGCCATATGCGCCCCTCCCAGCCAAGAGGACGACACTAACCCCGGAGGCGTTCAACTGCGTAACGCCGTGACTACCCGCGAGGGCGAGGGCCGGCCCAACTCGGTGGCGAGCCAACGGCTGGTCTGCACCAGAGCCGCCAAGTCGACGCCAGACTCGATACCGAGCCCGTCGAGCATCCACACTAGGTCCTCGGTCGCGAGATTTCCCGTCGCGGACTTCGCGTACGGGCAACCACCGAGTCCGCCAGCGGAGGAGTCGAACTCAGTGATTCCGGCCTCCAGACCAACCAGAACGTTTGCCAGCGCCTGACCGTAGGTGTCATGAAGATGCAGCGCAATCTTGTCGCGCGGGACTCCGCCAGTCTCCACACGGTCAAGCACCGCGAGTACCTGACCTGCTGTGGCGACACCAATCGTGTCACCGAGACTGATCGAGGAGCAGCCGAGCTCAACGAGGCGGGCCGCGACGTCCGCCGGACGTGCAGGATCAACCCGCCCTTCCCACGGGTCACCGAAGCACATGGACACATAGCCACGTACTTCAATCCCGCGGACTCGGGCCGCCGCGACGACCGGCGCAGCCATCTCGATTGCCCCGTCCAGCGTCGTCCCTAAGTTCTGCTGTGCGAAGCTCTCGGTAGCAGAGACGAAGATTGCGAGCTCGTCGGCTCCGGCAGTCAAAGCCCGCTCGAAGCCACGCTCATTGGGAACCAACACCGGATAGCGCACACCGGGGCGGCGCCGCAGCCCCCGCATCAACTCGTCGGCATCCGCCAGTTGAGGGATTCGCCGCGGCGAGACGAAGCTGGTCGCCTCGATGATCTTTAGGCCAGCTTGGCCGAGCCGGTCGATCAGCTCCAGCTTGACCGGCAGCCTCACCAGCGCCTTCTCTGCCTGCAGCCCGTCGCGGGGGCCAACCTCGTAGACGCTGACCCTGGCCGGCAGACCGGGTCGTGCGTGAACCGCCGGCAGCGCCTCCATAACGGCGACTGTACGCGGCGGCAACGCCGCACAGTTAGACAATTGGATCTCCGGCGAGACGTCGCCAGCAAGGCCCGCGAGGTTTGCGAACGAGCTGGCGTGCCACCTGCCTATCGTTGGATGAGGCGGTCAGCTCGCGCGCGTGTGGGCCGCGACCGGAACGGAGATGATCAGTGATGGACCCGGCGATGATTCCAGCGGGTACATCTCCGCTGGCGCGGCCTCCGGTGGCACCGGCTGCACTACTGCGTCGTCCCCGATCCGCGTTGACCTGGGTCACCATGATTGTTCTCGGCCTGGGCGGCTTACTGATCGCGATCTTGATCTTCCTGCTCGGCGGGCCAGTGGGCGCGCTGATTGCCACGCTGTTGGCGGCGGTCGCCTTCCCGGCGATGATCTTGGTGTGCTTCTGGCTTGATCGTTATGAACCAGAACCTGCCCGATATCGCCTCGCCGCGCTTGGCTGGGGCGCCGTCGCCGCTGTCGCATTCAGCTTCATAGGCGAGCAACTGGTGTTCGCGCTGTCAGGAACCAACGAATTCGTCAACGTGGCAGTTGCAGCGCCCGTCGTCGAGGAGCTCGGCAAAGGCCTGTTTCTGGTTGCGGTCGTGATCTTCCGTCGTGCCGAGTTGCATGGCGCGCTAGACGGCATCATTTACGGCGCCCTGGTCGGGATCGGATTTGCCTTCGTGGAAGACATCATCTACTACCTCCAGTCACTGGAGTCCGGGCAGCTGGGCATCACGTTCTTCCTTCGCGGAATCATGGGCCCGTTCGCGCACCCGCTGTTTACCGCGGCAACAGGGCTTGGCATCGGGATCGCCCTGGCAACGCGTCGCCCGGCAGCGCGGACTCTGGCAGTGGTCCTTGGCTTCCTGGCAGCCGTCGCCATGCACGCGATTTGGAACGCCAGTACCTTCTGGGGCGGAAACGGGTTCCTGTTCGCTTACGGCGCGATATTCCTACCGCTCCTTGTAGTGATACTGGCGATTGCGGTGTGGGCTCGCTCGCGCGAGGGCAAGATGCTCACCACGGCACTCCAGCAGGTCGCCCAGATGGGCTGGATCAGGCCCGAAGAGATCCGCTGGATAGCCCGACTGTCCGACCGCATGTCGGCGCGTGCGTACGCGAAGCGCATCGGCGGCAAGCCGGCCGCCGATGCCATCCGCGCCTACCAGCAGACCATGACCGAAGTGGCCTTCCTCCACCATCGAGCGGTGACTGGGACCGCTCCGGCCGATGTCAACCAGCGCATGAACGGGCTGCTTCAACGGGCCGCCTGGCTGCGGCCATATGTCGTCTTCCCTCCGCAGCCACCAGCAGTCGTGTGGCGATGATCAGGAGCTGGCTGAACAAGATCGGCCGCTTCCGAGGGGCGGGCCGGCGCACAAATCTGGCACTGCTGGTGGTGCTTATAGGTGCCGCGCTCACCGGCGGCCTGGCTTTCGCCGCAGGTACGCCCATCCCGGGCAGGGTCGCAACGCTGGTCCATGGTCTGTTCGGGCTCGCTGTCGTGTTACTCGTGCCCTGGAAGTCGGTGATAGTGCGACGTGCACCAGACCGGCGACTGGCAAGCGTCGCACTGGTTGCGCTGATCGCGGTCTGCATCATTTCCGGACTCATCGAGGTGTTCGGTGGATACGGCGTGACGTGGCGACTCAGTCCTATGCAGGTACATGTCGGGTCGGCTGTGCTAGCCGCACCACTGCTCGGTTGGCACCTCGTCCATCACCGACGGCAACGGCTGCACCGCCGTGATTTGTCACGCCGCACACTGCTTCGTACTGGAGTCTTGGCTGTCGGCGTCGCCGCGACGTACGGGACGCTCGAGGGCATCGGTCGCCTGGCCGGATCGGCATCAGCGAGCAGAATCGCAACCGGGTCCCATTACCTCAGCCCTGATGCCGTACCGGCAACGATGTGGCTCTTCGATCGCGTCCCAGCGCTTCCAGCCGATTACCGCATCCATCTCGCCGGAAAAGAAATGACGGTTTCCGATCTCGCGTCGCGCTCCACGACGCTCGCCGCCCGGCTCGACTGCACCAGCGGTTGGTATACCGACGCGGAGTGGACCGCTGTCCGCGTTGCCGAGCTGCTCTCTGCTGAAGAAATCGCTGCCGCTGCCAGCATCGAGGTCGTGAGCAGGACTGGATACCGCCGTCGCTTCCCAGCGGACGAGGCGGGCTCTTTGTGGCTGGCTACCGCATATCAGGGCGTTCCGCTGCTGCCTGCATTCGGTGCGCCGGTACGGCTCGTCGCGCCGCAGCGGCGAGGATTCTGGTGGGTCAAGTGGGTCGCATCGGTCGAGCTCAGTGATCTACCAGGCTGGAGCCAATCACCTTTTCCCTTGCAGTGAAGGCAGCTGGCAGCTCAGCTCGTCGATTCGGTGAGCTCACGCGGCACGGCGATGACGTCAACCAAGGCCCCGTTGCGCCACACAGTGATCTCCACGCGGCGGCCGATGGCATCTTCCACCATGCGACGCTGCAGCTCAGTACTCGACCCAAGCGACGTGCCAGCCACGGCGACCACAATGTCACCGGATCTCAGCCCAGCGGCGTCGGCCGGGCTCCCGGTTACCACCTGTGCCACCCGTAGGCCTTCCCGCCTGCCCAGCTTCGCAGCTAGCGGCGGCGGCAACGGAGCCTGACTTCCGGCAATCCCGAGCCACGCCCGGCGTACCCGGCCAGCGGTCATCAGAGCGCTGATGATGCGCTCGGTTGTCTGGTTGATCGGCACCGCGAGGCCCACGCCTATACCTGCAACAGCGGTACTGACCCCTACCATGCGTCCCCGGCTGTCGGCCAGCACCCCACCGCTGTTGCCCGGATTGAGGGCGGCGTCGGTTTGGATCACCTCGTCGACCACCCGCCCTTGCCTGGTGGGGAGCGACCGGCCCAGCGCTGAAACGATCCCAGCGGTAACACTCCCCGCCAAACCGAGCGGGTTGCCAACTGCGACCACCAGCTGGCCCACTTGCAGCTGGCTCGCGTCGCCGAGCGTTACGGGGCTGGGAACATCACCTCGGGCGCGGAGCACGGCCAGATCGGAGAATGCATCTCGGCCGACCACATCGGCAGTCGTCTCGGCACCGTTCGAAAAGGCAGCTACCACCGAACTGGATCCGTCCACGACATGCGCGCTGGTCAACAAGAAGCCATCGGCGGTCAACACACTCGCGCTCCCAGCGCCATCACCCATGCGCGATCGCACCCTCAGGCTCGCCACGCTTGGCAACACCCGCTGGACCACCATCGTCACTGCGGCTGAGTAGGCATCCAGTGCATCGCGGTCACGATCATCCGCCATGTTGTGTAAACGCATAGAGGCCTGAAGTGTTCCCAGCGGCCCTCGGCGCCCCTTCTTTTGGTGCTCCTCGTATACGCAGCGCCTCATAGGACAGCAAGCGAGGGGTTAGGCCGAGGACAGGACGGAACGGATCGAGTCAGCTGCAGCCGCTAGTGGATCCGCAGCCTTCGCAGACGTAACAGCTGCCACTAGGACGCATCTTGGTGCCGCAGGTCAGACAAAGTGGCGCGTCCACGCTGGTGCCGGTGATCTCTTCAAAGAGCTCCGATGTCGTGTGAGCGGTGAAGGAGGCCGGCTTCGCTGCGGTCAAGTCCATCTCGTCGGTTCGCACCTCATCGCCCGGATCGTTCTTCAGCGACTCCGCCTCGCTGAGCTCTTCCTCTGGCGGCAAGTAGGACCCAGTTTCGACTTGACGCGCCCGCTCCGTAGCGGTGTAGATACCGAGCTCAGCCCGCTCTTCGAAGGACAGGTAGTCCAATGCCAGTCGTCGGAAGATGTAGTCCATGATCGACTGTGCCATCCGGATGTCAGGGTCGTCAGTCAAGCCGGCGGGCTCGAACTTCAGGTTGCTGAACTTCTGCACGAAGGTTTCCAATGGCACCCCGTACTGCAGCCCGATGGATACAGCAATGGAGAAGGCATCCATCACGCCCGCCAGAGTCGAGCCCTGCTTGCCGAGCTTCAGGAACACTTCACCCAGGCCATCGTCCGGGTAGGAACCAGAGGTCATGTAACCTTCAGCGCCGCCTACGGAAAACGAGGTTGTCAGGCTGGGTCGCGATTTGGGCAGCCGCTTACGGGTCGGCCGATAGACCACCTTCTCGACAACTTCGGTTTCGACGTCAGCCGACTTCTTGTCACCAGTCTTTCCAGCCTTGCCGTCGCTCAGTGGTTGACCAACCTTGCAGTTGTCCCTATAGACCGCGAGCGCCTTGAGGCTGAGCTTCCAGCCCTGCATGTAGACCTCGGTAATCTCCTCAACGGTGGCCGTTTCCGGCAGGTTCACCGTCTTCGAGATGGCCCCGGACAGGAATGGCTGCGCCGCCGCCATCATCCGGACATGGCCCATCGGCTTGATCGCCCGCTGGCCCATTGCCGTGTCGAAAACCTCATAGTGCTCGGGCCGTAAGCCTGGAGCGTCGACGACATGGCCGTGCTCGGCTATGTACTCAATAATCGCCTCGCGGGTTTCCTCGGCGTAGCCGAGCTTCTTCAGGGCACGCGGAATTGTCTGGTTGACGATCTGCATCGAGCCGCCACCGACCAGCTTCTTGAACTTGACCAGCGAGAAGTCTGGCTCGATTCCGGTGGTGTCGCAGTCCATCATGAAGCCGATCGTTCCGGTGGGCGCGATCACTGAGGCTTGCGCATTGCGATAGCCGTTCGCCTCACCGATCTTGATCACTCCATCCCACGCGGCCGTGGCGCGTTTGCGGATATCGGCGTCCAGGGTGCCGGTGGTCCGCAGCGCGTCATTGGCTGCCTGGTGCTTACGCATAACCCGCTTGTGGGCATCTGCGTTGCGTGCGTAACCCTCGTAGGGTCCGACGATGCCAGCAAGCTCCGCCGACCGGTGGTAGGAGACCCCGGTCATCAGGGAAGTGATCGCCGCCGCAAAGGCACGGCCACCGTCGGAGTCGTAGCCACGTCCAGTAGCCATCAACAGCGCCCCCAGGTTGGCGTAGCCGATGCCCAGCTGCCGGTAGTCGCGGGTCGTTTGCGCGATCGCCTCGGTCGGAAAATCGGCAAAGCAGATCGAGATGTCCATCGCGGTGATGATCAATTCCACCGCCCGCTCGAATGCTTCCGCGTCAAACGTGTCGTCTTCACGGAGAAACTTGAGCAGGTTGAGGCTGGCAAGGTTGCATGAGCTGTTGTCCAGGCTCATGTACTCACTGCACGGATTGGATGCGGTAATTCGGCCAGTCTCCGGATTGGTGTGCCAGTCGTTGATGGTGTCGTCGTACTGAATGCCAGGATCAGCGCACTCCCACGCGGCCCTGGCCATCTTGTCGAAGAGCTCGCGGGCCTTGACCGTCTCGATAACTCGGCCATCGGTGCGCGCACGCAGGGCGAAATCACGGTCGTCCTCAACGGCCCGCATGAACTCATCGGTCACCCGTACCGAGTTATTGGCGTTCTGGTACTGGACAGAGGTAATGTCGCGGCCGCCGAGATCCATGTCGAATCCGGCGTCGCGCAGCGCGCGGATCTTGTTCTCCTCGCGGGCTTTGGTCTCGATGAACTCCTCAATATCGGGATGGTCGACGTCGAGCACCACCATCTTGGCGGCGCGGCGGGTCGCACCACCGGACTTGATGGTCCCCGCACTTGCGTCTGCGCCCCGCATGAATGAAACCGGCCCGGAGGCGGTGCCACCCGAGCTGAGCAGCTCCTTTGAGGAGCGGATCCGAGAGAGGTTGAGGCCGGCGCCTGAGCCACCCTTGAAGATGAAGCCTTCCTCGCGGTACCAGTTCAAGATCGAGTCCATGGAGTCGTCCACCGACAGGATGAAACACGCCGAGACTTGCTGGGGAGACGCGGTGCCGACGTTGAACCAGACGGGTGAATTGAACGAGAAGTACTGGTGCAGCAGCATCCAGGTCAGTTCATGCTCGAACACCTCGGCCGATTGAGCATCGGCGAAATACCCGAAATCCGCCCCCGCCTTACGGTAGGCCTTCACCACACGGTCGATGAGTTGCCGGAGGCTTTGCTCACGAGCTGGTGTGCCGAGTGCGCCACGGAAGTATTTCGTGGTGACGATGGTCGAGGCATTGACGCTCCAGAATTCTGGGAATTCAACGCCCTTCTGCTCGAAGACGACTTCGCCGGTCTTCCAGTTGGTCTGCACCACATCGCGGCGTTCCCAAGTCACCTCGTCATAAGGGTGCACGTCCGAGGTGAAAACCCGCCCAATGCTCAGGCCGGCGGACTTCGGCTTGGAGATCTCGCTTTCCGATCGCCCATTCGCCGAACGGGTGGTTTCGGTCATTTCTGCCTTCCTGTATCGCTGCTGATGGAGGGCTTCGCCCTGACGTTCTGGCTAGCTCGGTCAGGTCCTTACGGCGGTTCCGGACGACTAGCAGTGCGCGGCCGGGTTGGCGTCAGCCGGTGCGGCACAAAGTTGCTCATCTTGTTGTCGGCGACATGATCTGGGATGAGTGGCTCGATCCCGGTCGGTTCCTGCTCGACACGGAGCAGCGCAATCTCCGCCTCGAAATCTTCCACCGACCGGAACTGGCGATAGACACTCGCGAAGCGGAGGTACGCAACCTGGTCGAGTTGGCGTAGCGGCCCCAGGATCGCAACTCCGACTTCATCGGCCGGTATTTCGGGCTGACCCAACGTGCGTAGCGAATCCTCGACCAGCTGGCCCAAGCGGGCGAGCTGGTCCTCGCTGACCGGCCGGCCCTTGCAAGCTTTCCGAACGCCGCCGATCACCTTGTCGCGATTGAACGGCTCAACCACGCCACTGCGCTTCACCACGACCAGCTGCATCTGCTCGATGGTGGTGAAGCGCCGTTCACAAGATGGGCATTGCCGTCGGCGGCGGATGCTCGCCCCATCCTCGGTGGTCCGCGAGTCCAGCACCTTGGAGTCGGAATGGCGACAGTACGGGCAGTACATGGGTGTCCGGCTCCTTTCCTGACGTTCGCTTCGGCACCTAGCGCCTGGGGACGAATCTGGGGACGACCCTGTGCGCTGGTCGGAAGATCCTGTGGACCTTCCTGTGGACTTCTGTGAGTATCGAACCACAACTTGTGGATGAACAACATGGTTGTAACTACTAGATATGGACACCGTACGTCCAACAACCATTCTCCGCAAGTGCACTGACAGTTTTCATTCGCGCGCCGCGCGTCATTGTTTTCGGCTCGCGGAAAGTGATCAAACGAGCGCAGCTCTTGATCGATTCAGTCGTGTTGGACATGACCACTTTCACGAGCAGGGGCGGCGCCCGAGATGGGCCCAGCCCTTCGCCGGTTAGAGCAGGTTGCGTGTGATGGTGTAGATCACGGCAGCGAGGAGGCCAATCACCAACCACTGCATCGGGCGTACCCGGCGCAAGCGTTCGGAAAGCGGCCTTGGCAAGCGGGAGGCCGGTCCGCCGACGGCCTCAACAGTCCACAGCACACCGAGTACACCGAGGATCACCAGGCTCACCAGTGCGAGCGGGTTGAATCCGAAGGCCGCCTGAATGTCGCCGTGGAGCAGCGCCTCACCCATCCGCGTCCCCCCGCACAGCGGGCAGTCCCAACCGGTCAGAAGACGGAACGGACAGGGCAGCCCGAGCCCGGCCGTTGCGTACAGCGCGCTGAGAGCGAGCCCGCCTGCAAAGAAGGCGGCGACGTACCCGGCTGCGCGGGTGGCCGGAAAGGACTCAGTGGAGACCACCACATTCTCATTGTGCCCGCGTTTTGTGCGGTCGCCTTCCACTGCATCGATGGATCGCCCAGCAGCCGTCGCCTACACTCGCCACGTTGCAGCTGACCCAAGGACGCTTATGACCGACCAGCATCGCAGTCAATGGCCAGACGCATCCCCAGCCGATCCGCAGCTGTCCTTCGTGCAACCGCCGCCAGGTCCGGGGTATTCAGCCCAGCCGGGATATCTGGTGTCGGCGCCGCGCGCCGACTACGCCGACTGGGGTCAGCGTCTGCGGGCGAGGCTGATCGACCAAGGCCCGACCTATCTCGGCTTGATCATCTTCTTCGCCGGCTATCTCGTTTTGGTAGTTGAGCTTGCCCAGTCCGGCGGATCGGCTGGTGACTTGGAGAGCTCAGCCATTGCGATGATCATCGGTCTCGGCGTCATGCTTGCCAGCATGATCTGGGTCGCTTACAACCGCTGGATGATCGCCGGCAGGACAGGACAATCCTTCGGCAAGCGTGTGATCAAGATCAAGTTGATCGGCGAGGCGAGCAACGCGCCGATCGGTCCGAGGAACGCCTGCATTCGCGATCTCGTCCATATCCTCGACGCTCTGACGATTGTGGGCTATCTCTGGCCGCTGTGGGACGACAAGCGGCAGACCTTCGCCGACAAGATCATGGAGACCATCGTGGTCAAGGATGCGGTAGACAGACCCGGCTTTTGATCTTTGACCAGCGTCCCAGGTCGGATGGCGGTGGGCGTAACGTCGTCGGGGACACCGACGAAAGGAACCGACGATGCCACTGTTGCGAGGCCGTCGCGAGGAAGTGAAACCCACCAGGTATCGGATGCGGGAGAAGCTCTTCGCTATCGGCGACGACTTCTGGATTGAGAACGATCGGGGCGAGCGCGTCTTCAAGGTAGATGGGAAGGCGCTGCGGGTACGCGAGACGCTGGTGCTCGAGTCGCCCCGCGGGGAAGAGCTGTACTCAGTCCAGGAGAAGAAGCTCCGGCTGAAGGACACGATGGACATCGAGCGCGGTGGACGTCAGGTCGCCACTGTGAAGAAGGCACTGGTGACCCCGCTTCGTGACCGCTTCTCAATCAGCGTCGAGGGTGGCGAAGACATGGAAGCGAAAGGCAACATTGTCGACCACGAGTACAAGATCGAGCGTGGCGGGGACGACGTGGCCGAGGTCTCGCGTCGGTGGTTCCGTGTCCGCGACACCTACGGCATTGAGATCAAGCCCGGCCAGGACGACGGTCTTCTGCTAGCCATGGCCGTTTGCATCGACCAGATGAGCCACGACGCCGGCTGAGGCTGCGGCCTCTGGACCTCAGTATTGAGCCTGGCGCGACTCTCCGAGGCCGGGATCGCCACCCGGGCCGGTAACTCGTACGGCGGTGATGCCGATCACTGTGATTGCCGCCGCCAAGATCATCGCCGCGATCACCATAACAACCGCGATGCCCCGATCAGTGAGCCGCCAATCCGCAGCTGCTCGGTTGCCTGAGCTCTTGGGTACTGCCGTCGCGGGAACCGTTTTGATCACCGTGCACGGCTGTGCGCTTGTCGGACGAGACCGCGGCAGCTCAACGACGTGATGGGCCTGCGGTACAAAGACAGTGGGTACAGAGACAGTGGGTACAGAGACAGTGGGTACAAAAACAGTGATCGCGCTCATCTCTATCTCCTCCTGGGGAAGGCATCGAACTTATGTTCGATAGAACGTACGTTTGATTTGTATCGCAGCAACCTGACAGTTCCAAGGACATTCGCACAAATATTCGAGGTGTGTCGTGAAGCAGTGAATCATCCGCTTCCGACAGTTCCGGCCGCGTTGCATCAACACGAACGAAGCCAGCAAGATCTTCAACACGCTCGAACAAATGTTTGAATCTGTCGGCGGAGTTCTCTATCGTCAGCCTTATGGCACAGAGCGACCCCAAGTACCCCCAACCCAGTAAACGGCGCGGCAGGCCCCGTGAAAGCGAGGTGGCCGCGCAGCTCGGCGACAGCGCGTCTTTCACGCCATTCCCGGACGGGCCCACCGATGCCGATGGGTTGACCCTTCGGCAGCGCCGCATCTTGGAGGTCATCAAAGAAACCGTCGATAGGCGCGGATATCCACCAAGCATCCGAGAGATGGGTGACGCCGTTGGTCTCGCCTCCTCCTCGAGCGTCGCGCATCAACTCAAGATGCTTGAGGCAAAGGGCTTTCTGCGTCGGGACCCCAACCGGCCACGTGCGTTGGAAGTGCTGCTCCCCGGCCAGGACCGGCCTAGGGCCAGACAGGTCGCCACGTCTCGGCAGATCAGCGGGGGCGACGACACCGGTATTGGTGATGCATTTCCTGAACCGGTGCATGTTCCAGTGCTGGGCCGGATCGCCGCCGGTGGACCGATCCTTGCTGAGGAAAGCATCGAGGATGTCTTTGCCCTGCCGCGACAGCTGGTGGGCGAGGGCACGATGTTCCTACTCGAGGTGCGCGGGGACTCCATGATCGAAGCGGCGATCTGTGACGGCGATTGGGTGGTTGTTCGCCAGCAGCCGACGGCGGACAACGGCGACATCGTCGCTGCTCTGCTCGATAACGAGGCAACGGTCAAGACCTTCAAGCGGACCGACGGTCAACTGTGGCTCCTGCCGCATAACCCGGCGTACGACCCAATTGACGGGAATCTAGCGACGATCCTGGGCAAAGTCGTGGCCGTGCTGCGTCGAGTCTGACCAACTTATTCGGGCCAGCGTCAGAGCATGCTGGGTTCGCCGGTTGCCATCTCTGTCGTGAAGCGCGCGACAGCTCGAAGCTTGTTCGAGACGTCAAGGGCTGCCACTTTGTAAGCCTCTGAAAGCGTCGGATAGTTCAGGACTGTGTCGACGAGATAGTCGACCGTGCCACCGCAGCCCATGATCGCTTGGCCGATGTGTACCAGTTCGGTGGCGTTGCTGCCGAAGACGTGTACGCCCAAGATCTCCCGGGTGTCGGAATGCACGATCAGTTTCAACATGCCATAGGAGTCTCCGATGATCTGGCCGCGCGCCAGCTCGCGATAGCGGGAGATGCCGACCTCGAATGGAACCGACTCACGAGTCAGCTCACCTTCGGTCTTACCGCAGAACGAGATCTCCGGAATGGTGTATATGCCGATTGGCTGAAGACCTCGGAGCTCGTTGGCTGGCTCATTGAACGCGTGTGCCGCGGCAAGCCGACCCTGGTCCATCGAGGTTGAGGCCAGGGCAGGGAAGCCGATCACATCACCGACCGCGTAGATATGCGGCACCTCGGTCTGATAGTTCGAGTTCACTACGAGCCGTCCCCGGCTGTCGGTCTTAAGCCCTGCGAGGTCGAGGCTCAAGCTCGCCGTGTTGCCTTGCCGACCTGCGGAGTGCATGACGACCTCGGCAGCGATCTTCTTCCCGGAAGCGAGCGTCGTGATCGTGCCACGTCCAGAACTCTCCACCGAGGAGACCTCCTCACCGAAACGGAAGGACATGGTGTGATCACGCAAGTGGAACTTCAAAGATTCAACGATTTCGGGATCGCAGAAGTCGAGCATGTTGTCACGCTTCTCCACCAGCGTGACCCGGCTGCCTAACGCAGCGAACATCGAGGCGTACTCCACGCCTATGACGCCCGCGCCGACGACCACCAAGGAGCCCGGCACGGTGTCCAACGTGAGGATCTGATCCGAATCGAGGACACGCAGGCTGTCGAAGTCGACGTTCGACGGATGGGCCGGCATGGTACCGGTCGCGATGACGACGTAGTTCGCAGTTAGGGTGCGGAGTGCTCCCACGCCTTCGATCTCGACGCTGAGCGTGTGCGGGTCGAGGAAGCTGGCATGTCCGGGCACCAGTTCGATGTGGTTGCGCATCAACTGGGAGCGAATGACCTCGGTCTCGCGACCGACCACGTGCTGCAGCCGAGCGAGCAGGTCGGAGATGGTGATCTCCTCTTTGACCCGATAACTAGCCCCGTAGAGATCGCGGAGCTGCATGCCGGTCAGGTAAAGCACCGCCTCACGCAGGGTCTTAGACGGGATCGTGCCAGTGTTGACGCAGACGCCCCCGACCATCGACCTGCGGTCGATGACGCACACTTTGTAGCCGAGCTTGGCCGCCATGATCGCGGCTTTCTGGCCGCCAGGACCCGAACCGATGACCGCCAGGTCGAAATCGTACGTGTGCTCCATAGCGCAAGCGTGCCAGAGGATCGACACGTACACCAGGTGTGGACCTGACGGCCCTCGGCTGGGAAGCCCGACTGATCAGGCCTTGCCCGAGAGGCGGCGAAGCGCCTGTATCGCCACCTGCCGATCAGTGGTCTGCCACATGTCAGGCATGGACGCCTTGAGAAATGCCCCATAGCGCGCGGTGACCAGTCGCGGATCAAGTACTGCCACCACTCCCCTGTCGCTTAGGCGACGTATCAATCGACCGGAGCCTTGCGCCAAGAGCAGGGCCGCGTGGCTTGCGGCAATTTTCATGAATCCATTTCCACCTGCCTCGGCGACTGCACGCTGGCGGGCCACGGTTAGCGGCTCATCGGGGCGAGGGAACGGAATCCGGTCAATGATCACGAGCTGACAGGTGGCACCCGGCACGTCCACTCCCTGCCAGAGCGAAAGCGTGCCGAACAGGCTGGCCTGTTCGTCTTGGATGAACCGCCTTGTGAGTTCGGGCAACTGCGCATCGCCCTGACACAAGATCGTCAGCGCCGGCAGTCGCTTCCGGGTGTGGACGGATGCCGCCTCGGCGGCCCGGCGAGAAGAAAAGAGTCCAAGCGCTCGACCGTCGGAGGCCGCCAGCAGCTCGGTGATCTCTGCCATCGAGGCCGCAGACAACCCGTCACGACCGGGGGGAGGCAGTGATCGCGCAATGTACAAGATGCCCTGGCGGCGATACTGAAAGGGTGAGCCGACATCGAGGCCGCGCCAGGGGACGACCTCGACCTCCGGCTCACCGACCGGACCGTCCGCTTCGGGACCATCAACTGGCTGCACCAATGTGAGGCGTTCGTCTTCCTTCAATCCGACACTTGCGGCGATTGGAGCGAAATCACCGCCCAGCTTGAGCGTCGCTGAGGTGAGCACGGTTGTGCGCTCACCGAAGACGTGGGCTCGCATCAGCCCTGCCACCGACAGCGGGGATACTCGCGCCTCGCGGCCGAAACGGTCGCGGTCGGCAACCCAGACCACGTCGAATCTGTCGAGCGCTGCCATCCGCTCGGCGATGTCGAAGATCTCTTTGACGGCCGCCGCGGTCTGCCGCTTGTTCGTGTCCTGGTTGTCCTCACCGGTCAATGCGCTTACCGCGGCCCTGGCAGCGTTGCGGACGGTGACACAAGCGGCGACAAAGGCAGAGTCTGGATCCTCGACGCGTTCTAGAGGTGCGCCGTCCAACGCGGTGCTTAGTGTCTTGGCCGACTCCAGCAACTCCAGCGCCAGCTCATCTTCGAGGTAGGTCAGAGCCCGGCGGGCGACACGCTCGACCATTTGCGGGCTCAGCTCCGCCGACGCCGCTCCGGTCACCCGGGAGACCAGTTCGTGGGCCTCGTCGATGATCACAGCGCTGTGGTCCGGGAGCGCGGTGCCGCCGTGCATGGCGTTGATCGCGAGTAGTGCGTGATTGGTGACCACCAGGTCGGCGGCGCGAGCCACGTCCCGGGAGCTCTCGACGAAACACTCATCACCGAACGGACAGCGCTGCGCACCCAAGCACTCTCGAACCGGGACCGAGACCTGGGCCCACGCTCGTTCGGTATGGGATGGAGCGTCATCCCGGTCGGCCAGACCGCCTCGTTGGGCCTGATTCTCAGCCCACGCGCGCAGTGCCAAAACCTCCGCGCCCAGAGCCGACTCCGGCGTAATCTGCGGCGATGTTCTGATGGTCTCGATCAAATCGCCGGCCGGGATCAGCGCTCCTTGATCTTGAGCCGTGCCCTCCCGCAGCCGAAGCAGGCAGACGTAGTTGGTACGACCTTTGAGGATCGCGTGCTGCGGCCGACGGCCGGTGACCGATGCGACGGCATCAACTGCGGCCGGTATGTCGTTGTTGGCCAGCTGACTTTGCAAAGCCAACGTCGCGGTTGCCACGACAATCCGCTTGCCGGGATGCCGGACCAGCCACAGCAGCGCCGGAGCCAGATATCCCAGTGACTTGCCGGTGCCGGTGCCAGCCTGAACCAGGAGATGGTGATCCGATCCCAAGCACTCCGCAATCGCATCGGCCATCTCCACCTGGCCGGGCCGTTCCGTACCGCCGATCGCCTTGACGGCTGCGGCAAGCACCTCCCGGTGGTCCACCTCGAGGCTGCTGGCGACCTTGATCTCTGGGGTCACCGGAGAACTCTAATCAGGTCTAGCAGCGGCCATCGACCACTACTCAGTCCCGGCGTGCCGGGTCGCTGGTCACTAGCTCGTACGGCGCCAGCTCACCGGCGAGCGAGGGGTTGACGCGAGCGACGATCAAGGTGCCAGTGGCCGTGTGCTCGGTGCTGAGAAACTCGCCGGTCTGGTGAATGCGGTTGACCAAGTCCCCACGCTCGTACGGGATGAGCGCCCGAATCTCGATCTCTGGCCGGGGCAGCAGTGACTCGATCGTCAGCCGTAGCCGCTCGATGCCCTTCCCGGTGCGCGCGGAGATGAACACCGCGTCCGGATAACCTGCGTGCAGTGTGGCGAGCGTGTCGGCGGGGCCGCGGTCGACCTTGTTGATCACAATGAGCTCCGGGATATCTGCCGCACCTATGTCGGCCAACACAGCTCGTACGGCGTTGATCTGACCGACTGGATCCGGATCCGAGCCATCCACCACGTGGACCAGCAGGTCGGCCTGCGTCGACTCTTCCAAAGTCGAGGCAAACGCTTCAACGAGGTCGTGCGGCAGGTGTCTGACAAAGCCGACGGTGTCGGTCAGGGTATACACCCGCCCGTCGGCAGCCGCGGCACGACGAGTGGTTGGATCTAGCGTTGCGAAAAGCGCGTCGTCGACCAGAACGCCGGCCCCGGTGAGCCGATTGAGCAGACTGGATTTGCCGGCGTTGGTATACCCGACAATTGCGATCGAAGGGACTTCATGACGGCGTCGCTCCGCGCGCTTGGTCTCGCGGGTGATGTCCATTTCACGTAGGGCCTTGCGCAGCCTGGCAATGCGGCTATTGATGCGGCGCCGATCTGTCTCCAGTTTGGTTTCGCCGGGACCACGTCCGCCGATGCCGACGCCACCGCTAGCACGCCCACCGACCTGCCTGGAGAGGTTGCCGCCCCAGCCGCGCAATCGCTGCTTCAGGTACTGGAGCTGGGCCAGCTCGACTTGGGCTTTGCCTTCGGCGCTCTTCGCGTGCGCTGCGAAGATGTCGAGTATCAGCGCTGTTCGGTCAATGACTTTTACGCCGACCCGGTCCTCGAGATTGCGCAGCTGCGCAAGGGTCAACTCGCCGTCGCAGATCACCGTATCTGCCCCTGTGGCAACGACGACGTCCCGCAATTCAGCGACCTTGCCACGTCCGATGTAGGTCGCCGGGTCTGGCCGTTCACGGCGTTGGATCAGACCTTCGAGGACCTGTGATCCGGCCGTCTCGGCCAACGCCTTGAGTTCGGCGATTGAGTTGTCGGCGGCTGCTGCGCTGTTAGAAGTCGAGACGCTGACCAGAACCACGCGCTCGAGCAAGAGTTGGCGGTATTCAACCTCGGTGACGTCAGCCAGTTCGGTTGACATCCCCGCGACCCGGCGCAGCGAAAGTCGATCTGTTAGGTCCCGTTGATCGCCGTCATAGCTTGATTCGTCTGGTGGCGGTACCTCGAGCCGCTCGACGAGCAACTCATCGCCGTCTGGATTGTGTTCTGGTCTTGGGTCTCGTCGCGGAACTGTCATCTCGGGACCAGAATCTCACGGCACCACAAGTCTCAGCGAGGCGTTTTGATCCCGCGTGGGTGAAGAAGCTGCCGATACGCCTCTGATTTCCATCAGAAGAGCGTGTAACCACCGTCCATAACGACTACCTCGCCAGTCATGAACGAGGACGCGTCGGAGGCCAGAAAGACCACACAGGGACCCAGCTCGGCTGGCATGGCGTAGCGCCGCATCGCTGCGTCCTCGATCCAATAACGCTGGAACTCTGGGGCGTCGACCGGAGCCATCTCGGTCTTGGTATAGCCAGGTGCGAGAGCGTTTACCCGCACCCCGTGCGGCGCCCATTCCGCAGCCAGCGAGCGGGTCAGCTGGTGTACGGCAGCCTTGGAAGCGTTGTACCCCGGTTGCCACTGCGGTCGGTTGACGATATTGGCCGAGATCGAGCCGATGTTGATAATCACCCCATGATGTTGGGCGACCATGTGTCGACCAAACTCCTGTGCGCAGTGCCAGACGCCATTGACGTTGACGTCCATGACAAATCGCCACTCCTCCGCGGTCACCTCCAGGGCTGGCCGGTGGATGCACGCGCCGGCATTGTTCACCAGCACATCCACCTGGCCGAGTCGATCGATCACCTCTCTGGCCGCACGTCGCACTTGGTCGGGTTCTGTGACATCTGCGGTCACAGCGATAGCGGTGACCCCGAGAGCATCCAGTTCCTTGATGACCTCGGCGGCCCCGCCGGTGTCTCGAACCAGCAGTACGACGTCGCTACCCGCTTCAGCTAGAGCTGTGATCAGGGCCCGACCGATGCCCCGATTGGCTCCAGTCACGACGGAGACTTTCCCGGACAGCGAGAACGCATCGAGGACAGACATTGACTGCTCCTAGTTGTTAGGCCGGCTGGGTAAGGCGCGACGCCGCACCGGAGTGGGTCGCCGTCTGGAAGGACGTGTGTTCCGGCAGGGCGAGCTCGCCATGCGCGACCAGAACTGCGGGCCCGGTCAGGTAGGCCCCGCATTGGGTCAACTCGACCTCGACGCTGCCTCCGAGCGTGTCGACGCGATAGGTCACCGGCAATGGTGTCGGTTCCTGATCATGGATCCGAGCTGCAGCGGCAGCAGCGACCGTACCGGTGCCGCAGGAGTGGGTCTCACCGACGCCGCGTTCAAAGACACGCATGGCGATGTGGTGCGTCCCAAGCTGGCGTACGAACTCCAGGTTTACGCCGTCAGGAAACTCCTCGGCTGGATCCCAGCGGGGAGGTGCATGCAGCTGCAGCACGTCAAGGTCGTCAACAAAGCTGACCGCATGGGGATTGCCAACATCGGCCACAAGCGCTTTGAATTCGGCACCGTCAGCCGTGGTGACAACCACCGATCGGCTCCCGACAGCAGCCGAGCCCATGGCCACCCGGATCCGTCCATCCGGCAGGGCAGTCGCAACCTTGAGGCCATCCCGCGTGGCGACCTCGACGACAGGCCCACTGACCAGGTCTTGATCGAGCAGGTAGCGGACGAAGACTCGGATGCCGTTGCCGCACATCTCCGCGATCGATCCATCAGCGTTGCGATAATCCATGAACCACAGGCCGCCGTCGCCTTCCCAGTCAGCGACATGCTTGGCGAGTACTGCGCGGAGCAGCCCATCGGCGCCAATACCCGCGCGCCGATTGCAGATGAAGCGAACTTCAGCAGGTTCGACCTCGAGCATGGACTCCCGATCGAGGATCAGCACAAAGTCGTTCTCGGTGCCGTGTCCCTTCGTGAACGACCACCTGCGCATACGGTCAGTGTTTCATCTCCGCTGCAGGTGCAAGATCGTCCGGCAGACCACCAGTCCCGCCCGGCCCAGCAAGCGCATAGGACGCCGATACCAGATCGCAATGGTCGTAGGGCAGCCATGTGATCCGGGCATCCTTGCGGAACCATGACTCCTGCCGGCGTGCGAACTTCCGCGTCGCGAGGATGGTCAGATCTCGAGCTTGCGCCTCAGTGATCTCCCCCTCGAGAAAGCGCAGCACCTGCCGATAGCCGAGGCCCCGTGAGGCGGTGAGGCCCTCACGAAGGCCTACTGAGGCGAGCCGGCGTACTTCGTCGACGAAGCCTGCCGCCCACATCGCGTCCACTCGCGCGGTAATCCGCGCGTCAAGCGCCGGACGGTCGACTGCGATGCCGATTTGCACCACATCTGTAAGTCGGTAACGGTGCTCAGGCAGTTCGGCCGAGAACGATTGGCCAGTCAGCTCAATCACCTCTAGCGCACGGATCACCCGACGGGCATTGCCCGGAAGGATCCGCGCTGCAGCCACCGGGTCGGCAGCACTCAACCGCTGATGGAGGCGCTCGGCACCTTGCGTCGTGAGCTCGTGCTCCAGGCGCGCTCGTATCCCTGGATCAGTGCCCGGAAAATCGAAGTCGTCGATGATGGCCCGGACATACAACGCAGAACCGCCAACCACAATCGGGATGACGTGGCGGCCGATGCAGTCTGCAATGGCCTGCCGGGCGAGCTGCTGGAACTCCGCCACCGTCGCGTTATCTGTGACGTCGAGCAGGTCGACCATGTGGTGACGGATTTCTGCACGTTCGGCCTCTGACGGTTTGGCCGTGCCGATGTCCATGCCCCGGTAGACCAGCATCGAGTCCGCATTGATTAGCTCGGCCCGCCGCCCTTCCCGGGCATACCGCCGAACCAGCGCGGCGGCCAGGCTCGACTTGCCGGACGCGGTTGGGCCTACGAGTACTACGGTCACCTTCTCAGTGTGGCTCAGCCGTCTCCTCGGCTCTCGCTGGCGTGTATATCGTTCGGGGCTGGAGTACAACAGAGGTGGGTGCTGAGACGAGCGCTCATTTGGCACTGACGTCGGATCCACAGACGAATCTGGGTCTCCCGTGAGAGGTGGTCAACGATGGGAATCTTCGACAGAGCAAAGGACGTGCCCAGCGGGCAACGCCAACAGCTCGATGCTGGCGTCGTGAGGGCGGGAGACTTCGCCGACGAAAAGACCGAAGGCAAGTACGCCGAGCAGGTCGACAAAGGTCAGGAGATGGCCAAGGACAAGCTCGCCGATAGGACTGCCGACAAGCCGGAGCAGCCAGCCTGAGGTTCCGGTCCTTTGCGCTGCCAGTCTTGACTCAGCCTCCCGCAATGGCCGGAGCCATCGGGTCGGCTGAGTCCTTTCGCTGCTCGCGCTGGATGTACTCCTCGATTGCTTCGATATTGTCCTTCGAGCGTCGTACCACGGCAACAAGGGCACTCATCGTGGCAACTTCCTCCACCTGTTCCTTGATGAACCACTGCATGAATTGGTCAGAGGCGAAGTCGCTCTCCTCGCGCGCGATCCTGGTCAGCTCATTGATCTGAGCTGTGACCCTGCGTTCTTGCTCGAGGGCGAGTTCGACGGGAGCGACAACATCAGGAAAGTCCACCTGCGGGGCGCTGACTCCTGGAACGAGTGCTGTCGCGTCCTGGTCAATGAGGTACTTGATCATCATCATTGCGTGGTCGCGCTCCTCCAGGGCTTGCTCATAGAAGAAGCCGGCCATCTGCGGCATCGTGAGCGCGTCATAGAAGACCGCACAGGCCACGTATTGCTGGTGAGCGGCAAACTCGTGCCCGATCTGAATGTTCAGCTGCGCGACAAATCGTTCGGCGGGCATGCAGCGGCTCCTCAGGGCTTCGTCAGTGTGCAGTGCAGGTTTGAGGGGGGCAGGTTTGAGGGGGGCAGGTCTGAGCGGGCTGTAACGTACCAGGGGCGCCGACCGTAGGGATGCCGAGATCGATTGCCGAGCGAGCAGGTGCCGATCGAGCGGCTCGCCAGGCGTCGCCGCCGCGGGTGCGGTGGAGCGCGAGTAGTCCGGCGTCGGCGTTGAGGTGGTGCGGCGCGGCGTAGGTGATGATCACGTCGGCCAAATCGCCGGGACGTGGACGGTCCTGCGGTTCCTCAGGCACCGCGACGTGGACGAGCCGATTGTCGCGGGCACGCCCTGACATCCGATGGGTCTGGAGGTCCTTGCGGCCTTCGCCGTCGGCGAACATCACCTCGACTCGGCGGCCGACTTGCTTCAGGTTCTCCTGATGGGCAATTTCACCGACTAGCTCCACCAGTCGGTCGTAGCGTTCCTGGACGACTGCCTTGGGTACCTGGGCGTCCATGGTCGCCGCCGGCGTACCGGCGCGGACGGAGTACTGGAAGGTAAAAGCTGCAGAGAACCGGGCTGCAGCGACCACATTCAGGGTTGCCTGAAAGTCTGATTCGGTCTCTCCGGGGAAGCCGACGATGATGTCGGTAGTGATGGCGGCTTCCGGCATTGCGGCACGGACCTTTTCGATGATGCCCAGGTATCGGTCACTGCGATAAGACCGGCGCATGGTCCGAAGGATCGCGTCCGACCCGGACTGCAGCGGCATATGCAGTTGGGGCATCACATTCGGCGTTTCAGCCATCGCCGCGATCACCTCGTCGGTGAAGTCTTTTGGATGGGGCGAGGTGAAGCGGACCCGTTCCAACCCGTCGACTTCGCCGCAGGCACGGAGTAGCTTCGCGAACGCCCGGCGGTCGCCGAACTCCACCCCGTACGCGTTGACATTCTGCCCAAGCAGCGTCACCTCCTGAACTCCTTCAGCCACCAGCGCTCGGATCTCGGCGAGGATGTGACCTGGTCTGCGGTCGGTCTCACGGCCGCGTAGCGCTGGGACGATGCAGAAGGTGCAGGTGTTGTTGCAGCCCACGCTGATGGACACCCAGGCCGCATAAGCCGACTCCCGACGCGTCGGCAGATTTGATGGGAAGGTCTCGAGGGCTTCCTTGATCTCGACCTGCGCCTCGTGCTGGACGCGGGCACGTTCCAGCAGCACCGGCAGCGAGGAGATGTTGTGAGTGCCGAACACCACGTCGACCCAAGGCGCGCGGGTGAGGATCACGTCCTTGTCTTTTTGGGCTAGGCAACCACCCACGGCGATTTGCATGCCTGGGCTTGCCTTCTTCGCCGGCAGCAGATTGCCGAGGCTTCCATACAGCCGATTGTCGGCGTTCTCACGCACCGCGCAGGTGTTGAACACCACCACGTCAGGCTGCGTATCTGGGGCGGATCTGCGGTAGCCCGCTTCCTCGAGCAAACCTGCGAGCCGCTCGGAATCGTGCACGTTCATCTGGCATCCGTAGGTGCGAATCTGGTACGTGCGTGGGCCTATGGCTGCCGACGCTTCCGGCGCTGTGGACATAGCAGACCAAGGGTAATGCCGCTGCGCTTCATCGCACTCTGACGCCCAGCCCGCCGGATTCGCCCTCCTCTCGTCGCTCGCAACATCACTGAGCCACCGATAGAGTCCACTTCGTGAGTGTGCCTCCGACCGGGGAGCAGTACGAGATCGTCTCTGGTGCTCATCGCGCCGTCGTCACGGAGGTGGGCGCCACGTTGCGCGGCTTCTCGGTCGATGGCCGGGATGTCGTACGCGGGTTCGGCCTCGATGAGATGAGCACGGCTGGCCGCGGGCAGAATCTGGTGCCCTGGCCTAATCGGATTCGCGACGGTCGCTACACCTTCAACGGGGTCGCACATCAGCTCGCGCTCACTGAGCCCGCTCGGCACAACGCCACTCATGGCCTCGCCCGCTACGTGCCGTGGGTCCTGGTCGACAAGAAGACTGACGCAGTGACGAATGAGGCTCACATTCATCCGCAGCCGGGCTGGCCCGGAACGCTTGAGTCGCGGATCACGCATCGCGTCGGTGAGGATGGCCTGACAGTGACGGTGGAGGCGACCAACGTCGGCGACGGCGAGCTGCCCTTCGGCTACGGGGCACACCCATACCTGACCGTCGGAGAATCGAGAGTCGATGAGGTCGGGCTCACCATGCCCGCCGCGTCCTACCTGGAGGTGGACGACCGGCTGCTCCCTACCAAAATCTCACCCGTTGACGGCACGGCCTACGACCTGCGCCACGGCCCTGTCCTTGGATCGCTGACTCTGGACACCGCGATGACCGATCTTGCCCGGGATCCCGACGGGCGCTGGCGCGTGAAACTAGTGCTCGGCGACCGCTACGCCGAGCTGTGGGGCGACGAGACGATGCGATGGGCACAGGTCTTCACCGGAGGGCCGCATCGTGACTGGTCTATCGCCGTGGAGCCGATGACCTGCGGCCCGGATGCGTTCAATGCCGGTCCGACCCGTGGTGACCTGAATGTGATCGCGCCAGGCGAGACCTTCGTTGGCCGATGGGGGATCTCCGGCAGATAGTCTCGCGATCTGCCCGGCTCCAACCACAGATTGAGCCTGTAACCGAAACTCAACACGTATCTCGCGCCGTTTCACCGGCCAAAGGTCTAGGGTCGGGCCCATGACGGAATCTGAAATCTCGTCAGAGGATGCGCCCAACGAAGCCGCACCGCAGTCTGATCACCGCTCCGGATCCGACCGCTGGTCCGTCCGTGGCTCCAGACCACCTTGGCGGGCCTTTGGTCGTGATAAGCAATGTTGACAAGCACTTCGGTCAGCTACATGTGCTGCAGGACATCAATCTCACAGTACGCAAGGGTGAGGTCGTAGTCGTACTGGGACCATCAGGCTCCGGTAAGTCGACCCTGTGCCGGGTCATCAACCGGCTGGAAACGATTGAGTCTGGAACGATCAGTATCGACGGCGAGGAGCTGCCCGAAGAAGGCAAAGCGCTGGCACATCTGCGCGCC
Organism: uncultured Actinomycetota bacterium; assembly: GCA_963740515.1. GTDB lineage: Bacteria > Actinomycetota > Actinomycetes > Propionibacteriales > Propionibacteriaceae > Microlunatus. The sequence continues at coordinate 76,810 of CAVUEO010000008.1, forward strand.
GATGTCGGGATGGTGTTCCAGTCGTTCAACCTCTTCTCCCACAAGACTGTCTTGGAGAATGTCACGCTCGGTCCGATCAAGGTCCGAAAGAAGTCCGCGGCGGAGGCCAAGAAGCGCGGCATGGAACTGCTCACCAGAGTCGGGGTCGCCTCGCAGGCTGAGAAATATCCGGCTCAGCTCTCTGGCGGCCAGCAGCAGCGGGTGGCAATTGCTCGGGCACTCGCCATGGATCCCAAGGTGATGTTGTTCGACGAGCCGACGTCGGCCTTGGATCCGGAAATGGTGAACGAGGTGCTGGACGTGATGGTCTCGCTGGCTCGCCAGGGCATGACGATGATCGTGGTCACTCACGAGATGGGTTTCGCCCGAAAGGCCGCGAATCGGGTCGTGTTCATGGATGACGGCCTGATCGTGGAGGAGGCTGACCCGGACTCGTTCTTCACCAGCGCGCAGAGCACGCGTGCCCAAGACTTCCTGAGCAAGATCTTGACCCATTAGACAAACGCAAGGAGAGCAATGCACATCAGCAAAAAGATCCTCGCCGTAGCGGCGGGATCAGCGTTGACCCTCACCATGGCTTCATGTGGTGGCGGCGACGCCGGAAGCACCACTGGTGACACCCTCAACATCGGCATCAAGTATGACCAGCCCGGCCTTGGTCAGAAGGTCGGCGAGGACTTCAAGGGCCTCGACGTCGACGTGGCGCGCTACGTCGCCAAGGACCTTGGCTTCGAAGGCGACAAGGTGGTTTTCAAGGAGACCCCGTCTGCGCAGCGGGAGACGGCGATTCAGGGCGGCCAAGTCGCACTCATATTCGCGACGTATTCGATCACCGACGCCCGCAAGGAGAAGGTGTCCTTCGCTGGTCCCTACTTCATTGCCGGTCAGGATCTGCTCGTTGCCGCCGACAACACCGACATCACCGGACCGGACGCGATGAACGGCAAGACGCTGTGCTCGGTTACTGGCTCGACCCCAGCGGAGAAGATCAAGAAGGAATACGCCACGACGGTGAAGCTGTTCGAGCAGGACACCTACTCCAAGTGCGTCGAAGCCTTGGTTGGCGGCACTGTGGACGCAGTTACCACCGATAACGTCATCTTGGCCGGCTTCGCCGCACAGCCCCAGTACGCAGGAAAGCTCAAGGTTGTCGGAAAACCGTTCTCGACTGAGAGGTACGGCGTGGGCCTGAAGCTGGGCGACACAGAGCTGTGCGGCAAGGTGAATGCTGCACTCGAGAAGATGGTCTCCGACGGATCCTGGCAGAAAGCTGTCGATGACAACGTCGGCCCGTCTGGATTCAAGGTCGACACCTCGACCAACCCACCAAAGCCTGACGCCTGCGCAGCGGCCTAGGCGGCTCAGCGCGTGCTCCCGTTTTGTTGGGCACGCGACGGGGGTTCAAGGGGGTCGTCCCCCTTGGCCATATCGGGGTGATTGGGGCCGGCAGATTGCCGGCCCCAAGTAGCCGAGGAGGTGTGTTGGATGCTCCAGGACCTTTCCGAGCTGTTCGCCGAGTACGACGTGCTCGCCGCGTTCTGGATGACGATCAAGCTAACCGTCGCAGCCGCCATCGGGGCTCTGGTGCTGGGCACGATTGTTGCGATCATGCGGGTATCTCCGGTTGCAGTGTTCAGGGCCGCCGGGACGACGTACGTCACGCTGATCCGCAACACACCCCTGACGCTGATCGTGTTCTTCTGCGCCTTCGGCTTCTTCATCACCCTGCAGTATCGGATCGGCGCACAAGAGTCACCCATCGATGTACAGAACTTCCGCTGGGGGGTGCTCGGACTCGCGATCTACCACGCGGCTTTTGTCGCGGAGGCGCTGCGGAGTGGTATCAACACTGTGCCTAAGGGTCAGGCCGAGGCCGCTAGGGCCATTGGCCTTGATTTCGGTTCGACATTGTCCAACGTGGTGTTGCCTCAGGCGTTCCGCGGCGCCATCGCCCCGCTGGGGAACGTGCTGATCGCGCTCACCAAGAACACAACGGTGGTGGCCACCATTGGCGTCGCCGAAGCGTCCTACCTCATGAAGGGCATGATCGAGTTCCGTCCCGACCTGATCTATATCATCTTCGGGATCATGGCAGCTGGGTTCGTGATCTTGACACTTCCCCTCGGGGTTCTTTTCACCACTTTGTCGCGGCGACTGGCAGTGAAGCGATGACTGCCGAAACGAGCGTGCTGTTCGACGCTCCAGGTCCCAAGGCACGCACCCGCTACCTCATCATCGCGGTGGTCGGCAGCCTCGGCATCCTTGCCCTCCTTTTCCTGGTGGTCAGGGCGCTCGCCGCCAAAGGCCAGTTCACTGCCGAGAAGTGGACCCCGTTCCTCGACCCGGTGACCTGGACCTCCTACCTACTGCCAGGCCTGCAGGCAACCTTGGTCGCGGCCTTTTTCTCGATCATCCTCGCGATCATCTGCGGCATCTTGCTGGGCATGGGCCGTTTGTCCCAGCTGAGACCAGTGCGGGTGGCCTGTGGTGCTTTTGTGGAGTTCTTCCGCGCCGTTCCGGTGCTGATGATGATGCTCTTCGCCTATTACCTCTTCCTCTTCGGTTTCCAGATTTCCGGTGAGGCTCTTCCGCTGCTCGGCGTCGTCGCCGGTCTGACGTTCTACAACTCCTCCGTTATCGCTGAGCTCATCCGCTCCGGAGTCGGGTCGCTGCCAAAGGGTCAGCAGGAGGCGGGCCTGGCCATTGGACTGACCCCCTTCGCGACGCTTCGGCTGGTGCTGTTGCCGCAGGCGATCACGCTGATGCTGCCCTCCATCGTCAGCCAGCTCGTTGTCGTCTTGAAGGACTCGGCGCTGGGGTTCTTGATCTTGTACCCGGAACTGGTCCGCAGCGGCCAGACCTTGGCCTCACTCAAAGGAAACCTGATTCCGACCTTCATCGTGATAGCTGCGATTTTCATCATCATCAACTACCTGCTGAGCCGACTCGCCCACTACGTGGAGCGCAGGCTGCAGGCGCGGAAACGCGGGCCGAAGCAACCCCAGTTGGATACGACGATGATCAGTCCGTCGCTGGCACCGGGCGGCGCGGTCGCAGCACCAAGTCAGATCTAACGAGCTAACGAGCGGTCTCGGTTGCCCTGGACTCCCGTACCACCGTGACCTTGATCTGGCCCGGGTAGGTCAGCTCTTCCTCGATCTGTTTGGCGATGTCGCGAGCCAGAACTTGAGCTTCAATGTCGTCGACGGCCTCGGGGGCCACCATGACCCGAATTTCGCGACCTGCTTGCATCGCGAACACCTTGTCGACGCCGTCTCGGGCACCGGCAATCTCCTCGAGCCTTTCCAGACGCTGCACGTATGCCTCGATGCTCTCTCGGCGAGCTCCCGGACGACTGCCGCTGATCGCGTCGGCCGCCTGAACGAGAACAGCTTCGACGGTTCGTACCTCGACCTCGCCGTGGTGCGCCTCGATGGCATGGACCACATCGGCATGCTCGCCGTACTTGCGAGCCAGGTCGGCGCCGACGATAGCGTGCGACCCTTCCACTTCATGGGTCAGTGCCTTGCCGATGTCATGCAGAAACGCGGCCCGTTTGCAGTGAGCGACGTCCAACCCCAGTTCGGCCGCCATCAGCGCGGCGAGGTGGGCGCTCTCCACTAAGTGTTTGAGGACGTTCTGGCCGTACGACGTGCGATAGCGCAGCGTGCCGAGCACTGGGACAAGCGCTGGATGCAAATCCGAGATTCCCACCTCAGCCATCGCATCCTCGGCGGCGCGCAGACACTGAGCCTGAATTTGGCTCTTGCTCCGCTCATGGACTTCCTCGATGCGAGCTGGATGAATGCGGCCGTCGGCAACCAGCTCCGTCAACGTCATGCGGGCGGTCTCTCGCCGTACCGGGTCAAAGCACGACAGCAATACGGCCTCCGGCGTGTCGTCGATCATCACGTTCACTCCGGTCACTTGCTCAAAGGCCCGAATGTTGCGGCCTTCTCGACCGATAATTCGACCCTTCATGTCGTCCCCGGGAAGGTGAACTGCCGATACCACGGATTCTGAGGTCAGTTCGGACGCCAGACGTTGGATGGCTCCCACGACGATCGTTTGCGCCCTCGCATCTGCCTCGCGGGTCGCCTGCCGTTCGATGTCGCGAGCCAGCAGAACCGCTTGTCGCTTCGCATCGTGCGTGACTGCGGCTACGAGCTCCGCCTTGGCCTGCTCAGCAGTCATGCCCGCTATCCGCTCCAGCGTGAGCTGCTGCTGCGTCTCGAGATCGGCGAGCGCCCGGCGCTGACTCTTGAGCTCGTTCTTGAGCTCCTCAAGCTGACGGGTCTTGTCCTCCAGTCCCCGTACGTCGCTGTCGAGACGCTCCTCGCGATCCGACAGGCGCTGTTCGCGGCGCTCCAAGTCCGCGCGCAGCTCCCGAAGCTCGGTCCGCCGAGCGCGTGATTCTTCCTCAGCCTCGGCCCGGGCGGTCTGGGCTGAGGCGAGCAATGTCTTCGCCTTCGCACGCAAGTCGTCAAGCTCCGCGTCTGAGCTTTCGTCATCGCCTGGGTCGGAATCGGGGCGGCCTATCTGGGCGCGAGGCTCGCGTGCTGACCCAGAGCTAGAAGGTAACGCGATCACCGTCGAAGGAGCGGCTCCAGGTTGCCGACCGGTGTCGTCATGGTGTCCGCGTCGGACCATAACCACGGCGGTAACGGCGACCACGGCGGTAAGTAAGAAAAGACCGACAACTACAAGTGCTTGAAAAACCTCGGTCACCATTGCGCTCCTGTCTACACGCTTGCACGTGTACCTCAAGAGGATCCGCAACGCGAATGTGCAAATCAGTAGACGTTCACCGAGTGAACGTCGGGTTCCTCATTAAAACCTCTCAATTAGAAGAAACAAATTTCATTGGTTACTACATCCGGAACGCCGTTTCGTCCGGGCTTTGTCATATCGTTCAGCGTTGGCAGATACCTCGTGACTGCAGGGTATGTCCGGCCTTGGCCTCGGTCAAGCACAAATGTGCCCCCGCTGACTGCTCGCAATCCACGGGACTGGGCGGTTCACTCACCTAACAGGTCTGCCAACGCCTGGGTCGTGATGGCGGTGTCGAATCCCCGGCGGCCCAGCATCCCGGCCAGCCTCCGATACTGCACGTCGCGCGATAGTCCAGTCATCGCCGCCTGCTTGCGCTCGACCAGGGCACGTGCAGAGCTGAGCTCCGCATCGCGATCGATACAGTCGAGCGCGCTGTCGATGTGACTGTGGTCGACTCCCTTCGCCTGCAACTCCTGCCTAAGTAGGCGACGAGACAGATGGCGGCGTTGTTGGCGGGAGCTCACCCAGCCCTCTGCAAATGAGGCGTCGTCCACCAGTCCGACTCCTTGGAGTCGATCGAGTACTGCATCGATGGCATCTTGCGGCACATTCTTGGCCCGCAGCGCTCGGTCAAGCTCTCGTCGCGTGTGGGCTCTGGAAGTCAGCTTGCGGAGCGCGATCGCATGTGCCACCGACTCGGCGTCGGCCTCATCGCCCCCGTGCTCGGCGGGCTGCCTGTGGTTGATCTGCACAGGCTAGAACTCCACTTCGCCAGTGACCGGATCGATGCCTGCGGGCAGATTGATCTTGGGACCGATGCCCATCCGCTCCTTGATCTTCTTCTCCAACTCGTCGGCCAGATCGGGATTGTTGCGCAAGTAACTACGAGCGTTCTCCCGCCCCTGACCCAATTGGTCGGCGTCATAGGTAAACCAAGCCCCAGCCTTGCGAATGATTCCGGTATCCACGCCCAAATCAATTAGGCTGCCTTCGCGACTGATTCCCCGTCCATAGAGAATATCGAACTCGGCTTGCTTGAATGGCGGCGCCACTTTGTTTTTGGCGACCTTCACTCGAGTCCGGTTGCCAACCATTTCTTGCCCGTCTTTGAGTGTCTCGATACGACGCACGTCTAGTCGCACTGATGAGTAGAACTTGAGTGCGCGACCGCCCGTCGTAGTCTCGGGCGATCCGAACATCACTCCGATCTTCTCCCTAAGCTGGTTGATGAAGATCGCTGTCGTGCCAGCACCGCTCAATGCACCCGTCATCTTGCGTAGGGCCTGGCTCATCAGTCGTGCCTGGAGACCGACGTGGTTGTCGCCCATCTCTCCCTCGATCTCCGCCCGTGGTGTCAGTGCGGCTACCGAGTCGATCACAATGAGCGCCAGTGCGCCGGAACGGATCAGCATGTCGGCGATCTCCAAGGCCTGCTCGCCGTTATCGGGTTGGCTGACCAAAAGCGAGTCGGTGTCGACGCCGAGACGGCTTGCGTAGTCGGGATCCAGCGCGTGCTCCGCATCGATGAATGCGCAGATCCCACCTTCAGCTTGAGCGTTCGCGATCGCATGCAAGGCCACGGTGGTCTTGCCGCTTGACTCGGGGCCGTAGATCTCCACGACCCTGCCGCGCGGTAAGCCGCCGATGCCGAGAGCCACATCGAGGGCGATGGAGCCGGTCGGAATGACCTCGATAGGCGCCCGGACCTCCTCACCGAGGCGCATCACCGATCCCTTGCCGTATTGCTTGTCGATCTGCGCGAGTGCTGTCTCCAGTGCTTTCTCGCGGTCATCCGTGGCCATCGTGATCCTTCCCTCGTCCATCGGGCACTGCCTCCGACACTGCCTCCGGCGCTGCCTGTTGTGTTTGAAAGTCCTGCGCTGTGACCCTAAGGACGGGCACTGACAATCGTTCGGTCACACGGGATTCTGTGGATAACCAATATTGACCCCTGGTGGATAACCTACCGAACGTTTGTTCGAACCGCATTCGACACGCCAGCGTTTGGGAACGCATATGCGGCACTCAATCGGTGCGAATCGCACCTAGCGCTCTCGCGCCGGCAGTTCGAGCGCTGCCCACACTGCGCGCCAGATGATCTTGCACGGCACACCATCGGCGAGGGCTTCAACGACAGTGCGCTGGCCTAGCGCCGCAAGGCTGTACTCCGCAGCCCATACGCGGAAGTACCCCGCACCGAGATGGAGCTGCAGGCGCTGCCATAGCTCGGTCTCCTTCACAGCCGCCATTGTGCCTGTACACGGCTGCTGCCGCGATCCGGCCGCACCCGGCTCACCGGCGCGTCTTCACGGCCGTGATGGGAAGACGGACGCCTGGCAAGTGAGGGTGTCAGTCCTAGAGAGCAAGATAGACAACGTGCCAGCTGATCCATTGGAGGTCTTCTCCCCCGCGACCGCCACCTGGTTCCGGGAAGTCTTTGCGCATCCGACGGCTGCGCAGATTGGAGCATGGCAGGCCATTTCGGCTGGCGAAAACGCGCTGGTCATCGCGCCGACTGGCTCTGGCAAGACGCTGGCCGCCTTTCTTTGGGCCCTCGACGACCTGACCCGATCGCCGAAGCCCGACACCAAACAGCGATGCCGTGTCCTCTACATCTCCCCGCTGAAGGCACTGGCGGTCGATGTCGAGCGAAACCTCCGAGCACCACTAGCTGGTATCACCCAGACAGCGCTGCGGCTGGAGCAGGTGCCACCGAGCGTGACCGTCGGTGTGCGATCCGGGGACACATCGGCAGCCGACCGACGTACGCTCATCACCCGGCCACCAGACATCCTGATCACCACGCCGGAGTCGCTGTTCTTGATGCTGACCTCCGCGGCGCGAGACCTCCTCCGGTCAGTCCGGACGGTAATTGTCGACGAGGTGCACGCACTAGCCGGAAGCAAGCGCGGAGCCCACCTCGAGGTCTCACTGGAGCGACTGGAAGCGCTAACCCAGTCTGATGGCGCGTCCTCTTCCTCGCCACATTTTCTGCAGCGGATCGGCCTCTCGGCGACGGTACGACCCGCGGAGCGCGTCGCCGGCTTCCTCGGTGGGCCACGGCCGGTTCGGGTAGTGGCACCCCCGGCAGAGAAGTCGTGGGACCTGTCGATCGTCGTGCCGGTCGAGGACATGAGCGATCTCGGTGCAACTGCGGCGACACCGACCCCAGCGCCGCCAAGCTTGGATGACGAGCAGGCGCCGCGGAGACCTCCCTCGATCTGGCCCCATGTCGAGAACCGGATTCTTGATCTGATCAGCGAGCATCGCTCGAGCATCGTCTTCGCCAACTCACGCCGGCTGGCGGAGCGGCTCACCGCTCACCTCAATGACCTGAACGCCGAGCGCCTGGGTGACCTCGCCGAAACGTTCCCCCCGCCGGCGCAGGTGATGGCCCAATCTGGTGCGTCCAGCGGTCGTGACGGGAGTCGCAGTCCGGTTATCGCCCGAGCGCATCATGGTTCGGTCAGCAAGGAACAGCGCGCCCAGATCGAGAACGAGCTCAAGATCGGCCAGCTGCCATGTGTCGTGGCGACCTCGTCGCTGGAGCTTGGGATCGACATGGGCGCGGTCGATGTCGTAGTGCAAGTCGAGGCCCCACCCTCGGTGGCTAGCGGGCTGCAGCGCGTCGGCCGAGCAGGGCATCACGTGGGCGCGACATCTCGTGGAGTGTTCTTTCCCAACCATCGGGGAGATCTCATCGCGTCGGCGGTGGTCGTCGAACGGATGCGACAAGGAGCGATCGAGGAGGTCGCGGAGCTACGCAACCCACTTGACGTGCTCGCCCAGCAGATCGTGGCAATCGTCTCAGTCGAGGATGCCAAGGCAGAGGAGTTGTACGCGCTGGTGCGCAAGGCGAGCAGCTTCCGCCAGTTGCCCTACAGCGCCTTTGAGGCAGTGCTCGACATGCTGAGCGGGCGCTATCCCAGCGAGCAGTTCGCGGAGCTCAGGCCGCGCCTGATCTGGCACCGCGACACTGGCGTGCTTGCTGCCCGTCCCGGCGCACAACGGCTTGCAGTGACCTCTGGGGGCACGATCCCTGATCGCGGGCTCTTCGGAGTCTTTCTGGTCGGTGAGGGGAATGCGTCTGGACGGCACGCGCCTGGCCGTCGAGTCGGCGAGCTCGATGAGGAGATGGTCTACGAGACTCGGGTCGGCGACGTCTTCACGTTGGGCACCACGAGCTGGCGGGTCGAGCAAATCACCCATGATCAGGTACTGGTCTCCCCAGCGCCTGGCAGTCCAGGACGATTGCCGTTCTGGAAGGGCGATGCACCAGGTCGGCCGTTGGAGCTGGGACGCGCGTACGGCAGGTTCGTCCGCGAGGTAGGTGTGCTGCAACCGGCCGCTGCGAGAGTGCGACTGCGCGAGGCAGGGCTAGACGAATTTGCCGCCAACAACTTGGTCTCTTATCTCGCCGAGCAGCAGGCGGCCACAGGCGCGCTGCCGACCGATCGGACCGTGGTCGTGGAGCGGTTCCGCGATGAGCTCGGAGACTGGCGCGTCTGTGTGCATTGTCCGCTGGGTACCGGTGTCCTCAGCCCGTGGGCGCTTGCCGTCGAGCGATCCGCGCGGGAACGCTACGGCATGGATGTGCAAGCGACAGCGACCAACGACGGCATGGTGCTACGCATCCCCGACACCGAGTCGGAGCCGCCAAGCGCCGAGTTGATCATCTGTGATCCGGAGTTGATCGAATCGGTCGTCAGCGACGAGGTGGGCTCGTCGGCCCTCTTCGCCGCCCGCTTCCGAGAAAATGCTGCCCGCGCGCTGCTGCTCCCCAGGCGTGACCCGAAGTCACGCTCTCCGTTGTGGCAGCAACGAATGCGTTCGGCCCAACTGCTGACTGTTGCCGCGCAATATCCAGAGTTTCCGATCGTGCTCGAGACCATGCGGGAATGCCTGAATGACGTCTTCGATCTCGATGGCCTGCTCGAGGTGCAACGACAGGTCGCGGCCCGGTCGCTCCGCATTGTCGAGGTTGAGACAAAGGAGCCGTCTCCCTTCGCACGCTCACTCCTCTTCGGCTACGTCGGTGCCTTTGTGTACGAGGGTGACGTGCCGCTTGCGGAGAGGAAGGCAGCAGCCCTCTCGCTCGATGCCACGCTGCTGGCCGAGCTGCTCGGCAAGGATGGCATCAAGCAGCTCCTGGATGCCAATGTCATCGCCAGCATCGAGGCCGACCTGCAATGCCTCAGCGCTGAGCGACAGGTAGCCACGGTGGAGCAAGCGTTCGACCTGCTTCGCACGGCCGGCCCATTCACCCAGATGGAACTGGCCGAACGTGCTGGTCCCGGGCTTGACGTCGGAGACGTGATCGAGATGCTGCTCAGCGATCGCCGCGTGGTGGAGCTGCGGATTGCTGGGCAGGCGATGCTCGCTGTGGCTGAGGACATTCCGCGCCTGCGCGACGGCCTGGGAATTCCGGTCCCGCCCGGAGCGGCAGCCACGTTCACCGAGGCTGCTGCACACCCCATCGATGATCTTGTACTGCGTTGGGCTCGCACCCACGGTCCGTTCGTCACCTCATCGTTCGCGCACCGCTACGGGTTGGGACGCGCGGTAGCTGAGGCAGCCTGCGACGGGCTGGTCGCGGAGGGCACTTTGGTCGCCGGTTCCTTCGTCGACATGGCGGGAGAGGCAGCCAACGAACGCCGCCAGTACTGCCACAGCCAAGTCCTGGCGTTGATCAAGAGGCGGACGCTTGCGCTGCTGCGCAAGGACGTCGAGCCGGTCGAGCAAGTCGCCTTTGCTCGGTTCCTTTCCGAGTGGCAGGGCGTGGGCTCGGGCGCCCGAGGGGTCGATGCCGTGCTCGGAGCAATCGAACAGCTCTCGGGTTACCCGATGCCGGCGAGCGCCGTGGAGTCGATGATCTTGCCAGCACGGGTAGCCGACTACGCCGCGTCGATGCTGGATGAGCTGACCGCGGCGGGTGAGATCTATTGGGTCGGAGATGGGCAGATCGGTGAGTCCGATGGCTGGGTGCGTTGGTACGTCACGGATCAAGAGCCACACCAGCCACGCGGCGAGCCCTCGCAGTTTCGCAGCCAGGAGCTTCTTGCCGCGCTTGCCAGCGGCGGCGCCTACTTCTTTGACGGCTTGCTGCCGCCTGGGCTGCCGGTAGCAGATCGCTCTCAGTATCTCGACGCTTTGTGGGAGCTCGTCTGGGCGGGCCTGGTAGCCGGGGACACCTTTGCCCCCGTTCGCAGCCTGGCTGCCAGTGGGGCTCACAGGAGACCGAGTCGCCCGGTCGCGAGGACGCATCGAACCCGGCTCGCCGGCGGAGGACTTGGCCGGCCCGCTCGTACGCCGCGCTTCACCACACCGACGGCCGCGGGTCGTTGGTCTCTGGTGCAACGCTCGTCACCAAACGCCGCCGATCGTCTGGCCTCGGACATCTTCGCCCAGCTGGACCGCTACGGGGTGGTGACCCGCGGCAGCGTACTGACCGAAAACGCCGAAGGTGGCTTCGGTACGGCCTATCGGGCGCTGAGCTCACTGGAGGAGGCTGGCCAATGCCGCCGCGGATATTTCGTCGAAGGCCTGGGTGCGGCTCAGTTCGCGCTGACTGGTGCCGTGGATCGCCTCCGCGGTCATCAGCGCGCACCGGCTGAGCCTGCTGCTGTCGTACTCGCTGCAGCTGATCCAGCTAACCCGTACGGCGCGGCGCTTCCCTGGCCCGAAAGGGAGGGCCACCGACCCGGCCGCAAGGCGGGAGCGCTCGTGGTGTTGGTCGGCGGCGCTCTGACCTTTTACGTCGAGCGTGGTGGCAAGACACTGCTGTCGTTCACCGAAGATTCGGACCGTCTTGAGCCTGCGGCGGCAGCTCTGGCCAGGTCAGTGCAGCAAGGACTGCTGGGGAAGTTGACGGTGGAACGAGCCGACGGTGCGCATGTCTTCGGTTCAGTTCGTGTAAGTGAGGCACTGCAGAATGCCGGCTTCCGCATGACACCCCAAGGACTGCGGCTAAGACCAAACCTCTAGTCCCAGCGCCCGGCATGGCAACTGTGGTCGGACAGGCTCAGGCGGCTGCCTGTGCCATCGCGCGGACACTCGGCAAAGCGGTGACACGTTCGTAGCTCGCCATCTTCTCGCTAACCAGGTTGAGCACCACTGAGAGCGGTAGATCCAGCGCCGCACAGATCGCGGCTAGCAGCTCGCTCGACGCTTCCTTCTGGCCACGCTCAACCTCGGAGAGATATCCCAGACTGACGCGAGCGTTCCTGGACACCTCTCGCAGCGTCTTTCCCTGCGAGACCCGCTCCTCCCGGAGCGACTCACCGATGAGCTCGCGCACCAGCACCGGCTTCACCGGGAGTTCCTCGGATCGCATATGGAAACTGTACCCATCCTCACTGACAACACCAGAGCGGACCACGCTCAGGTCTCGGTCGCGTCGCTCACATCGAGGGAAGCATTTTGCGAGCCAAGGGCATCAGCCAGGAGTGCCAGCGCTGCCACGGCTGCTTGCTGCCGGATCGCGGTACGCTCCCCCTGCAGCGAAAGTTCTCTGACGTGCAACACATCGCTTGCATGGTGACTGACAGCCACGTAAACCTGACCGACCGGGTGGCCGTCCTGAGCGTCTGGCCCGGCGACCCCGGTGGTCGACACTCCCCAATCGGCGTCACATCGTTGCGCCACCCCCCTCGCCATCTCGGCAGCGGTTCGTTCGGCAACCGGGCCGAGCTCTGCCAAGGTGGCCGCATCCACACCTGCAAGGGTTGCCTTGAGTCGGGTGGCGTAGCTGATCACCCCACCTAGGTAGCTGGCCGAGGCACCGGGTACATCGGTCAGCAGCTGTGCGACCATTCCCCCGGTCAGCGACTCTGCAGTTGCCAAAGTCTCACCCCGACGGTCCAGCTGGGCAAGAACGCGTGCAGCGAGTCCAGATCTCATCGCCTCGCGTGTGCCCGCCGCCGGAGCCGAAAAGCCTCGCGGACATAGTCCAGGCCGGTCACTATGGTGATCACCCAGGCGACCGCCATGACCACCACCGCAACGACATGAGCTTGAGGCGGCAGCGGGAGCAGATACAGGATCACTGCGATGGCCTGGGTCGCGGTCTTGATCTTGCCGCCGCGACCGGCCGCCATGACACCGTAGCGGAGCACCACAAAACGCATGATCGTGATACCCCACTCGCGGACCAAGATCGTGACGGTGACCCACCACGGAAGTTCATCGATGATCGACAAGCCGATGAAAGCCATCCCAGTCAGCGCCTTGTCGGCAATCGGATCGGCGAGCTTGCCAAAGCGGGTGATGATGTTGTGCTTACGTGCCAGGTACCCATCCAGCAGGTCAGTCAAGATTGCCAAGGTGAAGATCACGGCAGTCAGGAACCGCCACCCTGGCTCCTGAGGATGGACCAGGAGCATCCACGCGAAGACCGGGACAAGGATGATGCGAAACGCGGTCAGTGCGTTCGGCACATTCCACGGGCTCGTCTCCGGTTCGGCCATAGGACCTACCGGGTGGGTCTCACTCGGTGCGAGAGCATCAGGATCGGGCCTGTGCGGGAACTCCTCAGATCTCGCATCTGCTCGATGCTCGTCGTCGATCATGGTGAACTGAGTTCCCGCCCACTGATCGACGGCACCCACTGGTCGAGAATCGTGGAGGCAACCAGATCCGCGCCATCGGTGTCGGTGACAACGGCCTCCACCAGGTCACCTGGCTTGAGCTGGTCGGCAGTGATCAGCCGAACGTTGCCGTCGACCTCTGGTCCCTGGTGAGCAGCGCGACCGAGGATCTCTCCATCGACTTCCTCGACGAGCACCTGCACGGTCTCGCCGATCCTTGCCTCTGCCCGCTGGCTGACCAGCTCGTCGGCCAGATCCGCCACCCGCCCACGCCGGGCGGCGATCTCCTCCGGAGGATGCCGCCCATCGAGCCGGACTGCTTCGGTACCCTCCTCGGCTGAGTAGCCGAAGACACCGATGGCATCCAATTCCGCCGCGGCCAGAAATTCACACAGCACATCGACGTCGGCCTCGGTCTCACCCGGAAAGCCGCAGATCACGTTGCTCCGGATGCCCGCGGCCGGGGCCAGCCGCCGGATGGACTGAATCAAGCCCAGGAAAGACTCGGCGCCTCCGAAGCGTCGCATCCTGCGCAGCACGCTGGGCGCAGCATGCTGGAAAGACAGATCGAAGTAGGGAACGACTTTCGGCGTACCCGCCATCACCTCAATCAGGCTGGGCCGAATCTCGGCCGGCTGCAAGTACGAGACCCGAATCCATGACAATCCGTCGATCTCGGCCAACCCTGACAGGAGGCGTTCAAGAAGGCGGATGTCGCCGAGATCCTTGCCGTAAGAAGAGGAGTTCTCGCTGACCAGAAAAACCTCCCGAACACCCTGCTCGACCAGCCAAGTCGCCTCAGCCAAGATGTCAGCAGGTTGCCGCGAGAGGTACGCCCCCCGGAAGGTTGGAATCGCGCAAAACGTACAGCGCCGGTCGCAGCCAGAGGCGATTTTCAGGGGTGCCGACGGACCGCCATCGAGCCGGCGCCGGAAAACGCGTGGTCCGCTTGCCGGGCCCACAGCACGCGACCGCACTGCTCCATGCCCCGGGATCGTTGCATTATCTGCAACGGCTGGACGTGCCGCGGGGGCTAGTGGCAGCAAGGCGCGGCGATCACGCGGCCGATGAGCTTGATGGCGTTCGCCCGCCAAGATCCCCCGCAATCGATCAGCGACATCGGCGTAGTTGTCGAATCCGAGGACCGCATCAGCCTCAGGCATGGCCTCGGCCAAGTCGTGACCGTAGCGCTCTGCCAGACACCCGACGGCCACGACTGCCTTGGCGCGACCGGCCTTCTTCAGGTCACCGGCGGCGAGCAGCGTGTCAATCGAGTCCTTCTTGGCAGCCTCGATGAAGCCGCAGGTGTTGACCATCACTGCGTCGGCGGTACGCGGGTCGGTCGCGATCGTGAAGCCATCGCGCTCCAGTAGGGCAGCGAGTTCCTCGGAGTCGACCTCATTGCGCGCACAGCCGAGTGTGATCAGGTGCACTGCCGTCGGCTCCGAGGTCACTTCTGGACCCCGGCTGGTAGCCAGGACGGCGGGGTGGGCGGACATATGCATGGCCGTCCCAGTATGACCGATGATCGGCTGCCGGAGCGCTGCCCGGTCCTTGGGCTTCAGGGCCGTTCTGGCTAGCCGGCCCTGAGGTTCTCCACCACTGCTTCCAGTTCGTCAGGTGTCACCAGTACGTCGCGTGGCTTCGATCCCTCAGAAGGCCCGACAATGCCGCGGGTTTCCAGGATGTCCATCAGCCGGCCTGCTTTTGCAAACCCCACACGAAGCTTGCGTTGCAACATCGAGGTCGAGCCGAGTTGCAGCGTCACTACCAGCTCTGCCGCCTGCAGCACCAGCTCCAGATCGTTGCCGATGTCCTCAGCCACCCGGGCGGAAGCCTCTGTTGCCAGCGTCACATCTTCGCGATATTTGGGCGTGAGCTGCCCGCTCACATGGCTCACCACACCTCTGATTTCGTTCTCGGTGACCCAGGCGCCCTGAATCCTAATCGGCTTGCTCGACCCCATGGGAAGAAAGAGCCCGTCGCCCTGGCCGACCAGCTTCTCCGCACCAGGCTGATCCAGGATCACTCTGGAGTCGGTCATCGAAGATGTCGCGAACGCCAGCCGACTCGGCACGTTTGCCTTGATCAGCCCCGTGACGACATCGGTGCTGGGCCGTTGAGTGGCCAGCACCAGGTGAATTCCCGCGGCGCGCGCCAGCTGGGTGATACGGACGATTGAGTCCTCGACGTCGCGAGGGGCCACCATCATCAGGTCGGCCAGCTCATCCACGATCACCACGAGGTATGGATAGGGCGTCACTACGCGGCTGGGCGATGCGTCCAGCGCTGTCGAGGACTCTGTAGTGCTTCCAGCGTCGAGCGCCAAGGGCTTGATGGAGCCGGTCCGTACCGCCTTGTTGAAGTCATCGACATGCTTGAAACCGAATGCGGCAAGATCGTCGTATCGCATGTCCATCTCACGGACGACCCACTGCAGTGCTTCGGCAGCCCTCTTGGGATGGGTGATGATCGGCGTCACGAGGTGCGGGACTCCCTCGTACGCGGTCAGCTCCACTCGCTTCGGGTCGACCAGGAGCATCCTCACCTCGTCCGGTGTGGCCCGCATCATGATCGAGGTGATGATTGAGTTGACGAAGCTCGATTTGCCGGATCCCGTCGCACCAGCGACCAGCAAGTGTGGCATCTTGGCCAAGTTGGCCACCACGAAGCCGCCCTCGACGTCTTTACCGAGACCGACCGTCATCGGATGATGATCATTCCGGGCGCGCGCGGAGCGCAGTACATCCCCTAGCGAAACCACTTCCTTGTCAGTGTTGGGAATCTCGATGCCGATAGCGGACTTTCCGGGGATCGGCGACAGGATGCGCACATCGGCGCTTGCCACCGCGTAGGCGATGTTGCGACTCAGCGCGGTGACCTTCTCCACTTTCACGGCGGGACCAAGCTCGACCTCGTATCGGGTGACGGTCGGACCGCGGCTGTATCCGGTGACATGTGCGTCGATCTCGAACTGGAGCAGAACTTCACTCAGCTGATGCACAACGGCGTCAGAGGCATTGGTACGTGCCTTGTGTACGCTGCCATGCTTCAGAGTGGCCGGATCGGGAAGCAGATACTGAACATCGCCGGACAACTGCAGTTGCTCCACGCGCTGTGGCATCGGCGTGTGCGGCGGTGCCTCCAGCTCCTCGCCATCGGTGGCGTGCACAGTGACGCCCGGCGGCAGTCCGGCGGTGATCGTACGACCTGCTTCGGACGATCCGTCAACCTCGGCGCCGTCCAGCGCCGACTCCCGCGCATCGGCCGCCCCGCCGCCTGCCCGGCCCTGATCACTGATCACCGGAGTGTCGTAGGCCCGATCGCCGCCGTACTCCAGTTCGGGCACAACCTGACCTTCGATGACCACCGGCCGATGCCGCAGCCGAGCTCGTACCGAACGCAGGCGATCGGGGACCTGATGCAACGGAACACCAGAGATAACGATCACGCCGAAAAGCAGCAGCAAGATCAATAATGGCACCGCGACATAGACCGTCAGGAGGTCGGAGAGCAGGCTGGAGGAGACGTAGCCAATGATGCCGCCGGCATCGCGGAGCCGTTCCGGCTCGTTGGTCCGCGGCAGCCCGCGCGCAATGTTGATCAAGCCCAGGAAGCCGAGCAGGAACGCGCTCCAGCCGATTACCTGGCGTCCAGCGGGACCGTTATGGTCGGGGTGCCGCAGGGTCCGCCAGGCCATAAGCGCCAACAGAATGGGAGCCACGTAGCTGAGGGTGCCGATGGTGCTGGCGACACCAATGGCGACGGCATTCCCCACCACGCCTGGCAACCCCCACCAGACTGCTGCGCCGACCACAATTGCGCTGCCAAGCAAAAACAGGCCGATTCCGTCTCGCCGCAGGACTGGGTCAACATCCCTCACCCCTGGTCCGATTCGTCGCACCGCATTTCCCAAAGCGTGGGCGAGAGCGGTCAGGATCGCGGCAATACCGAGTAGGAGCTGATCGAAGAGGGAGCGGCGGCGCCGGCTTCTTGAGCGGCTGGTGCCAGATCGCCTGCTCGGCGGGCTGGCCGGAGCCGCAACCGTTGGTGAGGATTTATTGCTTCCCCTTGACCGCGACTTAGAACGCTGGGACGAGCGCGATCTGTTGCGGGGCCGCGGTGGGGAAGACGCGCGGGTCGCCATGATTGCGAGGCTACAAGATCAACCGCTCGATGGACGGGTCACACGCCGCGCTCAGTCTGGATCGCGAGATGCTCCCGCAACCGCCACAGATGGTCTGTGGGGCCAATGCCTCTGCCAAGCGGGAAGCCGCCAGCGATGGCTCCGGTGACGTAGGCCTTCGCCAGCGTCATTGACTCCGGGACGCTGTGGCCGAGTGCAAGCTGGCTCGCCAGGGCCGAGGCAAGCGTGCATCCCGTCCCGTGAGTATGTCGGTTGTCGTCTCGAGCGGCGGTGTAGCTGAAATGCTCGCCATCTTGGCTCTTCAGGTAATCGATCGCGTCACCCGCGCCGTGCCCACCCTTGATCAAAACCCACCGCGGGCCGTAGCCAAGCATGAGATCGGCAAACGCGGCCGCCGGCGTCCTGATGGAACGTCCAGTCAGCACTGCGGCTTCCTCGAGATTGGGAGTGATCACGGTGGCGCGTGGAAACAATTGGGTGCGGAGTGCTCCGACTGCCGCCTCATCGATCAGCTGATCGCCATGCTTGCTCACGCATACCGGATCGACGACCAGCGGCACCGGCGGATCAAGATCAGCAACAAGATCGGCGACGCAGGCCACTGTTTCCGCGCTGCCGAGCATGCCGATCTTCACCGCATCTACGCCGATGTCATCAATCACGCTGCGGAACTGCGCCCGGACCGCGTCCGGCGGCAACGGCCAGATGCCCTGGACACCGACCGAGTTCTGGGCAGTGACGGCCGTGAGCACGGTCATGCCATGTACGCCGTGGGCCAACATGGTCTTGAGATCGGCCTGGATGCCCGCTCCCCCACCGGAGTCCGATCCGGCGACAGTGAGGACTCGAGCGGTGGGCAGGCTCATCTCCGCGGCACCCCGGCTTTCAGATATCCGCGCTGCGAGCATCGGTTGCGCGAGCAGTGCCACGGGAACCAAAGTGGTCGAAGCCGGCGGGTGCTTCCCAGGCCGCGCCATCCACCAAGACGCCAGGACGATCAACATCTGCTCGGCCTACGGCGCCAATGACGAGCCAGCCTGCCGGCATTGCCTCCGGTGCCGGAAAAGTAGCCGCCAAGGCGTGGTCCTCGCCGCCAGTGAAAACGAAGGTATACGGATCCGCGCCAGTGGCCGCGGCGACCGCTCGGAGTGGTTCCGCTACCTCAAAAGCGTCCCGACGCAGGTCGATCAACACGTTTGAAGCCTTTGCCACATGGCCCAAGTCGGCGAGTAAGCCGTCCGAGATGTCGATCATGGATGTCGCCCCCGCTAGCGCCGCAACAGCTCCAGCTCCATAGCTGACCTCAGGTACCCGGTGCGCCTCGACAAGCACGCGAGGCGAACGGAAGCCCCTTCCGAGTACCACGAGACCCGCGGCAGCCCAACCCAGCCGGCCATGGATGGCAACCAGGTCGCCCGGCCGTGCTCCCGACCGCAACACCGGATCGCGGCCCTCCAGTGACCCCATGGCCGTAACCGCAACGGTGATGTCCCGAGCTCTGGTGACGTCACCTCCGAGCAGGCTCACTCCCGCAGCCTGGCTTTCGTCGCAGAGGCCGTCGGCGAAATCGAGCACCCAGCCCAATGGCAGGTCGGCAGGCGCCGAAAAGCCGACCAGTAGACCCGCTGCGCGCGCGCCCATCGCTTCAATATCGGCGATGTTGACCGCGACCGCCTTGCGTCCGACGTCGCGAGCTTCTGACCAACTGCGTCGAAAGTGCACTCCCTCAACGAGCATGTCCACCGACGTCGCCACCGCATCTCCGATAGCCAGCACCGCCGCATCGTCCCCTGGGCCTACTCGGACGTCAGCCCCGAGCGACACCCTTTTGGTGATTGCCGCTATCAGTGCGAACTCCCCAACCTCTGCCAGCGTGGCGGTGCGGCTGAGATTCACCAGAACCTCCCGCGCTCCCGCGTATCCGCGGCGCGCCCGGACGATGTAGCGTGACGCACATCGGCGAGCGTACGCGGTATCCGGCCAAGAACTGACGACGCACCTGAGACTGAGAAGACACCGCCGTCTTGGAACGCAGGAGGTACCACTCGATGGTCGTACAGGCATACATCTTGGTCCAGACCAACGTCGGAAAGGCGGCCGAGGTGGCCCACGCGATTGGCGCCATACAAGGCGTCACGCTGGCCGAAGATGTAACCGGCCCTTACGACGTCATCGTGCGCGCCGAGGCGGGCAGTGTTGACGAGCTCGGCCAACTGGTGGTCGCGAAGGTGCAAGCGGTCCCTGGCATCACTCGCACCGTGACCTGTCCAGTCGTTCACATCTAGTCTTAGAGCGCCTGTGAGCTTGTCAGCCCGACGTGGTCTGTGCAGGCTTGGCCGAGGGCGCCCCCTGCCGCGATGAGTTCCTGCCGGGTCGCGGGTCTGTTCTGATGTAGTAGGACGTCGTACGACGCTGCCCGGGACGAGACACCATGGAGGACACCATGACGACCACGCATGACGACCCGACCACCGCGCTGCCCGGCCGCCCGCCAGTCGTTGACCAGGCCACCTGGCAGGCCGCCCGTGACGAGCTTCTCGTCCGCGAGAAGGCCCACACCCGCGAGGGCGACGCCCTCGCCGCAGCCCGCCGCCGGCTGCCGATGGTGGAGCTCGACGGGACGGTCGAGGTCGTCGGACCGGACGGCCCGGTCCCGTTCCTGGACCTGTTCCAGGGCCGCGACGAGCTCGTGGCCTACAAGCACATGTGGTACGACGGCGCGCCCCACCAGGGGCAGTGCGAGGGCTGCACCAACACGGCCTGGCACCTGAAGGACGCCGTCTACCTCAACGCCCGCGGCATCTCGTTCGCCATCCTGACCACGGGCCGGTGGGACGAGGTGGCCTCCTACGTCGAGTTCATGGGCTACACCCAGCCCTGGTACTCGGTGCGCGACGTGGACGCACCGATCGGCGGCAGCATGGGTTACATCACCTGCTTCCTGCGCGATGGCGACCGCGTATTCCTCACCTACTCCACGACGGGCCGTGGCAACGAGCCGATCAACCCGCTCTTCGGCCTGCTCGACATGACGCCGTACGGCCGCGGCGAGGCGTGGGAGGACAAGCCCGAGGACTGGCCCGAGGGGCGCAGCCCATGCTGGTACTGGCGCTCGGACGCGGACGGGAACGCCACCTGGGGCCCGACCAGCCGCCCCGTTCCGCAGTGGACCCGCCCCGGCGCGACCCCTGTGGAGACCCTCGGCCGGCACGGCCACCACCACTGACGCGTCTTCGTCGACGGCGTCGGCTGTTAGCGGAGCCCAACTGGACGACGCAGCGCCAATGTGATCAACCGCTCGACTAGTTCCGGATAAGCCACACCGCTGGCTGCCCACATGCGCGGGAACATGGAGTGCTGGGTAAAGCCGGGCATTGTGTTGATCTCGTTGATCACGATCTGCCCTTGGTGTGTCACGAAGACGTCAACTCGAGCGAGACCCTCGCAGCCAATCGCCTCGAAAGTCCGAACCGCTAGCTCCTGGATTTCGCTGGCCAGCTCAGGCCGGACCTCCGCCGGCACATCAAGATCGACCTGCTCTTCCGGCAGATACTTAGCCTTGAAGTCGTAGAAGCCCGACTCGCTGTGCACGCGGATCTCGGCGACCGCGCTTGCCTGCGGCAATCCTCCATCAAGATCAGCCAGCACTCCGCACTCGAGCTCGCGAGCGCCGACAAATCCCTGTTCGACAATGACCTTTGGGTCGTACGCCTGCGCGACTTGGATAGCCTGCTCGAGCTGCGCGGGATCGTCCACTTTTGAGATACCCAAGCTCGATCCGCCCCGGGACGGCTTGACGAAAACCGGGTAGTGCAGCGCCGCGATGGCTTCCAGGCAAGCGGTCTTGTCTCGTCGCCAGTCAGCTGGAGTGACCGGGACGAACGGTCCGACCGGCAGCCCGCATGCGGCGAGCACCAACTTCATGTAGTGCTTGTCCATCCCGACGGCGCTGGCCAACACCCCGGCGCCGACATAGCGGGTGCCCATCATCTCGAAGAGCCCCTGGATGGTGCCATCTTCACCGAACGGCCCATGCAGCAATGCGAGCGCGACGTCGACCGGGCCCAGATGTGACAAAGCCGACTGTTCGCGTACGGCCAGCTCACTACCGCTGGAAACACGCATCAACACGGCTTCGGCCGCGTTCTCGCTGAGCTCGGGTAGTTTGCCGCCAGTCACGGTCAGCCGGCTGATGGTCTCGGGATCCACCAATATCCACCGCCCGGTACGCGTGATACCGATGCCGATCACATCAAAGCGGTCCCGATCCAAGGCATTGAGTACTCCCGCCGCGGTCAGGCACGACACGCCGTGCTCGCTGCTGGTTCCGCCGAATACCACCGCCACTCGGCGACGGGAACCATTGGCCGTAGGAACGCTCGGCTGGCTCTCACTCACGATCCTTGACCTTATCCGGGCGCGGCGGCTCGTGCCGCGAAGCCGTCAGACTTGTGCCGTGATCAACCAGCAACAACCGCCGGAGAGCTCGCGGTTAACCCGATGGCAACTCGAAACAGTGGCGGTCACCGCCGGCCGCCCCGATCAAGTGGTAGACGCGCCGTTGAATCCGCCGGTGGTCTTCGCCTCCACCTATGTCGGCGCCCACGAAACGAGCGCTGCCAGCATCGGGTACGGCCGCTACGGCAACCCGACCTGGCTGGCGCTGGAGCAGGCGATTGGCGCCTTGGAGGGAGGCAGGGCGCTGAGCTTTGCCTCAGGAATGGCCGCAGCCCATGCTGTGCTCGAACTCGTGCCGCCCCGTGGTGTCATCGTCATTCCCGATAACTGCTACCTCGGGGTAGCTGACGCTGTCGAACGCCGGGCCATGCGGTACGGCTGGCAGGTACGGCGGGTCAACGTCAGCGACACCACAGCTGTTCTGGCGGCTGCCGACGGCGCCGATGTGGTGTGGATCGAATCACCCACAAATCCAATGATCGAGGTGGCCGATCTTCCGACACTTGGCAGCCATCTCGCCGACAACTCTCTTTTCGTCGTAGACAACACCTTCGCAACTCCCCTGCTGCAGCGTCCACTGGAGGTCGGCGCCGATGTCGTGCTGCATTCGGCCACCAAGCTGCTCTCGGGCCATTCCGACGTACTGCTCGGCGCCCTTGTGACCCGAGCGGACGACCCACATACCTTCGACGCCCTGGACGCAATCCGCCGGTCCTTCGGCGCGTCTCCCGGTCCGATGGAGGCCTATCTGGCGCTGCGTGGTTTGCGTACGCTGCCGCTGCGCCTCGCCCAAGCGCAGGCGAGCGCTCTGGTTCTGGCCGAGCGGCTGGCCGCACATAAGTGCCTGCAGCGGGTGCGGTTTCCCGGACTCCCCGGTGATCCTGGTCACGACCTGGCGCGGCGCACGATGTCTGGCTTTGGCTCACTGATTTCAATTGATCTGCCCGACGCAAAAACAGCAGAGGCGTTCGTCGACGGCTGCTCACTCTGGGTATTTGCCACCAGCCTCGGGGGAATCGAATCCACCCTCGAGCGACGGCGCCGCTGGAAAGGCGAACTTCAGTCGGTGCCCGAAGGTCTGGTGCGGATGTCGGTTGGGATCGAGCATGTCGAGGACCTGTGGACTGATCTTGCTCAGTCCCTTGATCACCTGAAGAGCCGGCCCGCCAACTAGTAGCGCTCCGGTTTGGCCGAGCGAGACATCAGTGTCGTGATCATCTCGGTCGGCGTCAGCTCGCCGGCAATGACAGCGGCCACGTTCTCAACGATGGGCATTTCAATCTGATGCTTGGCAGCAAGCTCAGTAATCGATGCGCACGATTTCACGCCCTCGGCGACCTGCCGTGTCGATGCGCTGATCTCGGCGACGGTGCGTCCTTTCCCGAGCTCCTCGCCGAACGTCCGGTTCCGCGACAGCGGAGATGAGCAGGTCGCCACAAGATCGCCAAGGCCAGCCAGCCCTGAGAAGGTGTAGGGGTCAGCGCCCAGCGCCAACCCAAGTCGACTGATCTCTGCCAGCCCTCGGGTGATCACGGAGGCCGTGGCATTCGCACCCAAGCCGAGCCCGATCGCCATGCCAACCGCCAGCGCGATGACGTTCTTGGTCGCCCCACCGAGCTCGCATCCGATGACATCGGTGTTGGTGTACGCACGGAAACGTGCGGTGTGACAGGCCGCCTGGAAGGCCTCAGCGCTCGCCAACGACGTACTTGCCACCACACTTGCGGAAGGCTGTCGCTCGGCAATCTCGCGCGCCAGGTTTGGGCCAGTGACGATCACAATCCGTTCAGCCGCGATATCGCCAGCCTCGGCAATCACCTCGCTCATCCGCAAACCAGTCCCAAGCTCGATTCCCTTTGCCAAGCTCACGACAACGGCGTCCGCCGGGATGTGCCATTGAGTGAGGTTGCCGCGGAGCGCCTGCGCGGGCACGGCCAGCACTACGAACTCAGCCCCCGCCATGGCTTCATCTGGATCGCTGACTGCCTTCAAGGACGTCGGCAGCGGCAAGTCCGGAAAGTAGTCCGGGTTCCGGTGTTCGATGTTGATCTTGTCAGCGAGTTCCCGGCGCCGGGCCCAGAGCGTCACCTGATTTCCGGCGTCCGATACCACCATGGCAAAAGCGGTGCCCCAGGAACCAGAGCCCATCACGGCGACGCGGGGCCGGCGCTCGGTGGCAGCAGTCTCGCTCATGTTCGTTCCCCGGTTGTCTTGTCGCTCTCTGGGTCATAGCGCTGGGCCGGCGGTGTCGCCTCGCGTAGCTCCGCGACCAGGGCAGTGATGGCGTCCATGATTCTCGTCGTCGCCTCATCGAGCGTGGCCGCAGTTACCGGCTTCTGGAGAAGATCGTCAAGCGGGACCGGATCGCCCGCAGCGATTTCCAGCGTCTT
The DNA here is from genome assembly GCA_963740515.1 of uncultured Actinomycetota bacterium. Taxonomy (GTDB): domain Bacteria; phylum Actinomycetota; class Actinomycetes; order Propionibacteriales; family Propionibacteriaceae; genus Microlunatus. The sequence continues at coordinate 101,163 of CAVUEO010000008.1, forward strand.
GCGAGGGAACAGCCTAGGGAAGTGTGGCTCCCGACCCGGCATCAGCTCTTGGGCACCCCACTGTCCGATCGGCACGACCGGACGGCCGGTCGTGAGTGCTAGCCGCGCAGCGCCAGTCTTTCCGCGCATCGGCCACAGCTCCGGGTCTCGGGTGATCGTTCCCTCCGGGTAGATCACCAGCGCACGGCCTTCCTCGATTGCTCGCGACGCAGCAATCAGCGCATCCTTGGAATGCGCGGACTCGCGCTGAACAGGAATCTGCCCGCAAGCCGCGATAATGCGCCCGACGACCGGAATCTCGAATACTGACGCTTTCGCCAGGAACCGCGGCCAGCGTCCGGAGAACGCAAGAAACTGCCCAACAGCCAGAGGATCGGCGTTGGAGATGTGGTTCGCGACAAAGATCACTCCGCCGGTTTGCGGCACCTTGTCCTGGTGTCGCCAATCCCGTTTTGTCAATGGCCTCATGATCGCGCTGAGTAGCCGGACGACGGTCGAGATCGTCTGTCCGCCGGGCTCCTGATTGACCTGCGACAGTGGCCTGAGTTCTGCGTGCCGACCTGCGGCGGCATTCTGGGCCATCAACACCTCAGTCTCGGTGAATGGGTCCTGCTGGTCCGGGCTCGGTTACGGTCGGCTCGGGTTGGCTCACTGCGCGGCGAGTGGCTTCACCCTACGGGATCGTGGCAGCGGCGGGATCCGTGCGATGCGAAGCGTCGCAGTTAACATCGGACCGCTGACAGCCACGCGCGGTCATCCCTGAGAGGAGATTTTCAGCGTGCCTATTGACACGGACACCGAATGACGGCCAGCTCTTCGGCTGCGGCGGTGATTGCCATCAAACCGATAGAGCATGCCAAGTCTCGACTCGCCGTGCCCGACCCCTTGCGGCGCAGGCTCGCTTGGACCATGGCGCTGGACACGCTGTCCGCACTATGTCGCGCGCTGCCCCACGTGCTGGCCGTCAGTGATCAGCCCGCCCTGGAGGGGCGACTGCGCCGGGCAGGTCTTGCGGTGGAAGTCATCAGCGAATCTGGCCACGTTGGTATGAATTCGGCCCTCACCCGAGGCGCGCTGCGCCTCCATGCCCAGGGATTCACCTCAATCTTGGCCTGTGTCGGTGACCTTCCTGCTTTGCGGCCGGAATCTGTCGCCCGGGTCCTTGATGCCTCGCGATCTCAGCCACGATCTTTTGTTGCGGATGCATCAGGCATCGGGACCACCATGCTCATAGCACACGATGTCGAACTTGCCCCACAGTTCCAGGGTCGGTCGGCTGCAGCCCATCACGCTTCCGGCGCGGTGAGTCTTGCTGCCGAAGCGATCGGATCGCCGGTTGCCGATGCCCGTTGTGATGTCGATACCGAAGCCGATCTGGTGGCGGCAATCGAGCTGGGCGTGGGTCCGGCAACCAGTGCACTTATTGATCATGAGAAGGGTCGCCTCGGTCGCTATCTGTTGATCACCGCGACGCAATGGAGCAATGCCGACGGAGACCAGCTGGCTGTCACCGCGTCCGGAACACGAATCGCCCTGCCGGCTGACGCCCTCCGCGGCGAACTTCGACACGCCCAGTTGGGCCAGCGCCTTCATGCGGTCGAGGGCGATGGCCGGGTGCTGTCGGTGTGGCTCTAGCTAGAGATTTAACGCTTGCTGGCGGTCTTCTTAGCCGTCGTCGTGGCCTTCTTGGCAGCAGGCTTTGCGACGGTCTTCCTGGCAGTCACCGCAGCCTTTGATGCCAGAGTCTTGGCAGCCGCTTTGGCAGGAGCCGCCTTCTTTGCGGTCGCTCTGGGCACCTTCTTCGCCCCTGAGACGTAGGCCTTCAGGTCCGAGCCCGCGCGGAAACGCGGCACAGCCGTAGCCTTGGCGCGTTTGCGCTCGCCGGTACGCGGGTTCCGCACCATCCGGGCCGAGCGATGCACTTTCTCGAAGACGCCAAAACCGGTGATCGAGACCTTCTCCCCAGCTGCAGTCTTGTAGGTGATGGTTTCCACCACGGCGTTGAGGGCCTTGGCTGCTTCGCTCTTGCTGCCGTCATAGTAGGCAGACAGCGCCTGAATCAATTCAGCCTTGTTCACAGCTTCCCTTCTCGATGCGACACCAAGCCTGCTGGGACTTTGGGCAGCGTACGGTACGCCTGCAGAGCCAACGCTAGGGAAGATCGCCCAGCCAGACAATCACCTTGGTTGCACATTTTGGTGTGTTGTAAGGAAAAACGGCCCGATCTGGGCAGTTAGCTGCTGCTGGCGACCTTTGCTGGGAGGGTCTTTGGTTTGTACGGCGCACGAGTGTTTTCGAACTCGGCGATCTGATCAACGTGCCGCAGGGTGAGCCCGATGTCATCCAAGCCCTCGATCAGCCGCCATCTGGTGTAGTCGTCGATCTCGAATTCAGCGTGGAAGCCTTCGGCGGTGATCTGCCGAGTCACGAGGTCGACCGTGATAGGTGCGGCGGGGTGTTCCTCGACGAAGTCCCAGAGCTCCTCGATGATCTTCTGCTCGACGACTGCGATCAGCAACCCAGCCTTGCCCGAATTGCTACGGAAGATATCGCCGAAGCGCGAACCAATCACCACCTTGAACCCGTAGTTCTGCAGGGCCCAAACCGCGTGCTCTCGGGACGACCCAGTTCCGAAATCCGGACCGGCAATCAAGATCGTCGCCCCGGCGTACTGCGGCAAGTTGAGCACGAAGCTTGGCTCATTGCGCCAGGCTGCGAAGAGTCCGTCCTCGAAGCCGGTCTTGGTCACCCGCTTGAGGTAAACCGCCGGAATGATCTGGTCGGTGTCGACATTGCTTCTGCGTAGCGGAACTGCGGTGCCAGTGTGGCTGGTGTAGGCATCCATGATCATCGTGCCCCTGAGAGATCGGCGGGTGAGCTGAGAGCGCCCGTGACGGCGGTCGCAGCTGCGACCAGCGGCGAGACCAGGTGGGTACGTCCACCTTTACCCTGCCGACCCTCAAAGTTGCGATTCGAGGTGGAGGCAGCGCGCTCACCAGGCGCAAGCTGATCTGGGTTCATGCCCAGACACATCGAACAGCCTGCCGCACGCCACTCCGCTCCGGCTTCTTTGAAGATCACATCAAGACCTTCGGACTCCGCCTGCAGACGAACCCGCGCGGAACCGGGCACCACCAGCATTCGCACGTTGTCAGCGACATGATGTCCTCTGATAACGCCAGCAGCGGCGCGCAGGTCCTCGATGCGCCCATTGGTACAGGAACCAAGAAAGACGGTATCCACCCGGATGTCGCGCATTTTCTGACCCGGTTTCAGCGCCATGTACTCCAAAGCCTTGGAGGCCGCAGTCCGGTCGGCCTCCTCGGCGAAGATCTCGGGATCTGGAACCTCGGCACCTAGTGGTACGCCCTGCCCAGGATTGGTCCCCCAAGTGACGAAGGGCGTCAGCCGACCTGCGTCAAGATCAACTTCGGCGTCGAAGACGGCGTCGGGATCACTACGCAGCGTCTTCCAGTAGGCCACGGCCGCGTCCCAGTCCGTGCCTTCCGGTGCGTGCGGGCGTCCTTTGATGTAGGCAAAGGTGGTCTCGTCCGGCGCGATCATGCCGGCCTTGGCGCCCCATTCGATGCTCATGTTGCAGATCGTCATCCGGCCCTCCATGCTGAGCGCCTCAATGGCCGAGCCGCGGTACTCCACGATGTAGCCCTGGCCACCGCCTGTGCCGACCTTCGCGATCAACGCCAGCACGATGTCTTTCGCGGTAACCCCAGCCGGCAGCTCACCGTTGACGTTCACCGCCATGGTCTTGGGCTTCGCCTGCGGCAGGGTCTGGGTGGCCAAGACATGCTCGACCTCAGAGGTACCGATGCCGAACGCGATCGCGCCAAATGCGCCATGGGTGGAGGTGTGGGAATCGCCACATACCACGGTCAGACCCGGTTGGGTCAGACCGAGCTGTGGTCCGATGATGTGCACGATGCCCTGATCAAGATCGCCAAGACTGTGGATGCGAATACCGAACTCACGTGCGTTCTTCCGGAGAGTGTCGACCTGAGTCCGTGACACCGGGTCAGCGATCGGTTGATCGATGTTCAGTGTCGGCGTGTTGTGGTCCTCTGTCGCCAGCGTGAGGTCGGGACGACGAACGCGTCGCCCGGCCTGCCGCAGACCATCGAAGGCTTGCGGACTGGTTACTTCATGGATGAGGTGCAGATCGATGAAGAGCAGATCGGGCTCACCTTCGGCGGTTCGTACGACGTGGTCGTGCCACACTTTCTCGCTCAGCGTCTTGCCCATGACGATTGTTCTTCTCCTTGTCCCCGTTCTCCACATGATCTGCCAAACGCCCATCGCCCCGATTTCCGCGAGCGACAAGCTAATCTTCGCACTTGCCTTCCAGCATCCGAGACGGCAGTATCAAGGCATGGACAACTCTAGCGGTGTCGGTGTCCTCGACAAAGCCGCCCTTGTGCTCAGCGCCTTGGAGACGGGACCGACCACCCTCGCTGGTTTGGTGGCCGCGACCGGGCTGGCCCGGCCGACCGCGCATCGCCTTGCAGTCGCCCTCGAGCATCATCGTCTGGTGAGCCGGGATCTGCAAGGCCGCTTCATTCTCGGGCCCCGGCTTGGCGAGCTGGCGTCAGCTGCTGGCGAGGACCGGCTGCTGGCGACGGCGGGACCGGTGCTGGCTCGGCTCCGGGACATTACCGGCGAATCGGCTCAGATGTTCCGCAGGCAAGGCGACTACCGCGTGTGCGTCGCGACAGCCGAGCGAATGTCTGGATTACGTGACAGTGTGCCCGTTGGCACTCAGCTGACAATGAGCGCCGGCTCCGCGGCTCAGGTGCTGCTCGCGTGGGAGGAGCCCGACCGGATGCAGCGGGGGCTGCGTGGCAGCCGCTACTCGGCGGTCGCCCTGGCGGCAGTTCGGAGGCGTGGTTGGGCCCATTCGGTTGGCGAGCGCGAACCGGGCGTGGCCTCGGTATCGGCACCCGTACGTTCACCCTCCGGCAAGGTCATCGCGGCGGTCAGCGTGTCAGGACCTATCGAACGCTTGTCCCGACAGCCCGGCCGGCTACATGCGCCTGCTGTGATCGCCGCTGCGGAGCGCCTGAGCGAGGTGCTTCGGCGGAGTGGCGGAGAGTAGTCCTTGAGCTGCGGCCGCTAGGGTCGCACCTGTGGAGGACCTTCTCGTACACCGGGCCTTCCGAGTCGATCAGGCACTGCAACGCTGGCGGGCGCGACGCGCTCGTGATGCCGGCAAAGTCCCTGAGGTGATTCCCTATACCGGCTACGGTTCGACCAGCTGGGTACGGGTACTTGCTCGCGTGCTGCTGGCAAAGCCGACCGAGTGGCGCGATGAGGTACCTACCGGAGCCCGTGGCTGGCGCAATTTCATTGGCGTACCGGTGGAGAACGCGCAGGTGAGCGTCAGCATCGGCGAACAATCGCTCGAGGTGCAGGCCGACCGCAGCGGCGTCATCGACGTAGTTGTGGATGTTGATCTTGAGCCGGGCTGGCATCGGATTGGTCTGACCGCGGAAGGCTCGACGGTGGCGACGGCTCTGGTCTTAGTGGTCGATCCAGCAACGACTTTCGGCGTCGTATCTGACATTGACGACACGGTCATGGTCACCGCTCTGCCGCGGCCGCTGCTGGCGGCCTGGCACACCTTTGTTGTCAACGAACATGCTCGGGCGACGACCCCTGGGATGCCGGTCCTCTACGAGCGCCTCACCACTCGCTACCCCGGAGCGCCGCTGATCTACCTGTCGACGGGGGCTTGGAACGTGGCGCCGACCTTGACTCGCTTTCTCTCCCGCAACCTGTACCCAGCTGGTGCGCTGCTGTTGACCGACTGGGGTCCCACGGCTGATCGCTGGTTTCGCAGCGGTCGCGAGCACAAGCGCAGCAGCCTGGAGCGCTTGGCAGGTGAGTTCCCTCAGATCAAGTGGTTGCTGATCGGCGACGACGGGCAGCATGATGAGTCGATTTACGGCGACTTTGTGGCGGCGCATCCCGACCACGTGGCCGCGGTTTGCATCCGCCAGCTGACGCCCAGCGAGGCAGTGCTGGCGGGCAGCAGCTTTCGCGGCCATCCCACCTCGGGTGACTCACGCGTGCAGTGGCTTTATGCCTCCGACGGCGCCGGTCTCGCCGAACCACTGGAGCGCCTCGGCTTGCTCGATCCTGCACCACAACAACCAGAGATTAAGGCCTGATGTCAACGAAGCCAACGCCGCTGACTGCGAGCAGCACAATTGGGACCTGGCTGGAGGACCCAGTGGGCGGCCCGCTCATCCGGGAGCTGTTGGAAAAGGGCGGGTTCGACGAGAGCACGCTCGCTCCCGTACGAAACCTGCCTCTGCAGCAGTTGGTCCCGCTGAGCCGGGGCCAGCTTCGCCAGAGCGTCGTTGATGATCTCGTATCGCGAGCGAACGTCGGAGTGGTACCAACCCAGGAATCCGAAGAAAGCATGGTGTGGCAGGAACGCGTCACCCCGGGCCGATTCGACGGCCAGACAGTGATCGTCACCGGCGCCGCGTCTGGCATCGGATGGGCCACCGCCTCCCGCGTAGCCCGCGAAGGCGGGCGCGTCATAGCTGTCGACATCTCCACCGACCGTTTGGACGGCCTCGTGACCTCGCTCTCTGACACCGACGTCATGACGGTCGCCGGCGACGTCACCCAACAAGCAGACATCGACCGGATTGTGGGCGCCGCGGGCTCGCGCATCGAAGGCCTGGCGAACGTCGCCGGCGTGAACGACGACTTCTCCCCCGCCCACGAGACATCGGATGCCATCTGGGACCGCGTCCTCGGGATCAACTTGACCGGTGCGTTCAAGCTCGCCCGAGCCGTAATCCCTGCGATGCTCGCGGCAGGTCGCGGCGCCATCGTGAACGTCGCCTCGGAAGCGGGGCTGCGTGGTAATGCCTCCGGCACTGCCTACACGGTCTCCAAGCACGGCATCGTCGGCCTGACCCGCAGTGCCGCCTTCATGTACGGACCACAGGGCATTCGGGTGAATGCTGTCGCACCCGGCGGCGTCGCGACCGGCATGCCGATGCCCGAAGCATTATCCGAGTACGGCCGAGGACGTCTCGGCCCGTTCCTGAACCTGATCCCGCCGGTGGCGACGGCCGAGCATCTGGCCGCGTCGATCACCTTTCTGCTCAGCGACGATGCGGTCAACATCAACGGCGCGATCCTGCCGTCCGATGGTGGTTGGTCCATTCAGTAGCAGCGGCAGGGAATATGTGCGCCGCCACTGGCGAGGGATGCACAATTCGCGACTTTGACGTTTCAGCGTCATGCCACGTTTCCCCTGATCAGTAGCCGATTGTACGCAACCCCTCAGTTCAGGCAGGGGTGCCGTTCGAAGCCGACTGTGTGATTCTTACTCATGGGCACGTTTGCAGGCCCTTTGCTGGGGCGCAGCGCCGAACTGTCCTCGATAGACGCGGCGCTCGACCGACTGCGGGAGCGGCGGCCCTGTGCGTTGGCGATTGTGGGCGAGCCCGGAATCGGCAAGACGCGGTTGCTCAGTGAACTCGCTGCTCGCGCGGATGTCCGCGGCTGCATCGTGCTCCGCGGTGGGGCCTCAGAGTTTGAACGCGAGCTTCCCTTTTGGATCTTCGTCGACGCCCTCGATGCCTACGTGCATGCGCTCCCCCACGAGCGACTCGCTGACTTGGACGAGAGGTCGCGGACCGAGCTCGGGTGGGTGTTGCCAGCGATGGGAACGCCGAACCCGTCCCCGGGAGCACGAGGGGATGCTCGTCTGCGTACGCACAGTGCCGTGCGTGCGCTGCTGGAGAATCTGTCCAGGGAGAAGCCGCTTGTCTTGCTGCTCGATGACGTGCACTGGGCCGACTCGGGTTCGATCGAGCTGCTCGGAGCAATTTTCCGCCGGCCGCCCGCGGCCCCGGTGATGATCGCGGTCGGGTTGCGTCCGCGGCAGTTGCCCGGGCGTCTGTCGGCGGTGGTCGAGCGGGCTACCGAGACCGGCTGGCTCACTCGTCTCGAGCTCTCCGCCCTCAGCCGTGACGAAGCCGCCGAACTCACCGGGCTGCATGGCGCGGCCGCAACCGCACTGTTCGAGGAGTGCGAGGGTAATCCGTTCTATCTTCAGCAGGTAGCCGGAGCTGCGTGGGCGTCCGACCCGGCTTACGGGCGGCTCCTGCTCGCTGGCGTCAGTGTGCCCAACCGGGTAGCCACCGGCCTCGCGGAGGAGATTGCGTTGCTGTCCGCTACGGCCCGCGGCCTTCTCGACGGCGCGGCAGTGATTGGCGATCCCTTCGAGGTGGGCCTCGCCGCGATTGCGTCCGATCTTTCGGAACCAGATTCACTGCAGGCGCTCGATGAGCTTCTGGCCCATGACCTCATCCGCACCACGGACACGCCTCGACAATTCCGGTTTCGACACCCGATCGTTCGAGGATCGGTTTACGAGGCCACCGCCGGAGGGTGGCGCTTAGGCGCGCATCAGCGCACCGCGGCCGCGCTCGCCGCGCGCAAGGCTCCAGCCACCGCCCGGGCCCATCACGTCGAACAGGCAGCAAGTCACGGAGACCGGGAGGCGATCGCCGTCCTCGCTGAGGCAGGCGCGGCCCTTGCGGCCCGCAGCCCGGCGGGGGCGGCGCATTGGTTCGAGGCCATGTGCCGCCTGCTGCCCGCCGACACGCCGACCGCCGAGCAGATAGGCGCGCTAACCACAATCGCTCGACTACGGATGGGGTCTGGTCGGCTCGCTGAGGCCCGTGAGGCGGTGCTGCGGGCCATCACACTAGCCCCGAAGTTCGACCTCGGCACTCGCGTGGAGCTGACTGCCCTCTGCTCCGACGTAGAGCACCTGCTCGGCCTGCATGCGCAGGCCCACCACCGACTGGTTGCCTTGTGGGAGGAGCTTCCGGCGGACGCCTCGAGCAACGCAACGACACTGACGTTCGCATTGGCGCTCGACCGCTTCTACCAGGCGGACTACACCGGAATGCAGCACTGGGCGGTGCTGGCCCTAACAGGAGCCACCTCCGGGACCGACGACCGGATGCAAGCGGCGGCCGCTTCGTTGGTCGCTCGGGCGCAAGCCTTTGGCGGCGAGACCGCGAAGGCAATGCGGAGTAGAACAGTGGCAGCTGATCTGGTCGACCGGTTGACCGATGACGACATTGCGAGCCGTCTGGACGCGGCCACGCACCTGGCCGGCGCAGAGTTCCATTTGGGGATGCTTCCCGAGGCCGCATATCACGCCGAACGAGCCCTGTCGGCGGCGAGCGCGTCCGGGCAGGGTGACGCGTTTCCGGCGCTCTACCCCGTCGCCGGCTACGTGTGGTGGATGCAGGGCCGTCTCCCGGAGGCCGCCGCGTTTTTTGAGGCGGCGGTGGAGGAGGCACATCTCCTCGCAAATCCTCATCTGCTGGCGGTAAGCCTGTCGAACCGGTCCCTGGTGGCCACCGCGATGGGCGACGCAAGGGCGGCGCTCATGAGTTTGACCGAGGCGGGCATTCTCGACTCCTTAGGTACCGGTATGACCAAAACCCTGGCCGCCTTTGCATTGGCCCCGGCGCTGCTCGATTCCGGCCAGCCGCAACCCGCGTTCGACGTCTTGACCAGCCACGCCGGCGGAGACGAGCTCACCCTTCTATACGGCCCGAACCGCGCGTACGGGCAGGAACTTCTCACCCGATGCCTGCTCACACTGAGCCGCCCAGCCGATGCCGAGCGGGTCGCTCAACAGGCACGTCGTGAAAGCGCAGCTGAGGGTCTGCCCCTCGCGCAGGCCATCGCGGATCGCGCGTACGCCCACGTCCTGCTCGGATCCGGTCAAGCCGCGGATGCCGCCGCTCTGGCCATCGACTCGGCGACCACGTGCGACGCCGCGGGGGCACGACTCGAGGCGGCGCTCAGCCGCCGTTTGGCGGGCCGCGCATTCAGCGACGCTGGCCTATCCGAGCAAGCCGCGAACGAGTTTGAGCGGGCCGCCGACCGGTTCAAGGAATGCGGCGCCCACCGCCGCTCGGAGGCTGCCGAGAAGGACTTACGGCGTCTTGGCCGACGCCGGCTCTACCAACGCAGTGGCCGAAGCACCAGCACGGGCGTCGAAGCGCTGACCGAGCGAGAACTCGAGATTGCCCGGCTGGTGATCGACCGCCGGACGAACCCGGAGATCGCCGCTGAGCTGTTTTTGAGCCTGAAGACGGTGGAGACCCATCTACGGAATGTGTTCCACAAATTGGGTGTCTCCTCCCGAGCAGAAGTTGCCCGAGTGGTCGAGCGGACGACCGGGTCAATGAAGAACGCGCCTGACCGCTCCCCTGCCCAGCACCCTTAGTCGCCGAACATCGAGCGCAGGCGGCAGAAAATCTCAGGGGTCACCCTCAGGGTGATCGACCGATGTCGAGAACGGAACGGATAAGCAGGCTCGAGGCATGCCTCGCTTTCTCCTGCAGCACCGCCACGAACCCAACGAATGCGAGGTCGTCTTCGCGGCATTCAAGGGGCACGACAGCCCGCTTCGGCATGGCGTCGCCATCGCGTCATGCCTGAACGGCGGGCATTCGATCTGGTGGACCGTGGAGGCAACGTCCGATATGGCTGCCATGGACCTCCTCCCCGCCTACGTCGCCACCCGTACTACGGCCGTGCCCGTCCGGGAGGTGGTCATTCCCTGACTTCCGATCTGCCTCCTTCAGTTTCGATGGCTTACATCGCCGGCGAAGGCGGCTCGGTGACCGCCGTGGTCATGACGGCAGTCGCTATCGCCGTCCTCCGCATCGCTAGCCGCACTGTGTGGCGTCCAGCCGAACAATCCCAACCGATCTCGACCTGAAAAGAAGTTGATCATGACCCTCCAATCGCCCGTACGTCGGCACCCCGTCATCTGGTTTGCGGCGCTCTCGATCGTCCTGTCCTGGTGGGCGTGGCCGCTCTACTCGCTGGGCCTGATACCGGTGCCGGTTGCCTCGTTCGGGCCATTCCTCGCGGCGCTGGTCGTCCTGGCGGTCACCGAAGGGAAGCCCGGTATCGTCGGTCTACTTCGGCGCATGGGACGTTGGCGCGTAGGCGTGGGATGGTACTTCGTCGCGCTCGCGCTTCCCGTGGCACTGAGTGCGGTCGCAGTTATGATCAACATTGCCCTTGGTGCGCAAGCCGACCTTTCCATGGCGGCAATCGACTGGCTCGGCATCCTGCCGGCGTTCGCCATGGCGCTCCTCATTCCCGGGTTCGGCGGGGCATGGGAGGAACCGGGATGGCGAGGGTATGCGGTGCCCCGCCTGCAGTCAGGGCGTACAGCCCTGCGCGCCGCCCTGATCCTCGGCCTACTTATCGCCGGTTGGCATCTGCCGCTGATCGTGGTCGGTGAGGTCAGTTGGACCGACATTATTCAGATCATGGGTGCGGCGATCGTCTTCAACTGGCTGTTCAACAACGCCCGCGGCAGCGTCTTGATCATCATGTTGAGCCATGCGATGAACAACACGGTGTGGAGCACCCTCACCTCCAAGGTCGTCGCCGAACCTGATCTTGCCCAGCAGGCCGTGCTCCAAGCGGCCGTGTGGTGCGCCACAGCGATGATCTTGGTGATACTGGCAGGCCCCGCGGACCTGTCCCGCAGCCACACCAAGCAGGAGGAACCACGCACTCTGCGAGCGGGAGGCGAGAAGGACGTTCCGGTGAGCGCGAGCCCCGATCTCGGACGCTGACCGGACCCTCCACGCCGGTCCATTCGACAAGAAAGCGCGGGGAGAACAGCGACGCCCAGGGCGACGAACGGCCGCATTTATGGTGAGTGCCCAGTTCGCGCTCTCGCGAATAGGGCGACGCCCCAACCGGCCGTCGAACGACGAGGGACTCCTCAACCGGTCAATCCCGGCACCCTTAGTCGCCGCTCGCTGAGCCAAGGTCGCCAGAAATCTCAGGGGGCCGGCTCAGGGTGATCGACCGATGTCCGATTGAGCGTCCACGAGCAGGCTCGGAGTATGTCTCGCTTGCTGAGGCCTAGATGAACCGTTGATCTCTCCGAGGAGATCTCTTAGCGAAAGGATCGGCAATGTCTCCAAGCATCGTCAAACTGGGTGGGCTCGCGGGGATTTTGGCCGCCGCCCTGTTTCTCATCGCCGCCGTGATCGACCAGGTCGCACCTGTCGAGCTTGTCTACGATTCACCGAACGAGTACGTCCATTCGGCCGTCAGCATGGTGGCCTTCCTGGCCGTGGTCGCTGCGGTGGTTGGGGTGTGGGCGCTGAAGTCCCGGACAAGCCAGCTGCGGCGGTTGGCGACATTGGCCGCCTGGATGACCGGCCTCAGCTACGGCTTCGTCGCGCTGCTCAATGCGATCAACCTCATTCAGGGTGAGCGAACCTTGAACATGGTGCGTCTCGGCGCCGCCCTGGTGATGCTGATCGGTTCGGTCATCCTCGGCGTGATCGTCCTCGTGACGCGCTTGCTGCCGTGGTGGTGCGGGGTGTTGATGATCATCGCCTTTCCGCTGGGTCATTTCGCCAATGCGCTGTTCCCCAGCGCCGAGAACATCCTTTATGTGCTGCTCTGGGGCTCGGTCGGCCTCGCGTTGCTGGCTCGCGCGAACGCGCCCGCTGAGCCGGGCGTACGGCAGCCCGCGCGGTTCGGCTGAGTTTGAGCACCGTGTCCGGGTCGAGGAATCCGATCAAGCGGCACCCCTTGATCCCTACCGTCAGTCACTGCCCGGCACACGCATCAGCAGTTTGGTAATCAGCGTCGTCAAGCTGACCATCTCGTTGAGAAGGTTGCACGAAGCAGGAGGCCGCGCGCGTTGCGCGCGACTCTCCGCGCATAGTGTGCTTCCTGATCTTGGTCATGATGTTGCGGAGCACATGGGCGGCCCGCATCGACGGCTGAGCCCCTCGAAGCTGTGCCGTGCAGCACGGACATTCCTCTATACACAATGCGAGACGACACAAGTACGCGGCGAAGGCAGCGGTGCCGCGCTACGCTGCCCTCACACCGCAGGAGCAGCCCGTATGAGAGCGGCACGAAAGCCGTGACGGTTCACAACCAGCGCCATCCCGGCCCCCTGATCCGCAACGACGCCCCCACGGAGGCGTCAACGGTTCAGGATCGCCGAATCAGGCCCAGACTGTCGCACATCAACCGGCGCATAGCTGTCGCGCATCACCCTGCACAGCACACCTCCGGGCGGCCATCAACTGCCGAATCCGGCTCTATCAGATCAGGGCCGGCGCATGCGCACGGCCGTGCGGCGCGTGTCCTCGCTGCGCTGCGGGCCGCGCCGCCTACACGCCATCCACGTGACCCCATTACAGTGCGGGTATGGGTTGTTTCGCTGTCATGGTCACCCGTACCGCCATTTAGCGGCGGTACGGCGGTTGTCCTAACCGCGAGATCATCATCTGCCTTGCTCACTGGGCAGTACCTGGGCGTACCGCCGGATCCGCGTCCAGCCGGCAGCCACTCACGTTGGCATCGACGCTGCCGGGTCACTCTGCCCTGATCAGGGGAGCCATGTCCCAGTTACAGCGTTTCGATTCACACAACGAAGGACCATTCCAATCCCCGCCCGCAGCCGAACCCGTTGCCGCGGACGGCCAGCCCGACCAACCGACGCCCGTCGAGGTCGGGACCAAGCCCGTGGACAGGCAGGGCCCAAATGTCGCCACTCTGATCCTGATGGTTGGGCTTCCCGCAGCCGGGAAAACTACGCGGGCCAGAGAACTCGCGGCGGCGCATCACGCGCTTCGGCTGACTCCAGATCACTGGATGATTCCGCTGTTCGGCGACTCTATGGCCGACGGTAGGCGCTTCGTCCTGGAAGGGCGGCTCATCTCGGTTGCTCTGCAGGCGCTGCGGCTCGGGACCAGCGTCGTTCTCGATTACGGGCTCTGGGCCCGCGATGAGCGGTCAGCACTGCGCTGGCTGGCCCAAGCGGACGGGGCGGCATGTCAAGTGGTCTACCTGCCCGTGGATAAGGACGTCCAGCTCGCCCGCATCGCGCGACGCCAGGAGACAGAACCACACCAGACGTTCCCAATGAGCGAAGCTGACGTAGACCGATGGCGCAAGCAGTTCCAGGTTCCTGACGCCGCAGAACTCGACGGCGGCGAAATCCCCAAGCCGCCGGCGGGCTGGCCGAGCTGGCCCGAATGGGCGGCAATGCACTGGCCCTCGTGGAGTGAGCCGTAGCAATCAAGATCGGCCTAAGGGAGCAGGGTTGACAGCAGTCGTGACAGCAACGCGCCCGATACGCCAGCGCAGAGCAGCGGATGGTCTTCGGGGCCAACACCTCTACTGGGGACCACGGCGAGACTCCTCGCCGTCAGACTGGCCGCCAGGATCTCCAGCTCGACACCAGCAGAAGAACATCGGCGGTCGTGCCGTGTCGACTGATCGGGATGGGTTCGCGCACCGAGACCGCGTATTTCTTGGTTCATCGCGCGTCCCTGACGGGCGACCCGAGGAGATGCTGGCTGGCTGGTGGTGGTATCAGGCCTAGTCAGCGGCGATTTTACCTGTAGCCCCGACGGGATTCGAATCTGCGCTACCGCCTTGAGAGGGCCAATCAGGGGTTAACGGCTGGCGTTGGTAACCGGTGAATGTGCCAGCTGACTAGGCCATTTGGTCAAATCGAACGTTGGCAGCCGTTGGACGTTTGCGAACGTCTTGTGTACCCAGTGTGTACCAAATCCTGATCTTGGTCTGGTGGATCAACCGTATCAAGATCAACTACCCCCGCATATTTTGCAGCCACTCCACCAGAAAGCGATAGCCCACCGGCGAGACCCGGCGGAAGACCTCAGCCATATCTCCTCATGGCTTGCGGCGGCAACTCCTTCTTGTTCGACCCCGGCGCTCGGTACCGATTCCGAACCGAGCAGAGTTCACCTCGATGGGCACCGGATTAGTCGAGGAAGGGCGGGTTGCGGGTCAGCTCGGATTGGCTCCCGGGCGGATGAGGCCGGACTCGTAGGCGAAGACGACTGCCTGCACTCGGTCTCGCAGATCCAGTTTGCGCATCAGGTTGTTAAGGTGCGTCTTGACGGTGGACTCGCCGAGGAACAGGGCATCGGCTATTTCCCTGTTGGATAGGCCCTGGCCGACCAGGCTGACTACTTGGGCTTCTCGTTCGGTGGGGCGACGCTTCGTTGGCGGCGGCCTTGGGGGTGGGCTGGCCGTGAGCCGCTCCTGCAAGCCGCCGGCTCAGCGTGGGATGCAGCAGGGTGTCACCGGCGGCTACGGTTCGAATCGCGTGCATCAGCTCGTCCCGCCGGACGTCCTTCAAACAGAATCCGCCCGCGCCAGCCAGGATCGCCTGGTAAAGGTACGTGTCTGAGTCGTAGGTGGTAAGCACCAAAATGCGCGACGGCAACCCGGCCGCGGCGCTGAGCACTCCTGAGCGAAGCGGAGTGGCAGGCCTTGCCACGGGCGCTGGCCCGGCAGCCGCCATGGGGATCGGCAAATGGGTGCGGAAGTTACTGTCGGAAGAGCAGGCGAAAGAGCATGCCCGTGCGACCGACGGGGCGGTGCGCCGGGCCACTACCGTGGCCGCCGAGGCCAACCGGTGGCTTGCGGGGCTGCGCGGAAGCACTGCAGCCTGAGTCCGTCCGCGGACGCGTCAAGCCGTCCCGCAATGCCTTGGGTTGTGGGTCGCTCTATGCGTCCTTAGCAAGGCCGGCGATGACGAGCAACCGGACCGCTTCAGCCCGGGAGCACCTATGGTCGGCGGCGTAGGAGTCGACAGCGGGCAGCAGATGTCCGAGGCGGACCTGGATCCGACCACCGATTTCTGGCCGACCGGGTCCGCGTTCGTCGGGCATGTCGGGAAGGTGCTGCTGGATCCGGTCTTCGTAATGGTTTCGGTGGAGCCAGTCGATAGCCTCCGCATCGTTCAGGAACCGATAGCGAGGACCACCACTCCCAGAACGCGGGTCGACATCTGATTCATCGTCAACAAACCTTCCGCATTCATCGATATGCCATGCGGTCTTGAGAACCCAACGTCCGTGACTGGTGCGGTACAGCGTCTCTTTGACTCCTCGCGCTGACTCCCCCCGCCCCATCGCCTGGGCGTGGCGTGCGGCGGTCATCGGATCGGCTTCAGGCATCGCTTCGGCGTCTTCGAGGGTGAACCAACCCTGCGCCTCGACCGGACTATTCATCTCGTTGTAGCGATACACAGTGATCTTGGTCATCGCGCCACCTCCGATAAACGATGTCGCCAATCTACCCCTGAATAAGCGATGTCGTATTTATGCGCGTGCACATGGTCAGCCGAACAGCCACAAGAATCTGCGGAATGTGCTGCCTGTGGCCGGTGAACATCGTGGTCGTCTTATCCGCGGCGCCTCCGCATCTGACGTAGCCAGGGCGAAGCGGTCTGCGTCGCCTGCGAAAGCAACAAGGAGAAGGTCTCGCAGCGCCTGGCATGTCGACGACGCTCGGAGAACGTGTTGTGTAGGCCGTCTGAGCAGACGGTGTGCCACGGGTCGCCCAGAATGAAAACACGGAATGACGAGACGGGTCGCTGGCTCGCCTCGAGCGCGATACCAGTCGCGCATGACCGCGGCCACCGCCGCAACGCGGGCTTCCGGTTCGTCATAGCCGATCTCGGTATAGCGAAAGCCGCGCCGAGCGCACCAGGTTTGCATGTCATCGCGGAAATCGGTGTCGAGGCACCACTCGGACTCCGCCTCCTAGTGGTTGGGCGCCGAGATATGCGGTCGTGCCAGATGCCCCCTCCGTAGGCGAACCACTGCGACCACCTGCTTGGAAGAAGTGTCACGGGCTGATTTGGGTCACCGGCCAACAGAATGATCATGAATCACCACCACGGTCCCGGGCGGGCCCATGTTGTCGTCAATGAACGCGGCATACCCCGCGGGCAACCGGCGCCATTTGACACGGAAGTGGCGCATCCGCACGGCCATCAAGGCGTCTTGTAGTTGATCATCAATCACAGAGTCTGAATCGATCTAGCGGTGTGGTTCATGACCATTTGGCGGGAGCCATCGGCGCTGATCGTCACGGTAAGGAGTCATCGGCAATGGAATGGACCACAGCTGGGTAATGATCCTTCGACGGTGGCCGACTCGGGGCAGCACGCCGGAAATTGCCTGTTGCTGCCTGAATGGGAAGGGTTCGATGGCAGAACCTGCGGCTCTCGTTGCCGATCGATACCGCCTCCTGCACCGGGTGGGGAGCGGAGGCATGGGCGTCGTCTGGGAAGGCCGGGATGAGCGCCTAGAACGTCGCGTCGCACTCAAGCAGCTCTATCGCCAGTCAGGAGCCTCAACAAGAGAATCAGAACTGGCCAACCAGCGGGCTCTGCGCGAGGCTCGGCTTACGGCACGACTCCATCACCCGCACGCGGTGCCGGTCTTCGATGCGGTCGAGCAAGACGGCCAGCTGTGGCTCGTCATGCAGTTCATCCCCTCGATCACCCTCGCCGCCGTATTGGTGCAAGGTGGACCACTGCAACCAAACGAAGCCGCAACGGTAGGTGCAGAGGTCGCTTCGGCGCTGGCAGCGGCCCACGCGGTCGGCATCGTCCACCGCGATGTGAAGCCAGGCAACATCTTGATCGCCGAGAACGGTGCGGCATTGATCAGCGACTTCGGGATCGCTCGGGCGTTGGGCGATGCGACCCTGACCAGCGGCGGCATGATCCATGGCACGCCGGCGTATCTGGCTCCAGAGGTCGCCCGCGGCAGTGAAGCGAACTTCGCCTCGGATGTGTTCTCGCTGGGCTCAACGCTGTATAGCGCATTGGAAGGCGGCCCACCGTTTGGCACCGACGAGAACACTATGGCGTTGCTGCATCGGGTGGCCTCCGGACGATTCCCGCATCCGCAGCACAGCGGTCCGCTGACGCCCGTGATCATGCACATGCTGTCGCCCGAGACCGATAACCGTCCATCGATGGGTGCGGTAGCGGAGGCTTTGTCGCGGCTGGCTGCCCAGGGCAGTTCGGGCGAAGAGGCGCTCACTTTGGCAGCTTCGGATGAAGGGCCTAAAGATGAGGAGGCCACTCCCGCGGCATACTCCAGGCACGACCGGCAGGCTGCTGGTCTTTCGCCAGCCGCCGCACCGAAGTCTCCAGTAGCGACGGCTCCTGCCAGCCAAGCTCAGCGCCCGGCAGAACCTCGACGCAGGCGCGGTCTCGCGGCCGCCGTAACAGTCGTTGCCCTTATCGGTATCGGAATCCTGCTGGCTGCCTTGCTCGTGAACGATCGCAGAGCCGCCAATCCGACGGTCGACACAGGCCCATCGATCTCGGCCGCACCTGCGAGCACAAAACTTTCCACGCCCTCCGCACCTCGACGCGGACCTTCGGCGACTCCCAAAGCGTCCGCACCGCAGCAGGATCCAACACCAAAGCCGACGCCACGAAGCAAACCTCGCACGCGATCCCGCGCTCCATCGCCAACGACCGCACCGACCGTCCGCGGCACGCCGACTGCGGCGGAGCTCAGGCGGGCAATAACCAGCTACTACGCGTTGATGCCGCGCAACACCGACGCGGCCTGGCCGCGGATGACCGCCTCCTACCAAACCAACCATGCCGGCGGGCGGCAGGCTTACCAGCGATTCTGGGATGCCATCAGCAACATAACTGTGGCTGATGTGAGAGGCATCCCGCCAGATTCAGCGCAAGCCACACTCACCTACTACTTCAACGACGGCCGTGTCGTACGAGAGCGGACCACGTACGGGCTGGTCGACGAGGGAGGCCACCTCAAGATCAACAGCTCGACCGTGCTGAACAGTGTGACCCTCTAAATTCTGGGTCGTGGGGGCAAACATCTTTCTGTGGGCGCAGCGCTGGGAGGAAGGCAAATGGCTGGGCTTCCCGGCACCACGAAGACCGACCAGTCCAGCGAGTTCACAATGAGGTGGCCGGCCAAATCCCGGATAATGCGACCGGAGCCGCGGAGCGAGCGCCGACTGAGGTTGAGGGCGGCATTGACAGTCTCCCGATCCCTAGTCGGACTTGAGGGGCTCAGCAGTTGTTGGCACCTCACCGAGCCGGCTGACCTGCTCGTTGAGTGCATCGAGCACGGCCTGGAACTGCACTTGCGCCACCTTGGCGAACATGCGGATGTACTCGACGTCCCGGACCGACGCGTCCTCGCTGCCGGCGCGCTCGGCGATGGCCGTGGCGCGGTTGACAGCTCCCTTAGCGGCCACGTTGGCCTGCTCCATGACGTCGCGCTGCTGGGACCGTGCCGTCAACAGCAGGTCACGAGCAGACTGCATTGCTTCATCGATCAACGAGTCGGCAAGCTGTTGGGCCTGGTTGAGGACGCTCACAGCCTGGTCGGTGGCAAGTTCTTTCGGATCTGCCCGAGCCTCCTGAACGTCCGCCCAAGCCTCCGCGACCTCGGCGCGTAGCGCCCGGTTCTCCTGCGTCAGTGTCGCGAGCTGCGACTGGAGGCCCTCGAGCTCATCGGCGAGTCCAGCCAGGAAAAATCGGACCTCGCCGTAATCGACGCCGCGGAGCCGGGCGCTGAAGTGCTTGCGGCGTACGTCTTGTGGACTGATCCGGGCACTCGATGGGTCAGTCGTGCTCATGGTATGAACCCCGCCACTGCTATCGGGTCTCCATTGCGTCATGTAATTCCTCCGTCGGCGACGCCGCCCCCTGGAAATCGAACTGCTCACGCCGGATTGAGGCGGCGGGAACGCCCGATGCCTTGAGCTCCTCCACCGTGTACCGGACCATGTCCGGCGAGCCGCACACCATGGCTGTCCGCCGCGACCAGTCGCCGGCCTTCGCTGCCACTTGGCCTACGAGCCCTCGGGCGCCGTAGTACGTGGGGTCCTCGGAGACCACTGGGGTGTAGTCAAACCACGGCCTGCTTGCGAGCGCAGTGAGGTGCTCATGGTCGTAAAGGTTCCACGGCATCCGCGAGCCGTGGAACAGATGGACCCGTGGGCCGGAGCCGGTGGCCTCCCAGCCTCTGCGGATCTGCTCGAGTACGGCGCGAAGCGGCGCTAAGCCAGTGCCGCCTGCCACCATGAGGAGATCAGGAAGAGGCCGGTCCTCGGACAGCGTGAGCTGCTCGCCGACCGGAGCGCCCATCCTAATAGTGTCGCCTTCGCTCAGCCGGCGGACCACTGCTGTGGAGACGAGGCCACCGGCAATCGGCTGTATGTGAAATTGCATACGCCCCGACGCGTCCGGAGCGTTCGCTGGGCTGAAGTAGCGCCAGAGCCGGGGCCGCTGTGGGATCTCCACGGCGACCGATTGGCCGGCGCGATAGGGGAACGGCTCCCGTGGCGTGACCTCCACCACGGCAACCTCGACCGAGCGCCTTTCCACCCGCACCACGTCCGCGTCCCAGGAGGCAGGTGCTATGTCCTCGTGCTGCTCGGCGGCAGCAACCATGACCTTCGCGACGAGCCCGTACGCCTGGGCCCACGTGTCGGCCAGATCAGGCGTCCACGACGGGCCGAGGAACTTCTTCAAGGTGGCCAGCAGGCTGGCCCCGACCGCTGTGTAGTGCTCCGTTACCACCGAGAAGCGCCGGTGGTCACGACCCAACTGCTCCAAGAGAGGGATCACCTTGTCGATCTCGTCGACGTTCGAGACGACAGCGCCCGGGACAACATGTAATGAGTTTGTCGCGCTGGCCCGACATCTGAATCGGGAACATCGAGCGCACGTCGGGGTGGCTCAAGAAAAGGTGCGAATAGAAGTACAGCGGGACATCGTCGCCGGCGGCCACGACCTTCCCCCAACTGGCCTTCAGGGCGGCGGTGTCCATCAGGTCAGGGCGACCCCGATTCGACGATGTCGGACTCGGTGGCAACGACGGCCGCACCTGCCCTGCCGATGATGTCGTCCGGGACCCCGGCATCCTTCATGGCGGATGCCAAATGGCCGACGACCGCGGCAAACTCATTACGGTCGATCCCGAGACCGGAATGGGCCTCTGGAAGCGGTCGACCGTCATACTTGTTAGGACCGCCGAGCACCTGCGTCACCAAGAGCACCTGGTGGCGCTTGAGGCGCGCCATATCTACGCCTTCGAAGTACGGCGCAAGTTGCGGGTCGCCGAGAACCCG
>CAVUEO010000009.1:0-43237 GCA_963740515.1 uncultured Actinomycetota bacterium
ACCGCGACCGTCAAAACGTGCAAGCTGAGGTTGCGGCCTCAGCTCGCCTGATCATCGAGGAATGCCAGGGTGACCGCGGCGAAGAGTGGGGAGGCAAAGACGGTGTAGTGGGTCAGGCCGGGCAAGATCGCCAGCGCGTGGCCGCCCTTGGGCCTGCCCTCGCCCATCCAGCCGCCGTCGCGGAGGCCGCCGTCGAGCAGCTTGAAGATCTCGACGTGGTGGCTCGGCGGTGCCATGTCGGCGTCCGCGGCGACAATCATCGTAGGCACCTGAAGGCTGCGCACCGCTCCGGTGTGGTCGTACCCCTGCGCCATCAATGCGCCGATCTTGTCCAGCAGCCGCGGAAAGTCCTCGGGGCGTGGCGCAACCTGCTGGTAAAGCTGGTACATCGGCGTGTCCTTCATGAACTCGGCCGCGGCCGCGTTCAGCTGACCCTGCTGCGGGCGCATCTCCGGGTACAGATCGTCGGGTCGGAGGTTCGGTGAGGTCACGACGAGTCGGCCGACCTTAGCCGGGTACTTCGCCGCGGCGAACAACGCCACACCGCCACCGAGGGAGTAGCCGACGAGATCGGGCCTGTCCACCCCGAGGTGGTCGATTAGTGCGGCGATGTCATCGGCCATGAGCTGAATATCGATGGGACGATCAATGTCGGCAGTACGGCCGTGCCCCTGCAGGTCGACCGCAATGACCTGATGGCTTGCCGCGAGTGCGGGACGAACCGGCCCGAACATCTCACCCGATCCCAACCCACCGTGCAGCAGGATCAGCGGGCGCCCGTCCCCGATCGTCTCGTAGTAGAGATTGATGCCATTGACCTCTGCGTACTGGCCGGAACCTTTCTGGTCGGTTGTCCAATCGGTGGTGGTCACGATGTGCTCCTCGGGTGCTCACTGCTGCTGGCTTGTCGATCCAGACTCCGCGATCCGCGTGGATTCATCGGGTCTGTCAGAAGTCCCGCAACGACGTTAGCGCTATCGCCGGGTAATGCGCGGCTGGGAGAATCGAGCAGCCGAAAATCGAGCAACCGAAAGGAGATCAAAGTGCCGCGTGTCATGGAGATGTTGGAGTCCTACCCCAAGCACTTGGGTGGGTTTGATCAAGCCAAGCTGGCCGAATGCATCGAAGCGTGTTTCGAATGCGCGCAGGTCTGTACGGCATGCGCGGATGCCTGCCTGGCTGAGGACATGGTGAGCGAGTTAGTGCATTGCATTCGCACTGACCTGGACTGCGCTGACATCTGCGCGACAACGGGCACGGTCCTGTCCCGCCGCACCGGCTCAGACGCCAGCGTCACCGAAGCGCTCCTTGAAGCCTGCCGTGTTGCTTGTCGCGTCTGCGGCAAGGACTGCGCCAGCCACGCCGACATGCACGAGCACTGCAGGATTTGCGCCGAAGCTTGTCGCCGGTGTGAGACGGCGTGCGCTGCCCTGCTCAGCGATCTGGGATAGAAGTCAGGAAAGCACTCCCGCGGTTTCGGCTGACTCGCGATCAGCCTCCGCCGATGCCGAATGCGCTCAGCCACACCAGGATCACCGTGCTGACCGCGAAGACCCCGTGTAACACGACCGGCGGACGTGGGATGTGTTGCTCGGCCAGATCAACCCCGCCGCCACCGGACGGCACGGCGCCGGCCATCGCGGCGCGGCCGTCCTTCGTCCACTGCCTGACCAGCAGTCCGCCCAGCAGGGCCACCAGGACGAGATCGGCGGCCGCAATCCAGGCCAGGATCGTGCTGCCCGTCACCAGGTAGATGATCCATACGATCAGGCCGGCGGCGGCCAGGCCAAAATGCGTGAGCACCCGAACTCGTGGAAAGTTCGTCCCTGCTCCCGGCACCTCGCGCAAACCTCCGCGGGTTGCCCACCGGATCAGCATGAAGGCTCCAAACCCGGCGGTGATGAGCCAGGTGACCAGCGCGGCGATTGACATCGGACGGCCCCTTTCGGCAAAGCTGACTCTATCGGATACTGAAATTGACGTTAGACCCGACACGGCCTATCGTCAATCCATCTGTCCGTTATGGAGGGCAGCGAGGTGCAGAGCTTCGACCGGAATGTGACAGGTATCGGTGCTGAACCATTCCCTGCTATGCGGGTTTGTCGACGCCATCGCGCCTGATCTGCTCAAGGCCCGTTTGGAACCTGGTGAGAACCGCTGCTGCGTCACATTGGTAGCCCTCCCCGAGTGAGCACTCCTGGTCTGGCCTTTCGGACCTAGAGTGTCACACTGCTGAGGACCGTAGTGCTGTTGATCTTGAGACGTCCTCCATCGTCGACCAGCCCGTAGGCGGTCCGCTCGCGTACCACTCGTCCATCCTGGAAGTAATAGGTGATCGTTGCCTCCGCCGAACTCGGCGGTATGCCCCTCACCTCAGACACAGTGATCTTGTTGATCGCATCCCAGAACCGCTGGTAGGACTGTCGGCCTCCTGCATGGTTGGTTTGATACGAGGTGGTCATCCGCGGCCAGGCCGCGTCAGTGTTGCGGGGCATCAAGGCGTAGTAGCTGGTGATTGCCTGGCTGAGTTGCGCTGCCGTCGGCGTTCCCTGGACGGGTGGCACGGTCGTTGGCGAGGGAGTCTGGGATGGCGTACGAGAGCTGGTTCGTGCGGTAGCTGTCGGGGATGGACCTCGCTGCGGTGTCGAGGACACGCTCGGCGATGAGGACTGCGGCGCCGTGGTGAGGCTCGTGCTCTGGGGTGCGGCGGAGGTCGACTGACCTGAGCCGGCGGTCGGACTACCAGTCCTGTCGTCCATCAGCAGCGCGGTCACCAGGATTCCGATTCCGAGGAGGGCAACGATGGCCACAGCTGCCGCAATGCCGCGTCGGCGCGACGGTTCGGGTGGAGGCTGATCGGTGGTGTCGGGCGCTGGGGTTGTCATCGAATCGGGCCCTGACGGCGTCAGAGCGTGAGTCTTCGACAAGGCCAGATCGCCTGCCTCGCCTGGCGCCGGTGGAGTGGATGACTCGCCCCCCGAGCTCGAAGGGGTTCCGGTTGCCCGCGTCAAATTGCCGGCGACCGTCTTCATGGATGGACGGGCCTTTGGATCGGAAGAGAGCATTTGAAGGATCAGTGGCGTCAGCGCGCCGCTTCGCCGGGGAGAAGGGAATTGCCCAGACGCCACGCGATGCAGCAATGCGATGGAGTTCTCGTCTGTGCCAAACGGTGGGGTGCCCTCCACCGCGCTATACAACGTGGCGCCTAGTGAGAACACATCGGATGCGAAATCCGCTTCACCGCCGCGGGCGACTTCAGGTGCGAGATAAGCCGGCGTGCCGTGGACTAGCCCACGCATGGTGAGCGTCGCATCGCCCAATGCATGTGCAATCCCAAAGTCGCTGATCAAGGCCGTACCGTCGTCGGCGATCAAGATGTTGCCCGGCTTCACGTCTCGGTGGACGATGCCGACCGCATGGGCAGCTGCGAGTGCCGACGCGACCTCTGCAGCTACCTGGGCTGCTTCACCCGGTTGCAGCGGTCCGCCGGCTTTGAGCACGTCAGCAAGCGTGATGGAGGGGATGAACGGCATGATCAGCCACAGCTGGCCCTCTTGCTCAACGACGTCGAAGACCGGTACGGCGTGCGGGTGGTTGAGTCGCGCGGTGAGCCGTGCCTCCCGCACCGCTCGCTTGTTGGCCAGCTCCGCCTCTGTTGTTGAGGCTCCGGACTGACGATGCAGCTGTTTCAGCGCGACCCGACGTTCCAGGCGCTCATCCCAGGCTTCCCAAACCACGCCCATCCCCCCGCTTCCCACGACTTGTCGCAGGCGGTATCGATCGGCGATGAGGGCCATTGGTTCACTCATTGCGCGTCTATTACCCATCTCCGCAAGAGTGTGGCGGGCCATTTGGCCAGCAATCGGCTGGTGCAAAATACCCCTAAGGGGTATCGCGAACCACTGATCGCTAGTCCAAGTTCGTGTCGAAGAAGTCCACTGTCCGCTCGATCGAGCGCTGCCACTGGCGGTCGAATCTGTGGCCTTCACCGCGGTATTTGACGAAGGCGACGTCTTTGCCGGCCGCCTTGAGCGCTTCGACAGTTGCCTCTGACCAGCGGATCGGACAGGTGTCGTCCTGGATGCCGTGGTGTACCAGCAGCGGTTCGGTCACCCGATCGAAGTAGGGCCGCGACGATGCCGCGCGCCAGAATTCGGGTGACTCGTCGGGCAGTCCGTACGTCCGCGCAATCCGTCGGTTGGTCCTCGCTCGATCTTCCGACGGTCGATAAAACTGCTTCCAGTTGTCGGCGGCCAGCGAGCTCACGGAAGCGTAGATGACGGCGGCATCGACGAGGCCCGGCTGGGATACCAGCGCGGTCAACGTGACGCCACCGCCCATGGAGCGTCCGAGCCAGCCGACCCGATCTTTGTCCAGGAACGGCAGCTTCGAGGACTTGACCGCTTTGACCGCGTTGATCGTGTCAACTGCATAGGGCAACCGGAGTTCGTAATCCACGTTCTTGTCGTTGTCCGACGAAGCATGACCTCGATAGTCCGTGTGCAGCACGACATATCCGTGCCGAGCCAGGTAGTCGTGTTCCCGCGCCATGCCCTGGCCCGGTGCGTAGCTGTCCGGATCGATGTAGCCGTGGTTGAGAA
Source organism: uncultured Actinomycetota bacterium (assembly GCA_963740515.1). Classification (GTDB taxonomy): domain Bacteria; phylum Actinomycetota; class Actinomycetes; order Propionibacteriales; family Propionibacteriaceae; genus Microlunatus. The sequence continues at coordinate 4,602 of CAVUEO010000009.1, forward strand.
CCAGGACCGGAAAGGGGCCCTTGCCGTCGGGGACGTTCATAACGCCCGAGATGGTGAGCCCGTCACCCCGGTAGGTGATGTTGTAGCGCCGGTACGCCCCCTGGTCCGCCAGCAAGCGACCGATCTTGAGGTCGCGACCGTCGTACTTCTTGTTGATCAACGCCTGCACCGAGACCGGATGCGGCGGCCTCGTCGCCTCGGGCGAGGGGGTGGTCGTTGGCCGAGCTGGCGTCGCAGCAGCCGAGTCCGGCTGCGCGGATGCAATGTCTGACGTGGGCGACGAAGGCTCCGGCACTGGCGCCCTGATCGGCCCGGCGGCACCGCATGCCGCCAGGAGGAGAGCCGCTGGCAGCACCAAGAGCGCCTTCACACAGCCAGTATTCCCGCCGTCACGCAGCTTGCTGCTGATCATGCCCGAGTTCGGATGAGACCACCCGCGGCACCTTCGGCATCGCAGTCAGATCCGGAGGGTAACCGTTGCTACGTCGCCGGTCTGGAGGTTCTCAGCGGCACGCACGGACTTCTTGACCGGAAGCAGATAGGTTCCTCGGGTCTTGTCCGGGAACAGCGACGTGCTCCACTGCGTCGAACAGACCGCAGCTGCAACCTTGATTGAGCCGAAGCCAGCCGCCTGCGCGCCGAACCTGGCACGGATGTCGTCAGCGACGTCTGGCGGCAAACTGATGAAGTACCAGGCGCCCGGACCGTCGAACTGCCACAGTTCGCCGCTAAAGACGTACATGTCGACCACCACAGTACAGAGCACCGGTCCTCCCTCCGACTTGTCAGCGCGGATGGCCGCTATAACGGCCACGACGCTGACAAGTCGGAAGTGAGTCAGGGCAGCGTCATTTGGAAGGCTGATTTCTCCACCCGCCAAGTGCGGTTGCTTACCGGACCCGATACTTCGCCGTCGCAGCTGGGGTAGAACGCTGTCCCGGAGATCGACACGGTGTTTCCGCGCCTGTGCAGCACGTCCCTTCGCGTCAGATGTTGGGACCGCAACAGATCGATTCCATAGCCGATTCGGGCTATTGGACCAGCGGCAAAGGACACCATCACGTCCATCTGTCCGCTCTGAGGATGGGCGGCAGGATTTACCGGCAGGCCTCCGCCGACGGTCGCGCCGTTGCCGATTGAGATGTCCAGTACAGCACGGTCGACATCGGCCACAAGCTCGTCATCCACGAGTATCAGCACTCGCAGAACGTGCGGCCGCAGTGCTGCCTTTGCAGCGCCGATTGCGTAGCCCAGGCGACCGAGCCGCTTTTTCCACTTGATCGCTTGGCGACTTGCATCCGCGCCCATACCGACCCGAACGTTGTTGACGACGACGTCCCCGGCGTCATCAACGACCAGGTCGATTGGGCCGACCTTTCCGGCCAAGACGGCATGCGCCGCGGCCTCTGGGTCGAGTGGGATCCCAAGCGCACGAGCGAAATCGTTGCCAGTGCCGACCGGAATGAGGCCGAGAACCGTCTGCCTGAGTTCGTCGCGACGATTCAGTGCCGCAACAACGCCGTGCAAGCTGCCGTCCCCGCCAGCTACAACCAGCTGGCGCCGCCCCAGGTGGTCAAGGACATCGTCGAGCTCACCCTTGCGGGAAGTAACGCGGACATCAACCGTGGCAGATGTCCTAAGCACGGCAACGGCGGCACCCAGTTTCTTGTCGTCTGCACTGCCTGCTTGAACGTTCGTCAGCAGGAGTATCGAGTCCACCATTGCGACACTACAAATCAGCGCCGCTCAGCGTGCCCAGAAGAAGCAGACGGGCGCGATAGCCGAGCGGGGATCAGCCGTCGGCGGGCGGACGGAACGACCTGGCGAGCTCCGCGCGGGATCGGAAACCCCGCTTCCGGTAGACGCTGCTGAGGTGATGCTCGACCGTCTTGGGGCTGAGGAACAGGGCCGCGGCGATCTCCTTGTTGGACATGCCCTGCGCAGCGTGCAGGGCGACCCGCGTCTCCTGGGAAGTAAGCGGCTCGGTCAGCTGTTGTCGGCGGCTGCGCGGCTTAGCCCCGGTTGCCGCAAGTTCGTCGGCGGCACGATGCACCCAGGCCGTGAGGTCCATCTTCGCGAATGCATCGTGAGCGGTGCGCAGCTGTTCCCGCGCCTTGACGCGTTGACCGCTGCGGCGCAGGCGAGCGCCATACAGGAGGTGGGTGCGGGCGGCTTCGAACGTGTCGGCCGCATCGGCATGGGCGGTGAGGGCGGCCTCGTACGCGTGTACAGCAGTCTCGTCGTCGTCGGCGGTGAGTCCCCGACACCGCGCCACCAGCGCTCGCAGCCACGCCGGTGCAGCCGCCGGGGTGACGGCCGCGAACCGTTCGGCCACGGCGATGGCCTCGTCTCGTCGTCCGACCGCGATATAGGCCTCGACGAGGTAGGGAGCGACGCCGAGCGGCTCGCCCATGGACCCAACGCCGCCGTCTACGGCGATGCGGGCCTCAAGCAGCGCTACGGCCGCCGCCGGGTCGGCGCGACACAACGCGCAGAATGCAGCCGTCACCGCCTGGTGGGCCGCGAAGCCGGTGGTCCCGGCCCTGTCGGTGAGCGACTTGGCACGCCTGAGCGCAGTGTCAGCGTCATCGCGAAGACCGCGGGCGGCCGACTGCCAGGCCAACATCTCGACAGCGACGGCGGTGTCGGCCGCGTAGCCGAGCTGGTCCCCGAGCTCGGATGCTTCTCCGGCATCGGCGAAGGCTCCGGCGTGGTCGCCGAGCCACGCTCGGCCGGCTGCGAACAGCGCCAGCGCCGGCACCAGCACGCCGAGCGCACCGCGGCTCCTGACCTGGCTTAGCTGACGGGAGCCCACTGCCATGGCGTGGCGTGGGTCACCGAGGAACCCGCCCGCCAGACCGAGGAAGAGGAGCGACCGCGGGTCGTCACAAAGCGGAGGGCGGGCGATCCGTTCCGTGACGTCCCTGAGCAGCACCTGGCCGGCGGTTAGGTCGCCTCCGACGGTGGCGGCGAGGCCCCTCGTGAAGTCCGAGAGCATCCGCTGCTCAGGGTCCTCGTGGTCGGCGGTCTGAAGGATCCTGGCTGCGGCCTCTCCGATACCTGCCATGTCGTTGAGCCGGAAGCGCGCCAGCGCAAGCTCGGCAAGCGCCCGGGTGCGGTGCTCACCGTCGAGCCGATCAGCGGCGGAGGCGAGAAGCTCAGTGGCGTACGGCACGGAACCGGCGTACTCCTCGAGCATCCCGAGAGTTAACAAGGCCCGGCCATGGGCCCGAGGCGGACCCGACCCGTCCAGCACGCGAGCCACGAGTTTCGTGGTTCGCGCACCGTCTCCGGCAAGCATCGCGTCCTCGGCGGCCGTCGCCATCCAGTCAGCGGACAGTGCCGCGTCGCCCACGAGCAGCGCAGCGCGCTCCATCGCGGCAGATGCGGCGGCATACCCCTGCCGGGTGCGGCTCAGGTCCGCTGCGTATACCAGGTCCTGCGCGAGCTGCCGGTCCGGGCCGGCGGCGGCTTCGGCTCTGTGCCAGGTTCCCGCGAGCGAGGGTGGATCGGCGGCGAGAACATCCGCCAGTGCGCGATGTGCTGATCGCTGTTGGGCCGAAGTCGCCAGATCCAGTACCGAGGTACGCAGCAGCGGATGGCGGAAGCCAATCTCTGCGCCGTGATTCTCCAGCACCCCGTGGTCCTGGGCCTCGTCCAGTGCCGCGGCAGCGTCCTTCCCTTCTTGGACCAGCGCCGCTGCCACCGTTGCGGAGGTACCCGAGCGGTTGAGTGCGGACAGCAAGACGGCGCGCCAGGCAGGTGCTGACAAGCCGGTGAGCTGCTCCTTGTATACGGCCCCGAGGCTGTCGCCGACGGGCAGCGCAGCGGGCAGCGGCGCCGCACCCACTCGCTGGGCGTCGGTAAGGCGGCGCGCGATCTCCAGGATCGCGAGCGGGTTGCCGCCTGTGTCATCGACCAATCGCTCCACCACTCCATCCGCGATGCGATCAGCTACCAGTGCAAGCGCATCGGCCCGGGAGAGGCCAACGAGTGTCAGGACGGGCATTCCCTGCACGAACTCCGGTGAGATCGAGCCGCTTCGTGCAGCCCACAGAAAGCACACTCGGTCCTCGCTGAGGCGGCGAGCCGCGAACCCGAGTGCAGCTGCCGACTCGCGGTCGACCCACTGCAGGTCGTCGACCAGCAGAAGCACTGGTGCCCGTTCTGACTCCGCGGCGAGCATAGACAGCACGGCCGCGGCAACAAGAAAGCGTTCGGAAGGAGCCGCCGCTGGTCCCCATCCGAGCGCCAAGGACAGTGCGGTGGCCTGCGCGCCGGGTATCTGAGTCAGCCGATCCCGAATCGGGCCGAGCGCTTGCAGCAGCCCCGCATGAGCGAGGACCGATTCGGACTCAACGCCTCGTACCCACAGACACCGGAAGCCTGTGGCCATCTGCTCGGCGGCCTCCAGAAGGGTTGTCTTGCCGATACCGGGCTCACCCTCCACAACGAGGGTTGTCGTCTCACCATCGCGAGTCGCCTCGAGCAGGGCACGCAATCGCGCGAGCTCGTGATCGCGACCCGCGATATCGCTCGGCACGTTTGGGGATTTCCCCCACGCGAATAAGTGCGGCCCGGTGCGACCGTGCGAGGGAGGCAAGTCGTCTGAAGGAGGTCCTGATGCGGACATTGGCCAAGATCCTACGCACGATCGGCAGGCAGCTCTCCTGGCCCGAGCAGTACGCCGCACCATGGGGCCTCGGGCCGCGGCACTGCTTCTACTTCCACCACTACTACCTTGGGTATCCGAGCAGGTCCGCTGAGCGCCGCTGACCTGGGCGCCCGGCTGGTCAAGGCGCAGAACGGTCGCGGCGTCGAGCGCGAGGTCGTGGTTGCGACTGTGATGGCGGGGTCTTGCTCCAGCGGTACACCTCAAAAAACGACACGCGTTCCGCGTAATGCTGGCCTGTGCGGCGTGTCGGAGAACTGGCGTCAGATTTTTGAGGGAATCCTCCCGGCCCTCGACGGAAGACATCTCGGTCGATTGACAATCGATAGAAGATAGGTGATAGTCGATGCATGGTCATTGAGCATCGAGCGGTAGCTTTTCTCAGGGTCTTCCTCGTGTTGCTATTCGGGGTCTTGGTCGTATTCCAGGTCATGTCGCTGCCTGGACAGTTCGCGTACATGGCCCAGCAGGACCCGGAGCATGCCTACCTGAGGTGGCCGGCGACTGCTGTGACGGTGTTCTGGGTGCTCTGCATCCAGGTGGTGATCGTGTCCACCTGGAAGCTGCTCACCTTGGTCAAGAACGACCGCATTTTCAGTGACGCCTCCCTGGTGTGGGTGAACGCCATCGTGTGGGCGATCGCCGCTGCATGGGTGGCGCTGCTGGGCGTGCTGCTGTACGTCGGCTTCAATGCGGACGACCCTGGTCTACCGCTCCTACTGTTCTTGATGGTGACAGGTGTCACAGTGCTGGGGCTCTTGCTGGTGGTGATGCGGGCACTGCTGCGGCAAGCCACGACACTGCGGACCGACATGGAAGCGGTCATCTGATGCCCATCGTCGTGCGAATCGACGTCGAACTCGCCAAACGCAAGATGAGCGTCGGTGAATTCTCTGAGCGTGTCGGGCTCACGCCGGCGAACGTGGCGGTGCTGAAGAACGGTCGCGCAAAGGCTGTTCGTTTCAGCACCCTGGAGGCCATGTGCCGGGTACTCGACTGCCAGCCCGGTGACCTGCTCGAGTGGGTCGAGAAATGAACCGCCACGGCGAAACCGCGTGCCGAAATTCTGGCGCTGCCCCCAACGCTCGTCGACCCGTTCGCCGACTAACATTGGCGGCGGCTTCGGCACACAGGAGACCCATGAAGTACTTCGTTCTTGCCGTCTTTGCCGTCGCGCTCGGCGTCGCCGGCATAGTGGCCGGTGAGGCCGATGACTCGCCAGGCCTCCAACTCATAGGCGCCCTGCTCATCGTCGGCGCGGTTGCGATGGGCGTGAGGATCGCCCGGCGCAGGAGATAACACCCCACAGATGAAGCGGGTGTCTCGCTGAAGAAGCCGAGGCCTCCGGGGCCAATCTCGACCCCGCTCTCAGGCCGGTGGATCGAGGATCCTGCAAGACGGAGACTTCGTTCGGTCCGGCAGGATCTGAACATGACCGAAATTCCCGCCCGACTATCCATCGTCACGCTGGGCGCACGAGACATGGGCATTCTCCGCTCGTTCTACCGGACGCTCGGTTGGCCTGAGCTGCCCATCGGTGACAATTCCTGGACCGGCTTCCACCTCGGGGGTGTCTTGCTGGCGCTCTTCCCGATGAGCGACCTGACCGCCGAGGCGGCGCCCGATAGCACTGCCCCGACTGGGTGGTCCGGCGTCACGCTGGCCTGCACAGTGGGTACCCGCGATGAGGTCGACCGCACGTTCGATGCGGCCGTGACCGCGGGTGCGACTCCGGTTGCCGCTGCGAGCGATCGGTCGTGGGGCGGGCGTTCCGCGTTCATAGCCGACCCCGAGGGGAACCGGTGGGAGATCACGTGGTCACCGCGGGCCACATATGACGCACGCGGTGCCCTGTTGTCTTGGGGCTGAGAGCGACTTGTCAGCTTGGATGGTCGCTATAACGGCCACCGACGCTGACAACTCGGACTAGATCGCGGTCGGGATGTTGTGGTTGTGGTGGAACAGGTTGGTGGGGTCGTAACGTGCCTTGATCTGGACCAGTCGGTCCCAGGTGGATCCCGGGTAGGCCTGGCGGACGCGTGCGGGGTCATTGTCGGTGAGGAAGCCGACATAGGCGCCGTCGTCGCTTTGGTGCAGTGCGGCCGACAACTGGTCGACCCAACCCTGACGGACGGGCTTGTCAGCCGGCCCGTCGTAGAAGCTGGCGACGTTGGCCATGATCGCCGAGCCGCGGTGGGCAAATGCGGTCGCCTCGGGGCGGGTCCGCGCCATCGCCCCGCCCAGCACCCGCAGCTGCGCCACCCGCAAGCTCGCGTCCGATTCCTGCAGGTGTCCGAGGATCGTCTCGGCTGCCTTGTGATCGATGTGATCGAGGAACATCGTCTGCGCCACCGCGGCAGGGTGGTAGTCGGGATCCTCGGGCGGGTAGATCTCCGGATAGGCCATCGGCTTGATCAGGTCGGCGAGCGGCGGGGCCAGCGACCGGAACGGCGCGACTGCCCGCTGCCCGTCCTCGATATCGCCGGCGTAGACCATCAGGCCCAGGATGATCAGCTGGCCGTGCTGCTCGGCTGGAATAAACGGCAGCGGTGGCGCGGGCATGACGTTGGCGATGGTCGACAACTCCTCGGGGGCCGCCTCGGCCAAGGCAATGAACTCGGCGAGCACCTCGGCGCTGGCCGGCAAAAGCAGCATCCCGCCAACGACCTGACCCAACGGATGCAGCCGGAACTTGAACCTGGTCGCCACACCAAAGTTGCCGCCGCCGCCTCGCAGCGCCCAGAACAAGTCCGGGTGGTCCTCGGCGTTGGCGCGCAGCAGCTGGCCGTCGGCCGTCACCACCTCGGCAGCCAGCAGGTCATCGATGGTCAAGCCGTGCTTCCTGACCAGGTAGCCGACGCCGCCGGCAAGGGTGATCCCGCCGATGCCAACCGACCCGGTGTCGCCGAACCCGGTCGCCAGGCCGCGCGCGGCCGCGGCGGTCGTGTACTCGCCGGCGGTCAGGCCGGGCTCCGCCCATGCAGTGCGCGCCTCCGTGTCGAGGTCGAGCGAGCGCATGGCCGACAAGTCCAGCACGATCCCGCCGTCGAGGGCGCAGTGCCCGGCCGGGCTGTGGCCGCCGCTGCGGATCGCCAGCTCCAGCCCCGTGTCGCGGGCCAGCGCGACGACCCGGGCGACGTCTGTTCCGTCGGCGGCCTGAACGATCACCTCAGGGCGGCGATCGAAGCCGCCATAGAAGATCGCGCGGGCCTGGTCGTAGAGCGGATCATCCGGCGCGACCACGCGGCCCGTTACCTGCGCACGTAGCTGCGAGATCGGGACGCCGATCGGTTGGGAGAGCGGCGATCGCAAAGCAAGCTCCTTTCATCGTCGGAAGGCTCAGGTGTCCCGCCAACGCCGACGGCTAAGGTCGGGCTCTCTGCGCCATACCTCTTCAGACTCCAGCCGTACGCAGAACTCATCGGCGGGAGAGGGGTCGCTCGCCGATCCGCTTGCGGAGAGCCCGCTGGTTCCGGCGTGGTCATCGCTGCCTCAGTGGTGTTGGCCACAATCGCGATCGTGATCCCTGCACCGCCCCACCAGACTCGCCGCGTCAGTGCGGGTTTGTAGGGTAGTCCGCCAGCCCTGACTCCAGCCGGGCCAAGGCGCGGCTGGCCTGCGCGATGGCATCCTTGCTGAGCTGTGCGCCGCGCCGACCGGCTAGGACCTCGTTGCGTACGTGCTCAAGCAATCCGCGATGGACGGCCATCAGTGCGCTCGCGGCTGCCCACGCCTCGATGTCGTCGTCGGCTGATTCGGTCTCCGCGGTGAATACGCCGGCAAGCCGGGCTGTGTAGCGGGCTGTGATTTCCCGCTCCCGGGCCTGCAGCGCGAGGCTTGACCGGATCAGCATCGCCGCCTTGGCGATCATTTCCGTACGGGCGGGGAGTTGATCGATGTCGGCGAGCACCATCCGACCGAAGGCGGCCACCGCCGACTCCTCCGGTGCACGCTGCTGCACGGCCGCAATGAGCTGCTCCTCGAAGAACTCCATCCGCCCGAAGACGAGGTCTTCCTTGGTCGGGAAGTAGTTGAAGACCGTCATCTCTGAGAGATCAGCGGCTCGGGCGATCTCGGTCACGGTTACCCCGTCGAACCCGCGCTCGACGAATAGGCGGGTCGCCGTGTCGACGATCAGCTGCCGCGTCTGCTGCTTCTTTCGCTCGCGAAGTCCGAGTTCAGCCATATCCGAACACTATCTTGCATTGGAGCTGCTCAAAAGTTATAGTTACTATAAGAATATAGTGTCTAAACACACTTCGCTAAAGGATGCCCGCCATGACCACCCGCACCGACTTGACTACCCGTCTACTCGCCTTGGGGGGAGTCATTGGGCCCCTGATGTTCGTTGCGGCCTGCGCCATCGCTGGCTTTCTCCGGCCGGGCTACTCGTCTGTCCACCAAGCCATCAGCGACCTCGGCATCGGCTCTCTTGCCTGGCTGCTTAATGGTCCGCTGATAGTGATGGGCATGCTGCTGATCGCCTGCTGCGCAGGCTTCCTGCGAACGCTTGGCCCAGCGCTGGGCGATCCGTGGCGGTGGGTTTGTTCGGGACTGCTGGCATTGCCCGGCCTCGGATTCGCCTGGGCCGGCATCTTCACCGAAGCGCCGGCGACAGTGACTCTCCACTGGGTCGTAGGCATGCCGCTGGTCGCCATCGGATCCATCGCCGGCTTCCTGATTACCGGCATTCGCCTGCGCCGTCTGGATTCCTGGCGCGGCATCGGTACCTACTCGATCGCGGCAAGCCTGGCATCTCTCGCCCTGATCATCGTCATGTTCGGGACCTGGACACTGGGCATAGGGGGTTTGACCGAGCGCGTGTTCTTCGTGGAGATCATGGCCTGGTACGTCGTCGTCGGATGGCGAATGTCCAACGATGGCTCAAGGCGGCACAACGGCTACGCCCCAGGATCTGAAGACCGGCCTCGTACCATGCCGAGTTCGGCGCGCCGGACCTCTGTTTGGCGCGACGCTCGCCGGTTACCGGAAAGTGGGTTCCGGCCGCCGCCACTCCCGCGTTAGATTCACTAGGTGGCGGGCAGGGTCGACGATGACGTAGCGGCCCGCCGCGCCGTGGCGGCGCGGATGGCCGAGGCAGCGCGCGCGTGGCTGGACACACTCGACGCGAAGCAGCGCCCGATCGGACAGGGAGCCGTTCCCGCGGACGATCCTGAAGACAATGAACGCCGCCGCTGGTTCTACACCCCGACCGACCACGGCGGTCTCACCATCCATCAGCAGCGACCCGCGCAACAGCGGGCCGCGATGCGGCTCGTATCGACCGGCCTATCCCCGGCAGGGTACGTCACAGTCGCGACGATCATGGGCCTGGAGAACGTGCTCGACTACACCGAAGGGTTCGTGGCCCGCTTCGATCGGGAACGCGGCCGCGACCCTGCGATGTATTACCTGCGGGTCTTCGGCAAGCCGGGCCAAGAGGGCTTGTGGGGTTGGCGCTTCGGTGGCCACCACGTCTCATTGAACAACCTCGTGGCGGACGGCGTGCTCGTCGCGACGACGCCGTGCTTCCTGGGCGCGAATCCAGCCATCTCGCCGCTGCTCGGAGGAGCAGTGAACCGCCCACTCGCCCAGATGGAGGACTTGGGCAGGGACCTGGTGCGCTCGCTACGGCCCGATCTAGCCGCCCGCGTGATCTTGCTGCCAAGGGCTCCGTCCGACTTCGTCACCGCCAACCGCACCGATGTCACCGACGGCGACCGGGTCATCCCACTCGCCGGCATCTATCGCGACGAGCGGTTTCCCGATCCGGTGGAGCAGGCGAAGCTGCAGTCTCTCAGCGACGTCATCGAGGAGGTTGCTGAGCTGAGTCCCACCGAACACGAGGCACTCGCGTACTCGATCGAGCCGAAGGGCGTACCGGCCAGGGAGTTCGAGGCCGAGCAACGAGAGATGCTGCGGGCCCTCCTCGCTACCTACCTCGATAGGGCACCGGCCGGGGTGTCCCCGCTCCACCGCTACGACGACGAGTCGGTCCTCAACGCCGTCCACTTCGCATGGGCCGGAACGACTGCCCCTGGCGAGCCGCACTACTACCGGCTGCAGGGTCCCCAGCTCCTGATCGAGTGGGACAACACGCAAAGCCACGCCAACCATGCTCACTCGGTGTGGCGCGATCCCACCTCAGACTTCGGCCTCGATGTCCTTGGCCGCCATCGCGCGGCGCACCATTGAGCGTGGATATCCTAGCGCCTGCGCGGGGGCAACTAATTCCTCACCGGGAACTTGCCTTCTTCCCGGATGCGTTTGTTCAGTTCCGCCAGGTACTCGTCTTCGTCGAAATCCAGCGAGACCGCTTTACCGGTCCAGCTGGACAGGTGAATGGCGTTCGCCAGACGGACGCCGTTGATGCCGTCCGAGCCCGGCGCGATGAGGGGCGTGCCGTCGAGAATGTTCGCGGCGAAGTTCTCCAGGACTCCCGTATGCTGCGCCCCCCACTTGGACTCGAACTCGATGACCTCAGACGAGTAGTAGTCCTCGGTGTTGAGCTGGCCGGTGAACAATTTCATGACGTCTTGCATGTCCATGCCCTCACTGAGTTCACGCTCAGGCTTCTTCAGCCGGGTCACGGTGGCGGTCAGGCTGTTGTCGACAACGATTTTGCCGTTGTCACCCAAGATTTCGAACCTGTCGGTACCGACGAGGTCATGCACTGCGGTGATGAAAACGCCGGTGGCCCCATCTCCGTAGTCGATAACCGCCGTCACCTCGTCCTCCACCGCGATGTCGCGGCGGAAACCGTAGGCGACCCTGGCATAGACAGACTGCGGAATCCCACAGATCCACTGCCACAGGTCAAGCTGGTGTGGCGCCTGGTTGACCAGCACCCCACCACCCTCGCCACCCCAGGTCGCTCGCCACGCGCTCTGCTCGTAGTAGCCCTGCGGTCGCCACCAGGTGGTGATGATCCAGCTGGTGTGTCGGATTGTGCCGAGCGCACCGCCGTCGACGATCTCTTTGAGCTTCTGATAAAGCGGGTTGTTGCGCTGGTTGAACATGATTGCGAAGGTCAGTTCCGGTTTGGTCTCCGCGAATGCGTTCAGCTCCTTGACCTGCTTTGTGTAGACGCCGGCAGGCTTCTCCACGAGCGCGTGGATGTTACGCCTGAGCGCCTCGATGCCCATTTCCGGATGCAGATAGTGCGGCACGCAGGTGACGACTGCATCTACGTCGCCGCTGTCCAGCATGGCGAGGTAGTCGGCATAGAACGGCACGCCGGAGTACTTCGACTCCGCAACCTGGGCCTTTGCCGGGTCCACATCGCAGATGGCGCCGATCTCGATGTTTGGCACCATGCCGTCCTGAATGAATCCCGCGTACATCGAGCCTTGGGCGCCGAGCCCGATGATGCCGAGCCTGACCTTGTTCGCCATTCGCTGAGTCTCCTCTGTGTTCTTGAGCTGCTCGCGGATCGCGCTTTTTGAATTGTGATTTCCGATGCCTGCAGCTCCCGAGCTGGTATCGCTTTTCACCGGTTCCATACGAGTGACGGTTCCGCTAAGAGAGTCACGATCTGAGCGTAAGGGTTTGCTTCCGATTCGGCGGGGCGGGGTGAGCCCGGCCCACGCCACCCCTGGCAAAGCCGGCTAGCGGCATCTCGTGTAGGAAAGGAAGCAGATCTAAGGTCCTGAACAGACCGCTCTGCAACCAGTCGAAGGAGTCGGAATGGCAAGAATCGGCGTTCAGACCATGATGGTCAAGAACGCGTTCGAGGCAGATGGTGCGTTCACGACGCTGAAGAGGCTGAACGAACTGGGGTTCAACGCTGTTGAGCTCTCCCAGATTTCCATGTCGGAAGCCAGCGTCGGCGAGATCGAGCGTGCGAAGGTCGAGCTCGGCATGGAGATCGCCGCTCTGTCCGCGGCCCTAGAGACCCCGGTTGGGGCGCCCGGTGACTCGCTCATGAACGATTTCGACAAGATCGTGGCGGACTGCAAGCGGCTGGCATGCGGGCTTGTTCGCATAGGCATGATGCCGTTTTCGGCCATGGCCTCGAAGGAGGCCCTTCTCGATTTCTGCAGCAGGAGTAACGAGATGGCCGCCCGGCTCGCCGAGCAGGGCATCGCCCTGTATTACCACAACCATCACATCGAGTTCGCCAGGTACGACGGCAAATACATCCTGGACATCATCCGGGAGAGTGCTCCACTGATGAAGTTCGAGCTGGATGTCCACTGGATTCATCGCGGCGGAAAGGACCCGGTAACCGTTCTCAAGGACTACGCCGGCCTGGTGGACCTCGTCCATCTGAAGGACTATCGCATCGGTCAGCTCGCTCCGAACGCCTTCGAGTTCCTGCAGGCAGGTGACTTCCAGGCCTTCATGGCGGCATTTGAGGGGGTCGTTCAGTTCGCCGAGGTCGGGGAAGGCAATCTCGACTTCAAGGCGATCATCGATCAAAGCCTGACCAGCGGAGCAAAGTATCTGCTCATCGAGCAGGACAACCAGTACGGCCGTGACCCGTTTGACTGCCTCGCCACCTCCCGGGACAACCTCATCGCGCTCGGCTTTGGCGATCTCCTCTGAGGCCGGAGCGTCGCTCTTTGCTGACAAGTCGGGTTGTGGTCATATCACTGGGAGGTTAGGGCGTCCGCTTGACGAAGGACCGCGTCGACGAAGTCCTGGTCGGCGCCGAGCCCTGGCTCCAAGGTGTCTAAGACCGCAGGTACGACCGCAGTCAGTTCACCTGAATTGGCTGCGTCCCGAGCGACACCTGCTCCTGCGTCCTTGATCGGCGCGCCAAGCCCGCGCAGGTGCAGCACCCAGGCGGCGACAGTGGTGGCACATCCGATGGGTACACGTCCCGCTGCTCGCTCGGCGCGAATTGTGGGCAGCGTACGAACAAGCAACTTGGTTGATCCGTCCGCAGCTATGCGAGCCAGCTGATCGCCGGCTCGAGGGTTGGAGAAGCGCGTCAACAGGGCTGCCCGGTACGCGGCGATGTCTGCGGCCGGCAGGGTGAGATGGCGGCTTGCTTCGTCCCAGAACATCTCCACCCAAGATCTGCACTCGGGATCGGCGATGGCTTCATCGATCGTCGAATGCCCCCGGATGCTGCCGGCGTAGGCCAGCATTGAGTGTGACCCGTTGAGGAGCCAGAGCTTGCGCTGCTCGAAGGGTTCAACCTCAGCGACCACAGTGGCGCCTGCTTCGTCCCAACGCGGCCGACCGGCTGGGAATCGGCCCGAGACCACCCATTCGCTGAAAGGCTCGGTCGCTACGGGATAGGCGTCGACATATCCGCAGGCCCGCTGCACCAACGCCCGATCCTCATCTGTGGTGCCTGGGGTGATCCGGTCCACCATCGAGGTGGCGAAATCGACATGGGAGTCAATCCAGTCGGCGAGGGTCTCGTCCAGTCGAGCGGCGAAGTCTTGGACCACCGTCTTTGTGACGGCACCGTTCTCAGGGAGGTTGTCGCAGGACAGGATGGTGAGTGCCGCTGCACCTGAGGCGCGCCGGGCGACCAACCCTGCCACCAGTCTGGCGGGCAGCGAGGCGACAGCGTTTCTGGGATCGGACCGCAACGCCGCTAGATCGGACACGATGACGTCTAGGCCAGCGTCGAGATGCCCATCGGCGCCGCGGAGATACGCGGCCTCGGTGACGGTGATAGTGATGATCGCCACCTCGGGGCGGCTCAAATAATCGAGGTAGGCCTCGTGCTCGACGGCGCCGTGCACCGCTGAGAGCGCCCCGATCAGCTCGAAGCTGTCGCCCTCACCGCTACGGGTGATCAAGGTGTAGAGGCCGTCCTGCGGCTTCAGTGCGTCGGCCATGTCGGTTCGCCGGCCCGTGAAGGCCGCGATGCCCCATTGGCCGGCATCGGGGCTGTGGGCGGTGTACCAGGCTTGATGGGCCCGATGGAAGTTGCCGACGCCGAGGTGGACGATCCGGACTGGCGCGGCTACGGGCGTGTGGGGCAGCGAACGGGAAAGACGGGGAATATCGGCAGGCGAGGTCACAGTTTGAAGGCCCTTCTCGGGTTGGTGACAACCAGATCATGCATGACCTCGATGGCCTCAGCCTCACCGAGTCGGTGTTCGCCAACCAGCTGGGCCACGAAACCTGCGTCAAGCCGGCGGGACATGTCATGCCTGGCGGGGATCGAGCAGAAGGCCCGGGTGTCGTCGATGAAGCCTGAGGTCTTGGCGAATCCAGCGGACTCGGTGATCGCGCCGCGGTACCGGCGGATCGCCTCCGGCGCGTCGAGGAACCACCACGGGACGCCGGCGAACACCGACGGGTAGAAGCCGGCGAGCGGAGCGATCTCTCTGGAAAATACCGTCTCATCGATAGTGAAGATGACAAGCTGGAAGTTCGGATGCGTACCGTAGCGGTTCAACATCGGACGCAGCGCCTCGGTGAACTCCATCTGGACTGGGATATCGGTGCCGACATCGGCGCCGTACTTCTCAAACGTGGGCAGATGGTGATTGCGCCGTACACCAGGGTGGAGCGTCATCACCAGGCCGTCGTCACAGGCCATCCGTGCCATCTCCGACACCAGATGGCGACGCAACGCCGTCGCCTCGGACTCTGACACTTCGCCCTTGCGAGCCGCAGCATAGATGCGCTCGGCCACGGACAACTCGAGTGTGTCGGTCCGGGCGTCAAAGTGGCTGTGATCGGAGGAAACCGCACCATGGTCCTTGAAGTACCGGCGGCGGTTCTCCAGCGCGGCGATAAACCGCTCATAGTTGCCGGTGTCGATTCCCGACACCTCGGCTAGCCGGTCGACATCGGCATTCCAGGTCGGCTGAGCTGCCTCGAGATACTTGTCAGGCCGGAATGTGGGAATGACTCGACCGTGCCAAGTGGGGTCGTCGCGCAGGAACTGGTGGTGGGCCAGGTCGTCGCACGGGTCGTCGGTCGTGGCGAGTAGCTCGATACCGAATTTCTCGTATAGTGCGCGCGGCTTGAATTCCGGCGACGCGATACAGGTCGCGATTTGATCATAGATCTGGTCCGCGGTGTCAGCGCTTGGCTGAACCTTGACGTCGAAGACCTCACCCAGTTGGGTGTCGAGCCAGAGCCGCACTGGGGTGCCCCGATAAGCACTCCAATGCGAACACAGCGTGCGAAAGGCGTCCCGGGATTGCGATTCACTGAGGGTCCGGTTGGCCGACGCCGAGCTCGGACAGTTCGACGCCATGCGCATGCAGCATTCTGTTGACGTAATGGTCCGGGGTGATCAGCAAGAGGTTGGGTAGTGAACGGGATGTCCTTTGCTAGCCACTGCGCGGGCACATGCCCATGGGGCGAGATGATCGGTAGATCCTTCACACTCTCGTAGAGCTGCCGCGCAGTCGTACGGAGCCCAGGCTCGGAGGGCAGCAGCCGATCCGGATGAAGGCCTAGTTCAGAAGTGGGGGACATAATCACCATCCTGCTGAGAACAGAGACGTTCCGACAACGGGTTGCCGTTTGTTGTCTTAAGCCAACATGCGCCCTGCGCATGTCGAAGGGCGCTTCGACAGGCGCCGTCCTGAGCCTGTCGAAGGGCTCAGCGCACAAACCGGCAACCAGGCACTTTTTGCCGCCCCTTCGGAACGCGGGTATTAGTTTTGCGACCGATTCGGCCCGCGCCCGGTCGAGTCCCGCACCACTAACCGGGTCGGTAACAACACGGGCTCAGCTAATTCGACTTTCCTCATGCCAGCTGCGTTTCAACAGACGGTTCACCGCAGCGGAGCCGAGACTGACCAGAGGCGCCGCGATGGTAGTCAGGCGAGGCTCAACCAGGGATGAGTCGAGAATGTTGTCGAAGCCAATCACACAGACGTCCTCGGGTACGCGATAGCCAGCAAGTATGACCGCCTGAATGAAGCCGATGGCAAGCAGATCGTTATAGGCAATCACCCCCGCGTCTGGTTGCCAAGCCACTTCGTCGCTGCCAACCCGCCACCGGCCATCGTGGGCGTGTTCGGTCCGATCCGCCTCACCTTGAGATCCAGTTCCGGGCCTGCCGCCCGCAGTCCCTGCCAACGCATTCCGTCAGACCAGGACGCCTCCGGTCCGGCCAGATAAGTGATCTCACCGACACCTGCTCCAGCCAGATGTTCGCTGGCTTTCCTCATCGCGTTCAAGTTGTCAGTCGCAACCGACGGGATCTGGTCGACGATGCGATTCAGCAGCACTAGCGGTCGGTGTTTAGCGGCGTCTCGAATCGAGGCATCGGTCATCCGCGAGGAGCTCAAGATCACCCCGTCGACCGCTGCAGCACTCGACTGAGTGCCTGCTTTTCGGTGTGTACTGACTCTTGGGTTTCGACCAACAGCATGATGTAGCCGGCATGCATTGCTGTCCGTTCCGCCCCGCGGATCATGCCGTGAAACACCGGATTGTTGATGTCGGCCACGATCATCCCCAGCAGCATCGTGCGCTGGACCGGAAGGGCTCGTTCCAGCGGTGCCGATCGGTAGCCGATTTCCTCGGCCACCTTCCGCACATGTTCGGCGGTCTTGAAACTCACCCGGCCCGGGTTCGACAGGGCTCGCGACACAGTCGAGGTGGCGACGCCCGCAATGCGCGCCACGTCGTAGATCGTCGGCGGTGCGGCACGGACGATGGCTTCAGTTTGCGTGTTCTTGATGAACCCGCTGACACCGGTGTCGCCACTCATAGGATTGCGCCCTTTCAGGTGAGGCTAGCAACAAATGGCAACCGAGCTGGAGGTTCGCCGCAAGAGGTGACTGAATGAAGCATGGACCGTAGCGAGGCGGCCCGGGGCGAAGGTTCGCGATCAGGGTTTGGCGAGATTGAGAGCGTGGCGGGCCCAATCGAAAGACTATTTCGAATGAGTCGTAGAGCGAGTCGACGCTTGGTTCGACGACCTCGATCATGTAGTCGCCGTCGTAGTCCTCGGGCATGGCAGCGGTGACGGCATCGAAGTCGACTACGCCTCTGCCGGGTTCGGTCCATAGCCGTTTGGTCGCCTCGACTTGGTGGTAGTTGAGGCCTTCTCGAGCAGCTGGATCGAGGTAGTCGGGGAAGCAGTCTTTGATGTGGATGCCGCCGACCCGGTCGGCGTAGCGGCGGATCAGTGCGGCCGGGTCGATGCCGGCCCAGCACAGGTGCCCGGTGTCCGGGCCCGAAGCCGATCAGGTCTGCACCGAGGGTGTCGAGCAGCTGAATGATCTCAGCCTCGGTCTCGAAGACTCCGCCGATCTGGGGGTGGTGCAGCGGCCAGAGCCCCTGGCTTTGGAGAACTTGACAGATGATGCCGCAGTTCTCGATGGCGAGCGCGAGCCGGTCCTTATTGAAGTCGGCGCCGACGGCCGGTTCGACCATTCTGGCGGGAACCGACATCGAGGAGACCATCGTGCGATCCAAACCCAACGCCACCTGAGCGCCAGCGAATCGTTTCGCGCGTTCCATCTCGTCGGTGATATCAACAGTTTCGTCGAAGGGCGAGCTGAACAGGCTGAGCGATGGGGTCAGCCCGTAGCTGCTGATCCAGCCACGGTATTCGTCGGCGGTCATGCCCTGGGGCACGTCGGCCTTGACCGCAGTGAACCCGATATCGGCTAATTCAGCGAATGCTTGATCGAGCGTTGCCCTCGAATTGTCGACTGTGCCGTCGCGAGCTCGGTAAGCGACCGGGTTGGCCGCCAACCGCGGACTGTGAGGCTCCGCCGTATCGTCTGCGGTTGACTCTGTCTGGCTCATCGCTGTCTCCTTCCGCGGTGAGTGGAGAGCAGGTGGTAGGAACACCGGATTCTCTCGCTCTTCAGAATATTGGTGAAGCGTCCCAAACCTCGATCCGGAGAAGCCGGCCCAGCGCGCCTGCTGCTTGGCAAAACTCCAGATCAGAGGTCGGAGCGCCAGCGGCGGCGTAGCGCAAATGCGGCAGTTTTGGGTTGCCGATCGCGGGTGAACGCACCTTTCTTGTTGCCGCCGACTCGCATGATGCCGGAGGTGGTGGTGAAGTCGGCGAAGTTCCACACATGCTCTCCAACGACGGCGTCGATCCGGTCGAAGACGCGGTGGTTCATGTCGAGGTATTCCACCTGGTACTCCTCAGACCATGGGCTCCCGGCCGCGACGGAGTGCAGGCCCGGGTAGGTGTCGGCGCCGTATTCAGTGATGATGATCGGCTTGCCGTCGCCGGCCCAGGCCCTCAGCTCGGTTTCCCAGTTGATCTCGGCCGCCTCGAGGTCGCCGGTATCGACGTACCAGCCGTAGTAGCGGTTGAGCATCAACACGTCGCCGAACTGGGACACCCGACATTTGCCGTGCGGGGCGAGCATCACGTTGACGAAACCGACCGGGCGGGTCGGGTCGGCTTCGCGGGCCACGTCGAACAGCGGCCGGAAGTAGTTTTCGGCCCCTTCGGTGTCGGACTCCGGCTCGTTGGCGATGCTCCACAACACCACGCTGGGATGGTTCTTGTCGCGGGCAATCAGTTCCCGGATCGCCTGGGCATGGACCTCGCGCGTCGCGTCGTTGGCGGTGTCGGGGGAGAACGTCTGTGTAGCCCTGCGCCGCCGAAAATTCCGCCGCCGAGGCCCATGTTCAGGCCAACGGCTGCGGTTTCATCGATGAGCACGATTCCTTGCCGGTCGGCGTAGTCGAGGACATCCTCCGCGTAGGGGTAGTGGGAGGTACGGAAGGAGTTGGCGCCGATCCACTTCAGCAGCTCGAAGTCGTGCAGCAGATAGGCGTCGTTGTGGCCTTTGCCGATCACCGCGATGTCTTCGTGTTTGCCGAAACCCTTGAAGTAGAAGGGTTCGCCGTTGATCAGAAACTCGATTCCGTCCACCTTCACGGTCCGCACGCCGACGCTCTGGTGATAGCTGTCAACGACAACCTCTTCGTTGATCAGCTGCAGTTCCAGGTCATACAGATAGCCGTCACCGGGAGCCCACTTGTGCACGTTCGGAACCTGCAACGTGCCGCGTACGCCGTCGGCGGAGGCGATTTCTGCCCCGTCGGCGTCGCGGAGGACGGCCCGAGCCTGGACCCCCTCCGCACCAACCGCCTCCGCGGTGTAGGAGACCACACCGTTGTCGCCGTCGAGATCGGTAGTGACCGTCAGGTCCGCTATGTAGGCAGGTGGCGTCGCGTACAGCCAGACACGTTCGGTGGATGCCGGCGTAGTTGAAGAAGTCGTGCCAGTACCGCTGCCGAGGCCCGGCTGGGGTGTCCTCGATGACACCGGGCGGGATGGACTGCCAGTGCAGAGTGTTGTTGACCCGCGCGGTGATGCGGATCTGTTCCCCGGGCGTCACCCGGTCAGTGATGTCGGCCTCGAACGGGGTGTAGCCGCCCTCATGTGACACGACCTCGGTGTCGTTCACCCACACAGTGGCCCGGTGCGTGGCGGACTCGAAATGCAACACGATTCGCTGGCCCTGCCAGCCACGCGGCACCCAAACAGTTCTCTGATACCAGACGTCGCCGAAGTAGTCACGGACCGCGGCATCTGCGGCAATGTCGTTGAAGCTGGCCGGTACGGCCATTTCGGATGCTTCCGGCAGCGGCCCAGCGAACCATGCGGCAGCGGTGCCCTCGCCGTCTGGATCCAAGGCAAACCGCCACAGTCCGTTCAGGTTCTTTCGCTCGCGGGTTGAGGTGTCTTGAGGACGAAGCATGGCGACTCCCGGGCATTTCTGAAAAGGCGAAGCCCAGGTGAGGGCTCACTGCAATTCAGTCACACCGCACGCACACGGCACTACTTGTTGCCATTTGTTGCTAAGCATGAAGATCAAGGAGACGCAGAATCCCTTCATTCTCCGCTACGGCGACGCACCCTGCCGTCCGGCCTTGGCGCGGGCGACTTGGACGATGATGTCGGCGCAGGTGTCCAGATCCATGAGTCCCGTATTCAGGACCAGGTGGTATCGATCCGCCTCTCGCGGGTCCCAGCCGTAGAACTCGATGGACATGTCGGCGCGAACCTGGTCCTCGCGCTTTTGGCGCTGGGCAGCCTGTTCCAGGTCAATCCCGCTCTCCTGCGCGGCGCGGGCGATCCGCTGCTCGAGGGGGCCGTCCAGCCTGACGTGCAGCGCTCCCGGCCAGTCGGCCAGTATGAATGCACCGTTGCGGCCCA
This sequence comes from uncultured Actinomycetota bacterium, assembly GCA_963740515.1. Classification (GTDB taxonomy): domain Bacteria; phylum Actinomycetota; class Actinomycetes; order Propionibacteriales; family Propionibacteriaceae; genus Microlunatus. The sequence continues at coordinate 25,349 of CAVUEO010000009.1, forward strand.
CGATGACGCCGCCTTCTCGCGCCGCCTCTTCGACATAGCGAGTGTTCTCCGCGACGAGCTCGTACGTGTCCCCTCGCTCCGCTACAAGGATGTTCGGGCCTTCCCCACCGGTATACGAGGCGACCGAGCCGCCCATCGCATTGAAAACGCGAGTAAGCAGCGAGCGACTCTCGTGCACGCTCATGGCAGCCTCGATCTCCTCAGATGAGAACGCCTGCACATGCAGTGGAACCCCCAGCGCATCAGCGACCCTGGCGCTGACATAACTTGCCCCCGACCCGTAGGACTCGAACAGGGTTACGACCAGCTTCTGCGCCTGCCCGGCCTCTGAACTCGTATCGGTCATCACAACCTCCTTGCGTGGCGTGCTGGAAGGCGAGTGCTTAGTTACCTGCCTTCACGGTAGATCCAGCCTCCATCGTCCTCTTCATGCCGATTAGCGGCGGGTGAGAGTATCGGTATCAATTCAGCCAGCAGGGCACCCAACAAGCAATCTGTTGCCAGTTGTTGCCACCTGACATGTCGCAATTCGCCGCAGTCGCGTGATGACTCCGCGCGCGCTTCAAGGATCTCATTGATTCTGGCACGCTCGTTGTGTCAGTCTCGGGATAACGAAGCGGCGGAGTCGCGATGAGGGCGCGATCATCGGGCGAGCGAGCGGGCCATGGCAACAACTGGCAACGTGTGGACGCGCACAGGTGTCGTGCCGTTCAATCAAATAGCGCTATCTCTCGGCCGAGAGGCCCTTACCCAGGAGTGATCTGTGGCTATTCCCGAAACGATGGACACCTCGAAACTCAGATCGTTGGAGAAGCTGCCGATAAAGACCGTTCTCGGATATGGAGCCGGGGACTTCGCCTTCAACCTTGCTTTCAGTCTGAGCACCGCGTTCCTGCTGTACTACTACACCGATGTGGCGGGCATCTCCGCTGCCGCGGTGGGCACCATGTTCTTGGTGGTCCGGCTGTGGGATGCGTTCGCCGATCTACTGGCTGGACGGCTGGTCGACCGGACGATGACCCGGTGGGGGAAGTTCCGGCCGTTCATCATGTTCGGCGCGGTCCCGTTGCTGTTCATGAGCTTCCTCACCTTCCGAGTACCGGCGAGCTTCGACGAAGGCATGAAGCTCGTCTACGCCTACGCCACGTACGCGATCTTGGGTCTCCTCTACTCGCTGGTCAACATCCCGTACGGCTCATTGGCTTCCGCGGTCACCCAGTCGGTGCGTGAGCGGGCGAAGCTGGTGGCGGCCCGCGCCTTCGGAGCCGGCGTCGGTGGTGTGGTCCTTGCTTTCGTCGTCGGCGGCTTCATTCAGGATCTCCGCGGTCAGAAGGCCCAGATCGAGACCCCGGAGGATCTGATCGCGTACCAGGCTGCCGTGCAGGGTGTGTTCACCAAGGTCACGCTGGCGTTCATCGTGGTCGGTACCGCCGCTTTCTGGTTCACCGCCTGGGCCTGCCGCGAGCAGGTGATACGCACCCAGCCGAGCATCACGCGTCAAAGAAACCATCGGCACCCTGAGGACGAACACGCCGCTGGCCTTCTTGTGCGCGTCGAGCTTCTTCTACCTGATCGGCCTGTTCGCGGTCGGCGGGGCCACCGCCTTCTACGCCCAATATGTGCTCAGCAATATCGGTCTGATCGGCCTCATCACCCTGGTCAACGTGGGCATCGCGTTGGTGATCACCCCGTTCATCCCGAAGCTCATCGACATCTTCGGCAAGAAGAACGTGTTCCAGTTCTGCGGCGTGTTCACCATCATCGGCGGCGTCGCTCTTTTCTTCGCACCGGGCAACCTGCTGTGGCTTGTGCTGCTCGCCCTGGCCATCAAGGGCATTGGCGCCAGCCTGATCAACACCGTGATGTTCGGTCTGGAAGCTGACACCGTGGAGTACGGCGAGTGGAGGACCGGCAGGCGCAGCGAGGGCGCCACCTACGCATTGTTCTCCTTCACCAGGAAGGTCACCCAGTCGATCGGCGGCGCGCTGGGTGCCTGGGCCCTGGCGATCGGCGCCTACGTCGCCGCCAGCGCAGCAAACCCGAACCCGGTCCAGCCCGAGAGTGCGATCATCGCCATCAAGGCCACCATCGGTCTGGTGCCCGCCGTGGCCGCGCTGATCGCGATGCTGATCTTCATCAAGTACCCGCTGAACGACAAGAGGTTCGCCGAGATCCGCGACGAAACGGAAGCCCGCAAACTGGCCGCCATCACCGCGCACCATGAGAGGCCCGAGGACTTCGTCACCCCCGACCACAAGGCGTGAGCTCAACCCGACATGTGTTGTCCCGGTTCCTCTCACGAGGAGGGGCCGGGCAGACGCCGTGACGGACGACTACCAACCCCGACCAGGAGTCTGAATGAGCAAGCCAGATTTGACCGCCACCCCGTACGAGTTGGATGAAGAGGCCATCGCCTGGGTCCGCAGCACGATTGACTCAATGAGCGTCGACGAGAAGGTCGGCCAGCTGTTCATCAATCTCAACAACCGTTTTGATGACGACTTCGTCAACCGCATCGTCGACGGCTACCACCCAGGCGGCATGCGTTATAACCACACCGACTCCGCCAGCATTCAGGCCCACATCCGGCACGCCCAGACTCGGTCGAAGGTGCCGTTGCTGGTTGCCTCGAACATCGAGGCCGGCGGTAACGGCGCGTGTGCCGACGGCACCCTGGTCGCCACACCGCTACAGACTGCCTCGACGTCCGACACCGAAGCCGCTCGTCTGATGGGCGTGGTCGGAGGCCGTGAGTCGCGGGCGCTGGGCTGTAACTGGGCTTTCACCCCGATCGTGGATATCCACCACAACTGGCGCAACACCGTGGTCGCTACCCGCGCCTTCGGTAACGATCACCAGACGGTGATCAAGTACGCCGACGCCTACTGCCGTGGGGTCCGCGAAGGGGCGGGTGACCGGCCGATCGCCCTGTGCATGAAGCACTTCCCCGGCGACGGACGCGACGAACGTGACCAGCACGTCGTGACGTCCTACAACGACTGTTCGGTGGAGGAGTGGGACGCCACCTACCGCAAGATCTGGGAGTGGGGGATCGGCGCCGGGTTGGAGTCGATCATGGTCGGCCACATCATGCTGCCCGAGTATTCCCGGCACCTTCGTCCGGGGATCGCTGACGCCGACATCTTGCCGGCGACGGTTGCGCCCGAGCTGCTGACCGATCTGCTGCGCGATGATCTTGGTTTCAACGGGGTTATCCTGACCGACGCATCGCTCATGGTTGGGCTCACCTCGGCGCTGCCGCGGGAGCGTCAGATGGTGCAGGCCATCACCGCGGGCTGCGACATGATCTTGTTTTTCCGCAATCACGACGAGGACTTCGGCTTCATCCGGGCCGCCGTCGAATCCGGGGAGATCAGCGCCGAACGGCTCGAGGATGCGCTCACCCGGATCCTTGGTCTGAAAGCCAAACTCGGATTGCATCGCCGACCAGCCGATGATCTTGTGCCACCGGTCGAGGAGTTGAAGGTGATCGGCTCGGCGGAGCACCACGACATCGCCGCGCGGATCGCCGATCAGACGATTGCGCTGCTCAAAGACACAGCCGGCACGTTGCCGCTCGATCCGGTGCGCCATCGACGAATCCGGCTCTACTGCCTGGAGAGCGCACCCGACTTCACCGGCATCGTCCCGGAGTTCAAACGGGTGGCGGTCGACGAGCTGACGGCCGCCGGTTTCGAGGTCAGCGTCTACCGAACCGCTCAAGAGCTGGCCGCTGACGGCCAGGATCTCGATATGCAGTCCTTCATTTCCGCCGAGACCGAGCACTACACGGACCGCTACGACGCCGCGTTGATCTTGGCCAACATCTCCGACTTCGCCCAGCAAGGTGCGCTGCGGATCACGTGGTCGATGCCGATGGCCCCAGAGATGCCGTGGTACGCCGCCGAGGTGCCTACGGTTTTCGTGTCACTCAACATGCCCAACCACCTGATCGACGTGCCGATGGTCAAGACGGCGATCAACGCTCACAACCCCACACCAGAAGTGATCAGGTCGCTGGTGGCGAAGCTGGTCGGCCGAAGCCCATTCCTCGGCACCCACAACGACAACGTCTGGTGCGGCTCGTGGGACACGCGTCGCTGACTACTTCACCTTGTGCCTTCGTTAGCCGAGGGGCAAGGTGACTCCTATGACCACCACGCAGGAACCCGATACCCGATCAGACCGGAACTACGGGACAGATCCGGGTGACCCAGGGCGCGCGGCCACCATCGGCGGCGTTGGGGAGAAGCTTTCGGCGGACGCGGTCAGCAGTTTCGTCACCGCCGCTCTTGCGCAGGCTGATCTCGACGGCGCGCGGGTTTGTCTGGTGGTTCCGGACGGCACCCGGACCTGCCCACTGCCCTTGTTGCTGCAGGCGGCGCACGGTGCCCTGGCCGGCCGGGCCAAGCAGGTGACGGTGGTCATCGCCCTTGGCACGCATCAGGGCATGAGTGAAGATCATCTGGCGCGCCACCTGGGCTATAGCGCTGGGGCGAGCGAGGACACCTATCCCGGCTGGACCATCATCAACCACGAGTCCTGGCGGGCCGAAACCTTCACGTCGTTGGGGGTGATCGGCGCTGACCGGCTCAGCGAACTCACCGGCGGATTGATGACCGATACTACGGTCGAGGTGCGTATCAATCGCCATGTTGCCGAGGCCGATGTGGCAATCGTGGTGGGACCGGTCTTCCCCCACGAGGTCGTCGGATTCTCCGGCGGCAACAAGTATTTCTTTCCTGGTGTCTCTGGGCCCGAGTTGATCAATCTCTCACACTGGGTCGGCGCGCTGATCACCAGCGCCGAGATGATCGGCACCCGCGGCGTCACCCCTGTCCGAGCCCTCGTCAACGAAGCTGCCACCATGATCCCGGCCCGGCGGCTGGGGTTGTGCCTGGTGGTCGCCTCGGGCACCGACACGTTGCATGCTGCCGCGTTCGGGACTCCGGAGGACGCCTGGGCAGCTTGTGCGGAGATCTCGGCACAGACGCACATCACTTACCTGGAAAGGCCGATCCGTCGGGTGCTCTCGATCATGCCTACCAAGTACGAGGACATCTGGACCGCCGCCAAGGGCTTCTACAAGCTGGAGCCGATCGTCGCCGACGGCGGTGAGGTGATCATCTACGCCCCGCACATCACCCAGATATCGGTGATGCATCCGCAGATCGCTGACATCGGCTATCACAACCGCGACTACTTCCTGGGCCAATGGGAGAGGTTCAAGGACGAGCCTTGGGGCGACCTGGCGCACTCGACTCACCTGCGTGGCCAGGGCACGTGGAGCGCCGAGAACGGCGAACGGAACCGCGTCACGGTCACCCTGGCTACTGGCATTCCCGAGGAGGTCGTGCGCTCGGTGAACCTCAACTACCTCAACCCTGCCGATGTCGACATCGCCGCATACCAGGCCGACCCCGACACCTTCGTCGAACCGCACGCCGGCGAGGTCCTCTATCGACTGGGCTCACCACAAACCGACAATCGGATCGGCGAATCCGATGGACGCGAACCAGACCTCGCAGGACTCGAGGGATGACCGTGCCCGACAAGACCGTCATCATCGTCATGGGCGTTGCCGGGTCGGGCAAGACCACCATCGCTCGACTGCTCGCTCAAGACTTGGGCTGGAAGCAGACCGAGGCGGATGACCTTCACAACCCAGAGAGCGTCGCCAAGATGGCGGCTGGGATCCCGCTAACCGACAGCGACCGGGCGCCCTGGCTGCGACGAATCTGCCAGCGCATCGACGAGACCGGAGGAAACCAGGTCGTCACCTGCTCCGCGCTTCGCCGGAGCTATCGGGACATCCTGCGAACCGCGGATGCCCGAGTCCGGTTCTTGCACCTCCACGGAAGCCCCGAAACGCTAGCAGCCCGGATAGGCGCCCGGACCGACCACTTCATGCCGGCCTCGATGCTCACATCCCAAATGGAAACGCTTGAGCCGCTGACAGCTGACGAGGACGGCGTAAGCATCGATATCGGCGGCACCCCCACCGAGATCGTGCAAAGGGCACTGATGGCCCTCGACCTCACAGCACCGGCCGCTTCGCCTGACGCTGCCGGATGACGCTGCCGGATGACGTGACCGATAGACGCTTCAAGGGCCTGCCGCTGCCGGCCGGCATACCCGTGACGCGCGTCGGCGATCTGGGGTGGAATGCCCTGCGAGACCTGGAGTATCCGGCTCTGGTACTTCATGAGGAAGAGCTGGTCCACAACATCACCACGATGGCTGACTATTGCCGCCAGCATCGAGTCGAGCTGGCTCCGCACGCCAAGACATCCCTATCGCCGCAGCTGATCCGGCGACAGATGGAAGCGGGAGCTTGGGGAGCGACAGCGGCGACCGCGGCGCAGGTCAGGGGCCTGCTGGCCATCGGAGTCCCACATATTCTGCTCGCTAATCTGCTCGTCGATCCTGTGGCGATCCGCTGGATTGTGACCCATGTGCTCGGTGAGGAAGACACGGGCTTCTCCTGCTACGTCGACAGTGTGGCGTCGGTCGAGCTGCTGGATCGGGAGTGCGGCCGGGCCGGTCCGGCCGGGCTGCTGGACGTGCTCGTTGAGGTGGGATACGTAGGCGGTCGCACCGGTGTGAGAAGCCTCGAGGAGGGCCTCGGCGTGGCGCGGGCGGTCAACGAGTCCGAGCACCTGCGCCTCGTCGGCGTGGCCGGCTTTGAAGGCCTGATGCCCGGGGCCGCGACGGGCGAGCCCGCCGGCTTGGAGCTGTATCTCGAGTCGATCGCTCAGACCGCTCACCGGCTGCATGCCGCGGGACTTTTCGCGGCCGGCCGGGTGCCACTCGTCAGTGCCGGCGGCAGCTCGTACTTCGACCGGGTCGTTGCGCGGCTCGGTCCTGACCGCTTCAGCTTCCCGGTGCAGACCGTGCTGCGAAGCGGCTGTTACCTGACCCACGACCACGGCATCTATCGGCGCACGTCGCCCTTGGACGGGCGCGGGAGCCCGACGGGGCCATGGCTGCGGCCGGCGTTCGAGCTGTTAGCCAGTGTGCTGTCGCGGCCAGAGCCGACCCTTGCGATCGTGGGCTTCGGTCGACGTGATGTGCCCTTCGATGATCAACTTCCCGTCGTCCTCGGAAGGTACGGTCACAACCGTCGACGAAGCGACGAGCCGGGTGTGCGAGTTACGAAGCTCAATGATCAGCATGCGTTTCTCCGTGTAACAGAGGAGCTGCAGGTCGACTTGGGCGAGGTGTGGTCGTTCGGAGTCAGCCATCCCTGCGGCGCGTTCGACCGGTGGCCTGCGATACCGCTAGTCGACGGTGGCCACCAGATCATTGGCGTGGTGACAACGGACCTCTGAATCCTGCGACGCGGCCGACGAGGCAAACGATGGGCTGTGCGGCGGAAGCCAGCCCGAACCGCTTCGCCCTCAGGCTTGGCTGCGGTGGCCGGGCCCGTGGACTCGTCCGCAGCCAGGTGATGCGGACGGGACGGGTGCCGCTGAACGTCGCTCCGCCGGTCTTGGAGCGTCCGGACTGCCGCAACACGTCGCCTTCAGCACCGACCACATCGTCGACCTCGCCCGAGAGGCTCGGGACCGTGGGCTGGAGTTCCTCACCGTCCCGGACAACTACTACGACGACCTGGTCGCCCGGTTCGACCTCGCCCCTGAGACCGTCGCCCAACTGCGTGAGCTCGGTCTCCTCTACGACCGAGAGGCGGGCGGAGAGTTCGTGCACTTCTACACCGCCACGGTGGGCGAGGTGTTCTTCGAGGTGGTCCAGCGGAACGGCGGCTACGACGGCTACGGGGCCGCCAACGCGCCCGTCCGGCTGGCGGCGCAGCGCGCAAGCGGGGCCCGTCTCTACGCCTGAGAGCGGTGACTACCGGTGGTGAAGCGGGAACGACCGGCGGCTATTACGCGACCAGCGGCCGTCAGAGCATCCGCCGCAGGAAGTCGACAGTGCGGTCCAGAGCGTCAGCTGCCACGTCAGGCGCACCTCGCCACATGTGGTCGGACCCGGAGTAGATCTCGAGCTCAACCGCGTTCCCCGCCTGCTGCAGCGCATCGCGCAGTCGCTCACTCTGCGAGCACGGGATGAACTGGTCGTCGCGCCCGTGCAGCAGCAGGAACGGCGGCACACCGGCCCGTACGTGGCTGAGCGGGCTGGCTTGGGCGACGCGGTCCGGCACAGTGGGCAGCGGTGCGCCGACCAGCTGGGCTTCGCGGGAGTCGTCCGCCATCGAGTCGATGTCCTCGGCGACGGTGGCCAGGTCGGACGGGGCGTACCACGCGGCAACGGCGACCACTGCGCTGGAGGGGCCGACGATCCCGATTTCGCCATCGAGGTCGGCGCCGGTCAGACCCAGCAATTCGGCCAGGTGCCCGCCGGCGGACTCACCCCAGGCAGCAATGCGTGTTGCGTCAATCCCGATCTCATCGGCTCGTGCTCGCAGCCAGCGAACCGCCGCCTTGGCGTCGTACAGCTGCGCCGGCCACTGCGCCTCGCCGGTCAGCCGGTAGTCGACGCTGGCGACCGCGATCCCCGCCTGCGCTAGGCGTTCGAACGGGCTGGGCGACCATTCGGCGTACGCGACCCCAGCGCTATGCCTGCTGCCGAGTTGCCAGCCCCCGCCGTGCAGGAACACCACAGCAGGAACGAGTGCGGCCGCCCTGGCCGGCAGGTAGAGGTCGAGTTCCAGCGGCCGGATTCGCGGGATCGCCGCGTACGGCACGCCAGGGAATACGCGAACACCCTCGACTGCAGGACGGGCTGCCGGCAGCGGCAAGGCATGCGCCGGCGGCGGCCACGGCACAGCCGGGGCGACCACGTCCTCAGGCATCCGGCCAGGTGAAGTCCGGCCGGAATTCCATCCGGTAGGCCTCGGCGGCCGCCTGCATTCGCGGAAAGTCCGGGATGAATGGCGGCGAGTCCGGATCGATCGTGTCGGCCGGGGCGCCCATCTGCTGGAAGAACCGCTCGAAGCCGCCGCTCGCGACGCCCATCATGTGCGCCGCCTGCTCGACCCGACAGGCGTGCAGCAAACCGCGTGCTCTCCCTCTCCCTTGCCGAGGAAATAGGTCGCCGGCTTGCCAGGCAGCCATCCCGCCCAAGTCGGTCGGGACGGGTCGGCAAGGTACTCGAAGCTCACGCCGGTCTCCTCGTTGCGGTCTTTGTTCGATGTGATGCATCTTGTCAGCAGGGCATCCGCGAGGGACAACGCGAGCCGTCTTGGGACGGGAAGCGCGGTGTGAACGGGCCCTCGGAACACTCTCCAGCCGTCTAGTGACGGCAAACGTGGGCTTCGGGGGCAAGAAAATTCCATGACGACGCTCACCCTCAGGCCAGACTGCGACTGATCCCCTCGGCAGCGGTCCGCAGCGATGCCACGAGCCGTGAGCGATCACGTTTGAGGCTGCGGACGACCAGCCCAACGGCGGCGATGGCCTCAACACTCTTCATGATCGGGACGGCGACTGAGCAGGCGCCCAGACTCATCTCCTCCGACGTCGTCGCGTAGCCCTCGATGCGGACGCGGGCCAGCTGCCGGCGGAAGGTCGCCGGATTGGTGATCGTGTACGGGGTGACCCTGGTCAGCGATCTCAACGCCGCCTCCTGCACGTCGTCCGGTGCATGGGCAAGGAGGACCTTGCCGACCGCAGTGGCGTGCGCCGGCAGCCGAGTACCAACCCGGCTGACGATCGGCACCGAGCGTCGACCTGAAAGCCGGTCGAGGTAGAGAACCTCGAGCCCCTCCCGTACGGCGAGGTGGACGGTGGCGAGTGTCGCGGCGTAGATGTCGTGCAGGAACGGCTCCGCGACCTGCCGTAGACCCGTTTGCACCGGTGCCAGCAACCCGAGGTCCCAGAGGCGGCGGCCGACGACGTATGCGCCCGACTCGCGGCGGGCAAGGGCACCCCAGGCCTCGAGTTCTGCGACCAACCGATGCGCGGTGGACAGCGAGAGTTCGGCACGGGCGGCCAGCTCCGTCAAGGTCAGCTGGCGGTGCTCGGGGTCAAACGCGCCCAGCAGGCCCAGCACGCGCGACGTCACGGTTCGGCCTGCCGTGGAGGTATTGCCCGCCATCTCGCACCTTCCGCCCAGCGGAAGCGTAGCATCGCCGCGTTGCGAGCGACTCTGTAGCGTTCGCGGAGTGACAGGCCCCAATGCCGAGGCAACGACCGCAGAAGCCTTCGATCATGCCCTGCCGATCGACTCCGACAGCGCCGCGGCCAGCCAGGCCTTGATAACCGCCGAGATCCAGGAGATCGAGGCCGGCTATCGGGCTTCAGGCGTGGTTGAACTTCAGCCCCGGCTGGACTACCCGCCGTACCGGAGCACCATCCTGCGCCACCCGACCAAGGACTTGCGGCACGCCGATCCGGAGACGATCGAGCTATGGGCGCCCTGCTTCGGCCATCGGGATGTGCACGCCCTCGAGGCCGACCTGACGATCCAGCACGGTGGTGAGCCGATCGGGGAGCGGATGATCGTCACCGGCAGGGTGCTGGACGGCGAGGGCCGGCCGGTCCGGGGCCAGCTGGTGGAGATCTGGCAGGCCAACGCCGGCGGCCGGTACCTGCATAAGCGTGACCAGCATCCGTCACCGATTGATCCGAACTTCACCGGGGTGGGCCGGTGTCTGACCACAGACGACGGGTCCTACCGGTTCACCACGATCAAGCCGGGGCCGTATCCGTGGAAGAACCACCGCAACGCCTGGCGCCCGGCACACATCCACTTCTCGCTGTTCGGCACTGAATTCACCCAACGGATGATCACCCAGATGTACTTCCCTGGCGACCCGCTGTTCCCACTCGATCCAATCCTGCAGACCGTCGTCGATGCCGACGCCCGGGACAGGCTGGTGGCCTGCTATGACCATGACGTGAGCCAGCACGAGTGGAACACCGGATATCGCTGGGACATTGTCCTGACCGGGCGCCGGCGTACGCCGATGGACGAGGAGGACAAGACGTGAGCCCCGCGCTGCCGCCCACCCCTGGACAGACGGTCGGCCCGTTTTTTGGCTACGCGTTGCCGTACGACCGCGACAGCGAGCTGGTGCCACCCGGTCATCCGCGGGCCATCCGGTTGTACGGCCGGGTCACCGACGGCGCCGGGCAGCCGGTGCCGGACGCGCTGCTCGAGCTCTGGCAGCTCGGCGAAGGCGGGTCGGTCGTTCAGCAGGAGGGGTCCCTACGCCGCGATGGCTGGACGTTCACCGGCTGGGGGCGTGCGTCCACCGATGACACCGGCAGCTACATCTTCACCACGCTCAAACCCGGTGCCGAGCCCGGCAAGGCGGCGTTCTTCGCCATCGCAGTGTTCGCTCGCGGGCTGCCCAATCGGCTGTTCACCCGGGCCTACCTACCGCAAGACGCCGCCGTGCTGGACGCCGACCCGCTGCTGTCCTCGCTGCCCGAGCCCGAACGGGCCACGCTCATATCGCGGGCCGACGAAGACGGGTTCCGGTTCGACATCATCCTCCAGGGGGAGCGGGAGACAGTCTTCTTGCGCTACCCGGGGCACTGAGAAGTGACTCGCACTTACAGGCCCGGGGACGGGCGCCTGTTCTGGCCCGGGGACGCCCGTGCGGGTGCCCTGATGTCCGATTCGGCTCTGCTGACGGCGATGGAATCGGTCGAGCATGCGTGGCAGGAGGCGCTGGTCGAACACAAGATCGCTCCGGCGGAGGCGCAAGCCGAGATCCGCGGGCTGCTGAGCGAGGACGACCTGGCGGCCCTGGCTGACCGTGCGGAGGCCGGCGGCAACCCAGTGATCGGCGTGGTCCACTTGCTGCGCGAGCGGCTGAGCTCCGAACCCGCGCGTTGGGTGCATCGCGGGCTCACCAGTCAGGACGTCCTCGACACGGCACTGATGATTTGCTTACGTGACGTCATCGACCGGCTAGACGACGAGTTGCGTAGTCAGGTCGAGGGCCTGTGTGGACTCGTCTCCGAGCACCGGTCCACACCGATGGTTGGTCGCACACTGACCCAGCACGCCGTACCGATCACATTCGGCCTCAAGGCGGCCAGCTGGCTTACCGGTCTGCTGGACGCCGCGGAGGCGCTGGCAGGCGCACGATCCCGGCTTCGGGTGCAGCTCGGTGGGGCGGCGGGCACCCTCGCCGCGTCCACCGAACTGGCGCGGCTCCGCGGACTAACGGAACCGGCGCGGGTGTCGTTGCGGCTGGTCGAGTGGGTCGGCAGTGCGCTCGGGCTGGCTCCTGCAGTCCCGTGGCACACCTCGCGGAGTGTGATCACCGCCGCGGGTGATGCCCTGGTTGGCTGCATCGACGCGTACGGACGAATCGCTACGGACGTGGCCACACTGTCCCGGCCGGAGATCGCCGAGCTGGCCGAAGGCAGCGGCGGCGGCTCGTCGACCATGCCGCAAAAGAACAACCCGGTGCTCTCGGTGCTGATCCGCCGCGCGGCGCTGACTGGACCGCCGCTTGCCTCGACCCTGCACCTCGCCGCCGCAACCAACGTCGACGAACGGCCGGACGGATCCTGGCACGCCGAGTGGGCCACGCTGCGTGACCTCGCTCGCCGAACAGTGGTGGCGGCTTCGCAGGCGTCGGAGTTGATCACCGGGCTGGTCGTCGACGAAGATCGCATGGCCGCCAACCTGGCCGCAGCAGCCGGTATCGACGCAGAGCAGCAAGCGATGGCCGACCTGGTCGCCACCGAGCGGAGCGAGGAGTATCTGGGCACTGCCGAGCGGGAGCGAGGAGTATCTGAGCACTGCCGAGCCGAGCAAGGAGTATCTGGGCGCGACCGAGCTCATCATCGACCGGGTTTTGGCTCGGGCCGGTCAGGGCCCTGGAGCGGTCCGATGAGCGTTCCCCGGATCAGCGGAGTGCAGCTGAGCGACCCGAGTGCCGGACCGCTGCTGCTGTTGGGTACTTCAATCGGCACGTCCGCCAGCGCCCTGTGGTCGGCCAGTGCGGCCCTGCTCGGAGAGCGATTCCACGTCGTCGCATGGGACCTGCCTGGTCACGGCCGAAACACCGAGCCAGTATCGGCCGGGTTCACGATGACAGAGCTCGCCGCCGGCGTGCTGGCATTCGCCGATCGGGTGCTGACAGACCGTGGCGAGCCTGGTGGCCGGCTGTACTACGCGGGCGACTCACTCGGCGGTGCGGTCGGGCTTCAGGCACTGTTGGATGCGCCTGACCGAATCATCGCCGCGGTCCTGCTTTGCACCGGAGCCAAGATCGGCGACGCCGAAGGCTGGCGGGAGCGGGCCGCGCGGGTTCGCGCATCGGGCACCACCGTCGTGGTCAATCGGTCGGTTGAGCGGTGGTTTGCGCCTGGGTTCCTCGATCGGGAGCCAGAGGCCGGCGCTCGGTTGCTGGGGTCCTTACGCGCCGCGGACGCTGAGGCGTACGCCTTTGCGTGCGAGGCGCTGGCCGACTTCGATGTTCGCTCCCGGCTGGGGGAGATTGCTGTTCCGGTGCTCGCTGTGGCGGGGGGTGAGGACTTCGCGACCCCGGCGGACCTGCTCCGCGAGATCGCAGATGGCGTACAGCGCGGCGCATTGCAAATCCTGAACGGGGTGGCGCACCTGGCACCGGCTGAGGCGCCTCAGGAGGTGGCGAAGCTGATCATGAAGCACCTCGACGCTGATGAGCCCGGCGCGGACCGTTATGCGGCAGGAATGCAGGTCCGACGCCAGGTGCTCGGTCAGGCCAGACTGCGGCTGATCCCCTCGGAAGCGGTCCGCAGCGATGCCACGAGCCGTGAGCGATCACGTTTGAGGCTGCGGACGACCAGCCCAACGGCGGCGATGGCCTCAACATTCTTCATGATCGGGACGGCGACTGAGCAGGCGCCGAGACTCATCTCCTCCGACGTCGTCGCGTAGCCCTCAATGCGCGCCCGGGCCAGCTGCCGGCGGAAGGTCGCCGGATTGGTGATCGTGTACGGGGTGACCTTGGTCAGCGATCTCAACGCCGCCTCCTGCACGTCGTCCGGTGCGTGGACAAGGAGGATCTTGCCGACCGCCGTGGCGTGCGCCGGCAGCCGTACCAACCCGGCTGACGATCGGCACTGATCGGTGACCGGAAAGCCGGTCGAGGTAGAGCACCTCGAGCCCTTCCCGTACGGCGAGGTGGACGGTGGCGAGTGTCGCGGCGTAGATGTCGTGCAGGAACGGCTCGGCGACCTGCCGCAGACCCGTTTGCACCGGTGCCAGCAACCCGAGGTCCCATACGCGACGGCCGATGACTACGCGCCCGACTCGCGGCGGGCAAGAGCACCCCAGGCCTCGAGTTCTGCGACCAACCGATGCGCGGTGGGCAGGGAGAGGTCGGCACGGGCGGCCAGCTCGGTCAAGGTCAGCTGGCGGTGCTCGGGGTCAAACGCGCCCAGCAGGCCCAGCACGCGCGACGTCACGGGTCGGCCTGCTGTGGAAGCATTGCCCACCATCTCGCACCTTCCGCTCAGCGGAAGTGTAGCGTCGCCGCATTGCGAGCGACTCGGTAGCGTTCGCGGGGTGACAAGCCCCTCCGCCGAGGCCACGACCGCAGAAACCTTCGATCATGCCCTGCCGACCGACTCCGACAGCGCCGCGACCAGCCAGGCCGTGATCACCGCCGAGATCCAGGAGATCGAGGCCAGCTACCGGGCTTCAGGTGTGGTTGAACTCAGCCCCGGCTGGACTACCCGCCGTACCGGAGCACCATCCTGCGGCACCCGACCAAGGACTTGCGTCACGCCGATCCGGAGACGATCGAGCTGTGGGCGCCGTGCTTCGGCCATCGGGATGTGCACGCCATCGAGGCCGACCTGACGATCCAGCACGGTGGTGAGCCGATCGGGGAGCGGATGATCGTCACCGGCAGGGTGCTGGACGGCGAGGGCCGGCCGGTCCGGGGCCAGCTGGTGGAGATCTGGCAGGCCAACGCCGGCGGCCGGTACTGCATAAGCGCTGACCAGCATCCGTCACCGATTGATCCGAACTTCACCGGGGTGGGCCGGTGCCTGACCACCGACGACGGGTCTTACCGGTTCACCACGATCAAGCCGGGGCCGTATCCGTGGAAGAGACCGCAACGCCTGGCGCCCGGCACACATCCACTTCTGGCTGTTCGGCACTGAATTCACCGAACGGATGATCACCCAGATGTACTTCCCCGGCGACCCGCTGCTCCCACTCGATCCAGACCTGCAGACCGTCGTCGATGCCGACGCTCGGGACAGGCTGGTGGCCTGCTATGACCATGACGTGAGCCAGCACGAGTGGAACACCGGATATCGCTGGGACATTGTCCTGACTGGGCGCCGGCGTACGCCGATGGACGAGGAGGACGCGGCGTGAGCCCCGCGCTGCCGCCCACCCCGGGCCAGACGGTCGGCCCGTTCTTCGGGTACGCGTTGCCGTACCACCGGGACAGCGAGCTGGTGCCACCCGGTCATCCGCGGGCCGTCCGGTTGTACGGCCGGGTCACCGACGGCGCCGGGCAGCCGGTGCCGGACGCGCTGCTCGAGCTCTGGCAGCTCGGTGAAGGCGGGTCGGTCGTTCAGCAGGAGGGGTCCCTGCGCCGCGATGGCTGGACGTTCACCGGCTGGGGGCGTGCGTCCACCGATGACACCGGCAGCTACACCTTCACCACGCTCAAACCCGGTGCCGAGGCCGGCAAGGCGGCGTTCTTCGCCATCGCAGTGTTCGCTCGCGGGCTGCCCAATCGGCTGTTCACCCGGGCCTACCTACCGCAAGACGCCGCCGTGCTGGACGCCAACCCGCTGCTGTCCTCGCTGCCCGAGCCTGAACGAGACGCCGATCTCGCAGGCCGATGAAGACGGGTTCCGGTTCGACATCGTCCTCCAGGGGGAGCGGACACAGTCTTCTTGCGCTACCCGGGGCACTGAGAAGTGACTCGCCCATACAGGTCCGGGGACGGGCGCCCGTTCGGGCCCGGGGACGCCCGAGCGGGTGCCCTGATGTCCGAGTCAGCTCTGCTGACGGCGATGGAATCGGTCGAGGATGCGTGGCAGGAGGCGCTGGTCGAACACAAGATCGCTCCGGCGGAGGCGCAGGCCGAGATCCGGGCTGCTGAGCGAGGACGACCTGGCGGCCCTGGCTGACCGTGCGGAGGCCGGCGGCAACCCAGTGATCGGCGTGGTCCACTTGCTGCGCGAGCGGCTGACTCCGAACCCGCGCGTTGGGTGCATCGCGGGCTCACCAGTCAGGACGTCCTCGACACGGCATTGATGATTTGCTTACGTGACGTCGTCGACCGGCTGGACGACGAGTTGCGGAGTCAGGTCGAGGGCCTGTGTGGACTCGTCTCCAACGCCGGTCCACACCGATGGTTGGTCGCACGCTGACCCGGCACGCCGTACCGATCACATTCGGCCTCAAGGCGGCCAGCTGGCTCACCGGTCTGCTGGACGCCGCAGAGGCGCTCGCAGGCGCACGATCCCGGCTTCGGGTGCAGGTCGGTGGGGCGGCGGGCACCCTCGCCGCGTCCACCGAACTGGCGCGGCTCCGCGGGCTAACGGAACCGGCGCGTGTGTCGTGGCGGCTGGTCGAGTGGGTCGGCAGTGCGCTCGGGCTGGCTCCTGCAGTCGTCACACCTCGCGGAGCGTGATCACCGCCGCAGGTGATGCCCTGGTTGGCTGCATCGACGCGTACGGACGAATCGCTACGGACGTGGCCACACTGTCCCGGCCGGAGATCGCCGAGCTGGCCGAAGGCAGCGGCGGCGGCTCGTCGACCATGCCGCAAAAGAACAACCCGGTGCTCTCGGTGCTGATCCGCCGCGCGGCGCTGACTGGACCGCCGCTTGCCTCGACCCTGCACCTCGCCGCCGCAACCAACGTCGACGAACGGCCGGACGGATCCTGGCACGCCGAGTGGGCCACGCTGCGTGACCTCGCTCGCCGAACAGTGGTGGCGGCTTCGCAGGCGTCGGAGTTGATCACCGGGCTGGTCGTCGACGAAGATCGCATGGCCGCCAACCTGGCCGCAGCAGCCGGTATCGACGCAGAGCAGCAAGCGATGGCCGACCTGGTCGCCACCGAGCGGAGCGAGGAGTACCTTGGGCGCTGCCGAGCCGAGCAAGGAGTATCTGGGCGCCACGGAGCTCATCATCGACCGGGTTTTGGCTCGGGCTGGTCAGCGGCCCTGGAGCGGTCCGATGAGCGTTCCCCGGATCAGCGGAGTGCAGCTGAGCGACCCGAGTGCCGGACCGCTGCTGCTGCTGGGTACTTCAATCGGCACGTCCGCCAGCGCCCTGTGGTCGGCCAGTGCGGCCCTGCTCGGAGAGCGATTCCACGTCGTCGCATGGGACCTGCCTGGTCACGGCCGAAACACCGAGCCAGTATCGGCCGGGTTCACGATGACAGAGCTCGCCGCCGGCGTGCTGGCATTCGCCGATCGGGTGCTGACAGACCGTGGCGAGCCTGGTGGCCGGCTGTACTACGCGGGCGACTCACTCGGCGGTGCGGTCGGGCTTCAGGCACTGTTGGATGCGCCTGACCGAATCATCGCCGCGGTCCTGCTTTGCACCGGAGCCAAGATCGGCGACGCCGAAGGCTGGCGGGAGCGGGCCGCGCGGGTTCGCGCATCGGGCACCACCGTCGTGGTCAATCGGTCGGTTGAGCGGTGGTTTGCGCCTGGGTTCCTCGATCGGGAGCCAGAGGCCGGCGCTCGGTTGCTGGAGTCCTTACGCGCCGCGGACGCTGAGGCGTACGCCTTTGCGTGCGAGGCGCTGGCCGACTTCGATGTTCGCTCCCGGCTGGGGGAGATTGCTGTTCCGGTGCTCGCTGTGGCGGGGGCTGAGGACTTCGCGACCCCGGCGGACCTGCTCCGCGAGATCGCAGATGGCGTACAGCGCGGCGCATTGCAAATCCTGGACGGGGTGGCGCACCTGGCACCGGCTGAGGCGCCTCAGGAGGTGGC
>CAVUEO010000010.1:0-69716 GCA_963740515.1 uncultured Actinomycetota bacterium
TATACAACTCAACCAGCGCCGTGGCGCCTGCACCTCAAGTTAACGATTCTGGGTCCAAAATTGACGGAGCTTATTGACAGTCTGGGTCTCCCCAACCGAGGGGATCATCTAGTGACTGAGCGTGAGCTGGAGCGGCGGGCGCAGCGGTGCCTGGCCGTGTTGCGGCATGTGGAGGAAGTCAGCTTCAACGTGGCGGCGAGCTGCCGCTACTACGGGATCAGCCGGCAGTGCTACGACGGCTGGCTGCGTCGCTATCAGGCTGACGGCCTGGACGGGTCGAAGTACCGCTCCAGCCGGCCGTACCACTCGCCGAAGGAGGCCCAGGCGGAGGTGATCGAGAAGATCGTGTGGCTGCGGAAGCACTCTCCCATTTCGGGTGCTCTGGTGACCAGGAGTTCCAGCAAGGGAGGGGTCAACGATGATGGGCGGCCGGGAAGTGGGACGGACTTGCCACGGAGCAGACTGGCGGCCCACGTGCTCGCAGCCGAGCCTCTTGGGTAACTAAGTCCGACTCCAGCCTGCATCGAGTATTCACGCCCCGACCTCGATCCGACCCGCTGTGCCCACTTGGGCGGGCAGGCCTAGCGCGGGATGCCTTCCTCCGGAAGTTGGCACTTGGGAAAGAGGCGATCGACCTTCGGGGCGCTGCTGACGCGGCGCCACGGATGGCCGAAATAGTTCTCGGGCGAAATGGCACCGTCGACCGAGCCAAGGGTGAGCGTGTCGCGGTAGAGCGACCAGGTGAGTCGTGCACCTCCCCAGGCTTGGTGTTCGCTCCGTTAGGAGCGATGCCGCCGCCGTCGACGAAGCGCCACTGCCGCGGTTGCCCTGGGTCTGCCACGTGCCGTACCCCCAGGTGCAGGCGGCACCGTTCCGCTGGTTGTATGCGAACCGGTCCCGGTAGACGAGGAGCACCCAGGCGCGGACTGATCAACCTTGCCGACGACGTCGTTGCCACCACTAACCAGGCTGTCGCCGCGGGCGCTCAACTCGACCCCAGCGATGTCACCCGATCAACCAGGTCCGGTCAACGAGCGCATCTCGGGCGTTCCGTCGAGTCGCATCAGATCACCCACCCGCATGATCCCGGCCCAAGAGGACCACGCCGATGAGCTGGACGTCTCCCACCACAGCTGTATCGACGGTCGTCGGATCGTCCCATCGCGGCGTCACCGTAGAACCGGTGAATGGACACCTCAAAGACAGACACCAACTCCGCCAGTTCTCCTGCCAAGGCATCGAAGCCGCCCAAGCCGAAGCCGAACTTGCCACCGCAACCGCCAACCTGCTCAAGATCTGGCGAAGCCGGAGCTGATCAAGGCCAGCAGGAAATCCCGAGGCCACTATGGTCCGACGCCCGCGTGCCGCGGCTCCGCTACCCGCGGATCGCTCCACGACAAACCCAACAGCCTCTGCAACCTGTGCAGACCGACCGTAACCTACGTTCACGTTGGTTTCGACAGGGCTGAGTCCGAAGCTGATCTTCACCGGTACGCTGAGGCCCGCCATGACAACCACGCCGACGCTCACGCCCAAAGTTGATCAACGACTCCGAGCTGGCGCGATTGCATTCGGTCTCGCGGCGCTGATGTCGATACCTTCCGTCTTCTCTGTCCACCCACCCACCGACCCCGCACACAATCGAGAGTTCGCTCTCGGTGCGAACAGCGCCAGCTTCCGACTGGCGACGAGTCTGGGGGTTTACGCCCTCACGCTGGTGATCCTTGGCATGTTCGCGCTCTACGCGATCGTCGCGCGCACTCGTGCCCGGCGCTCGGCCCTCGTTGGACTGGTCGTTTTAGTCGTTGGAGCTGGCTGTCTGCTACCGGGCACCGGCTACGCCACGTTCATGATGCCCGCTGCCGGTATCTTGATCAGTCAGGGCCATGATCAAGAAGTGCTGCTCCTCTTTGATCAGGTTTTCGCCGAACCTGGCTGGATTCCCGTCTTCCTTGGTGGCATCACCTACCACATCGGCCTGCTCGTCATGAGTGTTGCGGTATGGCGCTCAGGAACACTCTCGAAGTGGACCGCTGCTCTGTTAGCTGCTGCCGCGTTGGTCGGGTTGGCCACCTTTATGGATGTCGTCGTGCTGGCAAGGGTGGGTGCGGTTCTGTGGATTGCGGCGTTTACGGCCTTGGCGGTTGACGTCTGGCGAAACTCCCGAATGCCCTGAGCTTCGGGATGCGCGCTGAGCTTGTGGAAGCGCGGCGGAATGCCCTTCGACAAGTTCCTGGGCACATTCCGAGCGGCTCGCCGCTATCGGTGGGGAAGTCGACATCAGGTCGGCGCCCGGTGCCGGGACGACCGTGGCGGGAGCGCTGCCGGTCGGGGTTCAGGCAGGCAGCCCCGCCGACAGCAGCGGGTCGGTTAGACGCGCCTGATCGCCGGGGTCGCGGTACGCCTCGATGTGTTCCAGCATCGCAACGGAGATGCCCGGCACCTCTTCGCGGGCGGAAGCGATCTCGGAGCCGGCCGCCTCCGGGCTACCGATGCGATAAAGCGACGCCGCGAGGTACAGGCGACTGACGACCGTGTGCGCCATGGCGGCATGGAGTACCGCCGCCGCCTCCTCGAACCGCCCGGCACCGTAGAGCGCCGCGCCGTAGAACCACCCGTACCAGACGGGGCTATTGGGGTTGAGCCGCATGGCAAGTTCGAGTGATGCGACGCCCTCGTCGGCCGTCCCGAGTCGGTTGGCTGTGGATCCCCAGTTCGCTCGGACATCGGCGAGACTCGGGTTGAGCTCCATCGCTCGGAGATACTCCGCCTCGGTTCGGTCATACCGGCGTCTGCAGATGAGGCACAGTCCAGACAAGTGATGCTGAGTGGAGCCGTACTGTCACGCCGTCCAGCCCAGCCAGGCTGCCCCGGCGTTCATGCCGCCGAACCAGAACGCGGCTGCGATGAGCGGCAGTGGCACAACCCATAGCGGCTTGCGTCTGATCCAGAAGACGCCGAGCGCAAACAGCACCAGCCAGACGGCGATGAAGATTCCCACTGCCCAGCCGGGTGCCATCAAACCGGATGCCAAGAAGAAAGGCGCGAGCGCCAACATTGCCGCGAGGGCCAAGCCTCCAAGGACGTACTTGGCGACCGTACGCGCGTCCCGCGGCATGGAGGCATCCTCCCCCGGCATGGACGCATCGTCCCACTTTGGTGCCGCGCTGTCAGGCGACAGACGTGCCATGGCGGGCGCGGCGCACGAGCCAGACACCCAGCCCGAACTCGGCGGCCATGATTACTGCGAGCGCGACCCGATCGACGGTTCCGAGCGGGAGGACGACGAGGCCGAGCAAGGAATGTGCTGGGAGGGCACCGGCGACGAGAGCGGCACTGTGAACGGGCGACCAGCGTGTGCTGGTTGACCACCGACGGCAAATGGCGATGCCCGCAGCCAGCAGAGCGAGCGCAACGACGGGCGCCAACCAGGCCAGCCGATCCGGAAGGTAGGCCGAGTGCTCAGCACCAGGCAGCTGCATGAGCAGCGCGAAGTAGCCGGCGACACTGACCGCACCCATGGCAACGAGTGATCGGGTACCCGGTATGGGTCGGTCGCGCAGTGCCGCCGGATGCCTGAGCAGTCCCCAGGCGACCAGAGCCGCGGCCAGCACCCCGACGACCACCAGATGTGCGGCTGAGTCCACGTGATGCGGATCCATCCAGATCAGAGATAGCCGAATTACGCCGAGGCCGAGCAGGAGAGCGATTGCCCACACGATGAGACCGCTGGTGCGTAGGTATGGCTGGGTTCGGAGCCGCGGAAAGATCAAATCGACTATCACAATCGGCACGACGATGCTGAATACCGCGTGGTAGGGC
Source organism: uncultured Actinomycetota bacterium (assembly GCA_963740515.1). GTDB lineage: Bacteria > Actinomycetota > Actinomycetes > Propionibacteriales > Propionibacteriaceae > Microlunatus. The sequence continues at coordinate 3,823 of CAVUEO010000010.1, forward strand.
AGAACCCACAGGCTGAACGCGGTGTTGAAGCCAAGTAGTCGGGGCGCCCAATCGGCCACTGGGTACAGCGTGGTGCTAGTCAGGCTGCTGAGCGCCAGACCTTCTTCGAGAAGCCCATAGGCCAAACCGAGAGCCAGCATCGACCCAACTCCGAGGTGCCTGCGGCGTACAACCTCCCGGATGAGCAGGGCTCCGGCGCTGTAGACGTAGCCGAAGAACGGCAATGTCCAGGCCTTGCTGACCGGGATCGATCCGACGCCAAGCTCTGCAATGAGCGGCGCGAGGATGGCCAGCGTCAAGGCCGCGGGCCAGCGCCGTACAGCCGGCTGGATCCTCTTCACACTGGTGGGCTCGACAGTTGTTGACATGGCCCAAGCGTCAGGCCGCTCATCATCGCCGCACATCGGTCGGTTGGCTGCCATGACCGCTGCCTTTGTCGACCTCGATACCGACTTTGGTCGGTGGTGAGCGGTCGCACCCCCGCCTAGGGTCGGGGTGTGGACACTGTCGCGCCCTGTCCGAGGCCGGTGACCCGCCGGTTGGTCGTTGGCACCACGGTCGCGATCACGGGCCTCGTCCTGATCATTCTCATTGCCGAATATGTGTCGTCGGAAGTCAGTTCGCTAGGTCTGATCATCGACGCCGTTGCGGGCGGGCTGGGCTGCGTGCTCACTCCCATCCTGTTGCGTCGACCGCTGCCCGTGGCGCTGATCATGGTGGCACTGGCTGCCCTCTCTCCAGCGGCGACGCCACCGGCCACTTTGGCTGTACTCGTGGTGGCCCAGCGACGGCCGCTGCGTGACGCGATCGGTCGTTGCGGCGCTCGGCGTGATCGCGCACGCTGTGCAGGGCTGGCTCCGTCCACCGGGCGGGCTGTCGGCTGGGTGGTGGCTGATCTTGGACGTGGTCGCCCACGCAGCACTGGTCGGCGTTGGCGCGATGTTGCAGGCCCGTGCATCCTTGATCGCGTCTCTGGTGCTTCGCGCGCAGCGAGCCGAGGAGGAGCAGGGGCGTCGCATCGCCGAAGCACGCGCCGCGGAACGGGCCCGGATTGCCCGCGAGATGCACGACGTGCTGGCCCATCGGCTCTCCCTCGTGGCCACCTACGCCGGCGCCCTCGAATATCGGCCGGATGCCACTCCCGAGAGTCGAGCCCAGGCGGCCGGCGTAGTCAGGGCTGGGATCCAGGAGGCCCTCGACGAGCTGCGCGAGGTCATCACAGCTCTTCGCGAGGACTCCGATGATCATGACTGGCCCCAGCCAACAGCTGCGGACCTGCCACGGTTGATCGAGGAATCCCGCTACGCAGGCACGCAGGTCGCGGTGCAGGGTGCCCTTGCGGAGCTGTCGGGCTTGCCGCCGATGAGCGCTCGAGCGGCGTATCGGCTGGTTCAGGAGGGACTGACCAACGCCCGCAAGCATGCACCGGGTCAGCCGGTCACCCTGACGGTCTCGGCTAATGGTGGCGATGCGGCGTTGATCGAGATCCGCAACCGTACGACAGGACCTGCATCTGGGTCGCTCGATAGCGGCGCCGGCATCGTTGGCATGACCGAGCGAGTCCGTCTCGCGGGGGGTCGACTCGACCACGGTCTTAGGAACGGGGAGTTCTATCTGCGGGCCGCACTTCCACGCCGGGCATCATGACTCCGCCGGTTCGAGTTGCCATCGTCGACGACGATGCGCTGGTACGGGCCGGGCTGATCATGATGTTGGACGGTGTCGAGGGAATCTCGATCGTGGGGGAGGCCGCCGACGGCGATCAGGTCATGGGTCTGGTCGATGCGCACGCACCGGACGTGATCTTGATGGATATCCGGATGCCGAAGGTCGATGGGATCGCAGCGACAGCGAGAGTGCGGCGCCGATCGAGCCGGCCCGAGGTTCTGGTGCTCACCACCTTCGACACCGATGATCATGTTTTACGCGCCCTGAGAGCCGGCGCCAATGGGTTTCTGCTCAAGGACACGCCACCGGCCAAGATCGTCGCCGCTATCCACGCCGTCGCCAACGGGGAACCCGCCATGTCACCGCAGGTCATGCGACGGTTGATGGATCGCGTAGCAGTGGAAGCCGGCCAGCACCAGCGGGCCCGAGCTCGGCTGGCAGCACTCAGCGAGCGCGAGACCGAGGTTGTGCGGGCTGTCGCAGGCGGCTTATCGAACGCCGAGATTGCGGCTGCGCTGTTCATGAGCGTCGCGACTGTCAAAGCCCACGTCAGCAGCATTCTGAGCAAGCTGGACTTGGACAACCGTACGCAGATCGCCTTGCTGGCCTACGATGCCGGGCTTGACTGAAAGAGGGAGTCGAGTTTCCGTCAGGCGAGCGCGGCCCTTACGACGAGATCAAACGTCGGCCGCGGTGGCAACATCCTGATTTAGCTGACCACTCCGACGCTGCTGCTCATCGGCGCTCAGTTCGCGAGGCTGACTTGGACTGATGTGACAGTCTGAGATAAGCCTCACGGAGAGGAGCTGCGATGACCGAGCCCACCGATCAGGCCTCCACAGCTGACCTGAACCGCTATGCCATTCACTACCAGCCGCTCTTCGAAACGCTCGAAAAGATGGACATCCAGCAGCTCATCGACACGGTCGAGGACCCCTGGTACAACCAGACCCTGATCCAGGTTGGCGATGTACTGGTCCGGCTTGGTGTGATGCAGGGCGAATTCCACTGGCACAAGCACGACGAGCAGGACGAGTTCTTCTATCTTTTGCAAGGCGAATTTCACATCGAGCTGCAAGATCACGACACCGTTGTATTGAGGCCGAACCAGGCCTTCAGCGTTCCGGCCGGAATGCTGCATCGTCCGGTTGTGCCAATGCGCAGTGCGGTGATCATGATCGAAAAGGCTGGAATCGCAGCCACCGGTGACTGAGAAGTCCGGTGGTGCTGAGCACCGACCCGCCTTTTTTGTCACCGGCGCTACCAGCGGTGTGGGCGAGGCGATCGCAACCCAGCTCTGCGAACGCGGTGCGCGGGTCCTGCTCGGGGCGCGTACCACCGAGCGAGGCGAGGCTGCGGCAGACCGAATTCGAAGCCGCTTACGGGACGCCGACCTCCAGGTGGTGTCCGCGGACCTTTCGCTGATGAAGGAGGTCAGATCCCTCGCATATCACGTCATGGACACGACGCCGCGCCTTGACGGTCTGATTCTCAATGCTGCAGAAGCGCGCCGCGATCTGGTGCTCACCGACGAGGGCATCGAGACAAATTTTGCGACGAACCACCTGGCTGGGTTCCTACTGACGCACCTACTGCTGCCGAAGCTTCGGTGCCGCGGCGCCGTCGCGAGTGGTTGCGATCTCATCGGCGGTCCACACTCAGGTGCGGATGGTCGATTTGAGCAGTGTTGTCACTGGCGCCCCGCTTACTCCCGATAGCTACCGGACCAGCAAGCTACTGAACATTCTTGTTCGTCCGTGAGCTCGCCAGGCGTCTCGAGGGGAAGGGAATCACTGCCAACGCCGCTGACCCAGGCTTCGTACGGACCAGCCTAGGCCGGCACGCCGCCGGTGGGCGTCGCATAATGCTTGCCGCCGCCCGACCTATGCAATCCAGTCCCGAACGGGCGGCTGTGACGCCGGTCTATCTCGCGACATCAGATGAGCTAGCAGGGGTGACAGGCGGCTACTACGCGAACGGGCATCCACTTGGAGGTGAGCGGGCTGGCCACGAACGAGAAGCTTGCGCGGAAGCTATGGAGCGTGAGCGCGCAAGCCCTCGTGAGCCGTCGACTGGCGACTCTCAACGAGATGATTGCCTTTGGAGGGTCCTGAACCTCCCAGCTGGCCTACGCTGACGGTGAGGGTATCTCCGTCGACCTTGATCGTCTTCGGTGGCAGTGGTTGGGTGCCGGAGGATTGACAACCGAACCGTCGGTGATCGAGTACTTGCTGCCGTGGCAGTCGCAGTTGATCGTGTCGGTGACGGTGGCCACCGATGCAGCCCTGATGCGTGCACACTGCGCTGAACGCCTTGAACTCACCGTCCTTCGGTTGTGTGATCACCGTCTGCGCGTCAGGGAAGATCTTGCCGCTGCCCACGGGTATGTCTGTTTCCTCGGCGGTGAGTGGTCCGGCTGGCACTGCTCGAGCCATGCCAGAGGCGGCAGTCCCGATGGCTCGCGGCCGGGGCGGTTGAATAGTTGGTGCAGGAGCTGAGGCCGGCGAGGGCAGCGGCCGCCAGCCCGGCGTTCATGATCACGGTACGCCGAGAGATCGGCAGCGAGTCGGTCGGTCGGTCGTATGGTTTCATGTTTGCTCCGTCTGCTTGGGAACTCCTGATGATCATGTAACAAGGAAATAGAACACCGCCGTGGTCCAGAGGGCCGTTATGCCACTGAGCACCAGCCCGCCGGCCAGCGGCAGCGCCCATGCCGGTGAGTCATCGCGGGTCAAGATCAACATCTTAAAGACAAAGGCGCCGTAGAAGAAGCAGCCGAAGAGCGAATGCGCAATCACTCGGCCGTCATAGGCCTGGAAGCCCAGGGCGTACAGGCAGTGCACTGCGACAGGTACCGAGATCAGGACCGCTAGTCGTCCGGACCAGCGATGCACTGCACCAACCCAGGGCCCGCTCAGCGGAATCCGCCCGAAGATTCCCAGCGCCGTGATGGTCTGGACGATGGCCAGGGCCATCACGATTGAGGCCAGGAATGCCTTGGCAGCCGCACCGCTGGAAAAACCCGCGACATTGACCGCATGGCCCGAGGGTGTGTGAAGCCTTCCGTACACGCCGAGTCCAATGGAGACCGCAGTTCCAATGGCAAACGCGATCACCACTGGTCCGATCTTGGTGCCGCTCGGTTCGGCGAGAGGAGCCTCTGGAGCGGGAACCGGGATGCTGGCCATGAAGTCTCCTCTGCTCACAGCTCTTCGTCACCGTTTACGAGGGCGGCATTGAGACTCTCGCCGTCAACTGTGACCTGCGGGTTCTCCGGATCGAGCTGGGGCGCAGCAGAGGAGTCCGTGCCTGTCGTCTGGACTCCTACCTGCGACCCATCCTCGAGCACGATCCATCCAATCGTCGTCTTGGATCCACGCGCCCGATACAGGCCTGCCGGCTTGTTCGCCTCGTTGATCTCGAACTTCTGTGTGTCGTTCTTGATCTCCACTGTGCCCTTGATGTGGTCGCCATCGAGCGTGGCCTGGAGCGTCGCTCCGCTCTTGCTTTTCAGCGAGATGTCCGCGCCCTCGACTGTGCCGCGAAACCAGGACTCGACGCTGCGGCCATCGCAGAGATAAGCAGCGGCTTGGTCGCCGAGCACGGCGACGGCAATCGTGGCCGAGCCGTCGTCGGTACGACCCGCGTACACCACCTTCTCGGGGAACTTGTTGTCCTCGACGCTCTCGCTTGCGCTGACCGACGAGGTGGCAACAGCAGTCTTCGTCGGCTGGGGCGACGGGCTAGTGGCTGCGCCAGTCGTTGGAGCGGCTGATGGGCCTGCGGTTCCAGCGGAGCTGCTCCCCGGTGGGCCGCTCAACATGTTGACGGTGAACATGATCGCGAAGGCCAGCGCCACGGCAGCGAGTGTGACCAGAGGACTGCGATGTTTCACGGCACCTGCTCCGCCGGACGGCTATGCATGCGGGGGATGAGTGCCCCTCCAATCGTCTGACATGCCAACGCCGACATTCTCGCCCGTCGCCGGGTGCGTCACAATGGCCGACACTAATTCGAAACCGCTGAGCTGGGCGGATTTCGATCCAATCGCCACCTCTTAGGGAGGAGTCTGGTGTCTGAGTTGCCATACGCCAACCGCCTCGTTCGGATTGGGGTTCAGCTGCAGCCGCAGCATGCCGATTATCTGGACCTGCGGCGCGCGGTCGACGCGGCAGAGGAGGCAGGCGTCGACGTGATATTTGCCTGGGACCATTTCTTTCCGCTGAGCGGCGATCGGGAAGGCAAGCATTTCGAGTGCTGGACGATGCTCGCGGCATGGGCTGAGCAGACCGAGCGCGTAGAGATCAGCGCGCTGGTGACCTGCAACTCGTACCGCAACCCTGACCTACTGGCCGACATGGCCCGCACAGTTGATCACATCAGCGGCGGCCGACTGATACTCGGGATTGGCGCGGGGTGGTTCGAAAAGGACTACGCAGAGTACGGCTACGAGTTCGGCACGGCGGGCAGCCGTCTCGACGCCCTCCGGGACTCATTACCGCGGATCCGGTCGCGGTTCGGCCGGCTGAATCCATCGCCGGTGAGACCGATCCCGATCTTGATCGGCGGTGGCGGCGAGCGGAAGACGCTCCGCCTGGCGGCCGAGTACGCGAGCATCTGGCATGGGTTCGGAGACATTGAGACGCTGGCCCGCAAGAACCACATTCTCGACGAATGGTGCGCCAAGCTCGGACGCGATCCCGGCGAAATCGAGCGCTCGACCTCCGCACGCCATGGCCCCGAACAGCTCGGCGAGCAACTGGTGGCCGTCGGCGAGCGGCTGATCACCCTCAGCACTGACGGCACCTCTGGTTTCGATCTTGCTCTGACCCGCGACTGGCTTCAGTTCCGCGACGACCACAACGCCGACTTGTCAGAACGTGGTTGACCTATAGCTAAACCACGTTCTGACAAGTCACCTAGGTTGGATCGGTGAGCATCTCACTAGCTGAAGCTGTTGCCGCCGGTCCGGTCGTGCTGGATGGCGGCCTGGCAACCGAGCTGGAGTCCCAAGGTCACAACCTTGACTCCGCGCTGTGGTCGGCGCGCCTGCTCAATGACGATCCGGACGCGATTGTTCAAGCGCATCGGACCTATTTCGATGCCGGCGCTCAGGTCGTGACCACCGCGTCATATCAGGCCTCGATAGGCGGGTTCGCTCAAGCCGGTATCAGCCAAACTGAGGCCGAGCAGCTGATCCGCCGCAGCGTACGGCTCGCCGGGCAGGCGCGAGCGAGTTTCGAAGGCGGCAACGATCGCTGGATCGCCGGCTCGGTTGGACCGTACGGTGCGGCACTGGCCGACGGTTCGGAGTATCGAGGCGACTATGACCTCACGGTCGAGGAGCTCCGAACCTGGCATCGCCCACGAATCGAGTTGCTTGCCGAAGCCGGTGTCGACGTCCTCGCCCTGGAAACCATTCCATGCCTTGCTGAGGTGGAGGCGCTGCTCGCCGAGATCGACGGCAGCTTGCAGCCGTGCTGGTTGTCGATCACCTGCGACGCGGACCGGACCCGAGCCGGGGAGCCGGCGGCCGAGGCGTTCTCGCTCGCCCGCGATGTCGAGGAGATCATCGCGGTCGGAGTCAACTGCATCGACCCGGCCGACGCGTACGCTCTGGTCCGCATCGCCGGCGAATCCAGCTGCAAGCCGGTCGTCGTCTATCCCAACAGCGGCGAGCGCTGGGACGCAACAGCTCGCAACTGGGTTGGCCCGGCGAGGTTCCATGCCGAGGATGTCGAGAGCTGGATCAGCGGCGGCGCGCGCCTCGTCGGTGGCTGCTGCCGCGTCGGCCCATCAGAAATCCGGGCCGTTCGTGATCGTGTCGGATAGCAAAGTCTTCAATTGTGCAGCACTGCAGCTCCGCTGAATCGCCCATGCTTGAGATCTGCCAGTGCCTGCGGCGCCTCGCTCATCGGGTAGGACACGGTTGTGGCGCGTACGCCGAGCCGCTCCGCCAGCCGTAGGAAGGTCTCGCCGTCAGCACGGGTATTCGCCGTCACGGACCGAAGCTTCCGCTCCTGGAAGAGCGTGTCCTCATAGCTGAGTGCGGGGATGTCGGACAACCAGATGCCGGCGACGGCGAGCGTCCCGCCCCGATCCAGCGCTCGCAACGCGGTCGGCACGAGGTCGCCGGCCGGAGCGAACAAGATCGCCCCATCCAGCAGCTCAGGCGGCGCATCGTGGGCCTCGCCTACGGAGTCAGCGCCGAGTTCGGTCGCCAGTTTCCGGTTGGCCTCGCCCCGAGTCAGGACGTGGACGCGCAGGCCCTGGGCCAGCGCCACCTGTGCGGTGAGGTGGGCACTGCCACCGAAGCCATAAATACCTAGTGAGCCGCCGGGCGGGACGGCCGCGCAGATCAGCGCCCGGTAGCCGATGATGCCGGCGCACAACAGGGGAGCCACGTGCTGATCGTCGATAGTGGCTGGAAGCGCGTACCCGAATGCCTCGTCGACGAGGCAGAAGTCTGCGTAGCCGCCATCACCATCCCAGCCGGTGAAGGTCGGTGCGATGCACAGATTCTCGGCCCCGCGGCGACAGAATTTGCAGCTGCCATCGGTGCCTCCGAGCCAAGCGACCCCGACCCGGTCACCCAGCGCAAAACGGCTCACGCCGTCCCCGAGGGCTTCGACAACGCCGACCACCTCGTGGCCGGGTGTGATGTTGGGATGCTTGGGCGCCAAGTCGCCCTCTGCTAGGTGCAGGTCGGTGCGGCAGACTCCACAACAGTTGATCTTGACTTGAATTTGTCGAGAAAGCGGGGTGGGCACCCTGCGGTCAACGCGCCGCAACGGCTCACTCTCCATCGGCCCTGGTTGGTGTACTGCCCAGGCGTTCATCCCGCCATTCTTACGAGTCGACCGTGGCGAGGGAACCCATCGCGCCCGCCTCATGCCTCAATCATAAGTGCCTCAATCATTAAGGGATTGCCTAGCTCAGGTAGATGCTTTTCACAGTTCGGCGCGCCATCATTGCACCATGAGCATCATCCAGCTCTTGATCACGGTGTTTGCCGTTGTCGGCGTCATCGTGATCGTGATGCTGGCGATCATTCCCTCCCTGCTCGACTATCCCCGTGGCCGCGACAAGGACGAATCCGATACGCCGGCACCGACCCCACTCAAGCCCGACGATCATCACAACGACTCGATTGATCTAGCCGCCTGAGAGTTACAGGTTGTTTAGCGCCTGGGCAAGTGCAGCCGCTCGTCCTGCACGAGTTTGATCAGATCGCCGCGGCTGATCTCCAGCATCTGACCGCGCTGGGTGTTGCGAGCAATCACGGTAACCACCTCATGGCCGCTGGGGCTGTACTGAACCTCTATGCCCCGGCGCAGCAGCGTTGAGTCGGTCATCAGGTAGGAATTGCCGTCCATGAACCGGAAGCTGAAACACTGTTGGCCCGTAGTGGCACCGCAACGTACGGCGAACCTCCGGCTAGTGGCCACTTGCAGATACACCTCCGTCGCGCCCTTATCGAGCCGGAACATCTCGAACCCGAGCGCACCACCCTGGCCTGACCAAAACCGAGGCCCGTCATAACGGTTGTCGTAGTGGTACCCGAATCCGTTGAAGTACTCCCCGCTGGGATCAAGATAGGACGCAGTAACCTCGGCCATTTCGGACCGCCATTTGAACAAGATCGTTGAGCGGCAGGCCGGGGTCGTGGCTGGATCGCAGTTCCCCGGCGGCGTGGAAATGGGCACTGAGGATTGCACCTGCGGGACCGATCCAACCGGTTGGACTGGTCGACGCGTCGGGAGGAACATCCCAGCCGCGAGGACGATCAATAGCACCGCGACCAGCGTTGCCGAGCCTCGCCGCAGCCGGCGTCGATGGATGAGCTGGCGGCCGTGGGCCAAGTCATCATTGCTCCCGCTTGACTTGAGCAGGTCGTACGGGAGGGCAGCGTTGAGTTGCTGGGCGAGGGCCTCGTCACTCGAATGGTCTCGATGTCCGGCGGCAAGTGCCTCCCGCGCCTGCTGCGCCAGCCCGAGCACTGCTTCGACCGGGCGCTGGAGAATTTCAGCGATCTGGCCGGTGGACAATCCCGCGTAGCCGTCCAAGACGATGGCAACCCGCTGTTCGTAGCTGAGTCTCCCAAGGTCGGCCATGATCGGCGCGACGGCTGGCACCGGCGGAGGCCCGTCCATCAGCTCAAAGCGCTTTCGGTGTTCCCAGGGCAGCTTGACGGGTCCACGAGCGGCGCGTACCAGCACCTTGAGCGCCTCGACGCGAGGATGGTGCACGGTGGGCAACCGCCCGTACAGCTGCGCGAAGACCAGTTGAACGAGCCGCTCAGCCCGGACCGGATCACCCGTGAGGAGATAGGCCGTGGCCTGAATGAGCGGACGCTCTCGGTCGACCACGGCGGCGTACTCCTCGTCGCGGACAGCCGGCATGATTCACCTCTTTGATTGTGCGCTGCTCGTGCAATCGCGCGTGGAATCCGCCTACTTCGTCGTCGCTCGCCGAGGGAAAAGCGCCTCCGCTCCCTCCTCCTCAGCACGGCGGTGCGCGATTTACCGACACTCGCAGCGCGTTTGATTGTGCGCTGCTCGTGCAATCAAAGACACTCACAGCGCGCTTTTTGATCGTAAGTCCTGGCGGGCGGCCGGATCGATGCCCAGTAATGTGAGTTGATCTTGCCCAGCTGGGGGACAATCGGGTCGTGGGAGCATTTCGTCGCTACGTGGCGATCGGTGACTCCAGTACTGAAGGACTGGAAGATCCCGATGGAAACGGTGGCTACCGCGGCTGGGCGGATCGGCTGGCGCAGCACATCGCCGACGGTCAGGATGAGCCGTTGGAGTATGCGAATCTCGCCATCCGCGGCAAGAGGATGAACGAGATCCGGACCGACCAGCTCGACGACGCGCTGGCTATGCGACCAGACCTGTTATCCGTTTTCGGAGGTATGAACGACGTTATTGTGCCGCGCTGCGACTTCGACTCGATTCGCGCCGACTACGTCATCATTTTCAGCCTGGCCCGCCGCCAGGGAGCAATGGTGCTCAGCTTCACCGTGCCTGATCTTGCGGCGATCAATCCGCTCGGCGTGACCTTTCGGCAGCGGGTGACCAAACTGAACGACATCATCCGTACCGAGGCTAAGAGACACGATGTCGTGGTAATGGATTTCGAGCAATATCCGGTAGCCCAGGATCCCCGCCTATGGTTCGCGGATCGGTTGCACGGGAACGAGCTCGGCCATGAGAAAGTGGCAGCTGCATTGGCATGGCAACTGGGCATCGACAGCTTCGACGACGGCTGGGCCGTGCCCCTGGAAGGCGAGCCGGTGAGGCCGCGAGGACGTCAGTTGGTGACAAGCGACATCGATTGGGCCGTGCACTACCTGGCGCCCTGGCTGGGCAAGGGCATCCGTGGGATTCGGCATGGGCGCGGAATCCAGCGCAAACGGCCCATTCCCGAAGTCCTGCCGAAGTCTGAAGAAAGTGGTCAGAAACAACAATAAATCCGGTCAGATTCGTGTGGTTATTGACCGGTTTCTTGAGCTAGCGAGCCCTAGGCGAACAGGGCCTGGCCGACGTACTCCCCCTGGGCGATACCTGGCGGGATCGCGAAGAGGGCTGAGCCGGTGTGCTGCACATACTCGCTCAGCCTGTCACCTAGCCCAAGCTTGGTCTGGATCGGGATGAACTGGGTACGTGGGTCCCGGACATAGGCAAGGAAGAACAACCCGGCGTCCATCCGGCCCAAGCCGTCACTCCCATCGACGAAGTTGTAGCCCCGGCGGAGCATTTTGGCTCCGCCGTTGTTGCTCGGGTGCACCAGACGTACGTGCGCGTCGGTCGCCACAATTGGCTCTTGGTCGCTGCCTGTGAGACTGAAGTCAGGCTGGCTGAACTCGCCGCCGCCCGTCAGCGGCGCACCCTCGGCCTTGGTCCGGCCAAAAACCTGCTCCTGCTCACTTAGTGGCTGCCGGTCCCAGATCTCGACGGTCATATTGATACGTCGCACCACCAGATACGAGCCACCGGCCAGCCATTTTCCTTTACTGTCTGCATCGGTCGGCACCCAGACATGCTCGTCGACGGCGGCAGGGTCCTCGGCCTTGACGTTCATGGTGCCGTCTTTGAAGCCCATCAGGTTCCGTGGCGTCGCCTGGCTGGTCGACGTGGATGAGGTCCGGCCAAAGCCCAGCTGTGACCAGCGCATGGCAGCCCGGCCGAAGGCGATCCGGGCCAGGTTGCGGACCGCATGTACGGCGACTTGCGGGTCGTCAGCACACGCCTGGACGCACAGGTCGCCGTCGGATCTCAGCGGGTCGAGCTTGTCGGCGGGGAAGTGGGGCAGTCGCTGCAGCGAGGCGGGTTGCCGGTCAGCGAGCCCGAACCGATTCTTGCCCTCGGTGCGGAACAGCGTCGGACCGAATCCGAAGGTGATGGTCAGACCCCCCGGGAGGCAGGCCGATGGCCTCGCCAGTGTCGTCCGGTGGTGCCGCGTACGGGCCCGACGTCGGTCCGAGTTCCCCAGCATCGAGGCCCTGCGTCATGCGTGCGGCGGCTGTGGTCCAGTCTTTGAGGAGCTGCACCAACTCCTCGCGGGATTCCGTGATGACGTCAAATGCAGCGAAGTGCATCCGATCCTGCATGGGGGTGAGGATGCCCGCTTGATGCTCGCCGTAGAAAGGGTAGGTACGCGTGCCCGGCAAGGGCGCGGTGGACGCAGCGGTGTCGTCGCTTCCCAGCGCATAGCCGCCGGCAGCGCCTACGGCCAGCCCGGCCAGGCCGACGCCCTGCCACACCGAATAGTCCGCGCCGGGAGACCGTCGAGCGCCCCGACGGACCCTCTGTGGGCTGCGGCGAGGGTGGCTCGGTCTCAGTGGGCTTATCGCGAAGGTGCTGAGTGGTTACCATCTGTCAGTTCCTGACTCAGATGACGGCTGCGGCGAGCTTGGACAGGGGCTCTGACAGCGCGTTGACTGCGTCAGACAGCTCCTTGACCTCAGCTCGGCTCAGTTGGTCGTAGGTCTTGAATCCATCACCCACCCGCTGAGCGTCCAGCAGCGCGAGCACTGCCGCGAATTTCGCAGCGATCTGGCTGTCGAGCTCAGGATCCTTCTGCTTGAGCAGCGGGCGGAGTCCCTCGAAGCCCACCAAGGCACCCTCGATGTTGGCCTGGAAGTCCCATAGGTCGGTCCGTGACCAGTACTCCTCCTCGCCGGTAACTTTGCCCGTCGCTACCTCGTCCAGCAAGCCACGCGATCCGTTGGCGATCTCATCTGCGGTGTAGGTGAGGTCCTCAACCCTGTCCTGGAGGATGGCCGTGTTCTTCACAAGATCATCGGAGTACACCGCGCGCTCAGCTTTGCTGAGTTGCTCGTAATTCTTGGCGCGTGCGGGCCACAAATCCTTCTCGATCCGGTGCCAGCCAGTCCACTTCTGACCAGGCTCGAGATCGGCCTCCCGGAGGTCGAGCTTGGGATCGAGGTCGCCGAATGATTCCGCAACGGTCTCAATCCTCTCCCAGTGCATTCGAGCCACCGGGTAGATCGCACGGGCCTCGTCGTCCTTGCCTGCCTTGTAGGCGGCCACGAATTGTGCGGTCCCTTCGACCAGCTGCTCGGTCTGGTCTTCGACGTATCTCTGGTAGTTCTGGTTCGCCTGCTCGACCAGCTCGACATCGTTACCCGAGGGCCCTTGCTCCTCACCTGAATCCGAGACTGCGAAGGGGGCGCGGATGCCATCGCCGACCATGCCAGGTTTGCATGCCGTGATGTAGCTCCCAGGCGCGACCTTCATCACCAGCTCCCGCGTAATTCCTGGGCCGATATTCTCCACTTCGCCGACGATGCGCATTCCATCCTCGCCGTAGAGATAGAACTCGGTTACCTTGCTGCCGCCGTTGGTCACCGCGAAGGTAAGAGCTCCCGACGGGGCGTTGGTCGCGGAAAGCTTGCACTCAGCATCGGTTGCCTGCACGGTGAGGGCCCGCGGATTCGCGCTTGCCGCGGCGCCCGAATTGCCAGCTGAAGTGTTGTCGGTGCATCCGGCCAGCAGGGGCAGGCCGAGGACGGCGGAACTCGAGGCGAGGACGAGGGCGCGTGCAGGCACGGCGAATCTGCCTGCCCGACGGCTTGGTCGGGTCATGATCATTTCCTTCCGGGCGCCCCAACTGGCTCGGGAGCTGGGCGTGAGGGAGCTTGCGCGCGCTGGCGCTTCTGATAGAGGAAGATCGTCATCGTTGGGATGAAGTAGAGGAGCCAGGCGGCCGCCTCGAGAACGGTCGTTGCGGGCGAGAAATTGAACACACCCTTCAGGAGCGTTCCGTACCACGAAGTCGGAGGGATGGTCTCAGAGACGTCAAAGGCCAAGTTGTTCAGACCGGGCAGAAATCGAGCTTCCTGCAGGTCATGCACACCGTACGCCAGTACTCCCGCCGCAATGACGATCAGGAATGCGCCGGTCCAGGTGAAGAAGCGGCTCAGGTTGATCTTCAGGGCACCGCGGTACATCAAGTAGCCGAGCACGACCGCGACCAGCAGCCCCAGGGCGGCACCCAGCAGTGGGCCGGCACTCGTGCCGGTGCCCTGGGCGGCCGCCTGGGTGGCGGCCCAGAGGAACAACGCCGTTTCGAGGCCCTCACGGCCGACAGCCAGCAGCGCGATGATGACCAACGACCATCGGCCGGCCTCGGCGGCCTTGTCGATCTGGGACCGTAGCTGGCCGGATAGCGACCGCGCCGCCTTCGCCATCCAGAAGATCATCCACGTGACGAAGCCGACAGCCACGATGGACAGCAAACCGCCGATAAGTTCCTGGGCTTCGAAGGTAAGACCCTTGGGACCGAACGTGAGTGCAGCGCCAAAGCCGAGTGAGATCGCGACGGCGATACCTACGCCGATCCAGATCCGCGGCAGCAGATGGCGGCGATCCGACTTCACCAAGTAGGCGACGAGGATGCTGACGATGAGCGCCGCCTCAAGGCCCTCGCGCAAGCCAATCAGGAAGTTGGCTAGCATCTCTCCTCGTTCCCCGCAGTGTGGTGGTGCCTCCCTCGCTGAGTGCGTGTTGCAGCCAACGTATATAGGTGAGGCTCGCCTAACTTAAGTCAGGCTAACCTTGCTTTGCAAGGCGCTGGGCGAAATTGGCCGAACTCTGTGTCACACGAGTTCTCTCGGGTCGCTCGCATCGCGCGTCGAATCCGCCCATGCCGTCCTCAGCGGCGGAGGGTGATCATGAGCAGGTGCTCCAGGCGCTCGCGTACGACCTCGGCAGTGAGGTCGTGCCTGTGACGGATCAGTGCGGCAATGATCACGGCGGGGTCGGGCAGGAAGCCCAAGATGTCACTCACCGCCCAGAAGAGCTCCGCGTCCTGATCATCATCGAGCAAGCCACCGTGCCATCGATAAGCGTTGGAGAAGGCGGCGGCGCTGTCCAGGTCGTGAAGCAACGCAAAGTTTGCCCGTGAGTGCATGACATCAAGATCAGCAGGGCCCCAGGAGGTTTCTGCCCAGTCGATGACGCCCGTGATCCGATCGCCCTCCCACAAGATGTTTCCAGGATGAAAGTCACGATGTACCAGTCCCTGATGGGTTGGCGGCGGACCTTGCTTGAATACGTCGATGGCTCGTTGCCAGAGGTCCGGTCGGGTGGCCCAGCTCGGCACTTCAAGATCATGTGGAGCCCAGAACTCGTACGGACGCGGCCGTTGATCATCATCCACCGGCGTACCGTGGATGATCACGGCGATCCTCGCCAACTCGTCGATCGCCTTCAGACTCAATGACTCGAGGCGAACGCGGCCGGGTAGCCAGGTGGTGAGGTTCGCATATGCGCCGGCCTGACTGCCATCAGGGTCAGATGCGATCAGGTGTGGTACTGGGAGGCTCGAACCTTCCATCAGGGTGCAGCCGAGCGCCTCACAGGAGACATGTTGGCGACCAATCTCACCCCAACGTTCAATGGAGACATAGCGCAACATCACCGGTTCCCCGAGGGGCAGGTGGACCACTGAAATGGTGTCGGTCCTGCCGCCACCAACGGGCTCGATCGCCATGATCTTGGACTCGAGATGCTCTTGAGCCCATGCCCGCACTTGCGCGGGAATCACTTGAGCAGGATAGAGGCGGTTGCTATGGCTTCAGACACCGCCGGAGCACGCGCCGCAGGAGCGTGCAGCCTCAGCTCTTCACAAGGGCGCGACGCCGCACTAACTCACCTGTCGCGTAGCGGCCGATCTGGTAGGTGGCGATGCCATCCATGACGGCACTGACACCGCCGCCCATCAGCGGAAGTCGCTTCACGATCGCGAGCGCGACATTCTTTCCGCCGATGCGTGCCGCGAGGTCGGTAAGCACCTCCTCCGACACGAGCCTGTCGAGTGCGGGGTCGAAAATTGGTGCGGTTGCCACCGCCAAAGGCGAAGTCGGCAACGTTCCTTGTGCAATATGTTTGGCAACCTGCTCGCCGCCCATCAGACACATCACAAGGGCGGTGCGGACCCGGTTGTCGTTGAGGTCGTAGCCCCGCAGGTGCGCGATCGCCGCGACCATGCGGATCTGCACGGTCGCGACGCCGGTGATGTTGGCGGGGATGGCTACGGGAAGCGTGGCCAAGCCGCCGATGTTGGTGACGAAACCCTGTGCGGAGGCAAGGCGTACGTGGTGATCGATGATCGAGGAGATCGCTTCATCGGCCGAGCCAGCCTGCCGCTGCAGGTGACGCGCCGCTGCGGTCTTTGCGCTGGGCAGTCGCCCGTAACCGTCGATGGCGATTTCGATTACCTGGCGTAGCGCGCCTCCGGCCCCCTGCGCGGTGACGAGATTCGCTACGGGGGAGATCACGGTGGCGATCCTGCGGCCCACCTCCTGCGCTGACGCCATCACGCCTCCAAATACTCTGCGTCGGGATCTTTCGCCCCGATGCGTTCAGCTGCCCGCGGGGGCAGTGCTCGACCACCAGCGTACGTGGCCAGCTGCGGCAGCTGCATGATCGTTACCCGGGGAGAACCCCGAGCCGGCCCTTAGCCAACGAGCTGCGAGCGCCGCGATTGCGCGAACAGCCTCAACAAGGGGTTTCGCCCGAGTGGGAGTATGCCGAAATGGAGTCGCCGTTCGGATCGCCGGAACTGTGGCGGCAGGACGACCTGATTGGAGTCTCGCGGGTCTTCAACGAAGAGCTCGCGGTGGCGGCGTACGAGTGTGGCGCCTTCCCGATGCCCGCGCAGCCTGGACTGATGGGCTGGTACTCACCGCTGCAGCGCGCCATCATCCCGTTGGACGATCTGCAGGTCAGCCGGTCGCTGCGCAAATCCATCCGGCGTTATGGGATCCGGATCGACACGGCATTCGACGACGTACTGGACGGCTGCGCCGACCGGCGCCGGCCGAGCGGATGGATCAACCGCGATATCCGCCGGGTGTACCGGCGGCTATTCAAGCGTGGTGTCGTGCACACGGTAGAAGCATGGACGCCCAGCGGAGAACTGGCCGGTGGTCTCTACGGGGTGAGTCTCGGCGGCCTGTTTGCGGGCGAATCCATGTTCTATCGACCCGATATCGGGCGGGATGCATCCAAGGTCGCGCTGGTCGCGCTGGTCGAGCTGCTCCGAAGAGCCGGGGTGGAGGACCGGCTGCTCGACGTGCAGTGGCAGACCCGCCACCTGGAATCGCTGGGGGCAGTGGAGCTGCCGCGACCCGAGTATCTCCGCCTGCTTGCCGTTGCCCTCCAGCTGCCGTCGCCGGACTGGTCTAGCGCCAGCTCCGCACGTTCATAATGGGCGCATGCCCGAAATGCCAGAGGTGGAGTCGCTTGCGCGGTTCCTGACGGAGAAGTGTGTCGGGCGCACCATTGCTCGCATCGATCTCGTCGCCTTCAGCGCACTCAAGACCTACGATCCACCGCTGTCCGCGCTGTACGGCTTGGAAATTGAGTCAGTGACAAGACGAGGCAAGTTCATAGACCTTTCCGCCCAAGGTCTGCACTTGGTCTTCCATCTGGCACGAGCGGGTTGGTTGCGTTGGCGCGACTCTCTTCCCGATGCACCCCCGAAGCCGGGCAAGAGTCCGCTTGCGTTGCGGGTACGGCTGGACGACTCATCGGGTTTCGATCTCACCGAAGCCGGCACACAGCGCAAGCTCGCCGTCTATGTGGTCACCGATCCGCTTTCCATCCCGATGGTCGCGACTCTGGGACCAGATCCACTGACCGAGGAGTTCGATCAGCCCACGCTCGCCGATCTGTTAGCCAAGTCTGGACGAGCCCAGTTGAAGGGAGTTCTCAAAGATCAGCGGACCATCGCCGGAATCGGTAACGCGTACTCCGATGAGATCCTGCATGCAGCCAAGCTAAGCCCGTTCAAGCCATCGAACTCGCTCACCGAAGCGGAGCTCAGCACGCTCTTCGCAGCAATCAAAGGCGAGCTCACCGATGCGATTGAACGTGCCGATGGGTTGGCCGCCAAGGATCTGAAGGGTGAAAAGAAGTCAGGCTTGCGGGTGCATGGGCGTACCGGGGAGAGGTGCGATGTCTGTGGTGACACCATCGCCGAGGTCTCCTTCGCAGATTCTTCATTGCAGTACTGTCCAACCTGCCAGACCGGCGGCAAGAAACTTGCCGATCGGCGGCTGTCGAAGCTGTTGAAGTAGATGGTGTCCGGCAATGAGGGTCATGCAGCGTTGTTCGAGTTGCTGTGCGAGGAGTACACCGCTGTCAGCGGGGTGACCGTCCCCGAAGGCGGCAGCGGGTTCGGGTCGAACGCAATCAAGATCAACAAGTCGATCTTCGCAATGCTGGTCAACGATCAGCTAGTCGTCAAGCTGCCCGCGGTACGGGTCACGGAGCTGATCTCCTCCGGCGGCGGGCTGCCGTTCGATGCCGGGAAGGGTAAGCCGATGAAGGAGTGGGTTGCCTTGACGGTCGACGCCGCTGCCTGCCGGGATCTGGTCGCGGAGGCGATGGCGTTCGTCGGGCGGCGCTGACGCGCCCGACCGATGCGGCGAAACGACTCAATGAGGTCACCCGACTAGGGTGAGCAATGTGTTTACGAACGAAGTGGCAGCTGTCCAGCCCGGCGAGGTCGCCGCGCGGGTGGCCGCGGGCTGGATGCTGCTTGACGTCCGCACCGACGACGAATGGGTCGGCGGCCGTATCGCGGGCTCAGTACACATCCCGATGGACCAGCTGATGCAGCGTTTGGACGAGGTGGAGGATCGAGTCGTCTGCGTTTGCGCGGTCGGTGCTCGTTCAGCTCGCGTGGCCCAATTCCTGAACACGCAAGGTCGCGAAGCGGTCAACCTCGACGGCGGCCTCTATGCCTGGGCGAACAGCGGGTTCTCTATCGAGCGCTGAAGGGCGCTGTACATGGCAGGCATGCGGCGTACGGCGTGAGCAGCCTGGGTACGGCTTTCGTCCCGGTGTTAGCGTGAGGCCAACAAAAGGAAACCTTCGGGAGCTCACACCACATGGTGGGCTGAGAGGGCGGAGTGCGTGCAGCGCGGGTCCGCCGACCGACCGAACCTGACCGGGTAATGCCGGCGTAGGGAGCCTGCAATGTCTGTTACCTCCACACCAGGCACTACCGCTGACGTCTCCGAACACCCAGCGCGTGAGGCACCGCTCACCCTCACGACTGATCCGCCGAGACCGCTGCGGTTCACCGACCAGCTAGCGATGTGGGGCAACCTCGGCATCAGCCTCTTCGGGCCGCTGACCGGGGCGCTGATCGCGACGGCTGCGGGATCGGTGGGACTTGCCCTCGCGGCGATCGTCATCGGCTGTGGGCTCGGGGCGATCTTGCTCGGAGCCTCGGCAGTCATCGGCGCAAGCACGGGGGCGCCGGCTATGGTCACGCTGCGCGGCCTCGTCGGACGCCGCGGGTCAGTGGTCCCGACCTTGCTGAATATTGCGCAGAACGTGGGCTGGGCGACCATGGAGATCATCGTGATCTCTACGGCCGCGGTGGCCGTGCTCGGCCAGTCGTGGCGCTGGCCGTTCGTGATCTTGGCCGGCGCCGCCGCCACAGTGATGGCGGTCCGCCCGCTGGGCAGCGTGCGGCTGTTGCGCAAGATCATGATTTGGCTGGTGCTCGCTGCCTCGGTGTACCTGTTCGTTCAGGTGCTGTTGCAGCCGCGTCAGTCGATCCCGCAAGAGTCAGTGCTTGGCTTTTGGCCAGCTGTTGATCTTGCAGTAGCCGGAGTCGTCTCTTTCGCGCCGCTGGCAGCGGATTACAGTCGGCACTCGCAAACCCGCAAGGCGGCCTTCTGGGGTGCCTCTTTAGGCTACGGCCTCGCCGCGATCGCCTATTACGCCCTCGGCGTCTATGCCGTGCTCAACCTCGGCGCAAGCGACGTGATCACCGCACTGGTCACCCTCCCGGCAGGTGCTGTTGCCATCGCGATCTTGTTGGTCGATGAGGTCGATGAGGCATTCGCCAACGTGTACTCGACGACCATGTCGGTGCACAACCTCCTCCCGCAAGTTGACCGGAGGATCGTTGCTCTGCTCATCGGAGCGACGGCAACCTTGCTCGCCGGGCTGCTCGACTTTGGCCAATACCAGTCCTTCCTGTTCCTGATCGGATCGGTCTTCGTGCCGCTGTACGCGGTTGCCGCGGTGGACTTCTTCTTGGTCAGCCGGCAACGTTGGGATCTCTCCTCGACTTCGAGGTTCCGAGCGGCGCCGGTGATCGCCTGGGCCTGCGGATTTGCCGCATACCAGCTGGTCTATCCCGGAACCGTTCCAGGTTGGGCCGACTTCTGGGCTTCAGTCGGCGCGGGGATCGGATTCGTACCCCCAGGTTGGCTCGGCTCTTCCGTGGCGGCGATAGCGGTCGGCGGGCTGGTCATGTTGGTCAGCGGTTTGCCGTTGCGCTACCGCCGCGTGACCCGCACGTGACATCTTGACGAGTGTGTCAGCTGAGGACGTGACTGCAGCGCCGGTCCTGATCGCCCATCGCGGCTTCTCCTCGCGGCATCCGGAGATGACGCGGGCGGCGTATCAGGCGGCGATCGAGTGGGCGCAGGAGACCGAGATTCCCCTCGGGCTGGAGTGCGATGTTCATTTCAGCGCCGATGACGAGCTCATCTGCCTGCACGATCTGACCTTGGATCGGACCTCTACCAGCTCGGGCCCGGCCTATCAGCGCACCGTTGCAGAGCTCAAGCTCCTCGATTTCGGCTCCTGGAGCATTGCCAATCCAGAACCTGAGCAGCGTGAGCTGATCACGCTGCGGGAACTGATGAGCATGGTCCGAGACGCACGGCAAGACCATGTACCGGTCAGCATGGTGATCGAAGCCAAGCACCCCAACGATCGGGGTCGCGCAGTCGAGGAACGTGTTGCCGCGATGCTCGCGGAATTCGGTTGGGATCAACCCGATGCACCCGTACGGCTGATCTCCTTCTCAGTCAAAGCCCTCCGGCGCTTCGGCTGGCTGCTGCCCGGGATGGAACGCACGCTGCTCCTCGAAGATGATCTTGGTCGCTGGCGGGACGGCAAGCTGCCGGACGGCGTCCGCATCGTCGGCCCGGATCTGACGTTGATCAAGGAAGATCCCGAGTTCGTCGAGAGGGCACTACAGCGAGGGCACCAGGTGCATGTCTGGACTGTGAACGAGATTGACGACGTCAGGTTCTGCCGTGATCTTGGGGTGACTGGGTTCACAACCGACTACCCAGATCGAGTGGCGGCTGTCCTCGCGGAAACGTTCATTGACTAGTCGCGGGCGATCGGGCATGACATACAGCGCGGCCCCCCGCGACCAGAACCCAGCTCGGAACCGGCAATGGGGATCACCTCGATGCCGGCCTCGACGAGACGCTGGTTTGTCTCGACGTTCCGCTCGTACGCGAGCGCAACCTTCGGTTCGATCGCCAGGGTGTTGTTGCCGTCGTCCCACTGCTCGCGCTCTGCGGTCACCGGGTCGAGGCCGGTGTCGATCAGCTTCAGCTGATCAATGCCCATCGCTCGGGCCGCGGCCTCGAGAAACGGTGCCGGTTGATCAACGATGAGATCCGAGCCATTGCTGGAACGGACGGTGATGGCAGACAGCTGGTGTGCGACATTCGGGTACATCACCACCGCGTCGACGTCAACCATGGTGCAGATGGTGTCCAGGTGCATGGTGGCCCGGTCTTGATCGATCGGTACGACAAGTACGGTGTGCGCAAGGCCTAGCCGGAAGGTTGTCCGTGCGAGACGCTCGGCTCCGGAGGGCTGAGTCCGTTGCCCGACCCCAATAGCCAGCACGCCGTCGGCCAGCGCCAAGACGTCGCCACCCTCCAGGTATTCCTCCCGCCAGCCGTGGATCCGCTCGACCCCTACAAACCGCGGATGGAAGGTGTAGATCAGTTCGGTCAGTTGGGTTTCACGCCGGCGTGCCGGCATCGCCAATGAGGTGATCGTGACCCGGTCTCCGATCCACACACTGGAGTCACGCGTGAAGAGCAGGTTGGGCAGCGGATCAATCAGGAAGTGGTCGGCTCTGTAGAGGGCCGCAACCAAACTGCCCGTACCCTGCACCTCGTCGTTGCGCAGGCCAGCCATCATGATCTCGGCCAGCTCTTCCGAACCAAGATCAGCGAGATAGCCCAAAAGGTAGTTACGCAGCGTCTCACCGAGCCGGATATCGGAGACAAGATCTTGGATGGCCTTCGCACGCGCTGTCGGGTCGGCCAACGACTGGACAAGCAGCGTGCTCAAATAGAGCACCTCGACCCCCCGACTGCGGAGCGTCTCGGCGAACCCATCGTGCTCGGCCTGCGCACGGTCCACCCAGGGCAATCCGTCGAAGAGCAGCGCATCGTTGTTTCGCGGCGTCAACCGCCGCAGTTCGTTGCCAGGACGATGCAACAGCACCGTAACGCAACCGGCCAACCTCGGACCGAACCATCGGTGCAGTTACTGTCTCAACAGGCATGAACGTGAGATTACCGATTATCGGAACCCGTCAAGCCGGCCGCGTCGCCGGACTAGCCTTGGCGGGTGAGCTCCGACCTTTCCCGTGTCGCGTGCGTCATCCCGGCTAAGGACGAAGAGCAACGAATCGCCGCAACCGTTACCGCAGCAAGGGACCTTCCAGGTGTTGAGATCGTGATCGTCTGCGACGACGGCAGCAGCGATCGTACAGGGGAGCATGCGGGGGGCGCCGGGGCGATTGTGGTCTCTCATACACGCAACCGAGGCAAGGCTGCGGCAGTGGAGTCCGCCGTTAACGGGCTGGGCGTGATCGAGCAGCGTGACAATCGGCCCGAAGCAGGATGCCTGCTGCTGCTCGATGCTGATCTTTCCGATTCCGCCGCGAACTGCGCACCACTGATCTCGCCAGTGGTCAAGGGTGAGGCGGACCTGACGATCGCGGTGTTGCCGGCTCAACTCACCGCTGATGGTGGCGCGCCAGGCGGCCTGGGTTTGGTCGTGAACACCGCAAGGCGAGGGATTGCCGAGTTGACCGGGTGGACCCCGCAGGCTCCGCTTTCGGGCCAGCGTTGTCTCACCCGGCGAGCGTTCGAGTTGGCCAGCCCGTTGGCTGCCGGTTGGGGGCTGGAAGTGGGTATGACGATCGATGTAGTGCGAGCCGGATTGAAGATCCAAGAGATTGAGATCGACCTGCGTCACCGCGCCACAGGCACCGACCTCGGTGCGCAATTTCACAGAGCAGCCCAGTTGCGCGATGTGACTCGCGCACTAGCGGCCCGGGGCCTGGTGCAGGCCGAACTCAAGGAATTGAAGGCCTCCGGTGGTGTGGCCGGTGTGTTCAGGCGACTCCGAGGTAAGCAGGCATGAATCGATGACGGCGACGAAGCAGAAGCGCCGGAGCGGAAATCCGGCCAAGCCGCCAAAACCGCCTTACCGGCCAGAAATCTGGCATCGGAACCATCGCTTCGCGCTGTTCGGAATCGTCGGTGCCACATCACTTACGCTGCTTGTCGGTTTCCTGGGTCCGTCCGCCGTCACGCTGACGCTCGGTCCTCGGGAGTCCTACCTACCTCCGTGGTATCTGCCGACTGGCTTGGTGAAGCCCAACGAGTGGTTCGTTTCGCTGCTGATCTGGGCCGCGATCGGCCTCGGTGCACTTGGACTATGGGTTGGCCTGCGGGCGCTTGCTGACGGCTGGAAACCAAAATTCAAGAAGCTTTTTGCTCTTGGCGCGGGCCTCAGCTTGCTGACCATCTGCGTGCCACCGATGACCTCGGCGGACGTATTGATGTATGCGGCGTACGGACGGCTGCAGGCGATCGGGCGGGACCCCTACGACATCACCCCAGCTGAGGTGTTCCGCGGCCAGTTCGATCCTGTACTTCGCTGGACCGAACGACCGTGGCAGGACACCCCGAGCGTATATGGCCCCATCACGTCCTGGACGCAGCTCACCGCCAACAAACTTGGTGGCGAGAACATGCACGACATTGTGTTCTGGCTGCAGTTGTTCTCGGTTGTGCCGTTCATTCTGGCCTGCGCCGGCGTGCTGTTCCTGGCGCGTGGCGATACGCGGCGGCAGGGGCGCGTCGCGCTGTTGACCATCGTGAACCCGTTGTTGATCTGGGCTGTGGTTGCTGGTGCGCACAACGAATCGCTAGCAGTGATGTTTGCGGTGGGTGGCCTGCTGTTCATGCGCAAGAACCCGTTCGTAGCAGGCCTCGGCATCGGGCTTGCTGGTTGCGCGAAGATCAGTATCGGCTTGTGGGGCCTGGCCATGTTGTGGGCGTACCGGCGAGAACCGAAGAAGGCGCTGCTGCTCTGCCTGGGCACTGTTGTCCCGATGGGTCTGGCCTATGTGCTTTGGCAGCCAACGGCGTTCCTGCAGGCGCTGCGCAACGGTGGTTATGTCTCGGTTGGGTCGTGGGCCAATCCGTTGTATCGCCTTTTGGATCTCTTCATGACTGGATTTCACGCCAAGGTCATTGTCGGCGTCATCTGCTACATCGGCTTGATCGTGATCGCCTGGATGCTTTCCCGGGTGGTGCCCTGGACGCCGGCTCCTGGTATGGACAAGGATGCCGACCTGCGGCAGGATCCGCTCACCATCGCCCTACGAACTGCGTTAGTGCTGTCGGTTGCGTGGCTGATCACCTCGATGTACACGCTCTCCTGGTACGACCTGCTCGCCTGGATGCCGCTCGCGGTGCTGGCTGCCAGCAAGCTCGACAAGATCATGTTGATCAGAGGCACAGCATTGTCGCTGGCCTACGTGCCGGGTCGGGCGATCGATGTTGGTCCCGTTCTCGACTTCACCGCCAGCCGGCTGCGGGACACCGTGTCGCCGATCATTCAGATGGCGATGATCATTGCGGTGATCTTGTGGTGGCGTCAGCCTGATCGTCCCGAACTCTTCCCGTTCAAGAAGAAGCAGAAAGCCCCGCCTGCAGAATCAGCGCCGAAGGTCTCCGGCCCCCATGCGGCGCCGAGCAAGGCATCACGCAGTTCGCCGTCGAAAGCAGCTCGTTCTCCTCAAACTGCTATCCCGGTCAAGGAGCTTGCGTCGCGGCGTAGGAGCTGATGGCGGCACGCAGCGCAGCCTTGCTTTCCGGGCTGGCAAAAGATGCGTCTACTGCTGCGGTGGCCAGCTCGCTCAGACCACGTGGGTCGAGGTCGAGCAGGCGAGCCGCGATGGCGTACTCGAGGTTGAGATCAGTGCCAAACATTGGTGGGTCATCGGTGTTGATCGTCACCGTGACGCCAGAGGCCACCAGTTCGCGGATTGGGTGATGATCAAGGTCAGGCACTACGCGTAGGGCGACGTTGGAGGTCAGACAGATGTCCAGAGCGATCTTGTACGCTGCCAGGTGTTGCAGTAGGCGCTGGTCTTCTACAGCAGCGATGCCATGCTCGATCCGCTCGGCGCCCAGGCTTGTCAGAGCATCCCAGATGGTCTCGGGCCCGGTGGTCTCGCCAGCGTGCGGCACGCTGTGCAACCCTGCCGCCCGAGCCCGATCAAACTGATCACGAAACATCGAACGCGGAAACCCCCGCTCCGATCCGCCGACTCCGAGCCCGACAAGCGCCGGCACGTCGTGATCGAGCGCGACCGAAGCCGTCAGTTCGGCTGCCGGCACGCCGAAATCGGCCGGGATGTCGAAGATCCACTGCAGTTCCACACCAAGATCACGGTAAGCCGCGCGTCGGGCGTCCTCGATCGCCTCGAGGAACGCCTCCGCAGGCAAGTCATCCGTGATCGAGATGTAGGGCGTCACCGTTAGTTCGGCGTATCGGATGTTCTGAGCCGCCATGTCGGTTGCCACGCCGTAGGTCAGTGAACGTATGTCCTCGGCGGTCTTGATCAGCGCGACCACCGAGAGGTAGTTCCGGACGAAGTGCGCGAAGTCGTCGAAAACGAAGAACCTGGCCAGCTCCTCAGGATCGCTCGGCACCGTCCCAGGGTGCCGATCCGCCAGTTCAGCGACGACGCGGAGCGAGGCCGAGCCAACATGGTGGACATGCAGCTCGGCCTTGGGCAGGCCGGCAATGAATTCCTCAGAGACTGCCACGGAGGCCAGTCTGTCAACATCCCACGCTGCGTGGGATGCGCACGCTTTACATGGCGTGCGTGCCGTGCACAGCGCCGGGAACCTAGGTACAGCTCGCTGAATAGATGCGCGCTGAGCTCGTCAAAGGCCAATCAATCGAAGCGGCGAGCCGAGGCCTCGTGCTGGGCCAGTCGACGGAGGGCGAGGATAAGGGGTTCGATCAGGATCGTGCCCAACACCACATACCGCACAGCTGCGGTGGATGTATCGGTCGGCACGCTGTCGATCTCGAATTGCGCGATCTGGCGCATGTGGTCAAGGTAGAAATCGAGTGTCCTGTCATCCAGTTCGAAGCCAACATCATCGAGCGCGCGGAGTGCGTCCTCCAAAGCTGCATGAGTTCGATAGTCCTTCTGGTCGATCTGCCATCCCCAGCGCCGCATGAGTTCGTGCACGCGCGGTTGGCCATTGGTGCTGTCGCTCGACGGAGTTATCGCTGCTGCAGCCACTCCGAGCAGCTCGTGCAGAGACTCCGGCGGTTCCTCGATGGCCTGAATTACCTGATGTGTCGCCGCGACGGAGAGCCCGGCTGGGCCCAAGAGCGCCCGGATAAGGCGCAGCCTCGCGACATGACTCTCGTCGTACTGCGCCTGCGTCGCCGAGGTCCGAACGCCCTCGTGCAGCAGGTGTTCCCGCAGATAGAACTTGATCGTCGCGACTGGGACGCCGGTCTGCGACGAGAGTTCAGAAATTCGCATGGCACGCCTTGGCTTGACATTGGATAGTGCTACTCTCCAATATTAGAAAGTAGCACTATCCAATGTATCGGAGGTTTCTCATGGCTGACGTGATTCCGGGACGCAGGACTCACGATTATGACGGCGATCTTGTCGTATTCCTGATCGGGATGGGCATCAACAAGCCGTGGCGGCCAGATCTCTGGCTGCCGGTGTTCCTCGCCATGCCAGCGATGCTGGCGGAGTTATCGAAAGACAAGGATTCCGGCCTGCTCGGCTATCGGCTGACCTTCGGTGCCGGCGGACCACTGCTGGTTCAGTACTGGAACTCGCACGAAAAGCTGTATCGCTACGCGAGCGACCGGAATGCAGCCCACCGTCCGGCCTGGGCTGCGTTCAACCGCCGGGCGCGTAACGCTCCGGGCGCTGTCGGCGTCTGGCACGAGACATATCTGGTCGAGCGAGCCGAGTCGGTCTACTCCGGCATGCCTGTCACGGGGTTGGCCGCGGCCACATCGTCGGTACCGGTGGCGCGGCGTGGCGAGACCGCAGTGGAGCGCCTCGGTGCGCGACAAGCCGCCTGAAGGACTGCTACGCGCCTGACGTAGGAGATTCGGGTGAGAAATGGTCAAGCGGCGGCTTCGCGCAGAGATAACCTGAGCCGGTGCTCGCAGCCCCACCTAACCACTACGGCTATTACGGGCCGGTCGGAACCTTCACCCACCAAGCGCTGTTGACCCTGCCCGCGCTGTCCGACGAACCCAGCCCGTACGCGACTGTCGGGCAGGCTCTGCAAGCCGTCCGTGACGGAGACGTCGCTGCCGCCCTGGTGCCGATCGAGAACTCGGTCGAAGGTGGGGTCTCCGCGACGCTGGACAACCTGGCGCACGGAGAACCCCTGAGGATCATCCGCGAGGTGGTGCTCCCGGTCCAGTTCACCCTCTTTGCACGCGACGGGACACAACTCCACGACGTACGTGGAGTACTCACCCACCCTCACGCGGCAGCACAATGCCGCGACTGGCTGGCCTACAACCTGCCCCACGCGATCATCACCGAGGGTGGCTCGACCGCGGCTGCCGCGGCCGAGGTGGCAGATCCACGCTCGCGGTTCGATGCCGCGATCTGTGCCCAGATTGCCGGTGAGCTGCACGGCCTGTCACCGCTGGCGAAAGACATTGCTGACAATCCCGACGCGGTCACGCGGTTTGTGCTCGTCTCGCGGCCCGGACCAGTCGGCCGGGCCACTGGCGCCGACAAGACCACCATGGTCTTGTTCATGCGCGATGACCACCCGGGTGCCCTTCTTGAGATCCTCGAACAGTTCGCCAGCCGCGGTGTGAACCTGTGCCGGATCGAGTCGCGCCCCACCAAGAAGAGCCTTGGTGACTACTGTTTCAGCGTCGACACCGAGGGTCACATCGACGACTCCCGCTTGGCTGAGGCGATGATGGGACTGCATCGGGTCTGCCGCGACGTGGTTTTCCTCGGCAGCTATCCTCGGGCCGACCTGACCGAGCCGACCATCCGAGCAGGCACCTCTAACGAGGAGTACGCCGCAGCCGAGACCTGGCTTCGGAAGCTGCGCGGCTAACGACCCGCACCCCAGGCACCCGCATGCGCCCTGTGGGCGTCGCCGAGGTGACCTGGCCGTTGCCGGTCGTCAGCTCATGGACTGGC
This sequence comes from uncultured Actinomycetota bacterium, assembly GCA_963740515.1. GTDB lineage: Bacteria > Actinomycetota > Actinomycetes > Propionibacteriales > Propionibacteriaceae > Microlunatus. The sequence goes on from CAVUEO010000010.1 coordinate 32,338, forward strand.
CTCGGCACCCGCAGCCGCAGTGCACCGGGCACCACCTCAGCCGTTAAGGTGTTGCATTCTCCGACCGTGTCGCCGTCAAGCTGAACTTGATCACGCTCCTCCACCGTGATCATGACCCGGTGGCCAGTGAGCCGATCCAGCTGGGCGTCGGGTTGCCTGCGCCGGGCCAAGACGCGAGTCGTCAGTCTGACCCAGTCGCTGAGCGTACGGGGGGAGGCGACCAACACGTCCAATATCCCGTCATCAGCCCGTGCGGCTGGAATCAGTTGGATGTTTGCCATCAGGAAACCGACATTGCCAACCACAATGAGGTGTGCGCGGCGCCGGATCGGCGGCTGATCATCGACCGCGATGGTCGCGTGCATAGCGGGATGGTTGGCGTTTTGCGCCGCCGAAACGAAGTATGCAGCTGACCCGACGGCCTTCTTCATCTTCGGGTCGGCACGCTCCATGATCACTGCGTCCAGGCCAATGCCCGCCATCACCGCAAAATGATCAGGCGGCTGGTCGTCGACCTGGAGCCGTACCAGGTCCACCGCTTTGTCGACACCGTCGAAGGCAACGTCGAGGGCAGCCACCTCGTCAAGCGGGATGCCGATGTTGCGGGCCAGCAGATTCCCCGTGCCAGCAGGAATCAGGCCGAAGGGAATTCCGGTATGAGCAAGTCCGGAGCAGATCACGCGGATCGTACCGTCACCGCCGGCGCCCAGCACCAGATCAACGTTCTCGCGTACGGCCTGCTGAGTCATCGCCCGCCCGGGATCCTCACTCGTGGTCTCCAACCAGAGCGCCCGATCCCAGCCCCGACTCTTCAGCTCGTATTCCACATGCCGCCGGAACGTAATCCAGTCGGTGACCTTGGCCGGGTTGAAGATGACCGCGGCCCGTCGCGGCGGCTCGGCTGAAACCTCCGCCGCGGCAGCCCGGCGGCGGACGATCTCACCGACGAGCTCATGCGGAATCGGCACACTGACCCCAGCTACCAGCAGGGCAATGGTTGCTGCAAGCGCGCCGTACAAGGCGCCGCCCACGATGTCGGTGATGTAGTGCGCACCGGTAATCCAGCGATCGAAGGCGACCGCAAGTACCAGGAGGCCAGAACCCACTTGCCAGACGATGCGGGCTCTAACGGACTGCCGTGTCACTGCGAAAGTCGCTCCAACGGCGATCGACAAAGCCACGACGGCGATCATGTGGCCGGATGGATAGGCGTAGCCGTGCGCGGTCAGCAAATCAAGCGCCTGCTCCGGTCGCGGCCGTTGCAGAGTGATCTTGAGCAGCGCGGAACCGCCCCAACCGAGCGCGATCACCAAGACCAGCGCCACCGCCAGCTGACGCAATCGGCGCCGCGACGCCCACAAGGCGATGGCCGCCAGAGCCGCGTACTCGACTCCCGGCCAGGTCACCAGGGCAAAGGCGGCGGCGATCTCCGCGGCCGCCGAGCCCGGGTCCAAAGGAGGCGGCGCCGTACGCAGATCGAAGGCGGCCAGAGCCGCAGAATTGAAGGTCAGCCAGGTCCAGACGACGAAAGCCATCAGCAAGGAGATCGCGATGAGGACCGACGATCGGGTCGGGGGGCGACGGACCATAACCGCTTCATCATGGCAGCAGCGCCCAACAGTGGTGTCGGCTTGGCGTGGTTCTGCGCCCTCATGGTTAGGCTGGCCCGGTGATTGATCTCAAGGTGCTCCGCCGCGATCCAGACCGGGTACGCGCGTCCCAGCGCGCCCGTGGTGAGTCGGAGTCTCTGGTCGACGACCTGGTCACTGCGGACGAGGCGCGTCGTAACGCGATTGCTCAGTTTGAAGAGCTCCGGGCCGAGCAAAAGGCGCTTGGCAAGCAGGTGGCACAGGCCAGCGGCGAGCAGCGTGCGAGTTTGCTGAGCCGCACCAAGGAGCTTGCCGACATGGTCAAGAAGGCCGAAGCGGCTCAGAACGAGATTGCGATCGCGTTCGACCAGATGCTGCGTCAGGTGGGGAATCTTGTATTTGAAGACGTGCCGCTTGGCGGCGAGGACGACTATGTGGTGTTGGAGACCCTCGGCACGCCACGCGATTTCGCTGCCGAGGGCTTCCGACCCAAAGATCATCTCGAGCTCGGCCAGCTGCTCGGCGCCATCGACGTGGAACGCGGCGCCAAGGTGTCTGGGTCCCGCTTCTACTACCTCACCGGTCAAGGGGCAGAACTCGAGCTGGCGTTGATCAACCTAGCGATGAACACTGCGATCAGGAACGGCTTCATTCCGTTCATCCCGCCCGCGCTGGTGAAGCCGCAGGCGATGGAGGGCACCGGTTTCCTAGGACAGGCCGCGCAGGATGTCTACCATCTCGAAGAAGATGATCTTTATTTGGTCGGCACGGCAGAGGTGCCGCTCGCTGCCTACCACGCCGATGAGATTCTCGACCCCGACACGCTGCCCCGCCGCTATGTCGGATTCAGCCCTAGCTATCGGCGCGAGGCAGGCTCCCACGGCAAGGACACCAGGGGCATCTTTCGAGTGCACTGGTTCGACAAGGTCGAGATGTTCGTCTTCTGCGCGCCGGAGGAGTCCGCGTCCGAACATCAGCGGCTGCTGCAGTGGCAGAAGGACTTCGTCACCGCACTCGAGATTCCCTGTCAGGTGATCGAGCTGGCTGCTGGTGATCTTGGTCTGAGCGCCGCGCGCAAATACGATCTTTACAGCTGGGTGCCCACTCAAGCTCGTTATCGGGAGATCACCTCCGCCTCCAACTGCACCGATTTCCAGGCACGGCGGCTCAACATCCGGGCCCGCTTCGATTCCGGCCCCGCTCCCGTCGCGACATTGAACGGGACGCTATGTGCGATGACCAGGAGCATCATCATGATCTTGGAGAATCATCAGCGGGCCGATGGATCGGTACGCGTGCCACAGGCATTACGGCCCTACTTGGGAGGCAGGGAGGCTCTGACCCCGCGTTGACAAACTCAGCTGGTCAGGGCTGGCGCCCGCGCCTGGTCGCGCTGGACATTGACGGGACCGTCGTGGACCGCAACGGCTTGCTGCCGCGCACGGTGGCCGAAGCGGTTGATCTCGTTGTCCAGGCGCGAATACCGGTAGTGCTGGCGACGGGTCGGTCCTGGCACGGCACCAAGCCACTGTTCGAGGAACTGGGTTTGCCACCCGGACCGACCGTCTGCTCCAACGGTGCGGTGATCGTACGGTACCCACCGCAGGAGATCATCAAGGCGATTACCTTCGACCCGCGACCGGTGATCGCCCAGGTCGAGGAGTTCGCGCCAGGCTCGTTGATCGCTGTTGAGGAGATCGGCCGTGGTTACCGGCTGAATGGCCAATTCCCGGGCGATGACCTGACGGGCGAGTTGATCATCGAGGATGCCGAGCAGCTCAGCTCACGGCCGGTGACACGCGTGATCGTGAGGGATCCGACTCGTTCCGAAGGGGACTTCGTGGCGCTGGCCAGACACCTCGGCCTGCACGGTGTTACCTATTTCGTCGGGTGGAGCGCCTGGCTCGATATTGCTCCAGACGGGGTGAACAAGGCAACCGGACTTGCTGAGGTGGCGGCGGGCTTCGGCGTCTCAGCCGCCGACGTACTGGCGTTCGGTGACGGCCGGAACGACATCGAGATGCTGCGCTGGGCGGGCCGCGGCGTCGCCGTCGGAGACGCGCCCGATGAGGTCAAGGCCGCCGCCGATGACGTCGCTGAGTCCGTTGACCGGGACGGCCCGGCGGCGGAATTACGGCACTGGTTCGGGTAGCGATCAGCGGCGCGGGTCCGGCTTGGACCTCTCGTCGTCGACGACCGTTCGGTCTCCGTCGTCGCCAGCGCGACGATCGTCACGGAGCGTGCTGTCGTCGACGTCGCGCCGGGTCGAGCTGACATTCTCCTCGCGTACCGTCCGATCTTGGACATCGTCGCGTACCGTGCCATCTTGGATATCCCGATCCGGGACGTCGTCAGAAGCCTCGTCGGCGGCGCGCCGCGGAGTCGCGTCGTCGGTTGCCCGGCTCGGTACGTCAGGGTCGATACGGTCCGCCTTGCGCAAGGCGTCCTCGACCTCGGCACGCTCCGCAGCAGTGCGCTCACGTTGCTCGGCGGAGGCCGCCTCCAGCCGGTCCGCCTCTGCGCGTGCATCCTGAGCCTGCGCTGCCATCGCGTTAGCCTCGGCCTGCTGTCTTTCGAGGGCCGCGATTCGCTCCGTTGCCTCTTGTCTGATCTTCTCGGCGCGAGCCCGCTGCGCGCTGGAACGACGATTCATCAGGAGGAACGCCACAACGGCGAGGATCACGAGAACGACGACGCCGAGAATGATCCATCCGGTGACACTCATGCCGGTTCCCTTCTCTCAGGCGGACCTGGACCTCTGCTCGCGCCGTGACTGCCGCGCGATTGTCCGCTAGGAATGGGTACCCGCACCGATCGATGCGAAACTGCCTGGAGCTTGGCCGCTTGAGGGTAGTTCCATTGGCGGGGTTCAGTCTCGGCGGGCAACACGACACTGAACCCTTTAGAGGTACATTCCGCCGCTGCCCTCGCGACGAGTTTCGGGTGGCGGTGGCGGCACGGTGCCGGCTGGCAACGCCCGCCGCATCTGCTCAAGTTGTGCCCGAGCAGCCATTTGCTGCGCAAACAGTGCCGTCTGGATTCCGTGGAACAAACCCTCGAGCCAGCCCACGAGTTGGGCCTGGGCGATCCGCAGCTCAGCATCACTGGGAGTGGCGTCATCGCTGAACGGAAGGGTGAGGCGTTCCAGTTCATCGGCGAGCTCGGGCGCGAGCCCTTGTTTGAGCTCGATGATCGAGGTCTGATATATCGCACGCAACCGCTGTCGGCTGGGATCGTCGAGTGGAGCCGACTTCGCCTCGGCGAGAAGCTGCCGGATCATATTGCCGATCCGCATCACCTTTGCAGGCTCCTCGACCATGTCGGTGACTGATTTGGGCTCCTCATCCGTCACCACCTCCTCACGAGGCGGTCCCTCGACGGCCATGCCTTGTGGCGTCACCACATAGACGCGCCCGTCATCGGTCGCACCCGCGACACCTTGCATCTCGGGCTGCTCATCGCCGGCTGTCGAGTCAGTAGTCATGTCTGTAGATCCTAGAGCGCGTCCACCCGCTGCTGCGTATTGGAAAACCGGTGGAGCGCGCCAGCGCCCCAGCCCTACCCTGAATTAGTCATGTACGACTTCCCGCCGCAGGTCCCGGACATGGCGGGGCCCGACGTTCGCGCACACACCACTCCCACTCGCAGAGGGCGGGCTGTGGTGCGTTGGCGCCTGCCCAAGCGGGATTTCTCGCGTCCGGAGACCCGAAGCGGGGTCCGATTCCTCGGCTGGCTCTTGTGGCAGCAGCTGCCATTACTGTTGCTCAGCTCACTGCTCAGCGTGATCGAGTGGCTGCCCGGCTCGGTGGGCCCGTACCTGGTCGGCAAGATCGTGGACGAGGGAATCATTCCGGGTGACCTTGCCACAGTCGGTCGGCTCAGCCTGATCATGTTCGGTCTGGTCGTGATAGGGATCGTGGCGAGCGTGCTGGGCCACACGCTTGTGGTACGCACGTGGCTGGTCGCCATGTACGGCTCGATGAAGCTCGTGACGCGCAAGGCGACGCAAATGGGGCACGTACTGCCGCAGCGGACGCCCACCGGTGAGGTGCTCAGTGTGTCGGCGAGCGACTCCGACGAGTTCGGTGCGCTGACCGAGATCCTGTCCCGTTTCGTCGGCGCCCTGATCGCGTACCTGGTAATCGCCGGCTTGGTGCTCTCGACGTCGGTCAAGCTCGGCATCGTTGTGCTGCTCACGGCACCGTTGATCGTGCTGTTTGCGATGCCGTTGCTCCGGCCGCTGCAGCGTCGTGAAGAGATCGACCGCAGCAGGACGTCGGATCTGACATCGATGGCAACCGACATCGTGGGCGGCCTGCGGATCCTGCGGGGTATCGGCGGCGAGCGGACTTTCGCCCGTAACTACACCGAGCAGTCGCAACACACCCGACAGGCCGCTGTCTCCGCTGGCGTCTGGCAGGCAGCTGTCGAGGCGACAGGCGTGCTTTTCTCAGGTCTGTTCCTGGTTGCCTTGACCTGGCTGGGGGCCGGAGAGGTCGCGGCCGGAGGCCTCAGCGTCGGCCAGCTGATCAGCTTCTTCGGCTACGCGATCTTCATGGTGTGGCCCATTCAGACGTTCTTTGAGCTGGTGCAGAAGTGGGTGCGCAGCGTGGTCTCGGCGCGCAAGACCGTTGCAGTGCTGGACCAGCAGCCGCCGTGGCAGGCGCCGCGGCAGCCGTTGACGTTGCCCGACCGCGCTGTCTTGCATGATCAGGAATCGGGGTTCGTTGCTGAGCCGGGGGCATTCACGATCATCGTGTCAGCAGTCCCGGACGACTCGGCCGCGCTGGCCGACCGGCTCGGCCGCTATCTACCGGCTGATCATGAACCGGTGAGCCTGGACGTCACGAAGGTTCTCAAGGGCCGCGCTGCCCGTAGGGCGCGAAAACAGCAGCTCGCCGAACGAGCCCTGCTCGCCGAGCGAGACCAGCAACTTGCCGGGCAGAAGTGGGGAGTGAGTCTGGGCACGGTAGACCTCGCCGATGTAGGTATTGATCAAGTGCGGGAGCGGATTGTGGTCAGCGATACCGGCAGTCAAGTCTTCGCTGGCACGCTGCAGTCCGCCATCGATCCGCACGGACGCCTCAGCCTCGCCGAGGCCGAGACGATGCTGCGTGTCGCCGCTGCAGAAGATGTGTTCGCCGGTTCGCACGGAGGTTGGCAGGGCCGGATCGACGAGCGTGGTCGTGGACTGTCCGGCGGCCAACGGCAACGGGTCGTGCTGGCGCGAGTGCTCGGGCTCGATCCCCAGATCTTGATCTTGATTGATCCGACTTCAGCGGTCGACGCGCATACCGAGGCGCAGATCGCTGAGCGGCTGGTAGCCCATCGCCGCGGCAAAACGACCATTGTGGCCACGGTGTCGCCATTGCTGTTGCATCATGCCGACCGGGTGGCGTTTCTGGTCAACAAGCGGATCGTCGCGGACGGGACGCACGAGGAACTGCTACGGACGAACCCGGACTACCGCCGTACGGTGGCGCGCTCGCTCGACGAGGCTCCCTCTTCGGGCACTGCTCGCGCGATCGACACTCGGAGTGCAGAGGCAGGGGACTGCGATGACTGATCTGCAGACCGGTCTGAGCGGTTCGGCGGAGACCTGGCGGTCTACGGAGTCGACGCCGCGGGTGCCTGAGGCGTTGCTGCCGCCGCAGAGCGGCTCCCCGGTATCGCGTTTGCGGGCCTGGCGGCAGCGTCATCTGCTGCGTGAGCGGCGGGCCGAAGAGTTCTTCGCAGATTCGCGCAAACCTGACCTGGGACTTCCGGTGGCCGACCGGCGCGACGTGGGTGCCTTCACCTCCGGCTTGCTGAGCAGGAGGCGCTGGATGATCACCGCGCTGCTGCTGTTGCATGCGCTGGCTGCCATCGCTGGTCTGGTCGTGCCGCGCATTCTCGGTTCGCTTGTGGACGCTGTCTCAGCTGGCGACACATTGGCTGCGACGCTCAATGGGCTGACTCTGGCTGTCGCTGGCGTCGTCGTGATGCAGGCATTCTTGACTTTCTTCGCGCTGTGGGTATCGGTGATCTTTGGCCAGGATCTGCTGTCGGATGCACGCGAGTACGTGGTGCGGACGGTCCTTGGACTGCCGTTGGGCAGGGTCGAGAGTGCGAGCACCGGTGACCTGGTCACCCGGGTGACCCGCGATGTTGGCACGATGAGCATGAGCGTCCGCTTCGGCCTGCCTGAATCGGTGATCGCCGGCATGACGACGTTGCTCACAGTGGTCGCCATGCTGATCAACTCGCCACTGCTGACGGTGCCACTACTGGTTACGTCGCCGTTGTTGATCATCGCGGCGAGGCGCTACCTGAAGCGTGCGCCGAAGGGCTATATCACCGAGGGTGGCACCTACTCGCAGATCAACTCCACATTCACCGAAAGTGTCGAGGGCGCGCGTACGGTCGAAGCCCTTGGGCTGCAGCGGAATCGCATCGAACGCGGCGATGAGGACATCGCGGTGTCCGCGCAGGCCGAGCGGTACACGATGACCCTGCGCAACCTGCTTTTCATCGTGATTGGCTTTGCGTACGACACCCCGCTGCCTCTGGTGCTCATCCTCGGCGGTATCGGCTATGTGAATGGCTGGGTGAGCTTGGGTCAGGTGACCACCGCGACGCTGTACGTGCAGGCGCTCGTGGAGCCCCTGGATCGGCTGATCCGCAACGTGGACCGGCTGCAGGTTGGCATCGCCTCGACCTGCCGGCTGCTCGGCATCGCAGCAGTGCCCAAAGATCGCGAAGAGGGCGACGACTTGCCTTCTGGCAATCAGCTCCTTGGCCAGAATCTCCGCTTTGCGTATCGCGATGATCACGACGTGCTGCATGGCATCGACCTGGCGCTGCGTCCAGGGGAACGGCTGGCAATTGTTGGGCCCAGCGGCTCAGGCAAGTCAACACTGGGCCGGCTGTTGTCAGGGATACACAAGCCGCGTACCGGGTCGGTCACGGTGGGTGGCGTCGAGCTCACCGCGCTGCCGCTGCCTGTGCTGCGGACTGAGGTTGCGCTGGTGACTCAGGAGCACCACGTCTTTGTCGGTACGGTGCGAGACAACATCATCTTGGCTCGAGAGTCGTCGCCTGACGACGTGGTGATCGAGGCGCTGCGCACCGTCGATGCGTGGGACTGGGTAGAGCGCCTGCCGCAACAGCTTGGCACGCTGCTCGGCTCCGGTCACCAGAAGCTGACGCCCGCGCAGGCGCAGCAGATTGCGCTGGCTCGGCTGGTTGTCGCGGACCCGCACACGCTCGTGCTGGATGAGGCCACGTCATTGATCGACCCGCGTACGGCTCGACATCTGGAGGGCTCGATGGCCGCGCTGCTCCAGGACCGCACTGTTGTCGCGATCGCGCACCGCCTGCACACCGCCCATGATGCCGACCGGATTGCGGTCGTGATCGACGGCCGGATCGCAGAGCTCGGTAGCCATGAAGAGTTGGTGGCGGCCGATGGCGAATACGCCCGTCTCTGGCGGGCCTGGACCTCGTAATACCGAGACACACCATCCTTCGTACGCGTTTCTCCGCACAAGGCCACGAATGCCGCGGGATGCGGCGCTATCGGGTGACTTTCCTCCGCACAGGGCCACGAATGCATCGGAATGCAGATCATGAGAGCGGCATGCCTTGCCGACGTTATCCACAGCCACTCAGCGAGCAATCCACAGATCTTTGGTGGTGCCGCACGAAAGGATGGATTCTCAACAAACTCCCAACATGGCAGCAAACTCACGCCAGATCGTCCTCACCAGGGCCAAAGCACGAGCATTGGGAATCCCGCTTTCCGACCTTCTCGGCCCCGACTTCACCCGCCTCTTCCACGACACCTACATTGGCTCTGGCCAGATGATCACTTTGCAGCTCCGTGCGAGCACGATCATGAAACGGCTCCCAGCTGCGATGCATGTGAGTCATCACACGGCCGTACGTCTGTGGGGCGGCGTGGCTCCAGACTCGGCCGAGATTCACGTCAGCATGCCATCCCGGGAGGCTCGATGCCGGCGGGCCGGCGTCGCGGCGCACATGGCGAGCCCGGCAGCGCAGACGACCCTCCTCGGTGGTGTCCCAGTTTCTACACCCGTGCAGGCCTTTCTCGATTTGGCTAGCGTCGGCGTCAGCCTGGTTGACCTGGTGATCGCGGGCGACAGTCTGATCAAGGCGAACGGTCTGGCCCCGCAGAAGTTCGTGGCGGCCGCCGAAGCGTATCAGGGTCGCAACGCCAGGCGTGCCCGCCGGGCTGCGTCGCTCGTACGTGCTGCCGTCGACTCGCCGATGGAGACGCGGATTCGGCTTCTTATCGTCCTCGCAGGACTACCCGAACCGCAGGTCAACGTGATCGTGCGTATCGCCGGCGGCAAGTGGCGCTGGCGATTCGACCTCTGCTATCCCGAGTACAAGTTGATCATCGAGTACGACGGGCGACAGCATGCATACGACGCCGATCAGTGGAGGAAAGATCTCGAGCGGCGTGAATGGCTTGATCAAGACGGCTGGCGAATCCTGATTGTGATCTCGGAGGGCGTCTATCGGGATCCGCTACGGACGCTGCATCGGGTCAGGACGGCTCTTGAGGAGCGAGGGGCTCGCGTTCCGAAGTCTTTCAAGCAGGAATGGACTCGCCATTTCATGGCCCGTTCCTAGGACTGTCAGATGTCTCCGGGATGCCGGGGAAGAGAGTCGGACGGCTTTCCGGGCGCGACGCTCACATTCGTGGCCATGTGCGGGGAGATGCGGCCTCGAACTGGCGGATTTGGCCGCATTCGTGGCCTTGTGCGGAGAGACGCTACGAGTGGCGGGCTAGCGCGCAACCGAAAGGATGATCTTGCCGATGTTCTTGCCGGCCTCCAGACGAGCGTGTGCGTCAGCTGCTTCGGCCAGCGGAAACACGGTCAGTGGGGGCTGCTTGATTGTGTTGTCGGCGATCAGTGGCCAGACATTCTGGACAAGACCGCGGCAGATCGCTGCCTTCTGTTCGACTGGTCGGGAACGCAGCGAGTTTGCGAAAATAAGGCCACGGGTCCTCATCAAGGAGCCCAGGTCGAGCGTGCCTTTGCGGCCACCTTGCATACCGATGGTGACCAGTGCCCCATCCGTCGCGAGCAGCTGAACATGATCATCAAGGTACTTCGCGCCCATATTGTCCAAGATCATGTGGACGCCGTCAACGGCTACGCCTCGGACAGCGGCCGGCCAATCGTCGTGGTAGGAGATCGCGTGATCGGCACCAATTGATCGGCAGAAGCGCAGCTTGTCTTCACTTCCTGCAGTCGTGATCACCGTCGCACCGATGCTCTTTGCGTACTGGATGGCGAACGAACCGATGCCACCAGCGCCGCCATGTACCAGAAACCAGTCACCATGAGCAAGGCCGACGAATTCGACATTGGAGTAGACGGTCGCTGCGACTTCGATCACGGCCGCCGCTGCGACCAGCTCCACCCCAAGCGGCGGTGGCACAACCTGACCTGCGGGCGCCGCGACGTACTCGGCGTAGCCGCCGCCAGCCACGAGTGCGACGCAGGCATCATCGACCGCCCAGTTGGAAACCTCCTCACCCACCTCGGCGACCGTCCCGGATACCTCGAGTCCGATGATCGTGCTGGCGCCGGGAGCGGGCTGGTAACGTCCTTGCCGCTGGTGCAGATCTGCGCGGTTGACGCCCGCCGCGGCGACCTTGATCAACACCTCATCAGGACGCGGGCCAGGGGTCTCAACCTCTCGGAGTTCGAGCACGTCTGGAGGGCCAGGTTCGCGTGCCACGATGGCTTTCACGCCCCTCAGCGTGCCACAGGCCAACCTCGGAGTCGGCTAGGATCTGGATGCTCGCCAGCTCGCGAGCTCCGGACCGCGCTGGGCGAGGTCGCATAGTGGACTAGTGCAGGCGCCTTGAAAGCGCCCGAGCGGGAGACCGTTCCGTGGGTTCGAATCCCACCCTCGCCGCCTCGTAAGCAGCTGGTTTGCCGCCAGCCAGTCGTGAGCTGCGGAGCGCTGATGGTTGGACCAGTAAAGTGCACCGGTGAGCGATTCAGGCGGCCCACGACCTCAGGACGCGCGGTTCACGCTAACGGCCCCGCCTCCGGTGCGCTCTTTGGCGATCAGCGCTGGAGCGGCTGTGATCGCAGCGGGCATGATTGTTCTCGGCAGTGCCCTCGATCTGCCCCAGGTCGTGATGATTGCGGGCGTAATCGTCATGATCTTTGCTGTCGCGCTAGCCGTCGTCGCGGTCGCGCTGACCCTGCGGCTGCGTACCACATTGGCCTTGGACCCAGAGTCGATCACGATCATCAGGGGGCGCCGTCGTCGAGTCCTCGGCTGGTCAACGATTGACATCGTCAGACGTCAGGGGCGGCGTCTGTTGTTGATCACCAAGCCTGGCAGCGGCTCAGACGTGACCGTCGTCAACCCGCGGGCTGAAACCGACGCCACGTTCTCGGCGCTGATCGTAGAGATTCAGCAGCGTCTGGATGCCAACCGCGGCTACCGACACGTTTCTTAGCTGGCCTGGTCGAGGCGACGAGGTTCAGCGGAACGGCCTGGATGTCGCGGCAATCTGCGGATCGTACGCGCATGTGTCGTTGACATCTTCGCTCTGCGGGGAGCGCGCCTTCGATTTCTTCGGCGTCGTAGGGGCGGTGGCCTCGGGACTCTTGCTTTCGCTGAGCGTTGCCTCGGGGCTCTTACTTTCCCTGAGCGCGGTCTTGACCCGTTTACGCATCCGCGAGAAGTCCGGATTGGTGGAGTAAAAGCCAGCTTCTCCATGCTTGAAGACGACACTGCGAACATTGCCGTCCTTGACACGCAAGCTCAGATCAACCATCAGCGGCAGGACCTCCTGTGGCATGTCTGTGCGAACGAGCTGCTTGCCGGCCTTAACGATGTCCTCGTAGCGGGCGAGCATGTTTGTGGGGTTGGCCTGCTTGATGATCGCGTTGATCACGCAGCGCTGTCGATCCATCCGGTCGAAGTCGCTGAAGCCATACCGGCCGCGGGCGTACCAAAGAGCGTCATGTCCTTTGAGCTTTTGATCCGGACCCGGCTGAAGGAACTTCTTGGGCGGGATGCCGAGGTCTGAGTTGCCGCCGATGGGGATGTAGGTGTTGACATTGAGTCGGATGCCACCGAGGGCGTCGATCATCTGACTGAAGCCCTCCAAGTTGATCAGCACGTAATAGTCCACCGGCAACCCGAGTGCCTCACCCACTGACAGCTTGAGCGCGTCGGCGCCGAGATTGTCCGTCGGGCCAAGCACCTCCTTGGGGACCGAGTGCGGCAAGTTGCGGTACATCGCATTGAGGAAGTACTCAGCGTCGTTGCCATTCCCGCTGGTGAACCCGTACGGGTAGTACTTGTGCAACGGAGAGCGCGATGGGAAGGGCATGCGAGCGGCATTGCGGGGGAGACTGAATAGCGTAGTGTCGCCGGTCTTTGTGAAGATGCTTGCCAAGATCACAGTGTCGGTGCGGGTCCCGATGCGGCCTGGCCCTGCGTCGCCGCCTAGCAGCAGGATGTTGAGCCGCGGCTTGCCCGCCCAGGGGTTCTGCGGGTCTGGGTCGCCGCCGGCGCCCTCCAGAGTCGGCCGGGTCGCGCTTTTGGTGTCCTTCTCACTCTGGAACACCGCAGCGACTGAGCTTGCTGTGACGTAGGAGTAGTGCGCAGCAACCGCCATCGGAGCAGCGACGGCGAAAGAGAGGAGGCCGACGAGAATGCCGCCCACCACCCGCTGGTCTCGTGTTGGATGGTCGCGCAGGCTGAGATGGCTGGCGATGATCACGGAAACCCACACGAGTCCGAGCACGACCAAGGCCACAGCCGCTATGCCCAGCGTCGTGGGATCGACAGCACGCGCTAGCAGGCCTTCACTGTCAAACACCCCATAGATGCCGAGGGCGAGCAGACCAGCGGCGAAAAGGCCGAGGATGATGCTGCCGATGAGGCGCCGCCGCCCTGCGATCAGGCCGAGTCCGGGGATGGCAGTTCCGGCCACCGTCAAGGCGACGGCACGCCGGAACGTCCGCGGCCCCGTTGTGGCGGCGGTACGCGTGGGCGCGGCAGGTCGTGCCGCCGGGAGCTGCCAGCTCCACGTACGCCGTTCCGCTTGTCTTGGCATCAACATCCCTTTTATGCGCAACCCGGAATGGAAACCCGCTCAACAATACGTGCCGGATCGGCTCAATATGCGTTTGGCAGATCAATGCACCGATTACTTTGTCGGGCGGCCGAATCCCCTGGTCGTCGTCAACCAGCGCTCTGAAAGGATTGGCTTTGCTTCGCGTATCGTCGGGTCAGTAGTCTTGCCCAGCGTTCTGCTGCGGCGGAGTGTTTGATATGGGGAGGCGTCGCCTAGTCCGGTCTATGGCGCCCGCCTGCTAAGCGGGTTGAGGGCTCAACCCTCTCGCGGGTTCAAATCCCGCCGCCTCCGCCACTTCGCATGGGTCCAGCGCCGCAGCAAATCGATGCGCTCAGCAAGTCAGGAGGAGTTCGGTCCGATCTGGCCCGAAGCATCAGCTCCGCGTCTCCCGAGCAGACGCTCGGCGCGGTGACGATCCAGTTCATGCCCCTCTACTTAGGCGTGGAGGTCTGTCGCTGGTACGGGCTGTACCGACCAGCTGGCCGGCTCGTCGTCGGTGTCCGCTGCTGCCTCCGCCGCGGTCGCGTGTACCTTGCCGGGCTTGTGGTGGGCAGGTGCATAAATCGCGTACAGCTGCATCGGCTCGTTAGCGATGTTGGTGACGTTGTGCCAGGTGCCCGCCGGCACCAGGATGCACCATCCGTCGGACACCTCTTCGTCGAACTCGAGGTTGTCCCGGCTGCGTCCCATCTGAACTCGGCCGCGACCGCCGTCCAATCTGAGGAATTGATCGGTCTCAGGGTGCATCTCGAGTCCGATGTCCGCACCTTCAGGGATGGACATCAGCGTCAGCTGTAGATACCGGCCGCTCCAGGCGACCGTTCGGTAGTTGGGGTTTTCCACCGTCTCCTGTTCGAGATCGAACGACTGCGGTTCGGGTCCGATGTCCTCGATAGTCATGTCGTGCTCCTTTCTGTTCATAGCTGGTAGACGCGGCGTGCATTATCGCGAGCGATCAAGGAAGCAGCATGATCAGCATCCTGTCCTGTCATCTCACCTTCCTTGATCAACTGGTCAAGTACGGCCGACAACCCTCGTCGGAACAGGCCAGCACCGAGGTGGTAGAACTCGGCCAACCCGTACGCGTCGGAGGAAAACAGCAGCTTGCCGAACGGGACCAGCTCCATGGTCTCCCTGATCACTGTCCGACTGAGCGCACCGGTGTTGTGTACGGCCAGTCCGACATCGATGAAGACGTGGCCGTACACCTGAGCCAGGTACGCGGCCTGTCGGTGGAACGGGTAGTTGTGCAGCAACAGCACGGGAGCCCCGTGCTTCTCGGTCGCACGCAGGAACGGGGTCAGCCGCAGCGGATCTGCGTGGAGCAGGTCGATGTCGGCATCGCCGTACCCGATGTGGATCTGCAGCGGCATCCCGATCTTGATGGCGGTCCAGGCAAGCCATGCGTTGATCACTGGGTCGGCGATCCGGTAGCGACCACTGACTGAGGGTCGCAGGTGGGCAACCGCATGAGTGAGGGCGTCCGTGCTTGGCGGATCCGCCGGCAGGTCGAGGCCAGTCCGGTACGCCGCAATACTTTTGGCAGCAACGGCGGTGGAGTCGTGCAGCGTCTGCTCAACGGCATGCGCGAAATCGGGTGCATCGGTCCCGTTGTTGAGCAACTCCTCTGCAAGCGACTCCAGCCGAAGCACCTCATACACTTGTCCGCCGGTCATCGCCGCAAGGTCCGCTGGCGAGCAGAGTCGATAGGCGTTGATGCCACTGTCGATCAAGAAAGTCTCGATGCCGGCAGCTGCGACCAGCAAGTGGCTCGCCTCTACCCCGAGCTCGCCGACGACGTGCCAGATAGTTTTCGGCCGATGCGTGCGGCTCCAAGCCGAGGATCGGCGCACACCATCTCCGGACCGCGAGACCGAGCATCGAATCAAAGAAGGTTGTCCCTAACGGCGACGGCCCAGCCGCCTCGTTCAGCAAGCCCTCGAAGGCCGCTCGGTCAAGATCATCAAGAACTAGGCCGTGACAATGATGATCAACCAGCGGTCCGAGGTCGGCTGACTCAGGAAGCATCGCCCCTCCGGTGACACCGCAGCGATCTGCTGCGCTAGTCCAGCCCTATTGTGTGGTCTCGTGGATATCGCTGATCGGGAGGCCCGCGGCGCGCAGGCTGAGCAGCTTGTGCGGACCACCCTTGTTGAACGCGATATCGGTATGGTCGCGACCACGTTCGTAGACAATTCCGGTATCACGCGCGTAAAGAGTGTTCCAGTGAGGCGACTGCCGCAGCTGGCCGCGTGGGGTGTAGGCGCCTCAACCAGCTTCGACTACTTCCGGTTTGACGACTGGCTGGCCGCGCCGCCGGGCGGTACAGCGCCCGTCGGGGATCTTCGCATCCTCCCCGACCTGCGTCGCATAGTCCCGCTGGCCGCACAGCCTGGCTGGGCCTGGACCCCCGGCGATCGCTATCGGCAAGACGGCGAGCCGCACGATTGCTGCAACCGGCTCGTGCTGCAACGGCTAGTCGAGGATGCGGCCGCCGAGGGGCTGGAGATCAAGGCTGCCTTCGAGATCGAGTGGGTGATATCCGCTGGCGACGGAGACGATTTCGTTTCTGCGGCGGTCGGTCCGGCGTACGGCATGTCCCGGCTGGTTGGCGTATCGGACTATGCCCGTGATCTCATCGCGGCACTGAGCGCGGAGGGGATCAAGGTCGAGCAATTTCATCCCGAGTACGCCGCCGGACAGCTCGAGCTGTCCGTTGCGGCCGAGTCCCCGGTCGACGCCGCCGACACCTCGGTGCTCGTACGCAGCACGATCCGCGCCGTCGGCAAGCATCACAACTACCGCACGTCCTTCTCTCCGAAGGTGGAGGCCGACGGCGTCGGCAACGGCGGCCACGTTCACCTGAGCGTGTGGCGCGAAGGTGAGAACCTCATGGCGGGTGGGAACGGGCCTTTCGGGCTGAGGCCAGACGGCGAGGCGTTCGGTGCTGGCATCCTGAACCGGCTGCCAGCGCTCTTGGCCCTCGGGGCGCCGTCGGTTGCGTCTTATCTGCGATTGGTGCCGTCACACTGGGCCGGCGTGTACGCCTGCTGGGGCTTGGAGAATCGCGAGGCCGCGCTGCGTATGATCACCGGTTCGGCCGGAAGCAGCGACTGGGCAGCCAACCTCGAGGTCAAGTGCCTGGACCTGACGGCCAACCCCTATCTGCTGCTGGCGGGGCTACTAGCCGCCGGGCTCAATGGGCTAGCTGCAGGGGCGCAACTACCCGAGCCTGTCGACGTCGATCCCGCGGCGCTGCCGTCGGAAGAGTTGTGGCGACGCGGTATCCAACGGCTGCCAACCAGTTTGCGGCAATCGACCGATGCGCTTGCGGCCGACCAGGTGCTGCGTGATGCGCTCGGGTCCCCGCTTCTGGACTCGGTGTTAGCGGTACGCGAGTCCGAGATCGAACTGTTCGCCGAGGCCTCGGCAGAGGAGGTCGTTCGGGCTTTGCGGTGGACGCACTAAGTCCGCCTCTCAGGATGCGCAGAGTCCTCTCCCGGCGCTCAGCCGGAAGGGTCAGCTGGCGGAATGTTGTGATTGAGCCGGAAGAGGTTGTCCGGGTCGTACTTCCGCTTCACCGACTGCAGGCGTCCGAGGTTCGCACCAAACGTATCCCTGACGGATTGGTCTCCGTCTTCGTACAGGCCGGGGAAGTTGAAGTACTCGCGATCACTGGAGAATGGCTCGAGCGCACGAAAGACCTCCCTTCCCCATTCGATGCATGCTGCGTCGTCCTCCGGGTTCTCCCAGTTGCCCTCGATTCCGATGAGATACGGCGCGGAACGATCACCGAAGGCGGTGTTCTGCGGTGGTATGCGGCTGAGGGCACCACCGAGTTGCCAAACGTCCAGGGTCGAGTGGTGGGACGGACTGGCTTCGTTGAGGCTGATGAGGGCATTTATTGCATCCGCAGACAATTCGTTGAGGTACCTGGATTTCCAGTAGTAGCGCATCTCATGGGCCGGGTAGTCGGCGTCGAAGAAACTTTGCACCTCAAGGTAGGGAATGGCAGCGCTTAGATCAGCGATTGGTGAGCCGTAGTCCCGCAACGATTGCAAGGCGGCTTCACCCTCTGCCGCATCGCCGGCATACATCGCGAGGTAAACAACAATCGGCGCGCCGTGGTGCTCGGCCGGAATCTCCTCAATCTCTGGCGCATGCCAGAGGATCGCGAAGGAACTGATTTCATCCGATGCTGCTTGGGCCCATTCGCGGTAGAACGCCAATGCCGCTTGAGCGTCAGTGCCCGGATGAATGACGAAGGCGAAGAACACGTCCGGGCCGACGGGATAGGCCCGGAACTCGAATGAGGTGACAACACCAAAGTTGCCGCCGCCACCCTGCAACCCCCATAGCAAGTCGGCGTTGTTTTCGCTGCTTGCTGTGACGAGTTCGCCGTTAGCAGTTACGACATCGGCCGAGATGAGATTGTCACAGCTAAGTCCGTATTTGCGGCGGAGCCAACCCATGCCCCCGGCCAGCGTCAAACCAGCGATCCCCGTCTCGGTGACGACGCCCATGGGTACAGCCAGCCCGAACGCCTGCGACTCGTGGTCAAGGTCGCCAATGGTGACGCCACCTTCTGCTCGGACCGTCTGGGCCCGGGGATCGACCCGAACACCTCTCATCAGGGATAGGTCAATCACGAGGCCGCCGTCGCATACCGCATTTCCAGCGGCATTGTGGCCCCCACCTCGGACGGCAACGAGCAGATCGTGTTCCTTGGCGAAATTCACAGATGTTACGACGTCGGCGACCCCCGCACACTGAACGATAAGCGCTGGGTGTTTGTCGACCATGCCGTTCCACACCGCGCGAGTATGGTCATAGTCCGCGTCTGAGGGCTGCACCAACCGACCTCGCAACACTTCCGCCAGAGTCGTGATTGCCTCGTCGGAAAGCGTTGTGGACTGTCCGTCACGCGTACGCAACTCGGTCTGCGACACCCCATCTCCTTCCAGGCGCTTGGCCGACCGACCCAAGCCTCATGGCTGCTCAGGGCGCTCCGGTCACGGCAACATGAGCGCATGAGGTACGCGCGCAACGACGGCAGGTGATCTGCTCGGCCTTGACGACCCCTCAGGGTAACAAGCAGCGATTCCCTTGCGCCCTCGCGGCGGGTCGAGCAGACTGAGCCTGAGCTATTTCGGACATCGCTCGTTCAGGAGGGTGTCCTTGTCCGCTTCGACGCCAAGCGCGGAGGACCACAGCAGGCTGCTCCGCGACTACGCCGACGCGACCGAGCAGTTCAGGGCCACCAACGAGGTGCTCACCGCGCTCGGCCGGTCGACCTCCGACCCCGACGCGGTGCTTGACTCCGTCGTCGAGAGCGCTCGGCGGCTCTGCCAGGGCCATACCGCCGCGATCTACCTGCTTGAGGGTGGCACCTTCCGGCTGGCGTCCTCCGTCGGTCTGTCGCAGGAGTTCGTCCGCACCGTGACCGACTTCCCGATGGAGGTGAACCGTGGCACGGTCATCGGACGGGCGGCTCTGGAACGCCGGATCCAGAAGGTCCGCGACGTGCTTACCGACACCGAGTACATGCGCAGCGACGTGCAGCAGATGGGCGGCATCCGGAGCTCGATGTCAGCGCCAATGCTGCTCGATGGCGAGGTGGTTGGAGGCATTTCCATATTCCGCACCGAGGTCGACCCCTTCGACGACCGGGAGGAGGCGCTGCTGGAGGTCTTCGCCGCGCAAGCGGCCGTCGTGGTCCACAATGTCCATCTGGTGAGGGCGCTGGAGGAGCGGGGTGCGGAGCTGGTTCGGCGGGTCGCGCAGATGGAGGCCTTGAGCGACGTCGGC
The DNA here is from genome assembly GCA_963740515.1 of uncultured Actinomycetota bacterium. Lineage (GTDB taxonomy): Bacteria > Actinomycetota > Actinomycetes > Propionibacteriales > Propionibacteriaceae > Microlunatus. The sequence goes on from CAVUEO010000010.1 coordinate 51,859, forward strand.
CAGATGGTCGGCTCCAGCCTGGTGCTCGACGAGGTGTTGTCCAACATCATCAAGAACGCGGTTCGTTTCTCGGGCTGTGATAGCGGCTCGATCATGGAGTACATGGAGGGCGAGCGGTGCTTCTCAGTGCGCAGCGCGTACGCGAGCAGTCCCGAGCTGCTGGCGCGACTGCGCACCACCCGGATCGAGCTGGATAGCACCCTGGTCGGCCGGGCAGCGCGGGAAGGCCACCCGATCGCCGTCCCCAATCTGGACCTGGTCGACCTCGACCCTCACCTCCAGGTCTTGTACGACGACGGCTGGCGATCCGTGCTCGCCGTCCCGGTTCTTCGCGATGGGCGGATTATCGGTGCTCTCGTAGTTCGCCGTCGCACGCCGGGAGACTTTTCCGAGGAGACGTTGGAGTTCCTGGAGACCTTTGCCAGCCAGTCGGCGATAGCGGTCTACAACGCCCAGCTGTTCCGCGAGCTGGAGCAGAAGAGCGCCGAGCTGCAGGTGATGAGCCAGCACAAGTCCGATTTCCTGGCCAGCATGTCGCACGAGCTGCGGACTCCGCTGAACGCCGTGATCGGATTCTCCGAGGTGCTGCTGGAACGCCTCTTCGGTGAGCTCAACGACCGGCAGGACGAGTACATCCGGGACATCTTGAGCTCGGGCAAGCACCTACTTGCGCTGCTCAACGAGATCCTCGACCTGTCGAAGGTTGAAGCCGGTCGCATGGAGATTGAGATTTCCACGGTCTCGGTGCCGGCGGCCATCGAGCACGCAATCTCGATGGTGCGCGAGCGAGCGGCCCGGCACCGGATCACGATCAATTCCTCGATCGAGGAGACCATCGACCGGATTGAGTCCGACGAGCTGCGACTGCGTCAGGTCCTGGTGAACCTGCTGAGCAACGCGGTCAAGTTCACCCCCGACGGCGGACGGGTCGACGTTAGGGCTGAGCCGGTCGGCAACGAGCTGGTGATCACCGTCCGCGACAACGGTCGCGGCATCGCCCGGGACGACTGGGAACCGATCTTCGAGTCGTTCCAGCAAGGTCGTCGCGGTCCCCCGCGCGAGGAGGGGACCGGGCTCGGACTGACGCTTTGCCGCAAGATCATGACCTTGTTGGGTGGACGAATCTGGCTCGAGTCCGAGGTCGGGGTTGGCAGCGCCTTCCACGTGGGCATGCCGCTCGAGCGGACCGTCGCTGAAGTCAGCACCGGCGAGGGTGAGCATGTGGACGGCCGGCGTTCCGTGGTAGTGATCATTGATGACGACCGGGCAACGCTGGAGCTGCTGACGGCCTACCTGGTCGGGACCGGCGTGCAGGTTGTCCGCGCACGTGACGGAATCGAGGGCCTCGGAGAGATCCGCCGGCGACGGCCTGTGGCCGTGGTGCTGGACATTCGGCTGCCGGGCATCGATGGTTGGGCTGTGCTCGATGCGCTGCGCAGCGACGAGAACACCCGTGACGTGCCGGTGATCATCGTGTCGATCTTGGATGAGAAGACGCGCGGGCTCGCTCTCGGAGCGGCCAGCTACCTGACCAAGCCGGTGAGCCGGGACGACCTGATCGAGGCCCTGCGCAACGTGAAAGTGTTGAGCGCATGAGCTCGGCGAGGGTCCTGATCGTGGAGGACAACCCGCTCAACCTCAAGCTGGTACGAGACGTGCTACTGAACGCCGGTTTCGACGTGATCGAGGCACGCACCGGCGAGGATGGGGTGGCGCGGGCCCAGGACAGCCGGCCGGACGTGATCTTGATGGATCTGCAGCTGCCGGGCGTAGACGGCACTCAGGCAATGCGCGCGATCAAGGCGAGTCCGCGCGGATCCGGCATACCGATCGTCGCGCTGACAGCGTTCGCGATGTCGGAGGACCGTGACCGGGCGCTCCGCAACGGTTTCGACGGCTACCTGAGCAAGCCCATCAGCGTTCGTGATCTCCCTCGCCAGATCGCCGAGTTGTTGGCCGGGCGTGAGGCCGATGACTGATCAAGTGACTGTACTGGCGGTGGACGACCAGCCACCGAACCTGCGTTTGCTAGAGGCTGTGCTTTCCCCGAGGGGATACAGAGTGATCATGGCATCCTCCGGCGAGCAGGCGCTCGAGCTGTTGCCCTCGTCGGGTGCCGACTTGGTGCTCCTCGACATAGTCATGCCCGGTATCGACGGGTACGAAGTGTGCCGTCGGATCCGCAGCGCGCCTGAGACTGCGTTCCTTCCGGTGGTGATGATCACTGCGAGCGGACACCAGGAGAAGACACGAGCCATCGAAGCCGGTGCAGACGACTTCGTCAGCAAGCCGTTCGACCAGAGCGAGCTGCTAGCCCGGGTGGCCTCATTGGCTCGGATCAAGCGGTACCACGACACCGTGACCAGGCAGGCGGCGGAGCTTGCCCAATGGAACGCCGAGCTCGAGGCTCGGGTGAATACGCAGCTGGAGGAGCTGCAGCGGATGAACCGGCTGCGACGGTTCCTCTCTCCTCAAGTCGCCGAACTGGTGATCAACTCCGGCGACGACTCCGTCCTGGGCAGTCACCGTCGCGAGATCGTCGTTGTCTTCTGTGATCTGCGGGGGTTCACTGCATTCGCTGAGTCGAGTGAGCCCGAAGAGGTGATGGGGGTCCTCAATGAGTACCACACAGCGCTCGGCGAGCTGATCTTTCGTTACGGGGGAACTCTGGAGCGCTTCACCGGCGATGGGTTGATGGTGTTCTTCAACGACCCGATTCCCCTTGACGACCCCGCCCAACGTGCGGTGGAGATGGCGCTGGCCATGCGTGATCGGGTTGAGACGCTGATTGAGGGATGGAGCCGGCTCGGCCATGATCTCGGGTTCGGTGTCGGCATCGCTCAGGGTTTCGCGAGCCTCGGCCGCATCGGCTACGAGGGCCGTTTCGACTACGCAGCAATCGGCACTGTCACCAACCTCGCGGCCCGGTTATGTGGCGAGGCCGATGCCGGACAGGTGCTGGTATCGCAGCGAGTCTTCAGCGCGGTGGAGGACCTCGCCGTCGGTGAGCCTGTCGGCGCTCTGACCTTGAAAGGGTTCAGCAGGCCGATCCGCGCGTTTGGCGTATCTGGCATGATCAACAACTCAGCGGAGGTGCCTTCGTGACCGAGCCGGAAACCGACCCTCAGAAGCGGGCGCAGCGCCTGTCTGACTTGGACCAGTCAGAGCGGAACTATCTCTTCTCCCAGTTGCAGGAGCGGATGCCGGCCGTCTGGGATACCTGGAAACTCGGCCTCGAGGATGAGTCGGTCGTGGTCGTGCCGTCAGTGTCTCTTGATCCGACAGCTCCCGGTGCAGGAAGCATGACGCAGGCGTTCGAGGAGCGGTTGTTGTTCTTGCTCCTGTTATTGCGTCAACCGCGGTTGCGCATGATCTATGTCACCTCGATGCCGATCAAGCCGAGCATCATCGAGTACTACCTCGCATTGCTGCCAGGAGTAATCCCGAGCCATGCCATGGCCCGGTTGAGCCTGCTATCGGTCGGCGACTCATCGCCAGGGCCAGTGAGTGCCAAGCTGCTGGACCGCCCTCGGATGCTGTCGAAGGTCGCCGCCATGATCCCGAACCGGCAGCTCTGCCATTTGATCCCGTACAGCACCACCGCACTCGAACGCGACATTGCGCTGACCCTTGGCATCCCGATGTACGCCGCCGACCCGCGGCTCGCAGAGCTTGGGAGCAAGACGGGCTGTCGACGACTGTTCGCGGAAGAGGGAATACAGCATCCGCTCGGCGTGGAGGATCTGCACAGCTTCGACGACGCGACCGATGCGATCATGAAGATGCTCGAGGAACGGCCGAGCATCGACGAGGTGATCGTCAAGCTGAACGAAGGTGTGTCAGGAGCGGGTAACGCGCTCGTAGATCTGCGGGGTATCGCCGACACAGCTGACTCGGATCGTCGCGCTGAAGTGGCGCAACGGGTCCGCTCAATGCAGCTGGAGTCTGCCACGACGACGATTTCCGCATACGAGGCGAAGTTGGAACAGAACGGCGGCGTCGTCGAGGAGCGGATCGTAGGAGTGGAGCTGCTCAGCCCTAGCGTCCAGCTCCGAGTACGTCCCGACCGAAGCGTGGAGCTGCTGTCAACTCATGATCAGCTTCTCGGCGGCGCAAGCGGGCAGAGCTACCTCGGCTGCATCTTCCCCGCCGACCCGGCGTACTCGCGACTGATCAGCGCGCCCGCTATGACCATCGGTGAGCGGCTTGCCAGGGAGGGCGCCCTCGGCCGGTTCGCCGTTGACTTTGTGGTGAAGCGGGACGCCGCCGGCGGCTGGTCGGCGTACGCCATCGAGCTGAACCTGCGCAAGGGCGGCACTACCCACCCGTTTCTCACATTGCAGTTCCTGACCGACGGGTCGTACGACGGTGCCTCCGGACGGTTCCTACTACCTAGCGGCGAGCAAAGGCATCTGGTCGCAACTGATCATCTCGAGAGCAGCGAGCTGCGGGCACTGGCCGTGGAGGACCTGTTCGACATCGTGGCACGGCACGGGCTGCACTTCGACCAATCCCGGCAGACCGGAGTGGTCTTCCACATGATCAGCTCGCTCACCGAGCACGGGCGAATCGGGCTGACAGCGGTCGGTCAGTCGCCCGAGGAGGCAATGCGGATCTACGAGGACGCCCAACAGGTTCTTTTCGCCGAGGCGGCGGCGGCCCGTGAGGAAAGTAGGCTGCCAGGGTAGGAAGGATTTCGTGCAGCACATCTGGTACATCGCCTACGGATCGAACCTCAGTCGGGAAAGGTTCTGCTACTACCTCCGCGGCGGCCGACCGGACGGCAATGATCGCGACTACCCCGGGTGCCGGGACACCAGCGACCCAATGGACAGCTTTGGCCTGCTGATCCCGGGCTGTGTCTACTTCGCCGGTCGCTCCTCGGGTTGGCGAGGCGGCATGGCGTTCTACGATCCGGAGGTCCCTGGTGAGGTGGCGGCACGGGCGTACCTGATCACCGCCGAGCAGTTCGTCGATGTCCTCGCACAGGAGACCCTGCGTTCACCCGGGATGGCACTCGACCTGGCGCCCGCGTTCCGTGGTGACCGCTACAGCAACGGTGTGGGCGGCTATCCGATCCTGGTACGGGTCGGTTGCCGCAACGGTGTGCCGCTGGTGACATTCACCCGCGACCGGCGTAGCGCCTCGACCCTGGTGGCGCCAACCGCGCTTTACCTGGCGGCTATGGCAACCGGCCTACGCGAGGCCCACGGGTGGTCACGGACGCAGATCGATCGCTATCTATCGGCGCTACCTGGGTGCAGCGTCGAGCATCGCCTACAGGAGGCGACAGTCTGAGCACCTGGCATCGACGCTTTGACCTTGCCGTCAAGTGAACAATCGGTCAACGAGAAAGCGAGGTCATTCTGGCGAACCAGCATCTCGGTGATCCGGTCGAGCCTCATCACCGCGTTTGTGTTGACTCTTTTCCGGTACGAGGCCGAGCAGCAGTTCGTAAACACTTCGCAGCTGCTGTGGCGGAGTGGGTGGCTGCACCAGACTCGCACCAATACCGACAAGGTAGGGGAGCAGGGCTGCGGTTTGCACCTCAGCCGGATCGTCCAGAATTCTGAACCAGATGCGCTGCAGCGACTCAAGGCGCCGCGCGTCAACCCGCTCCTGGACGGCGCGTACTTCGGGGTCTGAGAATGCCCAGGCACGCATCGCCACCTCCAGGTCGGGCCGGTAGAAGCCTTCTGTGCTGGCGATAGCAGCCGTGAGGTTGGCGAGCACTGCCTTCGGGCTGTCGGCTGCTGTGTCGTTGATCGCTTGATCCAGCGCCTCGACGACCAGAGCCTCGTACGCCGCAAGGATCGCCCCCTTGAAGTCGCCTGCCCCCGCGAAGTGATGGTGGAAGGAGCCCTTGCTGACGCCCAGGCTGCGGCAGAGGCGATCGATGCGGAGGCCGTTGGAGCCGTGCTCAGCGACGGCTGCCAGGCCAGCCTGAATCCAATCGGACCTGCTGGGCATGCTTGGACCGTACCATACGGTATGGTATGGAGGCATGAAAGACGTGACCGTGATTGGTGGTGGGCTTGGTGGGCTTGCGGCAGCCATCACCGCCGCAGAGGGCGGGGCCTCGGTCACACTGCATGAAGCCCACCGAACGTTAGGCGGGCGGTGGCGCTCGACACCAGTGCGAAGGAAAGCTGAGGCAAATGCGTCGGAGGTCCCGCGCGAGTATCGAGCGCACGAGGGACCGCACGTGATCTACCGCGACGGCGCGACCTGGGCGTGGCTGAAGGAACGCGGACTCCTGGGTATTACCGCCCGTGTGCCAGTGGGCGCGATCGTGCGCTTCCGGTTCTGGCATGAGGGGCGAGTCCGGACGGTGCCTCCCCGCGGATTCCTCCGTGCGTTGCATTTATCTGGCCGCCCGGGCGTACCGATTGACGAATCCTTCCGCGCTTGGGCATCAAGACTCGTTGGCGAGGAGGCCGCCGAAATGGGCGCTTCGGCGTCGGGAGTCGGAGTCTTCCATCACGACCCTGGTTCGCTGTCCGCAGCCTTCGTCGCGGAGCGGCTATCCCGGGTGTATTCCCTGCCACCGCCGGCGTCGTATCGCCAAGGCAGCTGGGGCGCCATGTTCTCCGAGATCGCGGCGTACGCCCAGAGACTGGGCGTAATCATCGAGCTCGGCTCCAGAGTCAGCTCCCTCGGCGACGGGATCACCATCGTTGCCACCGAGCTGGAGTCGGCTCGAATGCTGCTTGGGGATGACTCTTTGGACTGGCCGTCTGGGCGGACCGCACTTCTTGATCTTGGCGTGAAGCGTCATCGACATGATCTTTTCGTGGTAAGTGATCTTGACACCTGTGGCTGGATGGAGAACTTCACCATGCCCGATCCGACGATCGCGCCAGCAGGTGAGCATCTCGTACAGATGCAGATGCCGATCGATTCGCAGACCTCCAAGGCTGACGGTGTCGCGCGGCTGGAGATCATCGCCGATCAGGCACTGCCAGGTTGGCGGGAGCGTACGACGCATCGGCTGGAGTCGTTGGCCAACGCCCGCACCGGGGCAGTGGACTATCCGGGCGCGAGCTGGCGGGACCGGCCTGTAATCGATCGCGGCGACGGCGTTTACCTTGTGGGGGATCGCGTCGCGGCGCCAGGGCTGCTGAGCGAGGTGAGCCTGAACAGCGGCGTACGTGCCGCGCAGCTGGCTCTGGCCTGAGCCGGCTGTCCGCGGTTGGGTCGGGCGACGCCCGGACGCTACACTCTCACGGTGTTGCTCGGCGGCTGAATGTGCCGTACGGAGCACCCGCACCCGTGGCTCAACGGATAGAGCATCTGACTACGGATCAGAAGGTTGGGAGTTCGAATCTCCCCGGGTGCGCTTCCCATCTGACCAGAGGAAACGCTCGGGCGAGCGACAGACAGACGTAGCATGCCGTTGACATAGCATCTAACCTAGCATTGTGACGGAATCGAACAAGGCGCTACTGCGGTCGTTCACCCGCTCATTGCGAACATGAACCGGTCGGTACGCACCGTGCAGAGCTACACCGAGGCCGCCGAACTGCTCGCCGATTCCGCCCCGGAATCGACTTCGACCGGATGACCCGCGACGACCTCGAGGGATTCATGAGCGACTACCTGGCAAAACACCGGCCCACCAGCGCCGCAGTCCGTTACCGAGCGCTACGGCGGTTCTACAACTGGATGGTGACCGAGGAAATCATCGAAGTCTCGCCGATGGCCAAGATGAGCCAACCGCACGTCGCCGAGGAGCCGGTGCCGATCCTCAGCGAGCAAGAGCTCGCCAAGCTGCTCAAGGCGACCGAAGGCAAGGGATTCGAGCAGCGCCGCGACCACGCCATCATCCGAGTGTTCATCGACTGCGGCATCCGGCTCGGCGAGATGGCCGGGCTGAAACTCGCCGATGTTGACCTGGACGTGCACGACGTGATCCATGTGATGGGTAAAGGCAGCCGTCCCCGCGCGGTCCCGTTCGGCACCAAGACCGGAACCGCGCTGGACCGTTACCTGCGTGAGCGCGGCCAAGCATCCGCTGGCGAAGCTGCCGAATCTGTGGGTCGGTGACCGCGGCGGCCCGATGACCGAATCCGGGATCGCGCAGATGCTGCGCCGTCGCGGCGCCCAGGCCGGCGTTGATGATCTACATCCGCACCGGTTCCGGCACACGTTCGCGCACCTGTGGAAGACCGGCGGCGGCGACGAAGACTCCCTAATGCGGCTGGCCGGTTGGCGTTCCCGAGCCATGCTCGGCCGTTACGGTGCGTCTGCTGCCGATGAGCGAGCCATCGAGGCGCACCGCAGGCTGTCGCCGGGGGACCGGCTCTAAGTCGTAGGGCATAACGAACACACGCTCAGGCGCCTGCAGCCGTGCGATAGGCAGCGCGGAGAGTCTCCACATTCGGAGAAGCAATCGGCGCCGCATCTCCGATGACAATCAAAGTTGGTCGTCGCGTTGGAAACGAGGGCTGCGGAAGTATCCCTTTAGGTAATGCTGGCTCGGATGCTCGGCATTGCCGTACAGGGTGCCGAACCTCCGGCCACATCGGCACTTAACGAGCACCCGCACCTTGAATTCGTGCTCCAGTGTGCCCCGCACCACACGTCCCGCATCCCACGCCACAAGCGACATGCTATAGCTTGACTTTCACAAAAGCATTCGCTGCGGCGACGGGACCGGCAGAGGCAATCCCGTATAAACCCTCCCATGCGCACCCCCTAACAGGGTGGTGCCAGGAGAGCATTGTGCTCACACCCGAGCAACGCATCCTGCGAGCCGAAATCGCAGCAAACACCCGCTGGTCCACCGAAAGCGGCAAAGCTAACGCCCTACGCGCCCAAGCCGGATTAAAGGCCCGGTTTATCCGCGAAGCCCGCGAACAATCCCGACCTATCAGACGCAGAAATTGAACGTCGCGGCGAATCGGCCTACCGCGCCCACATGCAACGTTTGGCGTTGAAGTCGAGCAAAGCGCGCAGCCAGGGCGGCGGTGACGCGGCAGCATGAACCCACAAAACAACCCCGGCGTTGCGGACGCCGGGGCTAATGAGAAGACATCAGATGTGTGGAGAATGGGTCTCATCCAATCATTTTAGCGCTACGCTCCGACGTTGCCTTCGACGCAGCCCAGGCCATCGAATTCCTCGACCAGGCCTTCGGCGACTGCAACAGCGGACTGTTCTCCATCAGCTACCTGACGCCAACCGGCAGCATGCGATCACGGCATTTCCAATGGCTGCACTCCGCCGTTGCCCGCGCCGCCGAGTGGGAAGCGCAACGCCGCCCGGATCTACTTCCGGGTAACCATGCTGCCGCCGGAAGGTGTCCCCGACGGCCGCGGCGGCGCCGACCACGCCCACATGCTGCCATTCCGCTGGGCTGACATCGACTACGGCACCGTAGGCCACAAGCCACCAGCCGGCGGCCCACCGCTACCGCCCGACCCGGATGCCGCCGTCGAGATCATCGCCGACCTGCCGACACCATCGCTGCTCATCCACTCCGGCGGTGGCTTCTACCCGATCTGGAAGTTCGAACACCCAATCCTCATCACCGACGACAACCGGGCCGAGGTAAAAGCTCGGTCGCAGAACTGGCAAGAAATGATCCGCGCTAAAGCTGAACAGCTCGGATGGCATTACGGCTCAGGTGTAGGTGACCTCGCACGAGTGCTTCGCCTACCCGGCTCGATCAACCGCAAAGAAGGCCTCGAGCGGCCCTGTTTCGTCATCCAGGAGAGCGGCCAGGTGTTGACGTGGTATGGGACCTGTTCGGCTCGCGCGAGCCAGGACCTGAGTCGCCCAGCGTGACAGCCATCCTCGACAAGTTCAACGCTGAACAAGCAGCACTCGGCCACAACGGCTTCAGCCCCTAACGAAACCTCCGAGTGGGGGACGCAAAACGGATTCCTAACGGTCTGTGAGCGTGTTCGACCGGCTGGCCGAGCTCGTCGACTGGGCCGACATCATGGAGCCTCTGGGCTGGTCATGCGTCCGGCCGCCCGACGCTTCCACACTGGAGGCATGGCGACGCCCCGGCGGTACACATCCGGTCAGCGCCAAGGTACTGAAAGACGCGCCGTACGTCCTAGTGAACTGGTCGGAAGACTCGGGCCTACCGTCTGGTGCCGGTCAGAAGTTGACCAAGGCCAGAGTGCTCGCCCACTTCCACTACGGCGGCGATGAGTCGGCGTTCGCAAAGGATCTCGTACGCGGTGCGGCCAAAGGCTGCCGGCGCACGTCAACGAGGCTTGCCGTGCGACCAGCTGGTCAAACGGGAGGCGTCACCGAAGTAGCCGCCGAAACACTCAACGGTGATAGCCAAGACGCAGACGAAGCGGTCAAAGAAAAATTCCCGCGGCTCGACTGGCATGCACTATGGGCCGACCAAACCGAACAGGAATACATCCATAACCCGCTCCTGCCCGCCCGACGGCTAGTCGCGATCTACTCAGCACCGAAAATCGGAAATCGCCGCTCATGCTCGAAATGGCTGTCACCCTGTCCCGCGGCACAGAATTCCTCAGCCACACACCAGACAGGCGCTACCGCGTCCTGGACGTCGACTACGAAAACGACCCGCAGGCGACATCCGCGACCGCCTCCAAATGGATACGGGCCAGACGACCTCGACCACCTCGACTATCTGTCATTCCCCACCATCGCGGCGCTCAACTCAGCCCCAAGGCGCAGCCCAACTATCGCCGCCGTCAACGCCTACCGATCCGAAGTTGTTGTCATTGACACCGTCTCCGAGCCGTCGACGGCGAAGAGAACAGCAACGACACCTGGCTCGAGTTCTACCTACACACCGGGCTCCAACTGAAAAGGCTCGGGGTCGCGATGATCCGGCTCGACCACAGCGGCAAAGACGAACCCAAAGGGATGCGCGGCGGGTCAGCCAAAGCCGGCGACGTAGATGCGTCTGGCTGCTCACCAAAATCAGCGAGACCAGCCTGCGACTCGAATGCGGCGACAAACGCATGAGGCTCGACACCAAACTTCTCAAAATCACCCGATGCGGCAACCCGCTACGCCACGAACTCGAAGGCGCCGCAGCCATCACCACACCCGAGACAAAAATCCTCGAACTAATCAGGCTCTGCGACAACGACAAACTGCCCGCAGACGCCAACCGAGAAGCAGTCCGAGAGGTCGCCAAACGCCACGGAATCAAGGCCTCAACCCACTAATCGAGGAGGCCGTCAACTGCCAAAAGCTGACCGCAGCCTTCCGGTCAGCCGCCAAGAAAATGATACCGAAAACCCTGACCCCGATGCCGGACAGCCCAGGGCAGCCCGCATGCGGCAAGCCAGATTGAGCGTAAAACTGCTGACCGCAAGTGCTCCGGTCAGCTCAGGTCAGCAGTCCACGCCGAACCTGCCCGCAAGCGCGCAACACCATAGGCTGCGCTAGCGGGCAGCCGGTCAAATAGCAGGGCAACACCTCTTCCACGAAAGGACCAGCGAATGAACCGCTGCGTGAGAGTCACCGGAGACCTCTTCCGCGTACGGGCGGGCCGAGTCACTTCGTCGCCCTCCCGTGCCGCCCCGGCCTGCTAGCGATGCGGCATCAAAGGCTGGCGCAAGCTCTCCGGGGTCGCTGCCACATAACTCCGACCGCCGTGATCCGCGGCACCCATCGCACAGAAATCGGAGTTGCGCGTCGCGACCTGTGAAGCAGTAGGGGTTGTCTGACGCTGTGGTGCTTCCGCACGCGGAGCAGTCAAAGTGTGTAATGCCTCTGTGGTGGTGGATGTCTGGTGCATCTTCGCTGTGGGTGTACGGCACTGCCACATCGCGGCCACGCCTGCCAACGCGATAATTAGGCGAGTGTTGCGGCGCCGGTATTGGGGCGTCGGCGAGTACGATGGTGGATATCTTGGCTATACGACCTCAAAGCCGAACGCGCCCAAGCGGCACGGATCTGCGCCGGGCTGCCCCGTCATCGATCCGTGCGGGTCAAGCAGCCGTCGAACGCCTTCGGACTGCATCCCGTAAGGTCGCCGGGCGTGTGGTGGCTGTCGTGATGTCTTCCAAGATCCGGTGGGACGAGTTCACGCAGCGTCGCTACGAGCATTTGGCTGTCGCGAACGCGATCAACGCACTGGATTACAGATGGCATAGTCAGCACTCGGACAAGGATGGGTCGGAGTTCACCGTGGAGGGCCTCTACGCCTCCACCTCGACCTGGGTAGTCGCGGCTTCCCCGTGTCTACAGAGGACCTCGGGAGTACTTGCCTGACCCAGCTTGCAGGTTTCGTGGCTATGGTCTCCTTGCCGTTCATGCCGACCACCGGAGGGCACTTCGACCTAGAACCTCCTTACCTCCACCACCAGTGGTTACGGGAAGCCGACTGGTCAGGATTTGTGGACAGCATGTGGGGGTGGGGCATCACGTCCGGCAGACAAGAGGGTTTTGTTCAGGGATTCCGGTTGGCGGTGGCACCAGGAGGCGTACGGGCCGACGAGGCGGGCGTCCTCGTTCAGGAGGCGCTACCCAGATGGTGGCTTCGGGTCGTGGATTTGGCTCGAAGTGCTCTCAGACAGACACGTGCGGTCGGTTGACCACTTCCACTTTGCGTCTGGGAGCCCTGCGCTCTACACCTGGTCCGATGAAGACACAGCACGATCCGTACCGGGGGAGTCGTCGATGCGCTGGTCACCTCGAGTAACGTCGGCGTGGCGCTCCATGAGGTACTGGCCTGCGGCGATACAACTCGCCGGTTTGGATCAAGAGCCTCCGCTCTCCTGCACGTTACTCATGGCCGCAATGCGCGCCTTTGGGGAGGGTGAATACCGAACCTGCGTTGCGCACGCCGGCACGGCGGCGGAGGTCGCGCTCGGTGAAGCGCTGCGCTGGATCAGGAATCCCCCTAGGGATAAAGACACGCTGGGGACCGTTGCCAAGAAGGCTCGTGCGTCGATTCATGGTCTGGTTCCAGCGGTGTTCCAACGTCGCATGGTCGATGTTCGAAACCGAGTGATCCACGACGGCACAGCAGTCGACATCGCAACGGCAGCAGACGTCTTCTGTTTGGCCCAGCGTGTTGTTCACGCGGTCTACCCGCTGCCCGAGGTTGAGACGGCGGGCCTGATCCTGACGCAGGGCAACCGGAAGTAGAACCCAATGGCCCATATCGGGTGACCTGCTCACCCTGCTCGGCGCAGTGCTCGGCCGCATCATCTGGTCTCGATTCAACGCTGGCCAGAATCCAAGGCCCGTTTTCTGGTGTGGCTCAACTCGCTACTGGCGGAGTCAGCACTCTCTTAAACTAACGCCGTTTTTCCACATGATCATTGCGCCTCGCCACCTGCCACGCAATAACGTTGTGTCTGTGAAGCAGGGCACCACGGCACGCGGCTACGGCGGTAAGCATCAGGCTCTAGGTAAGAGAGTGGCTGTGCTCGTCGCTTCCGGTGCTGCTGTGTGTTGGCGATGCAGTCGGCCTATCTTGCCGTGGATGGCTTGGGATCTGGGGCATGACGACTCTGACCGCAGCATCTACCGTGGTCCCGAGCACCGACTCGTGCAACCGGTCCAGTGCTGCGAGTAGAGGTAACAGGATGCGCGGCAAACGTCGACGCTCAACCATCCCAACCGATGCCCCAAGCTGCGTGTCTTTCGACACAAGCCGTAACTGGTGACCTGTCAATTACGGGACAAATGGTTCGAGTCGGGGAGGGGATGGCGCACCGCTCCCGCGGTCACGAAAGTCCGCAACCTCCAAAAATCCGACCCGCTTTTTTGTGATTGGCCGACCAGCTGACCGCGGAGTCAGCGACCTCCCTCCCCCCGAGGTCACCCCCTACCCTCTAGTAGAGGTTGAGGGTTTCCGGGTAGGCTGTTCGGTTCTCGCCTGTTCTTGATCGTTTAGGGTTTCGCGTTGCTCCTATGGGAGCTTTCTGAGCGTTTCTGTTGATCTTGGAGTGTTCGCGGTTTGAGCGTCCGTTTGCGATAATTAGTTGTGGCAACAATTACGTCCGGTGTGGTCAGAACCTGCAAAGCGTGTGGTCGCGGTTTCTATTTTGATTATCGTCTCGGCCGGCCGCGTGAAAGATGTTTTTGATCCGCCAGCCTGAGGGGACTCGTTGGGCCATGTCGCCCACCGTGCGGTAGCGCACCGACGACGGCGCGGCCTCGCCGTCGACCGGCGGAGCCACTCGGACACCGCGTACAGCATCCCGTCCCGCTCGAACACCTCGCGCTCGTGCGCGAAGTAGATCGACGGCAGCTCGAGCTCCTCCTCGCCGATGTAGCGCCAGACGTCGAGCTCGGTCCAGTTCGAGAGCGGGAACACGCGGACGGTCTCGCCGGGCTGATCGCGCCGTTGTAGAGGTTCCACAGCTCCGGGCGCTGGGCGCGCGGCTCCCACTGGCCGTGGGCGTCGCGGAACGAGAAGATCCGCTCCTTCGCCCGTGCGCGCTCCTCGTCGCGGCGGGCGCCGCCGAACGCGGCGTCGAACCGGTGCTCGGCGATCGCGTCGAGCAGCGTGACGGTCTGCAGCCGGTTGCGGACAGCCCCTGCTCGACGGCGCGACCCTTGTCGATCGCTCCTGGACCGAGGCGACGATCTCGTCCCGCCGAGCTCGGCGACCGCCGGTCGCGGAACTCGAGCACCTCCGGGAAGTTGTGGCCGGTGTCCACGTGCATGACCGGGAACGGGAACGCCCGGGCCGGAACGCCTTCTCGGCCAGGCGCAGCAGCACGATCGAGTCCTTGCCGCCGGAGAACAGCAGCACGGGGCGCTCGAGCTCGGCCGCGACCTCGCGCATGATGTGCACGGATTCGGCCTCCAGCTCGCGCAGCTGGGACAGTGTCGGGGCGGAGATCTCCATATCGGCGGGCGTGCACGATAGCCTCGCGGGCCTCCACGATGATCTTCCGCCAGATCACCCACGACGACCTCGGCTGCGCGTCCTACCTGGTCGGCGACGAGCAGGCGGGGGTCGCGGCGGTCGTCGATCCGCGCTTCGAGGTCGGCGAGTACCTCGAGCTCGCGCGCTACATGGGCGTGCGCATCGAGCACGTCCTCGAGACCCACAACCACGCCGACCACGTATCGGGCCACGGCCGGCTCGCGGCCGCGACCGGCGCGACGATCCACATCCACCGCGACGCGGCGCCGGCCTACGACCACGAGCCGTTCGACGACGGCGACGAGCTGGAGCTCGGCGCGTGCGCATCCGCGCCCTGCACACGCCCGGCCACCGGCCCGAGCACACGGCGTTCGCGCTCGTCGACACCCGGCGCGGCGACGAGCCGTGGGCCGTGCTGACCGGCGACACGCTGTTCGTCAACGACGTCGCGCGGCCCGACCTGGCGATCGACAAGGCCGAGGGGGCGCGCGGGATCTTCCGCTCGCTGCACGACGCACTGCTCTCGCTGCCCGAGACGCGAGGTCTGGCCCGGACACCTCGGCGGCTCGATGTGCGGCGGCCCGGGCATGGACATGAAGGTCTCCTCGACGATCGGCTTCGAGCGCGCCACAACGCGCTGGCGATCGAGGACGAGGAGGCGTTCGTCGAGCGGGCGCTCGCGGGGCTCGGCCCGCAGCCGCCGAACTTCAAGGCGATCGTCGAGCTCAACACGCGGGCCGCTGGTGACCGACGGCGTCGAGCTGCTGCCGCTCGCCCCGCGGCAGGTCGAGCAGCAGCGCGCCGCGGGCGCGATGCTCGTCGACGTGCGCACCGACCAGCAGTTCGACGACGCCCACATCCCCGGCGCGGTCGCCATCCCGATGCTGCTGCGCCGGCTTCGGGACCGGCTCGCGTGGCTCGCCGACCGCGAGCAGGAGATCGTGCTCGTCGGCCGCGACGACGAGGACGGCCGCCGCGCGGCCGGCTCGCCGTCGCGGTCGGCATCCGCCGGCTCGGCGGGCTACCTGCACGGCGGGATGACGAGCTGGCGCCAGGAGCACCGGCCCGTCGCGCGCATCGAGCGCCTGGCGGTCGACGACCTCCCGGCCGCGCCCGAGGTCCAGCTCCTCGACGTGCGCGAGCGAGCGAGTGGGACGCCGGCCACATCCCCGGCTCGGTGTTCACGCCCTGGCACGACCTCGACGCGTGCCCGAGGACCTCGACCCCGCGCGGCCGATCGCCGTCGTCTGCGGCCTCCGGCCAGCGCGCGGCGGTCGCCGCGAGCCTCGTCGCCGCGCCGGCGCCGAGCAGGTCATCCACGTCGTCGACGGCGGCGTGCCGAAGCTGCTCCGTCAGGCCTCGAGCAGCGGCGCCAGTTAGGGCCCGATGAAGCCCGGCGCGCCAGCCACGAAACGCGATTCGGTCGAGAAGCCCGGCAGTCAGGAGGGGACCCTCAGGCACATCGTGCATGAGGATCACCGAGTCCGATTCGATGCGCCCGCCGACCTCATCCAGGATGAGGTCGGCGCTGCGCGTCGTGTCCCAGTCGATCGTGTCGACCGTCCAGGTGACGACCTCCAGGCCGTGCGCGGCGGCGGCCTCGTGGCTCAGCGGATCGTTGACGTCGCCGTACGGCGGCCGCCAGTAGCGCGGCGCGCGGCAGCCGAGCCGGGCGAGGACCTCGAGCGTCCGCATCAGGTCATCGTCCAGCTCGTCGCGCGTCATCTCCAGGTGCGACCGGTGGTCGGCCCACGTGTGCGGGTTCACCTCGTGGCCGGCCGCGTTCATGCGGGCGATCAGCTCCGGGCGCTCCGCGGCCTTGGCGCCGAACACGAAGAAGGTCGCGCGCACGCCGCGCGCCTCCAGCACGTCGAGTATCGCGGTCGTCGGCCCGTCGTTCGGCCCGTCGTCGTAGGTCAGGGCGACCATGGCGTGCGGCGCTGGATCTCGTCGGCCGTCAGGGCCGATCGTCGCCACAGCTCGAGGGCGTCGCCGGCCACCGGCGGCGGCCCGAGGCTGTCGCTGAGCCAGGCTGGCGGGTCGTCGCCGAGCTCCGCCAGACGCGCGCGCTCGTCCGCGCTCCAGCGGCCCGGGAGCGAGCGGCGCCACGGCTCCTGCCCGATGTCGACGCCGCAGGCGAGCAGGAACGCGACGTCGTCGTCGGTGAGCGCGCTGCCCCAGGGTGTCGTGTAGAGCCGGATGTCTGCGCGCATCGCCGTCCGCAGCAGCGAGAACTGGCGCACCACGTGCCGGCGCCGCTCGGCCTCGGACCGGGCGACGTCCGCGCGCGCCCGCGCAGGCAGGAACTCGTCCGCCGGGCACAGCAGGTTGTTCTTGGCGGTCAGGTAGAGGCTGCGCGCGTCCTGCGTGAGCAGCATGCCGTTGCCGCCGGCGTAGTACCAGCGCGTCAGCGCATCGAACAGCGCCTCGCGGTCGACGTCGGCGCCCCGGCTCATGGCCGCCGCGTGTTCGAGCTCGGTCCACATCGCGCCGTAGGCCGCGAAGCGCTTCTCGGTCACGGCCTGGTCGAGGTCGGCCTGGGTGCGGCGCCGGACCGAGTTGGCGAAGTAGAGGCCGGCGGCACCGAGCACGCCGGTCGTCGTGATACCGGCCCAGTCGGACCACGCCATGTGCGATCTATATCAGCGGCGTGGTCCCGGTGTGCGAGGCGCGGCCGCCGCGCACTGCACGCACAGCGTGCTCTCGGGCATCGCCTCGAAGCCGCTTCCGGGGGATCGGGCCGCCACACCCGTCGCAGGTCCCGTACGAGCCCTCATCGAGCTTGGCCAGCGCGCGCTCGACGCGCTCGAGCCCCGTCTCCAGTGAGCGTCCGACCCCGATGTCGTTCAGGCGGCTGATCGCCTCGGTCGTGCCGTCGCCGATCCGCTTGCCGAAGCCCTGCGCCGCGCCGAGCTCCGGGCGCTCGGCCAGCGTCTCCACGCGGTCGCGCGTGCTGGTCGCGGCGCGCCTCGAGCTCGCGGCGGATGGCGTCGAGATCCATGTCTACGAGGGTATCCGCGAC
>CAVUEO010000011.1:0-62456 GCA_963740515.1 uncultured Actinomycetota bacterium
GACCGCGACGCCGCCTCCGGCGGCGGGGGGCAAGGTTCGGCGAACGCCGCGGATGCTGACTGACGATGTGGCTGCCGCGAGGCCAGCGTTGCCCGTCTCGTAGCGCTGGAGTTTGAGGTGGCCGTATTCGGTCACGGCAGCGCGGTCCGCGGCAGGGCTATTGACCGGTTCCGCGAGCTCGCCAGCCGCTGACCCGCGTTAGACCTGCCCTTAGCGCGGGGGAGTGGCTCATGGCGAAGATTGAGTTGCCTTGCGTGGGTCGCCGGGCCCGATCTAAATCGAACGGGTGTTCTATACGGCGTAGGCTGTGTTAGGTGGCAGTAGTTGAGCCTACTGAGCCGGACGTGCGGCATGTCCGGGTGCGTGGTCACGGAGAGCACGCCCCGACGCAACCTGGTCTGGTCGACGCGGGGGCGGCCAGTCCGGCGATGAGCAGCGAACGGCTGGATCTGGCCGGCGGTCCCGACCACCTGGCCGAGGTGCAGTCGGCGACTCGCGAGGTGGTCTCCGCGGCTCTCGCCTGAGGCGGGCCCGCGTAGTCTGGGCAGGTGACGGCGCCGGCGCGGGTGCAGCAGACTCCCGGCTGGCTGCGTGACCAGATCCCGGACCTGCTCGGCTTGGCCACGGCGCTGACCGGCTCGGCCGAGGCGGCCGCCGACCTGGTGGTCCAGACGATCATCCGCACGCCGCCACGGCTGTCCCGGCAGCCCGCCGCGGAGACGGCGGACGACGACCTGCTGGCGCTGCTCGTGGGCCGGTTCCTGGCCACCCACCGGCGCCGGACCACCGGCGTCGCCGCAGCCGGTCAGTTCGGTGCGCTTTCCCCGCCGGCGCGGGCCGCCGTCGTCCTCCGCGACGGTGTTGGGATGACGCCGCTGACCATCGCGTCCGTCCTGGATCGTCCGCCGGCCCAGGTCAGTGCCGACCTGGCGGCAGCCGGTCCTTGCGCCGAGGAGGTGGCGCTCCTCCGGGCCGGGGCAACCGACTTCGAGCAGGTCTACCGCCGTCTCGCCGCCGCCCGTGGGCGGATCCGTACGCGGCGCCGGCGGCTCGTTGCCCTCGGTACCGTGATCGTCCTCGTCATCGGGGCCGCGGTCAGTGTGCCGACGTTTTGGCTTCCGCGGCTGCCGGCCGAGGTGCGGACCGCGGGCGTGTGGCGGTTCAGCCATGTCGTCCGACTACCTCGCGGCTGGATTGTCACCTCGCGGGCGCTGACCACGACCACCGAGACCACACAGCTCCAGCCTCCCGGGCGGGAGCACGATGGCTGTTTTGTTACGGTGCACACCGCCGGCAGCTTCGACGACACCGAGACGATCCGGCTGAGTGGGGCTCGGGTGCACGGCCGGGACGGTTTCGTCGGCCAGGATCGCAGCGGCAACTACCTGCTCGCCTGGGAGTACGCCCACCAAGCCTGGGCCCAGGTCAGCTGCGCTACCACCCGCCCCGACGAGTCGCTGCTGGTCACGACCGCCGAGCGGGTGCGGTTCCGTCCCGCTCCAGCCCGGATTCCGTACCTGCTCGCCGCGCTCCCGCAGGGCTACCGGGTGCTCAGCCTCACCGAGTATCCCTTGACGGGCAGCACCGAGCTGCACCTGGGCCGCGACGACATCGAGCCCGGGGAGGTGAACCTGGTGGTCGCCGCCCCGCTCGACCAGTTTGGCGCCACCAGGTTTCGCGGGCGGGTGCTCCGGGTCGACGGGTTCGAGGGGCGCATTAGTGGCGGTAGCGATCCGCGCATCTGTGTCAACCTCTCCGCCAAGGCACTCTGCGTACTGACCTATTGGCCGCGCGGCGACTGGCCGGAGCCGGCGCCTGAGCCGGTGCGGGCCGAGCCCGCGCTGGCCGACCTGGCCGAGACGATACGGCTGGCTCCAAGCCTGCCCGACCAGCGCACCTGGTTCGACGCCGAGGTTGCGTTGCCGCGCTGACGCCGTCCGGTACCCGGCCCGGAGTCAGCTGCCCGCCCGCCTGCTGACTCGGCCCGCCCTTGCCCCAGAACCGGGCCCGGCTCGGCGTACTCGCCCCAGACGGCCCGCAGCGCGTGTCGGGCCCGCCGGTCAGCGTCGATGATCACCCTCGATACCAAGACGCCGCCGGAACCCGTGGCAGGCCTAGGTGAGCAGCGGCTGCCGGGCCCGTCACCGACCGACCACGGCCTCCCCGTCCCGGACCAACGTCCGCGGCACCCCGCCGAGCATGGTGAGCAGTCGCCATCACGGGTGAAGGGGCCCTCGAGGATGGGGCCCTCCGGGAGGCCGTGTCGAGCGAGTGCCTCCTGCCAGCCTCGCTCCCGGCTGTTGACCTCGACGAAGTCGAGGTAGCCGGTGACTAGTGCGACGGTGCGGGCCTCATGGATGGTTATAAGGTGCTCGACGACGGAACGGGTACCGTCGTGAAAGTCCGGCCCGATTGTGTGGAACCCGGGCACCGGCCAGTCTGCGTCGAGCAGGGCGGTTGGAACTCCGCGCCGGTCCCCGAGGTCCAGGTCCCGGCGTTGAGGGCGCTGGCGACGAGACCACGGACTTGCCGGCTGGCCAGGCGCTCGACGTTCTGACGCTCCACACTGCCGTCGAAGTTGCTGGTGGCCATCACCAAGGCATAGCCGCGCTGGGCCGCGACTTGCTCCACCGCTTGGACAAGCTCGGCAAACAAGGGGTTGCTACTGTCCGGAAGCACCAGGCCGATCAAGTCGGTAGCCCCGCTGCGTAGTGCTCTGGCGCTCAGGTTTGGGCGGTAGCCAGGCCGTTCGATAGCCTCGCGGACGCGGGCCTCCGTTTCGGGCGCGACGGGTCGGGGTCCTTGGTGGAACGTAACTGACGACGGCTGTGAAGACCCCGCGTACCTCGCTACGTCCGATACGGTCTCCGTTCGGCGTGGCAAGGACGCAGACGAAGCCCATCGGTCATGGTAGGGCGAGCCTAGCGCTCCGGCGCGCCTGGCATCTGCGGCTTCGTTCAGGAGTTGGCGGATCGAGTCAGCTTCAGGCGCGGACGAGGGCGGGAGCGTCGCCGAAGTCGGGGACGTGTAGCCGTGCCCCGCCCTGCAGCGCGGACTGGTGGGCGATGATTCCGGGCACGGTGAAGCGGGCGGCCGTCCAGGCGTTGACCGGTGGCATGGTGCCCGTCTCGACGGCGCGGGCGAAGTCGTCCACCAAGAAATGATGGCTGCCCTCGTGGCCGGTGGGGACCCCGCGGAAGGCGTCGGGAAGGCGGCTGGCGTCGTGCACGGCCGCATGGCCAGAGATAAAAGCGTCGCGCAGCTCGGGGGCGACGTGGGCCAGTGACGGGTCGTCCGGCGACATCGAGGGCCGCGAGTCGATCTGGTCCGAGATCTCGGTGACGCCCTGCTTGTCCTGCCAGTACGTGACCGTCGCCAACTGCTCGAAGCTGGCCTCGGTCCCGAAGAACCGGAATCGGGACTCTCGGATGTGCGACGGGTACCCAACCCGGCGCATCTCGTTGATCCGCATGATTCCACCGTCGGACAACTCAAACAGCGCCGACGCGTTGGAGAAGTCGTTGTCGAACTGGCTGACGGAGCGGTCGAAGACCCCATCGCCGCGGTGGTCGACGACCCCTAGCGCGCTGACGCTGACGGCATGGGCTGGCAGCGCACCAAGGACCCCGCCGACGGAATGGGTCGGGTAGAGCATCGGCGGATAGCTGGCCGTGGCCTTCCACTTCTCGCCGCCGCTGTACTGATAGGCAGCGTAGAATCCGAGGTCCATGTCATGCACGTAGTCGCCTTCGCTGTAGAAGACGCGGCCGAAAGCGTTTTCAGCAAGCTTATGCCGGGCGTAGATCGTCGCAGGGTTGTAGTAACTGGTCTCACCCATCATGTAAGTCAGGCCAGTCTCGAGGACCAAATCAACGATCTGCTCGGCCTCCTGCAGGGTTATAGCCATCGGCACAGCGGAGTAGACGTGCTTGCCAGCCTTCAAGGCCTCGACGACGAGCGGACCGTGCGTCCAGCGCTGGGTGAAGATCGCCACGGAGTCGACGTCGGAGCCGAGCATCTCCTCGAAGCTGCCGACCGCCGGCCCAATGTTCTCGCGCTCAGCCAGCTCCTCAGCCCGATTCGGCAGCAGATCGGTCACGCGGACCTCACTTACCGCCGGGTGCAGCCTGAAGAGCTTGGCGAACGTGCCGGCGAACTGGCCGGCTCCGACCATGCCTAAAGAAAACATCCTCAACTCCTTCGGGGATCTGTCGAATGGACGGGTGGCCCCGGCTTTTGTTGACTCGTTTGGGTAGGGGCGGTCAGGCCGCGTGGGCGGCTTGTTGAAGTATCTCGAACTCGATCGGGGTGAGGCGTCCGAGGGTGTGCTGCGGGCGTCGGCGGTGGTAGGTGTTCTCGATCCAGGTGATGATCGCAAGCCGGAGCTGTTGGCGTGTGGTCCACCTGCGGTGGTTGAGACGTTCTTTTGCAGCAGGGAGAAGAACGACTCCATGGCGGCGTTGTCCAGGCCTTATCCGGCTAATCGGACCGGTTGGTGGGTGTTGGCCGGTTAACGGTTTCAGTGTTTTCGTGCTGTGAGTCGTCGGAGTTGTTCGTCGTGGCGGCGGACTTTGTCGGCGAGGGCGTCGAGTGCGGTGCGGAGGGTGGCGATCTCGTCGGTGAGGCCGGCGAGGGTGCCGCTGTCGGCGTGCGGTGACGGTGGGTCTCGATGACGGCGCGAATGATGGGGTCGCGGTAGAGGGTGCTGCGGCCGAGCCCGGTGCGGGCGGCGATGGCGGTGAACGTGACGGTGTGTCCGTCTCGGTGGAGTTGGGCGCAGGCGCGTTCGACCCGGTTGAGGGTGTTGCTGTCGGTCATCCGGTGCGGGCCTCGTTGATCAAGGTGTCGAGTCGGGTGATGAGGCGTTGATGTCGGTCGGCTTCGGCGATCCAGCCGCGTTGCTCGGCGTCGCGGGCGAGGGCTTCAGCGTCGACGCGTTGGGCGGCGAGGATCGGCAAGGAGCTGGGTTCGGCACGATAGCTGGGGCAATGCTCGCAGATGTTGGCGTAGCTGCAGGCGCCTTGGGCGGGTGCGCGGAGGCAGAACCCGCCGGCCATCCGCGACTTCAGCAGCGGGGTGTCCTTCCAGTCCGGCCGCCGGTGATGTCGGTCAGCGGCAGGGTGACCCGGCCGGTCGCCGGGGTGCGGGCCTGCTGTTTGGCCAGATCGAGCGCTCGCTCGTACTCAGCCCGGACGGTGGTGTCGAACAGCCGCCCGTAGCGCAGACTCATCTCGGCCGACATGTGGCCGAGCAGCGCCATCAGGGCCTGCAGGGAGACGCCGGCGTTGACCAGGGCGGTGGCGTAGGTGTGGCGTAGCTGGTGCGGGGTGATGTGGTCCAGCCCGGCGAGACGGGAGGCCCGGTCGAGCTCGGCCCGGACCGCGTTCTGCGCCAGGCGTCGGCCGTGGTGGGTGAACAGGAACTGGGCTGGGCGGCGGTAGCGGGGGTGCGGCATCGGCCGCCCGGGTGAGCGGAGGTCGATGATGTGGTCGAGCAGGTCGAGGATCTCGTCGTCGATGGGCACCATCCGTTCGGTGTCCAGCTTGCCGAGCGGGACCTTCAACCAGCTGCCGTGCTCGCCGACCTCGTGGACGCAGTCGAGCTCGAGGTCGAGCAGTTCCCCGATCCGCAGCCCGCAGGCGCGTTGCAGCCGCAACGCGGCTGCGGCCAGCGCGTTCTCCGGCTGCCGGGTCAGCACCTCGGTCAGGCGGCGGTCGACGTCGACCGGAAGGTAGCGCGGAAGGGCATGTGGCAGCTTGGGGTTGTCGTCGCGGAACACCAGCTTCCGGGGCGGCGCTTCGGGCCAGCCCCACTCAGTGATGTCGGCCAGGAACCCGGCCACCACGAGCACGCGACGGGACCGGTCGGCGACGCTGATCTCCTCACCGGTCTTGGTGTTGACCGCACCGACCAGCGAGGTCAGGTAGGGCTCGATGTGTCGGCGTCGGTCGAGCGCGGCGATCGTGTCCAAGCCGGGATCGATGTCGGCCAGGAACACCCCGAAGTGGGTGAGCCGGGTCGCGATCGACGACACCGTCTTGGGACGGCAGGTGGCCCGTTTCCGTTCCAGGTAAGCGATCATGGTCGTCCGGACCGCCGGCCGCACCGAGGCCAGCCGTTCGGCGAAGGGGACCGGGCCACCCGAGCGGGGCAGCTGGTCGACGACGCCGAGATGGAACAACACCCGCTGGGTGTTGCTGACCGCGGCCAGATAGTGATGGTGATCTTTCCCGGTCCGCTGCTGGCGGTCGCGGCAGGCGGTGCTGAACTCCGCCAGGTCAGCCGACAACCGGAACGCCAACGGCTCCGCGGCCCACAGCTGCGGGTCCGGCCACCGACCGAAGAAGCTCCTGGCAGCGCGCCAGTAGGCGGCATTACCCCGCCCGGTCCGCCCCAGGTAATCGAGGTAGGCGGCGTGCCAGTCAGTGCTGGGAACGGAGGCGATTGCGAGCGGCATCGAACTCTGCTTTCACATGTGCAGGGGCCAAATGGAGGTAGCGGGCGGTGGTGTCGACGTGGGCGTGGCCGAGCAGCGCCTGCATCACCGCAAGATCAACACCGGCCTAGGCCAGCGCGGTCCCGAACGTGTGCCGCAACGCGTGCGGATGCCCAGCGACGATGCCGGTCACGCCGCGGTGATACCGGAAGATCGTGCGCAGCCCGGCCGCGGTCAAGGGGAAGAAAGCGGCGAGTTCGGGCCGTTCCGCCAGCAGATACACCTGGATCACCGAGGCGACGTCGACGTCCAGTGGGACGCGGCGCTCCCGCTGGCCCTTGCCGATCACCCGCAGCGACCGGCCGCCGATGTCGACGTCGACCACGTCCAGGCCCAGCGCACCTCCGCCGAACGCAGCCCGCAGTACAGCATCAGCCCGGCGATGGCCCGGTCCCGCCAGGTGCGGGAGCTCGCCAACACCCGCCGCCTCTGGTTGGGACAGCGCCGTCGGCAGCCGGCGCGGTTCGCGGAGCCGCAGCGACGAACGATCCTTCGGCCGGCGGGCCGTGTGGGCCAGCATCCCGCTGGGCTCACCTGAGGTCCGCCAGCGGGCCTCCCTGCCCTTCGGCACAGGGTTCTTGAAGCCGGGATCTCGCATGCCGGCGAACGCAAACAGGCCCGAGGTCGCGGCCAGCCGCCGATTGATCGTCGTCGCGGCGTATCGGTCCATCCGACGACCCGACAAGCGGACCACGTTCGGGCCCGGCCGGCCCGGGACGCTTGCCTCCCGGCAACCCCGCAGGAAGCGCAGCAGCACCTCGGTCGTCACCTCGGCCAACTGCAGGTTCTCACCGGCCAGCCATCGGCAGAACCCGAGCAGGTCATAGCCGTAGGCGCGGACCGTCTTGCGGGAGTAGTTCCGGTCCGTCAGATGCGCCAAGTACTCATCCACCAGCCCGAACCGGTTTGCGACCGGCCCGGCCAGCACCCAGCTTTCCTCGCGTTCCTCCAGCCGCAGATCGTCGTCGCTGATCATGGAAACAGATGTATCAACCATGACCCCCAAACTGTCCGCAACACGAAACCCCCGGCGTGTCGCTGACCAGGGGAAATGTAATCATTAGCCGGTTAAGAGGGAGGCTCCCACCCGGCCCATCGACCCCTGCAGCTGGTGGGTGCGGAGGGCCTGGACGAAGGCGTGCGACCGGAACTGGCTCCCGCGGTCGGAGTGGATACCGTGGCGACCGGTCGGCGGCGCAGCGCCGCGTGGTCGAGGGCGTCAACGGCGAGCCGGGATGTCATCCGATCAGCCATTGAGTAGCCGACGATCCGCCGGCCGCAGGCGTCCTTGATCGCGCAGAGGTAGAGCTTCCCCTCACCGGTGGGGTGCAAGTACAGCCGTCGTTAGCTATGTCGTAAACGACGGGCCCCGGCGCGTCGCCCCGCAGACGGCGGCGCGCGTACGGGCGGCAATCGAGATCCTCAGCTATCGGCCGAACGTCAACGCTCGAGCGCTCAAGAAAGGCTCGACGAAGATGATCGGGCTGGTGCTTCCGCATATCACCAATCCGTTCTTCGCCGAGTATGCATATGCCATCGAGGTCGCGGCGGACGCTCACGGCTATGTCCTTGTCGTCGCCACAACGGATGCAAACGAGGCGCACGAAAGCCGGATCGTCAGCGACCTCGCCGACAGGCATCTCGACGGTCTGATCATTTCCACCGTCCGCACACCATCCGATTTCCGCGCAGCCAGGCTGCCTGGTCGGCGCACGGTGCTGATCAACTGCTCCACCCCGTTCGCCGGCTACGCCGCAATCGGCCCAGCTTCGCAGGAGGGCGCGCGTGCGCTCGTCGATCACCTCATCGCTGTCCACGGCCACAAATCGGTCGCGTTGATCATGGGCGAGTCGAGCGAGCCAGTCCCAGAGCCTCGCGAGCGCGGGTGGAATGACGCTTTCCAGGCCCATGACCTGCCGCCCGGACCGATTGTCCGAACCAGCTACAGTCGCCACGGGGGCTACGAAGCAGCTGTGCGACTCCTGAGCTGGGCGACTCGGCCAAGCGCGATCTTCACCGCCTCAGATCAACTATGCAGCGGCGCGCTCAGGGCAATTCGCGACGCGGGATTGCGGTGCCCCGACGACATTGCCGTTGTCTCTTTCGACGGCACTTCTGAGGCTGAATACTGCTGGCCGCCTCTCAGCGTCGCCCGTCAGCCCATCCAAGCGATGGCAGAAGCTGCCGTTTCGGCCGTCCTCAACCCTGGTTCTGCTGCTGAGTATCAGCGCTTCGACACAGAGATCGTTATTCGCGAGTCATGTGGATGTGTCGGGCGTCACTCCGGGCAAGGGACGCCGAGTGGTGAGGTTCGACTGGAGCAGCCCACCGGTGTCTAAGACAGTGGCTGAGGCAATGGCGGAGCATCCGCACGCGGAGAGCAACCGGCGAAAGAGTCCGGTCCGGCAGACGTAGTTCTTCACGGCGGTGCACCTCGTGCGCGTTCATCTCGACACCGACCTGGGCGGCGACGCCGAACCCTCGTGATTGTTGAGGAACGCGACTACATCGGCCACGAACTTGGACGAGGTGACAAGGCTGTGGCCAAGCTCGGGGTACATGATCAGCCGCCCGTGTGGCATCCGGCACGCCGTCTCGGCAAACATCTCCAAAGGCCAGAACCCATCCTTCGCGCCGCAGATCACCAGTGTCTCGGTCTGGATTCCAGGCAGGCGGCTACGGACATCGAACCCATCCTCAGCTTTGATCATGGCCATGGTGTCCGTTGGATTCTCGACATTGATCCAGAACGACGCCAACCGTAACGGCGGCCTCAGGGCTGCGCGGAGCCAGCGGCGGTGCACCATCCCGTCAACGGGTGCCTCGGCGGCGAACCGGCCCGTCGCCTCCAAGATCCGCAATGTATTGAGCTGTGCGCGGCGAGCGACGGGACCGAGAGCGTACGCCGCGCTGGCCACTACCGCTCGGCGAACGACCTGTGGATGGTCGGCGATCAGCTGCATCACAATGGAGCCACCGGTCGAGTGTCCGAGAACGTGCACAGGCCGGCCGAAATGCTCTGCCAGCGCCGCTGCGTGGGCGGCGGCCACCTCGGGCCAGGTGATATCGATGCTCATTCCCGGCCAGCGATTGGTGAAGAACACTTCGAAGCCGGCGCGCGCGAATGGCCTCACGGTGCGCAAGGTCAGCTGTCGCTGAAACCCGGGCGGCGGATTGCGGTGGTTCGGTGTGCCGCCTGGCAGATAAATCAACGGCTCCCCGTGTCCCAGAGCAAGGTAGGGCAGGCCCCCGGCGAAGACACCCTCCCGGGGCGCTCCGAGCTGATCCGCCATCGTCGCGCACTTCTCCTGCTAGACCTCCTTGGAGTCTGCCATCCCAGCGGCTGCCTCCCACTTGTGATCACTTTTCAGAGGAGGAGGAGGTGCTCGCGAGCGAACACCAGTTCAGGGAGTGGCGTCCACGGCCACTGTGTCGGCGAACGCCGATGGGGGGGCGCAGGGCGTGCCATCTTTGGAACATGCAGACGGTATACGAGGCCGCGGGTGGTGCCGACGGCCTGCTTCGCCTCGCCAGCGCCTGGCACGCCAGGGTGATGGCTGACGAGGTGGTCAGCCACGCGTTCAGCCACGGGTACCATCCTGAGCACAGCCAGCGGCTCGCTGCCTACTGGGGGGAGTCGCTCGGTGGTCCAACGACATATTCAGATTGCTACGGCGATGAGGCCTCTGTGGTGCGGATCCATAGCGGCAACGGTCTGCACCAGGAGATGGACCGTCGAGCGATCGCCTGCTTCGACCAAGCACTGGTCGATATCGGCATCCCCAGGGACGATCGGCTCCGACAGGTGCTGCACGACTACTTCGCCTGGGTGACTATGACCACGCTGTCCCAATACCACCGATCTGCTGAGGATGTCCCGGAAGGGCTACACATTCCGCGGTGGTCGTGGGACGGACTTGTCGATAGGTGATGATGCCACCCAAAAGCTCGTTTGTGGTCACTGCTGGACGCCAGCCCCGGCCAGATCTGCAGCGATCTGCTGGTCATGGTTGCCCCCGAACACGCTCTGCCCGTCTGACCCTTGTACCAACAACGACGCCACTGTGATGATGGGCCACCAGGCGGGACGTTCGTCACGCATCGTTTTGAGCGAGGCCAGTCTGTGATCATGCGATGACCATGGCCTGGATTCTGCTGGGTGTGGCTGGGGTTTTGATTGTCGGGAACGCGATCTTCGTGGCCGCGGAGACGGCGCTGGTCACGGTGGATCGTAATCTGGTCGAGTCGCGCGCCCGGGAGGGCAGCGTACGGTTCGGTCAAGTGCGGGGAGCCCTGCAGCGGCTGTCGACCTATCTGTCGGGCGCCCAGCTTGGTATCACGGTTACGAGTTTGGCGATCGGCTTGGTGGCGGAGCCGTCGATCGCGACGCTGCTGCGGCGACCGCTCGACACGCTCGGCCTGGATGCCAATGTCACAGAAATCGCAGCTCTGGCATTGGCGTTGCTGTTGGCCACGGCGGTTCAGATGGTTTTCGGTGAGCTGGTGCCGAAGAACATCGCTCTCTCGCGACCGGTCGGGAGCGCGGTGTGGGTGGTCATCCCCCTCATCGTGTTCACCAAGGTGACGCGTCCGCTGATTGCAGTGTTGAACGGCACGGCGAACCAGCTGCTGCGCCTGGTTGGGGTAGAGCCGGTGGAGGAGCTGCGCTCCGCCCGTACCCCGGACGAGCTGGCGTCGGTGGTGCGGCGAGCTGGCGTACAGGGGGCGCTGGGTTCAGAGACAGCGGGACTGATGGAACGGTCGCTGAGCTTCAGCGCAAAGACCGCTGCGGATGTCATGACTCCCCGCACTCGCGTGCGGACTGTGTCGGCGTCCTCGCCGGTAGCGACGGTGATCGAGGCCACCCGCGATACTGGCCACTCCCGCTTCCCGGTGATCGGCGACAGCGTCGACGACATCCGCGGCGTCGTCCACGTCAAGCAAGCCGTTGCCGTCGCAAATGTGGATCGGACAACGACACGCATTCGAAGCGTGATGTCAGTGCCGGTGCTTGTACCGCCCTCCATGGCGTTGGACCCACTACTTGATCGGCTACAAGAAAGAAGCCTGCAACTGGCGGTGGTGGTCGACGAGTACGGCGGCACCGCCGGGATTGTCACCTTCGAAGATCTGGTGGAGGAGCTTGTCGGCGACGTCGTCGACGAACACGACTCACCCGCACCCGGCATCTGGCGCCAGCCCGACGGGTCGTGGCTGCTGTCGGGTCTGCTGCGGCCTGATGAGATCCAGGCTGCCATCGGTCTCGAGCTGCCGGCCGGACGCGCTAGCTACGAGACGGTGGCCGGACTCATTCTGCAGCTGCTCCGCCGAATACCCGACGCTGGCGACCAGGTCGACGTGCCCGGAGCAACGCTTACTGTGGACCGGCTCGACGGCCGCCGCATCGAGCGGGTGAAAGTCATACTCCATCCCGACAACACCGAGAGCACGGCCGCCGAGGACTCCGCCGCCCGCCGACCCGACAGCGAAAGGGCTGTCGGGTGACGGCGGGGCTGCTGCTGCTTGCGGTTGGACTCATCGCGGCGAATGGATTCTTTGTCGGTGCCGAGTTCGCGGTCCTGGCCAGCCGCCGTACTCGGCTCGAACCGCTGCTGCGCAGCTCCCGCCGAGCTCGAACCGCATTGCGAGCCATCGAACAGCTTCCCCTGATGATTTCGGCCTGCCAGTTCGGCATCACCCTTGCCTCACTCGGACTGGGTGCGCTCGCGGAACCCGTCGTCGCCTCCCTGCTGACCGATGCCCTGGCCACGCTTCATATCCCGCAGGAGCTCATCCACCCACTCGCGCTCGCGATCGCGCTCACCCTGGTGTCCTGCCTGCATATGCTGCTCGGCGAAATGGTGCCGAAGAACCTTGCCCTGACCGGACCTGAACGGGCAGCGATGGTACTCGCCCCACCGCTCTTGCTGTTCGTGCAGATATTCCGCCCAATCATCATCGGCCTGACCGCAATAGCCACCGCTGTATTGAAGCTGCTGCGCGTGACGCCCGCGAGCGAGATCGGCGAGGTCACCGACCGCGACTCCGTCGCTGCGTTGATCGGAGAGTCCAGCGAAGAAGGACTCCTCAAAACCAACCAACGTGAGTTGCTCACCGGTGCCCTCGCATTCGAGGAAACAAAGGCTGAAGCCGTCGGATTGCCGCTGGACACCCTGGTCACCGTCGACCCTGATGTCACCCCAGGTCGTGTCGAGCAGCTCGTCGCCGCCACCGGATACTCCCGCTTCCCGGTCCAAGCTGATTACAGAACGCCGAGCAGGCCGGAACTGATCGGCTACATCCACATCGCCGACGTCTTGGACACCGACCAAGCCCGCCGAAACCTGCCGCTGGACCATCGCTGGATCCGCCCCCTCGGTGAGATCCGGACCACCGCCACCCTCCAAACTGCACTCGCAACCCTGCGTCGCAGCGGCTCCCACCTCGCCCGCCTCATCGACGACAACGGCGAAACTCAAGCCGTGATCGCCCTCGAAGACATCCTCGAAGAACTCGTCGGCGAAGTAAGGGACGCCACACGGCAAGCAGCCGACACGTCCAGACCAGATCAAACGTCTTTCTGACAGACCCAGCGCGGTGCACTCGAAGCTGGAGCCCGTGGTCGGCTGAGTCGGCTCAGCCTCCGTTCTGAGCGTCGAGAAAGTCAAGGGTGACCGCCACGAACAGGGGCGAGACGGCGAGGTTGTAGTGGGTCAGGCCGGGCAGAATCGCGAGCGCATGTCCGCCCTTGGGTCGGCCTTCGCCCATCCAGCCGCCGTCGCGGAGGCCGCCGTCGAGCAGTTTGAAGATCTCGACGTAGTGGCTCGGTGGTGCCATGTCGGCGTCGGCGGCGACGATGAGCGTGGGCACCTGCAACCCTCGAACCTCGTCGCTGAAGTCGAAGTCCTTGGCCATCGACTCGCCCACTTTGTCCAACAGCCGGCCGAAGTCCTCCGGATGCGGCGCGACCCGCTCGTAGAGCTGATACATCGGCGTGTCCTTCATGAATGGCACCGCCGCCGCGTTCACCTGGGCTTGCTGGGCGAGCATCTCGGGCGGAATGGCGTCCCGCCGGACGTTAGCGGAGGCGCTGACGAGCTTGCCCACCTTTTCCGGATACTTCACCGCAGTGAACAGCGCAACCCCGCCGCCGAGCGAATAACCGACGATGTCCGGCTTCTCTAGCCCGAGGTGGTCGATGAGCGCCGCGATGTCGTCGGCCATCAGCTTGATGTCGATCGGCCGGTCGATGTCCGCCGTGCGCCCGTGCCCTTGGAGGTCGACGGCGATGACCTGGTGGTGCTCAGCCAGCGCGGGGAGAGTCGGTCCGAACATCTCGCTGGATCCGAGCCCTCCGTGCAGCAGAATCATGGGTCGACCCACTCCGTGGGTCTCGTAGTAGAGGTTGATGCTGTTGACCTCGGCGTAATCGCCGATAGCCTTCGTACCGGTCGTCCCGTCGATCGTCACCTGAAGCTCCCGTCCTCGTTTCTCGTTGAGATGTTATTGGGACCTGGCTCCCTCACTAAATTCATCGGGCTTTAGACGTCGTCCACTTCACTAGATCGTCAGCGGACTGGGTGTTGATTATGCGATCCTCCGTGACACCACATTCGGCGGCCCGGTCGCAGCCGATGTATTGCCACTCGAGCTGCCCGGGCGCGTGACCGTCGGTGTCGATCGAGAAGCGGCATCCGATCTCGAGCGCGAGCCGCAGAAGGTCGCGGGGAGGATCTTTCCGTTCCGGGCGTGAGTTGATCTCAACGGCCACGTCATTGTCTCGACATGCGGTGAACACGGCTTCGTGATCGAAGGTTGATTGCGGTCGACCGCGGCCGGCGACGATGCGTCCGGTGCAGTGACCCAGGATGTCCATATTCGGGTTACAGATTGCACCGAGCATGCGCTCCGTCATGACCTTGCGGTCTGAGCGCAACTTGGAATGAACGCTGGCAACGACGACGTCTAGGCTCGCTAGAATCTCGAGATCTTGGTCGAGGGTGCCGTCCTCGTTGATGTCGCACTCGATGCCGGTCAGTACGCGGAACCCCGGCGCGCCTTCAGCAGCCTCATCACTCAGTTGTTTGTTGACCGCTGCGATCTCGTCGAGTTGTTGCAGCAGTCGCTCGACGGACAAACCGTTCGCGACAGTGAGCCGCGGCGAGTGGTCGCTCATCACGATGTACTCATGGCCGATTGAGCGGGCGGCGTGTGCCATTTCGATAATCGGGCTGCCACCATCTGACCAGAGCGAGTGCGTATGACAGTCACCCCGAAGGGCGCGGCGCAAGGCGTCGCCTGCAACGGCGAACGGTGGCGGTTCTGCCTCGAGTTTCCTCAAGTATTCGGGAACGCTGCCGGCGAGCGACTCGACGATGACAGTTTCGGTTACTTCGCCAACACCTTTCAGCGAACGAAGCCTCTGGTTGCGTGCAATGCGTTCGAGTTCTCCCGGTTCGAGTGCGGACACAGTCTCTGCAGCACGCCGAAATGCCGCGACCCGATACGAAGGCGCTTGCGATCGCTCCAAGAGGAACGCGATTCGCCTTAACGAGTCGACCGGATCCATGAAGCCCGAGCCTAGATCTCCCAACGTGGTCGCCATGCCGGTGTTTCGGTTTCGGTTGGTCACTCGCGGATCGTGATGTCGGCGGAGGTTACGACTGCCGATGAGCCGACGCCGTCGACGGTCAAGATGGTTTTCCACGTTCCGGGGAAGGGGAAGCGATAGCTCGCGACCCAGACGCCGTCGCGCATGCTCATCGGTACGGGTATCGGCGCGATATCGCGGCCAGGATTGGCGACCTTCAGGGTGACGCGGGTGGCGGCAAGCCGCTGTCCGTTGGTGTCGGTGAGAACCAGGTGCAGATGACTGCCGGTAGTGGTGGCGGGCGAGACGATGAGTGTGGCCCCACCTTGATCGCCGAGGGACATCTGGGCAGCTTCGTTGGCGGCCCCTGGTTCAGCGCCGTGCCCAGTGTGGCTGGACGGCCCGGAGGCCTGGGGTGATGGTGGTGGGGGGGTCATGCTGAGCACGGCGGTGACGACGAGGACTGCAATGGTCAGGGCTGCTTCGATCCGCACCGACCGTAGCGGCACGCCCTGGTGCCGCAGGCGGCTTCGTGACACTGCGGCAACGGCAAGGGTGCCGGCAACAATGCTGAGCTTGATCGCAAGGGTGAGCCCGTAGCGGGTCAGCCAGAGCTGTTCCACTGCGGTCAGGTGGCGCAGCGAGTTCAGCGTGCCGGTGATTACGAGGGTGAGTACCGAGGCCATGGCGAGGGTAGAAAACCGGTGAAGCGCACGCGGTTCGATGGATCGACCCAGAGCGGCGAGGGCGACCAGGCCGCCGACCCAAAGTGCGGCAGTCAGCGCGTGGAGCGCATCGACGAATAGATTGATCGGACCCGACGCCGCTGCGTGCCCGGCCGCGGCAATGGTCGCTGCGGTAGCTACGATCCCGGCCGGCATGAGCCAGGTGCCGAGCTCGGTCAGGATCCTGGGGAGTCTCCAGACGAGGACCCCGAGAGCGCCATAGAGTGCGAGCCGCCACATCATCGCGGTGCCGAAGGGGGTCGACAGGGTCTCTTGCAGCAGCCCCATGTCGAAGACACGGCTCATCGAGACGCCGGCCGTGTAAGGGCCCTGGACCAAGATGGCGGCAACTGCGGCGATTACGCCGCCGAGGAGTCCGCCGCGGACCAGCAGCTGCAGGGTCGGGTTGTTGCTGGTGCCGGGCGCGCACAAGAGCACAAACGCAGCGACACCTGCGAACAGCGCGAACGCGAGGTAGCCAGCCAGACGGATC
This sequence comes from uncultured Actinomycetota bacterium, assembly GCA_963740515.1. GTDB lineage: Bacteria > Actinomycetota > Actinomycetes > Propionibacteriales > Propionibacteriaceae > Microlunatus. The sequence goes on from CAVUEO010000011.1 coordinate 16,305, forward strand.
ACGATCACAGGCCAAGGGGCGGTCGACCCGCTCGCCACTGTGTTGACGCTCGTTGTAGTCGTCTCTGTGCTGGTTGCCGAACCGGGGGGCACCGCGGCAGCGGTGCCGACACCGAAGGAGAACGCACCGCTGACCGGGTGCCCGTCGCTCGACACCACTCGCCACGTTACGACATATGGCCCCTCCGGCAGGTTGGCCGGCATCGGCCAGGTGACGGTGCGCCCGTCCACTGTCGGGTCGGGAGTGGGCACGGCCGCACCGACGTGGTCGACCAGGCGGATGCCGTCCTCGACCAGGTTCACTGACTCGGTGAACGTCATCCTGACCGCGTTCGGCGGTCTCGTCAGTTGCGCTCCGTTCGCCGGGGAGATGTTGACCAGCTCGGCGTGCGCCGCGGCTGGTGACGCGAACAGAAGCGCGAAGAACACGGCAAGAATCGCCGAAAGGGCGACGCGGCGCGTTGCCGTGCTCAGCGGTGCCATCAGGCTGCTCCTGAGCTCAGGGAGCCGGGATGCCGGCAACGACGAATGTTGGTTTCCAGCACCCCGGAGGGTTCAGACGTTGATGTCCTCACGTTTAAGCGTCGACGCCGCCTCAGCTGCCGGTCTGGGTCGCCGGCCCCAGCGCCAGGCGAGCGCCAGGGCAATTATGGACAGCGTTAATGCGGTACCCGAAATGACCAGCGGCAGGATCGAGCCGAACACAGTGTCGCTTTGGCTGCCGGACGTGGCCTGCTCGTTCTGGCCCGCCTGGCCGCCCGGGTCGTTCGGCGCAGCGCCCTGCTCCGCGACGGCCGGCGTGATGCGAAGTATCGGGGCCGGGTGCTCCGGCTCAACCGAAGGATCAGTCGAGACCTGATTCCAGTTCACTTTTTCGCCGTTGGAGTAAGTCTGCAGGGCGTTGAACACCAGCTCGCCGGACTCGGGCAACTGACCGAGACTAACGGCGAAGTCTTGGAACTGACCGGGACGGATGCCGCCGTCCGTCGCCGTCCATGTCACCTCGGAGACCACGGTGTCCAGCTGCTCGCCGAACATTTCGATGGGCTTGTCGAGCTGACGGGTCGCGGTGGTGATCTGCCACCCAGCCACCGGCGTCGTCTGGACCGATCCGATCGGCTGGTCCTGGGGCAGGGTGACCCGCAGCTGCGTGGTGCTCGCGTCGTCGCGCTCGTTCGGGACCCGGAGCGCCACCACCGAGAAGCCGCCGCCTTCGGCGGTCTTGGGCTGGACAGTCACATGTGCCTGGGCGAGGGCGGGCAGGGCCAGGATTGCCGCGACGACGATACCGATGCCGACCCCAACACGGGCAATGATGCCGCGCTGTGAAGAGTTGTTGTGAAACAAGGTGATGCCTCAATTCTTGAAGAGGTGGCAGCGGTAGCCGCCGTGGCGGCACACGTGCTGCCGAAAAGTCTGATGATCATTTCGACGTCGATCCTTCGATGACCCGCTCGCAGACCGGGTGAATCCGCCGTCAGAGCGTGGAGACCGGCGGCCTTGGCGTGCGGTTCAGGCGACGCTGGGCGGGCCGCGCAGCGAGATGACACCCGCGGTCAACATCCAGCCAAGGAATACGCGGCGCAAGCCCCAGCCAGTCTGAAGCCGTGGACCACTGACGACAACAGCGCCGAGGCCGCGGGCTACGGCCCCGATCGTCCGCCACGCGTCGACGAGCGGTCGCGCAGTGAGTGCCAGCAACATCCACAAAGCGCGCTCTCCAGCCGCCAGCCACACCCCAACCACGACCGCCGCGGCCAGGTGCGCGAGCAGCATGACCAGGTGCCCGCCACTCATCAGCGACATCAAAGAACCATGCGATGCCGCGGCGTCCGGGTGCATCATCAGATGAGAGCTGCTTGGCGATGACACCGGCCCACCGGTGCCTTCGCCACACATAGTCGTCGTGGCCGTGCCAGCGGTCCCGCCGAGCAGCTGCAACACCGCGTGAAGCACTCCCTGGCCGCCAACCAGCAACGCCACGACTCGTGCCGGGCTCAGTGCGGCGCCAACGAACGGCGCCGACGCAGCCACGATCAGCACGAACAACGCAACCAGCACCCAGCCGGCGGGCATGGCACCGTCGCCGGCCACGTGGCCGGCGAGCCCAGTTGTGAACAGGACCGACGAGAGTGTCAGTACGCGCATCCCGCGCAGGACTGCGTCACTCGTCATTGGCCACCCCCCAAACGTCAGTAAATCTACGGTGCCAAGAGGACGACCAGCACTGGTTGCACACAACTTGAGACCGCCTGGCCGGTCTAGCCGGGCGAGGCTAATGACCGGGCCGGGAAGTGTCGGGCGGGGCGCCCTTGTCCTCAGATGCACACATGTGGCGTCAGGCCCTCCCGGCGAGGCCGGCGTCGTGGGCGAGGAGAGCGATCTGGGTCCGGTTGTTGAGGTCGAGCTTGGTGAGAATCCGCGAGACGTGCTGCTTCACCGTCGCAACGCTCATGAACAGCTCGCCACTGATCTCCGCGTTCGACCTGCCCTGGCCAACCGTCATGGCAACCTCGCGTTCCCGCTCACTGAGCCGAGCCAGCAACGCGCGAGCGTGCTGACGGCGAGCGTTCACATCGGCGTCGCCGATGTGGGCTATGAGCTGGCGGGTCACCGACGGGGAGAGGATCGGCTCGCCGGCCGCCACCCGCGTCACCGCACGCAGGATCTCTGCAGGCGGGGTGTCTTTCAGCAGGAAACCACTGGCCCCAGCTCGGAGGGCGCGCAGCACGTACTCGTCGGCGTCGAACGTGGTTAGCACGATGATCTCGGGCGGGTTGGGGCGGGCGCGGAGCAGTTCGGTGGCGGCGATGCCGTCAACCCGCGGCATCCGGATGTCCATGAGCACCACGTCCGGCGTGTACATATCGACCGCGCTGAGCACCTCGGCCCCGTCGGCGGCTTCTCCCACGACGTCAACGCCAGGCGCGCGACCGAGGATCATCGTTATCGCCGCCCGTACCAGCGGATCGTCGTCGACGATGATGACCCGGACCGGATTGGTCAGGTTGGCCATGGTAGCCACGTCCACAGCCGGAATTCACCCGCCGGTGTGCGGCCGTGCTCCAGCCGCCCGCCACTGAGAGCGGTCCGCTCGGCAAGCCCGATGATTCCCATACCGGCGCCCGGGATCGGCGTGGTTGGGGCCACGCCGACCGGCCATGGGTTGCGGATCTCGACGGTGAGGCCCTCGGCCGCTGCGCCCCGGACGATCACTGACACCTCGGCGTGGTCGGCATGTTTGCGGGCGTTGGTGAGCCCTTCCTGTACGATCCGGAACGCAGTGCGTCCCATCGCCTCGGGCACGGCCCCAAGATCGGCCACATCGCACTCGAGCAGCACCCGCATCCCCGCCTTCCGTGACTCGTCGATGAGCATCGGCAAATCGACCAAAGTCGGCTGCGGCTTCTCTGGCACGCCGTCGGCACGGTCGTCATCGGCCCGGGCAGAGCGCAGCACGCCGATCACTTCGCGCAAGTCCTCCAGCGCACCGTGAGCATTGCCGCGGATCACGCCGGCGGCGCGAGCGACCTCCTCGGGCGGGGCGTCGGGCCACAGCTCGAGCGCTCCGGCCTGCAGGCTCAGCAACGACAGGCGATGCGCGAGCACGTCGTGCATTTCCCGCGCGATCCGGTTGCGCTCCATCTGCCGGGCCTGGGCGACGCGGAGCTCTTGTTCGGACGCCGCCCGCTCTCGCTCGACGAGGGCGAGCTGACGCCGTGCCCGGACGAACATCCCCAACGCCAGCACCGCCACGACACATATGACGCCGAGCACGCCCTGCCACCAATTCGGCGGCGACATGTCGGGTCGGACGAGCAGCGTCAGGAAGGATGTCAGCGCGTAGCCGGACGCAACGAGCACAGCCGTACTGAGGCGCCGGTGCACAGCGACGGTGAACAAGGCGATGAGTGCGACGGCGGAGGCACTCAGCGAATAGATGGCGAACAAGCCGACGGTCACCGCGAGGCCAACCGGCCAGCGCCGGCGCAGCCACAACCCGATACTGGCCAACACGCCGAGAGCGGCGTCTACGGCGGCGGGCACCGTTGGAAGGTGCCGATCGGTGCCGTCGACGAAGACGATAACTGTGAATCCGATGCCCAGGAGGAAACACAGCGAGTCGACGGCCCAGTCGCGCGGTGAGCGCCCTTCGCGATGGGCCGCATCAGCCTGCGTAACGAGATCGCCGACCCCACCGGCGGACGGCCGGACCTTCACGATCAAGACAATACGACAGCCCAGGTATGGCGGCATCCGACGAAAGTACGGCCCGGAGGCCAAACCAAAGTCTGCAGATACCGACTTTCGGCACATGCAGCACGCAATGCTCGTTCCGCAAGCTGGTCGTGCATCGAACAACTGAGGGAACCGGATCGAGGAGAAGAAAGATGATGACCCACGACGGCTTGCTGCCTCTGGCAGAGCAGACTCACGAGGACAGCAGCATTCTCAGGTGGGGCGGCCTTGCCGGCATCGGTGGCAGTGTCCTGTTCGTGGTCGTCTTCGCGGTCGTGGGGGTCTTCGCGGGGCCGGAACCTGCTGGTCCCGCAGGTCCGATCTCACGATTCCCCGAAATCAGAGTGGCTCGTACGGTCGAAAACGGCCTCTACCTGGCGGCGCTGGCACTGTGGGTGCCACTTGCACTTGCACTTTTCCACAGGCTCCGCAGGACGCGACCCGCGTCCGCGCTCTTCGGGAGTGCACTGAACATCGTGGGTCTCGCCGTGCTCGCCGCCGGTGCCATCCCGCACGTGGTCACCTCTCGGCTCTCCGATCTGTACCACGCCGCCGGTGTGACCCCGGACGAGCGGGCGGCGCTGGTGCTCTTGTGGCAGGCGAACCAGGCGATGTTCGACGCCCTGCTGCTCGTGGGGCTGCTGGTGATGCCAGTCGGTGTCATCCTTTTGGGTCTCGCGATGCGCCACGACCCAGCCTTCGGCAAGCTCGCAGGAAATGTGAGCCTGGCGCTCGGAATCGTCGGGCTCGGCGCGGCGACGATCATGCTGGTCGATCCGCTCTCGCTGGTCGCCGCACTAGGAGTCTTCGCCCTCATCGCCTTCCACTTCGTCGCAGGATGGAAGACTTATCGCCTCTCCAGGACCGCCTAGCCGCAGGTCGCAAATAGGTACGGGTCGGTTGGGCGCTGCCGGCGCAACCTCAGCTCCAGGCCTCTCGAGAGGTAGTCACGGTGGTATCGCTATCGGCCGCCTGCTCGATGGCCAGCGCGAGCTGTTGGTCTTGGGCACCCTCGGCCAGCGGGTAGGGCTCTGGCCCGTCACCGCGCACCCAGCCGGCCGTACGCTCCAGCAGGGTGGCCATGGCGATCTCATCGTCCATCCAGCGATGGCCTGGATAGGGGTTGCGATACAGCAACTCGGAGCCAAAGGTGATGTGCTCGGTGTCGTAGCCGGCGAGGTCGAGGTCATACCCGGTCTGCCGGCGGACCAGAGGGGTGTGAACGAGTGTGCGGGGCGTGGTCATCCGCACCACTTCGTCGTTGTGCAGCTCGCCTGCCGATCCCCGCACTGTGAGCCGCCGAAACCGCAGCTGGTTGCGCGTTTGCTGCTCCGTGAAGTCGTACACCCCGGAGCGTCCGTCCCCGAAATCCAGGGTCGCGATCGTCGTGGTCGTCGGGTGTGCCTCGTCGTCGTCGGTCCAGCCCGCGCGGCTCAACGGATTGACCAGCGGCGCGGTGAACCTGGTGGCCCGAACCGAAACCGGCCCTCGGCCTGCAGCGAGCAGGCTGCGGATCAGCGCAACGGCGTGGTAGTGCTGGGTCGAGGAGACCTGAACCTGGGTCGGCGTACCGATGGCGCCGGTGGCCACCAAGGCCGCACGGGCGGCGTGTGAGGGCATCATCGGGTACTGCTCGGCCACTTGGACCAGTGCAGAGTCGCCCACCGCCGACCACAGTGCGCGAAGGCCGTCGAGATCAGCGGCGGGCGGGGTCTCGGCTAGCACCGGCAAACCCCTGCCAACAGCCGCGGCTATGAAGTGCGGCGTCACAGACGGCGGCGTAGTAGTCAACACGAAGTCGATGGAGAGCTCGCGCAGACACTCGTCCAGGGAGGTGAAGGAGGGCACCTCCAGGCGGCGTGGGGTACGCACCACCGCCCCTCCGCAGCGGATCGTGCCTAGCTCACCAGCCACCTTGAGGAACATCCGTGCCCGCCAGCCGCTGCCGATCAGTGCGAACGTGGTCACGCGGAAACGGTAACGCCGTGTTCAGTGCAAGATGGGTTCGACAGTTGAGTCGTTGCGCTAAGTCCAGGGAGGCATCCGATGGCGCGTGTTGTCGTGACTGGCGGTGCGGGCAAGCTCGGGCGTGCCTGCGTCGCTGAGTTGATAAGTCATGGTTGGGACGTAGTCGTGTTCGATCGGGTACGCCCGCCTTCGGAAAGTGGGGCGGCGTTCATTCCGATCGACCTGACCGACTACGGCCAGGTGCTGGACGCGATGCTGGGGGTGGAGGAGCAGTACGCCCGGCCGGATGCGTTGGTGCACCTCGCAGCTGTTCCCGCGCCGGGGATCGTGCCGGACCACCTGACCTTCATGAACAACATCGGTTGCACCTGGAACGTCGTCAGCGCGGCGCGGCGTGCCGGCGTGACCAACATCGTGTGGGCCTCCAGCGAAACCGTGCTTGGGCTGCCGTTCGACACGCCGCCGCCGTACATCCCTGTGGACGAGGATTATCCGCCGCGGCCCGAGTCCACCTATTCCCTCGTCAAGACTCTTGAGGAAGCCATGGCCGCCCAGTTGTGTCGCTGGAACCCGGAGTTGAAGATGATCGGACTGCGGTTCTCCAACGTGATGGAACCCGCCGACTACTCACGCTTCCCATCCTTCGACGACGACCCGGCTTCGCGGAAGTGGAATCTGTGGGGCTATATCGACGCGCGAGACGGCGCGCAGGCTGTTCGTCTTGCCCTCGAGTCCGATCTGACCGGAACCGAAGTCTTCATCATTGCGAACGCAGACACCGTCACGTCCCGACCGAACAGCGCCTTGGTCAAGGAGTTCTATCCCGACGTCGAGATGCGTGGCGACGTCGGAGAGCACGACACGCTGCTCTCGATCGAGAAGGCCAGACGGCTGCTCGGCTACCAACCCGCGTACGGCTGGCGGCCGTAGAAGGCTCTGCCCGCCATACTCTGCGGTATGAGCGAATCAGATCCGAAGGCGGACCTCCGTCGCTATCTGCAGGTCGCCCGCGACGCGCTGGTGTGGAAGCTGGAAGGGCTGTCGGAGTACGACGCCCGTCGCCCAATGGTGCCGACAGGCACGAACCTGCTAGGGCTGGTCAAGCACATGGCCGGCATTGAGGCGGGGTACTTCGGCGAGACGTTCGGCCGGCCGTTCCTAGAGCCGCTTCCGTGGCTGGCCGAGAGCGCCGAACCAAACGCGGACATGTGGGCCACCGCCGAAGAATCACTGGAACAGATCGTCGGTCTGTATCACCGCGTCTGGACGGGCTCGGACGCCACGATCGACGCGCTGGCGCTGGATGCCGTCGGTGAGGTGCCATGGTGGCCGCGGGAGCGGCGCCAGGTCACGCTGCATCGGATCCTCGTGCACGTGATCGCTGAGACCCATCGGCACGCCGGCCACGCCGACATCGTTCGGGAGCTCATCGACGGCGCGGTTGGGCTGCGGGATGACAACGACAACATGGCCCCAGGCGATCAGGCCTGGTGGGAGCGCTACCGCAGTCGGTTGGAGCATGCCGCACGGAAGGCCGGCTCGGCCTGAGCCCACCCGGTCGCAGCATCGACCTCCCCACCGCCTAGCGCCGGCATCCGCCACCCGCGCTTGCGTCACCGCCGTGCTGAAATCGGATAGGACTGTGAGATTGGCATCTGAACGGTGATCGTCGTTCCGCCATCGCTGCGCGCAATCTCCACGAGGAAGCCGGTCCTACCCTCCACTGACACTGATCGGTGACCCGTGTGACCAAGTTGTGACGGCGAACTTGCTGCAGGCCACAGGCAGTCTCTGTAGGTTCAGTGCCAGCTACGTGAGCGATATGTCGCGAGTTGTCGAAGGCCGACCGGACCACCGGAGGTGAAGATGGCCGACGCTGCCAGCCCCTTGCTGGAGGTTCGTGGGCTGGTCAAGGACTATCCCGGCGTGCGTGCGCTAGGTGGCGTGGACCTGACGGTAACCAGCGGCCAAGTGCATTGCCTCATTGGCCAGAACGGTGCCGGCAAGTCCACGCTCATCAAGTGCGTTTCCGGGCTAGTCGAGCCGACCGCTGGCGAGGTTCGATTCGAAGGCGAGCCGTTACCGGTGGGAGATCCGAACGCGTCGATCGCGCGCGGCATCGCCACCATCTACCAGGAGCTGGACCTGGTTCCGCATCTATCGGTCGCGCAAAACGTGTTTTTGGGCCACGAACAGAAACGTGGCCCACTGCTGAACCGTGCTGCGATGCACCGCGAAACCAAGGCGCTGCTCGCGCGGCTCGGCGACGAGGGCATCTCGCCCACAGCGCCGGTCACGACACTCCGGCCGGCGCAGCAACAGCTGGTCTCGATGGCTCGAGCGCTCTCGCACTCTGTGAAGCTACTGATCCTCGACGAGCCGTCTGCGGTCCTGGACGACGTCGAGGTCGATGCGTTGTTCGACGTAGTGCGTCGGCTCACCGCCGAGGGAGTCGGGATCATCTGGATCTCACACCGGCTCGGGGAGGTGGGCGAACTCGGCGATGTGGTCACGGTATTGAAAGAGGGCCGGACTGTGGCCACCGAGCTGCCACCGGACACGCTGGTCGACACCTTGATCAGACACATGGTCGGGGGGCGCATGGAGGCGTTGTTCCCCGATCGCAAACCGTTCCGCGACACGAGTGTGCTGGAGGTGCGCGGGCTAACCCGGAGGCCGGATGTCCACGACGCCTCTTTCGAACTGCGCGAGGGTGAGATCCTCGGCCTGGCCGGACTCGTCGGCTCGGGTCGCACCGAGCTGGTGCGGGCGATTTACGGGCTTGACCCCACCCAGGCAGGCGAAGTACGGGTTGCAGGTCGCCGTCTCCCGCCCGGCCGGCCGGATCTGGCCATCCGGGCCGGGCTCGGCTTCGCGCCAGAGGAGCGAAAGTCCGAAGGGCTGTGGCTCGACTGGAGCATGATCCGCAACACCTCGATCGCCGACCTCAGCCGGTTCCGGCGCGGCCCGTTCACCGACCGAGCGAGCGAGCGGCGCGAAGCCACCCGCCATCTACAGTCGCTGAACACCCAGCCCGACGCTCCTGAGCGGCCGGCGCGGCTGTTCTCCGGGGGCAACCAGCAGAAGGCGGTTCTGGCCCGCTGGCTGTTGCGTTCCTGTCGCGTGCTGTTACTGGACGAACCGACTCGCGGTGTTGACGTTGGCGCTCGGTCGGAGATCTACCGGGTGATCGCTGGGTTGGCCGCCAACGGGATCGGGGTCGTCATGGTTTCCAGCGAGCTCGCCGAGCTGCTCGGTTTCTGTCACCGCGTGCTGGTGATGCGTGAGGGCCACATCGTCGATGAGCTCGACGGCGCGACCAGCACGGAGGAGGAAGTGCTGCGGTCGGCCGTCCCGGTTCATCACATAACGAAAGCAGGGTGAGGAAATGGCCGTCGACACCGACACCAGCACGATCGACGCTCGGAGCCGTTTGCGCCAAGTGCCCGTCCAGGAGCTGGTGCTGCCGGTAGTGATCATCGCCCTGGTCATTGTCGGGGTGATCATCAGGCCTGGCGTCTTCCTAACCAGCGACAACCTGCTCAATGTGCTCACCCAGGTCAGCATCACTGGCATCATCGCCATCGGCATGACGTTCGTGATCGCAACCGGAGGCATTGACCTGTCGGTGGGATCGGTGCTGGCCGCCGCCGGCATCGCGGGAGGGCTGCTGGCCGTCTACGGCTCCTGGATGTTCATGCTCGGCGCGGTCGGATTCGCCCTGCTCCTCGGCTCGATCAACGGCCTGGCCATCACCTGGGGGAAGGTGGTCCCATTCATCGCCACCCTGGCCATGCTGATCATTGCCCGCGGCTTGGCGTTGTGGATGTCCGAAAAGACCCCCATCAGCCTGATCGAACTGGACATCCTGCAAGGCTTCGGCAGCGGCCGGGTGCTCGGCATTCCGGTTCCCGCCATTGTCTTCGTCTTCGTCGCTGTCGCCGGCTGGGTGCTGCTCAACCGCACCACCTTCGGCCGTCGCGCAATCGCAGTCGGCGGCAACCGCAGCGCCGCCCGGATCGCGGGGATCCGCCCCGGACGGGTCATCTTCGCGGTCTACGTGCTTATCGGACTATGCGTTGGCATCTCGGCCATCCTGCTGTCAGGCCGACTTGCCAGCGCCTCCCCGGTCGTCGGCAACCTGGTCGAGCTGGACGCGATCGCCGCCGTAGTCATCGGCGGGACCGCACTGACCGGCGGCAAGGCGACCGTGACCGGCACCTTCTTCGGTGTCATCACTTTCGGCCTGATCTTCAATCTGCTGAACCTGCTCAACATGCCCATTGAGATCCAAGGGATCGTCAAAGGCCTACTCATCCTCGTCGCCGTGGCACTCCAGCGCCGCGACTAGTCCCGCATCCGTCACTGTTACGCCGCTCCGGCTCCCAAAAGGAGCCATACCGCAGATGGAAAGGAAACACATGAAGCTCCCTCGAATATTCGTCCTCGGGGTCGCGCTGGCAACCCTCTCACTCACCGCTTGTACGCAAGAGGCTCAGCAACCAGAGCAGCCCCAGCAGCCGGCTGGGCAGCAGAGCACTCCGTCCGAGCAGCAGTCCGGCGGCGTCAGCGGCCGTGCCGTCAAAGTTGCGTTCAGTGCCCCAGGCGCCGACCACGGCTGGCTCAAGGCGATCACCGACAACGCCCGTGCGGCGGCGGACAAGCTGGGGGTCGAGCTGATGCTTTCTGAGGGCACCAACGACTCGGCCGCGCAGGTCTCCCAGGTGGAGACCCTCATCAGCCAGAAGCCGGACGTCCTGGTCATCCTCCCCCACGAGGGTGGTCCGCTTACCCCGGTCGCGCAGAAGGCAATGCAAGCCGGCATCCCGGTCGTCAACGTCGACCGCGAGTTCACCAGCCCCACCGCGTACCGCACTTGGATCGGCGGAGACAACTACGGCATCGGCAAGGCCGCGGCAGATCTCATCGCCAATGAGTTGAACTGCCAGGGCAACGTGGTCGAGATTCAGGGTGTCGCCGGCATCTCGGTGACCGAGCAGCGTACCAAAGGTTTCACCGATGGCATCAAGCGGTGTAATGGCGGCATCAAGATCGTCGCCAGTCAGCCGGCCGACTTCCTCCCCGACAAGGGCCTGCAGGTGATGGAGACCATCCTCCAAGGGCAGAAGGACATCAAGGCGGTCTACACCCACGATGACGACATGGCCATGGGCGTAGTACAGGCCATCCGCGCCGCCAACCGAGAGGACGAGATGTTCGTCACCGGAGCAGGCGGGTCCAAGGACGCGATGAAATTGATCGCCGAGGGCGGCCTGTATCGGGCCACCTTCCTCTACAACCCCTCCATGTCTGGGTCGGCGGTCTCGCTCGCCAAGCTGATCGCAGAGCAGAAGGGCATGAGCGAGCTGCTCGAGCCCGAGGTGCCCAGCTACATCGAGCTGCCCGCCACCACCGTCACCAAGGAGAATGTCGCCTCAGTGCAGCACCTGGGTTACTGAGCCAACAATGCAGAAACTGCGGCCAAATTGCAGCACTGAATTGATCAGGCTGCAATTTGGCAGCAGTTTCCGGGTCACGACCCTCGGTTGAGGGGGCTATTCCCCCCGTACTCCGAATGCTTCTGTGCCCCTAGCCTTATGTCATGGCCTTTGTGGAGTGGGGTGATCGACCGCTGCTGTTGGCGGTCGAGGCGGACGCGCGTCAGCTGGCACGGATCGAGGGGGAGCTGCAGCGCGCGTTCGGCGCAGATTTTCGGGTTCGTGGGGAGCTTCTTCCCGAAGACGCTTTACGCACCCTCCAGGGGGCCAAAGACCGGAATGAGAGAGCGGCTGTTGTCTTGGTCGATGAATCGTTCCCCGATGACGCTCGAGCCAAGATCTTCGAGACCGCACGGTCTCTGCACCCAAACGCGAAACGCGCGCTACTCGTGGCTTGGGGCGCTTGGGCGCATCCAGAGTCGGCACAGAAGATCTTGCGGAGCATGGCTATCGGCGATATCAGCTACTACGTGCTGAAGCCCTGGATAACGCCCGACGAGCTGTTTCACCGCGTCATTGCCGAGTTCGTCATGGAATGGTCACGCAGTGAGCCGGCGAACATGCGTGAGGTTGTCGTCGTCGCAGCACAGCACAGCGGACGCGCGTACGCGGTGAGCGACCTGATGAGCCGGAACGGCATCCCGCACACGTTTCGCTCCCGTACCTCCGAGCTGGGCCAAAAGGTGCTCGAGGAGATCGGCCACCCCGGGGGCGAGGTGGCGGTATGGATGCCCGCCATCGGCGGCACCCGCCTGGTCGATCCCACCGACGCAGAGATCCTCGAAGCCTGGGGCATCCCGACCAGCTTGCCCGAGGTGGATCGCAGCTTCGATTTGCTGGTCGTCGGGGCGGGACCGGCCGGCCTCGGGACGGCCGTCTACGCCTCCTCGGAAGGAGTCCGTACTGTCATCGTTGAGCGGGAGGCAATCGGGGGGCAAGCCGGGTCTAGTTCCCTCATCCGGAATTACCTGGGTTTCTCGCGAGGCCTCAGCGGTGCGGAGCTGGTGCAGCGCGGGTACCAGCAAGCCTGGGTTTTCGGTGCCCGTTTCGTTGTCACACGAGAGGTCGAACGGCTTACGCCCCAAGACGGCGGGTTCTTGGCACAGGTCGGAGACGTCGGTGAGGTCCGGGCCCGTGCTGTGGTGATTTCCACCGGTGTCTCGTACCGACGCATCGGAGTCCCGAGCTTGGAGGAGCTCAGTGGTCATGGTGTGTATTACGGAGCGAGCGTCACGGCGGCCCAAGCGCTGTCTGGTCTACGCGCCGGCATTGTCGGCGCTGGCAACTCCGCGGGGCAGGCAGCGCTCCACCTGGCGAGGTATTGCGCCTCGGTGCACTTGATCGCGCGAGGGGCAAGGCTGTCGGACAGTATGTCCGCCTACCTGGTCGACGCCATCTCTGCGATGCCGATGATCAAGGTTTACGTGAACACTGAGGTCGTCGGCGGGCACGGCGACGGACAGCTGGAATGGGTAACACTGCGCGACCGCACCAACGGCCATGAGCAGCGCTTACCACTCGCGAGCCTGTTCGTGATGATCGGGGCGAGGCCGCGGACGGACTGGCTGCCGGTGGAGGTCGACCGCGACTCGTACGGCTTTCTGTATACCGGTGCCGAGGCAGCGTCCTGCCCGACCTGGAATCTCGAACGCTCGCCGCATCCTCATGAAACGAGTATTCCGGGACTATTTGCGGTCGGAGACGTACGCTCCGGCTCGGTCAAACGGGTGGCATCCGCCGTCGGAGAGGGGTCGGTTGTGGTCTCTGAAATTCATCAATTCCTAGCCACGCCGCAGCACTGAGGTGACGGAGTCAATGCGTGCCACGCGTATCGGCCTGACTGCGGCGATTTTGGCGGTGCCACTGCTAGGTCTGATTCTGCTGCTGCAACGGCCCAGTCTCGATGTCCGGTGGGAGCACCATCCGGCGCATTTCTGGCTGGTGTTGGTTACCGCCGTCCTCTCCGCCATACTGGCCTACGCCACTGGCGAGGCGGCTGGACGCCGCGGGGATGCACGCCTGCTCTACGTCTCGCTCGCCTTCCTCTCCTCGGCCGGCTTTCTGGCCCTGCACGCCCTAGCGACTCCCGGAGTCTTGCTCGGCAAGAGCAACACCGGTTTCGCAATCGCCACTCCGATTGGCGTAGCCATCGGCTCAGTGTTCGCGGCGCTGTCGGCACGCGACCTGTCTGGCGATAGCGCGGTCCGCAACGTGCGAATCGGTAAACGTCTCCGGCTAGCACTAGTCGGCCTCATGGTCGTGTGGGGAGTGTGGTCGGTCGCTGGGCTGCCGCCACTCAACCGGCCGCCACAGTTCGTAGAGGGCTGGCCCCTGGGGCTCGCCGTGCCAGCCGTGCTGCTCTACGGATGGAGCGCGGTGCGTTACATCCAACTGTGGCGGCGCCATCCCTCACTGCTGCTGTTGGCGGTGCCATCGGCGTTCATACTGCTGGCGGAGTCGATGATCGCTATTGCTTTTGGGCGCAACTGGCATCTTTCGTGGTGGGAGTGGCATGTGCTGCTTCTTGCAGCATTCGGCCTCGTGGCAGGGAGTGCGCAGGCATCCTGGCGCGAGGAAAGGTTCGCTGAGCTCTATCTGACACAGACCAGCGCCGGCAGTCGCAACATCAGCGTGCTGTTTGCCGACCTTCATGGGTTCACCTCTTTCTCTGAGACGCACGAGCCCGAAGAGGTGACGAGGATGCTCAATGAATACTTCTCGGCGGCAGTTCCCGCGGTCAAGAAACCGTACGGCGGCGATGTCGACCGCATTATCGGTGACGCGTTGATGGTGACGTTCAACAAGCGTGGCGATCAGCCTGATCACGCCGAACGCGCTGCCGGCGCTGGACTTGCGCTGCAAGAAGCGACCTTACGCCTTGCCGAGAAGCATCCTGACTGGCCGCGGTTTCGGGTCGGGATCAACTCGGGACCAGTATCGGTCAGTTTGCTGGGCGCACAAGGCGGCCGTACGCACACGATCGTGGGCGACACCGTCAACATCGCGTCCCGCATCGAGAGCCAAGCCCCTGTGGGTGGTGTGGCAATCGGCCCCCATACCAAGGCCCTGCTCTCCGACGCTGTGACAACGCCGCTGGGTGCGCTGCAACTGAAGGGAAAGCAGGATCCGCTTGAGGTGCATGTGCTAACCGCATTACGGAGGGACGCCTAGGCCCCGTACTCGCGAGGTGGCGTACGGTCAGAACACCCAGCCGATCAAGAAGGGCCTATCGATGTTGTCACAGCACACACCTGTCGCCACGCTCCCCACGCGAGGACCTCTCCAGGGCCCGCATGTTTTATGAGGACACGCTTGGGTTTGCCCCGGAGCGTGAAAGTGTGGCCGGCGTTGCCTACAAGTCCGGCGATGCGATGGTCTTCCTCTACCAGTCCGAGTACGCCGGCACCAACAAGGCCACCGCAGTATCTTTCGACGTTCCGATGTCGGCGTTCGATGACGAGGTTGCCGCGCTGCGCGAGAAGGGCGTCACATTCATGACATTCGACGCGGAGGGTCTGGAGTGGAAGCAAGGCGTCGCCTCCATGACGGGTGAGGACATGAAGTCGGTCTGGTTCTCCGATCCGGACGGCAACGTCATCAACGTCTCCGCCGGGGAGATGTAATCGGCTGGGCGCCTCGGCTGTACGGTTCGCATCACGGTCCTCAAGATTGTCGGCTGGCGGGCTGTTGGGGGGTACGTTTCCCAACGCAGCGCGTTAGATGATCAACTTTGAGTCGAGCCGCGGAGGGCGAAGGGCTCCAGGCGAGCGCGAGCCGGTCGAGCTCTGGCCCTAGACTCCGCGACATGGAGTATCGACAGCTGGGCCGATCCGGCCTCCGCGTTTCGACCATCACCCTCGGCACCATGGGCTTCGGCGGCACTGGATGGGCCACGCCTGTCGGCCAGATTGACGTCGAAGGAGCGCGAAAGCAGATTGGGCTGGCGCGCGACGCCGGTGTCAATCTGTTCGACACCGCCGACGTGTACTCCGACGGCATGTCTGAGGAACTCCTGGGCAAGGCGCTCGGCTCTGATCGGGATGAGGTGCTCATCGCGACCAAGGTGCGCGGGAAGATGGGCGACGGTCCCAACGATGCCGGTCTGTCGCGGCACCACGTCATCCGAGGTGCCGAGGCCAGCCTGCGTCGGCTCGGCACTGATTACATCGACCTCTACCAGGTGCATGAGTGGGATGGGCAGACCCCGCTCGAGGAAACACTGCATGCACTCAACCACCTCGTTCAGTCCGGCAAGGTGCGCTACATAGGCTGCTCCAATTACGCCGCCTGGCAGCTGATGAAGGCACTGTGGATCGCCGATCGCGAGGGCGTGACACCATTCGTCAGCAACCAGCTTTACTACTCGCTGCAGGCGCGCGATATCGAGAACGAGCTGGTGCCGCTAGCAGTAGACCAGGGCCTCGGCATCCTGGTGTGGAGCCCGATCGCCGGCGGACTGTTGTCGGGCAAGTACCGCCGTGGCGTGGAAGCGCCCGCGGGCAGCCGGCATCTGGGCGATTGGAATGAGCCTCCCGTTTACGACGAGGACAAGCTGTACAACACCATCGAAGAGCTAGTGGCGATCGGTGAAGACCGTGGGGTGTCCGCGGCGCAGGTTGCGCTCGCGTACACCATGGCAAAGCCCGCGGTGACCACGGTGATCGTCGGCGCCCGGACCGAAGATCAGCTAGCGGACAACCTAGCCGCCGCCGACCTGAAGCTGTCGGCGGAGGAGATGGATCGAATGGACAAGGTCAGTGCACAACCGCTGCCCTACCCCTTCTGGCACCACGCCAAGTCAGCAAACGACCGTCTCAGTCCGGCCGATCTCACGCTTGCTGGCCCGTCACGTGACGGGTTGAGTCACCCCTGCTGCATTGAGCCGTTAGGCCGCAGCCGAGCCACGACCCCGACGCAAGCTTGCTCTCGCGTCGGGGTTAACCACTTGCCGGACCGGGATCGATGGAGCAATGCTCAGATGACTCGAGTCGACCAGAGGGCAAACATGAGCACGATCAAGCAGAGCGTGGGCGAGAAGTTCGCCGAGCATATTCCATACCATCGTGGGCTTGCCGAGCTCGAGCAGGCAGCGGCCCGCCTGGGCGCTTCTCCGACAGATGAAGGCGTGGTCGAGATGATCGTCAGCCGACCCGCTGTCGAGGAGCGAAGGGTCCTGCAGCATAGCGTCCTCGACCCGGTGCACGGACTCCGCGGGGACAACTGGGAGGCTCGGGGTGCTGGCACCGCCAGTGGAAGGGCGGACCCGCTCCGACAGATCACGATCATGAACAGTCGGGCGCTGGCCACCGTTGCGGGCGCCCGTGACCGCTGGGAACTTGCCGGAGACCAGCTGATCGTCGACCTCGACATTTCAATCGACAACCTGCCTGCGGGCACGTGGCTGCAGATCGGCGACGCGGTGGCTGAGGTGACCGAGCCACCGCACACCGGGTGCGCGAAGTTCGCTGGCCGATTCGGCGCTGATTCGCTGCGGTGGGCCAACAGTCCGGTCGGTCGGCAGCTGCGTCGACGGGGCATGCACGTAAGGGTGCTCGAATCCGGCACGGTACGTGCGGGCGATGCGATCCGACCGCTCCGGTAGTTAGGCCGCTGCGGTAAGCGTCGGAAGACGGCGGTACCGATCCCACCCTGCTGGGTGACTGACCTCGGACCCGGACTCCGCGGCCTAGTCGCCCCCGTCGCAACAGCGATCTGACTGGAGCGCGGGCGGCATCCCCCCACCAGATCCGTATGAACGCAGCGCTCTGCCAGACGATGGAGCCCATCGCGTACTTGGCTTCGACCTCGCTCAGCCGTTGTGGATCGGTGTTCTTGAACCTAATCCCGAATGGCGGTCCCCCTCGTGCGCGCTTGCGTGCTGCTAAGGGCAACTTGTGGTCGGCGATTGCGAATCGGCCGCATCTAGCCGCATTCGGAGCATCGGCCGGTGTGGGGCGGGCACAATGTGGCCCATGGCTCCCACGAGTGATCGGGTACGTGTCATCTGTGTCGCCGTGACGGCGGTAACGCAGGCGGTCGCAGCTCCGCTGACGACATGGGCGCTCGGACCGAGGTCCAACACCGGCGCGATCTCTGATGCCAACGCCAGCCCTGTTACCCCCGCAGGCTATGCCTTCTTGGTCTGGGGGCTGATCTACGCAGCCTGTCTGGCCCTTGCGATCTATCAGCTCCTGCCCAGCCAGCAGGAGCGTGCGGTTCACCGGCTGACCGGCTGGTGGCTATTTGGTGCCTTCACCACGAGCACGCTCTGGGTGCCGATCTTTGGGACGCGCGCGATCTGGCTCTCCCAGATCCTGATCGTGATCTTGGTCGTCTACCTGGTCTTCGCGGCTCGGGGTTTTCTGTTCGTCGGGCCGGCCGCCAGCGCCGCAGAAGAGGTTTTGCTCCGCCTCCCGGTGATGATCTATCTCGGATGGGCGACCGTAGCTGCGGCCGCTGGCTTTGCCACCACCTTCCGATCTTGGGGCATGCCTGAGTCCGCACGCTGGGTGAACGAGATCGGCGTGGTGCTGGTGCTAAGCGCGACGATCATGTCGCTATTCGTCGTGTCCCGGCTTGTCGCCGTCCTCGGCTTCCTGCTCACGGCCTGCTGGGCGCTACTCGCCGTAGCCCTGGCCACCAACTCGAATTCGGTACGCAACACCGCGGTGCTCGCGATCGTGATCATGGTGGCGGCGGTTGTCGGCCGCATACTACGTAACCCCGATCGTCGGGCAGTGCTCCTTGGGTGATCAAGTCACGCCCTTGACGCGGCAGTTGAGGTGCGCGAGGCTCTCGGAAAGTGCTGACCCCTACGGACTGATGACCGGCCTGCGCGCTCGGCCACGCGCTCCTCAGCCGAGGTCGGCCGGCCACCGTCCGGTCGCTTTTGCAGCAGCGACCTCGGCTAGCCCTGCCGGCTGCATCCGACCAGCCGCCAGCAACGCCTCGACCTTGGCAGCGTTGATCTTCGACCATGGGCTGGCTGGGCGGCGCGGTGAGTACCGCTGGAGGAAATAGCCGCCTTCATCACTACGACGCAGGCTGTCGATCCAGCCGTAGCACAGGCAGACGTCCAACGCCTGATCGGCGGTGACGGTCGTGTGTCCGGAGTCTCTACGGGCGATCCGCAACCAGACCTCTTCTCGTTCCGCGCCGTGGGCGGCCAACCAGTCTTCCCACTGCGATACGTCAGCGAAGGTGGCAATCTCCATGCCCTTGCGGTTCTCGAACGTCGGGCCTTCCATGGATCGACCTTATGCATGCGGGACGACAGCGCGTCACTTCCGAACCGCCAGCGCCGCTCTCGTGCGCGAGGTGATGAAGCGCTTGCCGACTAGCGATAGGACAGCCCCGACAAGCCTCCCCCTGATTCCGTACCCCTTCCGTACCGCCGTGACCTCGACCCGGCTGCCCGCGCCTTCAGTCATGATCGTGTAGTTCCACCCGGAGCCAGGTGCCCAGATATTGGAGTTCAGGGTGGCCGCCGAAACCGTGCCGGCCGAAGCATCCCAGGTATAGCGTTCCCGCTCCCAGGCGAATTTGTTGCCCTCTGTGATCTCCGCCCATCCTTCGCCCTTGCCGTGCACGATCAGGTTGTCCTCGTCGACGCCAGCCCAGGCCTCAGCTCTAGCGCTGCTGAAATCGGTGAGCCGCTGGAGGGCCTCCTGGGGTGAAAGCGGTGAGGTGACGGAAACATGCAGGACCGGCAACGGTCTTCCTCCTCAGAGACGATCATCAGGGAAAGCGGTCGCAAACCACACGATATCCAGCCGATTTCATGCTGTTTCCGACCACTTGCCGGGCAGGCAGCTCAGCGTGGGGAAAAGTCAATGATCTGATACTCGGTGGCTGGCGTCTCGCGGGTCGCGCGGCAGGTTAGCTGAGCCTCAGCACGGCGTACGGACAGGACACGCACCCTGACCAATCTCGCCTGAGGTCCGACCACGAGATCGACGATGGTCTCCGATCCGTGCCCGTGATGTGGCCCAATGTGCTCGGTGGCCCGAACGGACACATCTGATGGCGCGAGCGGTCCATAGACGTTCATATGCCGCGATGGCAGCGGCCTGAACCGGTGGCAGAAAGCCCGCCATGCCGCGCAGCCGGTTGGTCAGCACGGTGCCGGCCAAGTGCGCTTCGACGGTGCCTATCGCGCTGGCCGGGTCGAGATTGCCGTAGTAGAAGCCGTCGGGCAGCAAGACCACATTCGGCGCAAACCGGTCGCCGCCGATGTGACTGCATTCCCAGACGAGGTCGGGCCAGCGAGCCGCCAGCTCGAGAGCCACCGGACGACCACGAAGCGCGCAACAGACGTCGTGCACGCCGTGGGTGCAGACAAGTATCACAGGTTGGGAGGTTTGCACCTGCCGCGATGAGGCGGCGGTCAGGGCGTCAGCGGCCTCAAGCAAATCGTGGTCGTCTCGCCACCGGCCGGTGATCGCAGTCGAGTCGAGCGCCGTCAGGATCCATCGCCGGGCAGCACGCCGGTCGATCCGGCCCGGTCGGCGAATGAGCAGGATTCGCGTTGCCGAGCCGGCCTTGTCCACCAAGGTCGCAAGAATTTCGGGGTCAATGCCAGCGCCGGCAATGGCGTCGGTTCGCCAGGGACCCGGGTGCTCCAGCAGCAGCCAGCGACGAGCCGGAGGCGCCGAACCGGCTAACGGATCGGCTCGTACGCGCGCTGCGTCCGAGCACCGGAACGCAGGGTCTGGTTGACTCACTCCGCGATGGCCAAGCCGGCGAGCAGCAGGCGCCGGGCCAGATCCAGACCTAGATCACCAGCGGTAGCCATGCCATTGGACAGCAGCGCGTTGAGCCGCCCAACCTCGTCCTCAGCCACTTCTAGCTCGCCCGCGCGGCTGCGCACCAGGATGCGGGACTCGGTGTGATCAACAGAGGCGGCCAGATGCTGACGAAGTACCAGCTGAGTGCCGACCGTCATCGCATCGGCATCGCGAAGCTGTTTGAGCGGGCCGATCGGCGCCGCACGCTGGTTGGACCGCGCAGCACCTGACAGCGACTCAGACATCCGGTCAAGATCTGCATGCTCGACAGCGTCGGTTAGCAGGGCAGTGACCACATCGAAGTCCTGGCGCGTCTCAGCTGGGTTGGCTACCTCGACTCCAAGTGGCAGGGACGCCCGCATCACTGGATCGTCTGCGAGGGTTTGCAAGGCTTGGTGCACGAGTTGCTGGGCCAGTGCAAAGCGTGTCCAAACATGGATGCCGAGTGTCAAGTGGGTGCTCACTCCCCCGAGAGCGGTGGCAGCGTGCATATATCCGCGCGGCAGGTAGAGGCAATCGCCGGGCTTTAGCAACGTCTCCATCAGCGGAGCTTCTTCCGCCCGTTTCTCAACATCTGCTCTGCGGTCGTTCCAAGGCTGATCGCGAAGCGGCGAGGCCAGCACGGGCCGATGAATCCGCCACCGCTTCTGGCCCTCGATCTGGAGGACAAAGACGTCGTGTACGTCGTAGTGAGCACTGAAGCCTTGGTTCTGTGGCGGCGTGACGTATGCGTTGGCCTGGACCGGATGGCCTAACTCGCTGGCAAGCTTCTGGCAAAACTCAAGGATGGGCGGCCAGACCCGATGCAGGGCTTGCAGCACGAGCGTAGAGCCGTCGGCAAAGAGTCGCACCAATCTGTCATCGCTTACCTGATCGGCTATTCCAGCGCCGACACCACCCGATGCTGTGAAGGCTTTGTCGCCCAGAGTGGTTCCGTTCTTGGCGACCCGCAGGAACGGCGTGCGCAGACCTCGTTGCGACACAAGCTCGTCGATCGCATCCGCATCGAGCAGTTCGAAAAACCCGCCCGGAAGATCTGCGGCGGGGGACAGCAAGGGTTCCTGCCCCCAGTACTCAGCTGCGAACCGGTCGCGCTCGACGACAACCAGTCGAGCGAGGGCAGAGTCCTCAGCGAACGGCGCCGCCGTCTGCGCCACCATCCGCTCCGCCGTCTGCGCCACCATCGGCTCCGCCGTCTGCGCCACCATCGGCTCCGCCGTCTGCGCCGCCATCGGCTCCGCCGTCTGCGCCACCATCGGCTCCGCCGTCTGCGCCACCATCGGCTCCGCCGTCTGCGCCACCATCGGCTCCGCCGTCTGCGCCACCATCGGCTCCGCCGTCTCGGATGCCGGGAATCCCCTCGGCACCGCCGTCAGCTGGACCCTCGAGGTCGGAGACACCCTCACTTGGACCCTGTGTTGACTCGCTCATCTCATCCTCCCTATGTCGCTGCTATCTCGCCTTATGCATGCCCGCATTGCGAGCTCCGAAACCGGCGCCTGAGATGTCGCCGTCGACATAGGGTCCCATCCAGGCATGCCGGCCCCGCTCCCGGGTCGGACCCCGCGCTCTTAGGGCGGATCTGTGAGTACCCGCGACTAAGGTGCAAGGCGTGATGCCGTCGTGGAATTCGCTTCTGAGTCATGAAGCGATCATCCAGATGGTGGGCCACGAGGCCTTCGCCAGGGCAATGGTCTACGCCAAGTCGGGGCACGTCCACGACGTGAACTTCGATGCCGATGCGCTCATCGTCACCGGCCGCGTCAAGGGCACCGTACGAGACGACTACGGGGTAACCGTGTTCTTGGCCAGCTCACGATCAGGCTCGGTCAGTGTTTACCGCAGCCAGTGCAGCTGTCCAGTGGGGATCGACTGCAAACA
Organism: uncultured Actinomycetota bacterium; assembly: GCA_963740515.1. Taxonomy (GTDB): domain Bacteria; phylum Actinomycetota; class Actinomycetes; order Propionibacteriales; family Propionibacteriaceae; genus Microlunatus. Next base: position 38,676 of record CAVUEO010000011.1, read on the forward strand.
CGCGGCCGCTGTGCTGATCGCCGCTCGCCATCTCGTCGCCGGTCCAGCGGTGGAACGACCCGAGTGGGAGCGCACGCTCGACAAGCTCCTTGCCGCCGCCCCGCCGGTCCCTCCCGCGGATGTCGCTCCCTTGGCGTTGGAGTTCGGAGTCGAGCGGATTCCTGCGTTTCGGGGTTATCTGGGGCGGCAGGATCTGCGGATCCGTCCGGCACGACGCAGCCGTCGCGGCGGATGGGTTCGTTCGGGGATCTCATGGGATGACCTTGATTTCGTCGCTCGTTCATACGTGGCCGAGCAGCGCGAATTGTTGCTGCAGTTTCGCGCAGCCGCTGGCGCGAGTGCGCGTTTTGCCCTGCCGCGCAGCGCTTGGCTTTCCCTTGGCACCGTCAGCAGTGCCTTCTGGGGGCTGCTCGACCAAGCGGCCGCTGTTGGTCTCACTATCCTTGCCGCCAAACCCCTACTCGGCCCGCTTCGCACCAAGCAGCGTGCGTCAGTGGCCCTGGACGTTCGCAAGGATCCAGCCGTTGGGGTGCTGCTCGGTCCTCTGGTTCTGCTTGATGATCGCGAGCTTGAATTGTCGTCGGTCGGGGTGCTCGGCGATCCGGCACACGGAGTTTTTCACGTCAGTGAAGAGGCTGATGGCGAACGGCAGCTGATCGTGGCGCGGCTGGATCAGCTGCTGAGCCGCGAGCTGCGGCAGCTCGTGGTGGACCCTCACTCACTGCTGATCCCGCCCGACGACGAGGTCCGCTTCCTGACTGACTTCATACCGCGGCTGCGTCAGCAGATGATGATCACCTCAGCCGACCGATCCGTTCGGCTGCCCGACTACATCGAACCAACCGTGGGCCTCGTGGTGCACTTCCGACCTGAACATCGGGTGCGCCTCGACTGGGTGGTGCATTACGACGGCCCCGAGGACAGCACAACATACGCGATTGATGACCCGCCTGAGCAAAAGAGCATCCGTGACATTGCTGAGGAGCAGCGCAAGCTGGCTGCGCTGCCGCTGCCGTACGCCGATCTTCCGCAGCTTGCCAATCGGGACAAGGAGCTGCCACAACAGCCGGCTGCGCACGCGCTCTTGGACGGCATCGCAGCGTTGCAGTTCATTGAGCTTGTGCTGCCACAGCTGGCGCCTGCGGGCGTGCGCGTCAGGCAGGAAGGGGAAGTGCGCGAGTATCGCAAGACCAGCTCTCAGCCAAGCATTCAGGTGGCAGCCGTCGAGCGTCCTGACTCCGCCGACTGGTTCGACCTGCACATCAAGGTCGCTATCGATGGAGAGGTCGTGCCCTTCGAGGACCTGTTCGTCGCCCTGAGCCAGGGTCAGGAGTTCTTGATCTTGGACACCGGAGTCTACTTTTCACTGGAACGAGCAGAATTCGCGCAGCTGCGAGATCTGATCGAGGAGTCCAAAACATTGCAGGATCGGCACCGCCCCGAGTTGGGCATCAGCCGGTTCCAGGCAAGCCTCTGGGAGGACCTGACGAACCTGGGCGTCGCCATTGACCAGTCGGCCCGCTGGGAGCAAGCCGTACGCGGTCTCAGCGACGTCTCCTCGATCGATGCACTTGAACCTCCGGAGAAACTACGGGCCCAGCTCCGGCCGTATCAGCTGGATGGATACCGCTGGCTAAGCTTCCTGTGGACCCATCAGATGGGCGGCATCCTCGCCGACGATATGGGTCTCGGCAAAACCCTCCAGGCGTTGGCGCTGATCTGTCACGCCCGGTTGGTCTGTCCAGAGCAGCCGCCTTTCCTGGTCGTTGCACCGACCAGTGTGGTTTCCAACTGGTCGAGTGAAGCGGCCAGGTTTGCACCTGACCTGCGCGTGGTATGCATCACCGAATCTGCCGCCAAGCGCGGCGCTCCGAGCGCCGAGACCGTCGCAACCGCAGATCTGGTGATCACCTCCTATTCGCTGCTGCGGATCGACAATGACAAGTTGACCCAGCTGGATTGGTCTGGCCTGCTCCTGGACGAGGCACAGTTCGTCAAGAACCACCGCGCCAAGACCTACCAGTGCGCTCGCCGCATCGCCGCCCCATTCAAGCTGGCCATCACCGGCACGCCTCTGGAGAACAGCCTGATGGACCTCTGGGCGCTGCTCTCGATCACTGCCCCAGGGCTTTTCCCGGATCCAGATCGTTTCTCGGAGTATTACCGGCGACCAATCGAGCGCAACAAGGACGCGGTGCGATTGCGTCAGCTGCGTCGGCGGATCCGCCCGCTGATGTTACGTCGCACGAAGGAGGGCGTCGCCTCCGAGCTTCCACCCAAGCAGGAGCAGGTCGTCGAGGTTGAACTGCACCCCAGGCACCGGCGGATCTACCAGATGCACCTGCAACGCGAACGGCAGAAGGTGCTGGGTCTCATCGAAGATCTTGATCGCAACCGATTTACGGTGCTCAGGTCGCTGACCTTGTTGCGCCGACTCAGCCTCGATCCTGTGTTGGTTGACGACGCGCACAACGGTGTGCCGGCAGCCAAAGTCGAAGTGCTGTTGGAGGATCTAGGCGAGTTGGTCGGCGAGGGACACCAAGCGCTGGTCTTTAGCCAATTCACGACGTTCTTGACCAGAATCCGGGAGCGTTTGGCCGACGCAGACATCTCGTATTCGTACCTCGACGGGCGGACCCGGAACCGCGAGCGCGTGATCCAGCGGTTCCGAGACAAGCAGGCGTCGGTCTTCCTGATCAGCCTCAAGGCCGGCGGCTTTGGCCTCAATCTCGCGGAGGCCGATTACTGCTTTGTGCTTGATCCGTGGTGGAACCCGGCCACCGAAGCTCAGGCGGTGGATCGTACCCATCGGATCGGCCAGACCAAGACCGTCATGGTCTACCGGCTGGTGGCAAAGGACACCATCGAGCAGAAGGTCATGGATCTGAAGGCGCGCAAAGAGGAGCTGTTCGCATCAGTTGTGGGCAAGGAAGCGTTGGCTGGCGGGGCACTCACAGCAGAAGAGATACGGGGACTTCTCGCCAGCTAGCAAATTGTTGTAGCGTTGTGCCCGCCATGCAGCAAGAGTCAGCGGGGGGCTTGCTTCGTCAGGCAGCTGAGCTCCCCTCACATGTCCGCTTTTTGACATGTCCAGAAGGTGACAAATAGGCATATGGGGGTCGACACATTTTGGCCGTCCCGCTAATTTCTTGCTGTGTCAGGAGTTGGTTAGCCAACAAATGACGGGCATCGCCCTTCGACAGCGTTCATCTTGAACGTTCCTCTATGGGGGAGGGAACGTCGGGGTGTGGTCGGGTGAGTGGTCCTCACGTTGCCGGTGAGGCGCGCAAAACGTGCCTCGCAGTCAGCGAGTGGAGCACTCACTGTATGGCCCACGGCCGCTCACGCTCGGGGAATGTGCTCGTGCCTCTCGCCTCTGGTGGGAGGCACGAGTGTTTTACGGGTGCAACTGTTCAGATCACGACGCCTGAAAAACCTGCGCTATGGTCCGAGTGCGTGCACTCTCGTAGGCCGCGAGAATGAGGCAGAGGACATCGATACCCTCCCGCTCGGTGTGCAGTGGACGGGTCCCGGTGCGAAGGCAGTCAGCGAAGTGTCCGATTTCGGACACATAGGAGTCCACAGCCTGGAAGCCGTAAGTCTGGCTACTCGCGCCGCGCAGAGTCAGGGTCAGCGAGGTCCCGTCGCTGTGGAGTGAGCCGCGTTCCCCGACGACTGAGAACCTCTCGGTGCCCGGCGGTGGATCGTAGGCCCAGCTGGTGACCAGATGTCCGACGACCCCATTGTCGAAGCGCACCAGCACCTGAGCCGAATCCTCGCTATCCATAAAGCGCAATCGGTGCCGAGACAACAGTGCAGTGGCCTCGACCGGTGATCCTCCCGCCAAATGAAGCATCAGATAGGTCGGGTGGTAGCCCGTGTCCATGAGCTCGCCGCCGCCACTGGTGGCAGCGCTTGCCCGCCAGCCCATGTTCTGCGGGTTGAAGTCGTTATAGAAACTGTCGGTGGTGCGAACCTCGTACACGGTGCCGAGAATGCCCTCATCTAGCAGCTGTTTCGCTCTGCTCACCGGGGGAAGGTAGAGCTGGTTGTGAGCGCACATCAAGGTCACACCTGCCGCAGTGACCGCCTGCTGTACCTGGTTCGCCTGCTGGACAGTCAGACAGAGCGGCTTCTCGCACAAGATGTGCTTTCCCGCCTGAGCGGCGGCCACAATGGCTTCTGCGTGGAGGTGGTGTGGCAGGCAAATGTCAACTGCGTCCAGGTGTTCGGTGAAGATCATCTGCCGAAAGTCGGTGTACGCCGCTGCGTCGAGCTCGGCAGCGCGCCTGCGGGCGGTCTCCTCCACCACGTCGGCCACGGCGGTCACCTCGATCGCATCGGCGTAGGTGCGGTAGCCCCGGATATGAGCGTCCGCGATGCCGCCGCCGCCCACCAGACCAACTTTGATGGTGCTCACGGCGCACCGATCGGATAGCGCACAGTCGTCTGGGTAGCTGCCGCGGTGTTGGCTGCCGAGACGAGGCGGGTGAGCTCGACCGCCCTGGAGAGGTTGTCATCCGCCCGTGTCGCCTCGCGGATGTGGCTCACCCAACGCTTGAACGGGTTCGCGTCGTCTTGAGGAATCGGCAGTGATTGCCATGTGTCTGCTCCAGCGCGCTGGATCTGGAGCAGGTTTTGCGTGCCTTCGTACACCAGGCTGGCTTTTGTGCCGTGCATCTCGATGATGAATGGGTCGCGGCTGAGGAATCCTGATTCGATGACACCGATCGCGCCGCCCGAGTATCCGAGCGTCACAACGGCTTGGTCCTCGACCTGGTGGTGAGTGAACGAGGCGTACGTCGCGCTCAGCGTGGCTGGGAATGCACCGAGGAAGAGCTGGGTGAGGTAGACCGGATGGCATCCGAGGTCGCTGAGGGCGCCGCCCACCGCAGCCGTCGGGTCATAGAAGCGATCTGGCAGCCAGCCCGCGATCGCCCCGTCGTGAGACAGCCGTACTCGGCAGTAGGTCAACTCGCCGAGCCGCCCGTCAGCGAGCTCTGTCATGATCGCGCTGGTGTACCCGTGGTAGAGCCGGGGGAGTGACACCTCCAGAGCAACTCCGGCTCCATCGGCCACGCCAATGATCTCCTCGGCTTCAGCGACGGTCGGCGCCAGGAGTTTCTCGGTGAAGATGTGCTTTCCGGCCTGCGCTGCGCGGAGCATGATCGCGCAATGCGCGCTGGTGGCTGTGGTTACGGTCACCGCGTCGATGTCGTCGCGCGCGAGCAGACTGTCGAGATCGCTGACAAAAACCGCATCAACAGAGTCGGCCGCAGCCCGCCCGCGAGCCGGATCGTCGTCCCAGACTGCGACAAGTTTGGTGTCAGGGTGCTGGTGTACCTGCGCGGCGTACTCGGCTGCATGTACGTGCCAGAATCCCAGGACCGCAACCGTGATCGGATCGGGCACGGAAGTCCTTCCTCGAGAGCCGAGCGCTTTCCGCACTGTCAGTCAGTGGCTGCTCCACCGTATCTGTCATGCATGTGGTCCAGACCAATCCGGCAATCCGTTCGCGCGACACAGGCCGGGTCCGTAGAGGTGCCGCCGATCGAGGATTTCGCCTTCTTGGTTTACCGCTGGTGAATTGACGGCGAGGGCTGCGGAAGTGGGAGGCCGACGAGGATCGCGCTAGTAACGGCGGACAGGCGTTGCCGTCACAAGCTGGCGGCTAGCCCGCCGGTGCAGCAGCCAGGCCGCGAGCACGCCACCAACGGCACCCCCGAGGTGGGCTTGCCAGCTGATGCCGGCGCTCCCTGGGAAGAGACCCCAGATCAGCCCGCCGTACACAAGGAGCACGAGCACCGCAATGACCACCTGAGCCGGCCGCCGTGACCAGAGACCGCGGGCCAGCAGGTAGGTCAGCCAGCCAAAGATGAGTCCACTCGCACCCAGGATGATGGTGTGGACCGGCGTAAGCAGCCACGCCGTCATTCCAGAGATGACAATGATGATCAGCGAGGAAACCAACCATCTCGCTAGCCCGCTGAGGAGCACTAAGAATCCGAGCACCACGAATGGCAGCGAGTTGCTCATCAAGTGATCCCAGCCAGCGTGCAAGAAGGGTGCAGTGAGGATCTCCGGCATGCCATCGATCTCACGTGCGTGAATGCCCAACTGGTCAAGCTGGTTGCCGCTGAGCTGATCAAGAAGCTCCAGGATCCACATGCCAGCGAGCATGGCCAGCATGATCAAGGCAGCCCACCCGGGGCGGGCGGGCACCGTCCGTTGGACCATCGTTCACCTTTCGTCCGTACCTCAACAGGCGGCGGCCGGGGGCACCACTTCTCATATCAAGCCTGCCTGGCCGGCCCAAACCTCAGTCTCACACTGCATAGGCCTGAATCCGTAGGCCCAGTCCATTGGCACTTCGTGTTGGTGCTCTCAGATATCCAGGCTTGCTTGAATCGTCGTCTAGCCCAGAACCGCGGTGCCAAGCAGGCGACCGATGAGGAACGTGGTCGCGAGAGCGATCGCGCCGCCAAGCACGACCCGAACGGTGGGCCGTAGCAGTGGGCTACCGCCGAGGTAACCGCCGGCTGCGCCGGTGATTGCCAAGGCGATCAGAACAGTGGCAAATGTGGCCGGGACGCGCATCGCGGCGGGAAAGACGATGATGGCCAGAATTGGTAGCAGGCCACCGATGAGAAAGGCGATGGCCGAGGCGTACGCGGCCCGCCACGGGCTAACGATGTCCTGCTGGTCGATCTTCAGTTCAGCATCTAGGTGGGCCGCAAGGGCGTCGTTCGCGGTCAACTCTTCGGCGACCTGGCGTGCGGTTTGCGGGCTCAAACCCTTGTCCTGGTACAGCTTGGTGAGTTCGGCCAGCTCCTCGTGAGGCATCGTCGCCAGCTCTGCCGCTTCCTTGGCGATCAGGGCTCGCTCGCTGTCCCGCTGGCTACTCACCGACACGTACTCCCCGAGTGCCATCGAAATCGCGCCGCCGACCAGGCCTGCAACGGATGCGGTGAGAATGGGCTCCAGATGCGGCGTCGCGCCGGCGACACCAACAGCAATCGCTGATACTGAGACGATGCCGTCATTGGCACCGAGCACACCTGCCCGCAGCCAGTTGAGCCGATTCGTCAGCCCTCCAGAATGCGGCTCTCCAGCGTGGGTGGCCTCCGTCACGCCGCTGAGTCAAGCACGGTGTTCAATGGCTCGCTCCGCTCGCTGCGGGTTCAATGGCTCGCTCCGCTCGCTGGGTTCAATGGCTCGCTCCGCTCGCTGCGGGTTCAATGGCTCGCTCAGTGCATGCTGATACCGGGAGGCCAGAAGTGACAGTCGGCTATTCAGGAACACCACTGCCGAAGAAGCTTGGCATCAAGGCAGGCATGTCCATGGTCGTGCTGAATGCACCGACGAACCTGGATGCCTTGCTCGGCGAGCTGCCGGATCGCGTGGCAATCAGCAGTCGCCTGAGCGGCCACCACGATCTAGTGTTGATCTTCGTCACTCGTCAGGTGGACTTCGCCGCCCGCATCTCTGCCTTGACTACCGCGATCGCGCCGGATGGCATGATCTGGGTGGCCTGGCCCAAGCGTGCGAGCAAGATCGAGACCGATATGACCGAGGACGTCATCCGCGAGATCGTGCTGCCCAGCACCGGACTTGTTGACGTCAAAGTGTGCGCGATCGATCACGTGTGGTCGGGCTTGAAGCTAGTGATCCGCAAAAAGTTTCGCTGAGGCCGGCTGGCGCGGCCCGCGACGGAGCTGCTAAAGGTCAGTCGGGGATCTTGAGAGCTGTGACTGTGTGGTTGGAGTCATCGCTCATCAGCAGCGTGGCCTCGCTGTGCGCCATGTCGAAGGCAATTGCACCGCGAATGCGGTCGCCAGGGTACAGCGTGCCGGACTCCAACATGGCAGCTCCGGCACCTTCAATCGCGGTCTCGAAGAGCCGGCCAGTTTGGTCGAAGACCTGGAAGTTGTAAGGGTCGTAGTCGACCGCGCCCGCGGTGCAGGTGAGTTCTATCTCGATCCTGAGGTAACTCCCCGAAGTTGGTGGCAACAGTCCGCTGCTCAGCCAGGAGTGTCGGAGCAAGATCAGCTGGCCGCTTCCTTCGCTGGTGGTGAACTCAATCCGATCGCCTTGAGCAGTGATCTGCGGGATCGGTTGCTTGCTGCTGACCGGAGCCCGGACCTGGGTGTCGGCAAAGTGGGCGACCACGCTAGCCGCGGCGACGACCACTACCACCAAAAAGATCACCGCCATCGAGATCACCGTCGGAAGCCTGGAAGGCTGCCTGGCCATCGATCGAGCGCTACGATCCGGCGACGGTGGTCCAATGGGCGGCAAGTCATCTGGGGCGGGCGCCCAGGGGACGAAGGACGGCCCGCTGGGCGACGGTCCCATTCCGGTGCTCTCTGAACCGCTGGGCTCGTCCATTTCCGACCACGGTAGCGCAGGATTGCCCTGCTGCCGAGACCGTGTGTTGCGCCGGTGGTCCACAGGCAGCGCGCCGACAAGATCGTTATCCACAGAATTGCCGACTGCCGACGCATTCGGTTGCTCATCCGCAACCTGAAGGCATGACAGCTTCCGAGAAATCCGCCCGACGGCGTCGTCGCCCAGAGCCGTCAAGCGGACTCAAGGTGCGTCAACCAGACGAGCTGCTGGCCATCATCCCGTACCTGGTGGGCTTCCACCCCGATGAGTCGATCGTCGCGGTGTTCATCAAGTCCGGTCGTATCGTGTTGACGGCCCGGATGGATCTTCCACCGGAATCCGCAGCCGGCGAACTCGCTGAACGGATCGACTACATCGCCAAGCGTCATAGGACTCACGCACTGGCCATCGTCGCTTATAGCGCGGCCAGCCTGCCTACTCATCGGCTCCTGACTCGGCTCATGGATCGGCTTGGCAAACACAAGCTCACCGATGTGCTCCACGTCGGACACGGTCGGTGGTGGTCACTCACCTGTGCCGAGGACTGCTGCCCGCTCAGCGGCACACCGTTCGATCTCAGCTCCCATCCAGTGTCCGCGGCGGCCGTCTTCGCCGGACTCAGCACTCTTGCCAGCCGGCAGGAGTTGGCAGCGTCCATCAGCGGCCCGCCCGAGGCAGAACTGCCACGCTTGCAGGCGCTGGTTAACTCGATGCTCGCCGATTTGGAGGATCTTGAGGATCACATCGCAGCGGCCCGACTCACGGGCCGACTAGTGGACTCGGCAACTTCGGACCCTGGTGTTCTTGATGAGAGGACCTGCCTGCTACTTGGCCTGCTGGTGGCCGACATGCACATTCGGGATCTCGCCTGGGCCTTGATAAGTCCAACCAACGCCGAGGAGCATGTCCGGCTATGGGGTGGCGTCGTCGCCCGCGTACCGCCGACTTTGGCCGCAGCACCGCTGTGCCTACTGGGTATGGCGGCCTGGGTCGGAGGATCTGGCGCCCTCCTGAACTGTTGCTGCGAGCGGCTGGCGCACGTCGATTCGAGCTACTCCATGGGGAGATTGCTCTGCGAGATCAGCGCACAAGCGCTTCCGCCATCTCTTTGGCAGCAGATGCGGGAAGAGATGCAGGCTGGACTCCGCGCTGAACTCGCGTCGCTGATCGGATAGCGCTCTGGATCAGTCCTGCAGCCAACACCTTGGCACGTCCAAACCACTAGGTTGTCTCCATGACGCGCTTTGTGGTGTGCGGTGAAGCCCTCATAGACCTGGTCCAGGCCGACGCCACTAGCAATGATTCGTTCAGCTCGACCTGGCTGGCTTTGTCGGCGGGAGGGCCGATGAATTCGGCGGTCGCCTTAGGCAAGCTTGGCGCGGGTACGCACTTTCTTGGCCGTCTGTCGAGAGATGCCTTCGGTCGTCAGCTGCGACAGCACATCCTCGAGGCAAACGTGAAGCTTGATCTTGCTACCGAGTCCTCGCAGGCCACCTCAATCGCGGTCGTGAGCTTGGATGAGCAGGGTGTCGCGAGCTACACGTTCCATTTCAACGACACGGCGAACTTCGGCTGGCAGATCGACGACCTACCGGAGTTGTCCAGCGACGACTGGTTGCACATTGCATCCTTGTCATGCATCGTCAGTCCAGGTGCGGAGGTGCTGATCGATTGGATGCGCGACGTCCAGGCTGGCGTCTCCTACGACATCAACGTGCGGCCTACCGTGATCACCGATCCCGACGTCTATTGGACCAAGGTGCAGCCCTGGCTGCGGGTAGTTGGTCGACGGCAGGGAATCGTCAAGGCAAGCGACGAGGACATCAAGTTTCTTGCCAAGGCGGAGGCAAGCGGCGGCGGACATAGCGGCGGTGATCCAGTCGAGTTGGCCGGCACTTGGGTCGAGCAGTACGGGCTCGGGCTCGCGGTGATCACGCTCGGGCCGGGTGGTGGGGTGGCCATCGAGCCAGGTGGCAACATAACGCGAGTGCCTGGCTTCCCGACAACGGTCATCGACACGGTCGGCGCAGGCGATACTTTCATGGCTGGCTTTCTGGATGGCTGGGTCGAGCTCCATCTTGGGCTTGAAGGCTCGTTGGAACGTGGAGCGGCAGCTGCATCCATCGTGTGCGCCCGGCGTGGTGCGCAGCCGCCGACCTCTGCGGAGGTGGACGACCTCATCGCCGAGCGAACCTGACCGAACGCGGTTCAAGTCGGCTGGGAGCGGCCTGGGCTCATGTCGTCCCCGTTGGGGCGGCCGAGATTCCCGCTGCCGTTGTCAGGGCATCGACCGCCTCTTGGGCCCGCGACTGATTGGGTGGCGAGCCGTCCGCTTCGGTCACGTAGAAGGTGTCGATAGCCTGCCCAGCGAGCGTGCTGATGTGGGCCGATCGGATCGACAGCCGGATTTCGCTCAGCGAACGGCCTAGGGCGTACAGCAGGCCGGCGCGATCACCTGTCCTCACCTCAATCACAGCCGCGGTATCGCTTGCGTCACTGAACAGCTCCACATAGGGGCGGGAAACAGCACCACCGCCGTGGGCCCTGGCCTCACGGCGTTGCACCGCCCTGAGGATTCCTGTCTCACCAGCTTCGAGGCGTATCAGCTGCTTCACCAAGTACGCCGTGTCAGGGAGATCGGTTGGCATCCGCTTGTCCACCCGCCACGTGTTGACAGCCACTCCTTCGAGGGTGTGTAGGACTGCTGAGCGCACTTGAACCGAGTGCGAGGCAAGCAGGCCAGCCGTGTCGCTGAAGAGACCGAGCCGATCGGCCGCTGCGATGACGAGCTGTAAACCGCCAGGTTGGGTTTCCACGCGGATCCGCGGCCGCCCATCCAGCTGTACCGAACGAGCCAGACCGAGGTCAACCAGCTGCGTGACGTCCACACGGGTTCCTTCTGCGACGAGCAAACCTTCGGTGTTGGTCGGCAAGGCTGTTGATCAGTTGAGCCCGCCACGGTGACCACGCGGCCGGACCGGCCGCGCGAGCGTCCGCCTCGGTGAGACAACGCAACAGCTCGAGGATGTCCGCGCGGCCTTGCACAGCTTCCACCAGAGTGTCCAACGTGGCGGGATCAGCGTGGTCCCGCTTGGTCGCCAACCCAGCGAGTGTGAGGTGGTGCCGCACCAGGCGCTCAACCAGCTCAGCGTCGCCTTGGTTGAGCCCGATCATCTCGACCGCCTCACGTGCAATCGGCGCACCGCGCGCGGCGTGGTGGACACCAGCTCCCGGCAGCTTGCCAATGTCGTGGAAAAGGCAGGCCAGCAGCAAGATGTCGGGCCGATCGACTCGGGTCAGGAGAGGCTGTGCCTCGGCCACTGTCTGTACCAGGTGCCGGTCGACCGTGTGTCGATGGATTGGATTGTGCTGAGGACGAGCGCGGATCGGTTCCCACGAAGGAATCCATCTGCTTATGCATCCGGCGAGCTCAAGCGCCTCCCAGACCGGCACCATGTTCGGTCCGGTGGCCAGCATGTCCAATAGCGCATCTCGGCAGGCCTCGGGCCATGGCGACGGCAGCGCCTGCCCCTGCTGACCGAGGTTGTCGGCTGTCACGGGGGAGAGGACCAGCCCGCGCTGCGCGGCCAGCGCCCCCGCGCGAAGTCCAACGACGGGATCGCCGGCGTTGGTTGCTCGGCTCAGCCCGACCTCGCCCGAGGAGATGATCAACCCATGGTCGGCCGGTACGTAGTTGGGTTTGCGTTCCCGCTTGATGAAGCTGAGAACGCGATGTGGAGGCAGCGCCTGGCGGGCCGCCCGCACAGTCAGGTCTACAGCGTGGCCGATACGGCGGGCCGCCAGACTGACGTCGCGGCGAAGATCATCAGCATCGCCATAGCCCAGACGAGTGGCAACGGCCTGGGTCTCACTGGAGATCAACCTGTCGAGGGTGCGACCCGACGCGAGGTGTAAAGCGTCTCGAACGTCGAGCAGCCGCTGGTACGGCCCGCCGATGCCGACGTGCGGCCGGTCAGTCAGCCAGCTGGCAGCGAGCGCTCGCAGCATCGATACATCGCGGAAGCCGCCGCGCGCCTCTTTGAGGTCAGGCTCGAGCAGATAAGCGGCGTCCCCGAAGTTGGCGAGGCGCTCGTCGAGGGACGCCAGCAGCTCAGGCAGCCGTTTCCTGGTGTGACCACGCCAGTTGCCGAGCAGTGCCGTACGGGCGCCCTTGACCAGCTCCGCATCGCCGGTGATCACCCGCAGGTCGAGTAGGCCCACGCCCGCACTCAGCTCGCGACCCGCGATGTCGGCACATTCTTCTGGAGTGCGTACGGCATGATCAACTCGGATCCGCGCGTCCCAGAGTGGATACCACAAGTCACTGGCCAGCGTGTTGACCTTTGCCGAGGATTTGCCGCTATGCAGCAGCACTAGATCGATGTCGGAGCGCGGACCAAGCTCCCGGCGAGCCAGACTGCCGACAGCGGCAAGGGCGGCCCCGCTGGCAGGGCCGCCCACATCCGCATAGAGCTCGACGAGCGCCGACTCAACACACTCGGTGAGCAAACGCCGACGATCCGGCCCTGCCGTGGAAGACCACTCAGACCGGATCGCGACGTTGAGGCGCTCGTTGGTTAGATCACGCTTCAGAGCGCGTCCAGCCCGCGCTCCCCGGTTCGCACGCGGACGATTTCCTCCACGGGAACCGACCAGACCTTACCGTCACCGATGCGGCCGGTCCGAGCGGCCTTGACCAGTACGTCGATGATGTCCTTTACATCATCGTCGTCCACGAGCACCTCAAGTCTCACCTTGGGAACCAGGTCGACGGTGTACTCCGCTCCCCGGTAAACCTCGGTGTGGCCTCGCTGACGTCCAAAGCCGCTGGCCTCACTGACGGTCATTCCCTCGACGCCAAACGACTCGAGTGCGGTCTTCACCTCGTCCAACATATGCGGCTTGATGATCGCTGTTACGAGCTTCATGCCGACACCTCCTGATCATTCTTGGTATCTGCCTCGACCTGGCTTGGTGCCGAGCCGGCGTATGACAATGCGCGTCCGCCGCCGAACGTGCCGAGATCGTAGCCGGTCTCAGCGTGCTCGGACTCGTCGATGCCTGCGCGCTCTTCCTCTTCGCTAACTCGGAAGCCGATGGTCTTGTGGAGCAGCAGACCGATGAGGAAGGTCATGATCCCGCTGTACAACAACACCGCCATGGCACCGACTGCCTGGCGCCACAGCTGGTCAAGACCGCCGCCGTAGAACAGGCCGTCCACGCCGGCCGGGGCAGCGGCAGTGGCCAGGAAGCCGACGGCCAGGGTGCCCCAGAGACCACCGAACAGGTGGACGGCGACCACATCGAGGGAGTCGTCGTAGCCGAACTTGTACTTCAGGCCGACGGCAAATGCGCAGATGACGCCGGCGACGGCGCCCACGATGATCGCGCCGATGGGCGAGACCGATGAACAGGACGGAGTGATGGCGACCAGACCGGCGACGATGCCTGACGCGGCGCCAAGAGAGGTCGCATGGCCGTCACGAATGCGCTCGGTAAGCAGCCAGCCCAGGCAGGCGGCACCAGTAGCGACCATGGTGTTCACCCACACCACCGATGCGGAGTTGCTGGCGGCGACGGCGGAACCGGCATTGAAGCCGAACCAGCCGAACCACAGTAGACCGGCGCCCAGCATGACCAGGGTGAGGTTGTGCGGTCGCATCGGATCGTGCCTCCAGCCGAGCCGCTTGCCAAGGATGATGGCGAGCGCAAGGCCGGCGATACCGGCATTGATGTGAACGGCAGTGCCACCTGCGAAGTCGATTGCAGCCAAGTCGTTCGCGATCCAGCCGCCCACGTGAGAGTCAAGGCTGAAGTCGAACACCCAGTGGGCGATGGGGAAGTAGACCAAGGTCGTCCAGATCCCGGCGAAGATCAACCACGTTGAGAACCTGGCGCGGTCGGCGATGGCCCCCGAGATGAGGGCAACTGTGATGATCGCGAACACCGCCTGGAAGGCCACGAAGGCCATCGGCGGCAGGCTCGCTCCGGTGTCCTCCATGAGGCCCTCGAGGCCCAAGTACTGCGTGGGATTGCCCAGCAAGCCGTAGCCGACGTCGTCGCCGAATGCGAGCGAGTAGCCGTAAAGAACCCAGAGGACCGAGATCAGGGCCAGCGCCCCGAAGCTCATCATCATCATGTTGAGGACGCTCTTCGCGCGGACCATGCCGCCGTAGAAGAGCGCCAGACCTGGTGTCATGAGCAACACCAGCGCGCTTGAAGTCAAGATCCAGGCAGTGTTGCCCGAATCGATGTCGAGTGGTGTCATGTTGCTTCTTTCGGTGACGGGACTGGAAACGAATAGGACGCCTCGGGCGGCTGGATCCTGGGACGCCCGAAGATATGCAAACTCTGCTAGCCGTGTGTTGCGCCAAACGTGCATGCGGTTACGCGAGAGTCACAGTTGCCAGGCAAATGTGACAGCCGTGTTTCGGCGCGAGGAGATGCGCGCTGAGCCCTTCGACAAGCTCAGGACAGGGCCTGTCGAAAGCTCAGGACAGCGCCCTTCACAACTCGAAGCGCCCTTCGACAGGCTCAGGGCAGGGCCTGTCGAGGCGCCCTTCGACAGGCTCAGGGCGCAAGCGTCTGACGAGACGTCGCGTCGTTGCTTATTTGCGTTGCTCCGCGGCTTGCCGAGCGGCCCAAGCGGAGGCAACCATCTCATCGACTGTGTGCCGCATTTTCCAGTCCAGGTCGCGTGCTGCGAGGTCACCGGTCGCCACAATGCGCGCGGGGTCTCCTGGGCGTCGCGGGCGAATTCCTGGCGTGAACTCGATGCCGGTGACTCGGGCCACGGCATCCATGATTTGGCGCACCGATAGCCCGCTTCCGCTGCCAAGGTTGTAGACCGCCTGTAGGGGTTGGTCTGCCTCGAGAGCCTCGGCGGCGGTCACGTGAGAGATCGCAAGATCAGTGACATGGACGTAGTCGCGGACACAGGTGCCGTCCGGTGTGGGGTAGTCGTCCCCGTTGATGAAGGGCACCTCGCCGGCGACCAGACGCTCGAAGACGACCGGGAAAAGGTTGTGCGGGCTGGTGTCTCGGAGATCGTCGTCGCCCGAGCCAACAACGTTGAAATATCGCAGCGAGGTGTGGCGCAGCGGCGCTGGTTGGGATGTGGTGGCGCGGGCCTGGTCGCGCAGCAACCACTCGCCGATCAGCTTGGATTCGCCGTACGGGGACTCCGGGTGCGTCGGCTCCTGTTCGCTGACTAGGTCGGTGGTAGGTGTGCCGTAGACCGCGGCGCTAGAGGAGAACACGAAGTTCGCAACACCGTTGGCAGCCATCGACTCCAGCAAGGTGATCATGCCCGTGACGTTTTGCCGGTAGGTGTGCAGTGGTTGGCTCACCGACACGCCGGCGTACTTGAAGCCAGCCAGGTGTACCACGCCGCTGATCTTGTGTTCGGTGAAGATCTGATCGAGAAGCTTCCGCTGCAAGACGCTGCCCTCGTAAAAGGGAACATCGCTTCGGACAAAGCCACGGTGCCCGCTGGATAAGTCATCGATAACTACAGCATTGATGCCGTCAGCGATGAAAGCGCGTACGACGTGCGAACCGATGTATCCGGCGCCGCCGGTCACCAACCACGTCATTTCGTGCACTCCTCTCGCGCGCTCAGCGTAGCGGGGACCGGACATGCAAATCGGTGATCTTGAGGTCGAGAACCTGTTCGGTGGCTGCGATTGCGTCGCCGAAGAGGTCATCAGCCAGCACCGGATGTGGATCGAGCATGGTGACCTCGATGCCGGTGCGACGGTTTTTCGTAATCGTCTTCCAGCTCGCGACCAGGCGCCCGCCGTAGAGCACAACGGGAGAGAACAAGCCGTTCACCTTTGCCCAGACCTTCGGCAACTGCTGCTCGGTCAAGAATCGGGTCCGATGGCGACCGTTATAGCCGACCAACAGCCCGTCGTACTCAGGCAGCAAGCGCAATCCCGGATCGGGTGTACCGCCCAGGGGAGGATCGGCAAGGTCGAGATAGTCCTCATTGCTCGGACCACGCAAGTGGATCACCTCGTCGCCGAGGCGGCGCAGGGCGTCGTCCACAGCGCCCAGGCCGGCGCCAAAGAAGAATGCGAGGTCTTCCCGCAGGGCGGGTCCGTAAGAGCCGAGGTGCACCCGGACCAGTTTCGTCAAAGACTCCGCGAAGTCCCCTTCCGGCAGTTCCGGCAGCAGGCTGCGCGCCCGGCGATGGTAAATGTCGGTTCGTTTCTCCCATCGGGCGTCGCGTGGGCGGCGGAGCAGCCCGCTGTGACCCCAGATCAGGTTGTCTGAGAGCGGATCTGGGCCGGCGGTGGCCTTACCTGTCCCGCGTTCGGCTAGCCAGGCGCGCGCATGCGCCACGATCTCTGAGCGGGGCTGCCAGTCCATGGACGTGAATGCTTCAATCTCTGTGACCAACTGCTCTGGACTGACCTCTTGCAGCTTCAGAGCGTTGCGCAGCGGGGCTTCCCGCGTACGGCGTGCTACCGCGTTCAGCCAGCCAAACTGGTCGGGCAGGCTGGTATGGACAGTGCCCCGGATATTGCTGGTCTTGACCAGCTGGTGGGACTCAAACAGCCCGCACACGGTGTGGTAGCTGACCCCCGGCAACCGTGAAGAGATGGTCAGGAAGGGCGCTCGTGGCACCTGGGATTGGATCGGCCCCAGCCGCCGCAGCAGATCAAGAACGGCCTCGGGGCCATGCCCTGGAATGGTCGGAAACTGCCGGCCCAATGTGCGCAGTCGCAGTTGGTCATGACTGAGCGGGCGCACGACTCCGACATTAACCGCAGCCTGTGACGGACGAACCTTGAACGCATCACCAGCCGCCAGAAGCTAGCCGGATCTGCCGCGAAGATGCCGCGCTGCAAAACCAAAGCGGCCTTCGGGACCCGGTGCGCTACCCTGACCGTATGCAACGCGTTGCCCTCCTTACCTAGCCGCGTAGGAAGCCCCTACGCGGCAGCCCCTCATGCCCAAGGCGAGGGGCTTTTTCATGTCCGGATGAGTAGGCACGCGATGCACACCCAAGGAGACGAAACGACATCATGACCGAGCAGATCGAGCGAGTCGAGGCTACGGAGCGGGCGGAGACCGCGACCCGGGAGCGGACCGGTTACGACGCCCGCGCCGCCCAGGAGAGATGGCAGGCGTTCTGGGAGGCCGACAAGACGTTCCTACCCGCCGACGATGGGTCCGCCGAGCGCCGATACGTGCTCGACATGTTCCCTTACCCATCGGGTGACCTGCATATGGGCCATGCAGAGGCCTTCGTGATGGGTGACTTTGTCGCGCGCTACTTGAAACTGAAGGGCTACGACGTACTCCACCCCATTGGCTGGGACTCTTTCGGACTCAACGCCGAGAATGCTGCGATCGACCGGAACGCGCACCCGGCCGAGTGGACGTACGCGAACATCGAGACTCAGGCCACCTCGTTCCGGCGCTACGGGATGAGTTTCGACTGGTCTCGCCGGCTGCACACCTCCGATCCGGATTACTACCGCTGGACCCAGTGGCTATTCCTGCGATTCCGGGAGCGCGGCCTGGCATACCGCAAGGCGAGCTATGTCAACTGGTGCCCGAAGGACCAGACGGTCCTGGCGAACGAGCAGGTGATCGCCGGGTTGTGCGAGCGTTGCGGTTCGGTGGTTACCAAGCGACTGCTGACCCAGTGGTATTTCAAGATCACCGACTACGCGCAGCGGC
This sequence comes from uncultured Actinomycetota bacterium, assembly GCA_963740515.1. Classification (GTDB taxonomy): domain Bacteria; phylum Actinomycetota; class Actinomycetes; order Propionibacteriales; family Propionibacteriaceae; genus Microlunatus. The sequence goes on from CAVUEO010000011.1 coordinate 56,757, forward strand.
TGCTGGACGACATGGATGATCTTGTTGGGGGCTGGCCGGAGCGGGTGCTGACCATGCAACGCAACTGGATCGGCCGCTCCGAGGGTGCCTGGGTCGACTTCATGATCGAAAATCGTGCGGAGCCGGTGCGGGTGTTCACCACACGGCCGGACACCCTGTACGGGGCGACGTTCTTCGTGATCGCACCTGATGCGCCGCTCGCCGCCGAGGTTGTCAGTCACGACCGGCGCGCGGCGTTTGAGGAGTATCTGGAGCAGACCAAGCACGAGACCGAGATCGAGCGGCAGGCCACCGACCGGCCCAAGACCGGCGTGTTCTTGGGTGTGCATGCCACAAATCCGGTGAACGGTGAGAAGATCCCGGTCTACGCCGCCGACTACGTGCTGGCTGAGTACGGTACCGGCGCGATCATGGCTGTTCCGGCTCATGATCAGCGCGATTTGGACTTTGCCCGCACCTTTGGCTTACCCGTGCGCGAGGTCGTTGCTACCGGCGGGCCCAATCCGGTGACCACGGGCATCGCGACACCCGGTGATGGCACCTACATCAACTCCGACATCCTGAACGGCCTGAACGACATGGGCACAGGAATTCGCGCGATCACCGCCAGGCTGGAGGCTGATGGCGTCGGCGAGGGCGCTGTCATCTACCGACTGCGGGACTGGCTGCTGAGTCGGCAGCGCTACTGGGGTTGCCCGATACCGATCATCCACTGCGACCGGTGTGGCGAGGTCCCGGTGCCCGATGATCAGCTTCCGGTTGAGCTGCCGTACTTGAAGGGTATTGATCTTCTTCCGAAGGGAACCTCGCCGCTGGCCGCGGCTACCGACTGGGTCAATGTCGCGTGCCCGCAGTGTGGCGGACCCGCAAAGCGCGACTCCGACACCATGGACACGTTTGTGGACTCCTCGTGGTACTTCCTCCGCTACTGCTCGCCGGGTTATGAGAAAGGTCCGTTTGACCCGGCAGACGTACGCCGCTGGATGCCGGTAACTCAATATGTCGGCGGCGTGGAGCATGCCATTTTGCATCTGCTGTACATGCGCTTCTTCACCAAGGTGCTGCACGACATGGGCATGGTCGACTTCGAGGAGCCGATGCAACGATTGCTGAACCAGGGCCAGGTGATCAACCAGGGCAGGGCCATGAGCAAGTCGCTGGGTAACGGGGTCGACCTGGGCGTGCAGATCGATGCATTCGGTGTCGATGCAGTACGGCTGACCGTCGTCTTCGCTGGCCCACCCGAGGATGACATCGACTGGGCCGACCTCTCGCCTTCTGGGTCGCTGAAGTTCCTGCAGCGCGCGTACCGGCTGGCTGATCAGGTGAGCAGCGCACCGGGCCTGCCACCCAGCGAAGGCGATCCCGGGCTGCGGCGAGATACCCACCGGCTGTTGGCCGATATCGAGCAGTCCATCGCGCGGCAGCGGTTCAATGTAGCCGTCGCTCGGACCATGGAGCTGGTCAACGCCGCCCGCAAGGCGATGGATGGTGCCCCAGGCCCAGCAGACCCCGCCGTACGAGAGGCCGCCGAGGTAGTCACCATCGCGCTAAGTCTGGTCGCGCCGTACGTCGCCGAGGAAATGTGGGGACTGCTGGGCCACACCCCATCGGTGGCCAACGCCAGCTGGCCAACCGTTGATCAAAGTTTGCTGGTGACCGAGTCGGTGACCTGCGTAGTTCAGATCCAGGGGAAAGTACGTGGCCGGCTGCAGGTACCTCCGGACATCAGCGAGGAGGAGCTGCGCTTCGCAGCGCTGGCTGACGAATCCGTGGTACGCGCCCTGGCTGGTCGCGATGTCGCCAAGGTGATCATCCGCGCGCCCAAGCTGGTCAGCATTGTGCCGCGGTAGCAGCGCCACACGGAGCGCGGAGGGTTCTCGCTCATCGGGCAGCCACTCCTCGACGGTGACGAAACCGGTCAGTTCCAACCGGTGTCCGGCCCATTCTGAGGTTGCGCGTGACCGGTTTCGCCAGGAGGCTATCCGCCGTCCCGCGATACCGACGCCCACGCCTTAAAGACTTCGTCGCGGTGCATGCGGGTTCTTTCGCATCAGCTGAAGCGACTCCGGATGCGGCGGATACTCCGAGGTCAGCCGTTGGCCAGTCTCGGTCCAACCGCGGGCGCGATAGAACCCACGTGCGGCTAGATTGTCGGCCAGCACCCAACAAAACGCCTCTCGGGCACCGCCCCCATAGAGCTCCATGCAGGCGAACTCGAGAAGCGCGGAGCCGTATCCGCGGCGTTGGTGGTCCGGCACGACACCGAGGTGATGCACCGTATCCCCGTCAAATGCGACGTAGCCCACCGGGCTGTCACGTACCTCGAGAAGGTAGGTGTGCATCAGCCGATCACTGAGTACGTGCCGCCAGCGTCGGGCGACTGCACTGGTCGGATAGGGATACTGGTCCGGCGGAAAGATGTGGGCTAATGCCTCCTCGCTTGCGTCACGTTCCAGCCGGGTCAGCAGCCGGTTCTCGTCAGGACGCGCGCGGCGGATCCGTGATCCGGCCTCCTGGTCCTCCATTGGCGGATCATGCAGCTCCACGATGTCGAGCAGCTGGTCGGCAATCCGGTCAGCTCGTGTGACCCGGCCGTGGCGGCTGGCGAAGTTGGACTTCTGGACGCACCATGCTTCGGCCGCACTGTCCTCCGAGCCGATGAGCAGACCATTCTCGCCGGGAGCAATCACAGTGATGTCGTCCCACTCGAAGCTGTAGCGGCGGAACGGATTGATGATCTCGACATTGTGGTCAGTGACCTGCAGGCGCGGGTGCAGCCCGAATCGCCACGCGTAGAGCAGCGCGAGCACTGTCAGGATGACGAACAGTGCCGGGAGCCAGAGCGTGCCGTTTCGGTAGATCATGTACGCGAGAATCGGGATCGCCACACCCGCGGCAAGAGCGAACGCCGATACCAGCACAAGTGTCATGGGCCCGGCGCGCCAGACGCGCCTGGTCTGGTCACTCATCGGTCTAGTTTCTACCGACACGAGTTTGCGCCCCCGAGTCTGCGATCGGTAATTGCCAAAGTCCTACGCTGAGCAGATGCCTGGCGTCGCAGTGGTGACTGACTCTACGTCCTCACTGGACCCGGCCGACGCTGCCCGCGCTGACATCTCGATCATTCCATTGCAGGTCGTGATCGGCGAGATCAGCCGTCCGGAATCGGAAGTGCAGCCGCGCGAAGTGGCGAAAGCGTTACGCGACGGCCAGCCGGTGAGTACGTCGCGACCTGCACGAGAGGTGATCGAGAAGACCTACGTTGAGTTGGCCGGAGCCGGCTATGACGCGATCGTGTCCGTCCACCTCAGCAGGAAGATCTCGGGCACCTGCAGTGCGGCCCAGGTTGCCGCGGCCTCAGTCGATATTCCGATCGACGTTGTCGACAGCATGACTTTGGCGATGGCGGCGGGGTACGCAGCGTTGACCGGCGCTGAGGCGGCGCGGGCGGGGGCCGCACCCGATGCGGTGGCCTCGGCGGTGCGCCGCCGGGCGGCGGCGTCGACGACCTATTTCTACGTTGACAGCTTGGAATATTTGCGGCGCGGCGGCCGGATTGGGATGGCGGCAGCGATGCTTGGTTCCGCGCTGGCGGTGAAGCCGTTGCTCACAGTTGCCGATGGGGAAATTCGGCCGTACGAGCGGGTGAGGACACAATCCAAGGCGTTGACCAGGCTTTGGGAATTGAGCCTCGCCGCGCTTGAGCGGGCCGCGTCAATACATGGCCTGGCTGACGTCGCCGTACATCATCTCGATAACCCCGACGGCGCCCAGCGGCTGGTCGATCGGCTGAGTGGCCGGGTGCAGGTCGGCGAGATCGTCATTTCAGAGGTGAGTGCAGTGCTCGGTGTACACGTCGGTCCCGGCACTCTCGGGATCGTTGTGTCACCCCGAGTCTGATTCCGGCGCAGGGCACCGCACCGATGCGTGCGCTGTCCCCAGCCGGGCGGCCCCGCGATGCGCCGTCCACAGATTTCCGGGGGCGCGTACCACACGGCGTTGCCGTCCTTAGCTTCTCCACATGGCAAGTCGATCGAGAGCGGACTTGGAGCTGGCTCGGCTGATCAGCGACCGCCTGGCGCTGGTCTTGACTGAACAGCCGCCCCGCAGAGCGCGCGGGCCAGGGCCTGCGCCGATCGACGACCCGGCGCAGCTCCCCTCGGAATCGACGTCGGCTGGTGTCGCCGAGGAAGAAGAGCAGCTTGGCAGCGAGCTCCTGGAGGAGCTGCCGAAACAACGGTTCAGCCGAACGCATGTTGGGGTGATCGGTGTTTTGCTGGTGCTCGGGCTGCTGACGGCTGGATGGTTGCTGCTCCGTGCCCGGCCGGTCGCGGTGGCCAGCCCCAGTGCGCTCGTCACGGTCAGTACGCCCACGCCGACTGGAGGGTCAGCACCTACGACGAGCAAACCCAGTTCAAAGATCGTTGTCCATGTCTTCGGCGCCGTCCGCCACCCAGGTCTGGTCCGGTTGCCGAATAACTCACGAGTGCAGGACGCCATCGACGCCGCAGGTGGGCTGACCAATCGCGCAGATCCCGGTGAGATCAATCTCGCCCAGCTGCTGGGCGATGGTCAGCAAGTGGTGATCGGCACGACGACTGACCCGGCGGGGGAAGTTCGAGATCAGCCCGGGTCGGGTTCGGGTAGCAGTGCTGCCGCCACGGGAGCCCTTGATCTAAACCATGCCAGCCAGCCGCAGCTTGAGGAGTTGCCTGGGGTGGGGCCGGTGACTGCCCAGGCCATTCTCGCCTGGCGACAGCAGCACGGCAGGTTCAGTCGGATAGAGGAGCTGCAGGAGGTGGACGGTATCGGACCCAAGACGTACGCCGAGATCGCCCCTCACGTCCGAGTGTGAACTCCCAGGCACTGCCGCTTGTGGGAGCGGCGCGTACTGGTATGGACCGGCTCGTCAGTCGCTACCGCGGGAGTCAGCAGCCAGCCAGTGCAGCGGCCTTGCCGGCTCGCTTGACAGATCTGCGTATGGCTCCGCTCGCGGTAGCAGCGTGGGGAGCCGCCTGGTTCGGGACCTGGGGTGGCCACGCCGGCATCGCAGCGGCCGGGGCGAGTGTGACCGTCGGGCTGGCGGCAGCGGCTCTGCGACGCTCAGCTCTGCTACTGGCAGTCGCCCTGGTCACCGCGGTGGCCGCTGGCGCCGGCACGGTGGATTTGTATCGGATCCGTCATGGACCCGTCGCACTGCTGGCGACGGATCGGGCCGCGGTCGCGGTGGATCTGGAGATTCGCGCAGATCCCCATCGCATCGCCGGAACAGGCGTGAGGTCAGGCGCTGCGGTCATCAAGGCGGAAATTGAGCGCATCGAGGGCCGAGGCGACGCCTGGCAGGTCCGAGCTCCGGTCCTGGTGATCGTCAGCGGCCCGCACCTCGGAAAGTGGTTCGAGATCCCGGTTGGCAGCCGGCTCGCCGTAGAGGGCCGTCTTGACCGACCCGATCGAGGGTCGGAAATGGCAGCTGTGATGCGAGTGCGTAGCTCACCAGTCGTCGTCGAGGCTCCTTCTCCGGGGCTCCGGCTTGTTGAACAGGTTCGCGATGGATTGCGGCAGGCTGTCGCTGACCGTCGCCAGGAGCCGCGGGCGCTGGTGCCTGCCCTCGTCTTGGGCGACACGTCGGGGCTCGATGCGGAACTTGCCCAGGACTTTCAAACAACCGGCCTTACTCATCTGACGGCGGTGTCGGGT
>CAVUEO010000012.1:0-110276 GCA_963740515.1 uncultured Actinomycetota bacterium
GACATCAAGAACGGCGCCACCGCGGTGTGGCAAATCGAGTTCGGAGGAGACCACGGCACCACGGTCCTTGTCGACGGCACCACGGTCCTCGTCGACGCCAGCTCTGGCGAAGTCATCGACAGCGACCCCGACGCCGCCTGACCGCACGCCGCTTCCGTCCACCCGCGTCGACAGGGCTTCATGATCATCCCGTTTGGGCCCAAATATCTGGCCAAGCGGTCCAACTGGTTACCGACCTCGCCGACCAGGTTCGAAGTCACGCCGGCCAAGACGAAACCCAGCCTGTGTGGGCGCCGCCGGGCAGCCATACGAACCTCGCCATCATCGGTGACGTCGCGGTGTGGCGGGCCGCCAACGGCATCCACCCCAACGACCCACGACCAACCGGAGCAGCACAGCTGCAGACAGCTTCCGCCGTCTGGCAACACCACCTCGACCGCAGTCTCGCTCACGGCGGCGACAACATCGGTCTTGACATCCCAGAGCGCGCGCCTGCTCCGACCTCGGGTGGTCGCCGGCACGAAGATCGACAGCGCTGGCCCGACCACCCGCGGGCCACCCGAACCCGCCACCCCATGCCGACCCATAGAAAGCGGGTGATGTACCAGCGCTCGCGACCGCGTGTCAGGTACACGGCGATGTCGGGGTTGGCGTGAAAGTCAAAGTGCCAGGCGCTCTTGGCGACCTTGCGTTGCTCGTAGTAGGCGGTGCCGGGCAGCGGCGCTTCCATGATGGTCAGGCTGACGACGTCGTCGCGGTACCGCAGCGCATATGCGAACGCGACCATGGAGCCAAGATCGTGTCCCACTATTGAGATCGGTCCGTCGATGCCGAGCTCGTTGCGGACGAGGTCGTGAAGGTCGCCGGCTATGGTCCATTTGTCGTAACCGTCACGGGGTTTGGTGGAAGCACCAGCGCCGCGGTAGTCGGGCACGACGACTTGGTAACCGGCCGCCACCAGGGTTGGCACGACCTTGCGCCACGCGTGCGCGGTCTGCGGCGCACCGTGGATCAGCAGCACCGTCTTCGATGTCCTCGGCGAGCTGCCGGCCCGTACCACGGCATCACCCTCGCCGCCAGCGTCCAAGAACACTTCGGCACCTGGAGCATGCACCGCTTCCACATCGAAGATCCGGTCCGCTTCACACGATCACTTCGCTTCAGCATCGAACACGGCCACGCAAACGATCAGAGCAACGACTGCTCCAGCGTCGCCTACTGGTACCAAACCCCGCCGTCGGACTCGATCGCCGACCTACCTCCGGTAGAAACTCGACTACCCCGATGCTGGCCTGAAAACGGCCTCTGGGATGAGTAACCAACTCACCGCCTCCGCAATGGTGCTCAGTGCGGCTCAGCAATCGCTAGCGCGCCGTGTCGGAGCGGCGGCTGTCGTTCGTGAGAGGTTTCCACTTCCAGTTGTTGATCTTTGTTTTGGTGGCATCGCGGATGGCGCCGGCGTGGGTGGCGCCGGTGACCGCCGGCGCCAGCACCGTGACCGATTCAGCGGACGCGATCCGCCTCTCGCCTGAGCTAGTACCCGAGATTCCTGCCTAGATCGGCAGGTGTGCGCAGCTCATCATGTGAGTATGGAGAGGGTCAGGAGCTAGCCCTGCGCGGCCTCGCAAATGTTCCCAGCGCTGTCGGTGATTGAGGTTGCCCAATTAGTGCGGCCTCGATAACTAGTTGTCGAGTGCCGCCGCACTCTCGACCGGGGCAACGTGGTTGCGGCCATTTGCACAAGTGGCCATTCTTGCGCTCCGTTTCGAACGCGGTTAACAGCCGACATGTTTTGCGAATTTAGTGTCGACAGTTTCGTCGCGCCAGAAACTGAAACGGCTCATAAAGTGGCCGCATTTCTCCGGCGGGCAACCAAAATTGTAACGGTTGACAAACTCGCCGCGGGGCGAGATGGTACGTCGGAATGCATTGGGATCACCTCCGGCTAGGTCGCCAGTGGCGTTCGGGGGACTGAAGAATGGGATGGGATTTCTGCATGACACGTGCAAATCAGGACAAACGTCACGCCCAGAGGTCGAGGCTTCGGCGAGCGCTCCTTGCCGGCTTGACAGGTCTGATCGCACTGCTGATCAGCTGGACCGCGGCCCCCGGCCTTGCAGCACCATTCCGGCGGCGTACGACCAACCTATCGGCCACAATTCCACTACAGTCCGGCCAAAAACTGGATGAACGATCCGAACGGTCTGGTCTTCTACAAGGGCCAATACCACCTGTTCTACCAATACAATCCGTTGGGCAACACCTGGGGCGACATCTCGTGGGGTCACGCCGTGAGCCCCGATCTGGTGCACTGGAAAGAGCTTCCGGTTGCCATTCCATACGACGATACGGAGTTGGTGTTCTCCGGTAGCGCTGTCGTCGACAAGGACAACACGAGCGGGTTCGGCACCAAGGCGAACCCTCCGCTTGTGGCGATCTACACCAGCGCGTACAAGAACAGGCCGATCCAGGCGCAATCGCTTGCCTACAGCACCGACGGCGGGACGACGTTCACCAAGTACGCCGGCAACCCGGTGCTGGACATCGGATCCGGTGAGTTCCGGGACCCGAAGGTGTTCTGGTACGCCCCCGCCAAGGCATGGCGGATGGTGGTGGTGAAGGCGACAGAACACAAGGTCAGCATCTACAGCTCGCCCAACCTCAAAGTCTGGACGCACCTCAGTGACTTTGGGCCGGCCGGGGCTGTTGGCGGGGTGTGGGAGTGCCCCGATCTGTTCCCGCTCGCGGTGGACGGCAACACCAGCAACATCAAATGGGTGATGGTCGTCAACCTCAACCCCGGCGGCATCGCCGGCGGCTCCGGTGGCCAGTACTTCGTCGGCGACTTCGACGGCACCACCTTCACCTCCGACGACCCCGCCACCTACACCCCGCCCGCCGGGACCGTCATCCAAGACTTCGAGTCGGCCGGCTTCGCTTCCTGGACAACCACCGGAACGGCCTTCGGAGACGGGCCGGCCGCCGGCGGAATCGACGGGCAGCAGGCCGTCACGGGCTATGAAGGCCAGCAGCTGGCGAACAGCTTCCACAACGGGGACGGCACCATAGGCACGTTGAGCTCTCCTGAGTTCACCATTACCAGCAGCTATCTCAACTTCCTGGTCGGGGGCGGCAATCATCCACACGTCGCCGGCACTCAGCTCAGCAGCGAGCCGCCGGAGGGCACGTTGCTCTTCGAAGGCTTCGAATTCCCCGACGATACGAACCTCGCGGAGGCCGGTTGGACGTTGACCGGTGACTTCCTGCCGGACCTCAACCCCTCGACAGCCGGCGGTGAGGGCTATATCGGGCGGAAGCGGCTCAACACCTGGGAAGGCGGCCCGCTGGGCGACGATAACCAGGGCACGCTGAGCTCACCCGCGTTCGAAATCACTGACAACTATCTGAACTTCCTGCTGGGCGGTGGAGGCCGGAGCGACGGGTCACTCCAAGCCGAGCTCGTGGTCGACGGTCAGGTCGTCAAGACCGCGACCGGCTCGAACGACGGCATCCTCAACTGGAAGAACTGGGACGTCCGTGCCTACCGAGGCCAAGAAGCGGTACTCCGAATCAAGGACCAGGCCACCGGCGGGTGGGGACACTTAACCTTCGACCACCCGGTGCTCGGGCCTACCGCCGCGCTGCCTCGCAGTGTTGAGACCACCGTCAACCTGGTCGTCGACGGCCAGATCGTCCGCACCGCCACCGGCTCCGACAGCGAAACCCTGGACTGGGCGAACTGGGATCTCCGCGACCTGGCGGGGCAGACGGCCACCATTCAGGTCGTTGACAACAACACCGGCGGTTGGGGTCACATCCTGGTTGACCAGTTCACTTTTGCCGACGGGCCGGCGCTGTCTGCGACCGAGCGGGCGCACTGGCTCGACTACGGTCGTGACTTCTACGCCGGCGTCACGTTCAACAATGTGCCGAACGGCAGGCGGATCATGATCGCCTGGATGAACAACTGGCAGTACGGCGGCAGCATCCCCACTGACCCGTGGCGCAGCGCCATGAGCGTGCCGCGGGAATTGAACCTTGAGCGAATCGGCGGCGCCACCGAGTTGACTGCAACGCCGGTGCAGCAGCTCAAGTCGCTGCGCCAGAGCCAGCCATTCACGGCAGGCAAGCAGCGACTGCTCGAGGGCACCACAACGCTCGGCCAAGGAGCCCGCGGCGACACCGTGGAAATCCTCGCCGAATTCAAGGCCCAGGATGCCGAAAAGTTCGGCCTCAACGTGCGAACCGGCAACGGCCAACAGACCGTGATCGGCTACGACGTCAACCGAGACGGAATCTACGTCGACCGCACCAAGTCCGGCGATGTCAGCTTCAATGCCACCTTCCCGAGCGTCGAATTCGCGCCCTTGAAGGTCGAGAACGGCATCGTCACACTGCGGATCCTGGTCGACCGGTCATCAGTGGAGGTCTTCGCAGACCGCGGCCAGCGCACCATCACCGACCAGATCTTCCCCGACCGCGACAGCAAGGGAATCCAGCTCTTCTCCACCGGCGGGCGAGCGGAACTCAACAAGATCACCATCTGGCAGCTACAGTCGGCCTGGCAGTAACAGTGCGAAAGGTGTGCGGCCTCGCTAACGGGCGAGGCCCCATATCTGCGATATCACTTCTCCACCGTCGACCGGCGTGTGGATACCTCAGTGGTGGAGTCGTCGGCGTCTGGCTGCACCCTCACCTGGACGCGTCAGCTGCCTGACCGACCAATGACCTATGGTCTACCGCCATCACGTCGCTGAGCCACGGATCGCCCTCACACAGATCGACGCCGTCCAGCGGTCGCGTGAAGTCATGTTCAACCGTCATAGTTCCTTCTTCACATGCCCTACCGTCCTAGCCCGTCGGGCCGCAGGAGGGACGAATGCTCTCGACAGAGACCGCAAACCGACGACGAATGTCCACAGATCCGTGGCGGGGCTCGACTACGCATTGACCAGGCGATACGCCTCACAGGCATCCATAGTCCATTGCGAGCCTCAACCTGGACTGCTCTCTCAAGGGCGGTAGCGCGGGTTCGAATCCCGTCCGGGCTACTCGGTCCAGTCTGTCCCGACTCTCTGCGCGCCGCGAGATGAGGAACTCGCGCACCTCGGCGCTGTTGTCAACCTCATCGACGATACGGTCCCGTCGATGCTGCGTCGCGACGCCGCGAGTCGCCGTTTGACGATATGAAGGACACGACCAGCGACCGGAGAGGACCATGCATATCCGACCGAAGCCGCCAACAGTGAAGAACCCGCCGGAACAGTTCACCGGCGATGTGTGGTTCGACGTCATCGCGAGCCCCCAGGACGAGAACCAACGCATGGTCGTCGGCATCGTCCGGTTCGCGCCCGGTGCCCGCACGGCTTGGCACAGCCACGCCAATGGGCAGACCTTGCACGTCACCCATGGCGTCGGCCCGCGCAGCTTCCGCATTGGCCGCAGCGTCCGCTACTGGCGCACGGAGGTCTTCGCCTGGCTCGACGACCAGGCCAATAGCGACCGCTAGAGCGTTCCCTGACTTCGCTGCGCCTCGGCAGTCGGAGGGGTGTGTTACGACGTGAGCATGAGCACGAGCGAACCTGGTCGAGGGAAGCTATCTCGAATTCCCGGTCGTCTTCGGCGGTCCAATCGGCGGTCATTACTTCGCACCCTTTGCTGCGCGATAGATGCCGACCGCGAATCTCTCGCATTGTCGCGCATGTGGGTGAACTCGACCCGCAACACATCACCCGCTTTGGCGCCGCGCCATCGGCGAGGAACTTGGTCGCGCAGCCAGCGCCTGGACGACGCGTACCGCCGGCTTGGCGCTACCGGGGCGTACCCAGCCAAGGCCTGGAAGGAGATCACCATGGCGAATATTGAGCGTCGCATACGCGACGGCAAGGTTCGCTGGTATGCCAGGCACTACGACCCGAGCGGCAACCGGCACACGAAGGTCTTTGATACCAAGGCCGAGGCTGACCGGTTCCTCACCAGCGTCGAGATGTCGAAGATCACCGGTAGTTATGTCGACCCCAACCGGAGCAAGGTGACCGTTGGCGTCCTGGCTGACCAGTGGCTCGAGGCCAAGCTTGACCTAGCGCCGAAGACCCGGGATCGGTACGAAGGAATCATCCGCGCGCATGTCCGGCCGCGCTGGAGCAAGGTCCGGTTATCCGACGTCACACACGCTGAAGTCCAGCGCTGGCTCGCTCGGCTCGATCTAGCCCCGGCCACGGTCCGCAAGGTGCACCGGGTGCTGTCGATGATCATGGCATACGCCATGAAGGATGGCCGGCTGGCGGTTAATCCTGCTGCCGGTGTCAGCCTGCCGCGCGTGCGAGAGCCTGAGAAGCGTTACCTGACGGACCGGCAGGTCGCCGAGCTCGCCGACGCCGTGGGCGAGGAGTACCGGCTTATCGTCTTGTTCCTGGCCTACACCGGTCTTCGCTGGGGCGAAATGGCAGCACTAAGGGTTCGCAGGCTCGACCTCTTACGCCGGCGGGTGCTCGTTGCCGAGTCAGTGACTCCGGTCAAGGGGGTAATGACGTTCGGTCCGACGAAGGGACACGAGCGTCGCGAGGTCCCGCTGCCTAGGTTCCTTATTGAAGAACTGGCTCGCCACGTCGAGGACAAGTCAGCTGCCGATCTGGTGTTCATCGGCGAGCGAGGGGCCGTGATGCGCTCTCAAACCTTCCAGCGGGCAGTGCTGACCAGGGCCGCGGCCGAGCTCGGCATCCTTGGCTTCCATCCGCACGAACTGCGCCATACCGCGGCCAGCTTGGCCATTGCCAGCGGTGCCGACATCAAGATCGTCCAGCAGATGTTGGGTCACAAGTCGGCGGTGATGACCCTCGATCAGTACGGCCACCTATTCGGCGATCGGCTCGACATTGTGGCCGACGCAATGGACGCAGCGCGCACCTCAGCGCTCGCTGGTGGGTACCCAGTAGGTACCAGAGGGGAGGTGGTCGAATTGAGACGAGACGCGAAATAGCCTTTGACTAGGTGCTTTACCTGGTAGCCCCGACGGGATTCGAACCCGCGCTACCGCCTTGAGAGGGCGGCGTGCTAGGCCGCTACACAACGGGGCCCTAGCCGATGATCATCATTCTTCAGACCGCGGAAGCCTACCAATCCCCTTGTGGTACAGCGAATCAGGAGCCATCTGCGTCGCTGGGGTACTAGGACTCGAACCTAGACTAACTGAACCAGAATCAGTCGGGCTGCCAATTACCCTATACCCCATAGCCTGTTGGCCGGGTGGGTCGAACCCGCCCTGGCGCAAGGACAAACTTTACTGTAAGTCGAGTTTCGGCCCCAAACTCCTTCTCCGAGGAGGACGACTCGCGCGATCGGGCTCAGGGAGCTGGACGTGGGTTCGCAGCTTCATCAGTCGCGACAGGCCGTACGCCAGCAAAGCGAAGACAGCGAAGCCTCCGACATTGAACGCAGCGTCCACCCAGCTGATTCCCCTGATCCCCTTGAGTTCGGCAATCGAGGTCGTCAGCCCGGCGATCACGTACGCGAACACGTTGTTGATCACATGTGCCGCGATGCCAGCCTCCAGGCCGCCGGTACGCCACACCAGAAGGCCGGCCAGCAGGGCGAAACCAAGCCGGTCGACGAACAGTGGCAGGTTCTGTGTGCCGTGCAGCAGGGCGAAGACCAGTGAGGAGACGACGACACCGAACCAGGGCTGCGCGACCAGGCTGCCGAGCGCCTGCAGCAGGTAGCCGCGAAAGAAGATCTCCTCAGCCGCCGCCTGGATCGGCGAGGTGAGCACGATGACGGCAAGGAAGCCCCAGAAACCCGGCTGAGGGTCGAATGTCAGGGGCTCGCCCACCGTCCTGGAAAGCAGCATCATGCCGTTCAACACGACCGCGGCAATCGCCAAGCACCAGAACAGATAACTCCACCGGATCCGCGGCTGGACTGAGGAGAGCCAGCCTGGCCGCATGTGATGGACCGCCGCCATCAGACCCCACGCGATCGGGATCAAGGTGGCGAGTCCAAGGTTGACCGCGAGCATGCCGATCGGCAGTTCAAATGCAAACGCGCTGGCAAAGTAGTCTCGGTAGGCGCGGTTGCCAGCCGTCGTAGCCCAAAACACGGTCACGAGAGCCTGGCTCACCACGGTCGTGATGAGCAAGAAGAGGGAAAGACCGAAAACCACGCCCAGCACTGAGCGCCACCACACGTACGACTCACCGCGCAGAATCTGCGGATACGTGGCGCCGTCTGGCGGTAGCACGCCACTCTCGATAACCCGCGCAGGAGCGGGCTTCGGGGGCTGGCGAACGGATCGCGATTTGGCACCGGGCACAACTGGCTCGGCCTGGCCGGCCCGCACTGCGGGATTTCCAGATCTGTTCCGGGCCTTTGGGACGGTTCGCGCGGGGACCGACGGTCGCTTTTGCTTGGTCACGATCTCACATTGCCCGGCGCGGATATGGGCGCAGTGCCGCCTGCCTCGCCGGTTCCGACGGACGTCGGCTCCCCGAGTTCCGTCAAGGCTGCAGCAATCCGCGAAAGCGTGGACCCCGAACCGAGCAACTCGAGCGATTCGAACAGTGGCGGTGAGATCCGGCTGCCGGTGACGGCTGCCCGCACCGGCCCAAAAGCAAGTCGCGGTTTCAGCCCCAAGTTGTCGATAAGCGCCGCTCGCAACGCCGACTCAACCGCGGAATGATCGAAGTCCCGCACCGCAGCCAGCGCCTCGTAAGCCGCCGTCAGCGTCGGTATCGAGCCAGCCGACAGTCCGGCATCCGGTGCGATTGTGATCTTGTCATCGGGGAGAAACAAGAATGCCAGCAACCCAACCGCTTCGGAGAGGGTGTTGATGCGCTCCTGGATCAGCGGCGTGGCGGCTGCGAGTTTGTCCCGCTCCGCCGGCAACGGGGGTTCACTGATCAAGCCAGCGGCGGCCAAGAATGGGGCCAGATTCTCGGTCAGCTCATCGGGGGGAAGCAGCCGAATGTGCGCAGCATTGATTGCTTCGCACTTCTTGGCGTCGAAACGGGCGGGGCTGGCATTGACCCGTCGGATGTCGAAGGCCTCGACCATCTCGGCGATGGTAAACACATCGCGGTCCTCGGCGATGCCCCAGCCCAGCAAGGCAAGGTAGTTCAGGAGCCCTTCCGGTAGATACCCCTTCTGCTGGTACTCGGCAAGACCGGATCCCTTGTCGCGCTTGGAGAGCCGACGGTTCCCTTCGCCAAGCACGGTCGGCAAATGACCGAAAGCTGGAGTGCGTCCGCTGCCGACCCCGATCTGCATGAGCGCGTCGTACAGCACGATTTGGCGCGGAGTCGATGGCAGTAGGTCCTCGCCGCGAAGCACGTGAGTGATCTTCATCAGCGAGTCGTCCACTGGGTTCACGAGGGTGTAGAGCGGCTCCCCATTTCCGCGCACGATGACATAGTCAGGCACGTGGGCGGCTGCGAAACGCACCGGCCCACGAACCAGGTCGTCGAATGTAATGTCTGCATCGGGCACTCGCATCCGGACCACAGATGGCCTCGACCGGGCTTCCAGCTCGGCGATCCGTTGCTCACTGAGATTGCGGCAGAAGCCGTCGTAGCCCGACGGCGCGCCGTCTGGTCGCGCCGCTTCTCGAGCCTCGATCTCTTCCCGCGTGCAATAGCAGCGGTACGCCAACTTGGCAGCGAGCAGCTTCTGGACGACATCGGTATAGATGTCGCCGCGCTCGGTCTGGATGTAAGGACCGTATGGGCCGCCAACCAGTGGCCCCTCGTCCCACGTCAGGCCGAGCCAGGTAAGTGAGTCGTAGAGGACCTGGTATGACTCCTCAAGGTTTCGTCCTGCGTCAGTGTCCTCTACGCGGAGCACGAAGGTGCCGCCATAATGCCTGGCAAAGACCCAGTTGAACAGCGCGCTTCGTACGTTGCCGACATGTAAATTGCCCGTCGGTGACGGAGGAAACCGGACCCGCACCTGGTGGGGCGCCAGATCACCGAGGATGGCCGAGTCGTCTCGGGGCTTCGTCTCCCGATCAGTCACCGCTCCGCCTCGTCCGATGTCTCCTCCGGTCGCATGCCCGCGACCGGATTGGTCAGGGTGCCGATTCCCTCGATGTCGATGCTCACCACTTGGCCGGGCAGCATAGGCCCTACGCCAGACGGTGTTCCGGTCAAGATCACGTCGCCTGGCAGCAGCGTGGTGTATGAGGAGATATAGGCGACCAGCTCAGGGATGGTCAAGATCATGTCTTTGGTATTGCCGTCCTGACGCAGCTCGCCATCCAACGTGGTGCGAATGGGCAGCGCGGCGGCCTCCTCGAGGCTCTGATGCGTGGTAATCCACGGCCCGAGGGGGCAGAACGTGTCGTAGCCTTTGGCCCTCGCCCATTGCCCGTCGCTTCGTTGCAGGTCGCGGGCGGTGACGTCGTTGGCGATGGTGTAGCCGAAGATCACCTCGGGTACGCGCGAAATCGGCACTTCCTTGCAGATGCGGCCGATCACGACTGCGAGCTCGCCCTCGAAGCTCACTTCGCGACTTGCGGCAGGGTAGATGATCGGCTCACCCGGTCCGATCACCGACGTGTTCGGCTTGAAAAAGGTGAGCGGGGTCTTCGGTACTTCGTCGCCCATTTCAGCTGCATGCGCGGCGTAGTTGCGACCGACAGCGACAATCTTGCTCCGCGGAATCACCGGTGCCAGCAGCCGAACACTGTCGAGTTCCCGACGGTCCCCGGTCAGCTTCACCGACATGGCAATTGGATCGCCGGTCAACACCGACACCGTGTCGGGGTATCGCCCACCGTCGTCAGCAAGCTCTACGACGCCGAACCGCGGGTCACCGCCGGACGCGAAACGGGCAATGCGCACCGGCCCAGCCTAGCCAGGTTCCGCCCCCGGATCGCGCGCCGCCGTTCTGAGGAGGAGTGAGCAGACACGCTTTTCGTCTGCGAGCGACGACGAAGTAGGCGGATACAGAGCGCGATCCGCGCTGAGCGGAGCGAAGCAATAGAACACGGATCGCGCGCCGCCGTGCTGAGGAGGATTGAGCAAACGCGCTTCTGGTCTGCGAGGGTCGACGAAGCCGGCGGCCCCAGCGAATATCCAGCGAGCGGAGCGAGCAATCAAACACCGCAGCGAGCGGAGCGAGCAATCAAACACCGCAGCGAGCGGAGCGAGCAATCAACAGAGCGCGATGCGCTCTGAGCGGAGCGAAGCAATCGAACACGGCATACTTCGGTTCATGATGGCCGGGGATACTTCTACGGAAGGCCCGGCATTCCACGCGGTCGACATCATCCGCACCAAGCGCGACGGTCGCGAACTGAGCGATGCTCAGATCGACTGGGTGATCGCTGGGTACACCGCCGGTGATGTCGCTGACGAGCAGATGTCGGCACTAGCAATGGCGATTGTGTTTCGCGGACTGAACGGACGCGAGCTGGATCGCTGGACGCGAGCCATGATCAACTCAGGTGAGCGGCTCGACTTCTCGAGCCTCAGCAAGCCAACCGTCGACAAGCACTCCACTGGCGGCGTGGGTGACAAGATCACCTTGCCGTTGGCGCCCCTGGTCGCAGCATGCGGGGTAGCGGTCCCTCAGCTGGCCGGTCGGGGACTCGGGCACACGGGCGGCACCCTGGACAAGATGGAGTCGATCCCGGGCTGGCGAGCGTCGTTGGCCACTGAGGAGATGCTGCGTCAGCTTGCTGACATAGGTGTGGTGATCTGCGCGCCAGGGGCCGGGCTGGTGCCGGCAGACAAGAAGCTCTATGCGCTGCGAGACGTGACGGGAACCGTTGAGTCGATTCCGCTGCTCGCCTCTTCGATCATGAGCAAGAAGATTGCGGAGGGCGCTGCTGCCCTGGTGTTGGACGTCAAGGTCGGGTCGGGCGCGTTCATGAAGACCAGGGAGTCGGCCCGCGAACTTGCACAGACCATGGTCGACCTCGGTCGAGCCGAAGGGATGACCACAGCGGCGCTGCTTACCGACATGTCGGTTCCCTTAGGCCGGACTGCTGGTAACGCCTTAGAGGTGGCGGAATCGATCGAAGTATTGGCCGGCGGCGGGCCGCCTGACGTAATTGAACTCACCATCGCCCTGGCCCGCGAGATGCTCGCCGCGGTCGGACGGGATGATCATGACCCGGCCGACCTGCTCGCCTCGGGAGCGGCGATGGACATCTGGCGTTCCATGATCAGCGCGCAGGGTGGAGATCCTGACGCCCCGCTGCCGACCGCGCACGAGACTGAAGTGATCACAGCTGAGCAGGACGGCTTTCTGCAGTCCCTGGACGCGCTCGGTGTTGGCGAGGCCGCGTGGCGACTGGGTGCCGGCAGGGCTCGCAAAGAGCATGCGGTGCAGCCTGGAGCCGGCGTCGTACTGCACGCCAAGCCCGGCATGCGGATACATGTGGGTCAGCCGTTGCTCACGCTGCACACCGACACTCCAGAGCGGTTCGGACGGGCTCGCGAAGCCATCGAGGGCGCGTACACCATCGGTAATTCTGCGCCAGAGGAACGGCCGCTCATCCTGGATCGAATCGTCTGAATGGCGACTGGCCAGCGCGCGATTAGCCAACGCTCGCAGCATGCGCCAGCTCAGCTGCCGGCAACTCCGCTTCATCCTCAGCATGGATCAGGCCATAGCGGTATGCCTCACACAGGGCCTCCCAGGAGGCCTCGATGATGTTTTGGCCGACTCCGACCGTTGTCCAGGCGCTCATGCCGTCGGTGGTCTCAATGAGCACCCGTACGGTGGCATCGGTGCCGTGACCCTGATCAAGAATTCGCACCTTGTAGTCGATCAGCTCGAACTTTTCGACAGGCGGGTAAGCCGGGAGCAGTGCCTTACGTATTGCATGATCAAGCGCGTTGACAGGGCCATTGCCCTCCCCCACCACCCGCTGGCTTTGGCCCTTGGCCGTCAGCCGTACGGTGCACTCGGTATCCGTCTTCTGGCCATGGGTCGACTGGGTGAAGACGCGCCAGGAGTGCACCGTGAAGTACTCCGGCAGCTGCCTAAGCTCCCGCCGCAGTAGCAGCTCGAAACTTGCATCCGCCGCCTCGTAGGTGTACCCGGCTGCTTCAGCGTCTTTCACCCGGTCGGTGATCCGAGCCGCCAGCTCGCGGTCGGATAGGTCGAATCCCAGTTCCTCGCCCTTGATCTGGATGTTCGCACGACCCGCCATGTCGGAAACAAGCATCCGCATGTCGTTGCCGACGACGGCAGGATCGATGTGCTGGTAGAGGTTGGGATCGACTTTGATCGCGCTGGCATGCAGCCCCGCCTTGTGGGCGAAGGACGACAGACCAACATAAGGCTGACGAGCGCTCGGTGGCACGTTCGTCACCTCTGCGATTGCATGCGCGAGGCGGGTTGCCTCCCGCAGCGAGCCGGCCGGAAGCAGCGGCCAGCCGTACTTAAGTTCGAGGTTGGCGACGATGGAGAGTAGCTCGGCATTGCCGGTGCGCTCCCCGTAGCCGTTTACGGTTCCCTGAACGTGCATGACTCCGGCGTCCACCGCGGCCAAGGTGTTCGCGACTGCGCAGCCGGTGTCGTTATGAGTGTGGACACCCAGCGGGACGCCGATCTCCTTGGTGACTGTGACGATTTCCCCGATCCACTGTGGAAGCATGCCGCCGTTCGTGTCGCAGAGCACGACGACCTCGGCACCCGCCTCCCCAGCGGCGCGCACCACCTCCAGCGCGTAAGTAGGGTTGTCCCGGTATCCGTCGAAGAAGTGCTCGCAGTCAACGAAGACTCGCTGACCCTCTGCGCGCAGGTGCCGCACGGTGTCAGTGATCATCGCCAGGTTTTCGGAGAGTGTGGTGCGCAGCGCCTGCTCGACGTGGCGGTCGTGGCTCTTGGCGACGATGCAGGCGACTGGAGCACGCGCCTCCCGAAGCGCGGCAGTCAACGGGTCGTCGGCGGCCTTCATCCCCACACGCCGGGTAAAGCCGAAGGACACCAGCTCAGCGTTCTTCAGGTTCAGTGCTCCATCGGCCATCGCCGCAAAGAATGCGGTGTCCGTCGGATTGGCACCCGGCCAACCACCCTCGATGAATCCGACGCCCAGCTCGTCGAGTAAGGACGCAATCGCCAGCTTGTCGGCCACCGAGAGGTTGAGGCCCTCCTGCTGCGAGCCGTCGCGCAGGGTGGTGTCGAAGACATGGAACTCGGCCGGCTTAGGTCTTAACTGGGAATACATCTCGGATCCTCAGGTGGAGTCGGGTCTTGGCATGAAAAAACCTCCCGTGTACGAACAGGAGGCTGCGCGCGCTGAACGAGCTCAGCGCGCTAACAAATAATCACCGCCAGGAACTGCATGCCCCACAGTGTTCCTTAGATTTCGCAAAATTGCCAGCCACTTCGCCGAGTTGTCAGCGCATATGGTCGTCATAACGGCCACTGACGCTGACAAGTCGGCGTCTAGAGGATGCGGCGGAGCCAGCCGTATGTGTCCTCTGCTCGGCCGTACTGGATATCTAGCAGCCTCTGCCGCAGGGCCAGGGTCGTCTCGCCACTCTCCGCGGAGCCGATTTGATAGCTGCCCGCGTCGTTCTTCAACGTTCCGATGGGAGTGATCACCGCTGCTGTGCCGCAGGCGAAGAGCTCAGTCACTTTTCCTGAGCTCACACCATCCAGCAGCTCATCGATGCCGATCCGGCGCTCGACCGGAGTCAGGCCGAATTCCGGCGCCAATGTCAAGATCGAGTCGCGGGTGACCCCCTCGAGGATGGATCCGGTGAGTTCTGGGGTGATCAGTTCCTTCTCTGTCGTGACCAGGTAGACGTTCATGCCACCAAGCTCCTCCAACCAGCAGTGCTCTTTGGCGTCGGCAAACATCACCTGGTCACAGCCGTGGCCAGCCGCCTCCTGCTGAGCGATCAGGCTTGCGGCGTAGTTGCCACCACATTTCGCCGCACCTGTACCGCCGGGCGCAGCACGCGAGTAGAGGGTCGAGATCCAGATGTTTACTGGCGTTACGCCGGATGCGAAGTAGGGGCCAGCTGGGCTGGCGATGCAGCAATAGGTGACTCGCTTGGCCGCGCGGACGCCGAGAAACGCCTCCGTTGCGAACATGAACGGCCGCAAATACAGGCTCTGCTCGGGGACCGTTGGCACCCAGGCGGCATCGGCGGCGACCAACTCTTCAATGCTGCAGAGAAAATCTTCGGCAGCTAGCGGAGGGAGCGCGAGCCGGTGAGCTGATCGGACCATTCGATGGGCGTTCCGGTCGGCACGGAAAGTCCAGATAGTGCCATCCTCGTGCCGATACGCCTTGAGGCCCTCGAAGATCTGTTGGGCATAGTGCAGCACGGCAGTCGCCGGGTCCAAAGTGAACGGCCCGTAGGGCACGATTGCCGAGTCGTGCCAGCCATCAGCGGCCGTCCAGGTGGCTACCGCCATGTGGTCGGTGAAGTGCACGCCGAATCCAGGATTGGCCAAAATTGCGTCGCGTTCGCCTTGGCTGCGCGGCTTGGGGTTCGGCCGGAGTTCGAATTGAAGGCTCACATCTGTCGCTTTCGCTAGTGGTGTTGGCGTGGGCGGCCTCACCGCGCTGCTGGCGGTCAGGCTACTGCCACCTGCCTGAGATCTCATCGCCGAATGGCGTGCGTGAGGCTACGATGCGCCGGTGACCCACGCGAGTACGGCACCTGGTGACGATCTTCGTACACAGACTGGCCCGTCCTTCAACTTGGCTGTCATCGGCGGAGACGGGATTGGACCAGAAGTGGTCGCCGAGGGAATCAAGGTCCTCAACGCAGTCGCAGGCCCCGACCTCTTTACGCCGACCGCTTATGACCTCGGAGCCAGCCGCTGGCAGCGCACGGGCGAAGTCCTCCCAGACTCTGTGCTCACCGAGCTCGCCGCTGCCGACGTGATCTTGTTCGGAGCCGTAGGCGCCGCTCCAGGCGCAGTGGATGTGCCGAGCGGGCTCTTGGAGCGCGGCCTGCTGCTGAAGCTGCGCTTCGCCTTCGACCAATACGTGAACCTCCGGCCGAGCCGGCTGTATCCCGGTGTTGCAACTCCGCTCTCGGAGGAGGTGATCGCGGGCAAGGACGTCGACTTTGTGGTCGTGCGTGAGGGCACCGAGGGCCTGTATTGCGGCAATGGTGGCCTGGTACGGACCGGAACACCCCATGAGATCGCAACGGAAGTGAGCATCAACACCGCCTACGGGGTGGAACGAGTGATTCGCGACGCATTCCAACGCGCCACCGCTCGCCGAAACAAGATCACGTTGGTCCACAAGCACAATGTGCTGGTTAATGCCGGTGGGCTTTGGAACCGCCTCTTCAATGCGGTCGCCGCCGAATACCCCGACGTCACTACCGACTACATGCATGTGGACGCTGCGACGATCTTCCTTGTTAGCGATCCGGCTCGCTTTGACGTCATCGTGACCGACAACCTGTTTGGCGACATCTTGACCGACCTGGCCGCCGCGGTCACTGGCGGAATTGGCCTGGCCGCCAGCGGCAATATCAATCCAGACGGTCGCTTTCCGTCGATGTTCGAGCCTGTGCACGGTTCGGCTCCCGACATTGCCGGCCAGGGCATCGCTGATCCGACTGCGACGATTCTCTCGGTCGCGCTGCTTTTGAATCACTGTGGTCTTCCTGAAGAGGCGGCACGGATCGAGAGGGCCGTGATCGCCGACATCGGTGCGCGTAAGTCCGGTCAAAGCCGGACGACAAGCGAAATCGGCGACGCGATCGCTTCGGCCTTCTAGATCATTGAGAGCGCTTGCCGGGTTGGCGATCGCAGTGCCTACCCGCCACGGCTGAACGACGCAGAGCAAGGTCAGGCGGCGTCTGGCACCTTGTGAGTCCGGGCCTTGAGAATTGCAGGTACGACCGAATGTTCCTTGCGGGCCCTGCGACGTGGCTGGTCGGCGGGTACCGGATGCTGGCGATCCGAAGCGATCGTCCATGCGTCTGGATACATGTCGTACATGAGCAGTTTTTCCTGTGAGTGGCTGGATTGGGACCAAGAAAATAGTAGGGCGTCGGACTATCTGATGCCCAACTATTTAGACGGGATGTTTCACATTGTGGAACTGCGATGTCGGTCGCTGGCACACTGTTGAAGTGAGCGCTCCACCCGACCTCCCTGAGCTTGTGATCAGAGCCTTGCGAATGTCATTGGAGCGTGGCTATGTGCAGGCATCGCGTACTGAGACCGGCCGGCTGTTGGCCGCGTTGGCAGCCACCCGAACTGGAACGATCGCCGAATGTGGTACCGGCTGCGGAGTAGGTGCTGCATGGCTGCGCAGTGGGGCGCCAAAGCACACTCGGGTGATCACCGCCGAGCTCGACCCAGAGCTGGCGCACGGTGTCATGGATATGTTCGCCGGTGACGACATCGACGTCATGCACGCGGACTGGAGCAGCCTCGTCGAGCACGCACCATTCTCGTTGATCTTCATGGATGCTGCCAGCGCGAAGGGTTGGCCTCGCGAGAGGATCGTCGGGCTGCTCGAGGAAGGCGGCATGATCGTGTTGGACGACTTCACACCGTGTCCAACGTGGCCTCCGGTGGAGGGCGGTCGGGTGGATTCCCTGCGTCTGGACTGGCTTTCCGACGAGCGCTTCACCAGCGTCGACGTGATGGTCGCCGAGGACACGTCCGTGGTGATCGCCGTCAAAAAATAGCCGGATTCAGCGTCGCCATTGTGATCGGATTGATGCCTTAGTTTCGTATATCTCGGCTACTGGGTCGGGCATCCTTTGGCTATGGCCAGGAGAGGTTCTCGGCCTAGAAACGACCACCGACACAACCCGCTGCGAGTCCTCGGCGGCATAGCTTTGATGCTCGGGTCGGTGGCGGTCGCCCTTGCCATTCTCACCCAGTACGCCGGCGCGTGGGGTGTTCCCTATTTCACGTTCCGCACCGATCGGGGCTCGACCTGCAAGAACGACCTCGCCGGCTACACATGCTCGCCAATGACCCTCGCCGATGTCGAATACTTTGGCGATGTTGATCTTCCTGAGAACAGTGCGGTGGTCGCCGGAACCTACCGCGCCACCCACGATTACCAAATGGAGGCGATCATCGAGGTGCCGCTGGCCTCAGCCGACCATGCACTGACCAGCCTCAACCAAGCCTTCGGTGATTGCATATCTGAGCTTCCGTCCCCACTGACCGCGAAGGGAATCCGCAACACCTGCGTCATGGCAAATGATGACGTCTTCACCGAGTCCGAGGAGCCGAGCAGCCGGCTTTACTTGATCGGTACGGGCGTTCGCCAGGACGGCACACGCGTCATCGGAATGGTGATCAAGTCCCGCTAGGCTCACGTGGTGGTACGCGCCTCAGCGGGCGGCAGAGCCCTCGACATAGTCATCGTCGTGACTCTTGACCCATGACATGAGCTCCCGCAGCTGGCGACCCACCGCCTCGATCGGGTGCTTCTCCGCCGCTTCCCGGAACGCCTTGAACTCAGGCGCGCCGGCATCCTGGTCGTCGATGAAGCGGGCAGCGAAGGTGCCGTCCTGGATGTCGGCGAGCACGCCCTTCATGTTCTCTCTGACATGCTGGTCGATAATCCGCGGCCCAGACACATAATCGCCGTACTCAGCCGTGTCCGAAACGCTCCACCGCTGCTTGGCAATGCCGCCTTCATACATCAAGTCGACGATCAGCTTGAGCTCGTGCAGACACTCGAAGTAGGCCACCTCTGGTTGATAGCCGGCCTCCGTGAGCGTCTCGAAACCGGCCTGGACCAGCGCCGAAGCACCGCCACACAGAACCGCCTGCTCACCAAAAAGGTCTGTCTCGGTCTCCTCGGTGAATGTCGTCTTGATGCCACCGGCGCGCAACCCGCCGATCCCCTTGGCGTACGACAGCGCGAGGTCCCATGCCTTGCTGGAGGCGTCTTGCTCCACCGCAACCAGTACCGGCACGCCGCGACCTTCGCTGTACTCGCGGCGGACCAGGTGACCCGGGCCCTTGGGCGCCACCAGGGCTACATCAACGCCCTCCGGCGGCTTGATATATCCGAAACGAATGTTGAAGCCATGACTGAAGAACAACGCGTCGCCGGGTACCAGGTTGGGTTCAATCGCCGCGGCATAAACCTTGCGCTGTGCAGGATCCGGCGTCAGCACCATGATCAGGTCCGCCTCTTCGCAGGCCTCGTACGGTGCCAGCACTCGAAGCCCCTGGGCCTCGGCCCGCGGCCGGCTCTTGCTGCCCTCAGGCAGCCCGACACGTACATCGACCCCGGAGTCGCGTAGCGATAGCGCGTGAGCGTGACCTTGGCTACCGAATCCCAGTACGGCAACATTGCGGCCCTGAATCAGGGACAGGTCGGCGTCATCGTCGTAAAACATCCGTGCAGGCACTTCGTGATCTCCCTTGGTGTGTGGTCGGTGGTGAAGTTAGCGCACAACGATGCGAGCTGTCTCGGCGCCCCTAGCCGATACGAACAGCTTTGAGCCGCTCGCTGCGCTGGCTCCGATCAGTGAGGGACCGGTTACCGCGGCCCAAAGCAACAAGACCGGACTGGACGAGCTCTCGGATCCCGTACGGCTCGAACAACTGAAGCAGCGCCGCCAGTTTGGCCGGGCTGCCGGTTGCCTCGACAGTGATCACCTCAGCAGTAAGGTCGACCGCCTTAGCGCCGAAGAGCCCGATGATCTCGATCAGCTGGCCGCGGGTCTCGGCCGTCGCCTTGACCTTGACCAGCACCAACTCGCGGCGGATCGCGCTGTCTTCCAGCTCGACGATCTTGAGCACCTCGATCAGCTTGTTGAGCTGCTTGATGATCTGCTCGAGGAAGATTTCCTCTACGTTCACCTGGAGGGTGATGCGCGACATCTCAGGTGACTCGGTTGGCCCGACCGCGAGCGATTCGATGTTGAAGCCCCGCCTGGCGATCAGGCTGGATATCCGGGCCAGGACACCCGGGTTGTTCTGCACGAGCACGCTCAGGATGTGAGTGTTAGGACTGTGGCCATCATCGGGCGTGCTCCCGTGTGCTTTTGTGCACGCCGCGGGGGTTCAAGGGGGTCGTCCCCCTTGCTTTACTACTCCCCATCACAGCTCCTCCTGATCCCATGCCGGCGCCATGTCGCGGGCCACTTTGATCTCGTCATTGCTGGTACCGGCAGCCACCATGGGCCAGACCATGGCGTCCTTGTGTACGACGAAGTCCACCACGACGGGCACATCGTTGATCGAGTTCGCCTTCTCGATCACCGCGTCGACGTCGGCAGGCTCTTCAGCGCGCAGGCCCACGCACCCCATTGCCTCCGCCAGCTTCGGGAAGTCTGGGATCCGATTGGTGTTCAGGTCAGTGTTGGAGTACCGGCCCTGGTAGAACAGCGTCTGCCATTGCCGAACCATTCCCAGACTCTGATTGTTGATGATTCCGATCTTGATCGGAATCCCTTCCAGTGCGCACGTGGCGAGCTCCTGGTTGGTCATCTGAAAACAGCCGTCGCCATCGACTCCCCAAACGATCTTGTCAGGCCGCCCGACCTTGGCACCCATGGCCGCGGGCACGCAGTACCCCATAGTGCCGAGCCCGCCCGAGTTGAGCCAACGACCTGGCAGCTCCCAGGGCAAATAGTGCGACGCCCACATCTGGTGCTGCCCGACCCCGGCTGCGTAGTATGCGTCCGGCCCCGTGATCTCACCGATCCGTTTGATCACGTACTGCGGCGAGAGGCTGCCGTCGGCGGGCTCGTCATACCCAGTCGGATAGCGCCGCTTGAGGTCTAGCAGATAGCTCATCCACTCCTCTACGTTGGGGCGGCGCTCCGCTGGCCGGAGCAGGCCGATCAGCTCGGAGATCACTTCCTTGCAGTCGCCGACGATAGGCACATCCGCCACACGGTTCTTGGAGATCTCGGCGGGATCGATGTCGGCATGGATCACTTTCGCCAGTGGTGCGAAGGTGGAGAGCTGGCCCGTTACCCGGTCGTCGAAGCGGGTACCGAGGGCAATCAGCAGGTCGCTGCGCTGCAAAGCGCCAACTGCGGCGACGGTACCGTGCATGCCCGGCATGCCCATGTTCTGTGGGTGACTGTCTGGAAACACCCCGCGCGCCATCAAGGTGGTGATCACCGGTATGCCGGTCAACTCAGCGAGCTCCTTGAGCTCGGACCACGCACGAGCCTTCACGACTCCGCCACCGACGTACAGCACCGGTCGTCGCGATTCGGCAATGAGCCGACCGGCCTCGCGGACCTGCTTTCCATGCGGCTTGCTCACCGGATGGTAGCCAGGCAGATCCAGGTGTCGCGGCCATTCGAATCGGGTCTTCGCCTGCAACGCATCTTTGGTGATGTCGACCAGTACCGGTCCAGGCCTGCCGGTACCCGCAATGTGAAACGCCGACGCGATTGCCGCCGCAATATCGCCTGGCTTTGTGATCAGGTAGCTGTGCTTGGTGATCGGCATCGTGATGCCGCGGATATCGGCTTCCTGGAAAGCGTCGGTGCCGATCGCTGCGCTGCCCACCTGTCCGGTGATGGCGACGATGGGAACGGAGTCCATGTGCGCGTCCGCGATGGGAGTGACGAGATTGGTTGCGCCGGGTCCAGACGTTGCCATGCAGACACCGACCTTTCCGGTCGCCGTGGCGTAGCCTTCCGCCGCATGGCCGGCACCTTGCTCGTGCCGTACCAGAATGTGCCGGACCTTCTCGGAGTCGAACAGCGGGTCGTAGGCCGGAAGGATCGCGCCGCCGGGAATCCCGAATACGACGTCTGCACCCACACGCTCGAGCGATCTGACCAGAGACTGCGCCCCCGTCAGCTCATCCGCCCTGTCGTTCTCAGACATCTCGGGTCTCCTTGCCCTGACAATCCCGTCCATGGGATCCGTTGTGGATGTTACGCCTGCACACTGAAGGCACTCCCGCCAACAAAAA
This sequence comes from uncultured Actinomycetota bacterium, assembly GCA_963740515.1. GTDB lineage: Bacteria > Actinomycetota > Actinomycetes > Propionibacteriales > Propionibacteriaceae > Microlunatus. Next base: position 21,851 of record CAVUEO010000012.1, read on the forward strand.
ACCCCCGCTGCCAACTGGCAGACGAGGGAGCGCGCCGGTGAGAGCTGAACTCAGCCGACACGCTGTCTTACGAGGAGAATTGTCCCTGTGCGCACGCGGCAACAATACCGCGCCGCAGTCGGAATCAATTCTCGGTCCGCATGCGTCTTGCGATCCGGAAGGACCCTCGGGCGGCCTAATAAAGACCCTGCGTGGACCGACGTAAGGTCGAGGAATGCGCCGTGTGATCGCCGCGCTCCTCCTCTTGGTCGTCAACGTCGCATGTTCTGCGTCACCGCCGGGCGTCTCGTCCACGAGCTCCTCACCAGCGGATGGCACCACGCTCCCGCAGCAGCCGGGCGCTAGCCCAACAGCAGCATCGCCGAGTCGGTCAGCCGTCGCCACACCAACCCCACGGGCTACGTCACGACCGGCCATGAACGCACGGGCTGCGCTCCGCGACATCGTCCACCTGGCTTCCGATATCGGCCCGCGGGAGGCCACGTCGGACAACTACGCCGAGGCCGCCACGTTCGTCCAGGCCCGATTCGAGCGGCTCGGCTACGACGTGCGCCGGACCAAGGTTCCGGTACCGTCCGGAATCTCTTGGGGTACGCCAGTGCGCCGGGGGACGTCGCTCAACATCATTGCCGAACCGAGCGGCTTCGACCCGATGCAGCCGCATGTGGTGATCGGCGCACACCTCGACACTGTGCCGGTCGCGCCTGGCGCGGAGGACAACGCATCTGGGATCGCAGTCATGCTGCAGCTGGCTGCGATGGTGAGACAACAGCCGGCAGCGCTTCCAGTGCAATTCATCGCCTTCGGAGCCGAAGAGCCGCGCGGCAGCGGTGACGCGCTGCATCACTTCGGCTCGCGGCAGCACGTCGCGGATCTGTCACGGCCGGAACGTCGCGCGATCCAAGCAATGGTGTCACTCGATCGGGTCGGCGTTCGCGCCAACTACGTGCCGATCTGCACTGCCACCGACCGCGGCACCCGTCTTCGGGACGCGATGCGGGCAGCGGCGCGTCAAGCCCAAATCACCACCCGCGCGTGCACCAACTACACCAGCGATCACTGGTCGTATGCCAAGGCCGGTGTTCCCGCCGTGCGACTCGGCAGCATCCCTTACGCCGGCTACCACTCCCGCGGCGACGTGCCACGTGTTGTTGACCGCCGCCAGCTCGATCGGGTTGGCCGAACGGTGTGGGCCTGGCTGCAGACCCTGAGCTGACCCAGGTCACTGGGCAAACGGTTCGCGGCTGCTCCGCCACACGTCGCTCAGGATGCTTTGAGCCCGGTTGCCCTTGATGAGCCGTGGGGTGAAGGCGTTGTCGATCAGATACGGCACGGGCTCGACCGCCTTCACTGCGCCGTCCCAGAGCACGATCTCCAAGAAGATGCCTTCCCGAGTCTTGGTCTGGAAATCCATGTCGAAGATGAAATTGCCGAGCGAGTGCACCACGACAGCCGATCCAGCCATCTCCAAGCCCTGAACCCAATGCGGATGCCCACCGATCACCAGATCAGCGCCGGCATCGGCGAACGCCCGTGCAGCGACGCGCTGGCTGGATTCAGGACGATGCGTGTACTGGGTGCCCCAGTGTGTCAGGACAACGGCGACATCAACCCGCTGGCTGAGCGCTCGAATGTCGGAGCTGATTCGCTGGAGCTGAGAGCGGTTCAGCGGGCCGGTACGCGGTGGCATATTGAGCCGATTGGTGCCGGCCCGGGTAGTGGTGGCGGCCGGTGTCTCGCCGATGGAATCGACGGCCAGGAAGCCAATCCGTACGCCGTCTCGCTCGAGGATGACTGGCCGGCGGGCCGCAGTCAGATTTCGTCCGGCACCAACGGTCATGATTCCTGCGGTGTCGAAGCGCGACAGCGTCTGCCGTAGCGCACGATCGCCATAGTCTCCGACGTGGTTATTCGCGAGCGACATCAGGTCGAACCCGGCCACGCGCAGCCCGGTTGTGACCCGCGGGCTCGCCGCGAACGAGTCACCACCTTGGGTAGGTGAGCCATCGCCCGACAGTGTGGACTCGAAATTTCCGACGGTGATCTCAGCCGCGGCCAACCGTTTGGCGAGAGGCATCAGCGGCGCACCCGGGTCGTCACGATGACGGTCGCCGACCCGGCGGCCGAGCATGATGTCGCCCACGGCGGCAAGTGTGGTGACCTCGGGCATCGGTCGGCGGGAAGGAGTGCGAAGGGGATAGCGGTCCGGGTCCCGCAATGGATGCCGCCCGCCGATCGTGAGCACCCGGACTCGAGCGTCCACCGCGTCTGCCGGCACGATCCCGAGCACGTCGCGGCTGGCGCGCACTTCCCGAAGCACATCGCTGGCTCGGCGCTCCTTGGTGCTGAGCACCCGCACCTTGTCGCCTGATTGACCGACGTCGGACCAGCGGGTCGCTCCAGACGCCACGACCCGGCGAGCATCGGCCAGCGCCACATCAGCTGTCGATCGGCTGGCATGGACGACAAGCGCGACCGGCATTGAATAAGCAGGCGGTGGAGCGGGCGGCTCAGGAGCCGGACTCACATCGGGTGAGGCGGAGCTGGTCGACGCGGATGGAGTCTCCCCGATCGGCGACGGCTCCGGGTTGCCGCCCGACACCTGGCAGCCGGCGAGTAGCGACACGACCAGCGCGATCGACGCTGCCCGCACCCTCATCCGGCCAGCGTAGGCCCCTGACTTGGTGGCCCCTTTGCAGCGGGACCAGGCACGGTCCGGGTTCCGAGGAGGCGGGCATGGATGTCGCCCGGAAACCGGACTGTGAATCGGGTGTCGCCGATCCAGGACTTCAGCTCCTCGATCCGCTGATCGATCTCGCGTCGGCGGGCAGCCGCTACGCGCTCGAAGTAGTGGGTGTGAATCGTCCCGTCGCGGGTTTGCGCCCAGGCTCCGACTACACGCCCGTCGACCCAGAGGCTGGGCCCGCCGTTGCCGGCGCCGTCGAAGACCTCCTTAGACGTCTCAGGCAGGTACCAGTCGCGCCGTTTCCAGCCCATGATCGTCGGATCTAGTCCTGGCAGCGCGGCCACCCACGGTTCGACTGGCGCGAGAGGCGGGTCATCCCTGGCCAGCCAGGCTGGGCCGCTGTCCAGCTCAGCCTCTGCCGCACCACAGTCGGCCAGCGCCTGCTTCGTCCGCTTCATCGTCCAGCCCATCCACCACTGCAGGTCAGCCGTCGTGGCCGGCCCGAATCGCTGCAGCCAGCGTCCAGCCAGCTCGGCGGCCGCCGCTTGCGGCTCGAGATCTCCGAGCCCACCGGGCAACCACGACTCCGCGTCCACATATCGGTAGGCGCCGTTGATCCAGCTGCTCGGTCGCCCGCGTAGCATCTGGCCGGCGAAGCCGAGGATGTAGAGGACCCGAGTGTGGGCGGATTGCACTGCGGCGTACGCCTTGCCGGGCGCGAGGTGCAGCCGCTGACGCAATGCCTCAGAGCGCTGGCCAATCTCGCGGGCCGTGCTCGGGCCATGCTCGCGAAGATCTGCGAGCACCTGCCCTTCCGCCTCCGCCAGCCAGAGCTCCGGATCGGCCACTCCGCTGGCGGCAAGGAGCTGACCGGTGCGCCGCCGCTCAGTGTTGAGCAGGTCGCGAGTCGCCGCCGCGTGGATCAGCCGAACCACCGGCGGCGTTGCCACCCAGAGGGTTCTCCGCATCCCGTGGTGCCTGATCAGGCTGCGGTCGGTGTACAGCGCCCGGTCCACGGCCTCGACTGATGGATGCACCATCCGCGCCATCGCCGACAAGAACACGCTGACCGGATCGCTGGAGTGGAGGGCCACGAGATCATCGGCGATCTGCGGCAGGTTGTCGGTCCGGGTACGCGGCACGAGGTGATGTCGCTCTGCCAGCCGGGCACGACGCTCCTCGGCCGATATTGGTGAACTCACCCCTAGACCGTAGCGAGCGGCGGCGACATTGCGCTGTCAGCCAATCCCTGGAAAGTTCACCCCAAACGCTTGAAATCGGCGCGACACGCCGGTGCCCGGCCAGCTAGCGTCAGGTTTCAGGGATTGCTCGACCTTCTGATCAACCACAGACGGCGCCAACGTTGGCGGACCGGACGAGCTTGACGTACTTGGCCAGGACCCCACGTGGTGTCGGCCGCAACGTCGGGGCCCATGCGGCACGTCGGCGCTCCAGTTCGGCTGCGTCGAGACTGACGTCAAGCAGGCCGTTTGCGACGTCCAAAACGATCTCGTCGCCATCCTCGAGGAAGGCGATGGGACCACCGTCTACCGCCTCCGGGGCAAGGTGGCCGACACACAATCCAGTGGTTCCGCCGGAGAAGCGGCCGTCAGTGATCAACATTACGTCCTTGCCAAGACCGGCGCCCTTGATCGCAGCGGTAATGGCCAGCATCTCGCGCATCCCCGGACCACCTTTGGGTCCTTCATAGCGAATGACGACAACATCACCTGCGGTGATCGTGCCGTCCTCCAAGGCGTCCATTGCAGCTCGTTCGCCGTCGAAAACACGCGCGGTGCCCTTCCACACCTCGGTATCGAAACCAGCGCTCTTGACCACCGCGCCTTCGGGCGCCAAGGACCCGTGCAAGATCGTGATGCCACCGGTCGGATGGATCGGGTTGCTCAGTGAACGGATGATCTTCCCATCCACGTCTGGAGGCGCGATGTCGGCGAGGTTCTCCGCCATGGTCTTGCCGGTCACGGTCAAGCAATCTCCGTTGAGCAGACCGGCGTCGAGCAGTGCCTTCATCACGACCGGCACTCCACCGACCCGATCGACATCGTTCATGACGTACCGGCCGAAGGGCTTCAGGTCGCCCAGATGGGGCACCGCGCGACCGACCCGCACGAAGTCGTCGAGAGTGAGGTCAACTCCCGCCTCGTTCGCGATCGCGAGAAGATGCAGCACCGCATTGGTTGAGCCGCCGAAAGCCATAGTGACAGCGATGGCGTTTTCGAACGCTTCCTTGGTGAGGATCTGCCGCGCTGTGATGCCCTGCCGCAGCATCTCGACTACTGCCAATCCGCTTCTACGCGCGAAACCATCGCGGCGGCGGTCTACAGCCGGCGGTGCTGCGGAGCCGGGCAGCGACATGCCAAGCGCCTCAGCGGCACTCGCCATCGTGTTGGCGGTGAACATACCGCCGCAGGCGCCCTCTCCCGGGCAAATGGCCTTTTCGATCTTGGTCACCTCCTCGCGCGTGATCAGTCCCCTGACGCAGGCGCCGACTGCCTCAAACGCGTCGATGATCGTCACATCTTTGTCGCCGACGTGGCCGGGCATGATCGAGCCGGCGTACAGGAAGACCGAAGCAAGATCAAGCCGGGCAGCGGCCATCAGCATGCCTGGCAGCGACTTGTCGCACCCAGCAAGCAGCACCGAGCCATCCATCCGCTCCGCGAGCATGACTGTCTCCACCGAGTCGGCGATGATCTCGCGGCTTACCAGGGAATAATGCATGCCGTCGTGGCCCATCGAGATGCCGTCAGAGACAGAGATGGTGCCGAACTCCAACGGATAGCCGCCGGCCGCGTGTACTCCGTCCTTGGCAGCCTTGGCCAGCCGATCAAGCGACAAGTTACATGGGGTGATCTCGTTCCAGCTCGACGCGACGCCGATCTGCGGCTTTGCCCAGTCTTCGTCGCCCATCCCGACTGCGCGCAGCATGCCGCGTGACCCGGTGGCCTCCAAGCCATCGGTCACCACCCGCGACCGGGGCTTGATGTCGATACCGTTTCCGGCCGTCGATTCGATTCCTTCGCTGGTAGGACTGTCCGCAGTCATGGCGGTCAATCTAGTCGTTCCCACGTAGCGTGGGATACCGACACCAAGTTGCGGGAGTCAGCGGCTGGCAGTCGTGGGAAGGGCATGCGCGCGGGTCGTAACCACCAGCTGCCAGGCCAGTCCAACGAGCAAGATCACACCGAGTATTGGGCCGAGGTTGGCTACCAGCTGCTGCAGGAAATTGAACTGCCGCTCCCGGCCGCCCGCGTACGGGAGCACGGCGAGCGGCAGGCAAATACACACCCAGACCACCCAGAGCCCACCGATGTACCGCGCCCAGCGCGGCACACCCGGAGACAGCGCAGCCATTCCCAGGGGAAGGATCCACACGTAGTGGTGGGTCCAAGACAGCGGCGAGGCCAGGCACGTGGTGATGCCCACGATCGCGACAGCGAAGACCTTTTCATTGTTGGCCCACCAATACGCGGCAACCAGGCAGCCCAGCACGGCCAGGACTCCGGCCACGGCCAGTCCCAGCACGGTGGTGGTGCGCGAGGAGTCACCGAGCCGGAAGAACACCCCGAGCAGTGACTGGTTCCCGGTATACAGCGGTGAGGCAGTACGAGTGTCGCCGCCGGACAGTCCGCCGAAGAACACCACCGATTCACCGAAGAGCAAGATCGCGCCAATCCCGGTGAAGACGGCGAAGCTGATGATCGCGGTAATCGCTGCTCGCCGCTTGCCGATCAAGAACATGAAGATCACGAAGAGCGCCGGAGTCAGCTTGATCGCGGCCGCCAGCCCGATCAAGATGCCCTGCGGGATGCGCCTGCGCTGCCCTGGCCGATCCGGCAGCAGGTCGGCAACTACCAGCGCCATCAGCATGGTGTTCACCTGGCCGTAGCCAAGTGTGGTGCGAATGGGCTCGACCGCGAGCACCACTGCGATGCCGAGTAGCCCGAGTTTCCAGCCACGTGGCGCGCCGCAGCGTTTCAGCACCGATTGCTGTGCCCAGACCAGACCGCCTGTCCAGACCACCTGCCAGAACACGTACGGGCCGATGGCGAGCGGCGTCATCAAGATCGCAGCGATCGGCGGATAAATGTAGTAGAGCCTCCAGAACGGCGTTGTGGTCGCGAAGATGTCTCTGCCGGCCAGCATGTCCTTGACCGCGTACACGTACACCTGCAGGTCGATCGTTGAGGGCTGCCAGGGGACCAGCTTCCCGTACTGGATGATGTAGGGCAAGATCAACAACGCGACCGCCATCGGCGGCAGAAACTCCACTGCCGCTCGAGTCAGCCGCCGGCCGACCGGTAGTGATGCAGCTTGAGCCGAACGGGTCGGCAGGGTCACACGCCCGCCTGGATCTGGCGATAGACCGACTCCAACTCACCGTCGGGTGCGGCATCTGGGTTGATCAGCAGGCGCAGACCAGGCTCGTCGGCGTACCGCGGCACTACGTGCATATGGGTATGGAAGACTTCCTGCCCGGCCGCCTCGCCCGCGGACAACAGCAGGTTGATCCCGTCGGCAGCCAGCCGCTGCTTCAGCAGCTTCGCCACAGCATCCACCGCCGGAGCGATCTCGGTCAAGGATCCGGTCCCCGTGATGACGTCGGGTATATGCCGTTTGGGCACCACCAACGAGTGCCCGCGATGCCACGCGGCGATGTCAAGGAAGGCCACGGCCCGATCGTCTTCATAGATCCGACGGGAGGGCAGCTCCCCAGAAACGATCTTGCAGAAGATGCAATTGGGATCGAGGTGTTGAGGCTCCGGCATCTCGAAGGGCGTCATGTGATCCTGTTCTCCAGTTCCTTGCCAGCGGCAAAACGACCCAGCTGGGCAGCGATGAGTCGATCGGCGCGTGGGAAGAAGGCGGTGCTTGGCCCGCCCACGTGCGGCGAGATCAACACTCCAGGGGTACGCCACAGCGGGTGCTCGGGTGGCAGCGGCTCGGGATCGGTGACGTCGAGAGCAGCGCGGACCCTGCCGGTCGATGTCTCGGCCAGCAGCGCATCGGTGTCTACGAGCTTGCCGCGGGCGACGTTGACCAGCAAGGCGCCATCGGGCAGTGCGGCGAGTTCGCGGCTCCCGATCATCCCCTCGGTCTGCGGGGTGTGTGGAGCCACCAGGAAGACCACGTCGGCCCGAGGAAGCAGCTCCAGGAGCTCCTCGATCCCGTGCACTGGCACCGGCTCGGTACGCGGCCGGCGGGCCACTCGTGTCACCGACGCGACCTCAAAGCCGGCCAGCCTGCGCTCGATCGCGGCCCCAATGTGCCCGTACCCAACGATCAACACGCGTTGGTCGGCCAGCGAGATGCCTATGAGGAGTTCCTCCCAGACACCGCTTGGCTGGTTCCGCGCGTAGTGATCAAGATGACGGCCGCTTGCCAACGCCAACGCGACAGCCAATTCGGCAGTGCTGGCGTCGTGCACCCCGGCCGCATTGCACAAGATCACGCCGTCCGGAACATGTGGCAGGAAGTTCTCCACCCCCGCAGTCAGGGTTTGTATCACCTTAAGCCGGCTCATCTCCCCGATCCGGTCGAGAACCTCCTCGCCCTTCAAGTACGGCAGCACGTAGAACTCGACCTCGGCCACAGTGTCCGGCCAGCTGTCACCGTCGGCTCGGTAGCACTCGACTTGTAGACCATCGGGGATGCCGCCGAGCCGTTGCTCAGCCTCCTCGACGCTTCCGTATGGCAGCCAAACGACCCGTCTCGGCGCGTGCATTTGCTCAGTGTCCCGCCGTTGGTGCCAACGCCGCACGGCGTACCGGAAATCCTGCGGCCTCGATCACCGACTTGACCTCGGCGATGCGGAGTGTGCCGAAGTGGAAAACCGTCGCCGCCAGCACCGCGTCGGCGCCAGCAGCGATCGCCGGTGGAAAGTCCGCAACCCGACCTGCGCCGCCAGATGCGATCAGCGGCACATCGACCACCGCTCGTACCGCCCGGATCATCTCCAGGTCGAATCCGGCGGTCGTGCCGTCCGCATCCATGGAATTGAGCAGGATCTCACCGACGCCCTGATCGATTCCGCAGCGGGCCCATTCAACCGCATCCAGCCCTGACGGCGTACGCCCGCCGTGGGTGGTCACCTCGAAGCCCGATGGCGCCCAATCCGCACGGCGAGCGTCGACAGAGAGGACCAGGACCTGGTTGCCAAACCGCTGGGTGATCTCACCGATCACCTCTGGCCGGCGGATGGCCCCTGTGTTGATCGCCACCTTGTCAGCGCCGGCTCGCAGCAAGACGTCCACATCGCGCACCGAGCTAACGCCGCCGCCTACGGTCAATGGAATGAACACGGTCTCGGCAGTCCGGCGCACGACCTCCAGGGTCGTCTCCCGGCCCTCGACCGACGCCGAGATGTCGAGGAAGGTCAGTTCGTCGGCGCCTTCTGCGTCGTAGAACGCGCCCAGCTCCACGGGATCGCCGGCGTCTCGCAGCGCGACGAAATTGACGCCCTTGACGACCCGGCCAGCGTGCACGTCCAGGCACGGGATGACACGAACGGCGACCGTCACGACGAACACTCTAGGCGAGCAGACACATTGCATATCCGAACCAGCTCATTACACACGGCACTACGCTGACGAGCATGCCCGACCTCGATGAAAGGTTTCTTGCGCTGCCCTTGCGGGCGTTGAGCGATGCCGCCTTGTCCAAAGCCAAAGAGCTCAGGTGCAGCCACGCGGAAGTCCGCGTCGAGCGGTTGCGCCAGGCCTACCGCAGCTTCCGTGATCATGCGATGGAAACCACCGCCGATGGTCAGGTGCTCGGCTTGTCAGTTCGGGTCGTCCACAACGGTGTCTGGGGGTTTGCGGCCGACATCACGCTCTCGACAGACTCGGCGGCTCGCCTGGCGGAACGGGCGGTAGCCACAGCAAAAGTGTCACGCCCGCTGACCCCAGCCTCGGTCGAGTTGGCCGATGAGGATATCTACACTGACGCCACGTGGGTGTCGGCCTACGAGGTGGATCCGTTCGACGTCGACGAAGCAACCAAGACCGGCCGGGTTCTGGATCTGAATGAGGTGCTGCTTGCCGCGCCCGGTGTCACGCACGCTACTGCGATGCTCGGCTACGTTCACGAGAACAAGTACTTCGCCAACCTGGCAGGCACGAGCACGATCCAGCAGCGCGTTCGAATCCAGGCCCAGCTCACGGCAGTATCAGTTGGTGATCATGGTTTCGCGACAATGCGTACCACTGCGCCACCGACGGGTCGAGGGTGGGAGTACTTGACTGGCGGCGGCTGGGATTTCGACGCCGAGGTTGCCGAGATACCCGACTTGTTGGCGGCCCATGTCGCCGCCCCATCGGTCGATGCTGGCCGCTATGACCTCGTGATCCATCCCAGCAACTTGTTCCTCACCATCCATGAGTCGATCGGGCATGCGACCGAGCTGGACCGCGCGCTCGGCTACGAGGCCGCGTACGCGGGCACCTCGTTCGCAACCTTCGACCAGCTGGGCAGGCTACAGTACGGCAGCGAGGTGATGAACGTAACGGGAGATCGGCTGGTCGAGCATGGCCTGGCCACGATCGGCTATGACGACGAGGGTGTCGCGCAGCAGCGATTCGATGTGATCGCCGGCGGTACGCTTGTCGGCTACCAGCTGAACCGACAGATGGCCGCAGAGAAGGGCTTCGGGCGCTCGAACGGGTGCGCGTACGCGGACTCCCCAGGCCACATTGCCATGCAACGGATGCCCAACGTCTCACTCCAGCCCGCGCCCGACGGTCCCAGCACGAGCGAGTTGATCTCTGGCGTCGACAAGGGCATCTACATCGTTGGCGACAAGTCATGGTCGATCGACATGCAGCGCTACAACTTCCAGTTCACTGGGCAGCAGTTCTACAAGATCGATAAGGGCAGGCTCGCCGGACAGCTGAAAGATGTCGCCTATCAGGCCACGACAACCGACTTCTGGCGCTCCATGGAGGCAGTTGGAAGCCCAGACACCTATCTTCTCGGTGGCGCGTTCAACTGCGGCAAAGGCCAACCAGGGCAGATCGCTCCTGTCTCGCACGGCTGCCCAGCGGCGCTCTTCCGCAAGGTGAACGTCCTGAACACCCAGGCCGAAGGCGGTCAGCAGTGAACGCCGCCGTCCGCCCGCAGGACCTCGTCGAGCGGGCGCTCAGCGTCGCGACTCTGCCGTGTGTGCTCTGGGTGAGCGAGCACGCCGCAGCCAACCTGCGTTGGGCCAACAATGCCTTGATCACCAATGGCGAGATGCGCAGCAGGAGACTTACCGTCACGGCAACAGCTGAGGTTGCGGATGGCACTGGGGCCGGGACCGTCACGCAGGAGATCGCCGGAGCCGAAGATGTCAACGCCGTCGTTTCGGCTGCCGAGCATTTGGCACGAGCGGCACGCCCGGCCGAAGATGCTGCGCCGATGGTTGAGAACTATTCCCACGACGACGTCTGGGAAGAGCCGCCGGAGACCACGAGCATCGATGTCCTCGGTGAGCTGGCGAAGGGGCTCGGAGTCGCCCTTGACGGCGCTCAGGCGGCACGGCAGCTGCTGTTTGGCTTCGCAGAGCACACGGTGGGGACCACCTATCTGGGCAGCACCACCGGTTTACGGCGGCGGGGTGTGCAGCGAACCGGGCGCCTGGAACTCAACGGCAAGACAGCTGACCTCGAATCCTCAGCATGGCTGGGCCGAACCACTCGCGACTTCTCCGATGTCGATGTTGCTGAGGCCGTTGATGAGTTGACGACGCGATTGGGCTGGGCAGCGAGGAAGCTTGACCTGCCGCCGGGGCGGTACGAGACGCTGCTGCCGCCCAGCGCCATTGCGGACTTGATGATTTACGCGTACTGGACAGCCAACGCACGGGACGCAGAAGAGGGCCGCAACGTTTTCGCGGGCGGGAACGGCACCACCAAGATCGGGCGCCGGCTTGCGGAGCTCCCGATCAACCTGATGTCAGACCCGCAATATCCGGGTCTGGAAACCATCCCGTTTGTCGACTTCGCCTCCTCCGCGGACGGCACTTCCTGGGGGTTTGATGGTGGCTTGCCGATCAGCGCAACGACCTGGATTCAGAACGGGGCACTGCACGAGCTGATCCGCAACCGCGCCCACGCGGCGCGGACGGGCAGCCTGCCGACACCACCGGCGGACAACCTGATCATGGACGCTGGTGGCACGGCCAGCTTGCAACAGATGATCTCCACGACCAAACGTGGCCTGTTGCTGACATGCCTGTGGTACATCCGTGAGGTCGACCCGGAGCGGCTGCTGCTGACTGGGCTCACCCGCGACGGGGTCTACCTCGTCGACGACGGGGAGGTAGTCGGCGCTGTCAACAACTTCCGCTTCAACGACTCGCCGGTGGAGCTATTGGGCAGGATCAGCGAGATTGGCGCGGCTGAGCTGACCCTCTGCCGGGAGTGGAATGACTTCTTCAACCATACGATCATGCCGCCCGTCCGAGTGCTCGACTTCAACATGTCGACGGTCAGCCAGGCCTCCTGAGCTGAGCCCTACCCCCAGGTGCCACGGGCATTGCAGGTTTGCGCACGTGCGTTCCCGCACAGCTGAGAGTACCGTCGGGAGATCTGCAGATCCTGACCGATACCAGTCGCCCTGACGGGAGTTGTGTGTTGCCTCATGTGCTGCGGTGGCTGATCGGCCTGGCGACCTCGTTGATCGGATATCACATCTATCTGGTCACGCTTGCCTGGGTCGCCGTGCAGACGACTACTCCGGTCAACGTCGGCCTGATCCTCGTAGCGGGTGCCATACCTCAGGCCGCTCTGCTCCTAGTGGGGGGCGTCCTCGTCGATCGGATCGGGCCCAAGCCGACCATCATCGCGTCGGACATACTGCGGACCCTCATCATGATCGTCTTTGCGATCGTCGTAGCAGGCGGCGATGTCAGCCCGTTGCTGCTCGGCGCGCTGGCTGTACTGTTCGGGTTGGTCGACGGCTTCTTCCTACCCGCCATCAATACCGCCCCGCGGTACCTGGTGCGGCGTGAGGCAATCACTCGGGTCGTCGCGGCGAAGACGATCGTGGCCCGGGGCGCTGAATTCGTCGGCGCACCCCTGGGCAGCTTGCTGCTGGTCGTGGCGAGCGCTGTCGCGGCGTTCTTGGTCAATGCATGGCTGTTCGCGGTGTCGGTCGTCTTCTTGGCCATTACCCAGATGGCCCTCCCTCGGGACACACCAGGCCAGGTGGCATCGCCCGAACCTGAACAGAGCACCAACAAGTCGGGGGTGTCGGTGTGGGCAGACCTAGTGGCGGGAATCCGGTTGATCCGCGGGTACCGGACGCTGACGACGTTGCTGATCGTGGTGTTCGTTGCTGAATTAGGGTTCAGCGGTCCAATGATCGCAGGGGTGCCGCTGCTGGCCAGCGAGACCGGTTGGGGTGTGCGAACCATTGGATGGGTTCTCGGGGGCTTTGGGCTTGGGGCAGCGGCAGCGGCCGGCTTCTTGATGTGGCGGAAGGACCTTCACCGCACCGGGATCGTCGCGCTATCCGGTCTTACGGCGATGGGTCTCAGTGTCGTGGGGCTCGGTCTACTACCGGCGCTCGGACTGCCGGCGTCGACGGCGTTCTTGATCGCTGGGGTCCTTGGCCTCACCTCGGGAATCGGCGCGGGGTTCTACGGCACGCTGGTCAGCTCCGCCGTGCTGCAGCTCGCCCCGACCGGTCAAATCGGTCGGGTCATGGGTGCGCTGTCCTTCTCGAGTATGGCCGCGGTACCCATTACATACGCCCTTACCGGGCTATTGACCGAGACGTCGAACGCCCGAGTTCCGTTCCTTATCGGTGGGGCGTTGATCCTGCTGGTAGCGGCTGCAGCCTTCGCGACCCCTGAGGTGCGGCGCCTGGCTATGGATCCCACCGATCACGGGAGGTCCGCACCAGTCAGATCATCGCCTTCGTCTGAGTCCATCTCGGGTGCGTAAGTGACGACCCCGCGGCGCATCGAGCGCACCAGTAGGCGGGCCGTCTCACGAAGCTCACCGGAGCCCGCAGCATCCGCAATCTGTCCTGCGAAATCGGCAACCTGGCGGATCCAACGGACGAAGTCCCCCGCAGTCAGGTCGCTGCCCTCCAACACCGCCTGCAACCCCCGGCCAGCGGCCCAGCCGTGCGCCACCTCGCTGAAGCCGATATCAGGTTCAGGTCCACGGTCCAAGCGTGCGTCGCGCTCCACCAGTGACACTTCGCGCCAGATCCGGCGTACCTCCGTCATGGCTAGGTTGGTCCGGGCATCCGGCATCCGCGGCCGGCGACCTGCCTCATCGGACCTCCGCGCCTCGAAGACTAGGGATGCCAACACCGCGGCCAACTGTGGATGAGTGAGGCCGGTAAAGACGCCGGCACGAATGCACTCGGCGGCAACCAGGTCCAGTTCGGCGTAGATCCGTGCCAGCTTTGTGCCCTGCTCGCTGACCTCGCGACCGCCGTCTCCGGTGAGATAGCCGAGCGATTCCAGTACCAGGCATATCTTGTCGAAGTGGTTGGCGATGGTGTTGCTGCGAGAGCTCATCCGAGCCTCCAGCCGGGCGTTTTCACGTTCCAGCCGTTGCGCCCGCTCGGCCCATCGCAGATGCGTCTCGCAGTCAGGGCAGCTGTGACAGGGATGGCGCCGCAGCGCAACGCGAAGATGATCAAGTTGCGCCGTCTCCGGATCGACCACGCCCTGGCGGGGGCGCCCTTGAACAAGATCGATTTCGGCGAGCCGGCTGCGCAATGCCGCAGCAAGATTGCGACGGGACGTTGCATCTTTTGGATTGAAGTGCTTGCCGATCTTCATGCGGCCCCACACTTGCGGCGGTGTAGGAAAGTCGGTGACGGACAGCCTTCGCACCTGCCGTTGCTCGGTAAGCACCAATGGCCGCGGCGGCTCGTGATCATGACGACCGCCCGGATCGATGATCACCACCCAGCCCTGGCTCTTCCCGCTGGGCACTCGAACGATGTCACCGGGCTTCAAGATCGATAGCGTCTGCAATGCTTCGGCGCGGCGGTCCGAGCGCCGCGCTCGGGCGGCTGCCGCCTCCATATCGGCAAGCTCTGCCCGCAAGCCCGCGTACCCCCGGAAGTCGCCCAGCTCGCAGGCCGCAGCAGCCCAGTAAGCCTCAATCGACTCCTCGTTCCGTGCCAGGGTACGGGCCGCCCCTACCACCGAGCGGTCTGACTGGAATTGCGCAAACGATTGCTCGAGCAGGGTACGGGCCCGCTCTCGTCCGACGCTCCCCACCAGATTCACTGCCATGTTGTACGTCGGAGCGAACGAAGACTGCAGCGGATAGGTACGGCGTGAGGCCAAGCCAGCAACCGCCCGCGGATCGAGGCCCGGTTGCCAGAGCACCACGGCGTGGCCCTCGACATCGATCCCGCGCCGCCCCGCGCGTCCGGTCAGCTGGGTGTATTCACCCGGAGTGACGTCAGCGTGGGTTTCGCCATCAAACTTCACCAGCTTTTCCAGCACGACAGACCGGGCGGGCATGTTGATGCCCAACGCCAATGTCTCGGTAGCGAAGACAACCTTGATCAGCCCGCGGACGAAGGCTTCCTCGACGCACTCCTTGAACGCCGGCAGCATGCCCGCGTGATGTGCGGCCACGCCTATACCGAGAGCCTCAGCGAAGCGGTCGTAGTCGAGCGCCTGCAAGTCGCCGTCAGCGAGTCCGGCGACGTGCCGTTCGATGATCGCCGCGATCTCCTGCTCCTCGAAGCGGCTTGTGAGCCGGATCCTTGACGCGAGCAGCTGCCGGACGGCGGCATCACAGCCGACGCGGGAAAAGATAAACACGATGGCCGGCAAGAGCGCTTCCTCATCGAGCAACTCGACCAGCGCTGGGCGGCTCGGCACATTGAACGAGCGAGGTTGAGGGCCGGCGCCACCATAGCGGGACCGGTGGGCTGCACCCCCGTACGCACCGCTGCCGTAGCTTACGGCGCGCCGCCCGCGCCCGCTCCTGCCACGAGGTCGGCGGGCGTCGTCTCGTACCAACCTCGACTCTTCCCTCGCAATCCTGATCAGCGCAGGGTTGACGTCGATCTTGCCCTCGTTAGGCATCTCACGCGCGGTGGGCGCGAGCTCGGCGAACAGATCATGTAGCGTACGGCCCGCGAGAACGTGCTGGAACAACGGCACTGGGCGTCGTTCTGACACGACGACCGCCATCTCGCCACGCACTTCCGATAACCACTCGCCGAACTCCTCGGCGTTGCTGACGGTCGCCGAGAGCGCCACCAACTGAATGGAGTCGGCCAGACCGATGATCACTTCTTCCCAGACCGCACCCCGAAATCGGTCAGCCAAATAGTGGACCTCGTCCAGCACCACATAGCCCAGGTTGGCCAGCGTGGACGACCTTGCATAGATCATGTTCCGCAGCACCTCGGTGGTCATCACCACGATCGGCGCCTCCGGGTTGACCGAGGTGTCACCGGTAAGCAGCCCGACGCTGGCGGCGCCGTGGCGCCGGACCAAGTCGGCGTACTTCTGATTCGAGAGAGCTTTGATAGGGGTGGTGTAGAAGCACTTGCGACCGTTGTTGAGCGCCAGGAATACCGCGAATTCGCCGACGATCGTCTTGCCTGCCCCCGTTGGGGCAGCCACAAGCACTCCTGAGCCCGCCTCGATGTGCGCACACGCTTCACGCTGGTAGTCATCGAAAGGGAACCCATAACCGTCCGCGAAGGCGGCGAGGAATGGTGAAGCCTGCTTCTGTCGGAACGTCGCGTAAGCCTCGGCGGGGCTTGGGGTTCCGGGGTCGATCGACGGCTCGGCCATGATGCGGCCCAAGTTACCCCGCGTTGGTCGACCAACATTCGCGTCGTGCACGGACCATCTAACTCTGGCGGGTGAACACGGGCAGCGCGCGTGGCACGCAGCACACTGTCAGCGGCGCGGCGGCGATCATCTCGCCATCGCCGAAGCCGACCAGCCCAGGTCCCTCGACTGTCACCTCGCGAACCCGCAGCTGCTCGACGCAGGGATCGCGAACGAACCTTCCCGAGTACATCTCAGGGAAAAGTCTCAGCAGCTTCAGCCTCCCGACTGGATGGATGATCGTGACATCGAGCAGACCGTCGTACGGATCGGCCTTGGGGCAGATGAGCATGCCGCCGCCGTACGAGCTGGTGTTGCCGATCGCCACCAACATCGCCTGTAGCTCGCGCACCTCGCCATCGAGGGACAACCGATACCGCAAGGGCGAGAACACCCGCAGCTCGGCCATGGTTGCCACTGCGTACCGAGTCGAGCCTCTGGGCCAAGGCAGCTGGTTGGCCCGGCGATTCACGAGGGCGTCGAAGCCGGTCGCGAGGACGGCTCCAATATAGGTTTCGCCCACCCGAGCGAGGTCGATGAATCGGCTGTAGCCGGTGGCGATGACGGCCGCCGCGGCCACGGCGTCTTTGTGGGTCAAGACCGATGCCGCGGCACAAGTCATTGCCCGTTCCGGCAGGGATCAGCCCCAGCGTTGTTCGGCTATTTCCCGACACATGCGCCGCTGCCACGGTGTTGACGCCTAGGTGCGTCATTCCGTCGCCACCCATCACCGCGAGCACGTCAGTACCGTCTTGGATCGCGCGGCGGGTCATCGACTGCGCCTCGGCGAAATCACGGCTTAGCAGAACCTCCAGGTCCGCGCCGCCATCACGCAGCGTGCCGGTGACTTCCGGGAGCAGCTCCAGAGCACGGCCCTTCCCGGCGGCTGGATTGACCACCAACCTGATCTGCCGACTCACCCTGGGGGGTCGAACTCGATGTCGTCACTGCCCTTGGAGAGTTCGCGCCCCTTGGAGAGTTCACGTAGGGCCTGGTCTTTTTCGACGCTGCCGCGGATGAGCAGATCGTCGCCGGCGAGCGCGGCGCGGCGGGCTTTGCGGCGGTCCAGCACGTGCGCGATGATCTCTGCCGCGAGGAACAGCATGGTCATTGGTGCGGCAAGGGCGAGCATGGAAAACGGATCGGTGGAGGGAGTCGCTATGGCGCCGAAGACGAACGTCCCGAAGATCACCAGCGTCCGGTACTTCGCCAGAGTCGTGGCCTTGACCACTCCAACAATGTTCAAGATCAAGACGATGAGCGGGATCAGGAAGGCGATCCCGAAGACCAGCATGAGGCGCAGCAGGAAGGAAAGATAGGCGTTGATGTCCTGGAGGTTGGTCACTCCACTCTGAGTGAAGCTGAGCAACACGGTAATGGCCTTCGGCAAGACGACATATGCGACAACCACGCCGCCGACGAACATCGGGGTGGCGACACCGATGAAGATCAGGGCCCACTTTTTCTCCTTGGCCAGCAGGCCAGGGACTATGAACGCCCACAGCTGGTACAGCCAGATGGGTGCGGTGAGGATTGCCCCCGCGAGAGCTGAGACTTTCAAGGCCAAGGCAAGGGGCGAGGTCAGATTGATATTGACCAGCGACGTGTCCGCGTCCGGATGCTTGGCCTTCAAGTCGTCAATGGCCTCGAAGTACGGCTGTTGCAGGATGTACATCAGCGGGTCGCGGAAGAACCATGCAACGACCATCCCCACAATGATCGCTAACATCGCGATGACCAGCCGGTACCGGAGTTCGCGCAGATGCTCGAACAGCGTCATGCTGCCATCTGGCGGTGCAGGCGGCGGCTTGAGCCACTTCAAACTGAAGTGGATGGGCCGGCCCTTGATCGTCAAAGACACGGTAGTTCAGGGCGTCCTTCTCGAGCTTCGAGCATCTGCATGCGCGAGAAGCTCCTTCAAAACCGTCAGGCGTCGTTGCGCAGGTCGGTGCCCGATGGATCTTGGTTGGCCCGCGGCGGCTGCTGGTAGCTGGCCCCACTGGGCGGCTGGACTGACGTATTGGCCTGCGGCGGCTGCTGGTAATCAATGGACGGCGCCACACCGGGCGCAGGTCCTGGGCTAGGCGGTGGCTGCTGGCTCTCATCGGACTTGAGACCCTTGGTCTCCTCTTTGAACTCCCGCAGCGCACGCCCGGTGCTCTTGCCTAGGCCGGCCAAGCGTGCGCCGCCGAACAGCAGTAGCACGACGGCCAGAATTATCAGCATCTCGGGAACGCCAAGACCAAGAACGAGCGGAGTCATGATTCCTCTTTCCTGCACCATGAGTGCTTCGGAGTCATCCTACGTCGCGGATGCCTCGTCGATCTCTGCAGAGATCAGGTGATCGTTCGGCCAGGCTGGTGTGAAGGCGCGCTCTGGAACCTCGATCTGCTCCAGGAGATCGGCGAATTCAGCCGCCCTCAGCGCCAGCATATCCACCTCGCTCCAGACGTCGGCTGCTTTATGTGCCAGCCATACCGCGTAGCAGATGCACATGATGAGTCCCGCCAGCGCGATACCGACGAAGACGATCACCCAGACCATTCCTGAACCCTATATTGCCCCGCTCGCGCATCGCGCTGGGAGCCGACGCCGTCGTGCCTCTTCGGGCGGCAGACTCGATTCGATAATTCCGTCCCACATGGAGGTGCCGCCCTCATCGCTCCTCCGTGCGTCGGCGCGCGATACCGACGCTCGCGCGGCGGACAGTTCCACGATCAGATATATCCCCGCGCGCTCCAGGCTCGGGAATCGATCGCAAATGGACCGGCTCCGAGGCGTTCCTGGCAACGCTCACGCAGCTCGGTCTGACGTGCGCTGTCAAGTGACATCACGTATACACCGGCGGGACCAACGCCGAGAGTGAACGGCTCCCACCATTCCTCGAAAGTGGCGTGTTCAACGGCGACCGGTAGTGCCGTCTCCTCCACGTTGCGCAAACCGGCCTTCGCCCAACAACTCGGTGAGGTGGCCCTCGTGTCCGCCAGCCAGGCGGGATTCGTCAGGTGCATTCGGGTCGAGCTCGTGCACGGCATCCCAGAAGGGTGCGAGGGGTGTCTGCCCACCCGCGTGATCCCAGACGCACGCTGCAACCACACCGGCGTCGCGAGTGACGCGTGCCATCTCCGCCAGTCCGCGTACCGGATCGTCCATGAAGTGGACGACCAGCTGTGCCAGGGCAGCGTCGAACTCGCCATCGGCGAACGGCAGCTGCTCGGCCGCCGTGACGCGTACGTCGACCCCGGGGTGGCGCTCGCGGGCTGCGGCAACGAATATCTTCCGACGGATCGACGGCCGCGACGGCCGTTGCGCCAAGCCGCTGGACAAGTTCGGTCGTCAGTGCTCCCGGACCGCAGCCGACGTCAAGCACACGCGTTGGCTTGGCGCGACTGCGTGCGAAGTCCGCGAACGACGGCGCCAGCCGAGCGGAGTAGCGGCCCATGAAACGGTCATAGGCGCCGGCATCAACGGCGAAGCCCACCACGGCATCCAAGCCTAAGACGGCTGCGAGCGGTCCCTACGCGCCGAGCGGTGATGCCGAGGAGCACCTCGTACTGGTCAAGGGCCTCGCGTGCGGCCTCGGCAGCCGAGTCGCCAGCACCCTCTGGCGATAGCACCCGTGCCGCGCCCTGGAGTCTCAGCAGCAGGCTCCGCAGCCAGGCTGGGTCTGTGACATGCAACGAGACGATGAGGCCACCGTCGGGACGCGTCGTGACTCCCTCTGTCGGGTAATACTCCGCTATCCAGATCGCGGATGGCTGCAGGTCCAGAGTGACCAGCGGAGCGTCCTTGAGAGCCTCGAACCATCCGGTCGAGAGATCTTTGAGCTGGACCTCATGCGGAGCCACATCGGTCGAGGTGACTTCGACAGCTGCGATTCGATCGAGCCGGAACGTCCGCAGCGCATGTGCGCTGTAGCACCACGCCTCGAGATAGCCATAGCCCTCCAATACGAAAACTCGCAAAGGATCAACCATCCGTCGTGTGGTCTCGGCACGGGAAGCGACGTCGTACGTCAGATCCAGCCTCTTGCCGCGCTGCAGCGCGTCGTTCACCCGCGCCTGGATGTCATCTCGGGCGGCGGTGACAGCAACGGTGGCCTGATCGGTGGTAGGCACATTTCCCGCGACGGCTTCCAACTTCTTCAACGCTCGGTCGACGGCGTCGCGTTTACCGGGCCCGGCGATCTCGCGCAGCGTGCGCAGCGCCAAGCACGAGCGCGAGTGCCTCGTCGGCCGAGAGCCGTAACGGCCGGGTGAGGTAGTCAGCGTTGCTCAGGTGGATGACGCCCTCGCCGTCCACCGCATCCATGTCAATGTCGATCAGGTCACCGGGGGTGAGTCCCGGCATGCCGCACATCCAGAGGACGCTGAGATCCTCGCGCAGTGTTTTCAGCGTGATACCGAACGCCGCCGCGACATCGGTCATGGCCACGCCGTCATGTTCGCGTAGATACGGAACGAGGCTGAGCAGCCGTCTCACCTGAGCCCGGGAAGTCACGCTGCGGCCGCCGATTCAGCGACAGCGGTCAGGCCGCGAATGACCAGCTCCCGCAGCTCGGCAGGCTCCAGAACCACCACATCCGCGGCGTACTGGGTGATCTCCTCCGCGGCTGAATGGAGATCGCCGAAGCCCACCGCGTGCACCGCGAAACCGGCTGGAAGTTGCACTTCGGAAGTGGTTGGTTCGCCACGCCGAGCCAGTGCCGGCGCCTTTCCGGTACGGATGGCGAGCACCGCGGTCTCGGTGGGCTCGCGCGGGGCTAGTGAGCGCGCCAGCCTCCGCAGGTCCAGGTCCGCGGGCACCTCGTACGAACCCGCGCGCGAGACCCTCTTTGGCAGATCGGTCATCCGGGAGAGCTTGAACATCCGGGTGGCCGCCCTATCGACATCTCGACCGATGACGTACCAGCGGCCCCGGAAAGAGGTCAAACCCCACGGTTCGAGGGTGCGCGGGCTGCCGTCGCGATAAGTGAAACTCACCCGGGCACGGTCGAGCACGGCGTTCCAGAGAACCTCGAATCCTGGCTCAGATGCCTGAACCGCTGGCTCCAGGGAAGCAAGCTGAGAGGCGTCCGGCTCGACCCCAGCGGCACGCAGCTTGGCGATGGCGCTTCTCGTCGACTCGGCCATGCTGGCGTGTCGCCAGACCCGCGCGGCCACTCCCACCACGGAAGCTTCCTCAGCGTCAAGGTCGATCGCAGGTAAGGCAAACTCCGAAGAGAGGATCCGATAACCCGGCTCGTCATCGAAGAGCGGGTCGAAGCTGCCTACCTCGATCGGCACCCCTAACGACCGCAGCTCGTCCTTGTCACGCTCAAAAGTGCGCTCGAACGCCGCGTCGCTGAGATTGTGGTAACCCTCCACCGCTTCGCGAATCCGGCTCTTGGGAAGATAGCGGCCCGATACCAGTAAGCAGATGGTGAGGTTGAGAATTCTCTCGGTCTTGCGAGGTGCCATTGCGTGCGATCACTTTCTCACCGGAGCCTCGATGAGCACGCTACCAGCAGATGTCTGACATCCCGGCCAGCTTCGCGGGCGCTTCGCCAGATGATCCCTCCGACTCTCACAGCGGCACCGGCGGCGGCCGATACGCGCCGAGCCCGACCGGTGAACTGCACTTAGGAAACCTCCGCACCGCGCTGCTCGCCTGGCTCTTTGCGCGCTCGAGCGGCCGCCCCTTCCTACTCCGGATCGAGGACCTCGACGCGGCGCGGGTTCGACCGGGAATGGTCGATCAGCAGTTAGCCGACCTGACCGCCTTGGGAATCACCTTCGACGGCGAGTGTGTGGTGCAGTCACAGCGACTGGCCGCCTACCATGAGGCGCTCTTGACATTGGCCGATAGAACATTTGAATGCTTCTGCAGCCGGCGGGAGGTTGCGGAGGCCGCGTCTGCACCCCACGGAAAGGTGGCCCGTTATCCCGGCACCTGCCGGAATCTGACCGATGCGGAGCGGATCGATCGCAGGCGGACGCGGCGGCCCGCGCTGCGGCTGCGTGCCGACGGCGCCACGCATACGGTGCACGACTTGCTGCACGGCGACATCACTGCGGAGGTTGACGATGTCGTACTGCGACGCAACGACGGCGTGCCTGCCTACAACCTGGCGGTCGTCGTGGACGATGCCTTTTCCGGGATTGACCAGGTGGTACGCGGCGACGACCTGCTCGTGGCCGCAGTCACGCAGGCCTTCCTCGCCGAACTGCTCGGCCACCGGCCGCCCAGCTATGCACACGTACCGTTAGCTGTGAACGCGGCAGGTCAACGGCTGGCCAAACGAGACGGCGCGGTCACGCTTTCCGAGCTCGCCGCCCGAGGCCTGGAGCCAGCCACCGTACTTGGCCTCATCGCGGAGTCGCTGAACCTGGCAGCAAGCGGTGAACGGCTCCCGCCGGATGCACTGCTGCAACGTTTCCACCCCGGACGCCTTCCGCGCGGGCCCTGGGTGGTCAGGGGTCTAAGGTCAGGCACGTGATCATTTGGGCTGATGGTACGGTGACCGCCCTGCGCGGACGGTGGAAGGGAGCCGTCGAGCTGACGGTCGCGCGCGGTGACGCGACCGCGGCGGAGGTACCAGCCCTCGCCTACACCGACCTGATGGCTGCGCCCGCTGTCGGCGATCGGGTTCTGTTGAATGTCGCAGCTTTAGAACGCGGCCTGGGCACTGGCGGCTACGCGCTCGTGATCGCTGTCTTGGACGCTGAGGGCAGGGTGGCGGCACAGCCGCCGCAGCCGAGCGGACATCTGGTCAAGGCGCGTTATCTGCCGCTGCAAGCCATGGTGGCGGGAGCCGATGAGCAGGGCTCCCCGCACCATGAGCTTCTCGCCGAGGCTGATTCGATCGACGGGATGCCGGTTGTCGTCGCCGACTTGCACTCGGCCCTAGCGCCAATCCTGCTTGCCATCGCTGACGACCGTCCCGGCACCCGGACCGTCTATGTAATGAGCGATCAAGGTGCACTGCCGCTGGCGTTCTCGCGGTCTGTGGCGGAGCTGCGGGCCAGCGGTTTGCTGGCAGGAACTGTCACCGTCGGTCAGGCCTTCGGTGGCGACCTCGAGGCAGTGACGTTGCACTCCGGCCTTCTCGCGGCCCGACTCGCGCTCGACGCCGAGATCGTCGTGGTGAGTCAGGGCCCGGGAAACCTCGGCACCGGCACTCGCTGGGGATTCTCTGGTGTCACTGCCGGAGAGGCGATCAACGCCGCTGCGGTGCTCGGCGGCCGTCCGGTGGGAACCTTGCGCATCTCGGGGGCCGACTCCCGTGCGCGGCATCGCGGAGTGTCCCATCACAGCCTCACGGCGTACGGCCGGGTTGCGCTTCGCCGGGCCGACATCGCGGTGCCGGATCTGGCAACCGACGGCTCGCCTGCGATGGCCGAGCTGGCTAGCGCTGTCGCCGCTGGGGTGGGCCAGCTGTCACAGCACCAGCTGATCATGGTCGACCTCACCGGGCTCAGAAAAGTTCTCGCGGCCTCGCCGATCCACCTTTCCAGCATGGGCCGCGGCCTCGAGGAGGATCCTGGTTACTTCCTGGCGGCCGCCGCTGGAGGGCGCCACGCCGCTATGCTCCTCGATTCGCAGCGAGCGGAGTGAGCGATCAAACAGCGGCCTACTGACCTTGGGTGAATAGCAGGTCGACCACCATCACTAGCGTCTCACCCGGGTTGATCGAGGGGGTTGCATTGCCGTCCGGATACCCGTCGGTGGGGGGAATGACAAGCAACACCCGACTGCCGACCGTCTGACCTGTAAGGCCCTTCACCATTCCAGGAAGCAGCCCGGACAACGGAGAAACGGCCGGCTCCCCGCTATAGGTCTCCTCCAGCACCTTGCCGTCACTCCATCGCACCCAGAGATAGTTGAAGGTGATGGTGTCGTTGGCGCCGACCTTCTTACCCTCACCCTTGATCAGTGGCTGCACTTGGAGCGTGCTCGGTGGCTCGGATTCCGGAATGGTGATCTCGGGCTTGCCGCCCTTATCAGTCACAGTTGGGAGTCCGGCCTTTGGCTGCACTGAGCTGCCCTTCGGACCGGCGAGCTGCACGTCAACCAGATCGACGACGAAGATCAAGGTGTCACCGACCTCGATGCCGGCTTGAGGGTTACCACCCATGGGGTCGTAGCCGTCCTGCCCCGGCATGGCAATCACTACACGGCTGCCCTTGTGCTGTCCGACCAGCCCTTTGCTGAAGCCGGGAACTACCTGGGCCAGGCTGAAGGCAACCGGCTGGCCAGTACTGAACGATTCGTCGAATTTCTTCCCGGTTCGCCCGTTCACCCCGTAGTAGTTGACCTGGACACTCTGGCCGGCTGAGATCACCGGGCCGTTCGAGGCATCCAGCACCTTGGTCCTGGTTTTGTCGATTGCCCATGGCGCGTCGACCTTGACAGTCGGTGGTTCCCCGTAGCCGCCAGTTACGGTGACTTTGTCGAAGTTGTTCGACGCTTTGATCGGCTTGGGCTTTGGCGTCGGGGTCGGGTCGGTGTCGGCGCGGCAGATGGACTGGCTGAGGTCGGCGTGGGAGTGGGCGTTGCAGAGGCTGAAGCCGCGTCAGCGGCCGGCTCGTCGTTGCCGCATCCGGAGAGAAGCAGCAGTGCGGCGAGCCCGCAGCCAACTGCAACCTTGACCCGAGAAGAAGGCACCGGAGAAGGTTACAGGCTAAACCCGTGAACGCCCTGGGCCTGTCAAATGGCACGGCTGATGGGCTTCGACAAGCTCAGCCCGCACATGTGCCCTGAGCCTGTCAAAGGGCACGGCTGATGGGCTTCGACAAGCTCAGCCCGCACATGTGCCCTGAGCCTGTCGAAGGGCACGGCCTAACTGCGCATAGAGGCGATCAAGCGCTCGACCCGGTCGTCAGTGGCGACGAACGGGTCCTTGCAGAGCACCGTGCGTTGTGCCTGGTCATTCAGCTTCAGGTGTACCCAGTCGACCGTGTAGTCGTGGCGGCCCTCCTGCGCGGCTCGGATGAAATCGCCGCGAAGCTTGGCCCTCGTGGTCTGAGGCGGCACGGCCTTGGCGCGGAAGATCGCCGGGTCGGTGGTGACGCGTGCGGCCAGGCCATGTTGCTCGAGCAAGGAGAAGACTCCGCGCGACCGTCGGATGTCGTGGTACGCCAGGTCAAGCTGCGCAATCCGCGGATCGGCGAAGCCGAGTTTGTGCTTGACCGAGTAGCGATCGAGCAGCTTCAGCTTTATCGCCCAGTCGATCTCAGTGTCGATCAGCGCAAGTTTGTCCTCGGCCACCGCCCGCAGCGCCCGCTCCCACAGATCGAGGACCCGATCGACGATCCGAGTACCCAGACTCTCCCGTCGGACGAACTCCGACACCTTTTCGTAGTATTCGGTCTGCAACTCGAGTGCCGAAACCCGCCTTCCGTTGGACAGCGCCACCCGCACTTGCCCGGACCGGTCTCGGCTCATGTCCCGGATCGCGCGAATCGGGTTCTCCAGCGTGAAGTCCCGCATCGGGACGCCAGCCTCGATCAGCCGCAGCACCAGCTCGGCACTCCCCACCTTCAACAGCGTGGTGGTTTCGCTCATGTTGGAGTCCCCGACGATCACGTGCAGCCGCCGATAGCGTTCCGGATCAGCGTGCGGCTCGTCCCGGGTGTTGATGATCGGTCGGCTGCGAGTGGTCGCCGATGACACGCTCTCCCAGATGTGCTCGGCGCGCTGGCTGACGCTGTACTCCGCTCCGCGGGCGGTATGCAGCACCTTGCCTGCACCGCAGATCAACTGACGGGAGACCAGGAACGGCACCAGCACGTCAGTGATTTTGGAGAAGTCACCGATCCGTGAGATGAGGTAGTTCTCGTGACAGCCATAGGAGTTGCCATGGCTGTCGGTGTTGTTCTTGAACAGGTAGATATCGCCGGTGATGCCCTCGCTGGCGAGCCGATGTTCGGCGTCGACAATCAAGTCCTCCAAGATCCGCTCGCCGGCGCGATCATGGTTGATGAGCTGGATGAGATCGTCGCACTCTGCCGTGGCGTACTCCGGATGGGACCCGACATCGAGATAGATCCGGGATCCATTGCGGAGGAAGACATTGCTGCTACGCCCCCAGGTGACGACCCGGCGGAACAGATAGCGCGCAACTTCGTCCGGAGTCAGCCGTCGCGTGCCGCCAGAGGTGCACGCGACGCCATACTCCGTCTCAAGTCCGAAGATTCTGCGGTCCACTGCCCTCCTCTGCCTGCGCGGCCAGTCCCCCGCCTGGTCAGCCCCCTGTAAGGTCCAGCAACCCGCCGAGTTCCTCACTGGTCAGGTCACGGTACTTCCCGACTTTCAGGTTCCCAAGCCGAACTGGTCCGATACCGATCCGCGACAACCGGCGGACCGGATGGCCAACCGCTTCCATCGTACGGCGCACAATGCGATTCCGCCCTTCCTGAATCGTGATCTTGAGAAGCGTCTTGTCGCCGGCTGTCGACACGATCTTGACCGAGGTTGGTCGTACGGGTCCATCATCGAGCGTGATGCCGCGCCGCAATCGGCTGAGAGTCTGCTCGCCGACCAACCCGGCTACTTCGGCAACATAGGTCTTCGGCACCTGGTACGAGGGGTGTGCCAGTCGGTGGGCGAAGTCGCCGTCGTTGGTCAAGATCAGCAAGCCCTCGGTGTCGGTATCCAGCCGACCTACGTGAAACAGCCGCTCGTTCTTGACCGGGCGGGCACCACCAGTGCTTGCCGTCCGGCGGCCGGCAGGCTCGACCAGCAGATCGGCGACTGTACGCCGGCCCTCCGGATCGTGCATTGTGGCCACTACCCCGCGGGGTTTGTTCAGCGCCAGGTATCGGTGTCGGCGCGGTGGCGGGATGCGGGCGCCGTCGACGCGGATGACATCATGCTCGGGGTCGACTCTTCGGCCCTGCTCGACAACGATCTCGGAATTGACTTCGACGCGTCCCTCGCTGATGAGGACCTCGCATGCCCGGCGAGAGGCAATTCCAGCTGCAGCCAAGACCTTCTGGAGGCGTACGCCCTCGGCAGGCTCGGTCACTGGGGCGGCTGCTGGACCGGCCCAGCGTCCGGCTCAGTAGGCCTGGGATCGACGTGGCCTGAGCCCGCCACGGTCCCGGCCAGCTGGCCGAGCTCGGCCTCCAGCTCCTCCACTTCGGGCAATTGTGGGGCAAGGGGCGGCAGGTCATTCAGCGTATTCAAACCCATTCGTTCCAGGAAGTAGCTGGTGGTGGTAAACAGCACCGCGCCAGACTCGGGGTCATGACCGGCCTCCTCGATCAGCCCGCGGGCTAGCAGAGTTCTCATCACGCCGTCGACATTGACTCCTCGCACGGCGGACACGCGGGCCCGAGATATCGGCTGGGTGTAAGCAACGACCGCCAGGGTCTCCAGGGCCGCCTGGGACAGCCTCGACTGCTGCCCTTCCACCACAGATCGGGTAATCAGGTCGGCATACTCTTCACGCGTGTAGTACCGCCACCCTCCACCGACCTGCCGGAGCTCGAAACCGCGTCCGGTCTCGGTGTAGAAGGCCACCAATTCCGTCAGCGTCTCGGCGACAACCGACTCCGGCACCCCCACCGCCTGCGCCAGCTCGAACTCGGTGACTGGCTCGGCAGCCAGCAACAGCAACGCCTCCAAAGCCCCCGCCACACTCACCGACTTGTCAGAATCCAGTTGACCTATAACCGAACTGGCTTCTGACAACTCGGGGTTGTGGTCGCTCATTGATCCGTCTCGGTCGTGTCAGGAGTTTCGTCGAATTCATCGGAGATCGCCCATTCACCATCATCGACCCCCGTCCAACGGATGGTCAGCTCGCCGAGCGGAGTCAGTTGCTCGAATGCGACAGCCCCGTCGCGGAACAGCTCCAGCAGCGCGAGGAACCGCGCCACCGTGGTCAACATACTGGACGAGTCTTGGGTGAGCGCTCGAAAGGTCATGGCGCGCTGTAACTGCAGCCGGTCAACCACGACCGTGGCTTGCTCCCGAACGCTCACCAGCGGCGCATGCATGTGGGCCAGCGACAAGACGCTGACCCGCTTCGGTGCCATTGCCTTGGCCGCCAAGTCGGCAAGCCGCGCGGGGCTGATCGAGATCGTCACCTCGGGCATCAGCCGGGCGAATCGTGGCTCCATTCCCACATCGCGAGGAAAGCGTCGACCCTCCGCCTGGAGAGTCGCGGCGAGATAGCTGGCCACACGTTGGAATGCGCGATACTGCAGCAGCCGCGCGAACAACAGGTCCCGTGCTTCCAGCAAGGCCAGGTCCTCTGGATCCTCGACCTCGCCCGAGGGGATCAGCCGGGCAGCTTTGAGGTCTAGCAATGTCGCGGCCACCACCATGAATTGGCTCGTCTGATCCAGATCCCAGCCGGAGCCAGCCGCCTTGATGTGACTGATGAATTCATCAGTCACCTGGGAGAGCGCGACCTCGGTGATATCCAGTTTGTGCCGCGAGATCAGATGCAGCAGCAAGTCGAAGGGACCCTCAAAGTTGTCGAGATGAACCTCGAAGCCTCCGCTTTCCGGCGCCCCGCGGACGCTGTCCGGCAGCTCTGCTTGTTGTTCCACCTCCGCCGACAGGGTGAGATTCACGACGTGGACAGCCTGCGAACCAGCTCGGAGTCGTCGGCGCTCGCTTCAAAATCGGCGAGCATCGCCGCTATGGCCTCACGGACAATGCGTCCGCGGTCGACTGCCATCCCGTACTGAGCCCGTATGGTCAGTCTCGCCTGCTCGAGCGCCACCAATTCCTCAGCACTCACGTAGACGGTGATCTTCTCCTCGTGACGGATCCGGCCGGAACCGCGCCGCGCTGCCGGCTTTGTTGCAGCAGCGCCGACGAGAGGCTGGACGTTTTCCCTCCCGTCCCCACCGTCCCCGGCCGGATAGATTTCCGAGGTTGCCGCCAGACCTACGCGACGCGGCATCGGGCCAGCACCTCACGCGCGAGGTTGCGGTGAGCCTCCGCTCCCGGTGATGTGGGTGCGTACGTCGTGATCGGCTCCCCGGCCACGGTCGTCTCCGGAAACTTCACCGTGCGCCGAATGACAGTGTGGAAGACCTGCTCTCCGAAGGCCTCGACGACTCGTTCCAGCACCTCACGACTGTGCAGAGTGCGCGCGTCGTACATCGTGCCGAGGATTCCCAGGATCTCCAACCGTTGATTCAGCCGGTCCTGCACCTTGGCAATCGTGTCGGTCAGCAGCGCGATGCCGCGCAGTGCAAAGAACTCACACTCCAGCGGCATGATCACTCGATCGGCTGCGGTCAATGCGTTGATTGTCAGGAGGCCGAGTGACGGGGGGCAGTCGATCAGGATCGCGTCGTAGCGGCTCCTCACCGAGTCCAGCAACCGAACCAAAGTCTGTTCCCGCGCGACCTCGGAGACCAGCTGAATCTCCGCGGCCGCCAGATCGATATTGCTGGGCAGGATGTCCAGCCCGGGCACGTTGGTGTGATCGATCACGTCGTCAATCGACGTGTCGCGACTAAGCAGCAAGTTGTAAATGCTTGCGGACAGGGTGTGGGGATTAACCCCCAGACCGACCGAAAGCGAGCCCTGCGGGTCGAAGTCAACCAGAAGCACGTCGCGGCCGAGCTCGGCGAGAGCAGCGCCGAGATTGATCGTCGTAGTGGTCTTTCCGACGCCGCCCTTCTGATTGCACATGGCGATGATCAGGGCTGGCCCGTGCTCGGTCAGCGGCGGCGGTATCGGCAGGTCCGGCCAGGGCCGACCGGTGGGACCGATCACCGGCTCGGGGTCGACTGACTGCGCAACACCGTCCGGCGGTGCCGCAACGACGAGATCCTCGGCAACGTCGGTCTGCAGCTCCGGCTGAAGCAGCGGCCACTCGAAGTTAGTGGTATCGAGATAGTGCTCGTCGGTCAGATCGGCCACCACACTAGGCGAGGATGCCATGACATTTGTCGCAGGGACGTTGGGCGGAGCCTCGCCCGCCTCGTGGAGCTCCTGCACTCCTGCCTCCTCCTTGCCGGACGGCTCGGCCCCACGTGGTTGCGTTCCGCCGCCCAGTGCCGCCGAGCAGCAAGCAGCTTTGTCGACACGACACTAATACGCGCGGGGGTGAGAAGTGAGGAAGACTTCCCGTAAGTGGTCGATGGTTACCAGTGTGTAGATCTGCGTGGTGGTGACCGACGCGTGGCCGAGCAGCTCCTGCACCACACGGACGTCCGCTCCACCATCCAGCAAATGGGTCGCGTAGGAGTGCCGCAACGTGTGTGGCGATACGTCGGCTGTGATACCCGCCTTTTCGGCCACCGACCGTAGAACCGCCCAGGCGCTCTGCCTCGATAACCGGCTGCCCCGGGTATTCAGGAACAGTGCTGGAGTGCCGCGACCGCCGGCGGAGAGTGCCGGCCGGCCACGTACCAGGTATGCACCAAGCGCCGCCCGAGCGTACGAGCCCACCGGGAGGAGGCGTTCCTTGCCACCTTTACCGAGGACCCGAAGTCCTGGTATCGGCTCGCCCGCCCCGGCCCTTACCAGGCGATCGACATCGTCAACATCGAGCGCGACGGCCTCGGAGATCCTCATCCCGGTGCCATAGAGCAGCTCCAGCAACGCAGCGTCGCGGATACCCACCTCGGTATCGGTCGCTGGGGCAGCGAGCATGGCCTGGACCTGCTCCAGGCTCAAGGCTTTCGGCAGCCGCCTGGGCGGTTTCGGCGGTCGGATGCTTCGTGCGGGATCGTCAGCGGTAAGCCCCTCGGCACGAGCGAAGCGATGCAGGCTGCGTACGGCGATCACGGCCCGCGCGGCACTCGCACTCGCCAGTGGCGGCTCTATCCAACCGGTACCGTCTGGCGCAGGTACGCCCTCGCGCAACCGCGCCAGGTAGCTGCCGATCATCCCGCTGGTTACCTGCGACGGATCGGTGATGCCTTGGTCTGCGAGGTAGCTCGCGTAGCGGCGCAGGTCGCGACCATATGCTGCGACGGTGTGCCGGGACATGCCTCGCTCCACCGTCAAATGGTCAAGGTAAGTCTGGATGAGTCCCAGCATCGTTGGAGCGTCAGCCAAGGACGTCTGCCAGCTCCTCGTGGTCGAGCCCGTGCGCCTGGGCGACTGGGCCACTGATGATCGCGCCTTCGTGAGTGTTGAGTCCCAGTGCGAGCGCGGGGTCGGCCTTGAGCGCCTCGCGCCAGCCGTTCTTGGCAAGACTCAGCGCGTACGGCAGTGTGACGTTTGTCATGGCGTAGGTCGAGGTGTAAGGCACGGCGCCCGGCATATTGGCTACGCAGTAGAACACCGAGTTGTGTACCCGGAAGGTCGGATCGGCATGAGTTGTCGGCCGGCTGTCCTCGAAGCAGCCGCCTTGGTCGATGGCGATATCGACGAGCACGCTGCCACGTCGCATTCGGGAGACGAGCTCGTTGCTGATCAAGGTCGGCGCCTTGGCTCCCGGGACCAGCACGGCGCCGATCACCAGATCGGCGTCCAGCACGGCTCGCTCGACCTCGTACGCATTGGAGGCGATGGTCTGCAGATGGCCCTGGTAGATCCGGTCAGCCTCCCGCAGCTTGTCGATGTTGCGGTCCAGCAGTAGCACCTCGGCCTGCATGCCGAGCGCGATCGCCGCTGCGTTCATGCCCGACACACCGGCACCGATTACCACCACTTTTGCGGCATAGACGCCGGAGACACCGCCCATCAGTGTGCCCCGACCGCCGCCTTGCCGCATCAGGTGATAGGCCCCAACCTGAGGCGCTAGGCGACCGGCCACCTCGCTCATCGGAGCCAGCAGCGGCAAGGTGCCATTGCTCAGCTGCACCGTCTCGTACGCGATGCCGGTGACCTTCTTGTCGAGCAGCGCCCAGGTGCAGTCCCGGCTGGCTGCCAGATGCAGATAGGTGAACAGCACCTGGCCCGGCTGCATCCGGTCATACTCGACCGGGATCGGCTCCTTGACCTTCAAGATCAGCTCTCCCTGCTGCCACACCTCGTCAGGGCTGGCAGCGATTGTTGCCCCGGCCACCGTCGAATTCGCCATCGGTGATTGATGATCCGGTGCCGGCGCCGGACTCGACGATCACCTCATGGCCGTGCCTTGTGAGCTCGTTCACACCGGCTGGCGTGATGGCGACCCGATATTCATGGTTTTTGACCTCGCTGGGCACGCCGATTCTCATTGATCCTCCTGACGTGGGTGTCAGCTTGATCATGCCACGCACCGATGGCGTAACACTCAGCTGATCAGCTCGCCAACGCCTGTGATGGGCTTGCCGCACGCCAAATAGTTTGGGCGTGGCCGGTGCCGGCATGAAGGTCGGCCCAATGGGCCGCGATTTGCAGACGGCGGGCGCCGACAGCCCCCGGCCGTTTGGCGCGTCATAGCCAACGGACAACACCACGTCGAACCGGACAACATCGGCCCCAGAATTCAACGAGCGGAGCTAGATTCCCTCGGTCGCGAGCACCTCATGGGCTGTCCAGGCGGCATCGGCGGGGCGGAGGCTCTCGAAACCGTCCCGCTGCCGCGCCGTCCAGGCGGCCAATACCCCCGATACAACAGTCGGGTTATGCAAGCGGCCATCGAGGACCGCCTCGACGAGGTCATCTAGAGATGCCCACACGGTATCCATGTGTGCCTCTTCGCCCTCGCGGGTGAAACCGTCCGGAGGATCGACGTCGACCAGGTCGCGAGCGAGATAAATGCGCAACGATTCGCCAAGGATTCCCGGCGAGGTGAACAGATCCACGAGTACGGCCCAGCGTTGGGCTGCGAGTCCCACTTCCTCTGCCAGCTCGCGCTGAATGGCCTTGAGGTAATCCTCGCCTGCGACATTGAGCAGTCCTGCGGGCGGCTCGATCAGGCGGTGGCGTACCGGATGCCGGTATTGTCGGACCAAAGCGACCCGGCCATGATCATCGAGCGCGATTGCTCCGACCGCTCCCGGGTGCTTCAGATATTCCCGCGCGATCAGCTGGCCGTCGGGCGTCCTCACCTGATCTTGGACATAGCTGCTGATCCCGCCCCGGGCCAGCACAGTCGAGGAGTCGACCGGCCATGCGAGTGGCGCGTCGGCCAGCTCGTCGGGACCGAGAATGATCATCGATGGTCGTCGTCTACCGGCAGCCGCGTGGCCAGCTTGCGGTCCAGCGCCGCCTCGATGAGACCGACGAAGAGTGGGTGTGGTCTCGTTGGCCGCGATTTCAGCTCTGGGTGCGCTTGAGTGGCGACGAAGTAGGGATGGATCTCGCTCGGCAACTCAATGAACTCGACCAGCTTGTGGTCCGGCGAGGTGCCGCTGATCACCAGACCCGCATCCTCCAGCTGGTCGCGGTAAGCGTTGTTGACCTCATAACGATGCCGATGACGCTCCTCGACATGTGCCTGACCGTAGCGCTTGGCAACGATCGAGCCGGCCAGAAGTTCGGCCGGATAGGAACCGAGGCGCATGGACGCGCCAAGGTCGCCGCCGCCCTCGACGATCGCGACCTGCTCGGCCATCGTCGCGATGACCGGATGCGGGGTATCAGGTGCAAACTCGCTGCTGTCGGCTCCGTCGAGGCCGGCCATGTGCCGAGCAACCTCGATCACCATGCACTGCAGGCCGAGGCAGAGTCCCAAGATCGGGATCTGGTTCTCCCTGGCGTAGCGGATGGCCCCCACCTTGCCTTCCACGCCTCGGATCCCGAAGCCGCCTGGGATAACGACGCCGTCGACCTCGCTCAAAATCCGGGCCGCGCCCTCCCGAGTCTGGCAGTCGTCGGAGCCGACCCAGCGGATCACGACCTTTGCGTGGTTGGCGAAACCACCGGCGCGCAGCGCCTCGCAAACGGAGAGGTACGCATCATGCAGGTCGACATACTTCCCGACCAGCGCGATTGTCACTTGCTCCTTCGGGTGGTGCACCCGGTCGAGCAGGTCGTTCCAACGTGTCCAGTCCACATCGCGGAACCGCAGGTCGAGCCGTCGCACCACGTACGCGTCCAACCCTTCAGAATGCAGCACCTTCGGAATGTCGTAAATGCTCACGGCATCGATCGCGGCCACCACAGCGGATTCGTCGACGTCACACATCAAAGAGATCTTGCGTTTCACCGAATCGGGAATGTCTCGATCGGACCGGCACACCACCGCATCCGGCTGGATGCCGACCTGACGTAGCGCAGCAACCGAGTGTTGGGTCGGTTTGGTTTTCAGCTCGCCGCTGGGACCGATGTATGGCACCAGGGAGACATGCAGGAAAAACACATTCTCCCGGCCCACGTCGTGCCGCACCTGACGTGCCGCCTCCAGGAATGGCAAAGACTCGATGTCACCGACAGTGCCACCGATCTCGTGGATGACTACATCGATGTCCGGCCCTCCCATGGCCAACATCGACTCTTTGATCTCGTTGGTGATGTGGGGAATGACCTGCACGGTGTCACCCAGGTAATCTCCCCGCCGCTCTTTGGCGATCACTGAGGAGTAGACCTTTCCAGTGGTGATGTTGGCCTCGCCAGAGAGGTTGACATTCAGGAAACGCTCGTAGTGACCAACGTCGAGATCGGTCTCCGCGCCATCTTCGGTGACGAACACCTCGCCGTGCTGGAACGGGTTCATCGTTCCGGGATCGACATTGAGATAAGGGTCCAGCTTCTGCATGGATACGCTCAGTCCACGAGCGATCAGCAGGTTGCCAAGACTGGAGGCTGTGAGCCCCTTGCCGAGTGAGGAGGCGACCCCCCCGGTCACAAACAGATGCTTGGTGAATTTCTCGCGGTACCCCACGGACCTCCAGCTTACGTCGTACAGCGCTATCGCACGGTGAACCCGCCGGAGTCGTCCCAGAAGCCTTTATAACGCCGATCTCGAGTGAGGTCGGCATACGCCTCGACCAGATTGTCAACAACAGTGTCTTCGTCGGGCCAGGCGGCTGCCTGTTGCAGGCCCGACTCTCTGAGACGGCGCCGCTTGTCGGGGTTGTCGGCAACCGCAATGACCTGGCGCGCTGCCTCTTCGACATCGCCGGGTGGGACGAGCACTGCTGCCGATCCAACCAACTCCTCGATGCCACCCACCCGGGTACTGACCAGCGGCACGCCAGCCAGCAGAGCCTCCTGGGCGACCAGCGCGCGGGCTTCCCAGGTGGAGGTAAGCAGGGCGAGGTCGGCAGCCGCGAGCAACGACCCGATGTCATCGCTCCGTCCCGGCAAGGACACCTGCAGATGCTCGTCGCTGATACGGCGCTGTAGCACATCATGCTGCGGCCCATCGCCGACAACCACAAACCGTAGATCGGGCCTGTTGCGTACTGCCGCGGCAATGTCGAGGACCATGCCCAGGTTTTTCTGAGGTGCCAGCCGGCTGACCGTGAGTACCACGGTGTCGTCTGCGTAAGCACCAAGAGCCCGTCGCTGCTCGTCACGGCTGATCAAGGCGGCCGGTACCGCCGGTGCCGCGATCGGCGACAGCCGTGCATTCTTGGCCCCGAGCCGTTGAGCCTCAGCAACGAGATCGCGACTAGCGCCAAGCGTCAAATCCGCCCCCACTGCCACCGCTCGTTGCATCTGGCGAGCCGCTGCCGGCGCAGGTCCGTCGCCCAACACTGCGTTATGCCACGTCACGACGAGGGGTACGCGGAACATCCAGGCGATCGGGATCCCCAACCAACCCGCCTTGAGTCCGTGCGCGTGCACCAGATCGGCGCCGATAAACCGGCGCTGGCTGGTGAGCGGCCATACATCAAAGCCAAGCTCTCTAAATCCTTGGGCCTCGGCCGTGGCCTTCGGGCAGAACACCCGGATCTGGTGACCGCGCTGCTCCAGCCGTGGGGTGATGCTCGCCACGTGACGCCCGATCCCGCCAGTACTGGCCGTCAGCAGCTGTGCAACCTTCACGCGGAACCCACCTCTGCCGACGGCGCACGCCGCCGCAGCGCCCACATCTGGGCGAGCAGCGAGGGTGCCAGAAGTCGCAGCATCGCTGTGAACACTAAGACACAGAGCACAGCCAAGGTGCAGGCGCCAAGCACCGCTGCAACGATGCCGGCCCCCGCCAAAAGCTGCGAGCCGAGCGCCCCCACACTGGCCGCCAACACGGCAGCCGCCAGGCCTACCAACATCGGTCTTGTCAGCCCGACCCCTTCAAGCCCAGAGCGTCGGAGCAGCACCCACCCCGCGACCGCGCCCACGACCATCCCCAGCGACACGCTGCCTGCCATCGCCGGCACCAGCCAGGCGCCCGGAACCAACGGGCGCAGCACGGCTACGCAAACGATGACCGCGGCCCAAGCGCTGGCATTCGCGATGCCCGACGCCTTGCCCAGATGCTGGGCGAGCAGAGTGCGTGACGCCAGTCCAAGCAGGGTGAACCCGACGACTGCCGGCGCGAACGCCACGATCGGCCAGACCAGTGCATCCGTGCGCCCTGAGCCGGGGCCCAATACGAACACACGGGCCACCGGGACAGCGGTCGCCACCAGCAAGGCAGCGCCGAGCCACGCCATGACGACGGTTGCTGGACCAGTTTCGGAGAGCACACGGCCGACGTCTGCTCGGCTCTGTTCGGCGGCGGCGGCGAGCCGGGGGAAGGTCAGCTGCAGCAGTGGGGCGGCCAGCACGGCGTAGGGAAGCAGATAGATGGCGTTTGCCCAGGTGAACCGGGTCAAAGCACCTTGATCACCGGTCTGCTGTGCCGACCAGCTGATCAACAACACGCTGAGCTGTTGCAACACCAGGCCGACGATCCCTGCTGCGGCGATCGTCATGATCACCGAGCGGTCACCTCCGGCAAAACGCAGCCGCGGCCTGAGCCGAAGCCCGATCCGGCGCAGTGGCACCAGCGTGCAGGCTGCCAGGGCGAGCACACCCAACGTCGTGCCCCATCCCAGCGCGGCGAGAGCCTGGCTGGTCAGCTGTGTCGGCTCCTCGTTCGCCGATGGGGCCGCCAGGGTGGCGTAGCTGAGGTAGGCCATGATCACCACCAAGCTGGAGAGCAGCGGTGCCGCCGCGGCAGCGAGGAACCGATGATGAGCCTGGAGTATGCCCGCGCTGACCACCGCCAAGCCGTAGAGCCAAACCTGCGGCGCGAACATGACGACGAGCGCGGCCAAGGCGTCTGCACTGCCTGCGCAGTCGGCCTTGGCGAAGGTGGCTGCGAACAGCCGCGCGCCGGCGAGCACTGCCAGCCCGGCCGGCGTCAGCACCAACAGGGTCCAGGTCATCAGCGCTGACGCGGTGCGCGCAGCGTCAGGCCTTCGCCCCGCGCCGACATGGCGTGCCACGACAGGCACCACAACACCGGCGAGGACGCCGCCGGCGACGATCTCGAAGAGCACATTGGGCAAGCTGTTGGCGGCGTTGTACGTGTCGCCGAGGCAGGTATCTCCAACAGTCTTCGAAAAGACCAGTGACCGGCCGAAGCCGACGAGGCGCGCTGCGAGGGTGAGGCCCGCGACGCCCGCGGCGACTGAAGCGAGACCGGCTCTCACGCGGAGGATTGTCTCTGCTCGCGTGGCGTGGACAGTCGCGTGGTCCGGCGTCCAAGTTGATCCAGGCGGCGCAGCAGCGGCGTGCGTTCGATCACGTCGGTGAAGCTCACCCGCTCGCTGGCCACGGTGAGCGCCGCAACCGCGCCGAACGCGAGGAGCCGGAACGCCCGCGGCAGGGACTGAGCAGCGGCAGTGCCGACAGCAGCGCCGAGCGCATTGGCGCCGCAGTCACCGAGCATGGATCGGGCTGCCAGATCGGTCGGCAGGCTGCCCGCAGCAGCACCGACCGCCGGCGCGGCACCGGACCCCAACAGGCCTGCGCCCAGCAGGATGATCGCCTTTGCAGCTCGGCCGGGCCGCAGGTCGAGCAGATTGGTGAGATTGGCTGACGCGGCAATGAGCGCGGTGTCGAGCATGCCGTCGAGAGCCCGGCATACCGGCTTCGGGCAGTTCGGGCTGGTGCGCTGGATGAGGGCGGCGGCGGCGGCGGCGCTCAGGCCGATTCCGACAATCTTGATCATCCCGCTGGTCACCTCACCGGAGCGCAGCGCACGAACATGTCCGCGGAAGCCCTTCGCCTGGGTCGTTCCGAGGAGGTCGTCGTACGCTCCAACGACGCCAGATCCGACGCCAGCCACGACCACCGGCAGGCTCCGGCGACCCGACCGGTCCAGCAGCCGGTCGATGCCCGCACCGACGAGCAGCGCGCCGATCGCGATCGGACCTTCTGCGAGAGTGACGCTCGCACCTGCGTGGTTGGTCCGGATCCAAGGCGACATTGATTCGGTGATGTCTGGAGAGCGAGCGGCGTTGTTTGGCAGTGCCTGCGTCGCTCGTCGGTTGGCGCCTGCTGCCACCAGAGCCGCAGCACACCCCGAGGCCGCGCAGGCCAGCAGCCGATGCGTCATTAGCGCACCGGCAGCTCGGGCAGCGGGGCGTCGGCCCTCGTCAGTGCACCGTAGTGCTGACTTGGACGGCCGAGCAGTCGCTCCTTGCCAGCCAGTACGACAGTGGTCACGCCGCTGCTGAGGTCGGCCACATCCACAGTGCTGAGGCTATCCACCGCGGTCGGATCCGATCGGGCCGCCAGCACATCAGTGCCCTCGATGTCCTCGCTGTTCGGACCGGCCAGGACCACTCCGCCCCGCGTTGTCAGCCCGACTTGAAACTGGACGTGTGCGGTGAGCTCCTCCGGTGTCGGTCGCGGATCCGCTGCCGGAGCAGTGACCACAATGATCAGCTGCGCTTGGGCTGGCGATCCCTCGCTGATCGTCACCAGGCCCCGGCTTTCCAGCGACTCCCCCAGGGCCAGCGCGAGTGGGTCGCGATCTTCCATCTCCTTCGACCCAATCGATCTTCCCAGGGCGACGCCAAACCTGGTCGCAGTGGACATGCTGTCGTTGAGACCAAGCGGGCCGACGTAGTTGGCCAATGCGTCGGTGACGTCCTCTGCCTTCCCGGCGTCGAAGGCTTCGGCGTTGACGTCGACTTCGCGTACCACGGTGCCGCCAGCTGCCTCGACAGCAGTCGAAATGGACTGCACCACGTCCTCCGGAGCTTCGGGCATTGCCACCGTGGCGACCCGTTGCCCGCTCAATACGCCCGCAGTTACAGCTTCACCGACCTGTTCGTCGTAGGCGTTGCGGTAATCGTCGAGTGCCTTGCGCCGATCCAGCTCCGCGCGCAGATCCGCTACCTGCTTACGATCCTGCGCTGCCTGCTGGAGCAACCCCTGGTCGACCGACGGGCTGAGTGACACACCAACTGCAATACCTACGGACAAGGCAATGAAGACCGCCATCAACGACACGATGTGGTAGCGGAAATTGATCAAGTGATGAGTTCCTTTATCCAGTAGAGCAGGTCGCGGATCCGCGCAACGATGACGTTGCCGAATGCCCAGCCCACGTCGGTGAACAGCAGCGCTGTGAGAAGCGCCAGGATGCCGGACAACACGAATAGCATCAGGTGCCAGGTCTTGATCTGGCTGCGGTAGATCCGGGACACCCCCTTTGCGTCAACCAGCTTGGGGCCAACGCGAAGCCGGGTCAGGAACGTTGAGGCCATCCCTGCTCGTCCCTTGTCCAGGAACTCCACAAGCGAGGCATGCGTGCCCACAGCGACGATCAAGCTGGCTCCTTTGGAGTCAGCAAGCAGCATGGCAGCGTCCTCGCTGGTACCGAGTGCTGGAAATACCACTGCCTGGAGCCCGAGCTTCTCGATGCGCTCCATCCCCGGCGCATGCCCGTCATGATAGGCATGCACCACCAGCTC
This sequence comes from uncultured Actinomycetota bacterium, assembly GCA_963740515.1. Taxonomy (GTDB): domain Bacteria; phylum Actinomycetota; class Actinomycetes; order Propionibacteriales; family Propionibacteriaceae; genus Microlunatus. Next base: position 62,058 of record CAVUEO010000012.1, read on the forward strand.
GGCGCCGCACCGGAGGGTCCCGTCGGAACATGAATCCATGTCACCGATGATCATGTCGGGCTTGTAGCCGGCCTCGATCAGTGCATCGGCTCCCCCATCAACCCCCATCAGCAGAGGTCGGTACTCCGAGATGTATGGCCTCAGCGCAGCCAGATCACCGCGATAGTCGTAACCGCGCACCACGATCAACACGTGCCGCCCCGCAATTTCGGCTGCCACGTCGGGGACGCCGACACCCTCGAGCAGCAGCTCTTTCTCCACTCGCAGGTAGTTCATCGTGTTCTCGGCAAACGCCTCGATCTGATCCGACAAACCAGTCCGGGCGTACTCGAGATGGTCCTCCAGGATTTGGCTGGTGTAGAGGGTGCCCTCCGCGACCACTGTGCCGGTCGAGTTGACCAGGTTGCCACCATCCAGCGTCAGCGACTCGCCTTCGTGGACGCGGGTGAAGATGTGGTCGCCAACATTGTCAATGAGCGGAATCCCGGCCTCCAGCAGAATCCCCGGCCCGAGGTTGGGATAGCGACCTGAGACTGAGGACACCGCGTTAACTACTGCCGCAGGGCCGGCCTCGACGAGGGCCTCTGCGCTGACTCGATCCAGGTCGCTGTGATGGATGATCGCGAGCTCACCAGGGCGGAGCCGTTTGGTGAGGTTCTTGGTACGCCGATCCAGCCGGGCAACACCGCCGATCTGGGTAGGTGTTCCGCGTTTGCGCAGCAGGGTGGGAAGTCGCATCTCGGTGTCAATACTTCCACCCCGTGCTGCTCTGGCGAGCTGTGAGCGTGGGAAAGCTATATGCCGCCGTCGCGACGCAGCCGGTAACCGACTCCTCGTACGGTCTCCAGCGACCGTACGCCAAACGGGCGGTCGATCTTTTCCCTGAGGTAGCGGACGTACACCTCGATGACGTTGGAGCGGTAATCGTGCCCGAGGTTCCACGCCGCATTCAGCAGCTGGTGGTGGCTCAGGACCTGGCCCGGGCGTCGCATGAAAGCCTCGAGCAGGGCTAACTCGCGGGTCGACAACCGAATCTCCCGCTCGTGTCGCCAGACTCGCGACCTGGTCGGGTCGAGTCGAAGCGAGCCAACCCTGATCAGCACCGGCCGGTCAGCCGTCTCGCGACGCGCGAGGATACTTCCTCGACGACCAGCACCCGCATACGTGGACGCTATGCAGCCTCACGTGAGAGCTTCATGAGATTGGCGCCTTTATCCAACCGGCGCTTGCGCGATCGTGATTCACTGCCGCCGCGTCGCGGCGGCAAGCTCTACCAATTCGCTGGCGTGGGCCACAGCAGACTCCGTCGTCTCCAGACCTGCCATCATCCGGGCCAGCTCCACTGCGCGGTCCTCGTCAGCAACCAAAACAACTCCGCTGGTCGTTACCTGGCCGTCGTCCGCTTTCACCACCACATAGTGCCGATCCGCAAAGGCGGCAACCTGTGCGAGATGGGTGACAACAACCACTTGGGTGTGCAGGGAGAGCCTGGCGAGGCGGCGACCCACCTCCACCGCAACCTTGCCCCCAACACCCGCGTCGATCTCGTCGAAGACCAGAGTGACGGCTTCGCGATCGGCCGCAAGGACCACCTCCAAGGCCAGCCGGACTCGCGACAGTTCGCCACCCGACGCCACTCGGCCCAGACTGCGCAGCTCGCCGCCCGGGTTGGCGGCAAACACCAGATCCACCCGGTCGGCGCCCCACGGGCCGTGATCAGCACTGGTTACCTCGAAGCTGAGCTGCGCGTGCGGCATGGCCAATGCGGCAAGCTCGACGCGGACCAACTCACTGAATCTTGCTGCCGCCTCCTGTCTGGCGACACTGATCTGAGCGGCAAGTGCGGTTAACTCGGTCCACAGCTCCTCGAGTCGCTCGGTCAAGGTATCGATCCGCTCATCGCTCTGTTCGAGTTGGGTGAGCCGGACGGCAGAGTTTGCAGCCCATTGCAAGACCTCGTCACATGTGCTGCCGTATTTCCGGGTCAGCGTGCTGAGCTGAGCTCTGCGATCAGCGATCTGCTCCAGTCGCCCAGGCTCGCTGTCCAAGCCATCCAGATAGCGGGCCAAATCCGCCGTCAGATCGGTGAGCTGATAGCTCGCCTCAGCCAGTCGATCACCCAGCTGCGTCGCCGCAGGATCTCCAGAGACCGCCGGCTCGAACACCTTGCGGGCCGTGTAGAGCATCGCCAGCGCACCACCGGCCTCATCATCGGGACCGGCGAGGGCATGTACGGTCGACTGAGCCGATTCCCGCAAATCGTCAGCGGACTGAAGCCGCACAGCCTCTGCCGCCAGCGTCACGTCCTCGCCAGCGCCAGGTCCGATTCGCTCGATCTCTTCGAGGCCGAAGGTCAACAGATCAATCTCGCGGGCTCGGCTCTGCGCCTCAGCACGGAGTTCAGCCAGATCCGTCCGTGCCGCGCGATCCTCGGACCATAAAGCGGTGTATCTGGCAAGCGGTTCCAGTACGGCAGTGCCGGCGAAACGATCCAAGAGCTGCCGTTGTCTGTCGGCCACGGTGAGCCGCTCCTGCTCCGCCTGCCCATAGATCGTGACCAGCTCAGCCGTCAGTTCCGCGCATACACCAGCCGGTACCTGCGCACCACCCAGGAAGGCACGGGAACGCCCGGCCGCTGTGACATGACGTCCCAGGAGCAGCTCGTCGTCGTCCATCTGGCCGCCCGCCTCGGCAACCCGCTGCAGCAGTTCAGGATTGTCGATCCGAAACCGGCCTTCCACGCGGGCCCGCTCTGACCCCCGGCGAACCGCTCGCGGGTCGGCCCGTCCGCCGAGAAGCAATCCGAGCCCGCTGACGATCATCGTCTTGCCCGCACCGGTCTCCCCGGTCACCACGGTCAGGCCGGGATCGAGCCCGATCGTCGCGTCCTTGATGACGCCCAGGTCTGCGATGCGCAGCTCGGTGATCATACAGGAGTGTCGATCATGGTGATGGCTGGATCGGCCGACCCTCGCCAGCCCTCCACTCGAAGGCCGAATTTCTGCACCAATCGGTCCGTGAACGGCGCCTGCGAGAGCCGCGCCAATCGGAGCCGCTGCTTTCCGCGGGTCGCTTCGATCTCCATACCTGCGTGCAATTCGACCGAACGGCGGCCGTCACACCAGACCATGCCGTGAGTCGGGGAAGCGTCGAGAACTTCCACCACCACAGTCGAAGTAGGACTGAGCACCAGCGGTCGCGCGAAGAGTGCATGCGCGCTGAGCGGTACCACCAGGAGTGCGTCAACGCCCGGCCAGATCACCGGCCCACCGGCCGAGAAAGCGTACGCAGTCGAGCCGGTGGGTGTGGAAACCAGCATTCCGTCGCAGGCCCAGCGAGAAAGTGGCCGGCCATCGACCTCCACCAGCACCTCGAGCATTCGCTCCCGCGAAGCTTTCTCGATCGACACCTCGTTGATTGCGTAGGAGGACCATTCGGACCGGAAGGTCTTGGAATCGCGGAGAGTGATATCGATGGTGAATCGCTCCTCAACGGTGTAGGAGCGCTCAACCACACGAGCGACGATGGTGTCGATCTCTGAGGACTCAGCCTCGGCCAGAAAGCCGACGTGCCCAAGGTTCACCCCGAGGAGCGGAATTTCGCTAGGCAGGACCCACTCCGCGCCGCGCAGGATTGTGCCGTCGCCTCCCAAGACCACCATCAGCTCAATTCCGTCATCAAGGGTTACTGGCTTGCTGAGCGGTGTCATCGCGTGTGCCAGCCGCGGATCAAGGAGGGCTATGTCGTCGGCGGGCAGAGCGGAGACGATGCCGGCTGCACTCAGCCCCTCGACCAGACGCGTTGCCGCGGCGACGGCGGCAGGCCGGCCCATATGGGTCAGCACGGCGACGCGACGGTTCGAATCTGGGCCTAGACCGCTCGGCTGGGCAGGCTTCTGGGCTGGGGCCTCACTCACCTGCCACAGCATATTCAGTGTTTGATTGATCGCTCCGCTCGCTGCGACGCCAGCCGCGAGCATGACCGCTGGGAATCGTGATCAATCCTGAACGAGCGTGGTCAGATCGAGGTCTGCCGCAGATTCGGTTCGCCGCAGCAGGACAAAGAATTCACGGTTGCCTGATGCCCCCGGCAGCCGGCTAGGGACCGCGCCCACACAACGCCAGCCGCACTCGCCAGCGGCGTCGATCACGCCAGAGATTGCCTGGAGTTGGTGCGCGGGAGTGCGGACTACCCCACCCTTGCCCAACAACTCCCGCCCTACCTCGAACTGTGGCTTGACCAGCAGCAGTACCCAGCCGTCATCTCGGGTGACCGAGACGAGTGGGCCCACCAACAACCTCAGTGAGATGAAAGAGACGTCGGCTACCGCCAGATCGACCCGAACTCCGCCGACATGCTCCAGCCGCAGGTCCCGGAGATTGATTCCTTCACGGTGTCGGACACGAGGGTCCGCACCCAGCACAGGAGCCAGCTGACCGCTGCCGACGTCGATGGCAATCACCTGCTGACAGCCGCGCGCCAGGAGCACCTGCGTGAAACCTCCTGTCGAAGCGCCTGCGTCGAGGGCTCGGCCAGTAACGCTGAGCTGGAAGTCATCAAGGGCACCGATGAGCTTGTGAGCACCGCGTGAGACATAGCGATCATCTGGGGCGTGGATGGCAGCCGATGACGCCACCTGCTCGCCCGGCCGCTCCACAACCGAACCGTCGACTATGACTTGACCGGCGTTGATCATTGCCTGCGCGTGAGTACGCGAGCGGGCCAGCCCGCGCCTGACCAGCTCACGATCCAGGCGCTCAGTCACAGTTCAGCGAGGCTTCCCGTCGGCACGTTGGTCGTCCGGTCGGTCCAGTGCTTCATGCAATGCTTCATGGGCTTTCGCGAGCCGATCGTGATGATCGGCAAGCGGCGCCGAGCCCAGGTCGGCAAGCTCGCGCAGCGCGTCATCTACCGCAGGGTGCCCGGTCGGCGGCAGGCTCGTTCCAAAGTGTGGCGCCAGGTCTTCCACCTGCCGCTCGTCCGGCTCGCTCACTGCTCGTCTGGATCCGAGGCGCTCTCCGAGCTCGCCGCCGTGCGCGGCGGCTCTTGGCCAGGACGCCTCGTCGTTGCCTTGTTGGTGGGCTTCATTGCGGCCGCCGTTTTCTTCGCAGGCGCCTTCCTCGCCGTAGCCCTACTCCCGGACGCAGATTTCGCGCTACGCGCGATCGCCTCGTCGAGTTGTGCTCGCAAGCCGGCAATCTCATCCCGGAGCGCCTGAACCTCCTCGGCGCGCGCGAAGCCGAGCCACGCCGCCGCCTTGTCGACCTCGGCCGTCATGAAGTGCTGCAACAGCTCCCGATTGGCGCGACTCGCATTCATGATCTCTTCGGCGAGCTTCGTGGCTCGATCACCAGTCTCCGTCGCAGCTTTCTCCAAGCCGGCTTGCCTCAGCAGCGCCCGGGCGGTGGCCGCGGCCTTTGCCTGGGTGCTTCTGGTCACGCCGGTCACCATGTTGATGTAGGCCTGCAATGCCTCGGCCACGCTTGACGCCTTTCTTCGGCCTCAAAAGAGGCGCTGATTTCTGACGCGTAAGTACGGGAGCGCCGCAGTGCCACGTTATCGCAGCTGTTCTAGCGCATCATGGTTATCGCAGCTGTTCCAGCGCTTCCTGCCAGTCGGGCGCTGATCCATGGTCAACGGCCCACCAGGTCGCATGGGCAGCGGCCCAGATGGCCTCGATGCCGCCCTCGCCATCGACCTGGACCATGAGGCGGCCATCCACTACGGACGCGGTCGCGTGACCGCACCGGAACTCTCCCATTTTTTTCTGAACGACGGTGAGCCCAGGATGCAAGAGTGCCCGGAGATCCTGGCCCACGAACGTTGGCCGTTCCCCGGGCATTGCCGCCAGGAGGTCTTCAGCGCTATGAGATCCAGAGAGCACGAACATGCTGTCCAGACCCGCGTTCACAGCGCCGGCAATGTCAGTGTCGAGCCGATCCCCCACGAATAACGGGTGGCGCGCGCCGAGCCGCTCAACTGTGTCATCCAGCAACGGCCGATAGGGCTTGCCGGCTACTTCGGCCGGCTCCACCCCTACCGCCATCTTGACTGCGGCGACCGCGGCGCCGTTCCCCGGAACCAGGCCACGATCGGTCGGCCGAGTCGGATCGATGTTCGTCGCTACCCAATGCGCACCGCGTTGGATGGCGATCGCGGCTTCGTTGAGCTCCTGCCAGGCCAAGTTGAAGCCGTAACCTTGGATCACCGCGACCGGATGGTGATCTGCAGAATGCACTCCCACGAGGCCTGCTTCGCTCAGCGCGGCAATGACTCCGTCACCCCCGACGGCGAGGATTCTGGCGCCAGCACCGAAGCGGTTGACCAGCAGATGTGCAGCGGCCTGCGCCGAGGTGACGATATCCGCCGCGCTCGCCGGTATACCAAGCTCGACTAGATGGTCCGCGACCGCAGCCGGCGGGCGGGCGGCGTTGTTGGTGACGAACCCGATCTTGGTGCCACGATCGTAGAGTCGCGCAATGCCGGATGCGGCGCCCGGCACGGCGACCGGACCCAGATAGATGACGCCATCGAGATCGAACAACACCGCGTCGTAGGACTCGATCAGCGCGGCTGGTGGACTCATTCCGAACTGTCCCGCGCGGCCTCATGCAGTGACTGGCTGTCTACCTCGTCATCCTCGTCGTAGTCGATCAAGAAGCCATCGAGCTCATCGGTTCGTTGCTGTGCATCTGTCTCGTGATCAAGATCGAGCTGCGCCGCAGATGCAAACCAGTGCCGCGCTTCCGACTCCCGGCCCGCCGCAAGCAGCGCGTCGCCGTACGCGTAGCGCAGCCTGGCTACGGCTGTAGGTGAAATGCTTTCAGGTCGCGCCCGGTCCACAGCCCGCTCCAGAATCCGCAGTGACTCGTGATCTTGGCCCAGATCGCGCCGAGCACCCGCTTCAACGATGATCATCTCGATTCGCAGCGCCGGGTCGAGTCCGGCCCGATCGGCCTCTCGTGCCAGCTTGAGTGCATTGTGCGGCCGACCCAGAGCGCGCTCGCAATCAGCCATCACCGGTAGGTAGTCCGGCGTTGCGGTCATGCGCCGCAGCGCGCGGAATTCGGTGAGCGCAACATCGTATAGACCAGCGGCGTAGGCCGTCTCAGCCGCCGCCTCGCGGACGATCGGCAGTCGAGACGCACGGCGGCGAGCGGCCTCGGCATGGGCGTACGCCTGTTCGGGATCATGGTCGATGAGTCTTCCCGCCACCACCAGATGTGCGGCGACGATTTCGGCGAGATCCTTGGGCAGGCTGCGTAGCTCCGCCCGGACTGCCCTATGAAGGGAACGCGAGTCCACACCTTCGGGGATGGGCGGCTCGCTCCTGCGACGCGCCAAACCCGGTCGTGCGCTCTGCGTCGGCTTCGGCGCCCGTTCCGAAGCCTCTCGGCGTTGTCGATCGCCTCGTCGCTGAAGTTTGGTCTCCGGGGACTCCGAACGACCCCGTTGCTGCCGGGCGCGCTGATCGGAGCGCTGGGCTTGAGACTGCCCCGCGCCTTCAGCGTTTGACTGCGAGACTCCAGCACGCCCCGACGCGCGGCGTCGCGAGCGATCCGACCGCGCCTGCTCTGCCACTCGCCCCATCCTGTCGGGATTCACGATCCGACGCAAAGCCCAGCACCTACTCAGAGCCTGTTACTCCGCTATGACGACCTCAGGCCCGGCGGCAGCCAGCTCACTGACGATCTCAGCATTCGCTGCCGCATCAGTGACCACCAAATCCACCTCGTTCACAGCGGCGAATGAGCAGAACGAGTTTCGGCCGATCCTCCCGGAGATTACCGGCACGATCCGCCGCCGGGCGGAGAGCAGCATGGCTCGCTTCGTTGCTGCCTCTTCAGGGTTGGTTGTCGTTAGGCCGTGCGTCGGCGTCAGGCCGTTGACGCCGATGATCGCCAGGTCAACGGTCAGGGTGCTGAGCCGCCGAGTGGTCCAAGCATCGACTGCAGCCGAGGTCAGTCCTCTGATCGTTCCGGGGAGTGTGAAGATTCGGAGATTGTCGAAATCAGCCAGATACAGAGCCGCGGGAAGGTTGTTGGTCACCACTGCGACGGCTCGGTCCTTCGGCATCGCCTCAGCGCAGAACAAGGTGAGCGAGCCGGAATCGAGCACTACGACACCGTCCTGCGGAAGCTCTTCAGCGACTCGGCGAGCGATAACGAGCTTGTCCTCGAACTGCTCCGCATGCCGGGCAGCCAGCGCCTGCTCGAACGGTGTGGAGTCCATCAGCTCTGCGCCACCCCGAATCCTGCGCAGCACGCCGCGCCGCTCCAGCACATCAAGATCACGGCGCACTGTCTCGGTGGTGACTCTGAGCTGCTCGCTGATCTGCGTCACGCTGGCCCGTCGACCGTCGCGCTGGATCAACAACTCGGTGATCGCCCGCTGCCGTTCGGGCGGATACATCGTCATGGCTGCCTTTCTGGCACCATCTTCACACGAAGACCGAAGGCGGGCCGCGGAGATCAGCGACAGGCAAACGGGGCGAAGCTGGTCGGACCAGACCCACAACTCCGACACTGGACCAGCTGTAGGAGCTGCGCTAGCCTCCGCTAAAGAAGCGATTCGAAGGCCATTTACAGACATTCGGTCAACGCGTACGAGGGTGTACCTGTGACATTCGCACGCTGCGCAATTCGGAGGCGGTAGTGCGCGCCACCGTCCATAACGCGCAGGCGACGGCTCGCTTCCAGGCGATCAGTGACCTCCTGGCCGCCGAAGGGCGGGTGGACGTTGTAGACATTGCAAATCGACTTGGAGTCGCGCAGGAGACCATCCGGCGCGACCTGCGCGCTATGGAGAGCGCCGGCAAGCTGCAACGCGTCCACGGCGGTGCGGTGCGCATCGTTACTCATCCACTGGCACTCCGCAACAGCCACCCCCCGACCGCTCAGGATGACCTTGGGCTGGCCCGTAGAGTCTGGGCAGAGTTGCCGCGGCGTGGCACGATCCTGATCGGCACCGGAAACCTGTCGCTCGCACTCGCTCATAGCATCGTCGGTTCCCCACCAGAGACGCGCGGGCTGACGGTCGTGACCAACTCCCTTGACGCCGCCATCGTGCTGTCGCGAGCCAGCCGGCTGGAGGTCTACAACATCGGCGGGACAGTGTCGCCGATCACTCGGGCACAAGAGGGCGACTGGGCCGTGCATGAGATGGAGCGGTTGCACGTGGACGTCAGCGTGGTTTGTCCAGCGGGAATAAGCATTCAGCACGGCCTGACCCAGGCGACGCCGGCCGCTGCCGCCGTATCGCGGGTCGAGGTGGCCTCAGGTGAGCGGGTCATCGCGCTGGCCGATCGGGACAGCTTCGGGGCCTCCGCCTTCGTGCAGTTCGCCTCACTTGAGCAGATCGACTCGATAGCCGTCTCCGACTCTCCTGGTCAAGCTGCCTTGCAGCCGTTCGTGGAACGTGGCATCACCATCACCGTCGGAGGGACCTTATGACACTTGTCGCCGGAGTGGACTCATCGACTCAGTCGGTCAAGATCGTGGTTTGCGATGTCGAGACCGGCGCGGTCGTCCGCATCGCCCGGGCCTCACACCCCTCAGGCACCGAGGTGCCGGCATCCGCCTGGCTGGCGGCCTATCAGGAGGCAACATCCGATCCCGCCCTCCTCGATGGCGTTGCTGCGCTGGCGGTGGGCGGACAGCAACACGGCATGGTGACCCTGGACGAGGATGGTGAGCTCGTCCGCGATGCCTTGTTGTGGAACGACAACAGGTCTGCTCCGGACGCCGAAGACCTGATCGCCGAGCTGGGAGGCCCCAGCGGTGTGGGCGGACGCGGTGGGCTCCGTCCCGGTTGCCTCAATGACCGTCGCCAAGATCAGGTGGCTGGCCCGGGCAGAGCCGAAGAACGCTGCAAAGACAACCTCGGTCGTGTTACCGCACGACTGGTTGAGCTGGCAAATCGGGGATCGGAGTTTCGCGCCAACCACAGATCGCGGAGATGCATCCGGCACCTGCTACTTCGACGCGACGGCCAACCAATATCGAAACGACCTCGTCGAGCTTGCACTCGGTCATGATCTTGATCTGCCACGCGTTGCCGCTCCCAGCGAGGTGATTGGCTACACCCCAAGCGGAGTCGCCATCGCACCAGGCACCGGCGACAATATGGCGGGCGGGTTGGGCCTCGGCGTGGCGGCCGGCGCTGCCGTCATCTCGGTCGGCACCAGTGGCACGGCTTTCACCAAGAGCCACCGGCAAACACACGAGCCAACGGGAACCGTTGCTGGCTTCGCTGACGCCACCGGCGAGTTCCTCCCGCTGGTGTGCACGCTCAATGGCGCTCGGAATCTGGTAGCCACCGCCGAGGTACTGGGCGTCACGCTGGACGAACTCAGCCAACTCGCACTCAGCGCCGAGCCCGGTAGCCACGGTGTCAGCTTCATGCCCTACCTCGAGGGTGAGCGGACGCCGCCGCTGCCGGACGCTCGAGGTCAGCTTGTCGGGCTGACCCTCGCGAACATGACCCCGGCGAACATTGCGCGCGCCACCATCGAAGGCGTGTTGTGGAGCCTCGCCTACGGCGTCGAGGTGCTGCGCGATCAGACCGGCAACATCACCTCGGTCACTTTGACCGGCGGGGCATCTCAGTCTGAGGCCGTACGCCGAATTGCTACGACAGTCTTCGGACTGCCCGTCGTGGTCACTGACACTTTCGAGAGTGTGGCCGTGGGCGCCGCCCGGCAGGCGGCGTGGGCGTTAACGGGGACGCTTCCCGACTGGCCGGTCCCGGTTCTCAGCCAACATGAGCCGACCGCAGCTGACCAGCGCGCGGCCAAGGAGATCAGCGAACGCTATCGGTCCGTCCTCGCGGCGCATTTCGGCGTCTGAGTCAGACGGGGTTCAGGGCAGCCCGGTGACCTCGAACAGCCGCCACTCGCCGGGGACACCCCTCAGTTGGTGAGACCCGCTGTCGGCGAACTGAATGGCCGAGCCGACCACCAGATCCTTGACAGTTCCCGACACCAGCACCCGCCCTTCGTGGGCAAGTGCCATGACGCGCGCAGCGATGTGGACCGCGATGCCTGCGATCTGTCCGTCCTGGATTTCGACCTCGCCGGTGTGCAACCCGGCCCGTATCTCGATCCCCAACGATCGGACCGCCGAGGTGATCTCCGAGGCGCATCGCACCGCCCGCGCCGGGCCGTCGAAGGTTGCCAGGAATCCATCGCCCGTCGTGGCGACCTCCTCGCCCCGGTAACGGCCGAGATGGGTCCGCACCAGCCCGTCGTGCGCTGCCCTGAGGTCGAGCCAGCGCTGATCACCAAGCCTGGCGGCCAGATCGGTCGAGCCAACGATGTCGGTGAACATCACGGTGGCCAGGATGCGATCCTGTGCCGACGCGGGACGAGTTCCGGTCAGAAATTCTTCGATCTCATCAAGGACCGGCTCAGCGTTCACGAAGGGCGGGTACCAGTCAGCTCCTTGAAGCTCGACAAATTTGGCTCCCGGGATGTGCTCGGCGAGGTACCGGCCCATCGGCGCCCGGTAATGCCGATTCTCGGTCCGGTGCAGGATCAGTGTTGGAGCCTGGATGCTCGGCAGTACCGACCGCACGTCAACCTGAAGCACCCAGCGGTACATCCGGGTGGCCGCCGCGGGTGGCGCCGAGAGTCGCATGTAGCGGCCGACCCAGCGCTGCATTTCTGGGTCGCGGGCCACGCTGGGAGCGGAAAGCTCGAGCACGATCCCCGTGCCCCACGAGCGCTCCCAGATTTGGAGAAACCGTTCTGCGGCCTCCTCAGGCATCCCGATCGGGTAGTCGTCCGCCCGAAGCATCCTGGCGAAGGTATTCACCAATACCAAGGCCCGACTGCGTTGCGGGTAGGTGGCAGCGAACATCATGGCCATAGGCCCACCTTCGGCATCCCCGATCAGCGCGACCTGCTCAGAGCCGGCGGCATCCAGGACGATGCGCGCGTCGTCCACCCAGTGCTCCAGCGTCGGCAGCGCGCCCAGCGCCACAGGATCGGAGAGGCCGGCACCTCGTTTGTCGAAGCAGATGACCCGGGCGAAGCGGCCGAGCCGGCCCAGATAGCGCGCCATGGACGGGTGCTCCCACATCACCTCGACGTTGCTCGCCCAGTTTCCGATGAAAAGTAGATCGTGGGACCCCTCGCCGAAGACCTGGTAGGCAATGTATCCGTCGTCGCTCTTGGCGTACCGGGTCTCAGGGGTACCTGCCGCCCACATCGAGGCGGGATGGCCTCCGGCGTGGCCGGCCGGCGCACTCGCTCCAACTCGGCGCCGGGCTTCCGCCCCGTCCATCGCTCCCCTTCCCGGCGCCAGGCTATCGCGCTGCACGAGCCACGGACCGCTCCCGATCGGGGATCTCGGCATACTGGGGATCCACGACGAGACGTAACGATGAGCCCACAAGATGAACAGCAGAGGCGGCCGCCCTCCAGCTCGCTTCCTGCTGGCTGTGATCGACGCAGGAGGCACGGTGCTGCCTGCACTCAGCCTCGGTGCCGAACTGGTCGGTCGCGGACACCAGGTGCGCGCGCTGGGTGATCCGACGATCGAACCGTCTGCCCGGGCTGCGGGATGCGCCTTCTCACCGTGGCGTGAAGCACCTCACTTCAACTCCGTCGCTGAGCAGACGGCCATGATCGACGCCCTGGAGGGCGGAAGCCCGTACCAGGCGTTCCGTGCCGCCAAGGATCTACGCCGGCAAAGCGATGACGAGCCGGTTCGCCCGTGACGTCATCTCGACACGTCCGGGAGTCCCCCGTCGATGCCATCCTTGCCGACGGGCTGCCCGGAATATTGATCGGAGCCCACGCGACCAGGCGTCCCACCGCGGCGCTCGTCGCGCAGACATATGTGCGGCCCACGCCCGGGCTGCCGCTGCTCGGCACGGGCTGGTCACCCGGTCAGGGGTTTTTAGGCAAAGTCAGCGACAAAATTGGCCCGAGAGTGGCAGCACGGCTCTTGACCCCCACCCTTCCCCGGCTGAATGCCGTCGTCGAACGCTACGAACTTCTGCCGCTGGACAATGTGTTCGAGCTATACGACCGGTGCAGCCGCGTACTCGTGATGACCAGCCCATCGTTCGACCTCGGTGCGCCGCAGCTCCCAGGGAATGTGCGCTATGTCGGGCCTCAAGTCGACGACCCCGATTGGGCCGAAAGTGCGAACTGGCAGCGTCAAGGCAGCGAGCCACTCGTCCTTGTCGCGGCGAGCTCGATCTACCAAGATCAGGTCGACCTGCTCGGACGGATAGTTGAGGGTTTGCGCCAACTGGCGGTACGAGCGGTGGTCACGACTGGCCGCGCGGTCGATCCGGCGGAGGTCCAGGCCGGTGCGAATGTCGAGGTCTTACAGACTGCCCCGCATACCCGGGTGCTGCGCGAAGCCTCGGTCGTCGTCACCAACGCTGGGCACGGCACAGTCATGAAGTCCCTCGCGGCAGGGGTGCCACTGGTGTGCATACCGATGGACCGTGACCAGCGGGACAACACTGTGCGCGTGCTGCGTCTTGGAGCAGGAATACGGCTAAGCAAGAAATCAACACCGGCACAGATCGCAGCGACCGTCACAGAAATTCTGGAACGCCCCCAATACCTCGCAGCAGCACGACGATTCGCGGAGGTGCTGGTATGGGAGGCGGCCCATCGGCCACGTGCCGCAGACGAGGCCGAATCGCTGCTGCGGTTAAGGTGAACAACAAGTAAAAACACCTCAGGGCCGGCCACTAATGACCGACCCTGAGGTGTTGTTTGTCCGGCGACGTCCTAGTCTCCCACACGGTCCCCCGTGCAGTACCATCGGCGCTGAAAGGCTTAACTTCCGGGTTCGGAATGGAGCCGGGTGTTTCCCTTTCGCCATGATCACCGAAACTCTATGGAGATGTCAGCGACTGCATTGACAAACAACACAGCCCGACCGTATCTCGGGAACTGCACAGTGGACGCGTAGCACCTTTGTAGGAACAAGCCCTCGGCCTATTAGTATCGGTCAGCTCCATGCATTACTGCATTTCCACATCCGACCTATCACCCAGTGATCTGCTGGGGGCCTTACCAGGTTAACCTGTGGGAGCCATCATCTTGGAGCGTGCTTCCCGCTTAGATGCTTTCAGCGGTTATCACTTCCGAACGTAGCCAACCAGCCGTGCTCTTGGCAGAACAACTGGCACACCAGAGGTTCGTCCGTCCCGGTCCTCTCGTACTAAGGACAGCTCTCCTCAAGACTCCTACGCGCGCAGCGGATAGGGACCGAACTGTCTCACGACGTTCTAAACCCAGCTCGCGTGCCGCTTTAATGGGCGAACAGCCCAACCCTTGGGACCGACTCCAGCCCCAGGATGCGACGAGCCGACATCGAGGTGCCAAACCATGCCGTCGCTATGGACGCTCGGGCAAGATCAGCCTGTTATCCCCGGGGTACCTTTTATCCGTTGAGTGACGGCGCTTCCACATGCCACCGTCAGATCACTAGTCCCGACTTTCGTCCCTGCTTGAGATGTCTCTCTCGCAGTCAAGCTCCCTTGTGCACTTACACTCGAAACCTGATTGCCAACCAGGCTGAGGGAACCTTTGGGCGCCTCCGTTACCTTTTGGGAGGCGACCGCCCCAGTCAAACTACCCATCAGGCACTGTCCCTGATCCAGATAATGGACCTAGGTTAGATATCCAGAACAACCAGAGTGGTATTTCAACGTTGACTCCACAGTCACTGGCGTGGCTGCTTCACAGTCTCCCACCTATCCTACACAAGCTGCACCGAACACCAATACCAAACTATAGTAAAGGTCCCGGGGTCTTTCCGTCCTGCTGCGCGTAACGAGCATCTTTACTCGTAGTGCAATTTCGCCGAGTCCGTGGTCGAGACAGCGCCCAAGTCGTTACGCCATTCGTGCAGGTCGGAACTTACCCGACAAGGAATTTCGCTACCTTAGGATGGTTATAGTTACCACCGCCGTTTACTGGCGCTTAAGTTCAGTGCTTCGCCTTTCGACTAACACTTCCCCTTAACGTTCCAGCACCGGGCAGGCGTCAGTCCGTATACATCGTCTTGCAACTTGGCACGGACCTGTGTTTTTAGTAAACAGTCGCTTGGGCCTGGTCTCTGCGGCCTCCCACGCCGTCCGGAGTAAATCCATAGACGTAGTCGGCCCCCCTTCTCCCGAAGTTACGGGGGCATTTTGCCGAGTTCCTTAACCACGGTTCTCTCGATCACCTTGGTATTCTCTACCTGACCACCTGAGTCGGTTTAGGGTACGGGCGGCTCTAGCACTCGCTCACGAAGGTTTTCTAGGCAGCATAGGATCACCCACTCGACGGACCAATCGTCCGCCCAGCCGTCATGTCTCAGGCACGTGAGATGCGGATTTGCCTACACCTCGCCCTACACATTTAGCCCGGGACTACCATCGCCCGGGTTGGGCTGCCTTCCTGCGTCACTCCGCAGCTTGCCTAGTACAAGTTTGGGTCGCAAACTCGCCGCCATCACGCCCGAAGGCGCTCCAGCGACTCGCGTGCTTAGCATCACTCGATTCGGCAGGATCGTTCTAGCGCCGGTACGGGAATATCAACCCGTTGTCCATCGACTACGCCTGTCGGCCTCGCCTTAGGTCCCGACTTACCCAGGGCAGATTAGCTTGACCCTGGAACCCTTGGTCTTTCGGTGGAGGAGTTTCTCACTCCTCATTCGCTACTCATGCCTGCATTCTCACTCGTGTGCTCTCCACAGCTAGGTCACCCTGCTGCTTCACCGCGCACACGACGCTCCCCTACCCATCCACGCACCTGGATCGCTAGGCGACCGGGCACTACGTGAATGACACAGCTTCGGCGGATTGCTTGAGCCCCGCTAAATTGTCGGCGCAGAATCACTTGACCAGTGAGCTATTACGCACTCTTTCAAGGGTGGCTGCTTCCAAGCCAACCTCCTGGTTGTCTCCGCAACTCCACATCCTTTTCCACTTAGCAATCTCTTAGGGGCCTTAGCTGGTGTTCTGGGCTGTTTCCCTCTCGACTACGAACCTTATCGCCCGCAGTCTCACTGCCGCGCTCTCACTTACCGGCATTCGGAGTTTGGCTAATTTCGGTAAGCTTGTGGGCCCCCTAGACTATCCAGTGCTCTACCTCCGGCAAGAAACGCGCGACGCTGCACCTATATGCATTTCGGGGAGAACCAGCTATCACGGAGTTTGATTGGCCTTTCACCCCTATCCACAGCTCATCCCCCAGGTTTTCAACCCTGGTGGGTTCGGGCCTCCACGACGTCTTACCGTCGCTTCACCCTGGCCATGGATAGATCACTCCGCTTCGGGTCTAGAGCACGCGACTAGATCGCCCTATTAGGACTCGCTTTCGCTACGGCTTCCCCACACGGGTTAACCTCGCCACGCACCACTAACTCGCAGGCTCATTCTTCAAAAGGCACGCCGTCACTCCCAGCACAAGTGCTGGCAGCTCCGACGGATTGTAGGCAATCGGTTTCAGGTACTATTTCACTCCCCTCCCGGGGTACTTTTCACCTTTCCCTCACGGTACTTGTCCGCTATCGGTCACCAAGGAGTATTTAGGCTTAGCGGGTGGTCCCGCCAGATTCACACGGAATTTCAGGGGTTCCGTGTTACTTGGGGTGACGCTCAACAGTGTCAGGCTTACGTCTACAGGGGTGTTACCTTCTGTGCCGTGCCTTTCCAGAGTACTTCGACTTCACCTGACATTTATGACTGTTTGACTACTTGGCAGCATAGTCCGAACGGCCCCACTACACCGCACATGCAACGCCTGCCAGCTATCACGCATGTGTGGTTTGGCCTCTTCCGCGTTCGCTCGCCACTACTTACGGAATCACGGTTGTTTTCTTTTCCTGTGGGTACTGAGATGTTTCACTTCCCCACGTTCCCTCCTACTGCCCTATGTGTTCAGGCAGAGGTCGCCGGACATTACTCCGGTTTCTTTCGAGGTTTCCCTATTCGGAGATCCCCGGATCGAAGCTCGTTTACCAGCTCCCCGGGGCTTATCGCAGGTTACAACGTCCTTCGTCGGCTCTTGGTGCCAAGGCATCCACCGACTGCCCTTAGTAGCTTGTTGTTACTACAAAGATGCTCGCGTCCACTGTGAAGTTCTCAAGATGCGGGCGGCTGCGGGGCCGACGCGTCAAACGCCGGTATCCCGTCCGCTGGAAGGTCAATTGCCTATGCAACCGAACCCTCAGGACTCAACAGCGTGCTTGGGCTTCTTCGCCATCCAAGTCGAGGTTCCACTCCTGCAAAAGCAGGAAGTACTAACGACGAGTTTGTGCGATGAAACCGACTGGTCAATGTTCCACATTCCGGTGCCTGCTCGGCTCCAGTCGATAGCTGGAGAACCGAGCGCATGGACAGATCCTCAGATCTGCCAAATGGCTCCTTAGAAAGGAGGTGATCCAGCCGCACCTTCCGGTACGGCTACCTTGTTACGACTTAGTCCTAATCGCCAGTCCCACCTTCGACGGCTCCCTCCACAAGGGTTGGGCCACCGGCTTCGGGTGTTACCGACTTTCATGACTTGACGGGCGGTGTGTACAAGGCCCGGGAACGTATTCACCGCAGCGTTGCTGATCTGCGATTACTAGCGACTCCGACTTCATGGGGTCGAGTTGCAGACCCCAATCCGAACTGAGACTGGCTTTTTGGGATTCGCTCGACCTTGCGGTTTCGCAGCCCTTTGTACCAGCCATTGTAGCATGCGTGAAGCCCTGGACTTAAGGGGCATGATGACTTGACGTCATCCCCACCTTCCTCCGAGTTGACCCCGGCAGTCTCCTATGAGTCCCCGGCATTATCCGCTGGCAACATAGGACGAGGGTTGCGCTCGTTGCGGGACTTAACCCAACATCTCACGACACGAGCTGACGACAGCCATGCACCACCTGTATACCGACCTTGCGGGGGCTACATCTCTGCAGCTTTCCGGCATATGTCAAACCCAGGTAAGGTTCTTCGCGTTGCATCGAATTAATCCGCATGCTCCGCCGCTTGTGCGGGCCCCCGTCAATTCCTTTGAGTTTTAGCCTTGCGGCCGTACTCCCCAGGCGGGGCACTTAATGCGTTAGCTTCGGCACGGAGAACGTGGAATGTTCCCCACACCTAGTGCCCACCGTTTACGGCGTGGACTACCAGGGTATCTAAGCCTGTTTGCTCCCCACGCTTTCGCTTCTCAGCGTCAGGAAATGCCCAGAGAACCGCCTTCGCCACCGGTGTTCCTCCTGATATCTGCGCATTCCACCGCTCCACCAGGAATTCCATTCTCCCCTGCATTCCTCTAGTTTGCCCGTATCGGAAGCCGGCTCAGGGTTGAGCCCTGAGTTTTCACTTCCGACGTAACAAACCGCCTACAAGCCCTTTACGCCCAATAATTCCGGACAACGCTCGGACCCTACGTATCACCGCGGCTGCTGGCACGTAGTTGGCCGGTCCTTCTTCTGTTCCTACCGTCACTTGCGCTTCGTCGGAACTGAAAGCGGTTTACAACCCGAAGGCCGTCATCCCGCACGCGGCGTTGCTGCATCAGGCTTGCGCCCATTGTGCAATATTCCCCACTGCTGCCTCCCGTAGGAGTCTGGGCCGTATCTCAGTCCCAGTGTGGCCGGTCGCCCTCTCAGGCCGGCTACCCGTCGAAGCCTTGGTGAGCCGTTACCTCACCAACAAGCTGATAGGCCGCGAGCCCATCCTTGACCGCTAAAGCGCTTTCCACCTCCAGATGATGTCATCGAAGGTCGTATCCGGTATTAGCAGCTGTTTCCAACTGTTATCCCAGAGTCAAGGGCAGATTGCTCACGTGTTACTCACCCGTTCGCCACTCGTGTACCCCCGAAGGGGCCTTACCGTTCGACTTGCATGTGTTAAGCACGCCGCCAGCGTTCGTCCTGAGCCAGGATCAAACTCTCCGTTGAAATCTATACAAAATCCGACGCCGCTTTGCGAGCGTCGGTTTGTGTGTCTCAACTAGTTCGATCGCTGATCAAAAGACCCAATGCTGGATCTATCTGTCAATCAATCAAAGGAACCGAACTCGGAACTGGCATCGCCAGGCCCAAGTACGGGGTTTTTGTGCATTATTTGGCATTGACTTTTAGCACGCTGTTGAGTTCTCAAGTTTCGGTTGCACACCTCGCCGGAGTTTTGCTCCGGCTTGGGGCAACTTGACCAACGCTATGAGGTCCAGCAAGTTCAAGTCAAACCCGAACTCGCTTTATTCCATCCCGCTGCGTCACAAGCCTCCAGATCGATGAGTGCGTTGCAAGCGCACACGTATCTGGACATCTTGTCGGCCAGTGGGTTCCTCCGGGTCGGCCGCTACGGATCCGGAGATCCTGAGCGTCCCGCACCCCGCTAAGGCCTGGTCTACTTTACGCTCCGGCGCCAGCCCGGTCAACTGAGCGTGTTGATTCGTGTCCGCGGCCTGAGGAGTCGCGACCAGCGAACGTCAATGCCCGGACCGTTTTCTTGCCTCGGCGCAGAATCACGTAGCGATCGTGCAGCAGGTCGTCTTCGCGGATCGCTGCATCCGGATCGGTAACACGTTTGTTGTTGAGATACGCGCCGCCCTCAGCGATCGCGCGCCGGGCCGCCGCTTTGCTGGGCACGACGCCACTACGCTCCAGGGCCTCGACGACGCTCGGAAGCGGTGCGTCCATGTTCACCTCTGCTCCGCCGACTTCGGCGATCACGCCGGCCAGTGTCGACTCGCTCAACGCCCCGAGCTCGGCGCTACCGAAGAGCGCGGCCGCCGCGGACACCGCTGCATCACGCTCGGCGATCGAATGCACGAGCGCGGTGACGTCATCGGCGAGCGCCCGCTGCGCGGCGCGGAGCTGCGGTGCCTGCCGCGTCTGCCGCTCGAGCTCCGCGATCTCCTCTCGGCTGCGGTCGCTGAAGACCTTGAGGTATTCCATGACCTTCTCGTCTTCAACGTTGAGGAAGAACTGATGGAATGCGTACGGCGCGGTCATCTCCGGGTCCAGCCAAATGGTTCCCGTCTCTGTCTTGCCGAACTTGCTGCCGTCCGCCTTGGTGAGCAGTGGCGTCGCCATGGCATGCACCCGAGCACCTTCAACCCGCCGGATCAACTCCACCCCGGCGGTGATATTGCCCCACTGATCGCTGCCACCGAACTGCAACGTACAGCCGTAGGACCGATACAGCTGCAGGTAATCGAGGGACTGGAGGAGCACATAAGAGAACTCGGTGTAGGAGATGCCCTCCTCAAGGCGATTTCGTACGACCTCGCGGGCCAGCATGCGGTTCACCGGAAAGTGCTTGCCGATGTCGCGCAGGA
The DNA here is from genome assembly GCA_963740515.1 of uncultured Actinomycetota bacterium. Classification (GTDB taxonomy): domain Bacteria; phylum Actinomycetota; class Actinomycetes; order Propionibacteriales; family Propionibacteriaceae; genus Microlunatus. The sequence goes on from CAVUEO010000012.1 coordinate 82,354, forward strand.
AGTCCAGGACTGACATCGGTCCTGTCCAGTCCAAGTTGTTGACGATCCGGGCTGCATTGTGGCCGCCGAAATCCACATACTTCTCAACCTGCGCCCGGATGCGCTCGACCCACGCAGACACTGTCTCAGCGCTGTTGAGGGTTCGCTCGCCGGACTCTTTGGGGTCGCCGATCATGCCCGTGGACCCGCCAACCAGCAGCAGCGGCAGGTGGCCGGCTCGCTGCAGGATTCTGGCGACAATGAGCTGCACCAGGTTGCCGAGGTGGAGGCTCGGAGCCGTCGGGTCGAAGCCGACATAGAAGGTGACCGGCCCGGAGCCAAGATGGCTGGCAAGGGCCTCATCGTCTGTGGACTCGGCCAACAGGCCACGCCACTTCAATTCATCGAGCACTGCCACGGGTGAAGTGTGCCACTGAGCTATCGGATTCCCCTGGCGATTTCACATCAGACTTGCCGATCGAGTTCAGCGAGTCGGCTCGCGATCTCATCAAGTTGTTCCTGAACCCGCACCTCAGCGGTGCCGCCACGACCGGTCCGGCTGTTGATCGAGCCGCTGACGCTGAGCACCGAGCGGACCTCCATGGTGAGGTGCGGCGAGATTTCTGCCAGATCTCGTGCGGTGAGTTCGCTGAGTTCGACCCCATTGGCCTCACAACGCCGCACGCAAGCACCAGCGATCCGGTGTGCCTCGGCGAACGGAATCCGCTGGCGTACCAGCCAGTCGGCGATGTCGGTTGCCAGCGAGAACCCCATGGGTGCGAGGCGCTCCAGCCGTTCGCGATGGAAGGACAGGGTCGAAACCATGCCAGCGATCGCCGGCAACACGATCAACAGCTGATCGATGGAGTCGAAGATCGGCTCCTTGTCTTCTTGCAGATCACGGTTGTACGCCAGAGGCAACCCTTTCAGAGTGGCGAGCAACCCGCTCAGGTTACCGATCAATCGTCCCGCCTTACCCCGCGCCAGCTCGGCGACATCGGGGTTCTTCTTCTGCGGCATGATGCTCGATCCGGTCGACCACTCGTCCGCCAAGGTCGCGAATCCAAATTCATGGGTCACCCAGATGATCACGTCCTCACTCAGCCGGGAAAGATCGACAGCAATCTGAGCGCAGACGTACGCCGCCTCAGCCACCAGATCACGCGAAGCGGTGCCATCAATCGAATTCGCGACACTGGTCTCAAACCCAAGTTCCAGCGCAACGAAGTGTGGATCCAATCCGAGCGACGTGCCGGCCAGGGCGGCCGATCCGTACGGGCTCACCGCCAGCCGGTGGTCAAGATCACGGATGCGATCGCAGCTCCGCAGCAGCGGCCAGGCATGCGCCAGCAGGTGGTGCGAGAGCAGCACCGGCTGCGCGTGCTGCAGGTGGGTCCGCCCCGGCATGGCAACACCGAGTTGATCACGCGCTTGGTCGTGCAATGCGCCGACAACGTTGCTGAGCCCGTCCGTCACCGCCCGCATTGCGTCTCGCAGGTACATCCTGATCAAGGTCGCGATCTGATCGTTGCGGGAGCGCCCCGCACGCAATCGGCCGCCCAGCTCGGTTCCGACCAGCTCAACCAGCCGCCGCTCCAGCGCGCCGTGCACGTCCTCGTCTCCCTCGGCCGGCCGGAACGCTCCTGTGGCCACCTCAGAGTCCAGCGCATCAAGGCCCTCGATCATCGCGGCGACCTCGTCGTCGGTCAGCAGCCCAGCTCGGTGCAGGGCCTTGGCGTGCGCCCGTGACCCGGCGAGGTCGTAAGGCGCGAGCCTCCAATCGAACTGCGTCGACCGGCTCAGTGCGAACAACGCCTCTGCGGGACTGCCGGCGAACCGGCCGCCCCACAGACGGCCCTCATGATCGTAAGTTTGGAACGAGTGAGACTGCGGCCCCGACGTCAAGACAGGCTCGCGTCCCGCCGCGCGGCCAGCGTGCTGGACATGCCATAGATCCCGATGAAGCCGCGTGCCTGCGACTGGTCGAACCTGTCGCCCTCGTCGTAGGTCGCGAGGTTGAAGTCATAGAGGCTTGTCTCGCTACGGCGGCCGGTGACAGTGGCCTTTCCGCCGTGCAAGATCATCCGAATCTCACCACTGACCGGCTGCTGCGCTTCGTCGATGAACGTGTCCAGCGCCCGTTTGAGCGGTGAGTACCACTGGCCGTCATAGACGAGCTCAGCCCAACGCTGGTCGACAGCGCGCTTGTAGCGGGCGAGCTCGCGCTCGACGGTAACGTTCTCCAGTTCCATGTGAGCGGTGATCAAGCTGATCGCGCCAGGCGCTTCGTAGACCTCTCGGCTCTTGATGCCGACGAGCCGGTCCTCAACCATGTCGAGGCGACCCACGCCATGCGCGCCAGCGCGCTCGTTGAGGATCTGGATGGCTTGGAGCATGGAGACTTTCTCGTTGTCGATCGCTATCGGATTCCCGGCCTCAAAGGTGATCGTCAGCTCATCTGGTTCGCGCGGGATAACTGGGTCAGCGGTGTAGGCGTAGACGTCTTCAATGGGCGCATTCCAGATGTCCTCCAGGAAGCCGGTCTCCACCGCGCGCCCCCAGACGTTCTGGTCGATCGAGTACGGAGAGGACTTGCTCTGCTTGATCGGCAGCCCTCGATCCTCGGCGTAGGCAATCGCCTTTTCGCGAGTCCACGCATAGTCGCGAACAGGAGCGATCACCGTTAGCTCTGGCGCGAGATTGGCGATGCCAACCTCGAAACGCACTTGATCATTACCCTTTCCGGTGCAGCCATGGGAGACCACCGTTGCCCCGTGGACTCTGGCCGCTTCCGCGAGGTGCCGCACGATCAGCGGGCGCGACAGGGCGCTGACAAGTGGATAGCGATCCATGTACAGCGCGTTGGCGCGCAGGGCTGGACGGCAGAAGTCCTCTGCGAACTCGTCCTTGGCATCCACTACCACCGCCTCGACCGCTCCACAATCCAAAGCGCGCTGGCGAATGGCCTCCATGTCTTCCTCACCCTGGCCAATATCGAGGGCCACGGCCACCACCTCTCGACCTGTCTCCTCAGCCAGCCAGCCGATGCACACACTGGTGTCGAGGCCGCCGGAGTACGCCAGGACAATCCGATCGCTCATTTGAGTTCGTCCTTCTCGCTGTTGTTGGGATGGGTGGCCGAGATACCGACCGGCTTGCCGGTTCGGCTCATGATCAAAAACTGGTGTGCGATGGCGTTGCCGCCATTGGGGCTTCGGGTGATCAGCAAGATCGTGTCGTCGCCGGCGATGGTTCCAAGGATGGATTCCCAGCCGACCCGATCAACGGCCGACGCGAAGTACTGTGCAGCACCTGGCGGGGTGCGGAGCACCACGAGGTTGGCCGAAGCCTCCGCAGAGACCAAGATCTCCGCGCACAATCGGGCTAGCCGCGCTTCGAAGCTAGCGAACTCGCCAACGTGAGGCGTTCGGTCGCCCCCCTCACCCGGCACCGCATAGACGAGCCGCCCGCCTGTACTGCGTACTCGCAGGGCGCCAATCTCAACGAGATCGCGCGAAAGGGTGCCTTGGGTGACCTGAACTCCGTCGTCGGCCAACAACTCGGCCAGCTCGCTCTGTGAGCGCACCTCATGCTGCTCCAGCAAGGTGATGATCTTGGAGTGCCGGGCAGTCTTGCTCATCACACCTTTCGGCGAGTCCAACGATGGTCCGCCGCCCTTGCTGTGGCGTGGTGCGCCTGCATAGGTCGACATCAGCTATCCACACCTGCTTGCTCATCGAGGAATGCCAGGAGTGCTTTCTGCGCGTGTCTGCGGTTCTCGGCCTCGTCCCAGACAACCGAGCGCGGTCCGTCAATCACGGCAGCGTCGATCTCCTTGCCGCGATAAGCCGGTAGGCAATGCAGCACGATCGCCTCACGATCGGCAAGGCCCAGCAGCGCAGTGGTCACCGCATACGGCACAAAGATCGCCTCGCGGTCACGGCGGGAGCCTTCCTGACCCATCGAGATCCATGTGTCGGTCGCGACCACATCCGCATCGACCACCGCATCCTTGGCCTCCTGGAGCACCTGCACGCTCCCTCCGGAGCCGCTCGCTATGTGCTGCGCTCTCATGACGATCTCGGGGTCCGGATGGAAGCCAGGCGGAGCGCCGATCCGGACGTGCATGCCCGCCAAACTGCCGCCGAGCAAATACGAATGCGCCATGTTGTTCGCACCGTCCCCGACATAAGCAAGCGTCAGACCGGCCAGCTGCTGCTTGTGATCTCGGATGGTCTGCAGGTCCGCCAGCACCTGGCAGGGGTGGTATCGGTCGGTCAGGCCATTGATCACAGGCACGCCAGCATGATCCGCCATTTCCTGCAGCCGCTCTTGACCTGAAGTGCGCCAGACGATTGCAGCCACCTGACGACCGAGCACCCGCGCGGTGTCGCTGATCGACTCGCCACGGCCGAGCTGGGACAGCGTCGCATCCATGATCATCGGATGACCACCCAGCTCCGCAATCGCCGTTTCGAAGGAGATCCTGGTACGCGTTGATGGCTTGTCAAACAGCACCGCAACGGTCCGGGGCCCGGTAAAGGGCCGCAGCGAATACGGATCCGCTTTCAGCGTGTCGGATAGATCCAAGATCGCGAGCTGCTCGGCCGCGCTGAGATCATCATCGGCCAGGAAGTGTCTCACGATGCCTCCTCGGCGGCTTTGTCGAGAAGAGATGGAAGCCCACTGATGAAGCTGTCGAGCTCGGCCACGCTGATGATCAGCGGCGGCGCCAGCCGCAGCACGTCGGGTCGGGGTGCATTGATCACGAAGCCCGCTGCGAGCGCAGCATCGACCACTGCGGTCGCGATCGGCTCGGCCAAGATCACTGCTTGTAGCAGGCCACGACCGCGTACGCCGGTGATCAACCGGTGATTCAGATCCAGGATCGCCGCAGCGAAATGATCTCCGAGTGCCTTCGCATGATCGAGAAGGCCGTCCCGCTCGATGACGGCGATCACGGCCAGCCCGGCGATAGCGGCCACTGGGTTGCCGCCAAAAGTGCTGCCGTGACTGCCCGGTCCGAGCAACCGCGAGGCGCGTCCAGTCGCGATGCAGGCTCCGACGGGAAACCCATTGCCCAGACCTTTGGCGACAGTAACGATGTCGGCCCTCACACCTGCATCGACATGGACCAGCCAGCTCCCGCAGCGGCCCATCCCGGTCTGGACCTCATCCATCCACAGCAGGGCCCCTTGCTGATCGCAGATCTCTCGTGCCTTCCCGAGATAGCCATCCGGCGGCAGCACAACACCGTTTTCTCCCTGGATCGGCTCCAGCACCACCGCAGCGACTGTCTGATCGACCACAGAGGCCAGCGCCTCCGTGTCGCCGTATGGCACGAAAATCACCTCGCTGGGCAACGGCTCGAACGGTAGGCGGTACTTCGGATTGTGGGTCAGGGCGAGAGCACCCATAGAGCGTCCATGAAACGCGCCTTCGGTCGAGATGATGGTGCTACGTCCAGTCATCCGGGTGATCTTGAATGCCGCCTCGTTTGCCTCCGTGCCTGAGTTGGTGAAGAAAACCTTCGCATCCTCGGCACCGGTCATACTGCTCAATCGAGCCGCGAGGGCCACCTGCGGTGGCGTGGCAAAGAAATTCGAGACATGACCCAGAGTGGCGATTTGGCTGGTCACCGCGGACAGCACGCTGGGATGGGCATGACCGAGCGCATTGACTGCCAGACCGGACAGCAGATCGAGATACCGCCGGCCCTCTGGGTCCCAGAGATGGCAGCCCTCGCCTCGCACGAAGACCCGCTTCGGCGGACCGAACGTGTTCATCACAGAGTCCGCGTACGCCTCGAGCACCACATCGGAGGATGCCGAGCCGGCGAGTTCACGGCTCAAAATCATCGGATCGGCGGTCATGGGCTCACTCCCTGCGAAGGCTGAACTGGCGTCGGCCCGTAGTCGCCGTTTCCCACCTCATGTGGCGGAATCCCCTGGTCGCGGGAGAACACCCGACTGCCCAGCCGGATCAGTCCGTCCTGGGTCACCATGGTCCCGATACCGACGTTGGTGAAGATCTCCAGAAGCAGCGCATGCGGAACTCGGCCATCCGCGACTGTGGCTCGGGTGAGGCCACCGTCCACTGCCCGCAGGCACGCTTCCATTTTCGGGACCATGCCGGACTCCAGGGTGGGCATCAGGCCGCGCAATTCTGTCGCTGACAACTCAGTGATCACCTCACTGCTGTTGGGCCAGTCTCGGTAGAGGCCTGCCACGTCTGTCAGCACCACCAGGCGCTCTGCTTTGAGGGCTACGGCCAACGCAGCGGCCGCGGTATCGGCATTGACGTTGTGGACGACCCCGTTAAGGTCCGGCGCGATGCTGGCAACGACCGGCACGCTGCCTGAGTTGATCAGGCCTTCGACGGCCTCAGTGCGAACTGAAACCACATCGCCGACTAGACCAAGATCGACTTCCGCACCATCCACCACGGCGCCCCGCCGCTCGGCTATGAACAGTCCACCATCCTCCCCAGACAGCCCGACCGCTACGGTGCTGTGGGTATTGATCAGCCCGACTAGGTCCCTCCCGACCTGACCGACCAGCACCATGCGTACTACGTCGATGGCTTCCGGGCTGGTGACTCGGAAGCCACCGCGGAATTCCGACGCGATTCCGAGCCTGGAGAGCATCGTCGAGATCTGAGGCCCGCCGCCATGGACCACGACAGGATGGATACCGCACCGCTTCATGAACACAATGTCCTGGGCGAACGCCCGCTTGAGATCATCGTCGATCATGGCGTTGCCGCCATACTTGATCACAACGATCTTGCCTGCGTAGGTCTCCAGCCAGGGCAGGGTCTCGGTGAGAATCGACGCCTTCTCCACCAGTGACAAGGGCCGGGTTTCAGCCTGCCGCGGCTGCTGTTGGGAGTTCATGTCGAGTACTCCGCGTTCTCCTTGACGTAGTCGTAGGTGAGATCGTTGGTCCAGATGGCTGCCGAGTGTCGTCCGTTGTGCAGGTCGACTTCCACCTGGACGTCATGTCGGCTCAAGTCGACCAGTTCACGAGGGTCGCCGATGGAGCCGTCTCGGCAGACCTGCACGCCATTGAAAGCAACATCGATGCGGTCTGGCTCGAAGCTCGCGGAGGTGGTTCCAATCGCCGCCAGTACGCGTCCCCAGTTAGGATCCTGGCCGAAGATCGCGCACTTGAAGAGGTTGTTGCGCGCGATCGCACGACCGACCTGCACCGCATCCTCCTCCGACGCTGCGTGACGCACCTCGATCGCGATATTGTGCGCGGCACCCTCGGCGTCGGCCAGCAGCTGCTGGGAAAGATCACGACAGGTTTCATTCAGTGCACCTTGAAAATCCGTTGCGGCGGGACGCACTCCGGAAGCGCCGCTGCTCATCAAGATCACCGTGTCGTTGGTTGACATACAACCGTCGCTGTCGATCCGATCGAAGCTACGCATGCAGGCGCTGGCTAGTTGATCATGTAGCAGCTCTTGATCGACAACTGCGTCCGTCGTGAGCACGACGAGCATCGTGGCCAGCCCCGGCGCCAGCATCCCGGCACCTTTCGCCATGCCACCGACCGACCATCCCTCATCCGCAAAGCTTGACTGTTTTGGCACCGAGTCTGTCGTCATGATCGCCTCGGCAGCCGCTTGCCCGCCGTCGTCGGTGAGCATTGGCACCAGGTTGTTGATTCCAGCCGTCAGCTTGCCCATCGGCAGCCGTACACCGATCAGGCCCGTCGAGCACACGGCGACATCAACGGCACCCACTCCGATGGCGTCGGCTACCAGCTCGGCTGTCCGGTGCGTGTCCGCGAAGCCGTCCGGTCCGGTGCAGGCGTTGGCTCCCCCGGAGTTCAAGATCACCGCTCGCAGCCGGCCGTCGCGCAGTACCTGTTGGGACCAGATCACTGGCGCCGCCTTGACTCGATTGCTCGTGAAGACACCGGCCGCCGCGTCGTCCGGGCCGGTGTTGAGCACTAGCGCCAGATCACTGGCGCCACTGCTTTTCAGCCCCGCTGACGAACCGGATGCGAGGAAGCCTGCGGCCGTCGTGACGCTCATGGACCCTCCTCGACATCAATGAAGACGAGGGCCGGCAGCACAGCCATCACGGTGCCACGCCCAGCGTCGACAGGCCGATCGTCTCGGGTAGGCCAAGTGCCAGATTCATGCATTGCACCGCGGCGCCGGCGGTTCCCTTGGTGAGGTTGTCCAAAACTGCGACGGCGACTAGCCGCCCTACATCGTGATCAACTGTGACCTGAACCTGCACTGCATTCGACCCGAGCACGGACTTGGTCTGCGGCCACTGACCTTTGGGAAGCAGCTGGACGAACGGCTCGGCCGCGTACGCCGCGGCGTATGCGGCGTAGGCCTGCTCGAAGGAGATTTCGCTGTCGGCCAGCGGAGCCGTACAGGTTGCCAGAATTCCACGAGACATCGGGACAAGCACCGGTGTGAACGACACCGATGGCTCAAGAGCGCCGCAGGCCGCGAAGTTCTGCAACAGCTCGGGCGTGTGGCGATGCATCCCACCCACTGCGTACGCACTTGCCGACCCCATCAGCTCGGCGCCAAGCAGATGCGGTTTAAGCGAGCGGCCGGCACCGGAGGGACCGCTGGCCGCCACGATCACGACATCCTGGGCGGCCGTCAGACCATGCATGATCGCGGGCAGCAGCGCAAGGGTAGCTGTGGTCGGGTAGCACCCAGGAACAGCGATTGCTCGGGCTCCGGCCAGTTTGTCCCGCTGTCCCGGTAGCTCAGGCAACCCGTACGGCCAGGTGCCGGCGTGGGGCGACTGGTAGAACCTCTGCCACGCGTCGGGCTCGGACAGTCGAAAGTCAGCCCCGCAGTCGATGACCAGAGTGTCCGGATGCAGTTGCGCAGCCACATCACTGGAGGCTCCGTGTGGCAATGCGAGGAAAACCACATCGTGATTGCCCAGCACGTCCGGCGATGTCTCAGCCACCAGCCGATCTCCCACTGGAGATAAGTGGGGGTGGTGCTGGCCCAGGAGTGTTCCGGCATTGGCGCTTGCCGTCACCGCCCCAATCTCCACCTGGGGATGGGCGAGCAGCAGCCGAAGCAGCTCTCCGCCCGCATAGCCAGTAGCACCCGCTACAGCAACCCGCACAGTCACTCGCATGAGTATGCCATGATCCGCAACTTCATGCATCGAAGTCCAGGACTCGGCAGGCCAGCGTTTGCCGCAAACGACGTCCAGCCCTAAGGGCTGCTTACCCAGCTACACGGTGCGCTGGACGGCTCCGGTGCGCTCAGCGGCGACGGCAACGGCCGCATCTCGGGCGGCGGCCGCCTCGGCGTCGGTGAGCGTACGGTCCGAAGCCCGGAACCTCAGCGCGTACGCCAACGACTTCTTCCCCTCACCGATTTGTGGGCCGGCGTAGACATCGAACAGCCACACCGACTCGAGCAATGGTCCGGCTCCCGCCCGGAGCGCCCGTTCTACGGCAGCGGCAGGCACTTCGTTGTCGACAATCAAGGCCACATCCTCCTTGGCCACCGGGAAGCCGGAGATCATCGGGATATCGCCGCTGGCCGGTGCCTCGGCGATCAGGGCATCAAGATCGATTTCCGCAGCGGCCGTACGACTCGATAGGCCGAATGCCACACACACCTCCGGGTGCAGTTCGCCGGCATGGCCAATCGTCCCTCCGGTTGGCAGCGTGAACTCGGCGCACCGCCCCGGATGCCAGGGTGGGTACTCTGCCCCGCGGCGGTCCAACTGCAATCCCACCGCAGCAGCCGCTGCCTCGACGAATGCGATGGCCTGCTGCCAGCCTGCTGGGACGCCTGGTCCTTCCCAGCCATCTGACACCCACTGACCAGTCAGCACGGCAGCCAAGTGTCGGGGCTGCTGCCCGAGCGCACGATCCAGCGCCGCCAGCTCCTCAACGGACGGCCGCTGTGTGACCGGCGGTCGTGGCGCCGCTCGAAGCGGATCGTTAGCGAAGAACACCGAGCCCCCCTCGAACAGAGCCAGGTCGTCGTTGCCACGACTGCGGTTTCGGGCCACTGCTGCGAACAGGCCAGGCAGCAGCGACGTGCGCAGGTATGGAGTGGCTTCCGAGAGCGGGTTGACGATTTTGTTCAGTCGGCGACGTTGGTCGTCGAATGGGACCCGCATCAGGTCTAGGTCGGTGGTCGACGCAAATGGGAAGCTCAATATCTCGACGAATCCACGGGCGGCGAGCGCGAGGTGAATGGCACGCCGTGCCCGCTGGTCCCTGCTGAGCCCACGACCCACCGGCGCGCTGGGGACAACCGGCTCGATGGTGTCGAAGCCGATCAGCCGGCCGACCTCTTCGACGTAGTCGTACGGATCGTTCAGGTCCGGCCGCCAGCTCGGTGGAGTGATGGTCAAAGTGTCGCCACTGTCAGCGACGGTGGCGCCAATCACCTGCAGCAGCCGTACCACCGACGCGTGATCAACGTCTGTGCCGAGAATCTGCGTCGGAAGCGTGTCGGCGATGGTTGTGCTCGCTCTCGCAGGCACTGCGCCGCACACAGTCTCCGCTGCCAGCAACGTGCCACCGGCATGCGCCACGAGGAGTTCGGCAACTCGATGTGCACCCGCGTAGCTGGTCTCTGGGTCAACGCCCCGCTCAAACCGACGAGACGCCTCCGACGACAACTTGTGACGTCGCGAGGTACGAGCGATCGTCATCGCGTCGAAATTGGCCGCCTCGATGACTACATTGCGGGTGCCCAGAGACAGCTCGGTAGTGGCGCCGCCCATCACCCCAGCGAGGCCGATGGGTCCAGAAGTGTCGGTGATCAATAGATCGTCGGGATGCAACGGACGCACGACGTCGTCGAGGGTCGTCAGCTTCTCGCCTTCAGCTGCCTTGCGCACGACAATGGGCCCGTCCAGCAGGTCGGCGTCGTAGGCATGGATGGGCTGACCGGTCTCCAACATCACGTAATTCGTGACGTCGACTGCCAACGAGATCGAGCGCATGCCTGCGAGCTGAACGCGGCGGGCAATCCAGCGTGGCGTGGGCCGGCCGGGATCGATCCCAGTCACGGTTAGTGCCACGAAGAGAGGGCACGCCTCCGAGCGCAGCTCTACCGGATGACCGTTCACAGTCTCGGCGGGCACCACACGATCCACCGGATCGGTGAATGCCACCCCGAGAGCTTGAGCGGCCTCGCGAGCAATGCCGCGGACGGAAAGGCAATAGCCGCGATCCGGGGTGACTGCGATGTCGAGCACCTCATCGCGTAGGTGCAGCACGGGCGCAGCATCGGTGCCTGGTACTACGTCAGGTTCGTCGAGAACAAGGATTCCAGAATGATCATCACCGAGGCCGAGCTCTTTGGCTGAGCAGATCATGCCGTCGGAGACGTGGCCGTAGGTCTTGCGTGCCGAGATGCCGAAGCCACCGGGCAGGACCGTGCCGGGCAGGGCAACGACAACGGTGTCGCCAACCTCGAAGTTGTGCGCACCACACACCACGCTGCGGGAACCAGAACTGTCATTGTGGGGGCCAACATCGACCTGGCACCAGCGGATCGACTTGCCATTGGAATGAACCTCGATCTCGTACGCCAACACCTTGCCGATCACGAGTGGTCCGGTGACCTCGGCCCCAATCTGGTGGACGGTCTCGACCTCCAGGCCTGCCCTGATCAACGCCTCAGCGAGAGCACGACCGTCAAGATCATCAGGCAGGGCGGCGTGATCGCGCAACCAGCTCAAAGGGGCTCTCACTGCGCGTGCTCCCGTCTGTTATTGCGCACGCGCCGGGGGTTCAAGGGGGTCGTCCCCTTGCCATATCGCGCGTGCTCCCGTCGTTATTGCGCACGCGCCGGGGGTCAAGGGGGTCCCCCCTTGCCATACTCAGCGCGTGCTCCCGTCTGTTATTGCGCACGCGCCGGGGGTTCAAGGGGGTCGTCCCCCTTGCCGTACTCATCGCGCAGTCCCCAGCAATGAACGGCTGAAACGGACATCGCCTTCGATCATGTCCCGCATATCCTCAGCGTTGTTCCGGAACATCAGGGTGCGGTCCACGCCCATGCCGAAGGCGAAGCCGGAGTAGACGTCAGTGTTGATCCCGCAGGCCTGTAGTACCCGCGGATTCACGATGCCGCAACCGCCCCATTCGATCCAGCCTTCGCTCTTACACGTGCGACAAGGATGATCGGGATCACCAACCGAAGCACCATGGCAGACAAAGCACTCCAGATCGACTTCGGCCGATGGTTCGGTGAACGGAAAGTAGTTGGGTCGGAAACGAGTCCGGGTCACACCGAACATGGCGCGCGCGAAATGATCAAGGGTTCCGCGTAGATGTCCGAGTGTGATGCCCTTGTCGACGGCCAGACCCTCGATCTGGTGGAAGACCGGCAGATGTGTGGCGTCGTACTCATCGGAGCGGTACACCCTGCCAGGACAGATCACGTAAACCGGGAGCTGGCGAGTGAGCAACGCCCGGACCTGTACTGGCGAAGTGTGGGTCCGCAGCACGACCCCGCCGTCCTCCGGCTCCACGAACAAGGTGTCCTGCATGGTCCTCGCTGGATGATCAGGGATGAAGTTGAGCGCGTCGAAATTCATCCACTCGGCCTCGAGCTCCGGCCCCTCGGCCACCTCCCAGCCCATTGCGACGAAGACGTCCTCCATCAAGCTCATCAGCGCGGTGATCGGATGAACCGCACCGAATGGCAGGGTCTGAACTGGGAGCGTTACATCGACCCGCTCCTCCACGAGGATGCGGGCGACCTCGCCGGCCTTGAGCTGCTCCTCACGCGCTTTGAGCGCCTCGCTGACCGTGGCGCGCGCGTGGCCAACGCGTACGCCCGCCTCCTTGCGGGCCTGAGGCGGCAGAGCTCCAATCTCCCGATTGGCAAGAGCAATGGGCGAGCGGTCGCCGATGTGTGCCAACCGGGCCTGCTTGAGCTCTGCCACCGAGGTCGCCGCCGCAAAGGCCGCCAGTGCTTTGGCCACCATGGCGTCAATGCTCTCGGCGCTCAGCGGCGTGACCTGAACTGGGTCGTAGCTAGTGTTCGGCCCGGACATGGCTCCCTCGCGAGTGGACTGTGACGCACGGTGCGCCTGGGACAGTCTAGGAATGATGTCCACGTGCTGCCACGCGGTTTAGATTCCGAGTTGCGCGTTGGGCCGTGGCGGAGGCGTACAAGAGGACCGCCGCGGCAGTCGAGAGGTTGAGGCTCTCGGCGCGTCCGTAGAGCGGCAGCGCGACCAGCCGGTCCAGCCTGCTCACATGCTCGGGCGTGAGACCCCATGCCTCGTTCCCCAGCACCCACAAGGTCGGTTGGGCCAGCTCGCCTGATGCTGCGAGGTCGTCGATCGTGCAGCGGGCGCGACTTTCGGCGCCGAAGACATGGAGACCTGAGTCGCGGGCCAAAGTGACCACTTCTGGGAGGTCGACCCCAACGGCGAGCGGCAGATGGAACAGGCTGCCCGTCGTCGCGCGGACCACCTTGGCGTTGTAGAGATCCACAGAGTCGCTACTCACCAGCACCGCGTCAGCTCCAAAGGCGTCGGCACATCTGATCACTGTGCCGAGGTTGCCCGGATCGCGGACCTGATCACAGAGCACGACCAGCCGAGGGGTGCCCGCAAGCGCTTCAGCTGCAGTGACGTCGACCGTCTGACACACCGCGACCAGACCTTGCGGGGTCACCGTCGCGGCCAACTCGGTGACGGCGCGAGCAGGCGCGACCGCAATCTGAGCGCTAGTGTCGGATGCAGTTTCCAGCAAGTCGAAGTGCCGGCCGACGCTGTCGTCGGCCACGATGAGCTCAATCACCGTGCGTGGCCGGCGAAGTGCTTCTGAGACTGCCTGGCGACCCTCTGCAAGGAAGCGGTGGCTCAAATGGCGCTCCTTACGCCGCAACAGCCGACGAGCCGCTTGCAACATTCCCTGCGACGCTGCAGGAAGATCGATCGCCTGGTGAGAGGTCAGCTCGAACTGATCCCGGTTGCCCACGCCATGAGAGCCGACGATGCCGTCTTCGGACAGTGCGACCTCAGGCGGCCGTGGCGTCGTTGGCCGGGAGGTTTGCTTTTGCTACCTCAACGAGAGCAGCAAATGCTACGGGATCGGTCACTGCAAGATCAGCCAGGATCTTGCGATCGACCTCAATCCCGGACGCTTTGAGACCGGAGATGAAGCGGTTGTACGTCATCCCTTCGGCGCGTGCTGCAGCGTTGATCCGCTGGATCCATAGCTTGCGGAAATCGCCTTTACGTGCACGGCGGTCGCGGTAGGCGTACACCAGCGAATGGGTGACCTGCTCCTTGGCCTTGCGGTACATGCGAGAACGCTGACCCCGGTAGCCGGACGCCTGCTCGAGAACCTCACGACGCTTCTTGTGTGCATTGACGGAGCGCTTGACGCGTGCCATCGCAATTACTCCTTATGTCTTGGGGCGTGCGGCGGCACGCCTCGGGGTCCAAGGGGTCGTCCCCTTGCTCTGCTCATCGCAATGAGGCTCAGGAACTCTTGCCGAGCAGCTTCTTGGCCTTGGCGGCGTCGCCAGGCGCCACCACCTTGTCGCCATCAAGGCGTCGGGTTCGGGTGCTGGGCTTGTGCTCGTTCAGGTGCATCTTGCCTGCCTGGCGGTGCATGAGCTTGCCCGTCCCGGTGAATCTGAACCGCTTCTTGGCACCGGAGTGCGTCTTCATCTTCGGCATCTGTGGATCATTCCTTCTATATGTGTTGCTGTGATGCAGCAGGCAGTGATCTAGCCCAGGTCTATGTCGGGATCGAGGTTGTCGGCTGGTCCGCGACGTTTCTTCGCCGCCGGCTGGGCGGCGGCCTGCGCACGACGATCCGCCTGCTCGCTCCGCTCCGCCTCTGCGTCGGCGAGCCGTGCAGCAGCGCGGCGATCACGTTCGGCCTTGACGTCCGCACGGGCCTCGGTCTTCTTCTTGAGAGGACCGAGGACCATCAACATGTTCCGGCCGTCCTGCTTCGGCGAGGACTCGACGTAGCCATACTCATCGACCTCGGACGCCAACTTCTTCAACAGGTTGTAGCCAAGCTCGGGCCGCGATTGCTCACGGCCTCGGAACATGATCGTGATCTTGACCTTGTCGCCCGCTTTCAGGAAGCGTACGACGTGACCCTTCTTGGTCTCGTAGTCGTGGCTGTCGATCTTCGGCCGCAGCTTCATTTCCTTGATCACTGTGTTGGATTGGTGGCGTCGGCTCTCGCGCGCTTTCTGGGCGTTCTCGTACTTGAACTTGCCGTAGTCCATGAGCTTGACGACTGGCGGTCGCGCCATCGGGGCGACTTCTACCAGGTCCAGCTCGGATTCCCGCGCCAAGCGCAAAGCGTCCTCGATGCGTACGATGCCGACCTGCTCCCCGGCAGGTCCGACGAGCCGGACCTCAGGGACGCGAATTCGATCGTTGATTCGCGGTTCGGTGCTGATATGTCCTCCAGTTGGTTGTTAGTGAGTTGACCAACCAGGCGGCACCGAATCCACAGCCGGCGACCCAAACAATAAGGGTCTCCGCGCACGCGAAGACCCCGAAATCCCGCAAGGATGGACCCACCGCCATCCTCACAGACCAACCCGCCAACAGTCTCGGTGGACGCTGTGCGGGTGGGAGATCAGGTCTCCACTTGCGGATTCAGTGCACGACTGAATCGGTCGCAGTCAAGATATCACCGCAGGCCGTATTGGCCACATGAGGCATCATCTCGACCCTCCTCGAACGCGGCGTTCTGATGATCTATTCCTTGGTAAACCCTTCAGAACGCAGCGCTTGGCCAGAAGGGGGGATCACCCAGCCGAACTCGCCCTGGGACAACTCCACGAGTCGATGGCCCGCAGCAAGCTCGCTAAGAATTTCGCCTTCTATCACGAGTGCATTCGGACCGGCCACATCGATGAGAACGGCTGTCAGATCTTCGTTCCGGGCAGTCTGTGCCGCGCGGTCAACTGTTACGGGTACGGGACGAGCATCTGGCTGCCAGCTCTGGAGTGCATCGAGACCGGTGAAAGCCAGCAGTGCTCGACGACCGTCCCGCGCCTGGAGCGTCACCACGGACATCTCCGCCTCCTTGTCCGATGCGAGCCCGGCGACCGTGTCCTCCAAGCGAGTAGCAATCGCAACGACAGGAACAAGCAGTCGATCGCCACAGAGTGCGGCAACCGCCCGCAGGTAGGCCTGTGGTGTGGCCTCCGCGGCCGCGGTGGCCATCAGACGACGGACCTCAGCACTCGCCGCCCCAGTGTCACCCGGGAATGGGGAGGCAGCCAGCCGTCGTTGGTGATCCACGCTTCCACCTCTACTTCTGACAACTCGGGGGGAGTCGGGTGCTCTCCCCCATCGCCGCCCATTGTCGGGCGTGGCACATTGGGTTAATGCCTGCTGTTGACACCGTATTGCTCCCCCTCTGCGTTGGACTCACACTGCTCGGCGTCATCGCCACGGGGATCGCGTGGCGCAGAGGAAACAAGGGCCGCGTGATTCAGGGCGTCGGCCTGGCACTTGCCCCGATCGCCTTGTACTTCAGCGGGCTTCTCAGGTTGCTGTGGGACGCGATCGTCGCGTTCGGGACTTGGGCGTCCAAGATCATCTTGTCGCCCGCCGTCTGGTTCGGTCTCTCCCTGCTTGGCCTGTGCATTGTGCTATGGGTGGTGGGCGGGCTGATCGGCCGTCGGTCCCAGAGGAACAAGGCAGTGAGTGCGGAGTCAACTGGCCAATGCCTTACCAGCCAAGACGGAAGCCGGGAAGGCGCGGCGGAGTGCGCCACCGATCGATGAGGAAATGGCCGAGATCGAGGCGCTGCTCAAGTCTCGCGGCATCGAGTAACGCCGGCTTGTCAGCGTTAGTTAGCTAGCTAGTGGCTTTCAGGAAGCGCCGGTGGCGTCCGCGAAGCTCGTTCACCGCAGCCTTTGCAAGTGAGCCATCCACCGCCTGAATGCCCATCAGCTGGCGTTTCTCGGCATCGAAGTCGGCCTCGAAAGGCCGACCATCCTCGGGTCTGACCAGCAGCAGAGCCCAGGGGTCGCCAGGGCGGAGGATGATCTTGTGGACGCGCCCCCACGGCACAGCATGGACCCGTAGACCGTTGCGGATCCGAAGGCCGTCGAGGTCGGCGCGGACGTAGCTGCTCGCCAGAGCCACCATCCCCAGGATCAGCAGCGCCAGAACGCCGAGCAGGGTCAGTCGCTGGGACAGCGTGAACAGCACCCGAATCTCTTCCGGCAGCAAGAACCATCCGATTGCGGTCAGCAGGCACAGCACAAGCGTTGCGCTGATCGTTATCACCCGGACCCGGTGGGGTCTCACGACGTAGACGGTCTGGTCGAGCGCGCGGTCAGGCACTGGTCACGACACTAGATGCGGCATGCGGCAATGTCGGTGACCAGAATCGCGCGTGCGCCCAAGGCCCACAGGTCATCCATGATCTGCTGGGCATCCGCGCGCGGCACCATGGCCCGGACCGCCCGCCACCCTTGTTTCGCCAAAGGTGACACGGTTGGCGACTCGAGCCCGGGGGTGATCGCGCAAGCTTCTATAACGAGATCGTCGGTGACGTCGTAATCCATCATCACGTAGTTGCGTGCGACCAGGACTCCGTTTAGCCGGCGTTCCAGCTGGTCCAAGCCTGACGGGGGTTCTGCACCGGTACGGCGGATCAAGATCGCCTCGGAGTGCAAGATCGGATCGCCGAACAGCTCCAGACCTTCCTGGCGCAAGGTGGTGCCGGTTTCGACGACGTCGGCGATGACGTCGGCAACTCCGAGCCGGATGGCGGTTTCGACAGCTCCGTCCAACGCTATGAGCCGGGTGGTGACGCCGTGATCCTCCAGGTAGGACGCAACGAGTCCCGGGTACGACGTCGCCAGGCGAAGATCATCTAACTGGTCTACAGACATGGCCCTGCCCAGCGGCGCCGCAAAGCGGAATCGGCTGCGGCCGAAACCGAGCGGCATCACCTCGGTGGCATGTGCCCCGGAGTCGAGCAACATATCCCGGCCAGTAATGCCGACGTCGAGAGTGCCTTCCCCGACATAGACCGCTATGTCACGCGGCCGCAGATAGAAGAACTCGACGCCGTTGACCTCGTCGAGAAGCGCCAGTTCCCCATCTGATCGCTGGGCGTAACCAGCTTCCCGCAGCATTTCGGCTGCAGGTTCGGATAATGAGCCCTTGTTAGGCACGGCCACCTTGATCAGCGGCTTTTCCATGCCAGGCAGGGTCGAATTCACGGCCCTCATCTTAGGTGGAGGGTCACAAGCTGCTGTAAATATCTTCGAGGTCAAGATCAAGGGCCAGCATCAGCACCTGGATGTGGTACAGCAGCTGGCTGATCTCGACGGCGGCCTGGTCCTTGGACTGAAACTCAGCTGCCATCCACACTTCAGCCGCCTCCTCGACGATCTTCTTGCCAATCTCGTGTACGCCGGCCTCCACCCGGGCGACCGTCGAGGAATTCGTGTCGTGAGCAGCAACTTTTGCAGAGAGCTCAGCAAAAAGGCTGTCGAATGATTTGGGGTCGGGCACGGCGGCAAGCCTAGTGAACGTCGCAACGCGGCTCCCACGGCCCGTTGATCGAGCCGATGGGAGCTGCGCCTGGCGAAACCTAGCTCCGGCAGGCGCAGCTCATAGCTCAGCCGACGGTTTCGACCTCTGGAGTGGCAACGCCCCCGGTGAGCGGCGCAGCTCGCTCTCGACGCTCGATGCGTAGCCAAGCCACGAAGCCAACGACACAGAATCCGCCATAGAAGATGTACATGATCGCCGACGGGTAGTATCCGGCGATGAGGAGCAGCGGTACGCCGACGGCGTCAACCGCGATCCAGACCAGCCAGAACTCGACCCAACCCCGGGCCATGCCGTAAGTGGCCAGAATCGAGCCGGTCAGGATCCACGCATCAGCCAGCGGCCCCCAGGAACCAAGCGCCTTCAGTACGAAGTAGAAGATCGTGGTGAGAGCCAGAGCGCCCAGGAGCAGCTGTAGGCGACCGTTCGCGCCGGCCCACCTGGGGCGTACTCCAACGCCCTCCTCAGCGTGGGACTTCCGGTACTGGTACCAACGCACCCAGCCGTACACGCTGACGATGATGAAAAAGACCTGGCGGCCGGCCTGGCCCCACAGGTCAAGCTGCTGGGGGGTGTCGAATGCGCCGCCGATGGCGGTGCCGACGAAGACCGTGAACAACAAGACGTTGCCCACGATGCCGACCGGCCACGCAGAGACTTTCCGAAACATGCCCAGTAGCGCGCTTGCCAACCCGAACCCGTTGCCGATGATCTCCCGCCACAGAATGACGCTCGAACCGACGTGGAGTTCGGCCTTCAGCAACCGCAGGAGTACCTCTTGGAGATCCATTGATCCCTCCACTCATCCGGTCGCACGAATGCCGGGGTGGAGAGCCCACATCGTCGCGCAGAACACTGCACGACGATGATGCGCTCGCGTGAACCTCCCATCCGGACTTTCACCGTCGGTTGTGGAGTTTCACCACATCAACCCTTCGCTGGACGCGGAGGGGTCGCGGACTATGACCGCCGGTTCGGATTTGCACCGACCCCGGTACACGCGCGAGTTATCAACTCGTCGCGGACACTTTACTCCGACTTGTCAGCGTCAGTGGTCGCCCGGGCGGCCATGGACGCTGACAAGTCGGTGAAGGGTGATCAGAGCGCTACGCCGAGGAGGGCGTCGCAGACACGAGCGACCAGCGCCGGTGCTTCAGTATCGTCACTGTCGATCGTCACCGAGGCTCCTGCCCAGGCGTCCACCGCAGCCAGCGCAGCCGGCGCATCAAGATCATGAGCAAGGGCCGCACGCACTTCGGCCAATACGTTGTCGGCATTCAGACCGGCCGCTAGCCGGGCCGCCTCGCGCCATCGGGTGAGACGGCTCTGGGCGGAGAGCAGCAATTCATCAGTCCAGTCCCAATTGTCACGGTAATGATGTTCAAGCAGAGCGAGCCGGATTGCCATCGGGTCAACACCTGCTGCCCGCAAGGAGGACACGAACACCAGGTTGCCCTTGGACTTCGACATCTTCTCTCCGTCCAGGCCGACCATGCCGCTATGCAGGTACGCCTGAGCAAACGGCTGGTCGGAGGCAACGCGACCCTGCGCCGCACACATCTCATGGTGCGGGAAGATCAGATCGCTGCCACCAGCCTGAACATCGAAGCCGGGCCCGAGCCGGTCAAGGGCTATGGCGGTGCACTCGATGTGCCACCCGGGCCGTCCGGCGCCCATCCCAGAGTCCCAGCTCGGCTCCCCCGCCCGTGCGTGACGCCACACCAGGCAGTCCAGGGGAGCCTTCTTACCCTGACGATCCGGATCACCGCCGCGCTCAGCGAAGATCGCAATAGCCTCGTCCTCCGAGAGGTGGGCGAGTGACCCGAACTGGGAGTCACTCGCCTGTGCGAAGTACAGGTCCTCGAACTCGCTGTCCTCCACCGGATACACGGCCTGGTCGCGCTGCAGTTGTTCGATCAGGTCCACGATCAACGGCATCGATTCGACAGCTCCCACATAGTGCCGCGGCGGAAGCACATTGAGTGCCGCCATGTCCTCGCCATAGAGCCGTGTCTGCTGCTCTGCGAGTGCGGCCCAGTGGATGCCGGTAGCGGCAGCTCGTTCCAGCAGCGGGTCATCAATATCGGTGACGTTCTGGACGTTATTGACCTGGAGCCCGCGGTCGCGCCAGACGCGGTTGAGCAGATCGAAGGCAACGTAGGTGTTCGCGTGGCCGATGTGCGTCGCATCGTAGGGCGTGATGCCGCATACATAGATGCCTGCTGTTCCCGTGGCCGGGCCGATATCCACCAGCTCTTGGCGGGCGGTGTCGAATGCCTGCAGCGGTGGAGCGGTCGCTGACTGCGGCAGCGAAGGCGCCGGGCGGGAGCTCCAAGCCTGCATGGCGTCACCCTATCCGGGTGCGAGTCGGCCCCGACGCAATTCAACACCGCTCAGAAAGGAGGCCATGGGATCGATGGCCATTCGCCGCGTGGCCGCGGCAGCCGGTGTCGACTGAGCAGCAGGTCTGCGCGGTGGACCAACGCTGCGATCTCTCGATCACTGAGCAACGTGCCGAGCTGTTCGGGCGCCTCGTCCCGCGCTTTTCGTACGGCAGCCAGCTCCCGGAGGTTCAGCTCCGCTCCAGCCCACCCCCACAGCAGTGTCCTCAGTTTGTGATCGGTGTGGAAGCTCACCCCATGATCAACTCCGAACACTCGCCCGGCGCTAGAAAGAATGTGGCCTCCCTTGCGATCAGCGTTGTTGATCAAGACATCGAATACGGCGAGCAGCCGGAGGTCAGCAACATCGGCGTGGATCACCGACACTGGGCGATCGTTCGCATCAAGACCTTCCACGGACGCAAACCAGCCGTGTTCGGGTACGGCCGAGCTCGGAACAAGATCGACGAGCTGGTTTGTGGCTGCCTCATCGACGTCGACCCACACCTGAAGAGACCCGAGCCCGAATGGCCCGTCGGCAAGCACCGTGACCGGTACGCAGTCGAAGCCCCCGATCCGGGACACCTCGTACGCGGCCACCTCTCGGAGGCCGAGGGTGCGGCGCGGGAAGTCCCAGAGCGGACGCTCTCCCTCTAGCGGCTTGTAGACGCACTCGATGGGTTCGCCATCCACCCGTAGCTCGGCCAAGAAGGTGGCGTTCGAGGCTTGCAGCAGCCGGCCGGTGATCTGCAGTTCTGCCTGCCCGAGCTCAGCCGTCAACGCGGGATGGAGCGGCCGCGCGTCACCATCCTCACCCAGGCGACCAAGATCATCGGCTGTCAAAGCAAGAATCAGTCGAACAGCGGCCGACGGTAGCCGTTAGCCCGCGGGCAAATGTGCCCCTGCGCATCCATCGGCTGCAGGCAGAACGGACATGATGGTCGGCCGGCGGCCACCAGAGCTTGAGCGCGGGCCACGAAGTCCCGCGCATACGAGGGCGTGAGTTTGACCACGATGACCTCGTCGGCCTCGATCTCGTCGGACTCCTCGGTGGTGGGTGCCGGTGCTTCCGGCGCACTCTCCTCGTCGACATCGACGTTGGAGAACAACTCGATGATGATGCGATGAATGCTCGGATCCCAGGCGATGGTCATTGTGCCGACGCGGAATTCCTCGTTGATCGGCGCATCCAGCGGATCCGTGTCGTGCGCCTTGACCGATGCCGGAGGTACGTCGATGTCGCCTGCACTTCGCCGCAGCACCTCGTCAAGCACCCGATCCAGGTGTTCGGCCAGCACTGAGACCTGCTGCTTCTCGCAGGCCACGCTGGTAACGCGATGCCCCTCTCGGGCCTGCAGGAAAAACGTCCGTTCTCCGGGCTGGCCAACCGTCCCTGCCACGAATCGATCGGGCGCGTCGTAGCGGTGCACCAGAATCGCCATGCGTAACAGGGTAGGTCAGTTCGGCAATGTGCTCCTAAACATTCCGAGGGCGTTCCGGCCAACGACCCGGAGGGCTATTGAGAGACGTCCGCCGCCCCCAAGCCACCTCCCACGGGCGCGTCCTTCGAGGACTTCGGTCGGGAGCGTGATCTCTTGCGCGGGGGCGACAAGAAGCTGGCCAGATCGACTGTCGTGGAATTGGCGCTAATCAGGTAGGGGCGGACTGCGGTGTAGCGAATGATCGAGATGGACGCAGGGTCCACAACGATCCGCTGAAAACCGTCCAGGTGCATGCCGAGCGCGTCGGCCAGGATTGCCTTGATCAGGTCGCCATGCGAAACCGCCGCCCAGATGGCGTCGCTCCCGTGCTCAGCCTCGATTCGCGTGTTCCAGGCACGCACGGCGGCGATCGCTCGGGTGGACATCTCCGACATTGACTCCCCGCCGGGAAACCGAACGGCTGAGGGTTGCTGCTGGATCGCGCTCCACAGCTTGTCTTTGCTGAGCTCCCGCAGTGACCTGCCAGTCCATTCGCCGTACCCACATTCGACCAGGCCACGCTCGACGGCATACACGCAACCATTCGACTGTTCAGTGATCAGCGCCTGGGCGGTTTGGCGGCAGCGCCGTAGTGGTGAGGTGACAATAGCCCGCAAGTGCACACCGGCGAGGCGGCTCGCCAGGTCGGCTGCCTGCTGGGCACCGGTCGCATCGAGCCCGATGCCCGACGCCCGCCCGGCGAGAACCCCGGCTGTGTTCGCCGAAGTTCGGCCGTGGCGGATCAGCAGGACCGTGGTCATGGCGCCGAGGCTACAGAGTCAACGACCGATAGCGGCCGCGTACGTAGCACAGCAGGTCGTCGGCTGGATTCGCCGGCATCTCCACCCGCTCGACTACCGCTCGAAGCAGTAGGCTCCAACCCGCATGATCAGCATCAGATCTCAGCCGGGCACCGATCCAGCCAAGAGAGTCCACCAACACCGGGCCCCATTCCGTGTCGGTCCACCCAGCCAGTGCAAAAGGGCCGCCGGGCGCCGGAACAACTCCTGCGAACGCATCGGCCAGCGCCCGCTGATCCCATCCCAGCAGGTTCACCGTCACCCTGTTGGTCTCGGCGAGGATGTCGGCCAGGGCAGACTCCTCGTCGACCAGCCCCATCACTTCGCCGGGATCTCCGTCAGCGACCAGGAATGAAGAAAGGGTCCAGCCTGCCCGGTTTCCGCCGCTGGCAGCCGCCCAGATGCTGACTGGCGACGTCATCCGGCCGCGGAAACGGCGGAGCGGGTTCCGGTCCTGTTCGTCCGCGGCGAATGGATGGCTGTGGTGGATCGTCACCTGAACAGTTCTACACGGCGCTATGACGTCGGTTTGCCTCCGGCGACTGCAGGAGCTTTCGGCGGAGGTCTACAAGGTAGGCGTGGTCCCGAGCCTCACTTCACCGAAAGCGACGAAGGAGCCGGAACCTGGCGAACCGATGTCAGAGCGCAATGTACACGGCGCCGCCCGGACCAACTGATCAGATGTGGCGTGGATCACGGCAGAGGCCGCGTATGCGACCAAGTTGCCGTGTGGGAACCCCTTACCGTGGACCGGGTGCGCGCGCTCAGGCGGGCCGATTGGGGCGAGGAGCGGTATCGATGGGCTGGCTGGAAGCACTGGTGCTTGGCATCGTGCAAGGCCTGACGGAGTTCCTCCCTATCTCCTCCAGCGCTCATCAGTCGATCGTCGGTCAGGCCTTCGGAGGCCGTGACCCCGGTTCTGCTTTCACCGCGATCACCCAGCTCGGCACGGAAAGCGCTGTGATCATTTACTTCCGCAAGGACATCTGGCTGATCATCAAGAGCTGGACGCTTGCGCTGATCGGCAAGCTACCGCGCAACGACCCAGAGGCCAGACTGGGCTGGCTGGTGATCATTGGTTCGATCCCGATCGTGGTGCTCGGACTGGTATTCCAGGATGCGATTGATTATGGGTTGCGCAACCTCTGGACGACGGCCGCGATGCTTGCCGGCTTCGGCATCATCATCGGGGTGATCGACCGGCTGGCGCTGAACGCACGGCCGTTGGAGTCCCTGACCTGGCGACACGGCATTTTTCTCGGGCTGGTGCAGTCGCTTGCCTTGATTCCTGGCGTCTCCCGATCCGGTGCGACCATCGCCGGCGGGCTGGCGCTCGGCTACCAGCGGGTGGCGGCCGCCAAGTACTCATTTCTGCTGGCCATACCAGCAGTGGTTGGCTCCGGCCTGTTCAAGCTCGCCGATGTCTCCGCTGACCCGGTGCCGCCGGCTTGGGGCCCGATTGTGCTCGCCACCGTGATCTCCTTTGCCATTGGTTACGCGGTGATCGCATGGTTGCTGCGTTACGTGAGCACGCATACCTTCCTGCCGTTCGTGATCTATCGGCTTGCGCTGGCCGCACTTGTGGTCGTGTTATTGCTTACCGGGGTCCTGAGCCCGTTGGCTCCGAGGTGAGCCGCGTTCGGCCGGCCGAGTGATCGACTAGGACCCGACTCCTGAGCGTTCCAGAGCTTCGGTGGCCACAGTGAGGGCGTTGAGCTTCTCCTCGACGGAGCCACCGTGAGGCACCAACGCGCAGGTTGTCACCCCAGACGCAGCCAGCATCTGGAGACGCTCGGCGATACGGTCCCGATCGCCCAGCAACGAGGTCTGGTCGATGAAGTCGAACGGGACGGCCGCCATGGCGTCCCGATGCCTCCCGCTCAGGAACAGGTCCTGCACGATGGACGCGGTCTCGCCAAAGCCCATCCGCACCGCATGCGCGTTGTAGAAGTTCCTTTCGCGACTGCCCATTCCGCCCAGATAGAGGGCCGCGTAGCCACGGACTTCATCGGCGCAGCTGCGGGAATCGGCGCCCACAACCAGAGGGACGCTGGGAACGACGTCGAAGCCGTCGAGGCTCTTGCCAACTCGGGCCCGGCCGGACCGCACCTTGTCCAGCTGCTCTGGCGCGAACTCCGGGGCGTAGAAGATGGCCAGCCAACCGTCAGCCAGTTCCCCGGCTAGCTCGAGGTTCTTCGGCCCAACCGCAGCAAGGTAGATCGGGATGTGCTCGCTGATCGGGGCAATGGTCAGCTTGAGTGGCTTGCCTGGCCCATCCGGTAGCGGCAGCTGATAGTGCTCGCCGCTGAAGGACACCGTCGACCGCGACAGCGCTTTGCTGACCACCGCGATGTACTCCCGCGTTCGAGCCAGCGGCTTGTCGAACCGTACGCCGTGCCAGCCCTCCGATACCTGTGGTCCGGACACACCGAGGCCAAGCCGGAAGCGACCGCCGGTCAACACATCAAGGCTGGCGGCGGTCATCGCCGTCGCTGCCGGAGTTCGGGCGGGGATTTGCATCACTGCCGAGCCCACATCGATTGTCGAGGTCTGGGCGGCGAGCCAGGCGAGCACGGTGGGACTGTCCGAGCCGTACGCCTCGGACGCCCAGGCCACAGCGAAGCCCGTGGCCTCAGCGTGCTGTGCCAGCCGCAACTGCCCACGCGGATCATCGGATCCGACCAGATAGCCGAGGTTGAGCCCGAGGCGCATGCCAGACACGCTAGTGCCGACTTGGGATGGTGTCCTGTGCGCGGCGCGGCCCCTCGATGCTGGCGCCTACGACGCTCGCGGAGCGAAGAGCCCGGCAGGCCGTTAGGGTCTCCCCCATGGAAACGCGGCAGGTCGGGAGCAGCGGGCTACGCGTCTCGCGGCTCGGGCTTGGCACGATGACCTGGGGTCGCGACACTCCGGCAGAGGACGCTCATGCCCTGCTCGAGATGTTTTGCGACGCCGGCGGCACGTTGATCGACACAGCCGCCGCGTACGGCGCGGGCGATGCCGAGCGCATTGTCGGCAGACTGATCCGTGAGCTCGGAAATCGGGACGAGGTCGTGATTGCCACCAAGGCCGGATTCGTGATCAGGGACGGCAAGCGCATCGTCGACACATCTCGGCGCGCGTTGCTTCGCGATCTTGATGGGTCGCTGCGGCGGCTCCAGAGCGACTACATCGATCTCTGGCAGATCCACGCCTGGGGTGAGGCTCCCGTTGAGGAATCGCTGGACGCGATGGACTACGCCGTCTCGACCGGCAGGGTGCGCTATGCCGGAGTATCGAACTTCGTGGGCTGGCAAACGGCACACGCCGCCACCTGGCAACGAGCGTTTCCGAGCCGCACGCCCATCACAAGCGCTCAGGTCGAGTACTCCCTGCTCGCCCGCCGGGCCGAGGTCGAGGTGCTCCCAGCCGTGCGGGCCTTCGGCATGGGCTTCTTTCCGTGGTCACCACTTGGCCGCGGGGTGCTGACCGGGCAATACCGGAATGGCACCCCCCGCGGATCCCGGGCGGCGACCGATCACTTTGCCTGGTTCGTCGAGCCGTATCTCGAGCCGCGCAGCCGAGGCGTGGTTGAGGCGGTCGTGCGAGCGGCCGAAGGACTCGATCTCGGCCCACTCCAGGTCGCTTTGCTCTGGGTACGCGACGCTCCCGGTGTTACCGCTCCACTACTCGGCGCCCGTACCGCTGGCCAGCTGGCTCCGGCTCTCGCTGTCGAAGGCCAGACGCTGCCAACCGAGATTGCCTCGGCGCTCGATGATGTCTCCGGCGGGCCAAACGCAGCCCGAGTGAGTTAGCCCCGCACGATCCGCACGGGCCGAGCGAGCTAGTAACGCGCGGGCACACGAATGATCTTGCGACGGATCCAGGCATCCCGTGTGCCGTCTCGATAGCGACGCAGCCGTGCGAGCTCCCAGCCGCCGTACTCGGCATGGTCAGTCAGCAACTGGCGAACGGCGTTACGCGAGAGGTGGCGGCCCAGCCGGACTCGCTCCACCTCGTATTCGACACGACGTACCGTCATTGGCGGCCAATATAGTGTGCGTTCAAGCTGTGCGTTCACGCCCTGTCAAAGAAACGGTCCAGGACCCGGGCGCCGAACTCCAGCGAGTCGGTGGGTACTCGCTCATCGACGCCGTGGAACATGCCCACGAAGTCCAGATCGGGAGGCAGGCGTAGCGGAGCAAAGCCGAAACACCGAATGCCAACGCTGTGCCAGGCCTTCCCATCGGTGCCCCCGCTGAACAGATACGGCACAGCCCGGGCGCCAGGGTCCTCCGCCGCGAGGCACGCCTGCATAGCTTCGACCAGGGCGCCCGAGAACTGGGTCTCGACCGACGGATGGTGAGCCGACGACCTCGTATCGAACCTTGTCGCCTATCAGATCGGCGATGGTGGCATAGAACTCATCCTCACTGCCCGGCAGGAACCGGCCGTCGATGCCAGCCGAGGCGCGGCCGGGGATCACGTTGTGCTTGTAGCCGGCCGACAGCATCGTCGGGTTGGCGGTGTTCGACATGGTGGCCCCGACCATCCGCGCGATGCTGCCAAGGTGGGCCAGAGTCTCCTCCGTCCGGTCCGGATCAAGATCAACTTCGAACGCCTCGGCAACCGCCTCCAGAAAGGCACGTTGGGGGTCGGTGATCTTCCTCGGCCACTGGTACGTGCCGATCCTGGCGACCGCAGCACTGAGCTCGGTGATCGCGTTTTCGTGGTGGCGTAGCGAACCGTGCCCGGCCCTTCCATC
>CAVUEO010000013.1:0-77563 GCA_963740515.1 uncultured Actinomycetota bacterium
TACCTACCTGCTTACCCATCTACATCTGTCACCTAACGTTCCGCAGACAGATTGCCGCGCCGTGTTCTCAGATCGTGAGAGGCAACAGGCCACGTTTATGGAGAGTGAGCTTTGCCGACACGCCGACCTTCCATGGCCTCGCGCGCTGTGTCACTCGCAACCTTCACGCGAGGGTGCAGCGCTCGCAGTCTGAATCGTTTTCGGCGCCACCGCCCAGGCGGTTGCAGCTCGCTGGCGGCGCTGCGATGTTGCAACCTCGCCAGGCCAACGAGTCACAAACCGCCAGCGGCACGACCGCCAATGGGCACCAGACGAAGGGAACCGCCAGCAGGACACGTCGCCCCGCCTCCAACAACTCCCGGTCAGGAACCGACTGGCCCGGCGATGCCTGACAGTCTTTCTATCCAGACCCGAAACGTCTCTGCAATCTCCTAGCGCAGGATCTCGACGTACCCGTCCGTTCCATTCACGCGGATCCGCTGCCCATCCCGGATCAGCCGGGTGGCATGCTCCACCCCGACGACGGCCGGCAAGCCGTACTCCCGGGCGATCACTGCGCCATGGGTCATCAAGCCTCCCACCTGCGTCACAAGGCCTTTGATGGTGACGAACACGGGCGACCAGCTGGGGTCGGTATAGGCGGTAACCAGGATGTCGCCCGCTTCGAAATCGGCCTCCGCCATATCCAGGATGACGCGCGCCCGCCCCTCGACGATCCCGGCCGAGACCGGCAAGCCGACCAGCGCACCGGCCGGCACGTCATCGCGTCGGTACGCCCCGGTGATGACCTCGCCATCCGACGTGAGCACCCGGGGCGGCGTGAGCGCTTGGTACGAACGGAACGCGTCCTTGCGCCGACGGATGAGCTGGTCATCCACATCGTTCGAGCGCACGACGTCCTGGAGCTCCTGGAACGTGAGGTAGAAGATGTCCTCCCGCTCACGAAGCACCTGGGCCTGCACCAGGCGCTCGGCCTCTCCCAGCAGGGCCTGCTTGTAGACGAAGTAGCGGCTGACCATGCCGTACTTCGGATGCTCCCGGTATCCGCTGAAGGTCCGGACCCGGTCGATCATCCGTTTGGCTTCATCGGCCTTCCGCACTCCGTCGGGCAGGGCCCGCAATCGCGCCAGCACGTCCGCTTCCTTCTTGCGCGCCTCCTGCCGCCCCTGCTCGAAGCGCCGCTCACCGGCACCGGCCTCGAAGAGCTTGATGTTGTCGAGGATCACGGGCACGAGCGTGGTCGGGCGTTCGCTCCAACGCGGCCTGGTGATGTCGATCTCCCCGACGCAGCGCATGCCGTACTTCTCGAGGAAGGCCCGGATAGCGTCCCGCGCTTCCCACCCGCCCTCGAGCTCGGCCAGCTCGTCCAGGAAGCCCTCGTCCTCGACGTGTCGCAGGAACGCCACCACCTCCGGATGCGGGCGGATCACGTCGGCGACGTCCAGCAGCGCCAGCCCCATCTCCGACGTGACGTTGTGGGGGACCGACTGCGTGAGCGTGTCGGCCGCGTTCTTCTCGCCCAGCCACGCCTGCAGCTGGTCGTTCAGCCACCACGTGGCCTCCATCCCCGTCATGATCACCTGAAGGCTGTACGGATCGAATTGGACCCGTTTCAGCTCCTGGAGGTCCGCCAGGATGAAGTCGAGCAGCGCCGTTCCGGACTTCGATTGGATGTCGCGTCTCGCGGCGGCGATGGACGCCTCGCTGCGCCCGATCAGCTCGGCGACGATGGCTGGATCGGTCTCGATCGGTTCGGGTCCGCTGCCAGGCGGCGCCCAGGCGGGACCCTCGTCCGGGCGCGACCGGATGAAGCCGTCGCGTGCGAGGACCGTCTGCAGCGCGTCCCCGATCAGCGGATCGGACTTCCCCAGGCCCTCCACGAGAACGTCACGGCTCGCCGGCGAGGCCAGGATCTGGGTGACGTCGACGAACAGGCGCCCGCCGGCCTCGGCCATGGGGCGGGGGGTCGTCAGCTGCCAGAAGGAAAGCCCGAGGGGTTTCATGGCGTCGGTCATCATCTGCTGATGACCGACGGAGACGTAGACGTGGTTCTCTTCGTCGCCGGTCTCGGGGATGGGGAACAGCGTGGTGATCGGCCGGCTCTGGACGATCTGGAAGCCATCGTCGACCAGGCACCATTCGATGTCCTGGGGGCGGCCGAAGTGCGCTTCGATCCGCCGACCGAGCTGCGCGAGCCGCAGGACCTGCGCGTCGGTCAGCGCCGGCCGATCCTGCCGCGCCAGCACGATCGCCTGTTCCTGCGTTCCGCCTTCTGGCAACGCGTAGATGGCGAGCTGCTTGGTGCCGACCGCCTTGGTGACGACTTCGCCGTCCCGCACCTTGTAGGCGTCCGCGTTCACCAGGCCTGAGACCAGGGCCTCGCCGAGGCCGAAGCTGGCCTCCACGGCGGCGACCTTCCGGTTGCCCGTGATGGGGTCGGCCGTGAACAGGACGCCGGCAGCCTCCGGGACGACCATCTGCTGCACGACCACGGCCATGTGGACCTTCCGGTGGTCGATGCCGTTCCGCTGCCGGTAGGTCACGGCCCGCTCGGTGAACAGCGAGGCCCAGCACCGGCTGACGTGCTTGAGGATCGCCGCCGGCCCCACGACGTTCAGGTACGTGTCCTGCTGACCGGCGAAGGAGGCCGTCGGCAGGTCCTCTGCCGTCGCGCTGGATCGGACGGCGTAGCCGGCTTGCTCGCCGAGCTGGGCGAGAGTGCGGGTGATCGCCGCCGCGAGATCGCCCGGGATGGCGATCCCTTCGATGGTCCGGCGGATCTCCGCGCTGAGCGTGCGGATCGCCTCCCGGTCGTCCGGGTTCAGGCGCGACAGCTGATCGAGCCGATCGCCGATCGAGGGCGCTTCCGCCATGATCCGCCGGAAGGCCTCCGTCGTCACGCAGAAGCCAGCTGGCACGCGGATGCCTTCGATCCGCGAAAGCTCCCCCAACTGCGCGCCCTTGCCGCCAACGACCGCGACCTGCCTCTGATCGATCTCCTGGAAACCCAGCACGTAGGTGCCCATTCGTCCACCTTCCCTACTGCGTCACCTGGCAAGGTGCGCTTTCGCCGCCATCGGGCGTATGTTCCGTTGGCCCCACCGAGCTACGGGACGGCCTGCACGGGGAATGGCAAGCCACCCTCCTCACGAAGGGATCGCCTGCCGTAGCCGCCTGATGGCTTCCGCCAGCTCACGTCAAGATCGCAGGTGAGCTAGGGAGACGCAAGAGCGATCGAACCGTAGCAGCGCATCGCTGCGATTCGGTCATCGACCACGTCGTATGCGACGCAGTAGTAGATCCGGCTACCGGTTCCGCCGGGCGCCTCGAGACAGTCGCCCTCAAGATAGGCGTGCCCATCGGCGACGACAAGCCTTCGCGTTTTAGCGTCGAACATGTTGTTGTGCAAGGCAACAACGTAGTCACGAACCGAAGACGCGCCGCGCACCTCCTCACCCGTGTCAGTCATGGTCCACGTGACATCAGTGGTGTAACACTCGGCTAGATCGCCGCCGCCGCTCATCACGTGAAA
The DNA here is from genome assembly GCA_963740515.1 of uncultured Actinomycetota bacterium. GTDB lineage: Bacteria > Actinomycetota > Actinomycetes > Propionibacteriales > Propionibacteriaceae > Microlunatus. The sequence goes on from CAVUEO010000013.1 coordinate 3,533, forward strand.
GTAGCGATCGATGGTTTGCTGCGTTTGCTCGAGGGACATGCAGAGGCTCCTGATCAGTCGACCGCAGCCAAGATGGCAGCAATCCTGCTCCACACGGTGCCCTCTGGTGCCTCGTACTGCAACAAAGGATCGTCGCACGCGGGCGAAGCGTTGGGCTTGCCGCTTAAATCCACCGGGCCACCGAATGCACTCGAACACTGCCCGCAGGGGGAAGGGTCAACGATGGTGCCTCCCCATGATGACGACAGCCCGGACCCATAACCACCGCTGCAGCTGGCCACGCCAACCCTGATCCGTAGGTCAGGAGCAGCCATGTACAGCAACGGCCGCACGATCAACCACGTGTCGCCACGGCGCCGGCATCAGGACAATTCAGCTGCCTCGCCGACGACGACAGTCCAGGGTCGGATGGTCCATGAGGTGACCAAGCCATTCCGAACGTAAGGATCGCCGACAGCGAAGCGCTCAACAACGTAGCGATCGTCCGTCCGCCAAACGAGTACCGCTCGATCAGGCGGCTCGGCAAGGGCACCTGCGAGGATCAGGTCCCCACGCCGATGGGCTTCCCGAGCCAGCGCTAGATGCTCATCCCGGAAGGCGGGCCGCCGAGCTAGATAGTCATCAACCAGTGCGTACTCCAGCAGGTAGTAATCCATGCAGAAAGTGTGGTACGGGCACCACGAGCGCATGGCTGCCACCGAGCGGAACCCGGGCGCGATATGTTACGGCGCGACGCTCTCCTGGGGCGACATTCGCACCGCCCCGCCCGATTGCGTCCGACGAGAACGATCACCAGGAGGGTCCATGCTCGAGGCGGCCAGACGACGTGCAGCCCGACAATGGTCCGGACGACGGCGACGCTTGGCGCTGCTGACGCCTCTGCTTGCCGCCGTGTCACTTGCCCTGCTAGCCGGGCCGGTGAGCGCCGCCCCTGGCGCGTCGGGCGACCGCCCAGTGACGACCAGCTACCAGAACCCGCTGGCACCGGACATTCCGGGGGACGGCACGGTCGACAGCTGCGCCGACCCGACGGTCATCAAGGGCCAAGACGGCGAGACGCTCAACGGTGAGCAGGTCTGGTACATGTACTGCACTACCGACCCGCTGAACGACCAGGACGTCGACGATAGCGGCGACCCGGTCTTCCACCGGATTCCGACGATGGTCTCCACCGACCTCGTGAACTGGACCTACGTCGGAGACGCCTTCCCCCTAAATGGGGGCAACATCCCGGCCTGGATCGCCCCGAACGCCGCGTTCTGGGCCCCCGAGGTGGTTTACTCCAGCACGACTGATCAGTACTACTTGTTTGTCACCGTCACCGAGACGACTGCCGCAGGCGGTGGGTCAGACACCTGCGGTGGCGACAGCGCCATAGGCGTCGCGGTCGGTGACAGCCCCACTGGTCCGTGGGAGTTCGCCGACGAGCCGGTCATTCAGCCTCGACTCGACCCCAGCGGCGGACCGTGCTCGTATTTCTGGACGTTCGACCCGGACGTCCTCGGCGATACCGTCACGGATGAGGGCATCCTCTACTACGGCTCCTACTACGGCGGCATCTTCGCCACGAATGTGACCTTCTCCGAGACCGGCGTGACCGCTGAGACGCTGACCCCAGCGGACGACACGCGGATCGCGATCGGCAACCGATACGAGGGCGCAAACGTCGTGTTCAAGGACGACTACTACTACCTATTCGCCTCGGCCACGAACTGCTGCAACGGTGCACTGACCGGCTACAGCGTCTTCGTCGGCCGCTCGACCAGCCCGTTCGGCCCCTTCGTGGACCGCGAGGGCAACTCGTTCCTCGAGGCGGCCGTCGGCGGCACGCCGTTCCTCAGCATGAACGGCAATCGCTGGGTCGGCACCGGCCACAACGCCGTCTTCCAGGACGAGGGCGGGCAGTGGTGGACGATCTACCACGCCGTTGACCAGGAGGACCCCTTCTTTCGCTTCGAACGCCCATTCACCAAGCGGCCCGCCCTGCTGGACCCGATCGACTGGGTGAACGGGTGGCCGACGGTGAACGGGGGGGCGTGGGCATCCGACACGAAGATGCCAGCACCTGCGGCGCAGGAGGGAGAGCGCAGCCGCTACAAGACCCAGCTCGTCAAGCCCCTGGTGGTGGGCCAGCTCCTCGAGTCGGACCAGTTCGACGGCACGACCCTCGACGGTGACTGGTCATGGGCCGAAGGGCGGACCGGTGACGTCACCGTCTCGGACGGCCTGCTTCGGTGGGAGGTCGAACACGCCGACCTGTACGTCGACTCCAACACCGCATCGGTGCTCGTGCGCGACGCCCCGACCAGCGACTACGTCGTCGAGACCAAGGTCAGGCTGTCCGGCCTGCCGGACGAGGGTTGCTGCTTCAACTACGCCCAGGCCGGACTGGTGCTCTACGGCGACGACGACAACTTCGTCAAGCTGGCCAGCGCCTCCATCTGGGAGACACGGCAGACGGAGTTCGCCAAGGAGCTCAATCCGGTGCCCGATGGGTGGAGCCGCTACGGCAACACGGTCGTCGGCCCACCCGGCGACGACTGGACCTACCTGCGAATCGTCGTGGAGCACCTAGACAGCGACGAGCAGGGCGAGGCTGGCGGTGACACCGAGCGTTACACCGCCTACACCAGCCAGGACGGTGTCACGTGGGTGCGCGGCGGCGTGTGGACGCACAGCCTCGGTGACGAGCAGATCGGCCTAGTCGCGATGGGCGCCACCGATCAGGTGGTCAACTCCATCACCGCGGAGTTCGATTACGTCCGCGTCTACTCCCTTGAGGGCGGCCCCCGCCGCTAGGCAACATCGTCGCGGGGCTGTCGCTAGCGACAGGCCAGGATGTATACGTGGTCACAGTCGACGACGTCCGAGCGGTGCTCGCGCGGTTGCCGCGCAGCAGCGAGGTGCTAGTGCGCGATCGTGTGAAGTTCCGTGTCGGTCAGATCGTGTACGTCGCGTTCAGCCAGGACGAGACCGAGATCGGGTTCGCCTTCCCGAAGGAGGAACGCGCCGCACTGGTGGCGGCGCGGCCCGACGTGTTCTTCCTCCCGCGGGAGTCGGAGCTGCGCTTCCACTGGATTGAGGCGTGGCTCGATGCACTCGACGCGGACGAGATGCGCGAGTTGGTGCTAGACGCCTGGCGGATGGTCGTGCCGCAGCGAGTCGCCCGAGAGGTGCTCGGCCCGCCAGCTGCGGGCCACGAGCCGGGTCGGACCGGGTAGCAACCACGCAATAGGTCCCGTCGGACTGGCCCGATAGCCGAACGTGTTGCGGCAGGCGGCTGCCCGCCGAATGGTGTGATTCCTTGTGGACTCACGAGGCTTCTCCAGCGGGTTCGTTGGGTCAGCGCAGCTGACACGCGCGAGCTGGTGGCCGGAGAGGCATGGCTACATCTCCACTGGGTGCGCACGACTCGCGCGAGCATCTGCTCGGCCTCACCGGAGCAGTCGGTAGAAGCGCCAGTAGTCGGTGTGGATCGGGAGGACTTCCACCGCGCCAAAGCCCGCCTGGCGGGCGTACTGAGAAAGCAGCGAAGGACGCATGACGGCTCCAGTGGCTGCGGTCTGCGGGTCTCCCATGGCACCGGGCAGGCAGGACACAACGCTCCAGCCGTACTCAGTTCGTTCCCGTGGTGTGGCAGGGACCGTGAACTCCTCGGCGACCAGCCCATCGACCACGAGCACGGTCCCGTCCGCGGCGAGCACCCGGCGGGCTGCGCTGAGTGCCTCAACGGGTCGCGACATGTCATGCAGGGCCTCGAAGATCGTCACCAGGTCATACCCGCCCACTCCGCCCAGATCGGCCGCATCGGCAACGGAGAACCTAACTCGATCAGCCACGCCCGCCCGCTGGGCGTTCCTGCGAGCGGCGCCGATGGCATCGCGGTCGAGATCGAGGCCATCCACGTTGATGTTGGGATACGCCTGGGCCATAGCGATGCTCGACCAGCCGCTGCCGCAGGCCACGTCGAGGACCCGCGCTGGTGGTTCGGCTCGAAGCCGCACGTCGACGTCGACAATCGCCGGAAGCCATTCGGTGCCAATCAAATTGATGAACCTGGCGCGGTTGGGCTCCGCCCGGCCCTCGGGCTCCCATGGCAGGGGCGGCGGAGCGTTCCCAACCCGAAACGCTTCCACCAGCTGTGGAAGCCCGCGACCGGCGCGGACGATGTCGACGCCCGTGTAAGCCTCGTATCGGACATCGTCCCGATTTGCCAAGACAGGGACGTGCTCCGGGGGCAACCAGTACCGGCGAGCGAGTGGTTCGGCCCGCGGGTCGTCGACCATGAGTAGCTCACTCGCGGCGTGGTGCTCAAGCCACTCCCGCACGTACCGTTCGGTGGTTCCAGTGCGTGCGGCCAGCTGCGACGAGGTAGCCGCACCGCCTTCTGCGAGTGCCCGATACAGCCCGAGTCGTTCACCAAGATAAATGGTGTAGAGCTCCAACGCGCCTAGAGCATTGCCGAACAGCCGCTCCCGCAACGCCTCCGCCGGGTCAACAACAGGCTCTGGATCCCCGGCAGCACTCCCCCGTTCGAACGGCTCCGGTCCGCCCTTCGACATCACCAGCACCTCCCGCCGTGTAGTACCACCAAGGCCATGTCATGGAATCGTCTCAGCTCACATGGTCCCTCCTCGCAGACCCGACGTCACAGCTCATACGTGTTGGCCCGATACCCGCGCCGGCAGGCGAGCAGATTGCTCACTCACACTTGGCTAGGTCAGCTGGGAACCTCCCGCGGCCCTCCACAGCCCGACCGTTGAATGGGACGCTGAGATGAGGCTTGCTAGCGGGCGGTTCCCGTTACCGGGCTACGACCCGGCCTGGTCAAATAGATTGGGTGATCGTCCTCAGGCCTCCCCTCACTCGCTAGCTGACTCAGATGCTCCGGTTCGACCGGGTGACGACCCCCCGCCTCGTCCTGCGGCGATGGCAACCGGGTGACCTTGATCCGTTCGCTGCACTGAACTCCGACCCCGAGGTGATGCGCCACTTCCCCTCGACCTACGACCGGTCCGCAACCGCGGCCATGATCACCGCCTGGGAGGCGAAGATCGACCACCAAGGCTTCGGACTGTGGGCGGTGCAGCGCGCCGAGGACGGCACGCTGCTCGGAATGGCCGGACTGAACCCCGTCCCACCCGGCATCATCACCGGCGAGGGACTTGAGATCGGTTGGCGTCTCGCCCGGCACGCCTGGGGACACGGTTACGCAACCGAGGCCGGCCGAGCCGCCGTAGACGTCGCCCGCCGAATCAGGGCACAGTCAGTCTGGTCATTCACCTCGATCGGCAACCAACGCTCCCAGGCCGTGATGCGACGGCTCGGGATGCGCTTTGTGCGCTACTTCGACCATCCCAATATCCCCGACGGGCAACCAACGCGCCCGCACGTCCTCTATCAACTCGACCTCGCCGGGCCTGAGCCCAGGTCCGAGCATCAATAGTCTCGCCAGACGATCGTGGTCAGCAGACGCGCTGGATGCCTCGACCCTCAGTCGACCACGCGCCGCTGGCGGACCGCTCATCGGGACAGTACGAAATAGGTCCCGCGGTTTGCTGTTGGGCGCTGATTCAGCGCGTCGCGGCGACAGGCCAGGATGTACACGTGGTCACAGTCGACGACGTCCGAGCGGTGCTCGCGCGGTTGCCGCGCAGCAGCGAGGTGCTAGTGCGCGAGAGGTACTCGGCCCGCCAGCCGCGGGCCACGAGCCGCGTCGGACCGGGTAGCAACCACGCTAGGGTGCTGATGTCGAATATCGGTCCGGCGAGGCGCTGGTAACTCAGGCGGCGGTGTCAGTCCGACTCAATTGCGGGCGCCCGTGATCGCAATGAAGCTCACGACTGAGCCTGACATCGCGCTCTCCTATCCTCCTGCAGGCTGCCCTGCCACAGCCCATGACCGATCACGAGACGAAAACCCATCGTCGCGGGCGGCCCCAGCGATCCTACGGCCACTGCCGACGCCGCACCGAGACCCCGGAAGGCGGAACCCGGGGAACCCTTAGCGAGACAGTTCGGTGCACGGACCCGACAGCAGACGGGTCTGGACATCCTGAACTTCCGAAGCAGTCCCCAGTCGGTGGTTGACTGGGTCGATGTCGGCGAGGACGCGTGAGCCAAAACAGTGAGGCCGCGCTCGGCAATGCGCGGGAGCGGCGTTGGTTGCTGAGCGGGCGCCGGGTCCGGTCCATCGCCCGTGCAGCGGCGTTCGTCGACGACGTCGGCTTCGCTCTGCTCTTCCCCTCCGAACGCGTGCTCGTCCCGTCATTGTGGGAGGCAGTGGCCGGTGAGGACGCCGAGCCCTTCGCGACGGGGATGGGCTCAGACGAGCAGCGAGTGTGGGCGTGGAAGGACGAGCTCCCGCGCCGCGGCCTTGCCTGGTACGGCAACTTCGTCGCCGGCCGCGGCTCGTTTCTATCGCCGTCACTCCTGCGGTCGCTCTACCTGGCGTACGGCGGGACGGACGATCACGCGGACCTCGACCTGTCACCGACGGCCCACGAGATCGCCACCGCTCTCGCCGGAGGACCGCTGCCGAGTGCGACGCTTCGCGCTCTGATCGGCGACCGCAGCAGATATCAGCGTGCTGCGGTCGAGCTGCAACGCCAGCTGCTGGTCACCACTGCCGGCGTGGAGGAACAGGCCTCCGGATGGCCGTCTACTGTCCTTGATCTGACTTGTCGAAGGTTCGACGTCGGCGGAGGACAGGACCACCTGGCCGCTGCGGACCAATTCATTGGCGTGGTGCTCAACACCTCTGCCCGCGACCTGGCGCGGACCTTCCGATGGCCCGTCGACAAGGCACGCGAGCACCTCGACGCGCTCGTCGCCTCTGCTCGGGCCGTGCCATCCGGCAACCGCTATCTAGCTCCCTCAATCGCTGGTCAGTTCCGCCAGGAGCGGGCTTCGAAAGGGAGTATCAATCCGGTCATCTGACGTCCTTCTGAGCACGACGGGAACCGGGATCCAGCCTGAGCCCCAGAGAAGCGAAAGACTGAGACGGCCCGTGCTGACCGTCGCCGATTCAAGCGGGGTGAACGCAACGCCGAGCTGGTCGGGTTTCCCTGGGACTGACAGCGAGTTTCGCCAGCAACCTGGCATTTTGCCGGCGACACCGGGAGGGCTCATCGCCTAGCGTGGCTGTTATGACCAGTCCGGCGGTCGATGGCGGAGGCGAGCGACGGGCGCGGCCGAAGGTCGTGAGCACCCCAACTCAGATTCGATCAAGGAGCGAGATTATGCGTACACAACAACCGGGCACCATGTCCGCCCGCGCTCGGGCAACCGGCGCGCAGGCAACCGGGGCCAGTTCCACCGGCGCGGCCTCGGTCGCGTTCGTCGCCGTCATCGCTGCCGCGGCCGGAGCCGTGGCAATGGGCGCCGTCGCAATTGGTGCGCTGGCGGTCGGGCGGCTGAGGATCGGCGATGCGGCTGTGCGCCGGCTGCGCATCGGTGAATTGGAGGTCGATCAGCTGCGGGTGCGCCGGCTGCAAGTGCTCGAGCCGGCCGACGGAAGCTGAGCGATGTTTGACGCTTCGCGGATCCCGGCGGAGGTCGAGGGACAGCCCTGCGTGGTCGTGCTTTTGCGTCGCCGTCGTGGCGGCGACCGGGGCAGTCCTCACTGCCTGGCGGACTCCGGCCCGGCGCGCTTGACGGCGTACCGCACGTGGGTGGCGTATTGCGAGCTCCACGTGCCAAGCACCTCGAGGTCGAGGTCCTGCTCGAATCCCTCGAACAGCCGCTTCCCGCCACCCAGCACCAGCGGTGCGGTGGAGATCGCGAGCTCGTCGACCACGCCCGCCGCAAGGCCCTGGCGAATCAGGTCGGCACCACCACCGAGGGAGACCGCGCCGTCGCCGGCGAGCTCGCGTGCCTTCAGCAGCGCGGCGTCGAAGCCGTCGATGAACAGGAAGCCCGTACCCGAGTCGGGCTGGTCCTCGGTGCGGTGTGTCAGCACGATCAACGTTCCGGGGAACGGGTTGGTACCACCCCAGGCGCCGGCGGCGTCGTACATGTTGCGGCCGACGATCCCGCAGCCCAGCCCCTCGGTGAGCGACTCGTAGTACTCCCGGTCCGCGCCATGCATACCGTCGGTGTCGCGTCCGTCGTCGGCGTACGTCCACGGGCCACCCATCACCCAGTAGTGGAGACGCTCGCCCCCGATGCCGAGGCCGTGCTCCGGCCCGTCCTGCGGCCCCACGATGTAGCCGTCGACCGAGGTCGTGATGGCTGCGATGACCTTGCCCATGGTTCCTCCTGCGTCCGGGATACGACAGATCAGACCGTCGCGCATGCCCAGAATCATCGGTGGCGGGCTTAACGGTCAGTGATTAACTCAGCTGAACGCCTGTGCGGCGGCGGCTACGACCTCATCGTGTGGCACGTCGCGCAGGTGCTGAGCGATGTTCCAGCGATGCCCGAACGGGTCCTCAAGCTGGCCATGCCGGTCACCCCAGAACATCTCCGCCAGCGGCTGACGAATCTCTGCGCCCGCCGCCACCGCCTGCGCAAACACCACCTCAGCGTCAGCGACCTCAAGGGCCAACACCACCGGCGTACCGCCAATCGAGGGCGGCGCGAGCACCCCCATCTCAGGGAACTCATCGGCGATGTGCAGCAGACCGTCGCCAATCCGCAACTGGACCGACATCAACCGTCCATCAGGAACAGGGATCCGGCTCACCTCCTCGGCCCCGAAGGCGTCGCGGTAAAAAGCCACAGCGCGCTCGGCGCCCTCAACGACAATGTGGGGAGTGATTGGCATGAGCCGAGCCTAGATTGCCAGCATCGGGGAGCTCTCGAACGGTGTTGCCGCCCAGCATTGCCACATGGGGACCGCCGACTGACACGCCGCAGGCCCTCGCCAGCTATCAATCGAGTGACTCCGCAGGCTTCTTTTGTGGTTCTCCAGCTCGTTGGTCGGGCGTCGTCAGCCCTGGCCCTTGGCGTCGCACATGTGAAGCTCCGGCGACAGAATGCAGGCATGGACATCCAGGGTCTGAACCGCGCCGCCTGGGACAAGGCGGTCGAGGCCGGTGAGAATCCCTACACCCAGGTGGTATCGAGTCAGCAAGTTGCTGATGCGCGGGCTGGATCCTGGGCCATCCATCTGAGCGAGCAGCGGACAGTCCCGCGCGAGTGGTTCCCTTCGCTCCCGGGACTCCGGGTCTTGTGCCTGGCGGCTGGTGGCGGACAGCAGGCCCCGATCCTCGCCGCGGCCGGTGCAGAGGTCACACTGCTTGACGGGTCTCCTCGTCAACTCGGCCAGGACGCTTTCGTGGCAGAGCGTGACGGGCTTGAGTTGCGACTTGTGCAGGGCGACATGGCCGACCTCTCGGCGTTTGGCGACGCGAGCTTCGACTTGGTCGTGAATCCGGTCTCTACCCTCTTCGTCCCCGATGTAGGAAAGGTGTGGCGCGAGTGTCGCCGCATCCTGGTCAGCCACGGCGTCCTGATCGCCGGCTTTATGAACCCGGACGAGTTCGTGTTCGACCCGGATGCGCTCGATGAACGGGGTGACTTCGTCGTGAGGTACCCGCTGCCGTACGTCGAGCACGAGACACTCGACGCCGCCGCGCTCGAGGCCCGGATCGCAGCCGGGGAGATGTTCCACTTCAGTCACACCATGGAAGCCCAGCTCGGCGGCATGATCGACGCAGGTTTCGTAATTGCCGGGTTCTACGAGGACCGCCGGGCCGAGGAGGATGGCAACCCGATCCGGTTCTACATGCCGAGCCAATTCATCGTGCGAGCACTCGCCATCGACCCTTAGGTCGATGACCACCCCAAGGCGTCCGTCAACCGAGCCGCCGCAGTGTCGTCGAAGGTGGAACGGTCGGCGGTCCTAGGTCGGCGTCTGCGTATCGGCGGGCATGGGCCAGCGAGCGCTACGGCGTTGAGGACACGCGGACCTGTGCGTCGAGCGCCGTGGATCGTCCAGAGGGGCGAGTACGATCCTCGGCGGCAGCAGGTAGCTGAGTTCGAGGTCTCGCAGGAGCCGACTCTGCTTACCGATACCGCTCGACGCCCGAAGGAAAGCGTTGGCGATCGCCGGGTTGCCCGGCGTATGGTGACCGAAACCGGAAGGCCCGGCCACTGATCCCAGGAGATGGCACGCAGATGCGAGCAGCACGCGCGAACACCCAGTTCTTCTGTAGCCGCTCGAAGGGGATCACACATGCCCGCCCGTTCGCTCAACCTGGGCATCCTCGCCCACGTCGACGCCGGTAAGACCACACTAACCGAGAGGCTCCTGCACCTCGCCGGAGTCATTGACGAGCCGGGGTCGGTCGACTCTGGTACGACTCAGACCGACGCGTTGGCTCTGGAACGCCAACGCGGCATCACCATCAAAGCCGCCGTGGTGGCGTTCCCGGTCGGTGACACCACGGTCAACGTGGTGGACACTCCCGGCCACCCGGACTTCATCTCCGAGGTCGAGCGGGTTCTCGCTGTGCTCGATGGCGCCGTGCTGGTGCTCTCAGCGGTCGAAGGCGTTCAGCCGCAGACCCGGATCCTGATGCGCGCCCTGCAGCGGCTCCACGTGCCCACTCTGCTGTTCATCAACAAGATCGACCGGATGGGGGCGGACCCCGGGGCGGTGCTGGCCGCCGTCCGCACGCGGCTGACGTCCGACGTGCTGGCAATGGGCTCAGTGATCGACCCGGGAAGCCGCGCCGCCCGCTTCCGGGCCTACGACGGACATGACGCCGCCTTCCGCGATCGGGAGGCGGCGGCGCTGGCCGAGCACAACGACAAGCTGCTCGCGGCCTACGTCGAGGGGCGGCCTGGCTCCGCCGGTCAGAGGCGCGAGGCGCTGTCGGAACAGACCCGGGCCGGCGTCATGCACCCAGTGTTCGCCGGCTCTGCGGTTACAGGCGCCGGTGTCCTCGACCTCATGCGCGGGATTCAGACGCTGCTGCCGGACGCCGACGGGGAGCCGGACGCTTCGCCGTCGGGTCGGGTATTCAAGATCGAGCGCGGGACCGGTGGGGAGAAGGTTGCCTACGTCCGGATGGTCGACGGCTCGGTACGCCCTCGGCAACGGCTCGACCTGCCGGCGGGCCGGGTCGGGAAGGTGTCGGGTATCGAGGTGTTCGAGACAGGTCGGTGGATCCGCGCCGGTCGCGTGGCGGCGGGGCAGATCGGCCGGCTGCACGGGCTCGCCGAGGTCCGAGTCGGCGACACCTTCGGTCAGCCGGGCGGCGTCGAGGAGCACCTCTTCGCCCCGCCCACCCTTGAGGCGTCGGTGACCCCGGTACGGACCGACCAGGGCCCAGCCCTGCGCGCTGTGCTGGCGGAGCTGGCCGACCAGGACCCACTCATCGACGTCCGTACCGGTGACGACGGACTGCTCACGGTGTCGCTCTATGGACGGGTGCAGCAGGAGGTGCTCGGGTCGACTTTGGCCGAGGAGTACGGGATCGACGTCGTTTTCGCCGATGCCGGCGTGCTGCACGTCGAGCGCCCCGAGCGTCTGGGCGCGGCCGTGGCGCGACTCAACACCGACGCCAACCCGTACCAGGCCACCGTCGGGCTGCGAATCAGTCCGGGCAGGACGGGCTCGGGATTGCGGTTCGCTAACCGGGCGGCTGCCCGCGACATGCCGCTCTACCTCTATAAGAATGTGCACGCGTTCACGGCCGCGATCGAGAGGCACGTCCGGCGCGCACTCGAACACGGCCTCTACGGCTGGCGTGTGACCGACGCTCTGGTGACGCTGACCGAAGTCGGCTACAGCGTCGCCGACGGCCCACCGTCGCGGCGCGGGCCGACGAGCACCGCGTACGACTTCCGCCAGGTCACGCCAGTCGTGGTCGCCCAGGCGCTCCGGCGGGCCGGCACGCGCGTCTGCGAGCCGGTACTGCGGGTGCTGATCGAGGTGCCAACCTCTGACGCCGCCGCCGTACAGCAGCTGGTCACCCGCTGGGGTGCCCAGCTGACCGCGCTGACGGCGGTTGGTGACCTCACCCGGCTTGAGGCCCGGCTCGTGGCGACCAGGCTGCACGAGCTGCAGCGCCAGCTGCCCGACCTCACCGGCGGAGAGGGCTCACTCGAGCCGCGGTTCGACGGCTACGAGCCCGTGCACGGACCACCGCCGACGCGGCTCGGGACCTAGTCGCACCCCTTCGACTCCCCGGCTGGGTTCGAAGACGTCTCCAGCAAAGTGGTGTGCGACAGGCCCGAGTGAACGGGCCAGAAGTCGCGGCGAGCGCGTTGCGGAGGAACGCCATCTTCACCGACGAGTCGTCGGCGAGCGCGCGACACGCGAGAGGACACGACCGTCTCAGAACCCCGACTACGCGCCGCTGGCGAATCCTCCTGCGGGCGCCGGATTGAGCCAGATCGGGATCCGCTGAGGGCACGTCGGCGACGGACGAGCCGCGGTTGGGCGGGCTGAGCCCCTGCCGCGACGCTGGGATTTCGGGTGGTCCGGTCAGCCGCAGCCGGACGCGAGCAGGCCCGCAGGATTCAAGGCATGGCTCGCCGCACTCTGGCCGGAGCGACTGGCCTCAATCGCCGCGCGTCGGCATAGGTGATCTCAAGCACCAGCGGTGCGCGGCAAGCAGCCCAAGCCGAAGCCGAACCAATCACCTCTTGGAGCTGCACGACTCAGGAAATTACACCCGAGCCGAATTGGCCGAACTCTTCGGCGTCGGCCGATCGACGGTGCGCCGAACAATCGAGCGGATTCGACCCAAGCCACCAGAACCGGAGCGGCCCTTCGCACGTCTCGCGAATCCTCAGGCGTGAACCCAACGCCCGCCGGCCAACCAGAGCAATGTCGAGTACAGCGAGTCCAACACCACGGGGTCGCCAACACCCAGTTCGCCAGTCGAGAACGTTGTCCATTGCGGCTTCCATCTCGCTCAAGGAACGTCCATCAAGCTGCCGTTCGACGCCCACAGGCTGTCGGCGGCCCGCGGCCGTCGACCTGGGGACGGTACTGTCACTAGGTGCCCACCGAGCCCGGCCCGTTCATAGGGAGTGCCGTACTGGTCCACGGCCTTTGGGGAGGGCCGGTTGACTGGCGCTGGGTGAGAGGCCTGCTCGAGGACGCAAACGTGCGGGTGATCACACCAGATTTGCCCTCGCATGGCACGCCGACGGCGGGCCTTGCCGAGGATGCCGAAGAAGTGCGCGAGGCCATACGAGTTTGCACTCCGCCTGTGGCCGCGGTCGGCTGGTCCTACGGCGGCAGCGTCATTAGCCTGGCCGCGGCCGGGGAGGGATCCGTCTCCCGGCTGATCTACGTATCCGACATACCGAGACCCGCCGGCTATCCTGGCGAAGATCTTGGCCGGATCGATTCCGATCCGCATATTCTGGCGTACCCCGACGGAAGATTCGTGCTTGACAACGACTTGTGGTTAAAGGACGAGGGAGAGACTTTCCCAGAAGAGGTTCGCAGACACTTCCATGACCATCCCCGGCGCCCAGTAACCCGAGCCACGCAAGGAGCTCAACCGAAAGCGGCCTGGGAGACCACGCCAACAACTGTCCTCATCGGGGAGAGAGACACGTTCTCCGAGGCCGATCGCAGATGGGCCGACGAGCATCTAGACGATGTTCGCGTGATAGACACCGACCACTTCATCATCTTCCGCTATCCGGAGGTTGTGGCCCAGCTAGTCCTGGAGGCCCTCGGGCCCACGACTTGATGTGCCGGATCGCGCAGTCATAGCAAAGAGGAGCAGCGTCATAAGCCGACCGCCAACCGGGACCACGCCGCGGTCGCGCGGCGACGACCGGCGCAATCGGACAGGGTGAACCATGAGCAGTCTGGCTGTACTTCGCGGGGTTGATGCAGTCACGGTTCCAGTTCCTGATCTTGACCAGGGGCTTCAGTTCTACCGAGACCAGTTGGGTCATGAGCTGGTGTGGCGCAACGACGCTGAGGGCCAGGTGGGACTGCGCCTGCCCGAAAGCCAGGCAGAGCTAGTCCTCAGCACCAACCTCGAATATGCCGTGAACTGGCTGGTGACCTCAGTACCGGAGGCCGTTGAGACCATCGTCGAGGCGGGCGGAAAGGTGATCCTCCAGCCGACACAGATCCCGGTTGGTCGACTCGCCGTCGTCAATGATCCCTTTGGCAACCCGCTCGTCTTGCTCGACCTGTCCGCGGGACGTTATGTGACCGATGTGGATGGCCGTGTGCTTGGCGTTCAGCCGCCCGCCGCTGACCAGCCCTAAGAGATGCCATAACCCAAAGGCGGGGGGTCTAGGCGTCCACCGCCTCAGCAATCCGACGGAACTACTGGACCACGGCCTTCGCAAGCCGAACGGGTGTGCCGTGGGTGCGGTCAGTCTTCGTCGGCGGGGAGGGTGAAGAGCCGTATATAGAGGGGGCGGGCGTCTGGTGGTGCGTCCTCGGGACGGTGGCTGTGTTGTTGCAGGAGCCGAATGTAGGCCTCGAAGAACTCGGCGAGGCCTGCCTTGGTCATGTTGGCGAACCCACGGGAGAGCATCGCCCATGCTCGGTCCCGTTCGTATGCCCTGGGCAATCTGGTGAGCAGCGCCATGTCCTCGGCGTGCCCAAGGCGCAGCAACTCGGCCAGCACGGGCCGGTCCTCGGGTGCCAGCGTCTCAGGGGTGGGCATGCGGAGGTCGCGTGGGCTTTCGGCGCCACGCCACCAGCGTTCTCGCCCGGTGGATCGTTCGGGGATCTCCTCGATGAAGCCATACCGCTCCAGCTGGCGCAGGTGATAGCTGGTCGTGCCGGTGTTGGCGCCGAGCACTTCGCCGATGGTGGTCGACGTCGCGGGACCGTGCGCACGGAGTCGGTGCAGGATCTGGCGGCGTAGGGGATGGCTCAGGGCCTTGAGTCTCCCCGGGTCGTCCAGGATGACAGGCTCGACATGGTCGCTCATGGGAGCAGTCTAGTATCACAGAGATTATTCTGCAGATAACTCTATGCAGAGGTTTCTCTGTAATCTAGAATTCTCGGCATGAAGGCAAAATTCGTTCAGAGGATTTCAGGCCTTAGGTCCGTCGCCGTGGTGCTGGTGGTCCTTCTCGGTGTCGTAGGCCTGCCGCCGGCCGGGGCGTCCGCATCCGGGTCGATCCCGGCGCCATCCGGCCTGACCTCCACCGATGTGAGCTTCATCGGGTTCGGTGGGCTCATGCTGCATGGCACGGTCCTGGCGCCGGCGAAGACAACGGGCACACCCCGGCCGGGCGTCGTGCTCGTGACCGGCTCCGGATCGGGCACACCACGCGAGCACCTGCTCACTGAGGCCACAGAGTTCGCGCGGCAAGGCGTCGCGGCCCTGATCTACGACAAGAGGTCAATCGGCTACACCTTCGTCCGCCGCTCCTACTCCGAACTCGCCACCGACACGCTCGGCGCCGTTGATGCGCTCCGTGCCCAACCCGGCGTCGACCCCGCGAAGGTTGGCGTCTGGGGGCTCAGCGAGGGCGGCTGGGTCGCACCGCTGGCTGCGTCCCGGTCCAGCAAGGTGGCATTCGTGATCGTCGTGGGAGGCAACGCGATGACACCGATCCGGCAGCAGCTCTGGAGCGAGACCTCCTCACTCCGCCGGGTGGGCGTGTCGGGTTCGCTGATTGACCATGGAAAGCGCAACTTCACCCGCCTGGGAGCCGACGCGGGGCTGTTCGCCGAGGCCTACTTCGACGCCCAGGACGTTCTGCAGCGGGTGCGGCAGCCACTGCTCGGCGTATGGGGCGGCCGTGACCTGCAGACCCCGCCCGAGGACAACCCTCCACTGTTCGCCCAAGCTCTCCGACGGGGCGGCAACACCCATTACATGTTCCGCTTCTTCGGCGGCGCCGACCACGCCGTACACGTGAGTCCCGATGGCGGCGTCACCCGGGGACCGGAGCTGGCACCCGGCTACGCCGAACTGGTCGGCTCATGGATCCGGGACGTGACAAGCGGACGCCTCCCCAACGCCGACGCCCCGACACCACCCAAGCAGGAGTACCCGAGCGCCGAGGCACCCCCCTCAGCGCTGTGGGAGTCGGGCTGGATGCAGCTTGCCGTATTCGTGCTGCTCCTCGGGGCATTCACCGCCTACCCAACGGTGGCCTTGGTGCGACGGCTCCACGGACGAAGGATGCGCCCGGTGAGCCGATGGGCTCCCCTGGTCGCAGGAGCCGGATTCGCCGCTACCATCGGCCTCCTCGGCTATCTCTTCTATTTGATGGCCGCTGGAAGGTCACCAGACCCCGGGCCAATCCTCGCCGGAAGGCCCCTGCCGTGGCTCGCCCTGCAAGGCCTTGCCGTGGTCACCGTCACCGCCGCCATCGCCACCGCGCTGGCATGGCGCCGTGCCGCCGCAAACCTCCCACAAGGAGAACGCATACGGCTCGGCCTGCTGCTCACCGCCGGAACCGTGTTCCTCCCATGGGCCTTCTACTGGGGCCTGCTCCTCCCCTGACCAAGCTCCTGTCGCTTGATCTTCGCGGACCTTGCTGGGGCGCCACGTACGTCGAGATCGGCCGTCGGCTACATCTCGGCGGACCGGCGCACGGCTCGCTCTCGAACCAGCGAAAAGTGTGCGGCGAATAGAAAGACCGCGAAGATTGCCAGGTTGAGTATCCACCGCGGGTCGTCCAGGTGCAGGTCTGCATAGAACCGCTGGCGTTCGGCCGCGGTCAGCGGTGTAGTTGACTTCTCCGTTTGAGCGAAATCCAGTCGATCGGACGCGAAAACCAGGTAGGTCCAAACGCGATGGACGAAATACAGTGCGGCCGCGGCAACGATGAGGATCCGGCGGGTTCCTTGTCGCCATCCGATGATCAGCAGGCCGGGAACTACAAGCAGCTCCACCGGGACGTTTGCGATGATCGCTAACGGAATTGACGGTAGGAACATCAACACCAGGGTTTCTCCGGACAACGACGAGCTCTTCAGTGCGCTGCTCAGGAGCAAGATTCCTACCGAGCCACCGAAAGCGAAGAAGGCCATCGCAACGGCGCCGACGACAACGAGGGCGTCTTCGAGCCATGCGCTCAATGTCAGATTGCTCCTGATCCGGATCGCGATCAGACCGATCGCGATTCCCCACGCTGCTGCGGCGAGCAGCGCCAGCGGGACCGGTAGGAACTCCGATAGGCCGAGTGTTTGGATGGCGACGGTGAATGTTACGGACAGACAGAACGGCAGGAGCCATTTTTTCCTGCCTTTACCTAGCGAGGTAAGTGTGCTCCTCGTCGTGCGCCTTTCCCGAGCGGGCGTGTCTGGTGGTTCGCCGGGAGTGATTGCGCGCTGTTGATCTGCGTGCTGGGTCATGGGTGGTTCCTCCAATGTGGGTTGGTGTGTCGTGCCCGTGAGAGGAGAACCCGGTTACCCTTGCGGTTGGCGCCTCGTACGCCAGGTTCCCGTTCGCGCGGGATCGGTGCGGGGTTTCCGACCTCGGTGCGGTGTTCGCGCACCACACCGAGGTCTTCTGCTGTGGTCAGTCGGGGGCGGCTCCCCCTTCTTCGGCCAACATTTCGGTGAACTCGGCCGCGACGTGTCCGGTGTCGTGGAACTCGCGCCAGCCCGCCAAATCGGGAAAGTTGCCGTCGGTGATCTCCGCCAGCAGACAGCGAACCCAGGCCGCCTCGGCCCGACGCATCTCCAGCGCGTACTCAGCCTCGATCAGGAACAGTCGCCTCGTGCCCTCGCTGTGCGCAAGAGCATCCCGCCGAGCGGCGATATCGTCCTCCAGCGCACGTACACGCTCCTTCAACGATGCTGCCGCCTCGTCCGGATGCAACGTGCTCAGGACCGACAGCGCCGCCTGGAATCTCGGATACTCCGACTCGGGCACTGCCACCAGCTCACGCAGCCAGTCGCGCAACTCGGCCCGGCCGGCATCCGTGATGACGTATTCGGTCCGCTCCGGGCGACGGCCGGCACGATGGCTCCCGGCCGCCTCGATGAAGCCGTGTCGTTCGAGGTTACGCACCACCGTGTACAGCGAGCCGATCTTGATCGGCATATCGCGCTCCTTGCCAGTGCGACGCAGCACGTTGGCAATCTGGTACGGATGCATCGGGTAACCCGGTCTAAGCAGGCTCAGCACCGCCAGAGCTAGGAGATTGGCCACCTTGCGTCGTTTCACAAACAAGTCCTAGTCGTCGCCTAATAGTTGCCAACGACTATACGCAGACAAGTATATCGATGCAACCAGCTTCTACCTCTCATGGCTGACGCCGGTCCCACGCTGAGATCCTTCTCGGGCAGACGATCAAGGGGAGCGGCCTTGCGGGTCGTCGACTGCATCTACGGTGTGGTCTGTGGACCACGCTGTGGTAGTGGGAGCCGGAATTGGCGGACTGGCGGCCAGCTTGGCACTTAGCCAGGTGGCGAGGCGGGTGACGCTTGTGGAGCGGGCAGAGCGACCGTCTGAGGTGGGCGCCGCCTTGGCTTTGCAACCGAACGGGATGGCGGTTCTGGACCGCCTCGGACTGCTATCCGCTGTGGAGGTTGTGAGCGCGCGGATTGACAGGATGGACATTCGAAGCGTGACAGGCCGGAGGCTGCTGACCGCCGGGATGCCGGATCTGGGAGCCGGGCTTGATCACGCGATCGCGGTCCGTCGCACCGACCTTCACCAGCTGTTGCTTGAAGCTGTCGCTAGCGTCGCTTCGATCGACAGACGTTTTGGGTGCGCCGCGGTGAGCGCCGACCCGAGCGGAGCAGTGACGATCACCGACACTACGTTGAACGGTCCGGACTTGGGCTCGACCAGCTTGCGAGCCGACCTCATCGTGGGCGCCGACGGAGTCAGTTCGGCCGTGCGCAGCACGGGTGGATTCGTGAGCCGGGTGTCGCTAGGGAGCAGTTATGTACGCACGATTGTTAGGGGTCGGGTCAGCCCGTGGTTCGAGGAGTACTGGACCCCACTGGGATCCTTCGGCCAGGCACCGCTGGATGGCGACCGGATCTACTTTTGGGCTGCAGCCCATGTGGCCGGGGCGGCTGACGCTGTAGCTCGGCGCGACCTTGGGGCCTTCCGCCAAGAGTGGCGACAAGTACTTCCCGTCGCAGCAGACCTGTTGGAGAGGGTGTCGTCTTTCGACGACCTGCTGGTCAATACCGTCCGCAGCGTCGCCTGTCGGCGCTGGTTGTCCGGCCGCCTGGTTTTGCTCGGCGACGCCGCCCATGCCATGCCCCCGAACCTGGGCCAGGGAGCGAACAGCGCTCTGGTCGACGGCGTGGTCCTAGCCCAGGAACTCGCCCGCGCCGCATCGGTGACGGATGCCGTGGTGGCGTACGACAAGCGCCGGCGTCCACTCGCCCGGCGCCTGCAGAAGACGGCCGAGATACTACAACGCCTATGTGGCGTCGAGCGAGGCACGACTATGCGCGCACGGGACGCCCTGCTGGCAGGGCTGGCCCGGTTTCCCCGGCTCAGTGAGGACGCCATCCGTCGGACACTTGCCGCGGACGTCCAGGCGATCCGATCGGCATCCCTGCTCGGCGACGCCGGCTAGGCCCACCACTGCGAGATCCACGTCGGGGTCGCCCCGGTGGTTGGCCGACCCTGAGAACCAGGGACTGTCAGCCGCGAAAGGCATTCTGTGGGAAGGCGGGTCATAGGTGGAGACTCGCGAGACAATTCGGTGCGACCCGACAGCAACCAGGGTCCTGGACCGCACCTCGGCTCGGCCACAGCCCATCCGGAGGGATCGGACAGCAGCGGCCACTCCTCGGCCCGAGTCATGCGAGCTCGTCCTTGAAACCCTGCCGCCACGACGGATAGCGCAGCTCCCAGCCGAGCTCCCGCTTGGCCTTGGCGTTCGAAAAGCCACGCCCCTCGGTCACCATGCCCACCGCCATCTCGCCGGCCAGCAGCCGGGCCAGCCACCTAGGGACCCGCCGCGGCGGCTTAGCTCCGGCGCACTCGGCGAGATAGGGCAGCCACTCGCTGACCGGGGCCGGCTCGTCGTCGACGATGTTGAACACGCCCGTCGCCTGCTGCTCCAGGGCCAGGACGGTAGCGCTCGCCGCGTCGTCGACATGCACCCACGAGACGTAGCCAGTCCCACCCCCGACAAGCGGGAACAGCCGCCTCCGCACAAGCTTGACTTGATCGTCCCAGGCGCCCGGCCCGTAGAACCCGCCGTAGCGCAGCACCGCGCCACCAGCCCCGACCACCACGTCCTCGAGGTGGTTGATCGCCTTCGTCCCCTCTATCACCTCAAGCGGGTCCTCCTCGGTCTTGACCCATCCGCCCTTTCGGATTCCGTTCATGCTGGCGTGGCCCTGCGCGACGAAGCGAGAGACACCGGTCGCCTCGGCGGCGGCCAGCAGATGGTCGACCCCCTCGCTGCGGAGCCGGTTGGTGGTGGCGAAAAAGCGGTCGGCCTTCCTCAGGTTGGGCTTGCCGGCGTGCTCCACGGAAAGGCCCGTCATCTGATGCACGATCGCGTCCGGCCGAGCCGCGGCCACCGCCTCTCCCACCGACGCCGCATCCAGCCCGTCCATCACGACGCCCTCGGCGCCCAGCTGCTCCAGCAGCCCCACCTTGCCCGCGCTCGTCGTCGTCGCCGTCACCTGATAGCCACGGGCCACCAGCTGCGGCACCAGACGACGCCCCAAGACCCCGGACCCGCCTGCCACGAACACTCGCATAACCTCACACTCCACATCCGGCTACTGACTCTCATCACCAAGACGAGACTGCCCGCCAGCCTGTGACATCGCAGACAGCCGGGCGGACCTCGGCCGCCTCGGAAGACTCAATCGGACTGAACCGGAAGCGCACTCAACTGCCCGCGAGTGCGCCCGTCTCAAAAATGCTCCGTCAGTAGAGGTGAACTGCCCATCGCCGACATCTGCTCATCCCACGAGTGCTGTGGGCCTGGCGAAACAAGTCAGCAAAACGATCAGGAATCGAGAAGCAAGGGTCACCGAGCCCGACGTAGCGTGACGGTTATGGGCATCACCACCAGCACCAAAGGAGACAAGGCATGAAAGCGCACGTCAGCTCGATCCTCCTCGGCGTCGAGGACATGGATCGGTCCAAGCGGTTCTACACGGAGGGTCTCGGCTGGGAGGTCGAGCAGGACTACGGCGTCTCGGTGTTCTTCGAGTCGAACGGCGGCTCGCTCGTCGGCTTCTACGGCCGCGACGGCCTGGCCGCCCAAGTGGGCACGAGCCCGGAGGGTAGCGGATTCAGCGGCATGGTCCTCGGCTATGTAGTCCGCAGCGAAGCGCGGGTCGACGAGATCATCGCGGACGCCGAGAAGGCCGGCGCTACGATCCTCAAGCCCGCCGCCACACTGCAGTGGGGCGGGTACGGCGGTTCGTTCGCGGACCTAGACGGCTACATCTGGAACATCGGCTACAGCGCCCAGGGAGAAGACCAGCCCTACGCGGAGTAGCGAGCAAGCGGTCCACTTTCGCGTGGTACGCCGCACGACGTGAGCCGACTGTGCAGCGCAACCGTGGCGAGTTGGCAGGAGCAGATTATGAAGTTTCGATCCCACGTCGAGCCTCCGGAGCCCATGAGGGGCTTGGAAGTTCCTCCAGAGGTTGTGGAGGGACTGGGTGGAGGCAAGCGGCCGGCGGTGACCATCACGATCAACGGGCATTCATGGAAGAGCAGGGTGGCGATCATGCGTGGCCGCTACCTCCTCGGCCTCAGCAACGCCAACCGAAAAGCCGCCGGTGTCGTGACCGGTGACGAGGTCGAGGTGGAGGTGGAAATCGATGCAGAGCCCCGCGTTGTGGTCGAGCCCGCGGACTTCGCCCGCGCCCTGGACGCCGATCCGGTCGCCCGCGCCGCCTACGACCGCCTGTCCTACAGCCGCAAGCGGGAGCACGTGCTCGCTATCGAGAGCGCGAAGAAGGCCGAGACGCGCACACGGCTGATCGAGAAGGCCCTGGCCATGCTACGGGAGCAGGACTCGGCGAGACCTAGTCGGAATTGATGCTGCTCGTCGCATCGGATCACGGAGGGCAACAGAAACGTCTTCACTATCCGCTGGCAGCCGAGACTACCTGGAACGTGGCGTCGACGCTGTGCGGGAGCTCTCTGGACATGATCGATCCTGTCCTGTTGTCTTCGTTCGCCGGCAGGAACAAGACGTGTAGTGGCACCAGGGTCTAGATCATCCGGTATGTCGATACACCTCTGCGGCCGCACCTGCGGGCCGCGAAGGTCAGCCGGCCTGAAGTTGCCGCGGCAGCTTGAACCAGTCGAACACGTCGCTGTCGAAGGTGATGATCTCCGCGATCAGGCCGTCCTCGATGCGCAGCACATCCATAGAGAACGCTTCGTACGTCGAAGCCCCCGGGCGTCGCAGATACATCGCCACCGCCGGCTGGCCGTTGGCCACCGTGGTTCGACACTTCCAGTCGGCGTAGTCGCCCCGGCCGAAGCCGCCGTCCACCCAACCCTTGATCGTTTCGTCCCGACCGACCCACACCCCCGGCTGCGGCGGCATCGCGAACCGCAGATCCTCACGCAGCAACGCGCCCAACCCGTCGATATCGAGGCTCTCGGAGGCCCGAACATACGCCGCCACCAACCTCCGCTCATCCTCCTCCAACCCCTGCCCCGCCCTGCCACTCCAATCGAGCCGACCCTCGGGCAGATGCTCACGCATCGAGCCACGAGCCCGCTGCAAGGCACTGTTCGCCGACGCCAACGTCAGTTCCAAAGTGTCAGCCGTCTGCTGCGCCGACCAGCCGAGCACGTCACGCAGGATCAGCACCGCCCGCTGCCGCGCCGGCAGGTGCTGAACAGCCACGATGAACGCCAGCTCGATCGTCTCCCTGGCCACCGCCCGCTCCTGCGGATCCGCCGGCTGACTCTCCGGCCACGGCTGCAGATACAACACCTCAGTCCCCGACCCGCCGACACCCCGCAGATCAGCCGGGATCGGCGTACGGTCCCGCCGCTTCTCCAGGAAATCCAGACAAGCGTTGGTGGCGATCCGATACAGCCAAGTACGCAACGACGCCCGCCCCTGGAAAGACTCACGCCTCGCCCACGCACGCAGGAACGTCTCCTGGGTCAGATCCTGCGCATCCTCATACGACGCCAGCATCCGATAACAATGCGCCAGCAGCTCACGACGGAAACGCTCGGTGAGCAGCGCGAACCCGCCGGTGTCGTCGCCGCGCGCCGCCTTGATGAACTCAGCCTCGTCAACGCCAATCGGACTCATCGATCGGCGTTCGGTCCTCTCCACCATGTCTCCTACAGTCGCAGGGCAGTCTCCCCAATGTCGACGGCCGAGGCCGCGAGAACTAATCGGTCCCGAGCTGCAGCTGGACGCGCCGGAGAGCCTTGCAACGGCGCCTCGCCAGCCACTCTGCCGAGCTGGCGAGCATCCACCACCGGTCGGTGCCGATTTGACCCGAGGGCTTGGGCTCAGCCAAGCAATCGGATCCGGCATGCTCGAGTAGATCCTGTCTCGGCCGTGCATCGCCTGCAGCTGCCTTGACCTCGAGAGGATGTGCGGCGGTCGGGGCCGTCGCCAACATGGGCTCGATCAGTTGTCCGGCTTTGGCTAAGGGAAGGCGTGTCACCGCCCGAGGGATGCAGCCATCCGGCGCCGCAGCGGTGGCGTGATGGCGACGCTACGCAGGACGGTGCGGAAGGCGCCGCGCGCGAGCCGGTTGGCGGAGCCGGCCTGCCGGGCGTTGCGGAGCGACTGTTTTACGGCGGCGAAGCCGTACTTGCGCATCTGGTCCTCATACTCGTGCAGCGCTGGGAGCAGCGCCCGCTCGCCGGCGGCCACCGCGCTCAACCGGCGGCGCAGCAGATCGGCGTCACGCAGCGCGGTGTTGGCGCCGATCCCAGCCATCGGCGTCATGTTGTGGATGGCGTCGCCGAGCAGTGTCACCCGTCCGGTCGGCCATGCGCCGACGGGGGTCGCGCTGCGGACCCGGACCGCGTTGACGGTTTGCGGGTCCGAGCCGCCGATGAGCTCCCGTAGCCCCGGCGCCCAGCCTGCGATACGGTCCAGCACGATACGCAACAGCTGGGTGTCGCCCAAAGTGGCGGTGTCGGCCGGGAACTGAGATGCCGCGTCGGCGTACGCCCAGAAGTTGTATGCGGTGGTGTTGTCGAGCAGGAAATCGTGAGGCACGGACTCCGAGACGATGGCGTTGCGGTCGGGCTGCCAGCGTGCGGTGAACAGGAAGCCGCGGCCGCTCGGGATAACGATGTTGGCGTCCTCCCGGAGCACGCGGGGGAGCTTGGCCCCGTCCAGGCGGTGCTTGCCGGCGATGGCGAGGATGCCGGTGTCGATCCGCTCGGCGTTCGGGAGAAGCTGCTGCCGTACGCGGGAGTTCGCGCCGTCGGCGCCGATCAGCACGTCTGCGGTGGCCGAGGTGCCGTCCGCGAAGTGCGCGATAACCCGTCCATCGGCGGTGATTTCGTAGCGCTCGAAGTTCTTGCCGAGACGCACCACGCCGTCCAGCCCGGACAGCAGGACCTCTCGTAGGCTGATCCGGCTGGCGCCGTAGTGGGCGTCGGCCGGGCCCGCGTCGGGCAGGATCTCCGGGCCGGCGAACCGCAGCAGGTCGTGTAGCTGTTCGGTGGTGAAACCGAAGCCGCCGTCGTTGACCGAGACAGTGTCCAGGAACCGTTGCCAGGCGGCCTGCGGGAGGCAGTCGTGTAGGGCGCGGCTGCCGTGCGGATTGATGTGAATGCGGTAGCCCTGCAACCAGTCGGTGCGGGCCTCGGTGCGCTCGAAAACCGTCACCGGGATCCCGGCGCGGTGCAGCCCCTGCGCGAGACACAGGCCGCCGATGCCACCGCCGATGATCATGACGTCGAGCTTGTTGAGAGTGGTCATGCAAACAAGTCTCATCCGAACGCATGGATTTATCAAATAAATACTTGATTGAGTTATATGATCACATGACTTTGTTAGGATACGCACATGACACAGCCCCGCCGCTCCCCTCGCGGACAGGACCGCAAGCGTGATCCCGAGCGCACCCGCGTGCGCATCCTCGACGCTGCTGTTGTCGAGTTCAGCGAGCATGGTTTCTCCGGCGCGCGGATCAGCGCGATCGCCGCCCGTGCTGGGGTCAACCAGCAGCTCATCTCGTACTACTTCGACGGCAAGGAGGGTCTCTACCGGGCGCTCCAAGACCGGTGGCGCGTGATCAGCGCCGACGCCAGCCAGCCGGAACAGCCGATCGCCGACGTGGTGGCCGCCTTCCTACGGCTGAGCGTCGAGCAGCGCGCCTTCGCGCGCCTGCTCGCCTGGGACGGGCTGGCCGACACCGGCAGCGACGCCGGCGAGCCCGAGCCTTACTTCACCGAGATGGTCGAGGACGTTCGGCGCCGGCAGCGCGCCGGCGAGCTTGCTGAAGGGCTGGACCCCGCGTACGTATTGCTGATGCTCTTCGCCGCGGCTCTCGCGCCGACCGTCATTCCGCAGATCGCCCGCCGGATCACCGGTCTCGCCGCCGACTCGCCGCAGTTCCAGACAGCTTACGCTGAGCAGCTGCGTCGGGTCATCGAGCGGCTGGCCGATCCTAGGCACGAATGAAGCCGACAACCCTCACGCCCAGCTCCCGTCGACGCTGTTACCGAAGCAGTCGGCGCTGGCGGCACGGTGCAACTGGTCGCGAGCAGCGTGGGCGGTCGCCGGATCCGGCAAGGTGCAAGTGAGTCCTGTGTCGCAAGGGCCGGGGTTTGCCGGCGTGAGTGCCGGAATTACGTCTGGGGAGTTGATGTGATTGCTGTGAGATGTGCCCGTCTGTTCGACGGCGAACGGTTTCGGACAGGCGCGACAGTACTGGTCGACGATGGTGTGATCGTCGGAGTCGAAACCGAGCATCTCGAGCTCGATGAGCGGTGGCGGGTGATCGACTGCGGTGAGGATGCGACCGTCCTGCCCGGTCTGATCGACACCCATACCCACCTGGTAGCGGACAGCAAGCTGGGGGCCCTTGATCGCGTGCCTGGCATGACCGACGACCAACTGGACGACGTGATTACTCAGAGTCTCGCGGACCAGCTGGCCGCCGGAGTGACCACGGTTCGCGACCTCGGCGACCTACGCTATGCGGCGGTGAAGCGGCGAGATCGCCAGCAGATCGGCAGTCTGCTGGAGCCCACAGTCGTAGCGGCCGGACCACCGGTCACCACACCAGGTGGCCACTGCCACTTCATGGGCGGTGTCGTGTCCGACGACCAGTCGGTGCGCGCGGCCCTGGTGGAACGGGTCGCGCGCCGCGTCGACGTTATCAAGGTGATGACCAGCGGCGGCGGGTTCACACCGGGGACCGACATGCTCCGGACCCAGTTCGACACCGAGCGGCTGAGGCTTCTCGTCGAGCTCTCGCACTCCTCAGGCCGGCCGGTCGCGGCGCACGCGCACGGCCTCGTCGCAATCGAGCAGGCAGTCGAGGTCGGTGTCGACACGATCGAACACTGCAGCGGGATGACCGATGGTGGGATGGAACTGCCGGACGCGACGTTGGCCGCGATGGCCGAGCAAGGCATTGCCGTCAGCGGGATCATTCCCATCCGCGCCGATCTCGAGATCGCGGACACACCGAAACCCGTGCAGGAGTTTCTGTCTCGGACCGGTCTGACACTAGTGGGAGTGCGCGACTTCCGGGTGGACATGATCCGCCGGCTGCACGCCGAGGGCGTGGCGGTGGTTACTGGGCTGGACTCCGGCCTCAACCCAGGTCTCGGTCACGGCAAACTCGCGACCACGCTGTCCATGTTCGACGACGCCGGATTGTCCAGCGCCGCCGTGTTGGCCGCTGCGACGTCCCGGGCCGCTGAGGTCTGCGGGCTGGCGCAACAGAAGGGGCGGGTGCAACTCGGCTACGAGGCCGATCTCGTCGTGGTCGACGGAGACGCGCAGACCAACCCGTCCGTCGCTGGTCGAGTCCGCACCGTGATCCGTCGAGGGCTGCTCGTTCCGGGGTAGGGCCGGGTACTGCTTGGCACTCCTCACGGTCGACAGCCGCCACACACATTGCTCCTGCGCCTCTGGATAGCCAGCCTTCGTCAACGGGCTTCCGCGCGATGGGCAGCGTGCAGGCGTACGCTCGATATGCCCTTCAGCTCCACCGGCCCGATCTCGGTGAAGGTCACGTCTACCCCCGCGGAGGCATCGACGACCTCCTGTGTGACGAGGACCTCACCCGGCCGGGCGTACTCGGCGATCCGTGAGGCGAGATTCACTGTTCGTCCGTAGTAATCGCCCTGCTGGAAGAGGACCGGCCCGGCGTGCAGGCCAACGTGAGCCGGCGGCAGGCCGGCGGACGCTACGCCGTGTACCAACTCGAGGGCCGCCACGACACCGGATCCCGGGTCGCGGAAGTAGATCAACACGCCGTCACCCAGCCACTTCACTGGCCGACCACCGCTCTCGAGCGTGCTTCGAGTGACAAGGTTGCCCAGCCGCTCAGCCAGGTCGGCCGCGGCCTCGTCGCCACGCTCGTACGTGAGGCGGGTGTAACCGGTGATGTCGAGAAAGCAGATAGCTGGCGGTCGGTGGAGCGTCTTCAACAGCCCGGCATCGGTCAGGGCCTTCTCGAAGCCGCCGATGATATTCGCCGTCCACGCCTGCGCCTGCTGCGCGTGCCAGATGGCCAGCACCGCATCGTCCGTGGCCGCGTCCAGCGTCAACGTCTCCCGGGAAGAGGCGGTCGCGCCGAGTTCGATCACCGTCGCGCCCCCGGCGAGCATTGGCTCCATCAGGTCGGACCGCCATGCATCCGACTCCGTCGCTGCGGCGCGGCGCAAGCTGTCGGCCAGCACCCGGAGGGTGCGCTCGATCGAAACGGGCCGAAATCCCATCGCGAGCTCGATCTCGATGAGCGGGACGACCGCCAGCTCGTCCTCTCTTACGCGATCATTTGGGGCTGGCGTGGCTCCTCCAGTCGCCTCGCGGATCAGCATCAGCAGGTTCAACGGCAGGCCCGTTCGTCGGCTCAGCCCCTCAAACGTCTCGTCGCTGAGCGTTGCGAATCGCTCGTAGGTCGGCGCGTCCATGAATGCCAGGTCACCATGACCGCGCTCGATGCTGGCGGCAAGGCTCTCGAGCGCAATGCCGGCGTTCTCAAGCGTCTGTGCCATCTGGGCCCGGCGCACGTCGCCCTTTGTCAGCCGGTCGGTGCTATCCGGCGAGATAATGCCCAGCTCGATCAGACGGTCGAGATACCCCGGGTCGACGCCGGATCGGTTGGCCGCGTCCGCTCGAGAGTACTCAGCCACGGGGCTAGGCTACTGGCCGACCGGCGCAGGCTGACGGTCCGCCGATGGCTCAACAGCGACATTGGGACGAACGGCGGTGGAAACATACGCCGCGGAGCGCCCCACGTCGGCAATGTCTTGGCGTTCGTCAAGGTCGAAGGGCGTCAAACGCGCACACCTCCTCGCCGACCGGGGCCATGTCGACGTCGTCTGCAAACGCTACTGCTGCGGACAGGTGCTGCACCTCGGCGTCGCTGAGATCCACACCTGATTAGAACATGCCTACGATTCCGTGGGGAGAGAGCCACGCGAGAAGCGGTCCTGCCGGGCGCTAGTTCGACGCCTAATCTCGATGGCGGTGGCTTCTATCCGAACAAAGATGTAACCATTACGGAGTCTGGCCCTGGACCCCTGATTCCCGTTCGGCGTCGGATCAGCGAGGACTGGTTTCCACTGGGGCCCGGCCATGAGATGCTCCTCCCGATCACGAGTGCTTTTTTCGCGAGCCTACGGGGGGTACCCGTGCGAAATCGCCCAATGCATTTGGCCAATTGCGCCGCCGTATCTGTTCCACGCGCTGAACAATTGGTGAGCTTGGCGAAGGGGAGTTCGCCACTTCATCCCCACAGCCTTTCCACACGCAAATTCATCGGAGGTTTACCGCACATTTTATCCGCAGGAGGCGAAAGGAAAGTTTATGGTAGAAGGCGCAGAATTGTGCCCACTTCGCAGAGAATCGTAGAGAAGAGCGACTTTGGTCCCGATTTCATTGGGACTTTAGTCCCGAATTTGAAGTTGATGATCTTGTCGTGGAATGTACTCCCGGATCGCCGGTGACGACTGCGCTGTCATTGATGCGGCGGTGCGGCGATCGTCTACCTGTTCTCTCTTGTGCTTCCGGGAGCCGACTGGCGAGACTCGGTGAAGAAGAGCGAGTGGGACCGCCGGTGACGTCACGGCCAGCGCCGTGTCGTCGCCGGCACCATGCCGTCATCACACGGTGAAGACCTACGGCAATACCACCACCGGCCGGGCTGATCGACGAACCACGACGCGACAGCTACGGCTACCGATGCTACGGATCTACCGACCTGCTGTGGCTGCTCCAGGCCCGAACCCTGAGTAGCGTGACGCATGCAGCCGCCGACGCGTAACCCCTCAAGCTCAATCTGTGGATAGCTCACTACGATCGCTGGCGTCGCGTAGCGCGACATAAGAGGCCACCAGCGCCAACCGCTCCTCGGCTAGCCTCGGGTCGTCCAAATTGCATCCGGCAGTGACCCAAGCGTCGGAAATGGCCATCGCATCCACCCTCCGCTCGGCCGCACGGCGTACCTCAGCAGGCTCTGCCTGGTACACGTAGGAATAGAAGCGGACCATGGCTTTGACGATGTCGTCGGGGGTGACCTGAGCATCATGCTGCTCCGCACGGTGGACGCGCCACCAAGCCACCTCCAGTTCGGCGGCACGTTGCGGATTGGTGCGGAGCCGGCCGGCCCGGTTGGCCATTCGAAAGAACCGCGCCATGTGGCGCTGGGCGGCCTCTGGATCATTGTCTGGATTAGGCGCCCAGGCGTGGCATCCACGCAGGACGTGCCAAGCCGCCTTGAGATTCCTGAATTGTCCCAGCGCAAAGCCGTACCGCACCATCCCGAGCAGTCCGACCAGCATTCGCGGCCAGTCGCGGCGGTAATAACCAACCCACGCCTCACACTCGCTGCGACCAACCGCGACAGGATCGAGTGCGAATCGGTGACTTTGCCGTCGCATGGACCGATCCTTCCGTACCGAATCGTCTGAAGGAAGACTGACAACCAAAGCATGGCTAGCCAGCGAGCACAACCCAGGTCTGGCCGGGCTTGAGGGCGATCGCATCACCTGACTTCTCGCGGAAGCGCAGCGGTGCCGATGCCTTGGTCCGTTCCCAACGTCCTACGATCTTCCTCCCGTCCCGGTGGATCGTCACAGCACCGGTACCAACCGTGTCGGACTGAACCGATGGCGCACCCCGAACATCACGATTGCCGTCGGCATGGTTACGTACGTTCATGATCACGACGTTGTCAGCTTTGGTGATCGCGCCGCTGTCACCGTCGGCGTAACGAGATCCATTCCAGTGAACGATGTATCGACCCGATGTGTATCGGAAGTCGAAAGTGTCGTGTCCCACGCGTACCTTGACCGCTCCAGCCGCAGCAGCTCGTGGTGCTGTGTCGTCAAAGATCCAGCCTATGGATGTGGCCGAGGCCAGCTTCGTCGATTTCGAGATCTTGTCCAAGTCAACGAAGACGTTGTGCGGTGCGACCCGCCGACTGTCCCGCGTGGAGCGTTGGATCGGCATGATCGAAACACTGTCGATCTTGCGCTGGACCGCTCGGTTGGCTCCGGAATAGACCAGCGCAGGTTTGCCGAACAGCGGTAGTAGCTGCACGTCGGTGCTGCGGGCACTGCGGATCGGTCCGAGACGTGTGGGGAACCTCGAGTGATAAACAGCAAGAAGTCGCGTCTGGGCGCCCTCGACCTCTTGAACGAAGGTGATGTCGGCTTGGTTTAGGCCCACCTGCGGCCTGGCCGCTGCGATGTTTTCCACCTTGGCCGCGATCACCTCGTTCTGGCTCACCTCGCCGCCCGTCAGGGGGTCGGCGGGCTTCTCGGGTTGCTTGGTTGTGGTGGTCGGCGAGGGCATCGGCGCAGGCGAGGGAGACTCAGTTGAAATGGGGCTGGTCGTGAGCGGGTCAGACTCTTGACCGTCGATGACGGCTGCGATGCCGATGCCGCCAGCCACCACGACTGCGACGGCAGCAGCGGTGGCGAATGCGAAGCGTGAGCGGCTCACGAACGAGTGGGCATGACAGGCACCACAGCGATCTCGAGATGGATAGTGCGGCCGCTACCGCGACACCACTAGACGGCGCCCGGCCGGCCGTGGCACATCTTGAACTTCTTACCTGACCCGCACGGACACGGCGCATTGCGGCCAACGTTGGCGTACGGGTCGTCGGCTTGGCTGGCCGTCTTGCCGGTTGTCCTGACTGAGCCGTCTTCGGCCGGTGCGGAATAGCTGAGCGGAGCACGCGTACCGCTCTGGCCGCCGAGGCCTTTGGCCTTTACCTTCGGCGCCGCGACTGGCTGCTCAACCAGGACGTCAGGCTCAGACTCCTCCTCATCGACTGCATGTACCGCGAGTCCCAGGCCGTCCGGGTCTGGTCCAGACTCCACGAGGTGTCGGCCGGCTCGGTCATGACCGTTTGGGCTGGCAGCGGCGGTCCGACCGGATCCACTCTGGCCCCCTCCGATCTGAACTGCTTGGCCTTCGGAGTCGGTCACAACGCCGACTGCAGGTGCCTGCTGAACCTCCACCTCAAGGTGGAACACGTAGCCAACGACTTCCTCCATGAAGGCTTCCATCATTACGTTGAACATGTCGCCGCCCTCCCGCTGGTATTCCACCAGCGGGTCGCGCTGCGCCATGGCACGCAGGCCAATGCCTTCGCGGAGGTAATCCATCTCGTAAAGGTGCTCGCGCCACTTACGGTCCAGGACAGTCAGCAGCACGCGGCGTTCGAGCTCTCGCATGACCTCCTCGCCGAGGCTCTCCTCCCGCCGGTCGTAAGCGGCCTGGGCGTCAGCCTGGAAGTCATCGATCAACATCTGCCGGTCAAGGTCTTCCCGTTCCTCGTACTCGGCGAGCACCAGAGACACCGGATAGAGCGTGTTCATGTTGCTCCAGAGCTGTTCCAGGTCCCAGTCTTCGGCAAACCCTTCAGTCGCTCCTACGACGTATTGCTCGATCACGGTGTCGACGGTCGCCCGGAGTCGCGGCTCGACGTCGGCGCCTTCCAGCACCTTGCGACGGTCGCTGTAGAC
The DNA here is from genome assembly GCA_963740515.1 of uncultured Actinomycetota bacterium. Lineage (GTDB taxonomy): Bacteria > Actinomycetota > Actinomycetes > Propionibacteriales > Propionibacteriaceae > Microlunatus. The sequence continues at coordinate 35,544 of CAVUEO010000013.1, forward strand.
CGCATGGCGCTGCCGGTTCATCACGTCGTCGTACTTGAGAAGGTTCTTGCGGATCTCAAAGTTCTGCGCTTCAACCTGGCTCTGCGCGCTCGCGATCGAGGCAGTCACGCGCTTGTTCTCGATTGGCACGTCGTCTGGCATTTTGAGGGCCTGCAGCACCCAGTCCACGATGTCGGACTTGAACAGCCGCATCAGGTCATCACCGAGGGATAGGTAGAACCGGCTCAGCCCCGGATCGCCTTGCCGGCCGGACCGGCCGCGGAGCTGGTTGTCGATGCGGCGTGATTCGTGCCGTTCTGATCCGACGACGTAAAGACCGCCCAGCTCGACTACTTCGTCGTGTCCAGCTTGGGTTTCTTTTTCAAGTTCCCTCAGGAGTTCGGGATAGAGCTTCTCGTACTCCTCGGAACTCTCGAGGGCGTCGATGCCAGAGTCGTGCAGCTTCTTGTCCGCGAGGAACTCGGCATTTCCACCCAGAATGATGTCTGTGCCACGGCCGGCCATGTTGGTGGCGACGGTGACCGCACTCTTGGCGCCTGCCATCGCGATGATGGCCGCCTCACGCTCATGCTGCTTGGCGTTGAGCACCTCATGCTTGACACCGGCACGCTTCAGCATCCCGGACAGGATTTCGGATTTCGCTACGGATGCGGTGCCGATGAGCACCGGTTGGCCATTCTCATGTCGCTCGGCCACGTCCCCGACGATGGCCGCGAACTTGGCCTCCTCGGTACGGTAGATCAGATCGCGCTGGTCGGCGCGAATCATGGGCATGTTGGTCGGGATCGGAACCACGCCGAGGCCGTAGATCTTCTGGAACTCGCTGGCCTCGGTGAGTGCGGTGCCGGTCATCCCGGCGAGCTTCTCGTACATCCGGAAGTAGTTCTGCAGGCTGATCGTGGCGAGTGTTTGGTATTCGTCGCGGATCTGGACACCTTCTTTGGCCTCGATGGCCTGGTGCAGGCCCTCGTTGTAGCGGCGTCCGATCAAGGTGCGGCCGGTGTGCTCGTCGACGATCAAGACCTCGCCGTCAATCACTACGTAATCGCGGTCCAACTTGAAGAGCTCTCTGGCCTTGATGGCGTTGTTCAGGTACGAAATCAGCGGTGTGTTCGCCGACTCGTACAGATTGTGGATACCGAGCCAATCCTCGACGGCGTCAATCCCGGCCTCATTGATTGCGACGGTCCGCTTCTTCTCGTCGACTTCGTAATGCTCGTCGCGACGCAGTCGGTTCACGAGCTTGGCAAACTCCGGATACCACTTCCCGGTGTCCTCCGCCGGGCCGGAAATGATCAATGGGGTACGCGCTTCGTCGACCAAGATCGAGTCGACCTCATCAACGATGGCGTATTGGTGCCCGCGCTGTACACAGTCGTTGAGACTCAGCGCCATGTTGTCCCGCAGGTAGTCGAAGCCGAACTCGTTATTGGTGCCATAGGTGATGTCGGCCTGGTACGCCTTGCGGCGCTCGGCGGAGTCCATCTGGGACAGGATGGCGCCCACGTCAACGCCCAGAAAGTGGTGGATTCGTCCCATCCACTCTGAGTCGCGCTTGGCCAGATAGTCGTTCACAGTCACGATGTGCACGCCCCGGCCGGTCAGTGCGTTGAGGTAGGAGGGCATGGTTGCCACCAGCGTCTTGCCCTCACCTGTCTTCATCTCGGCGATGTTGCCCATGTGCAATGCCGCGCCGCCCATTACCTGGACATCGAAGTGCCGTTTGTCCAGGACCCGGTGGCTGGCCTCGCGCACGGTCGCGAACGCTTCGGGCAGCAGCGACTCGAGCGTCTCCCCCTTTTCGTAGCGCACTCGGAATTCACCGGTCTGGCCGCGCAGCTCCTCATCGCTCATCGCGACGAAGTCATCCTCGATCGCATTCACCTGTTTGGCGATATTGCTGAGCTGCCTGAGAAGTTTGCCCTCGCCTACACGCAGCAACCTATCCATCAAAGCCACGGAAACCTGGCTCCCTTACGTCGTCATCATTTACCTGCACGGTCCGTGGCGCCGAGTTGTTCCCTCATGCCGCTCGGCTCAGCGCCAGACTTCATCCATCGTAGAAGTGCCGCAGCAGCGCCCCCCATGGTAAGCGCTTTGTTTGGCCTTGCTGATCGCGCTCTGTTGGATTGCTCGCTGCGCTCGCGGCGGATCGTGCCAGAGTGCCGCCTACTTCGTCGTCGCTCACCGACTAAAAGCATGTCGACTCGCCTCCTCCTCAGCACGGCGGCGCGCGATCCGCTCTGTTGGATTGCTCGCTGCGCTCGCGGCGGATCGTGCCAGAGTGCCGCCTACTTCGTCGTCGCTCACCGACTAAAAGCATGTCGACTCGCCTCCTCCTCAGCACGGCGGCGCGCGATTGCCGACGCTCGCAGCCTGCGAACTGAATCAGCTATCTCATGCTGCGGCAAGCGCGGGTGCCAGATCGCCTCGCGGCAGAATCGCGACAGTCTCCAGGCCCAGCCACTCGGCCATGATCTTGAGCTCGGCTGCAAGCTCGGTTGCCACGTCATAGGAGTCATGCCCCGGCTCGATCCAGGCGGCATTGACCCGCAGCACGCCATGCGCCCGATCCGCCTTGAGATCAACCCGCGCCACAAACTGCTCACCCAGTAGGAGGGGGTAGACGTAGTAGCCGTGGACTCGCTTCGGCTCGGGCACGTAGATCTCAATCCGATAGACGAAGTCGAACAGGCGCTCGAGCCGCGCGCGCTCGAAGATCATGGAATCGAAGGGACTCAGCAATGCGCGGGCGTTGACTCGACGAGGCACCCGTGCCTCGTGCCAGAGGTACCAAGGCCTGCTCCCTGATCCCTCGACGACCACCGGAATGAGCTCGCCACTCTCCACCAATGTCGTGATCGCATGGCGCGTCATTGCCACACGTGTTCGGAAGTAGTCGCGTAAGCAGGACTCGCTTGCTATCCCGAGGGCTCGTGCGGCGCGCCGTACCAGGCCGGTGACTGATTCCTGTGGTGTCGGCGTCGACATCGCGAGCACGGAGTGGGGAAGGACCCGCTCCGGGAGGTCATAGACCCTCTCGAACTGGGAGTTACGGTGGGCCGACGTCACCTCGCCCGTATAGAACAGCCACTCCAAAACAGTCTTGACGCGGGACCAGTTCCAACCCCAGTTGGTGCGGTCGCGCTGCTCGACGACTTCCAGATCTCTGGCGCTGATCGGTCCACGAGCGGCGACTTCGTCGCGGATGAAGGGAATCAAATCGGCGTTCTCCCGCGCGACTCGCTCTACCCCAGCCCAGACATCGCGGAAGCCCGGTTCCATACGGAATCGGAGCAGTGGCTGAAGGGAGACATCGATCAGGCTGGCCGCATGGCCCCAGTACTCAAAGAGTCGCCGCGGGGCCTGGTACGCGGCCCGCGCCAGGAGCGCAGGATCGTACGGTCCAAGCCTGGAAAACAACGGCATGAAGTGGGCCCGGGTGACGACATTGATTGAGTCGATCTGAAACTGCGCCAAGCGATTCGTCACCGCCTGCACATCGCGCATTGTGACCGGCCGCTCCCGCCTCGGCACCCCAAAACCCTGCGCAAACAGCGCGATCCGCCGCGCCTCAGCCTTGCTCAGACTGCTCCCGTCGCACACGTCGACGCTAGTCGTTACCTCTGACAACCCGAGAGGGTTCGGGGAGGCGGATGGGCGGGCGTAGCAAACCTAAGATGTCTGAAACCCCACCCAAGCGGAACTCGAGCCTGCCTACCGTGCCAACGACCGCGTTTGCCTAGCCCGCCCATACGCCTCCCCGAACAGAGTCTTGGGCATCGATGCACCCTTCGACAGGCTCAGGGCACATGCATCGTCGATGCGATCAGGAGACCATGGCATAGGCCATGTCCATGCGGATCACGCCGTAGTCGTAGGCCTTGCGGCGGTAGACCACACTCGGTGCCTTGTATTCGGAGTCGATGTAGAGATAGAAGTCATGGCCGACGAGCTCCATCTCCAACAGCGCCTGATCCAAGCTCATCGGTACTGCTGGATGAAACTTCTCCCGAACCACCATGGGCCCGTCGCCCTGGACCTCAATCCCGGCGATCGTGTGCACTGATGACCCGTTGGTCTCCGGTGCACCATTCTCGATCAACGGCAGTTCGGCTGCGGCGTCGTGCAGCGAGCGTGGTGAGTGCTGGCCACGATGGACGCGCTTCCGGTCGGCTGCTTTGCGCAGCTGCGCCATCAGTTTGTCCAGTGCCAGATCGAAGGCAGCAGACTTGTCTTCGGCCGCCGCCTCCGCTCGTATGACCGGGCCCTTGGTGCGAAGGGTGATCTCGACACGGCTTGCCTGGTCGTGTTGTCGCTTGTTCCGTTCTGCCGATACCTCTACCTCGACGCGAATAGCCCGGTCGTTGAGCTTCTCAAGTCGAGTGATCTTCTCATCCACGTAGGAACGGAACTGATCCGACACATTGCAATGTCGGGACTTGACGACAACATCCATGTCTACCTCCATTGAGGAGCTGGTAGTTCGAACGGCACGGTCAGGCGAACATGCGCCCGGCGTTCGGTCGCGACGCTGAGCCGCGCTGCGGAGACGAAGCAGAAATGACGAAGGCACTCAACGCACCTTGGTTCTGGCCTAGCCAAAAATCCCCCTGGTGCGCAAGCGCCATACAGAGACGCTAATCCTTGCCATGCGCTATTTCTACCGGTTCCTTCCGATCCTCACTGAGTTCTCAGTCCGCGAACATCGCGCGGATGTTCGGCGTGTTCGCCAGGCCGTTCACGCACAGTGGCGGCGACTGTTGCTGCGCCTAGCACGATGATCCCGGCTGCCCGAAGCGCCCGCGCTGCCTCGGTGAGGCTGCTGCCTGTGGTCACCAGGTCATCGACGAGGACAGCCGCACCGGCCGAGATCGGCCTTCGCAGCCGGAAAGCGCCTGCGAGATTCTCCTGACGGGCTGTTGCGCCCAGTCCGGCCTGATCAACGACCCGACGTGCCTGGATCAGTGCTGATCGAACCCTCACCTGGTACCGGCACCGGAGGCGACGCGCCGCAACTCTGGCCATTGAGGCGGTGGCATCGAATCCCCTGCGACGGACCGTTGACGACGCTGAAGGGATTGGTACCAGGGCAATCGTGCTGGTACGAACGGCGTACGCCTCGCTGGCTAACAGCCCGTGCACGCTCAAGGCCAGTCGTTCCGCGAGCAAACTAGTCAGCGCCAATGCCTGCCGCTCCTTATGCGCGCTAATCACCCCGCGCAGGATCGGATCGTAGGTCGAGGACGTGACCGTAACCGGAAATCCAGCTGGGCAGGGAATTGGAGCTGTGAAAAACGGACACCGGCTGCCGAGCTGCTGGCGGCAGCGTGGACAGATACCCCACCAAGGCTGACCGCAACCGTGGCACCTGGCGCCGAGAAGCAGGTCACCTGCTGCCGCAGCCCAATGCTCAAAGCTCACCGACCGAGCCTGCAACGACTCAACTTCAGAATCGGCGGGCGCTCGGCAATCTGTGGATAGTCAGACGGCGAGAGGTTCGCGATCAGCCGGCGTAGGCGATGGTGCTGACCTTCGCGTTCTTGTCGTCGAGGAAGGGCAGCCATTGGCTGCCGTCGTCCCTCCAGGTGTTGCCGTTGCGGCCGACGATGATTGCGGTCTGTGTTCGGGGAAGTACCGTCAGCTCGACGGCATCGGAGTTCGGGGATTCGCCCTCCGCAGTGATTCGTGAGGCATCCTCTACGACTCGGTAGGGCGCGAATGCACTTTCGCCGGGGGCGACGCCTAACACGAGCAGCTCAGTGGGATCGAGCCATGCCACGTCGCGGATCGTCCCGATCAGCGGCATGGCGCCCTCCTGCGTGGTGTCCAGAGCTCGCCAGCCGTCAACAATGATCTTGTCCTTGTCGGAACGGATTATCCGTACGAGTCCGAGCTCCGACCCAGTCTCGGTTTTACGAACCAGCGCCATCCGAGTGCCGTCGGGTGAGATCTTGAACGCTGTCACATCTTTTCCTCGGTCCTGCAGCACCGGTGTGGTGATCTCGACTGGCTTGTCACTGGTGGACATCCACATCCGTTGCCGCCCACCCTTGCTACCGATGGCCCAGATCTCGCCATACCGCGTGAATTGTGGTCTGAGCAGATTGCTGGCTCCGCTGAGCAATGTAGTTGGTGCGCTCGGCTCCCCGGCTGGTATCCGTGCCCGACGCAGTGTCGTGCGACCGTCAGTCGTCAGGGCAAGATCGGTGTTCGTCGCCGAGACGGCCAGCGCGTCGACGCGATACTCCCCCTGGCCCAGCGGCCCCTCGAGAGGCACCAGTGCCGGCTTGTCGGCTGTCGTCTTTACCAGGTCGACACCGCCGTTGCGGACCGCGTAAAGCTGATCTCCGGACGCGAACGGAACAGGGTCGATGTCGCCGGGAATAGCGTCCACGGAGATCGTGAGACTGGTCGGGTCACTTCCGGGCACTCGGTACGGCTGCTGATTCACCTTGATCGTCACACCCTTGACCCCGCCGACCTGCCGGAGGGTGTAGACGATTTGGGCAGCCAGCAAGCTTCGCTGCGGATCCGGCAGCGCCATCACCGAGTCACTGAGCGGTACCTCGGCGATGCCGTCAGTAATCGTCACCGAATCCACGCTCAGGCTGGTGTTCGGCGGGATCGCGCTGGCGACGGCGGGCTTCAGCCATGCTGAAGGCCCCTTGAGCAGCGCCTTCATCAGTGCCGAGGCGACATTGGCTGGGTTGCTGAGCGTGGGCAGATATATATGGTCCGGAACCAGCGAACTGCCGTTCCCCACAAAGTACAGATCGTAGGGCTGATAGAACGAGGTGAACAAGAACTCCGCCACCATCAGCCCGGCCGGCAGCTTATCGATCCGCCATTCGCCGTTCTCTTGCAAAAGGCCGAAGTCAACGTTGAAATCCTGATCGCGCGCGGTGTATTTGCGGTCCTTGTCCAGTGAACCTACGAGTCGACCGTCCAGCTTGACGGTGGTCTCGCCTGTCGCTGTCACCGAACCGCGATAGATCGAGGCCCCCGCCTCAGGGCTCCACTTTTCGGCGGCCATTCGAGTCAAAAACTGCTTGGCAACTGAATAGTTCGGCTGGTAGTGCGACGTCGCCCGGAGGTAGCCCTCCACAATCTGCCTCGGTTTGTCGCCCGGATCGGGGGGTGCGACTTCAACGTTCACACAGTTCTGGCACCCAGGTCGCTGTCCCTCCACTTTCTCGATGGGTCCTGACGTGGGGATATTCACGCAACCGGCCGCACCGAGCAGGCTGGCGAGGACGATGAGGATCACCGCACAATGACGCTGGGCCCGATTCACGAGGGGCTCACCGTTGTCTCCGCAGGGGTCGATCGTCGTTGGACTGAAGCAGCTGTCGCCGGCGAACGTGGGGTGAGAGGTGCTGGCGCCTCCAGACCGTCGAGCCTGGTGCCTCCCGGGCCGACCAGGTCGCGCGGGACCAGCGGCAGCGGCGACGTCTCAAGGATCGCCCCTGCCTTCCGCGGGAGAGTGAGCCGGAACTGAGCGCCCATCGCTGGACGGCCCCACGCGGTCAGCCAGCCGCCATGGAGATTGGCGTCCTCCATAGCGATCGATAGGCCCAGACCGGTCCCGCCAACCGCACGTGCCCGAGCCGCGTCGCCCCGCCAGAAGCGGTGGAAGACCTGCCTGGCTTGACTGGCTTGAAACCCTACGCCATGGTCACGAACCGCGATCGCGACCGCCACGTCATCGCTCTCAATGAAGATGTCGATCGGATGACCTTCACTGTGCTCAATCGCGTTGACCAAGAGATTGCGCAGGATTCGCTCGATCCGGCGGGGTTCGACTTCAGCCTTCGCATCGCCGCGCTGGTGCACGGTGATCTCTGTGTGGTAAGTCTCGGCGAGCGGCGCGTTCGCCTCGACCACCCGATGCACCAGATCCCGCAGATCTGCCTCCTCGAGGTTGAGCAATGCCGCCCCCGCATCGAAGCGCGAGATCTCAAGTAAGTCAGTGAGCAGGGCCTCGAAGCGGTCAAGCTCTTTTTGCAGCAGCTCGGCAGAACGGGCCGCAACGGGGTCGAAGTCGTCACGGGCCTCGTGCAGCACCTCGGCGGCCATCCGAACCGTGGTCAATGGCGTGCGCAGCTCATGCGAGACATCGGAGACAAAACGCTGCTGGACCGCAGACAGTTCCTCCAGGGTGTTGATCTGCTTCTCCAGCTCGGAGGCCATGTAGTTCATCGATGTGGCCAGACGTGCGAGGTCGTCTTGGCCGCGAACCTTCATCCGATCATGAAGGTTGCCCGAGGCAAGGCTCTCGGCCGCCCTGCGGGCGGCGCGCACTGGCGTAACGACCTGGCGGCTCACCAGCGCTGCAATGAAAGTGAGCAAGATCACCAAGATCGCTCCCGTCGTCACCACGGCGTAGCGCAGCACGACAAGAGTGGCGACCTCCTGCGTCAGCGGAAACATCAGATAAATCTGGTAACGACCGGTTGGCGGCAGCGTCAGGGTCGCACCAGCCGCTAGTCCGGCAACGGAGGGCCGCAAGTCCCGGTAGTCGATCCGCGTTGAGGTCATCAGCAAGTCATTGCTCACTTCGACTTGCCTACGCAGCTGAGGCGGGATGCTGCTTGCTGCTGCATTCCCCGCCGTGATCGTCTGGCCGCCCGCGATGATGATCACCTCGAATTGCTCCCCGGCCCGGTTGGCGAACCCGGCGGCGAGGTCGAGCAGCAGCTTGTCGACGTTGACGTCACCGGTGAGATCGGCCGCGTAGAGCTGCTGTTGCGCACTATTGACCGCCTGCCGGGCGTTACTCTTGGCTGTCTCCTTCTTGCCGTCGAGCACCCCGATCGTCGCTTGCTGCATCAGCAAGAAACCGCCCAGTACCAGCACCAGCACCGAGGCCAAGAAGACTGTAAGGACGACGCGAAGCGGCAACGACCGCCACCACCATGTGATGGGGAACCGCCACCAGCCGGATTTCAGCATCCTCAGAATTGAGACCATATGCCGACGTTCACCTCAGACCGCCTTCGAGCGGACCCGGCTATCGGGCCGGGTTGGTTTCGCCGGCCTTGTAGCCGATCCCTCGTACAGTCACCACAATCTCGGGGTGCTCGGGATCCTTCTCGATCTTTGAACGCAGCCGCTGCACGTGTACGTTGACCAGCCGCGTGTCGGCGGCATGGCGGTAGCCCCACACCTGCTCGAGCAACACCTCACGGCTGAAGACCTGCCACGGCCGTCGAGCCAAGGCCAGCAGGAGGTCGAACTCCAAAGGTGTGAGCTGGATCTGTACCCCGTCCCGCTTCACTGAATGTCCGTCCACGCTGATCGCGAGATCCCCGATCCGCAAAGTCTCAACGTCGACCTCCTCTGAGGCCGGCATCCGGCGGAGCCGAGTCTTGATTCTGGCGACGAGCTCCTTGGCCTTGAAAGGCTTGGCGACGTAGTCGTCGGCTCCCGCTTCCAGTCCTTCGACGACATCGATGGTGTCGGTTTTGGCTGTCAGCATCACAATCGGCACACCTGACTCAGCGCGGATATCGCGGCAGACGTCCACGCCGTCACGCCCTGGCAGCATCAGATCCAGCAGGACCAGGTCCGGCTTGGCCTCCTTGAACGCGGAGAACGCTTTATCCCCATGCGCACACCAAATCGGCTCGAAGCCCTCGTTTCGAAGCACGATCGACAGCATTTCGGCGAGTGCCGCGTCGTCGTCAACCACCAGCACCCGGCTGTGCGCCCCTGCACTCTTGGCTGTTTCAGACACCCGTATCCCTTCCGTCAGTGCGATATGAACACCGACGTCTCGATGAGCACACCCGCGATGACCCTCTAGGCGACTCCTGCGACGTAATCTTATGCACCCTGAAAACAAGCTTCACAGACATTGCCGATGATGTCGCTGTCCGCGACAGCTTCCTGCAGCCGCTGCAAATTGTCTCAGTTGAGCTCCGGGTTCTCCACCCAGGTTGAGAAGTATGCGAGCTCGCCCTTCTGCCGGCGCAGCACGGTACGCCACAGCTCCAGCGGCTGGTCACCAAAGACATCGAAATAGTCCGCCGTAACCAAGTGCCACATGCCTTCAGCGATCTCGGCCTGTAACTGCCCCGAGGCCCAGCCGGCATAGCCGGCAAAGATGCGCAGATCGCGGTAGGCACCAGAGACGATCTCGATCGGGGTATCCAGGTGCAACAGACCCACGCTTTCGAACAGCGGCCGCCAGCCCGGCGGCTCTTCACCATCAGAAACCACACTCGCCAGGCAGATCGCACCATTGGGTGACACCGGCCCGCCGTGAAAGAGCAGCTGCGGCTCCGACACCGTGCTCACCCATTCCGGCAGCACCGCATCGAGAGGCGTCTGGGAGATCTCATTCAAGATCACTCCAAGAGCTCCGTCCTCATCAGCGTCCAAGATCAACACGACGGTTTGGTTGAAGACGCCATCAGCCAGCATGATGCTTGCCACCAACAGATCACCCGCGATCGGATCCCGCGTGGTTATTGGCCGCCCCGCTGGAAGCTCGCTCATGATGCGGCAAGCCCTCGATAGGCGCTGTCGGACCCGCGCAACACGATCAGCCGAGCCAGCACAACACCAGCCGCGACACCAATCCAGTCCGCGATCACATCAAGCGGATCGCCTGTCCGATATCGGTACCACAGGTGCTGGATCAGCTCGCTTACCACGGCGTGCGCGGCAAACACGCCAACCACCAGCGCGCTGACTCTCGGACGGGGCCACTGCGCACCCAGCGGGTGGCGCAGTGCGGCCGCAAGCAAGATCAACATCACCGGGAGTGCAAAGCCCATCATGTGTGCGACTTTGTCGGCGTAGGGAAACCAGGGCGTTTGGGACGGGCCGATTACACGATAGAGCCCCCTCAGCTGCAACAGCACCGCCATGGCGGCCGCTCCTGCGACGAGGTGCCAGCTTCGCAGCGACGAAGTCTGTAAGCGGTCCGACAATCGTGAGTACGACATGGCCTCAGACGGCAAGTTCGGTGTCGGAGGGTAATTCTGTCGGGCCGCCGGCTGCTCGGCGTACTGCCTGCGCCACGGCGTGGTGCACGTCAGCATGAAACACACTCGGCACGATGTAAGCGGCGTTGAGCTCATCGTCGCTCACCACGCCGGCAAGCGCGCGAGCAGCCGCCAGCAGCATCGTCGAGGTGATCTCCGCGGAGTGCGCATCGAGCAGCCCTCGGAAAACCCCAGGGAAAGCCAGCACATTGTTGATTTGATTCGGGAAGTCCGAACGCCCTGTGGCAACAACTGCGGCATACCGCGTCGCCTCGGCTGGGTCAATCTCCGGCTCGGGGTTGGCCAGAGCGAAGACGATCGACCGATCCGCCATTGCCGCCACGTCGGACTCTGAGAGCACGCCAGGGGCCGAGACCCCAATGAATATGTCAGCGCCGACCACCGCCTCCTTCAGCGAACCGGTGAAGTCCAGGCGGTTGGTGTGCTGGGCAAGCCATTCCAGCTCGCCGGTGAGATCGTCCCGGCCGCGGTGCACTACTCCGGCGATGTCGGCTACTACAACATTGCGTGCGCCAGCAGCGAGCAGCAGCTTGATCACGGCAGTGCCTGCCGCACCCGCGCCAGACATCACTATCCGCACGTCCGCGATCTGCTTGTCGACTACTCGCAAAGCGTTGTAGAGCGCAGCCAGCACCACGATTGCGGTGCCGTGCTGATCATCATGGAAGACCGGGATGTCCAGCTGTTCACGCAGCCGGCGCTCGACCTCGAAGCAACGTGGAGCCGAAATATCCTCCAGATTGATTCCGGCGAAACCCGGCGCTACCGCATGCACCACCTTGATGATCTCATCGACGTCTTGGGTATCCAGGCACAACGGCCAGGCATCGATGTCACCAAAGCGCTTGAACAGCGCCGCCTTTCCTTCCATTACCGGCAGCGCAGCCGCTGGGCCAAGATTGCCGAGCCCGAGCACCGCAGACCCATCGGTGACTACCGCGATGCTGTTCCGCTTGATCGTCAGCCGGCGGGCGTCCTCGGGGTTCTTCGCAATCGCCAAACACACTCTCGCCACACCCGGGGTGTAGATCATGGACAGATCATCACGGTTGCGGATCGGGTGCTTGCCGTGCATAGCGATCTTGCCGCCAAGGTGCATCAAGAACGTGCGATCGCTGACCTTGCCGATCACTACCCCAGGTACGCCACGCATCGCCGCCACGAGCAGTTCTGCATGCTCGCTGTCGCGGGCTGCGCACGTCACATCGATCCGCAGCCGCTCAGGTCCGGACGCGGTGACGTCCAGCGCGGTAACAGCCCCGCCGGCTTGCTCGACCGCTGTCGTCAGCTGGCTCACCGAGGCCCCTCCGGCCGGAACCTCCAATCGCACAGTGATCGAGTACGAGACGGAAGGAACGGCTGTCACGGAGCAGATCCTCTCACGGCTTAGGCCGATGGGCGCGGCTCAGAAGCTCGGCTGGAGACGCGGGCGGCGACTCCTTTTGATGATCAAGAAGTAGGGACGCGCCTTTCAGTAACGATATCGAAGACACCGGCCCCGCTCGCTCGGCCATTCACCAGGACCTCCACGCGATGCTGTCCCGGATAGTGAGTGCGTGTGGTGTGTTGGGCTATAGAGATGGTTTTGGCCAGCCGCACAGATCCGTGTGGCTGGAGGTCGAGCTCCTTGAGCGCGAAGACCTTCGGACTCGGCTTGCCGTTTGCCTTGACGAAATGCACGCGAAGCTCGATCAGCAACTGCTTCGTCGTGGAACTTTCGTTCCTGAGGTCAACAATGAAAGTGACAGAGTCGCCGATCGAGGCTACGGCCGGTGCAATGTGAATGTCACGCACTCGGACGCCGGTCGCCGGAAGGAAGCCGAGGATTTCGAGCGCCTCTGGCTCTCCTCGCTTCACAGCTGAACGCAGCGCGTGCCGGACCAGCCAAGACCGCTCAGGCGTGGCATCTCTCATCCAGCGCCGGCACGTCTCGATAAGCGAGCGCCGGGTTGTCCTTGCCGATGTCGTTCAGATTGTTGGCGACCGACCGGCGCACGTAGAGCTCAGGGTCGTCCTTGAGGAGGTCAAGCAGCTCGAGCACCGGTCGCGGATCGTCCTGAAAGGCACGCAGCCGTGGCGCCCAAGGCAGTCGCGGCCGCGTTCCCTCAGAGACCAGCCGTCGCACGTGCACGTTCGAATCAAACGCCCACTCCTGGAGCCGGCCTAGCGTCCGCTCCGGATAAGTTTCGAGGAAGACGCGAATGCTGTACTCCGCCGTGAACCGCTGCGTCAGCTCGTATTGGGCGTGCATTGACGCCTCGAAGTGCTCGACGCCAAACCTCGCTACGAAGAACACGTGTGGCATGTAGATGAATACGTCTATGCCGGTGAGTTCGGCCACTTCGAGCTTGGGCCCAAGCGATGCGATCAGGATCTCGATCGCCCGCTCGTAGTCCTGCGGCAGGTGGCGACCAAGCGCATACGCGATCTGCCAAGCACGCGGCGTAAGCTCCAGCGCCTGGTAGCCGTCGAGCGCGTCGGTCAGAAAAGCATCATGGTCGAAGGCGCTGTCGACTTCTACGATCATGCGGGCGATTCGCGCTGGCACGTGCGGCCCGTAGTAGTTCTTCAACGGCTCAGCCATGATCGCGGTTCGCCATCTGAGCTCGGCTGGGAGCTGCGGCCTCACTTGCGACGGTCGCAGCCCACTGGGCAATGTCACCGGAGCTGATGGCGACGGCCAACAGTTCCGGGAACTGATCGGGAGTGCATGCGAAGGCCGGCACGCCAAGCGCTGCCAACGCCGACGCATGCTCGTGGTCGTACGCCGGTGCTCCCGAATCCGACAACGCAAGCAGGGCCACCACCGTGACGCCGGCCCGCAGCAGATCGGCGACACGGCGCAGCATCTCCTCAGCGATACCGCCTTCGTATAGATCGGAGATCAGCACCAGAATCGCTTCAGTTGGCCGAGTGATCAGCCGCTGGCAGTACGCCAGCGCCCGATTGATGTCAGTACCGCCGCCGAGCTGGCAACCAAAAAGGACATCGACTGGATCAGACAGCTGGTCAGTGAGATCGGCGATCTCTGTGTCAAACGCCACCACAGATGTCTTGATCGACCGGATAGATGCCAGCGTGGCGCCGAAGACAGCGGCGTAGACCATCGACTCCGCCATCGATCCGGATTGATCGATCGCCACCACGACCTCCTTCACGAGGGCATTCGCGCCGCGCCCGTAGCCCACCAGTCGCTCAGGAACGACTGTGCGGTGATCCGGCAGGTAGTGGTCGAGGTTGCGGCGGATAGTTGAGTTCCAGTCGATGTCCCGCGGCCGCGGTCGGCGCGTCCGGCTGGCTCGGCTGACTGCTCCCGTGACGGCGGCGCGAGTCTTGTTGGCAATCCGCCGCTCGATCTCAGCGACCACCTGGCCCACCACAACGCGCGCAGTGCGCTTGGTCGAGTCCGGCATCACGTTACTGAGACTCACCAAAGAGCTCACCAGGTGGACATCGGGCTGGATCGAGCCAAGCAGCTCCGGCTCCAGCAACATCGAGGTGAGCTGCAACCGCTCAATGGCATCTCGTTGCATCACTTGGACCACGCTGGTCGGGAAGTACGTCCGGATGTCGCCTAACCAGCGGGCGACCCGCGGGGCTGACGAACCGAGACCACCGGAGCGGCGCGCCGGGTCAGCGCTATCTTCCTCGGCCGAGTCATAGAGTGCGGCGAGCGCGCCGTCCATCTTCTGCTCATCGCGGCTGAGTGAGATATCCAGCTCGTCGGCCGATGCGTCTCCGAGCATGAGGCGCCAGCGCAAGAGTCTGGCCTGGAGCTCAGTTCGTTCCCCGCTCTCAGTCACGAGCTCCACCCAGAATGAGATCGACGGTTGCCAGAACCGGGGCTGCCAGTTCCAGGTCCACCTCCTCGGAGAGCTGACGGTCACGATTCTTCGTGCCGAGCGCAATCCGTTCTGCAACGGCCTGACGCTCGGCGGGCGCGAAGGTGCCGAAGGTGCGCCGCAATAGCGGCAGCATGTCAACGAACTGTGCTTCCTCCAGCTGGCTGACCCATTCGTCGAGCAGGCGCCGCAACTCAGCATCGTGAATCAGTAGCAGTGCGCCGTCGGTGAAGAAGCCGTCCACCCAAGCTGCCTTGTCTGCGGCCGGAACTCCAGCGGACAACGCACGTGCAAGCCGTACCGGAACATCTGGGAGCCGGTCCGCATCCAGCAGCAGCCGCACGATGCGACCGAGCAGCAGACCATGCACATCGTTCCGGTCGATCATTGTGGTCAGGCTGTCGAGCCAGCGCGAACGTGCCTCGGGGTGAATCGAGGGCTCCGCAATCCTGCGCCCTGAGCTTGTCGAAGGGTGCGCTTCGACAGGCGCCGTCCTGAGCTCGTCGAAGGGCTCAGCGCGCATGTCACTCGCGTCGCTCGCCGACTGAGCCAGCAGCCCGATTGCAGCGTTGACGTCATCGATGCGGCGGCGCATGGTGGCGGCGTTGGTCGCATCCAAACTCGCCACCGCCTGCGGAAGACCGGCGCAGATGCGGACCACGAGCACCTCGCTCACTCTCCCAAGCGCCCGGGTATCGGTCTGCCGCACATCGCCGTAGCGCTGAGCCCGAGCTAGGGCGGGCAGGGCATCCATCAAGTGGACGACGTCCACATCAAGGGCTGCCTTGTTGGTGAGAGTGGCGAGTAACCCGTCCAGTACCAGCGGCAAGTCGGCCAGCAGACAGCGTTCGACGGCCTGCGTAAGTTCGACCAAGGAGCCTTCGTCGATGATCTTCTGCACCCGTGCTGTCGCGGCCGACTCCACAGTCGTACCCCAGACTGACGCCTCCACGATGGCGACCGAGTACTCGGGCTCCCATCTGGACTCCCATGTCTCGCGGAAGGTGCCCTGGCTCTGCACGCCGCTCTTTGCCGGCACGATCCATCCGAGCCCAAGCAATCGCAGCCGATGGAAAAGCTGGGATCGGGCTTGATCGATCGGCCTTCTCAGGTCAAGATCATGAAACCGGACTTGTGCCTCGCGCCTGACTCGGAGTGTGCGGCAGGTACGAACCAGATCGGCCTCGAGCGGGACAGTGGGTACTCCCTGGTTGACCGAGCCGAGTGCTTGCCCGACAACGAGATGGTCGGTGATGTAGCGGACTGCCAGTTCATCACCATCACACAGCACCGCTCGCGTCGCCTCGGTGACCTCTGTCAATCCCGCCAGCGGTCGGCCCCGCAGGCTGGCCAACGTCTCCGCGAGCCGGACGGCCTCGATGACGTGCGCGCTGGAGACCGGAAGGTCGCGGGCGCGGAGGGCTCGGGCGACCCTTGCCAGCCAACGCACGATCGGACGGTCTGGGGCGATCCAGAGATGGTGATACCAGCCGGGTGAGGCGACGCCGGCACCATAGCCGCTCGCGGAGGCAAGCCGCTGATGAGTCCATGGCACCCAGGTCAAGATGATCTTGCGGCGCGGCATGCCGCGCAGTGTTCGCACGTCGCTGGATGCGGGCGGCAGCGGCCAACGCAGCAGGGGCGCATGCCAGGCGCCGCAGACCACCGCCACGCGTTCCCGACCGCGCTTCAGTGCCGCCCGGATCTGCTGGCGCATGTACGCCTCCCGCCGGGCCTCGCGCTCGGCATAACGGGCATCTTCACCCATGATCATCCGCAGCTCTGCCATGGCGTCGGTGATCAGCGGGAAGGGTGAGGATGAATCCAGCCGCGACTCAACAAGATCGTCCCACCATCGCTCCGGATCGTCATAGCCGGCGGCGTTCGCCAGCACAGCCAGCGGATCATGCTGCTGGAGCGAGAGCGGCCGAAGACCGTCGGCTGGCTCATCGTCCGTCGTTTCAAGATCATCATTAGCGTCGCCGCGGGTCGATTGGCGCGGCCACCGGGAGAGCACTGCG
The DNA here is from genome assembly GCA_963740515.1 of uncultured Actinomycetota bacterium. Taxonomy (GTDB): domain Bacteria; phylum Actinomycetota; class Actinomycetes; order Propionibacteriales; family Propionibacteriaceae; genus Microlunatus. The sequence goes on from CAVUEO010000013.1 coordinate 52,422, forward strand.
GCTGCCGGAAGGTCGCAGAAGGCCACCTCGACACCGCGCTGCAACGCGTACCTCATGGCTTGCCACTCAGGAGAGAAGACTGCGTACGGCCAGAACGCGGCTGTCTGGGGACGGTCCGCGGCGTAGCCGAGCAGCGCGAGTGGCGGCGTCATCTCATCGGCCAGCACCCAGCGGAGTAAGGGATCAGCGTCTGCGGGGCCTTCGATAAGCACGGCATCTGGCTGATATTCCATCAGCGCCGCAAGAAGAGAGCGGGCCGAACCGGGCCCATGATGGCGGATACCGAACACTTCGACCGGTGGCCGCTCCCCGACAGCACGGTCGCGCTCATCGTTGACCACATGATCGTCAACCGCGAGAACCGACAGTGTGGATGTCACGAGACGTCACGGCAAGCGGTGTAGAACTCAGACCAGCCCTGCCGCTCCCGGGCGACCACTTCGAGGTACTCACTCCAGGCCACTTGATCAGCTAGCGGGTCTTTGACCACCGCCCCCACGATGCCGGCAGCGACATCTGCCGGCCTGAGCTGGCCATCACCGAAATGCGCCGACAGAGCGATCCCACTCGTGATCACGGAGATCGCCTCCGCCGTCGAGAGTGAACCCGATGGCGACTTGATCTTGGTGCGGCCGTCTGCGGTGACACCGGAACGCAGTTCACGGAAAACCGTCACCACGCGGCGGATCTCATCGACGGCGGCAGGAACCTCGGGCAGCTCGAGTGAGGATGAGAGGTCTGCTACCCGAGTCGTGACGATGTTCACCTCATCTTCTTCGCTGTCCGGCAGCGGCATGACAACAGTGTTGAAACGTCGACGGAGCGCCGAGGACAGCTCGTTGATGCCTTTGTCGCGGTCGTTGGCGGTGCCGATCACATTGAATCCCCGAAGAGCCTGGGCTTCTTGGCCGAGCTCCGGGATCGGCAGAGTCTTCTCAGACAGAATCGTGATCAGCGCGTCTTGCACGTCGGCGGGGATTCGTGTCAGTTCCTCGATCCGTGCAATTGAGCCGCGTTCCATCGCCACCATCACCGGCGAGGGAACCAACGCTTGTGGGCTCGGGCCCTCGGCGAGCAGCCGAGCGTAGTTCCAGCCGTACCTGATCGCCTCTTCCGCCGTGCCTGAGGTGCCTTGGACCAGTAACGTCGAGTCGTTCGAGATCGCGGCGGCCAAGTGCTCCGAAACCCAGGACTTGGCGGTGCCCGGCACACCGAGGAGAAGCAGCGCTCGATCGGTCGCCAGTGTCGCCACAGCCACCTCCATCAGCCGGCGGCTGCCGACGTACTTCGCTGAGATCACTGTGCCGTCCGCAAGAGTGCCGCCCATCAGATACGTCACGACGGCCCACGGAGAAAGCCGCCAATGCGGCGGCCGCGGCCGGTCGTCCGTCGCTTGCATTGCGGCTAGCTCAGCCTGATACGCCTGTTCCGCATGCGGCCGGAGCGGCTTGTCTGCCGCCTCGAACGGATCGCTCACTGGATCTCCTTGCTGTTCGCCTGTCTCAGACATCACCATGGCGGTATCTCTAGGCGTTGCACCCTTATCGGCTCGCCGGCGAAGGCGCTCTCGATCTCAACTCGAACCCAGGTCACGCGCTCCAGTGCCCGGAAGGCTTCACGTATCGAGCGCAACGTCACCGCCGTCAGCGGCTCGTTCGACCCCAGGCCCTGCTCCACCGCCGGCCGCAACAGTTCGTAGTGCTCCAGCGGCAGGCGGGCACCGACCGCTGCGCCATAGCGCGAGCCGCGCTCCCGGAGCTGGCCACTGCCAATGATCCTGAGGACCCTCTCGCTGAGTTGCTGCGACCACGGCGTCGCGGCGCGCAAGATCAGCTCGGGGTCAGCATGCACCGCATCCTGTGTCACTGCGCCACTCGGAGCTGTCCGGTCGCGCGTAGGAACATCATCCATTTCGGACTGGAGACTGCTGGACAGGCGAGTCCAATGGGGATTCTGCGCGACAAACCATATGCCGCGCTCCCCAATTGCACGTCCCAGGCTCGTCCGGTCCACTGCATTGGACCGAGCCGCCACCATGGCGAGCGGCGTCCAATAGCTGGCCGCCGCCCGCTGACCGTGCTGCGCGGCAGCGCCCAGCCACAGATTGAGCAGATCCACCTGCGGCGGGGACAGTAGTCGGTCCAGGATTTCGTGGGCTACGCGGCCCGCCACCGGCTCCAGGTTGGGCGGTCCCAGCGCTGCCGGTGGGCAGGAGGCCGGAAGACCACCCGCTCTGGTGACAGCACGATGCCGGGCAGCCAACGACAATACGGTGTGAGCTGGATCGGTGGCTGGGTCGCCTCCCGTCGCCCAGCTTCGTGGCAGCTGCTCTGGGACAGGCCGACGGTCGCTACCAATGAGCGCAGCGGTGACGACGTCCTCCCATCCGGCCATCGCTCAGGCCGCCCGTGGCACCACTGCGGTGCTGAATGGCTCGGTTGCGTCTGTGCCGAGCAGGCTGAGGGGCCGGAAACCGCGAGTGGTCCATTCTCCGAAGACCTCGATCGGCTCCCCCGCAGAACGAGCGAGCAGCGGCCAGGGCTCGTCTGGAAGGTCGATGATGTCGCAGCACTCGCCGTTGTCAGCCCGCAGTCGCCACGACCCGATGCCGGGCACGGGAACTGCGTTGATCACTGCCGGCATCCGTACAGCCCAGGGGTCGGATGCGACGAGCTGGGCAAAGCGTGCGCGTACGCCAGCGAAGGAGTCGGCCGCTGGCATCGTCGACCCTGCGGTAGCAGTGATCTGCTCTCCGACCAGCGCTCGGAATTGCCCGGAGCCTGGGTAGAAGTGCAGCCGAGCGTGCAGTACTTGACCGGCCATGACAGTCGCATCCAGCAGACCGCCCGCAGGGGCGAAGCTCATGATCAGGGCCCAGCGACCGGTGGCCGCGCCATGGAGCCACACCCGCCGGGTGTCGAGCCGATACTCAGCGGTGTCGACCATACCGACCGCGAACCAATGGTCGAGGACGCCCGGCTGAGCGAGAACCTCGGCTTTGCCGACTGAATAGCCGATGCGGGAGCGAACGGTCGCGGCTAGGTCTGCGGGCAGTTGATCAAGTCGCCGGTGCGCCTGAATGAGCAGGTGCAAAGCGCCCAGCTGCTCGAGCACCCGGCTCGGCCACCCTGACCTGGCGAACTCGGCCGGGATGGATCGGAGCATGCCAGCCACTCCTGGGGCCTGCGCATCAACCATGCGTGCGGCCATCCTGTCGAAGTGGGCATAACCTGCCCTCTCCAAGCCGGCGATTCCGCCGCGTATCTGGTCGCACAGCCACTGGTCCAGCTCATCAAGACCAGTCGCTACCCGCTCGGCACGTGCCGACGCGCGCTTTGCTGCGGCTGCGGGATCGGCGAGCTCCCCTGTCTGGCGCTCGGCAGTGGGCGGTGGTGGCCGTCCGCGCCCGGTTGCCCGCGCGTGTAACCACGCCGTTGCGAAATCTGGCGGTTTGCCAGGCGGCACCTGGCCCGCGCTCCATTGCAAGAGCAGCGCAAGCACGTGCTTGCACGGTACTTTCCGGCTCGGGCAGCTGCAGGCGTAGGCAGGGGACGGTCCCAAATCGAGAACGATCTGGTAAGGCCGGGTGCCGCCAGTACACAGGCCCCAGATGTTGGAGTCATCGGCACCGACATCGCGCCACACCTGAGTTTGCGCAAGGGCCGCGGCCGCGCGCGCCGAGGCTCGGTCGGGGGCCTGGGACAGCACCCGCTCCCGCGACCACACGTCCATGGCGAACACAGTAGTTGCGCTTACCGACAACGAGCTTGCTTCGATTTTCAGCTCAAGTTGTGGTGCAGGTAAGCGGGCTGCCGGAACCCCAGAACTGCCTCGATCATGCGAGCCGCCGCAACCGAAGCGGCGACGTCATGCATCCGCAGGATCCTGGCACCGTTGAGGACACAGATGGTCGCGGCCGCGATCGAGGGCGGCGTGCGGTCGGACTTGGGCAATCCGGTCGCCTCGCCGATGAAGTCCTTGTTGGACACTGCTGCCAGCATAGGAAGCCCAAGATCAGCAACCTCAACTAGTCGCCGGGTCAGTTCGAGCGTGTGCAACGTGTTCTTGTTGAGATCGTGGCCCGGGTCAATCACGATCCGGCTCTCGGGGACTCCGTGAGCTACCGCCAGCTGCACCCGTTCTGCGAGGAAGGCTTTGATCTCCGAAGTGATGTCGGAGTACTGCGGCTGACGGTACTGCTGCCTGGGCAGAGCCAGGCTGTGCGTGATCACCACCGTTGCGCCTTGTGCGGCTATCACATCAGCCAGCGCAGGATCATGCAGGCCGCTGGTGTCGTTGATCACCGAGGCTCCTGCTGCGATGCCCTGGGCAGCGACCTCTGGACGGAAGGTATCGACGGAGATGACGATGTCGCTTTGAGCTGCGACTCGCTCCACCACAGGCACCACACGGTCGATCTCCTCGGCCAACGTGACCGGAGGAGTATCAGGCGAAAATGGCACGCCGCCGATGTCAATCCAGCCCGCACCAGCCTCAGCCGCGTCCAGCGCGGCAGCGACGGCGTGATCAAGTGAGTATGTACGCCCTTGATCGAAGAAGGAATCGGGCGTCCGATTCACGATACCCATCACGACGATCTCATGATCAAAGTCGAATGTGCGTCGGCCGATGGTGCGAACCGGATCCCGCAGCGGCGGCAGATAGCTCACGCGGCAAGTCTCAACCAATAAGCCGAGTTCTCAGAACCTCAGCACCATATTTGGTGCTGAGCTTCTGACAACTCGGCGCTGAGTGGAGGTGGCGGGAATCGAACCCGCGTCCTCGAGCGACGAACCAGGCCTTCTCCGGGCGCAGCTGGCTAGGCGTTCTCTCGGCTCCTGCACTCGCGCCAGCACGTTGCAGACAAGCCCAGACTCAGTTCATTTCCCTGCTAAGCCCCAAGCCGACTCTCAGCAGGTGAGCCTCCTTGACGAGGCCAGGGTCCGGGACGGAGGCTCGCCCGGTCTGACCCTTCGATCACTGCTTAGGCAGCGAGAGCGAAGTTGCGCTGAGTTTGTTTCTCGGCACTTATTGGTTTCCAAGGGACATTTACGAGTTGACCTTGGATTCTCGGCCCGCTTCTCCTGGGACTATCGACCCAAGTCGAAACCGATCACCCCCTATTGAGTTGTAGCCCAACATGTTGAGCCTTGCGACCATTCCCGTACGGCTGGGTTGGACCGCAACGGGACAAAGTCTACAGATCATGCAATGCGGTGGCAGGCCAATTGATTCCGCGGCCGGAGACGCAAAAGGCGCCGGACCACATGGATCCGACGCCTGTTCCGCGCGCTACTTCTCCGACAGCACCTCGAGCTTGATCACACTCTTCACCGGGTTCTTCCAGTTCTCACCCTGCAATGCCTTGGCGCCGCCGACGATAGTGAGGACCAACCAGCCCAAACCCATGAACGGCAGCAGCCAGCCGAAGATGTCAAGACCGGTCACACCGCCCAATATGGCGACCAGCACGAACGCAATCGATGAGATCAGCTGGAAGTTGAAGGCCTTGGCGGCTTCCCGACGTGCGTATGTCGCGGGCGTCGACAGGGCGTAAACCAGACCTGGGCCGAAGAGCCAAAGGAAGAACACCGACAAGTGCGCCACCCCGGCCGCGCCTCGACCCGCCTGGTCACGCGTCTCGGGGCGGACCAGTGGCTGGTAGGCGGGGTGGGCACCGAGCGCTCGGGAGGCGGTCGGTATCTGCACCAGGCCGTAGAAGGCCTCGTTGAGCTCCTTGCGGGTGTCAGCGGTGAGAACCTGGCCGATCCGGCGGTCGAACTCCGACTCACTGATCCGGGCGTCGGCGTAGGCATCCTTGAGCCAGGATTCGGCGCGATCACGCTGTTCGGGCGTGACCTGCATTTTGAGGCTGGGGTGCTCGTAGATCGCGTTCATACCGACCAGCATCGGTTCGCGGCCGGCGATGCACCATAGGGCACTCCCCCGGACCTACCCCGAGAAGCATTCTTGGCCTGTCTCCGATCACCAGCTGCCGCCACCGCCGCCACCGCCACCTCCCCCTGAGAAGCCGCCTCCGCTGAACGAGCTGCCGCCGCCGAAACCGGTGCCGCTGCTCCCTGCGGACGGCAGTGGGGTGGCCGCGGTGGTCAGGCTACTGGTGAGGAACGAGGCATTGAAGGCCGCTAAGTGGTAGTTCCCGACATACCAGTAGGGAACGACGTCTGGCAGCCGGCCCATCGCCACCAAGTCGGCACATATCTTCGCCCAACGGTCGGCGAGCTCGAAGATGATCGCCCAGGGCAAGTACTTCGAGAAGATGTCCTCACCCTCCTCGAACTGGAGTTGGTCAGCCTCCGCAGTTGCGAGATAGGTCTTGAATCCCTCGACCTGGTCGCAGACAGCGCGACCGTCGGCGGTGCGCTGACCGCGGCGGAGCTTGGTGCGGATCACTGCCACGGTGATGATGATCGGCAGCAGCGGGATCAGGAGCAGCAGCACCCAGGCGCCGACGGCAAATGCCGCGAACACTGCAATGGCGATGACACCGAAGCCGACGCTTCTGGTGGCCGCAGCCGATGGAACCTTCCGGAACCAGCCCCTGGCAGTGACCTGATTGCGTACCGATGCCCGCATAGCCTCATGGGCGCTTGTCAGGCTGCCGCGTGAGGAGAGATCTCTCACCGCGCCCGGGGGATCACCGCCGAACAAGCTGGTCAGCAGCACCATCTCGTGCGGAGCTGCCGCTCTGTTCGGGTCCACCAGAATCACCTGGAAGTCGTCCTCCCCCACGCTCTGCACTCTCACCGCGCCTCGTACAGCCAGGTCAATGATCGTGCCCGCCGTCTCCCGGGAATCGACTTGGCCGTCAATCAGCAGACCTGCTTCCGCGACCGGGATTCTGGGCGGAGAGAACGCCACAGGAATGGGGATATCTGGGTCATTCGGCACGACCTGCACTTCCTGGCCGGCGAGCGGCACGACACCCGGGGGGAGCCCCGCGTAGCGCTGGTCACGCCCGTTCTTGCGCCACCACAACAATCCGACGATCGGCGATCCTACGGTGACGAGGAGGGCAACCGCACCAAGGGCAATCGCGCCAGCCCTCTCGCTTGGGGACAGCTTCGAGCCGTCCGGTTCGAGGTGCGGCTTGTTGTCGGCGATCAAGCCGGCTTTGATCTTGGCGCTGACTGTGACGCCCTCTCCTGGGGCAAGGTTGCTCTGGGTATACTGCGCCTTCCCGTCAACGACCTTGGCCGCACACTGCTCGGTGCTGTTCACCGGGCCGTAGGTGCAAGTCGTGTCTTGAACGCCCCCGGGAACCGTCACCGAGACCGCCACCTGCTTGATGGGGGCCGTCCAATCCAGCCCGGTGGCATCCCAGTAGAACTCGTCGAAGCTGCCTGAGGTGCGCATCGCGCCGGCCAGGTCGTAGGAGATGACATAGGTCGCAGTTGGCGCGGAGATGGTGCGATCCGGGTCGCCGATGCGCAGCCTGAGCTGTTCCTCGCGGCCGCCCTTCGCCTCGTCGGTACGCGAGCTGAACTGGGTCGCCACGTCATCAGGGCTCGTCACGCTGATGTTGGTTATCTGGTAAACGGCATCCTGGGTTTCGTCGTACGGCTCGCGAGTGACGAGGAAACGCTCGATGCCATGACGTCCCGAATTGTCACCGAACCGGTATGTGATCGTTTCTTTCACCTTGACCACGCCGCTGGGCTGGACGTTGTAGTCGATGGTGAAAGAGTCGATCTGATCGTCGGCTGCGTACGCGGTTGTCGGAGCGATCAGCGCCCAAGCCACCGCGGTGAGCGACATGAGGAGGAACGCGACTACGCCCCGACCGAATCGGCCCCGGACCTGCCGAGGGCGCTCGGCAGCGGACGCGCGGAATTGCACCATTGCTTCATTGTCCTCGATTGCGAGCAGCCATCGCCCGTTCGGCCTCGCGCCTCGACTCCCGAGCCGCAATGGTCTGGCGCTTGTCGTACTCACGCTTGCCGGAAGCCAGCGCGATCTCGACCTTCGCGTAGCCATCTGAGAAATAGAGCGATAGCGGCACCAAAGTGGTGCCAGCGGTGCCCAGCTCGCGTTGGAGCTTGGCAATCTCGCGGCGGTTCAACAACAGCTTGCGGGTACGACGCGCGTCGTGGTTGGTCCAGGTTCCGTGGCTGTACTCGGGGATGTGTGCTGCCCGCAGCCACACCTCGCCGTCGTCAACAGTGGCGTAGGCATCGGTCAGGTTGGCACGCCCCTCGCGCAGCGACTTCACTTCGGTGCCGCTGAGCACGATCCCGGCCTCGTAGGTGTCATGGATGTGGTAGTCGTACCGGGCTTTACGGTTCTGGGCGATCAGCTTGCGGCCCTTCTCCTTCGCCATGGCCCCATCCTGCCCCTTGATCGCCTCGGCACCGATATGGGACCAGGAGTTTCAGAACCAGGTCATCGGGTTTCGCAGCCGACCGTTCAGCCAGACCATCAGGTGGAGATGGCAGCCGGTGGAGAATCCCGTGGAGCCGACATAACCGATGACTTGGCCCTTCCGGACATGCTGACCCACACGAACTATGTACCGACTGGCGTGGTTGTAGCCCGTGGTGACGTACCGACCGTCGATGTAGCCGTGGTCGATCATCAGCCGCTTGCCATAGCCCGCGTTGTAGTAGCGCTCGGCGACCCGACCTGCACGGGGCGCCCGGATTGAGGTGCCACACCCGGCGCCGAAGTCGGTGCCATCGTGCAGCTTCCAGTAGCGGAGCACTGGGTGAAAGCGCATACCGAACGGAGAGGTGATGCGCGGCCGCACCGGATAAGAAAAGCCATGCCCGGCGCTCGACATGGTGGGGTGGTTGCCGGAACGTCGTGCGTGCCCGGAGCCATTGGTGTGCTCGGTTGTCGATTGCGAAGCGTTGGCCTTCCGTTCGGCCGCCCGCTCACGCGCAGCAGCCGCGCGCTCGGCGGCCCTCCGCTCCGCTGCTGCCTTCGCGATCCGCGCCGCAATGCGCCGCTCGACCGACGCCCGTTCCTTGATCAATTCGGAATAGCGTGCCTTGTCTTGTGCCACGTCCACTGCGGCAGCATCTTCACTAGCCTTTCGCTGTCGCAAGAGCTGGGCGACTGTCGCTTCATCCGCCGCAGCACGGATCTCAAGCCTTTTCTTGATCTTCAGATTGGTAGCAGCCGCACGGCGAGCCGCGGCGACGGTCGCTTCGAGCTCGCTCTGCCGCGCCCGGGCGGCGTTGAGCTGACGTTGCAACACGGTCAGCCGATCGATCTCAGCCTGGGCAGTATCGAAGAGGGTGGTCGACCATTGAAGACGCGCCTGTAGGCCTCCGGTCGAGTTGGGATCGACGAGCACTGCTATCGGCAGCAGATTGGTCTGCTGTTGGTACTGTTCTCGGACCGCCTGGCCGGCTTTGGTTTGCTGTGCATCAAGTCGCGCTTGTCCGGCAACTACCGCGGCGACTGCGGCGGCCAGATCCGCCCGAGCCTGCTGCAACTTCCTCGCCATCTGGGCGTCTTTCGTCTGGGCTGCCGTGAGTTCCTGGCGCGTCCCTTCGAGCCGTGCGCTTGCCGCATCCAGTCTGTTTTGTGCCTTGTCGACCGCGACGACCGCCGCACTCAGTGCCTCGCTGGACTCATTGAGATCGCTTTTGGTCTTGGCGATCTGTTGCTTGACCCTGGCGCGCTGCGATGTGAGTTCGTCAGCCGAAGCTGGGGTCGCAAGCAAGGTCGCGGTGAGTGTCGACGCTACTGCGACGGCTACAACTGCGCGCAGCGTATGTGCAGCGGTCGCACATACGGCTGACAGAGATGCAGTTATGCCCTTGGACGCAGGCGCGGCAAGGAGTCCTCGACCCCTTGCCAGCCTGGCGAAGCGACCAGCAACCTGAGGTGCTTCGCTGTCGTCCGGAACGTCCTGACGGACGTGGGGAAGGTCCGGATCCACAGCTTTCCCATCCTTTATGCTCCGCGAGCGTTGGTATCGACTCCTAGAGCAATCCAATGTTTGGTTGTAAGGACCCGCCTCCCATCGATGGTCTTGGGACGACCGATTGAAAACGGGTGCCTAAGCACAGGGTTCGGACAGGGACGCCCGCTGGCAACGACCGAAACGCCGAAACCGGCATTTCGTCATCGATCAGATATGAAGTCTCAGGTGATACTTGAGTAATTTGAGAGTATTCGTGATGTTTCTGTGACGAATGTGAAGGATGTGGAGGTCGAATTCTGTCTTTCTGGATGGCACTGGTTGGGTCAGCATCTCTGAGGTCCCCTCAGAATCTGACGCCAGTTTGGCTGACGCGCCGCACAGTCCAGCTACGCAAGGAGCCCGTGTCCGTTTTTGACGGGAACGGGGAGCTGCCGACGATCAGACCCGGAGATAACGCCTGGTGGTCACCATAGTCGGGATCACTGCAAGCACCACGCCGACCACTGCCACACCGAGCATGGCAAGGAGTGCCTGCTCCCAACCGATCCAGGCTACGAAACGGATCGAGTTTTGGGCTCCTCGGATGATCCAGAAGTAGACCCCTGCGGCCATGGTGAGACAAGCGAGACCCACGCCGATCAGCGCCGAGATCAGTGCTCCAAGCAGGAAGGGCATCGTGATGTAGAAGTTGCTCGCACCGACCAAGCGCATGATGCCAATCTCCCGACGCCTGGCGAAGGTGGCCAGTCGGATTGTGTTGCCGATCTGCAGAGCCGAGGCGAGCAGCAGCAGTGCCGACGCGCCAGCGGTAGACCACTGCAACACGTTCAGAGCTCGGAAGAAAGGATCAAGCAGTTGGTGCAGATCCTGCACCTTCTGGACGCCCTTGAGCCCGACCACCGAGCTCACCACACCCTGGTACTCCTCAGGATTCTTGAGCTTGACGCGGAATGACTCTTGCATCTGATCGACAGTTAGTGAGTCCTGGATCGGGCTGCCCTCGTACGCTCTCTGGAACTCCGCGTAGGCCTCTTGCTTGGTCTCGAAATAGATTCCACCCGACGCGACCTCGGGATTGGACTCAAGTGTGTTACGGATCGCGTCCTTCTGGCCCTGGGTGGCATCTTGACCAGGGTCACACTGGTCGCCGCGGGTGTCCTTGGCGCAGAGAAAGATCGAGATCTCGATCTTGTCGTACCACCGGCCCTTCATCAGGTCGACCTGCTGGCTCGCCAGCAGTCCGGCGCCGAACAGGGACAGCGATACCCACATGGTCATGATGACCGCCAGGGTCATAGTGAGGTTTTGTCGGAGCCCGGCGCGGGTCTCGGACCAGATGTGGCGGAAACGCATCAGATATCCCCAATACCTCGGCTCGCCGCGGTCGCCAGATCGCGCCCGGGGCGGCGACCGCGTTCAGGCACGTTGTTCAGCTGCACAACACTCACTGGTAGCCGTACACGCCTCTGCTCTGATCTCGAACGACTTCCCCATCGTCCAGTTCGATGACCCGTTTGCGCATTTGGTCCACGATGGTCGAGTCGTGTGTCGCCATCAGGACCGTTGTGTCAGCGCGGTTGATTCGATCGAGCAGCTTCATGATGCCCACACTGGTGGCGGGGTCGAGGTTTCCAGTGGGCTCATCAGCGATCAGGATCATCGGCCGATTGACGAACGCTCGCGCGATTGCGACGCGCTGCTGCTCGCCACCGGAGAGTTCCTCGGGCAGCCGGTCGCCCTTCCCGCCAAGACCAACGAGTTCCAGCACCTCTGGGACGACGCGATTGATCGCCGAGGCCGGCTTCCCGATGACTTGCAGCGCGAATGCGACATTCTCGGACACGGTCTTGTTCGGCAGCAGCCGGAAATCCTGGAAGACGGTGCCGATCTGGCGACGCATTGGCGGGATCTTCCAGCTGTGCAACTTGTTGAGCTCCCGGCCGGCAACGAACACCTTGCCTTTGCTTGCACGCTGTTCGCGCAAGATCAGTCGCAGGAAGGTTGACTTGCCGGAGCCGGAGGCACCGACCAAGAAGACGAACTCGCCCTTGTCGATGTCGACATTGACGTTCTCGAGTGCTGCGCGACGCTGGCCGTCGTAGGTCTTGGATACATTCTCAAAACGAATCAAGGTGTATTGCTTCCCCCGAGATAGACAGCTCCGACGCCCTGCGAACGCCAGACGGCCAGGACGAGTCTAAGTGAGGCTCATGTCATTGGCACCGCTGACCATCCTGAGCCCGTCATTCGGATACCAGCTCGGGCCGGCAGATTCACGTTGCCGCCGCCTCCCGCGTCCTGCGCCAGCGGATGCCGGACTCGATGAAGCCGTCGATGTCGCCATCGAAGACGGCCTCAGGCGAGGAGACTTCGTACTCGGTGCGCAGGTCCTTCACCATCTGGTACGGATGCAGCACATAGGAGCGCATTTGCGAGCCCCAGCTGTTACCGCCATCGCCCTTGAGCGCATTGAGCTCTGCTTCGCGGTCCTTTCGTGCGCGTTCCAGCAGCCGTGACTGCAACACGCGAAGAGCCGCGGCCTTGTTCTGGAGCTGGGACTTTTCGTTCTGGCAGGAGACCACGATGCCGGTCGGTAGATGAGTGATGCGTACCGCTGAGTCGGTGGTGTTGACGCTTTGCCCGCCCGGCCCTGAGGAGCGAAACACGTCTATGCGCAGATCGCTCTCTGGGACGTCGATGTGATCCGTCGCCTCGGTCACCGGCAGCACCTCCACACCGGCGAATGAGGTCTGGCGGCGCCCCTGGTTGTCAAACGGTGAGATCCGGACCAGCCGATGCGTACCCTGCTCTGGGGAGAGCGTTCCGTATGCGAAAGGCGCCTTTACCTGGAAGGTGGCGGATTTGATGCCCGCCTCTTCGGCGTAGGAGGTGTCGTAGACCTCGGTCGGGAAGCGATGGCGCTCAGCCCAGCGCAGATACATCCGTAGCAGCATGGCGGCGAAGTCCGCTGCGTCGACGCCGCCGGCCTCCGAGCGGATGGTGACGAGCGCCTCGCGCTTGTCGTACTCGCCGGACAGCAGCGTTCGCACCTCGAGTGCCTCTACCGCCTTCTGCAGCGAGCTGAGCGCGTCCGCTGCCTCGGCCAGGCTGGCCTGATCTCCTTCCTCCTCACCGAGCTCGACGAGAATGCCGATATCTTCCAGCTGCGATCGCAGCCCAGCCAGCCGGTCGACCTCGGTCTGCAACGCCGACAGCCGCGATGTCACCCGCTGCGCATTGTCTGGGTTATCCCACAGATCGGGGACGGCCACTTGCTGCTCGAGGTCTGTGATCTCAGCGCGCAGGCGATCAGGGTCCACGACAGCCTCAATCGAGCTCAAAGCCTTGTCAAGGTCAGCGAGCGCGACGGAGAAGTCGGGTCCGGCCACAATCAGCCACTCTACTTGGACGCGGTCGTGACACCGGTGTCTATGCCGGCCCCGCGCTCTGGTCGGAGTCCTCAGTGCGCAGCTCCTCGATACGAACGAACCGCGTTTCGGTTGGGTGGCGGCGCGGTGGCCAATCGCTTACCCAGATAACCGCGAATGCGGCAAGCGAGCACGCCAACGCCACGACAGGGCCAAGGACGAACAACCACACCACCACACAACCGACAACGTCCAGCAGCAACACGGTAAGGGCGCCGCGCTTACTGAGATGCCCGTGACGGCCTCGCCAGGCGGCGTACCCGATCCAGGGCAACATGGCTGACAGGATGACCACCCATGCGAAGGCCGACATCCCATGGCTGAAGGCACCAGATGCGAGTCGAATCATGCCGACTAGACCGACCAGGCCTGTCAAAGCACCGAGGGCCGTGGCCAGGTTCTTGTTCAGCATGCACACTCCACTGACCGTGAGGGTGAATTGGTCGGGTCGGCACCGACACACTAGCCCTATCAGCGACACGCACGCGGCTGCGACCCGGGAGAAGCCCGGTCCATTCGAATCTCGCGTCGGTGCGGCCATGGCGTGCTTCACCTCCGCGCCAGCACATACAGCGGTGCTAGTCGGCGTCGGCTGAGGTGTGGTCTGGGGGGTTAGGCTGACCGCGAACAGCGCGGCCACCCAGAAGCGTTCGGGGTGGCGCACCCGGTGAAGCTGGGCCGAAAGCGGTTCGGACGCCAGATTGACGACGCGAGCAGCCAGGTCAGGAAGTCGAAGCCAGGCAAGCCAGCCGCCAACGCGAATTAGAAGGTTCACTAAGTGTCGATAAGGGGCGTGGTTGCCGTTGGCCTCTGGGCAATCTCCGGACTGGCCCTTCTAGCCATCGGCACACTCGTCTACCTACGGATCATCACACCCACGTATTCACGAGCCATCGAGATAGTGGCGTTCTCGCCTTTAGCTATGCCTATCGCGAGCGTGGCCCTGATTGCTTCCTTGGCGGCCGCGACTCTGTCTTCTGGCTTACAGCGCAAGATGGCGTTCGGCGCAGCAGCAGTTGCCTTGCTGGCAGCCCTCGTGGCATTTTCCTGGATTGCCCCGTTGTATCTGGGTTCAAGGTCGAGCGTTGACAGCGGTGCTGAGCTTGTCGTGATGGCCCAAAACCTCGAGTACGGTGATGCGCGACTCATCGCCGACCGGGGGATTCAGGCAGGCGTCGATGTTCTGGTTGTGACCGAGGCACCGGGGCCAGCTTTGTTACAGCTCCGTGAGATAGCAAAAGAGCTGCCATACACCGTAGGCATCGGCGAGTGGGGTGGTGAGGGCTCGGTCGTCCTCAGCCGGTATCCACTCACCGATGTAACACGGATTTCCGACGGCGGTGATTCACGAGTCGTTACCGTTCACACCCCTGAATTTGGCGATGTCGACTTGGTCGCGCTACATCCGACTCCCCCGTACCGGAAAGTCCGCTGGACCGCGGACTACGAGCGGATAACGGACTACCTACGCGATCACTATGCCGCGGGCGCGGCACTCCACAACCGTCCCGTGGTAATCGCCGGTGACTTCAATGCCACGTTGGACCACGCGCCAATTCGTCGCATAAGGGCGATGGGATTTACCGACTCAGCCGACCAGCTCAACTTGGGCTTTCAGCCAACGTGGCCTGCGCCCGGATCAGTGCAACGGTTTGGCATCTCCGTCCCGCCGTTGGTCCAGATCGACCATGTGATGACTTCGCCCGCTCTGGTTGCGGCGAGCCTCACCACCTTCCACACCGAAGGCGCCGACCACCTTGGAGTGCTGGTTAGACTCCAACGAGCCCAACTGTGACCCCTGGCCACGGGCCGCGCAAAAGCGGCAGGCTTCGAGATTCGTCAAGGGCTGTGCCATCGGCGAGGTCCATGATCAGGGCAAGCTCGTACCGGCCCTTTAAACGCTTAGCGCGGGTCTCGTCGGTGCGGGTCTCCTTGATGATCGCCTCCGGCACTGACATTTGCCGTGGTGTCCAAGCTGCTCAGGCACGCCTCGATCTCGATCACCGCTGACGTTTACCGCCACCTGATCGGCACGGTTGCATCAGACGCGGTGAACCGAGCCGCTAGCCTGATTGCACTCACAACGCACTTACAACCGGCTGTGAGCGCATGGTGTACGACCCGAGGACGAGGGCCCAGACACCCTCCGACTAGGGCTGATAGGCGACCCGGGAGCATAGCTCAGTTGGTTAGAGCACTTGCCTTACAAGCAAGGGGTCAGCAGTTCGAGTCTGCTTGCTCCCACCAGTATTAGCCCTAGTCAGACCCATCAAAACGGCCGCGGCGTGATCTTGAAATAGCCTCACTATAGACTTTGACCGCCTTTTTGACCGCCATTAGTGCACCCTTACTTCGCTCAGAGCGGCCGCTAGCTTGGCCACAGCCTCACGCGAAACGTCGGGAGCCACGTGGCCGTAGATGTCTCCGGTGATGGCCACCGAAGCGTGGCCGAGAATCTCCGAAACGATCTTGAGCGGTACGCCGTTCTCGAGCATCACCGAGGCCGCGGTGTGGCGCAGCGTGTGAAGCCCGACCGAGGTCGGCAAGCCGGCACGCTTGGCGGCCGCCTTGAAAGCCCGCAGCGCGTTACGTGGCTCGTACGGCTCACCAGAGGAGGTGGTGAACACATAACCCGTCTGGTGCCACCAAGAGCCGGCTCTGAGTCGCTCCTGAGCCTGCTCGAGCCGGATGGCGCGCAAGACCTGCACGGCCGGCTCTGACAAGGGCACGGTGCGCTTTGACTTTGCCGTCTTCGGCTCGGTCACCTCGAGCCTGCCATTGACTCTGGCCAACGTGCCACGCACCCGCAGAGTGCCGGCCTCGAGGTCGACGTCTGACCATTGCAGAGCCAACGCCTCGCCGCGCCTCAGACCGGTGTTGACCAGTAGCTCGAAAAGCGGCGCGTAACGGGTGCTCTGAGCCGCTGAGAGCACCGCGCGCACCTGCTCGGAGCTCAGGTAGTCGGCCTCCCTCCGGGTGACCCTCGGCCGCTTCACAGCCGCGGCGGGATTGCGGCCTAACGCGCCATCGCGGACCGCCGTGGAGAGGATGGCCAGCAAGATTGCGTAGCTGATGCGGACGGTGGACTCGGCCAGGCCTTTGCCGCGGAGCTCGACCAGCCAGCCCTCAACGGCGCGCGGGGTGATCTTGCCCAATGGCAGGCCACCGAGGGCCGAGCTCACAATCTGGCTACGGGCGACGCTGGCATACATGGCTTTGGTGCTGGCCTTGCGTTCCGAGGCCGCCAGCGCCGTAGCGATCCACTCGCCGGCGAAACGGCCGAGGGTGTCTGCGGTATCCCTGACTGGCTGGCCAAGCTCAAGGCGCTTGCGTAGCTCCTTCGCCTTGGCTCGCGCCTCGGCTTGGGTCCTGCCATAGACCGCAGTGCGCTTGAGTGCGCCGCTCGAGTCTTGGTAGCGGAGGTCGATTTGCCACCGTCCATCGGGCCTCAGTCTGGGTACGGTGCCCTCATGATTGCCCCGCCGCTTCGCGGTGCTCACAGGAGACCCCAGTCGCGGGCGCCATGCCTGCTGCCCCCGCGTTCGGCGAGCAATAACTGGACATAGTCGGTAATCGAGTCGGCGGGCACCAGCCGGCGACGGCCTTGGGTGACCGTCACCAGGCGGGATGTGCGAATGAGCTCATAGATCTGCGTCCTACTCAGGTTGAGGAGAGCCATTGCCTCCGGAACCGAGTAGAGAACTCGAACCTTCGCGGCTGGATCGTTCATGCTTGTCCTCCGTTTGTCTTGCCGTTCGGTCTCGGACCGTCGTAGTCCAGCGGTGCTCGTGTGCGCCCAGTGACGACGATCCAGCAATGTCCGACGCCGTGCCTGTGCTGCGGCAGCTTGTGGATAACGGCCGCCCGATTCCGGTGACTGTTGTCACCTAGCCCTAAGGCCTCGCTGAACCGCAGGCGGTCCTGTGCGTACGTCGATCTTTCTGCGCGCCAGTCGCTCGGCGCCCGGGCGGCAAGCGTTGATCACCCAAATCTCTTGAGCTGACACTGGCGCTCACAAGCGGGGCCCGGGCGGGACACTCCGACGAACAGCGCGTGGTGGCGGCATGCGATCTCGATGTCCGCGCTGGTCATCTCGAGAGGGTCCACCAATCTGAGGTTTCCGTTCGTCTGCCCTAAGGCGGCGGCTGCACAAGGCAACGTCCCGGTCGAGGTTTTGTTGCCAAAGGGCGGACGCCGCCTGTAGCTGTCCTGCTCCGGTTGGTCGGCGGTCTTGGGGGTCGACGCCGACGGCGGCACGCCAGACCTCGACTTCACCGAGGAGGGCGGCGGTCGGGTGACTACCCGGCGGTGCCCATGCCGGCTGTTCGCCGTTCTGGCTGGCGCAGTCTCGAACCCGATCTGCGAGGCCGATAACGAGCTGCGACCGCTTCGCCAGGTACTCGCCCCAAACGTGATGATCATGAAGCGCTTGTGGGACGCCGGCAAGCCAGGGCAGCGGTCCCGGGTCGGTGGGTGCGGGCTCTGGGAGGCGCCAGTCCAATACGGCGGCCATGTCTCCGGCCGTGTGTAGTTGGCGACCGGCGGCCGCTGCGTGCAGTTGGAGGAGTGGGTGCTCACCGGTCTCCGCCGCCAAAGCGAGCAGGTGTGCTCTGAGCGTCGGCCAGGACGGTTCGCTGGTGAGTTCGGGGACGATGTGGTCGGCTTGGCCGTCGAGCATCTGAACGATCTGGGGGCCAACCAGCTGCTCGGCCGCGACATGGAGGCCGTCGGTGTAGCGCTGGACGGCCTCGAACAGCCGGGCAGCCGGGTCGCTGAGTTCTCGCAGCAGCGTGGTGGCCGAGGTGGGGGCCTCGTCGCGAGCGAGGATCTGCTGCAAGGTCTCGGTCGGGGTGCGGGGTGCGACGGTTTCGGGCCGGATGAGGGTGTGCGGGTCGCCGTCGCCGACAACTTGTAGGTAGAGGTGGTTGGCGGCCCGTCCGCGGGTGAGCATGGTGTACAGCTGCTGCCGGGACTCCTGCCCAGTAGCGAGCCCGTGCATGGTGTCGGCCGAGACGCCTTGGGCGGCGTGGATCGTGGTCGCGTAGCCGAGACCGGTGGAGGTGTGGACGTAGTCGGCGGGCAGCCTGACAGTGAGCCGGCTGCGGTTATGTCGGACTTTGAGGTCGCCGTTGTCTGCCGATTGCGGTGATGGTCCAGCGGTCGCCGTTTTTGACCCAGTCGGTGGCGGTGAGGCGCAGTCGGCGGTCGTTGCTGCGGGTGATGATCACGTCTCCGACACTCGCTCGGTTCCCGTCGGCCAACGGCACTTCGGATACTGCCGGCGTGTGATTGAGCCGATGCGCGCGGGCACGGCGGTTGAGTTCGGCGACCAGGTTCCGGGTGGGGGCGATCATGATCGCGTCGAGCCCAGCCGCTCGGTCGGAAACCCAAGCGTTGAACGCATCCTCAGTCGTGGTGGCCACGTCGCCGACATGAACGCGGCCGTGATCAAGGTAGAAGTCGAGCGCCTCGAAGGGTCGCCTTCGCGGAGGGCGAGTGATGCTGCCGCTTCGGCGGGGTCGGTGAAGCGATGCAGCTCGGTCAGGCGGAGGGCGCCGTGGGTCTGTTTGATGTCGCGAAGCACACCGCCGGCGCCGATCGCGGCGAGTTGTTGATCATCACCGACCAGCCGGACACTCCCACCACGAGCGATGACGAACTGCACGGCCGCGTCGAGGGAGACGGTGTCGGCCATGCCGGCTTCGTCGATGATCACCAGTGTCGACGGGCCGACCGCTGCCGCCCACTCCGGCAGCTCGCCGTGGTCCAGTGACCAGGTGAGCTTGGCGAGGGTGTCGGTGCGGATGCCGGTCTGCTCGGCGAGGACGGCGGCCGCGGCAGCCGACGGGGCCAGGCCGAGCACCTGGCCGCCGTCTTGGGTCCAGGCGAGGGTGAGGGCGCGCATGGCGGTGGTTTTCCCGGCGCCGGCGGGGGCGATCGCCAGCTGCAGCCGTGCCCCGGAGGTGCACATCTGGCGGACCAGCGCCGCCTGCCCAGCATCGAGTGCAGTGCCGTTCGCCGCCATCTCGAGCAGTGCCAGATCGACCGCCGTCTGCTCGACTGACGCACCGCCGCGACGTCCCGCCGCCGCGACGAGACGGGCCTCGGCGTCGAGGATCCGCTGCGAGGTGTAGAGGGCGGCGCCGGCGACGGTGTAGACCGACGACCCGTCGACCCGCCGCAACACCTCCGGTTCCTCGATGCCGTCGTGCGGCGCGGCCAGGGCAACAGACCGACGATCGAGCACCTCATCGACCAGCAGGTCCACCAAGGCACTCGCCCGTTGTGCCGTCACGCCGGTCGTGCGGACCTGCCGCTGTGCTTCGGCCCGGACATGCCACATCTGCCAGGTCGACCGGCTTGCCTCCATAACGGTCAGGATGTGATCAGCCGTCTGAGCGACCCAGCGGGAGTCGGCGATCTTGGTGGTCTCGACGGGCGGCGCCAACGCCGCCCGCACCATCGACGCGACAGCGTCAGATGCGCCCAACGCAGCTGCAGCCTCACTCATCCAGGTTGTGCGTTGCTCAGTCAGGGATCGGGGTTCGTGTTTGGCGTCGCGGGTCTCCAACGTCGCCTGCTGCGCCAGATGCAACGCTTCGACCGGGGTCGGTGGCCGGCCATGATCATCCTGGAACTGGATGGCCAGCTCGCCGCGGCGGGTGTTCGATGTGGGCACGGCGGGTCGACCAACGTTGGTTCAGTCGGGGGTCGACACCGACGATCTCCCGGATCGGCCGCTTCGCCGGGTCGGTGCCGGGCCGTTCCGCAAACCGCACCCCCAACGTGTCGCGGAGGTGCTGCTCCAAGCGCGGTGTTGTAGGTCTCCGACGCGGCAACATTGGCTTTGAACAGCACCCGTCCGTCGATGGACAGCCAGCGTCCGTCGAGGGTCTGCACCTTGTTCGCCACCGCCACGTGGGTGTGCAGATCCGGGTCGCCGGCCCGGCTGTCGCGGTGGGTGAACGCGGTCGCAACCAGGCCTCGGACGTTGACCTGCCGGATCCCTTGCGGCCCGGTCCGGGTGAACAGGGCATGCTTCTCGATGAACGCCAAAGCGTCCTTCACGGCGGCCTGATGGGCCCGTTCGATCACAGCCGCCACCGCCGGATCGGCGACCGCCCACAAGGTCGACACCGACTTCACCGGGGAGAACGTCAGGTCATACCCGGCCACTGTCTGTGTCCGCGGCCGGGAGTCTTTCGCGATCTGTCCCGCCAGCTCCCGAGCATCCATCGGCTCCCGGCCATGCTCGGCCAGGAAGAACTCCCGGGCCACCTCGGTCCGCACCCGCGCCCGATCTGCGGCCGGCAGCGGCGCGTCCGCCGGCAGGCCGGCTGCCGTCATTGATCGCCGCGATGCGTCTGGCGACCTCGAGCCGAAACGGGCTGACCCCACCGTCGACGATCTTGAACGGCGCGCCCAGCTGGGTCACTTCCTGGAAGTCGCGTCGAGTGAGGTCGGGTCCTTCCAGCTGCTGCTGGCGGAGCTCGGCCAACGGATGCAGACCGCAGCCGAACAACGCTCGCATCTGCTCCGCGGTCACCGGGTCGCCGGCGGTCAGGCCGTCGATCCCGTCCAAGCCGGAACCGATCCACACCCCCGGCGTCTCACCCCGTTCGGTGTAGTAAGACGCCAGCCCGGTATGACCTTTTTCGGTCGCATCCAGCGCCGCGACCTGCCGGGTCAGATAGTCATAACCTGATCCCGCTGTGAGCTTGTGGAGGCTCATCGTCACACCCACCCGAAGGGGGTACATGCCGCCGGGGCGGTCAGGCCGACCCGAGCTACTTCCGGCGGTGCATGGGGTGTGTTGGACATGGAAGCTTTGGGGTTCGAGGGGGTACGTCGGGCAGCGGCGGTCTGAGCCATCACAGGGCTTCAATTCGAGCCCGTGTAGCCAGCTGGCGGAGGGTGATGAGTTAGCAGGCGATCTGGAAAGAGCAGCATCAAGACACAAGTCCTGTAGCAGGAACCCTGAGTGAGACGGCTCTCTCGATCAATCCGCTGCCGCTCCACCCTTGGCGGCGATCAGAGGGCGAATCGAGAAGGGCGGAGACTCAGCCATGCCGACCGATTGGGCGCCTTGGAGGTTGCCGACTCCGCGGATCCAGGCGTGGGCACGGATTACGTCCGACCCGGCGTGCGATCTTCAGCTGACCGCGGCCGTCGTGTTCGTGGTTGGCTGCCGGCAGCCCGTTGCCGCAAAGCGACTTCATTCAAACGTCAAGGATTCGCGGCCTAATTGCCGTCCGAGCCATCCGTGACGAGATCCGCCGCGGGGAAAACACCTCATCGACAAACTCGTCGCGGCCTAGCCCCGCATCACTCGGCTTCACGATGCATCTCCCGCGCGTTGCGCGACAGTTAGCTCGCTCCGCCATCGGAGGAAACAGCCATCGCGGATGCCTCACCAATATCTCGGTGGGATCGGCTGCTGGCGACTATGTGAATCGTTTGACGAAGGCGAGGGCGGTGTCGGCGACTTCGCGCCAGCCGCTGTCGATCGTGAGGCCGTGACCGCGATTCTTGATCTCGATGAACTCAGTCAATCCTTCGTTGTCTTGTTGTTGTTTGTAAGAGGCCTTGGCGACCGCCGGCGGCACGGTATGGTCCATCTCGCCCGAAATAATCAGCAGCGGGCCTCGCTCCGGGTTGTCGGTGTCGACCTTGGCCTCGGTCCACGGGTTGAAGTTGGCTGCCGCCGCCTGGAACAGCGGTTTGCCGGCGGTGGGCACCGCATACGTTTCGTACAGCTGCTTTGCCTCGTCCTCGCTGACGGCGTTGGCGAAGGCGTAGCGGAACTGGTCGTATGTGAGGGGAATGGCGCGATTGCGGTTGGCGGGATTGCCTAACACCGGGAAGGCTGACTTCAGTGCTGAGATCGGTAGCGGGAGCACTCCCCGGAATTGGGCGGGATCAATGGCCACCGACACAGCGGCCAGCCCGCGTCCGGCGAGGATCTGGGTCAGCAGCCCACCGAAGGAATGCCCAATAACGGCCGGCTTTTTGTCGAGGCCACGGATGATCGTCTCGAAATGGTCGGCCACTTGCCCGATCGACTTGCCGGCGAACACCTCCGGATGAGCCTTCGCCTCCTCAACCGTCTCCGGGTCATCCGGCCAACCCGGCGCCAAGGACGCATAGCCGTTCTCCTCAAACAGCGTCGCCCATCGATCCCAGCTGTTCGGCAACAACCACAGACCGTGCACAAACACCACCGGCTGCAGTCCGGTCGCATTCACCCGTTTGCACGCTGCCAATTCGTGCTCGGCGATCGTGACGTCGCTGGACGGCTCCGAATTCTCGGTCGTCATGATTCTCCCTAATAGCGACTGGCTCAGCCCGCCGGCGAGCTCTTGACTCACCGTATCGCTGGGGCGCGACGTGTTGCAGGTGGGCCAGATCCTCGATCTTGTTGGCGCCTTGGCGCCCCTCCGACTCAAACTCCTAGATCCGCTGAGCGTCGCGGCACGTGGTCCCGTGACATGTGCGTCTTCCCGTGGACACGCGGCGGCTGCTCGAAACAGGCGGGCGGATCGAGCTGCCCAGGGTGCCTGGAGAGGATGAGCCGCCTCGCGTCATCTATGGCGGCTCTGGGGCTGTAGCTATTCGTCTACTGGGGGAGACTTCTAGCCGAAGGTGAACACGTATGCCTCGACGCCGGGTGCGAGAAAGGTGATCTCGAATGTCCGGTCGGTGATGACCCCCGGCTGCCGAAGCAGCTGATAGAGCCGTTGTTGGCCGACGGTTCCGCGGCCCTGTTGGTCAACGTCGAGTCCGTGAGCCTCGCCAGGAGGTTCACCATCGATGCGCACACGGAACGGCACAGATGTCTCCCGTGGACGCGTTCCCATGACGAGGTGGACGTCACGGGCGCGGAAGCGGAAGAGGATTCGGCCACCGGTGCGGTCGAGCACCATCGCCCGACGCTCGATCGTCCAATCCCCTGCAAGAGCCCAATGGTTCAGATTCAACCGGTCGGGTGCGACGTAGGTGTGGGTCTGGTCGAGAACTGGATCGCTGGGAGATACCAACCCTCGTGCCTGCTCGTAGCCGAGGTAGGTCTCGGGAGACCCCAGGCTCGCCCAGTCGGCCAGAGCCTCGAAACCGCTTGGAGCGACCGACACCAGGTCGTGGGGTAAGGTGTCGCGCCCGGACTCGCCCAGCAATCGTTGGATGACCATTTCGCATTCTGCGAATCCACCCTCGCCGAATTGGTGGTGCCGAATTCGCCCTTGTGCGTCGGCGATGTAGACGGCCGGCCAAAATCTGTTGGCGAACGCCTGCCAGATCGCATACTCGCTGTCGAGCGCGACGGGATAGCGGATGGCCATGTCCTGCACCGCCTGGCGCACATTGTCGACATCGCGTTCGAACGGGAACTCCGGAGTGTGGACGCCGACCACGACCAAACCTTGATCCTGGTATTTCTCGGCCCACGCGCGGAGGTAGGCGAGCGTACGGAGCCAATTGATGCAGGTGTAGGTCCAAAAGTCGACGAGAACGACCTTCCCTTGCAGATCCGCCGTGCTGAGCGGGGGGGAGTTGAGCCAACCGGTGGCCCCTTCGAAACCAGGGAGGTGACCCTCCACGGGCAACGAGCCTGCAGTTCGGAGATTGCTGAAGAAACTCACGGTAGTCCACCTCCGACTTCGAGGATGGCATCGGTGAACGCGCCCGGTGCTTCTTGGGGCACGTTATGTCCGATGCCTTCGAGGATTCGATGCGAGTACGCGCCCGAGAACTTCTCGGCATATGCACGTCCGTCAGCGGCTGCCCCGTCGAAGTCGCTGCCGATGGTGACCGTCGGCACCGTGATCACGGGACGTTCGAAGAGCCGGGCTTCCAGGTCGCCGTATTGCGGCTCTCCGGCAGCCAGCCTCAGCCGCCAGCGGTAGTTGTGGATGACGATGGCGACGTGATCGGGATTGTCGAAGGATGCGGCGGTGCGGCCAAACGTGCTGCCGTCGAAGTCCCACCTCGGCGATGCGATCTGCCAAATCAGCTTGTTGAACTCGCGGCGGTTCTCGCTGTAACCGAGGCGGCCGCGCTCTGTCGAGAAGTAGTACTGATACCACCAGCCCAGCTCCGCCTTGGGCGGCAGCGGCTTCTGGTTCGCCTCGAGGTTGACGATCAGGTAGCCGCTCACCGACACGAGCCCGGTGCAGCGTTCCGGCCACAGCGCGGCGACGATGTCGGCCGTGCGCGCTCCCCAATCAAAGCCGGCCACAATCGCGCTCTCGATCTCCAGCGCGTCCATCAGCGCGATGACATCAACCGCCAGCACCGCTTGCTCCCCGTTGCGGAACGTCTCATCCGACAGGAACCGGGTGGTCCCGAAACCACGCAAATACGGAACGATCACTCGATAACCCGCCTCTGCCAATCCCGCGGATACCTCGACGTAACTGTGGATGTCGTACGGCCAGCCGTGCAGCAGAACGACCACCGGGCCCTCGGCCGGGCCGGTGTCGACATAGCCGACATTCAACAGGCCGGCATCGATCTGTAGCAGTGGGCCAAAGGAGCTGTCCGGCACGGCGGCGGAGAAGTCCGGGGAGGCTTCGACAGACATCTGAGTACCTAATGTTTTGAGGTTGAGCCTACGGACGCCACGGCTTCCAGAATCACATCCGTCACGGCTTGAGGCTGCGAGACCATGATCACGTGCGAGGTGTCGACTTCGGTGATGGTCGCGCCCGCTCGCTTTGCGATGGAGCGGGTGACATCGGTGCCGGCGGCGTCGGAGTCAACAACAGCCACGAGCGGCCCTACGTTCCGTGCCGACCGCCAAAGCGGGGAGATCAACGTAGTGA
>CAVUEO010000014.1:0-98018 GCA_963740515.1 uncultured Actinomycetota bacterium
TCCCGAGCGGCCCACGAGGCAGCCCAACCGAGAGCCGAGCAAATCAGAGCTGGAAGATCTTCGAGCGCCTCGGCCGCCCCGGTCGCGCGCTTCTTACGGCCCGTGAAGATGTCGCCGGTCAGCGAGGGTTTCGCGTGCCCGAGACGTGCGGACAGTCCGTAGGCCGGTGTTAGGGGATTGAGGTTTGTGGAATGGACGCGACCTGAGGCCGTCGCGGGTCGGTGATGCGGCCTGAACTGGCTTTAGGCGCATCGGTTGGGGTGGCACCGGTCAGCGTTTGAATTCCTGGATGGACCAGCCGTTGCTGTCAGGATCGGAGAAGAAGGCGAACCGTAAACCCAGGGCACCGTCAGGACCCAGCTGATGTATTGGGTGATCTGCTAAACCGCGGCTGACTAGTGGGGTTGCGAGCTCGTGTCGACGTCGTGCCGGGTCCGCCGGTAGCAGTCGATCAGCTCGGCCTTGGCCACCGAGTCGTCGAGTCGATTCCGAAGCGGCATGCCGTCCTGCAGCGAGGAGGGCAGCCGCCGCCAACTGGTCAGTGTAGTTGGTCTGGTCGCCGAGTACTTCCTTCGCGGTGTGGTCTGGCCACTCCGGATGATGATCATCCGGTTGTCCAGGTGCGGTACCGCGAAGGCGGGTTAGCTGGCGATGGCCACGGAGCCGACCACGGTCCATAGCATGGTGCGGTCCTGCGCGGCCAGGTCCCAGATCGCGCTGCCGGTCACGGCACCGGGATGCCAGCTCGACC
This sequence comes from uncultured Actinomycetota bacterium, assembly GCA_963740515.1. Taxonomy (GTDB): domain Bacteria; phylum Actinomycetota; class Actinomycetes; order Propionibacteriales; family Propionibacteriaceae; genus Microlunatus. Next base: position 752 of record CAVUEO010000014.1, read on the forward strand.
CGCTCGCGGCGTCGACCTCCGGCTCCCGCAGCGTGACGTCCACCTCGGTGGGCGCCCGCACTGGCGAGCCGCGTTCAGTACCTGGCTGCCCAGGTCCATGGTCGCCCGCCGACCAGGCTGCGCTCGGAGTGTGTGGCGGTCAGAAGCGTCGCTGGCCGGTTGGGGATGAACCCGGAGACGCTGCGGACGTGGTTCCGGCCGGTCGAGGTGAACTCCCATCGGGCCGAGCGCGCCGCGTCGCCGCGGCCCATTGCGCCGGCTCAGCGATCAGGAATCGATCACCGCCGGATGGGTAAACTGGCAAGACACCCGCCGGAGTGCATGACATCGGGCGCGTCCGCCGTCGAACATGAGCCGACCACTATCCTCAGCCAGACCGACCGGACACACTTAACCATGAGACCCGCGACGATTCACCTGTGACGGTTCGTTTGGCGGTGTCCTCCTGACTTATGTACGGCATTCTTACCCGTGTTGCCCCAGTCTTGAGGAGTTTGGATGAGCACCATGACGACCCCGGCCGCCACCGAGGAGAGCAAGGCCCGCGAGGCAGCCGACGCCGGCCCGGAGCCGAAGCAGCTCGACGCCCTGCACACCGCGTACGGCGACACAACGATTACCGACCAGGTTGTGGAGAAGATCGCCGGTATCGCAGCCCGTGAGGTTCCCGGCGTCTACGCCATGGGTTCCGCTGTCGGGCGGGCATTCTCCAGTATGAGCCAGCGCATGCCTGGCCAGCAGCAGAGCGTGTCCGGCGGGGTGAGTATCCAGAAGGGTGAGCGTCAGACCGCGATCGGTGTGTCGATCGTGGTGGAGTACGGCGTCTCCATCGTCCAGGTCGCCGACAACATCCGCGACGCGGTCATTAGGAGTGTGGAGTATGGCACCGGGCTGGAGGTCGTCTCGGTCGATGTGAACGTCACCGACGTGCACCTCCCCGAGGAGTACGACACCGGTGCCAGCGAGACCGCCGCCCCGGCGCAGGGCTCAGCAACTCTCGCCTGAGCCGACGCGGCCGCCGGATGCCTTGGGCGCTGCTGGCCAGGTCGGCACGGGCACCCTGACGGTTGGCCTGGCGTCTCTTGATCGCCAACATTCTTCAGCAAAGGAACACCGACTGTTATGTCCACATCCCAGTTCGCCGTGATCGTTGGGATCGCGCTCGGCGTCGTGGCCGTCTTCGCTGGTTTTGTCTCGTTCGTGATCGTTTTGCTGTTTGCGGTGGCCGGGTTGGTGGTCGGTCGGGTGCTTGAGGGCAAGCTCGACCTGAGGTTGCTGGTCGGCCGGTCCACCGAACGGCGCTGACCCCGTGGCATCCACCGTTGAGGCCATGCCCCGCCGTGCAGCAGCGCCCGGCCGGGGACGGTTGATAATGGACCACAAGGTGATTGAGAAGATTGCCGGCCAGGCCGCCAGCGAGGTCGCTTCCGCGGGTGGCAGCAGCGGCGGGTTTCTCGGCATTGGCTCGCACACCGACCTTTCGGCCCGCCCCAAGGTCGAGGTCGAGTTGTCTGGCGGGACCGCCTCGGTCGACCTCGCGATCACCGTCGCCTACCCGACGCCGATCCGCAAGGTCACCGACCAGGTCCGCCAGCATCTGATCGACCGGGTCGGTGAGCTGACCGGGGTCGAGGTGACCCGGGTCGACATCACCGTCTCCGCTCTCCACCGCGACACCGACACCCGTACGGAGGGCCTTCGGTGAGCCGCACCGACGCGCGTTCGAACAAGCTCCGCCGCCGCCCCGCCCGGACCACGCCCGCCAGCATCGTCAGCGTGGTTGTGCTGGCGGTTGGCGTTGGCCTGGTCTGGATCACGGTGTTGCGGCTGCTCAACGGCAGATGGCCGAGGTTTCTGGGTGCCGTCAACGAATGGTTGGCCACGCTGAGGTGGGGGTCCACCATTACCGTCGCGATTAGCCTCGCGGCCGTCGCGGTCGGGCTCATCTTGCTGTTCTGCGCCTGGAAGCCCGGGCAACCGAACGCCATTGTCCTGCACGTCGACGGCAGCGGTGACGTGGCGGGGTCGACCGAGTTCGTGATGACCCGCCGCTCGGTCGCCCGACTGGCAGCGGGCCACGCCGACCTGGTCGACGGCGTAGATTCGGTCTCGGCGACTGTCAGATCGCGCAGGATCACCCTGTCGGTCAAGTCCCAGTCGGCGCAGCGCAGCCAGCTCGCCGGTATGGTCACCGACCGGGTGCGTGAAGCTCTCCAGGGTGTTGGGCTGCAACCGATGCCGAAGATCACTACTACCGTCCACACCCAGCGGCTGTGACCACCCGCGAGTTGGCTTTCTGCACGGAAGCAGGCACGACATGAGACAACGCTCGGGACTCCTGAACCGGGCATGGCTGGCTGTCATCGGCCTCGTCGTGCTGCTGGCGGGGATCGTGGCGGCGCTGATCGCGCTGGGGCTCCTGGCCCGCATCACCACCGCCATCGGCATCGGCCTCGGCGTGCCAGTTACCTCGAGCAAGGTTCTCGGGCCCGGCGTCGGCGCATTCTTCGACCAGCCGGTGGTCGCGGTGGCGGTCGGTCTTCTCGGGGTGATCCTGGGCGTTATCGGCCTGGCGTGGCTGGCGGCCCAGATCCCGCGGACCAACGCGGCCAAGCCGTTCCGGCTTCAAGACGACGCCGCTCGCGGTGTCACCATCTGCCGCGCAGACGTGCTGACCGACGCCGTCGAGGCCGACGCCGAGCGCCTACTGGGTGTCGCCGACGCGTCTGCGGTCCTGCGGGGCACCGCCCGCCAGCCCGAGCTGACCCTGAAGGTCACGGTGAACGACCGCACCGACGTCCAGCGGCTGCTGCACTCCCTGCAGGCCGAGACGGCGGCCCGCCTGGTCAGCGCCATGGAGACGCCACTGAAGCACCTGGCGGTCCAGGTTGACGTCACCACTAGCCGGCCTACGGCCGACCAGATCACCGTCTAGATGACTAAGCAAGGTCAGCGGCCCGTCCGGCAGAAGCGAGATGCCACAGCTCGACGCGACGACGCAAGGACTCGAGGGCTTGTTTCAGAGAGGGGGTTCAGTCTGTGAACGGTGCGACCGGTATTGGCCCCGGCCAGGAATACCACCACGACCCCCATTCGTCGGTTCTCGCGGTTCCGGCGGCACCGGCTGACTTCGCGGTGCCGTCCTCACATGTCGCCGGGACACCCTCACCGCCTCGGGTGTTCAGCGAAGCGACCACGGTGGCCCGGGCTCAAGATGGTGACACCGACGCCTTCGAGCAGCTGGTCCGCTCCTACGAAGCAGACTTGCTCCGGCTCGGCTTCCGGATGCTGTCCGATCGAGGCGAGGCACAAGACGCCGTGCAGGACACGTTCGTTCTGGCCTGGCGGCGGCTGCCGAACCTGCTCGATCCGGAGGCGTTCCGCGCCTGGATCTACCAACTGATGACACGCCGCTGCCTCAATATCCTCCGGGTTCGCGTCCGGCGACACACCAGCGTCACCAGCGGTCCCGACTTCGAGCTCGAAGCCCGGGCCAGCCGGCCCGTGCCCGCCGGCAGCACAACCGACCCAGCGGCGGCCGCCCAAACTAACGCCATGCAAGACTGTCTGACCGCGGCGCTGGCCATGCTGCCACCAGACCAGCGGGCCTGCTGGGTGCTGCACGAGATGCACGAACTGACCTACCCAGCGATCGCCTATGCCATCGGGGTCCCGGTCAGCACCGTCCGGGGTCGGATCGCCCGCGCACGACTCCAGCTTGCGAAAGGAATGACGGCATGGCGCTAACCGGCACCACCCCGAGCCCTCCCAGCCAGACCGACCCGAACCGGCTCGGCTGCGGACGCAGCATCGACGACGTATGGGCCCACGTCGATCTACCACCGGACCCTCACGAACAGACCTGCCCCGACTGCCAGGCGGCCCGGCACGACCTGGGCGATCTGGCCGCGGCCACGCGCGGCCTCGTCGCCGCCGACAAGGCCGATCCCGCACTGAGGCTCAACTCCAGCGCCATCACCGGCATCCTCGAGATCGCCCGCGCCGAAGTCCGCCGCGGCCGCCGAATCCCGATGGACCAGCCCCGGCCCGGCGCGGCCGGGGACGAGCTGACGGTCAGCGAGCAAACCCTCGCCAACCTCATCCGACGCACCAGCGACGAGATCGGCGGCCTCGAAGCCCGCCGCAGCGCAGTCGCGCTCAGCAAACACGACCCGCTGAATGAGGGTGCGCCAGGACACGACACGCGCCAGCCTGAGACGCTTGCGGCGCCCGCTGAGATCACTGTCGATCTGCGAATCAGCGTTGCCCCGAACGCGGCCATCCCTGCCCTCACCCGCCTGCTGCGGGATCGGCTGCGTACAGCCGTCGAACTTGAGGTTGGAATAACAGCAACCGTGATCAACATCACCGTCGAGGACATCCACCATGTCTGAGCTCGAACCCCCGACCGTCGACGTCCGCACACCCGCCTTGCCGGCCTCGCGGCAGCGTGACCACCGGCACCCGGCCATCAACGCGGCCCTGCTGGACAGCCTGGCCGCTGACGTGCTCGCCACCCACGGGGTGCTCCGGCTCGAACCCACGCTGCAAGACTCTCTGCGCCGGTTGATGACCGCCACCAAACAACAACTGCCCGGCCCCGGCCGACTGACCGCCACGGTCGCCGGCTCCGACCGGATCACGGTCACCCACCGTCCTGGACCAACCGGCCGGGCCGAAACCCAGGTCAGCATCGACATCGCCACCTCAACCCTCGCCCCGGCACGGCAGATCGCCCGCACCGTCCGCCAGTCGATCGTCGACTGCCTACAACTCAACGGACACCAGCCTGGCCTGATCCACGTCAACGTGCTGAGCATCGAACCGAGCCCCGCCCAACCGAGCAGCCCGTGACCGCCGCAGAACCAACGTGCGGGACAACGCCGAGCTGGCGATGGAATGTGATGTGCCGCGCTCGGTCGCCCTCTGGGTGAAGGAAGCGATGAGGCGGTAAGCCCGGCCCGCCTGATCGCGGCCCAGAGGGCTGAGCAGGGTGTTCCGCACCCGATGTCGTGTCGGGCGCTGTGCGCATCCTGGAGCTGCTCGACAGGCTCGGACTGGCCAACGCCGCCGTCGCGCGCGGAGTGAAGACAACAACCGTCGAGGTCTCCCGCAGCCGTCGGTATCCGGTTTCCATGCCGACGCCGGCCTCCCGGGCGGATCCTTTGAGACCGCGCCCCTCCCTCACCGATGAGAGATGCCGGACGCCCGCGGCTGATGTCGAAGCAAGGATCATGCCGAACCACCTCAGAAAAGGGTGTTGCTTCGATCAATAGAGTCCTGGGTCCCCCAACGGATCTCCTCGTGTGCCCGTCGCGTAGCGGGCCGGAGAGCAGCGAGGACACGCGGAGTGGAGGGCTGGCGCTGTTCAATTCCAGATCCATCGCACAACCGTCGCCGCGTTACTCCAGCGGCAAAAAATAGGCTCAAAGAGCTCGGGGTGAGCGAAGGGGCATTTAGCCTCCCCTTCGCTCACCGGGCTTAGTAGACGAATGGTCTAGGCGGATGCCAGACGCTTGGAGTCGAACTTGTCCATCCGGGGCCATTTGACGTTCCAGGCCCAGCCCAGCTTCTCGAAGATCCAGATCAACCTCGCGGTGATGTCAATTTGTCCCTTCAGAACGCCGTGACGAGCACAGCTCGGGTCGGTGTGGTGTGAGTTGTGCCACGACTCGCCGAAGCTGAGGATGGCCAAGGGCCAGAAGTTGGCGGCCTTGTCGCCTGAGTCGAACGGTCGGTCGCCCACCATGTGGCAGATCGAGTTGATCGAGAACGTCACATGGTGCAGGAGCGACACGCGCACCAGTCCTGCCCAGAAGAAGGCGGTAACGGCACCTTGCCAGCTCCAGGACCACAACCCACCGATCGAGAGTAGGCAGCAAGAAGCTCGACGCTGCGATGTAGCCGTAGTGTTTGTCGAGCCAGACCATAGCCGGGTCCTTGAGCAGGTCCGGCGCGAAGCGCTCCGGGTTGGTCCGCTCTTTGTTGAAGAGCCAGCCCATGTGGGAGTAGACGAAGCCCTTGGTCAGGGCCCGCTTGGTCGTACCGAACCGCCAGGGCGAGTGAGGATCGTTCTCCTCATCGCTGAACTGGTGGTGCCGGCGATGCTCGGCTACCCAGCCGATGGGCGCCATCTCGAGAGACAAACAGGCCGCTACGGCCATGGTGATCTCGAGCCATCGCTTGGCCTTGTAGGCCCCATGGGTGAAGTAGCGGTGGAAGCCCGCCGTGACGCCGAGTCCGGCGATAACGTAGAACACCGCGCCCAAGACCACGTCGTGCCAACCGAGGCCCCAGCCCCAAAAGACCGGGACGGCGGCAGCCAGGGCCACCATGGGTCCGACGATGAAGAACCACAGCAAGGTGATCTCGCCGTTGCCCTTCCCTTTCTCCGCGAGGAGTGGCTTGGGACCGCGACGGGGCTGTTCGGTCACCGGTTCCTTACTAAATGAACCACGGCCAAGGTTTGGGCAAGATCAGGACAGAACCGATTGGCGGCCATGTCTGCAGCTGTCGGGGGATGTCCAGGGAGGCGAGTCAGGTGGAGGGTGGGCACCTCACATTCGTCGCCGTCGATGTCGGCGCCGACCAGCACAGGTGCAGGCACCGGTGTGGGGCGCAGCAGCTCCAGGATCGTCATCTCCCGGGCTGCGGTGTAGTCGGGGTCGTCACCGTCCCAACCCGGACGCCACCGGCGCAACACGAGACGATGGACCCGGCCGTTCCCGTCGACCACAGTCAGCGCGTGGTTCAGATGCCAGCTGCCCATTGGTAGTCGTCGCACGACCTGGATGCGGCTTCCCGGCCCCATCGTGCGGGCGACCCAGGCCACGAGGTTTTTCGGGAGTTCGTCTGCTGCCGGTCCCGCGCTATTCCTTACGATCTGCGGCCTTGGGTTGCCGATGATTCTCCTCCGCTGTGGTCGTCGCTGCCAGAGTGAGTTGGCGTCGGTGGTGGTCGTAGTGCTGGGTGGCGTAGTGGTAGACATCGCGAAGTGTCATGTAGTCGTTGAAGTACGGGTCCCAGCCGACCGGGAAGTGCATTCCTCGGTTGAGACTGTCCTCACTGGCGGCTATCACGGACCGCTGCAGCCGGCCGATCACGAAATCCATGAGACGCTCCATGCGTGCGTGACCGAGGACGCGGGCACCGCCGAGAGAGCCGAGGTAATTGACGACGTGGAAAGGTCTGGTGGCGGCATTAAGAGTCGCCGCGAAGGCCTTGGAGACGCGTCGAGGTAATCGGGTGAAGGCTTTGACCAAGATCAGCAGGTTGTGGACTAGTAGGTACCCGAAGAGCATGTGGAACAGCAGCTGCTCGTTGGTCCACTTGGTGCCGTCGGTACCTGCCCGTAGGTCTGCGCTGGTGGCGTTGTCGAGGAGGTGGTGGAAGTCAACCCGGGCGCGCTCCATCTCTGCGGCGATGTCGCCTTGCTGCATGGGCGCTCCAAGGAGATGTGGTCTGTTGCCACGTTAGCGCTCGACTTCTTGGTGCAGGCTGATGACGGCGCGGTGCAGGGGATGGCACTCTGTACCCGCCTGGCTGATTGGCGGAAGTTTTCCACGTGTTGAGCAGCTGCCGCAGACAGTCCCGGTAGATCTCTCTCTTTGCCGCTCGATCGTCTATGTGCCGGGGACCTACGGGCTCACCAGCGTGCCCATCGTATTTTGGATGGTCGTGGTCGCTCTTTCTGTGGAACGCCGTATCACTCTGCATCGGCGGGCTCTCTGGATTGAGTACGTCACTGTGGGCTGGAACGTTGTCGAGGCCGTGGTGGCGATTGGTGCCGGGGTATGAACCGCCCTGGAAATGCTGGAGGGTGCTGATTCAACACAGGAGGATTCAGCACATGTCAGCACCGAGGAAGTATGACCAGGAGTTCCGGGAGCGGGCGGTCCGGATGTATCGCGAGCGGCTGGCCGAACCGGGCGAGTCGAAGCGGGGTGCCCGGCGCCATGTCGGAGTGTTGCTTGATCTAAATCCGGAGACGTTGCGGAACTGGGCCGAGGAACGGGACCGGGTCGAGTCCGGACGCAGCCCGGCGCCCAGGTCGGCGGAGTCGGAAGAGGTTCGGGCATTGCGGCGGCGGGTGGCCGAGCTGGAGCGGGCGAATGAGATCTTGAAGACCTCGGCCGCGTTTTTCGCCCAGGCGGAGCTCGACCGCCGACTTCGATGATCGTCGACTACATCGACTCCCAACGGGAGCGGTTCGGCGTCGAGCCGGTCTGTGCGGTCCTGGCCGAGGCCGGGATCTCGATCGCGCCGTCCACCTACTACGCCCGCAGCAAGACGCCGTTGACCGACGTCGAACTGGACGAGGCCTACCTGGCCAACCAGCTGCGGTCGTTGTGGCAGAACAACTGGGGCGTCTACGGGGCCCGGAAGCTGTGGCATGCGGCTCGCCGCGCCGGCCACGACATCGGCCGCGACCAGGTGGCCCGGCTGATGAAGATCGCCGGGATCAGCGGCGTCCTCCGCGGAAAGCACCGCGCGATCACCACCCGTCGCGACGACGCAGCGCCGCGGCATCCGGACCTGGTCAAGCGTGGCTGGGCGGCCCCGACCGGCATCGACCAGCTGTGGGTGGCCGACTTCTCCTACGTGTGGACGTTGGCCGGTTTCTGCTACGTCGCGTTCGTTGTCGACGTGTTCTCCCGCCGGATCTTGGGCTGGCGGGTCACCACGACCAAGCACACCGGCATGGTCACCGACGCCCTCCGGCAGGCGTTGCAGGTCCGCCGCCGCGGCGAACACGACTGGGTGGCCGCCGGTTTGATCCATCATTCCGACGCCGGGTCGCAATACGTCTCGGTCGCCTTCACCGCCGAACTGCTCGCCGCCGGGATCGCCGGCTCGATCGGCACCGTCGGCGACGCGCTGGACAACGCCTTATGCGAATCGACCATCGGGCTGTTCAAGACAGAAGCGATCAACCTCACCGGACCAGCCTGGGCCGACCGCCGCGACGTCGAATGGCAGGTCGCCCGCTGGGTCCACTGGTACAACACCGACCGGCTCACTCCTCGATCGGGCACATGCCCCCGATTGAGTTCGAACATCAGCACCGGCAGGCTAGAACCGCTACCCCCGACCGGGAGGTCGCGTAAACCACACACCCTCCGACGAACCAGGGCGGTATTATCGCGGGCAGCGTCGCTCTGATCGGGTTTGGTGCCGACTCAGCGATCGAGGTGATCAGCGCAGCTGGTCTGTTGTGGCGGCTGCGCAAGGCTGGGCCTCACGCGACGGTGAGTGAGGAGGGCGCAGCAGAGAAACGTGCGCTCTACGTGGTCGCTCTCACGTTCTTCCTGCTGGCCATCTACATCACGTGGGAGGCCGTGAAGTCACTCATCAGCCGGGAGGAGCCGCTCACGTCCCCTGTCGGGATCATCGTGGCCGTGCTGTCGCTGGCGGTCATGCCGACTCTCGCCTTCGTCAAGCAGCGGAGATATGCGCGGATCGCTGCTGGGCTTTATTGCCCGCCGTGTGTCCGACCCTGGCGCGACGAGCCACTGCCGTCCGCCATCGTCGATCGGTATTACCTTTCAGCGGCTGGGGCCGAAGGTAGGAGGCGGCGCCGAGCGCCGCGTGGGTGGCTGCTGGTCGCGTGACGGCGTGGTCATGTGCCTCGTCGCTGGGACTGCCTCAGGGGTTGCGGCGTCCTGGTTTGGCGTTTGCGGGAGCTGATCGAGGATGCGCCACCAGAGGGCTGCGGCGGGGTGATCGTCGGGTAGCGGTCCTGCGGCGGCCGCCGACCGCACGAGGTGGATTGCGTCGAAGCCGGCCCGGGTGAGGTTGCCTAGCCTTTCCTCCAGTTCCGGCAGGAATGGGTCCGCCGTGGCGCTGGGGACTTCTGTGGCGAGTAGCCGCCGCCATTGCCCGTCTGCGTTGGTCTCCGGGGCGGCGAGTCGCTTGTCGAGTTGCTGTTGGAAGATTCGGGCGGCGCGGCCGAGCTGGGGTGGCCCGGTGGGTCGCAGGTCGCTGGGGTCGACCTGGGTGGCGGCGCGCCACACTTGAACGTCGGCGATCAGCTCGGCCGGCATCGAAGCGTGCGGCTGGGCCGCCCAGGCCGGCTCTTCACCTGCTCCGTTGAGGCGGACCTGGTCGGCGAGCTCAGCAACCAGGTGTGATCGGGCGTCCAGGTAGGGTCCCCATTGGGGGTCGGCGGCGATTGGGTGGGGAATGCCCGGCAGCCACTGCAGCGGGCCCCCGATGGCGACCTCGTTGGCGTCCTCGATCCGCCAGTCGAGAACAGCAGCCTGATCATGGGCGCTCGTCAGGTCCCATTGTGCGGCGGCGGCGAACAGTTCAGCGACCGGATCAACGCAGTCGGCAGCCAACAGCAGCAGGTGGCCACGCAGGGTGGGCCATGCCAGCTCCCCGGTCAGCCCATCGAGTAGCCGGTCGGCGCTGTGGTCGAGGGCGGCAACCACCTGTTGGCCAGCGACGTGTTCGGCGGCGAGTTGCAGGGCGTCGAGATAGCGTGCGGCGGCCGGGCCGAGCCGGGCGGCCGGGTCCTGCTGCTCCCGCTGCAACGTCATGGCGGATTGCGGTGAGGCGTCGCGCGCCAGTATCTGCTCAAGCAGCTCGGTTGCCGTTCGGGGGTGGAGGCTGCCGGGCTGGATCACGTTGTGCGGGTCTCCGTCCCCGACCACCGGGAGGTAGATGTGGTTGGCGGTGCGGCCGCGGGTCAGCATGGTGTAGAGCTGCTGCCGCGACTCGTGACCCGTGACGACGCCGTGCATGGTGTCGGCAGTGACACCTTGCGCGGTGTGCACGGTTGTGGCGTAACCCAATTCGGTGGCGGTGGAGACGTAGTCGGCGGGCAGGGTGCCGGCGCGTCCGCTCCGAGCGTGCCGCACGCTCAGACCACCGGTCCTGGTCAGGTTGAGGATGGTCCATCGGTCGCCGTTCTTTACCCAGTCGGTTGCGCTGATACGAAGCCTGCGGTCGTTGCTACGAGTAATGATCAGGTCGCCGACGCTGGCCTGGTTGCCGTCGGCCAGCTCGACCTGCCAGCTCGGAGTGGTGCCGGCGAGGCGGTGGTTCCGGGCGCGTTGGTTGAGCCGGCTGACGAGTTCTCGAGTAGGGGCCAGCATGATGGCGTCCAAGCCGAGGCTGCGGTCTTTCTGCCAGGCGTTGAAGACACCATCGAGGGTGGTGGTTTGGTGGCCGATGTGGACGCGTTGCCGGTCGAGGTAGAAGCCGAGCGCTTCGGGTCGGCCGTCGCGGAGGGCGAGGGTCGCGGCGGCCTCGGCCGGGTCGGCGAACCGGTGCAGCTCACTCAGCCGGACCGCGCCATGGCTAGCTTGAATGTCACGCAGTACCCCGCCGGCCCCGACCGCAGCAAGTTGTTGATCATCACCGACCAGCCGAACACTGCCACCGCGGCCGATGATGAACTGGACGGCGGTGTCCAGGGAAAGGGTGTCGGCCATCCCGGCCTCGTCGATGATCACCAACGTTGACCGGCCGATGCGTTCCGCCCAGTCGGGCAGGTCGCCATCGCGGATTGACCAGGTGAGCTTCGCCAGGGTTTCGGCCGGGGCGCCGGTGGCGTCTCGGAGTTGCGCGGCTGCGGCGGCGGACGGGGCCAGCCCGACGACCTGGCCGCCGCTGTCGCTCCACGCCTGAACCAGGGTCCGCATGGCGGTGGTCTTCCCGGCGCCGGCGGGGGCAATCGCGAGCTGCAGCCGCGCCCCGGAGGCGCACATGGAACGAACCAGAGCGGCCTGTCCAGCATCTAATGCGTTCCCGTTGGCGGCTGCTTCCAGCAGCGCCAGCTCCAACGTGGCGGCGTCCACCACACGGCCGTCGGTGCGGCCCGCCATTGCAACGAGTCGCTGCTCGGCGGCCAGGATGCGGGCGGAGGTGAACAGCTCGGATCCGGCAACCGTGTAGACACTCGAACCGTCGGACCGACGCAAAACCGACGGCTCGCTGATGCCGTCGTCGGTGCGAGTTAGGGCCACCGATCGGGTCTGCAGCACCTCGGTCACGAGCAGCTCGACCAGCTGATCAACCTTCGCGGTGGGAAAAGCCGCGGCCCGGACCTGGCGTTGCGCTTCGGCTCGGACATGCCAGCTCTGCCAGGTTGAACGCCGTTCCTCGACCGCCGCCAACACCGTCCCCGCGGCCGCCGCCACCCAAGCCGCATCCACGCGGGGGCTCGTCATCGAGATCGGATTGAGCGTCTTGCTGATCATGGCCTGGACCGCTTCAGGTCCGCCGAGGGTTTCGGCCGCTTGGGTGTGCCAGGCGGTGCGTTGCTCGGTCAGGGTGCGGGGTTCGTGCTTGGGATCCCGGGTTTCCAAGGTGGCCTGCTGCGCCAGGTGCAACGCCTCCACCGGGGTTGGCGGCCGACCATGATCACGCTGAAACTGGGCCGCCAGCTCACCTTGCCGGTTCTTGATCAACGCCCGCCGGGCAGACCAACGCTGGTTCAACCCCGGGTCAACACCGACGATCTCCCGAACCGGCCGCTTCCCCGGGGCAGCGTCGGGCCGATCCGCGAACCGCACGCCCAGCCGGTCGCGGAGGTGGTGTTCCAGGGCGGTGTTGTAGGTCTCCGACGCCGCCACGGTCGCTTTGAACAGCACCCGTCCGTCGATGGACAGCCAGCGTCCGTCGAGGGTTTGTACCTTGTTGGCGACCGCGACGTGGGTGTGCAGGTCCGGGTCGCCGGCTCGGGAGTCGCGGTGGGTGAACGCGGCCGCGACCAGGCCGGTCACATTGACCTGCCGGACCCCGTTCCTGCCCTGCCGGGTGAACAGTGCGTGGCGTTCGATGAAGGTCAGCGCATCCTGCACCGCGGCCTGGTGCGCGAGTTCGATCTGTGCCGCGACGTGTGGGTCGGCGACCGCCCACAAGCTCGACACCGACTTGACCGGGGAGAAGGTTAGGTCATAGCCGGCGACCGTTTGGGTGCGCGGACGCGACCCCTTGGCGATGGTGGCCGCGATCTCACGGGCATCCATCGGGTCGCGGCCATGCTCGTTGCGGAAGAACTCCAGCGCCAACCTCGGTGCGGACCAGCGCCCGAGCTGCCGCCGAGACTGGCTCGTCGCGCTCCTGCCCCGCCGCATGCCGTGTCGCAATTCGCTTCGCCACCTCGACGCGGAAGGGGCTGACCTCGCCGGCGTAAACCTTGAACGGCGCGCCCAGCCGGGTCGCTGCCCGCACGTTTGCGTCGGTCAAGTCAGCGGCCTCAAGCTGCTCCAGCCGCTGGGTGGCGAGGGGATGCATGCCGGCGCCGAAGAGAGCCCGCATCTGCTCCGCGGTGACCGCATCCCCAGCGTTCAGGCCATCGATGCCGGCCATGCCAGATCCGATCCAGGCTCCCGGAGTCTCTCCGCGTTCGGTGTAGTAGGAGGCCAGCCCGACATGGCCCTTCTCGGTGGCATCCAACACCGCGACCTGCCGGGTCAGGTAGTCGTACCCTGACCCGGCGCTGAGCTTATGAATGCTCATCGTCACACCCACTGAAGGCGAACCGGGTCAACCACGCGGTCATCTAGGCGGGGGTACGTACCGGTGATGCAGAAGGTGTGTCGCACAGCGGATCCTTGAAATCGGCTGGGGGTACGTGAAGCAGGTCGAGATCGTCGGTGATGACCGCTCGAGTCCTCGGAATGGCTTAGGACTGAGTGAAAAGGCCGGTGTCGATAAGGGCCGGTGTCGATAGGGGAGATGTGATGAGTCAGCACGTCGGTGAGGCAAGCGGCGCGAACCCGACCGGGAACGCCGGCTCGAGAGGTTGGCGGTCGCGGTGCTGACCGCGCTGGGTGAACGCGATGCTTTGATCCTGGACGCTGAGCGGCGCGCTGGGCAAGCGCTGCGGACGATGACTGACGATGAGGGTTTGTCGCTACGGGAGGCGGTCGACTGGTGCGGCAACGCCGTCACTGTGCGAGAGATAACCCGGTTGCTGCGGCTCGACGACGGCCACGCGGTCAAAACGGGCGCGTGGGATGAGCGGCAGGCCGGGCCGGCTGGGCGCGGCGCTGCATGATTCGACCACCGTGCCGGAGTTCGAGTCGAAGCTGATGGGGCGTGCTGGGTGACTTTTCGTGGTGGACGCGCGCGTCGGAGGCCCCGGCGACTAGGCATCGAGGATCCCTCGAAAGCCCACCACGCCACGGGGCTCAATCGTCCGGATCGACTGACGCCGGCGGCAAGCCCGCCGGGCCCGGCCAGCCCGGCCGGGCCCTTGGACGCGACTGCGCGGATTGCTACACACGCTGGGGCAGGGATCGGACCGTCGCGCCGGCGATGCGCAGGAAACGCAGCGGGAGGCGTACCCGCCAGGTCGGCCGTTGCGGGCGGTCGAGCGGCTCGACCCACATCCACACGGAGACGACCAGCATGACGGCCACGTGCCACGCCGGCGCGAGCAGGGACACGAGCATCAGCGCCCAACACGACCCGAGGCACCACGCGGCGTGCGTGCCGCCGAAACGGAGTGCGTCGCGGTCGGCGGCGCCGCCGAAGGAGGAGATCGGTGGATGCGCACAGTGCCTGTTGAGGCAGTACTGCTTGAGCGGTGACAGCTGCCAGGTCAGGGCAGCAACGAGGCCGAGCAGCACCGCGAGGTCCGCGTGCCCGGAGACCGACCGCAGCGCTGACGCCACGGCGAGGAGCACGATGCCTCCAACCGTCCAGACCGCTGTGTGGGCCACCGTCACGAGGCTCACTGCTCGCCAGCGACGGCTCCGCAGGCTCCGCGCGTGGACGTGCCGCAAGGCCGGGATCAGTAGCGGGGCCATCATCGCGGTCAGCATCAGTGCCCAGCCGATGAGGAGCCCGGCGACGTTCTCAGTCGACGCGTGCGACGCGGGCAACCCGGCGTCCACGACCGCGTGGTGGGCGTGACCGGCGTGCGCCAGCCTCGCCTCGAGGGCCGCAGGCGGCGCGGACCCTCGCCCGGCACCCGGACGCGGACCTGAGTGGGTCCGCGAGCAGGGTCACTGCCCACGCCACCGCAGTGACGGCGAGGACGGGCGTCCGGATCCGCCGCCGCTGGCGAGCTTCGGGCGTCATCGCCGGATCCGCGTCAGCGGCCCTGCCGGAAGATGCTGATGCGGCCGATGCTCAGCTCGGACTTCCTGCCGATCGGACGCACCGGCACGATCCGCACCGGCAGGCTGTCGACGTCGAACCCGCCCTCGAGGTGGAGCTGGTCGACGATGTCGGTGATCTCCAGCACGAAGGTCAGACCCTGCCCGGCGTGCTCGTCGTCGAAGTCGCTCGCCTGGCTGACGCCGAACGGCGCGATGCTGCCGGCCAGCCGTTCGGGGTGCTCAGCCGGGTCCTCCTCGTCGCCCACGCCGAGGTACACGCTGAACGCGGTCGCGTCGGACTGACCGCGAACGTTCTCGAGATTGAGGAACACCCGGTCGGGTGCAGCCACTCCCTCCGCATCACCGGCGGCCGACGGGGCCAGGCTGTCTGCCACCCTTCGTCGTGCGGGGGCGTCGAGCCGGACCCGGGTCCGGCTCTCGCTGCCCACCACCGGCACCGTCTCGTCGTTGGCGCCGACAAGCTCGACGTTGGTCTCTTCTGGCACGGCCACACCTTCTTCTGCCGTCCGCTCCGCCGGGACCTCGAACCCGAGCCGGTCCAACCTGTCCTGGGGTGAGACCGGGGCGACCGCCGGAGTGAGGTCGTCGTACTCATAACCGAGGTCCTCGAGGTTCATCATCTCGCCGGGGGTGTACGTGAACGTCGTGCCGTCCGGCATCGGTGCGCAGAACGCACGCTCGCCGACGCTGGCCGGGCCCTGGAGCCACGTCGGCTGGGTCGGGTTGAGGTGAGCGGGGTCGGCGTTCCAGCTCGCCCACAGCCTGTCGATGTTCGCGTGGTGCAGCCAGAAGATCGGGTCGAGGCCCGCCGTCCTCGGGTCCGTCATGGCGCCGACCGTCTCCGGTGGCTGCGCGTCCTGGCCGCCCACGAGGCCGTGCACCCAGTCGTGCGGCTGGGTCTCGATCCGACCGTGCACGGGGCCGCTGTGCGAGAAGCCCGTGTCGACCCCACCGAACCCGGGGCTTCCTCCGCTGGAGACCCCCGTGAAGTCCGGGTCAGCCAAGGCGTTGAGGTTGACCAGGTTGGTCGGCACGAACACGTCGCCGTCGCCGTTGGGGCCGTACCGCTGCTCGACGAACAGCGGGTTGTCGCCCACGCCGTCCGGCCAGTCCGGTGAGGCGAAGGCCGGAGGGAGCGCCGCCTCGTTCGGCGCGAAGTAGTTCCAGTAGGGCAGCGCCCAGTCGTCCGGGCCGTTGAGCGCGACCACCTCGGCTCGGATGTTCGCCTCCAACGCCAACACGTAGCCCCGGTGCCATGGCAGGAAGTACCAGCTGCCGTGTTGGCACTGTCTCCAGAACGTGCTGAGCTGCGCCTGACTCGGCGGCTGGTCTGTAGGGAAGAGGTAGCCGAGCTCCTGCCACCGCGCCGAGCTGAAGCCGTGCATCCCGGCATAGAAGCGCCAGCTCGTTGGCTCGGCCAAGGCCCGGGCCTTCATGGCGGCCACGCCCCGGGCATACCAGAGGACCTCGTCGGCCCAGTCGCCACCCAGCTCCCACACGTTGCGTCGAATGAACGTCATGTCCTCCCACCTCCCCGCGCCCAGCGACGGCGTCGCCGGCCGACCCACGGGTGTGCCGACCAGCTCCCAGACCCCTGTGACGTGCATCACGTGCATGTCAACGGTAGCGCTGTCACCGACCGTCGCGCCACAGCCCGGGCCGGAGCAATGCGCACCGGTCTGTCGGGATTGTTGAGACGCGATCGCGGCTGGTCCGGCGATTCGCCCAGTTCATCGCCGACTTCGTGATCGCCTCCCTGCTACCCGCTCGCCAGACAGCCGTCCACGCCGTGCCCTGCAATAGAGCAAAGGCCACAGCGGTCTTCTCGGTCCAGGAACATGAGAGCCTCCCGTTCGAGCCGTTCGCTGAGAATTGCCTCGGCCGCGATCCCCGAGCTTGGGCTGGAGCGAAGCCTTTCCTCGGTCGGAACCATCTGCACGTCCGGTCCGCTCTCTCTGCTGTGATGGGCCACCAGACCTGTCTACGTCTTGAGACCCATGCCTCGGCGTCATTGGCGACGCAGCGTAGAACTGGGGCATGGAAACCTGGGACGCCGTCCGGGCGCGTCGTAACGTGCGCCATTACACCGACCGATCGATTGCCGGTGAGGATCTCGAGCGCATCCTCGACGCGGGACGGCGAGCGCCGTCAGCGAGCAACTGGCAGCCGTGGAACTTCGTGGTCGTTACCGACCACGCGCAGTTAACCGAGCTGGCAAAGGTGTGGCGGGGCGCAGGTCATATAGCCCGGTCGGCGGCAACGGTCGCCCTGGTAGCCCGGGAGCCTGAGGACGTAAGACATCGCGGCCTGCTGATGTACGACCTCGGCCAGGCGACCGCGATCATGATGTTGGCGGCGGCCGACCTCGGCATCGGCTCCTGTCACGCGGGTGTGGGAGACCAGGAGCAGGCGCGGCATGTGCTGGGGTTTCCTGACGGCTACATTTGCGTGTACCTGATCGGATTTGGTTACCCGGCAGACCGGCCGCTACGGCCGCTCGTCAGACCGGACCGTCGGCCCTTCCAGGAGGTTGTGCACTGGAGCCGCTGGTGAGAACGCCCGGCACTGCCAGCTTGTTCCCACCTAGCCACCTGCTGCCCGATCGGCACAACGGATGGGCCTGGCTCAAGCGCTCCAGCTGCGGTCCATGATCGTCTTTTGCACGCGACGCCGACCCTGCACGAGGTCGGCAGCGCGCCCTCTTCACGTTAGGAATGCTGCCGCTCGGACGGCCTTGGTCGCCTCCGCAGCGGTCGGGTTGGTCCGCCGGGTGCTGCCGCGCTGGCTCGCCTGGATCGGCCTCTTCGTGGGCCTGATCGCGCTCATCAACGAGACCATGCTCGGATCAGAGGCTGCATGGGGATTCCTAGCCGGCATCATCTGGGTGTTCGCCGGCGGTATCGTTCTCGCCCTGCGCGGCACCAACACCGTGGCTGCTGGACCGGCTCACCGCCCTGGACCAGATCCGGAGCCGGTAGGTCGAGTACCCAGTCGGCCTCACCGGTCTACGTCGCCGTGAAGGTTTAGACCTTTCGGTGTTCGTGCTCGCCGCGGCTGAACACTTCCTCAACCCGTTCCATCACGGCGTCGATGGCGCCCGCGGTTTTCCGTTTGGCGGCACCCTGCGTCACGTCCCCGAGCAGCTCGGGAAGCCCTTTGGATCCGTTCTCGGTCAGGTCAAGCCGGTTCACAGCTTCGGCGAAACGCAGGTAGGTGTCGACACTGGCAATCACGATGCGTGCATCCATGGTGAGCAGCTCGATGCCCACAAGGGACACGCGAACATAGATATCGATGACCAGGCCCTTGTCCAAGATCGTGTCGATGACATCAGCGAGGCTGCTGGGCGCGGGGCGGTCAAGATAGCGGTTGTGAGATTGGGCTACGGCGGTCATGCAAGCAACTCTCGCGAGTCGTTGACGGGTCCCTGGCTGCTCAGGCCCATCGAGTGCACGGCCCTCCACCGAGTGCTACGACGCGGGGAGGGCTTAATGCTGCTGTACCCCGTCCACGTCCCCTCCAGACCTTGCCGCAAAATGATTCGCTTGAGGTAAGAAAGCGCGAAGGGAAGCCCCGCGGTTTTCCGTGGCGCTGCGAGGAGACTGGCCTATCAGCACAGATTTCTCGGGAAATCCGGGGGGAGCACGTCTGCACAGAAGTTGATCACCGACCACGCGCGGTATTGGTATGCCTGGCCATCGACCCATATCGGCCACGAGTTGATTGCCGCTGGAATTGATCATGGCTGGGGGCGGCAACGGCACGCCGCTCGACTATGACGAGTTGGAGCGCTGGACACGGGTCGGATACGAGCGGGGATGAGGTCACGCAAGGGCGAACGCTGAACCTGCGCCAGGGAATCTCCCAAGCGCCATTTCACCCCACAAACCGAGCGTGCATGCCCAGTGGAGGGGTAAGGGAATGGTAGGGCCGGGGCTTCGTCGGGTGCAGGGGGAGCGACAACCGCGAAGCCCCGGGGCTCGGCTTTATTACGCTAACCGTGATTAACGTCCGCTCCTGATTTTAGCGACGTCCGTCTGCGCCTCCGCCAGGCACCGAACCATTGCGGCCGCCAAACGCCGCCAGCGCCCCCTTGACCACCGCAGGAGGTGGGGTTTACTGGCGTTAGGTGACGTAGCAAAGAGGGAGCACCCTCTGGCTCGTGACCGCAACAACTCCACGTCGGAGGGAGGGAATGCAGTGGCGCGATCCGCTAAGTGGCGCGATCCGCTAAAGGACACTCGAACAAAGACGTAGACCGTCCACCTCCCGACCGCAGCAAAGAGATCGGCGAGGCTCTCATCGATGACGACGAGGTCGTCGTGGATGGTTTTCAGCGACTCTCCGTACTGGGCCTGGAAGTGATGACACTCGATGGTCCACTCAGAGTGCGTGCGGTAAGGGAACAGGAAGGGGAAGGTCAGAGAGACGATCCCGCTTAGGCCCCTGCGACCGGGGGCGCTGGCGTTGGCAGCCTTCGGCAGCGCCGCCGCCTTCCTAGCGCTGCGCGGTCGCTGATTGCGCGGCTTCAGGCCACTACGGCGCCTCCTACCAAACTAGTCGTGACTGTGTCCCGGGGGGCAATTACCTGCCCGCCCGCTGTCAGGTCGGTTAGCGCGTTTGATTGCTTTTTGCACGGACGCGCTGGTTTGGTCGGATTTGGTGCTAGATCCCGAGCAATTGGACTCGCGGGCGGCGTCCGGTCCGCGGTCACCGACACCTCTGTTCTAGAACGGCGCCCTCCTCACCAACGGGTTCCTGATCAATGGGTTCGGTCGTCTGATTGTGAAACGGAAGGGTATGGAGGGGAGCGTGAGCAGTGGACATCAGCGGCGCTGTCGGTGTCCTGCCTGAGTTCAACTGCTTCGGAGCCGGGCTGTATGGCTTGGCTAAACCTAGGGTTAAGGAGTCCAGGATGCGAGTCAAGAAGCGCGTCAAGAAGCGCGTCAAGAAGGGCATCAAAAGCGTCAAATCGGCACCGCCCGAGGCCTACCTCGCCGGCGCGGGCGTGCTGGTGGGAGGCGCCGCAGTGCTGCTTCTCACAACCACCAAGAGCGGCCGAGAGCTACTCATTCGCACCGCTCAGCTAACCCTCAACCCAGAAGTTGAGGAACCGGAGTCTCAGGAATCCGACGTGCAGGAAGAGGTGCCCGGTGAGCCGGCTGAGGAGACCGCCGTTGAGGAGGAACCAGCAGAGGACACCGACGGTGAGGACGAGTCCGAGGTCGCAGACCTGAAGCCGCGCATGCAGCGACCGCGCAGCCCGAGGAAGGCACCCGTGCCGCGGAAAGCTGCCAACGCTTAGCGCACTCACGGTGACCAAGATGCGAGTCGTCGGTTCGTCGCGGCGGCCCCGGCTGTGGCTTGTCGGCTCTCGGACCTCGCGGCAAGCGTGCGGAGCGTCTTATCGCTATGCCACAGTGTCGTCCTTTGCCTTGCCCGACCGGTCGACTTCGCCTGTCGGGCCGATGGTCGTGTTGGCCCCATGATTGAGCTCACTCGCAGCCGCCGGCGTGCGCTTAGCTGGCCAGCACGCTGTGAGCGGTCCTAATCCCGAGGGGGAAGCATGGAAGATGAAACCTTGAGCACCGGCGAGTTGGCGGAGCGACAGGGCTACACCGGCAGGCATGGCCGGGGTGGAGAGCCGTCGGCAGAGCCTGATGTCCTGCTCGACGTGCCGCAGCTGCGGGTCGAGGAGATCATCCTCGAAGTCGAGGATCTGCGCGCTCATGTCTCGGTCCAGGCCGACGTGCTCAACTTGCTCAGGCTCAGCGTTGGCGCGGACGTGCAGCTGGGCGGTGTTCACCTAGAGATCAAGGGCGTGGAGGCTCAAGCGCTGCTGAAGGTGCGGCTGGACAAGGTTGCCGAGATCATCAACAGGGTGCTATCGACGATTGACCGCAACCCGGAGATCGTCGACCAGATCGTCGGCCCGCTCGGGGCTGCGGCCAGCGAGCTGGAAGGCACTGTAGGATCGTTCCGTCGACGAAGTCGCCGGCGCTGTGGGGAGCGCGGCCCCTGACGTCGACGGTTCCGTTGCGGAGATGATCGGAGAACCCGCCGAGGGCGGCGCCATAGCGGAGGAACCGGCTGTGGCGGAACCGCAGCATGAGGCCGAGGCCGCCGGAGGCGACGAAGGGATGCCGCGGGGGTTGCGGCGCAGACGGAGGCAGGAGCCCAACACCGAGGGGGCGCCTCCCTGAAGGGCGGCGTCGGCAGGCGCCCCCCAAGACGCCTCGGACATCGAGTTCGCCGCCACAGTTGAGGCCGAAAATCTTCGTTTCCGAGAGGTGCCGAGGACCGAGATCCACTTCAGCGGTACACCAGACTATGAGTCTTCCACGGTGAGCAGGCGCAGGAATCTTCCCGATCGTGTCTCGGAGGACATCGACTATCGCGACGTGCGTGTCGACTACCTGCTCACAAACCGGCTCAAAGGCAACCGGTCTTAGACCGGGCGAATGGACCGCCGGCTCTGACATGTCGCGAACGACCTTCATCAGAACCCGACATGAGAAAGCGAGCCTTAACTTCAGGTGAAGGTCTGCTTCCAACGAGACCGAGACCAGGCGATCCCCAGCGAGGCGCGGTGGAGTGCAGAGCCAACACGGTGGGAGACTCCTCCACGCTTCGTCGCGAGGAGTCGCGCAGCCCGGCACAGGTCTGCAGCAGCTGTCCCAGCGGCAACGTCCGGAGCCGTTCCCGGATACGGTCGGGAGGGCTGGTGACCAGCGCGTGCAGAGCCGAGATGGCCCGGGTCCGGAATGTGACCGCCTGCCCGCGGGTGGCCAGCAGCACCCGGATGGCTTCCCGGTCTCCGCGGCGGCGCGGCTCGCTGAGGCCCACACCGGCGAGCACTTGCCGGGCCGCTCGGACCGCGTCGATGTCGTCGCTCTTCACCCCGCCACGACGGGCCGGCCGTTGCGGGCGGTCGACCTCAACGACCCGCTCGCAGCAAGCGTGCAGTGCCGTGGTCAGTCCGGCACCGAAGCTGCCGGTGCCTTCGATGGCCCACAACTTCGCGCCGTGGCGCCGCCCGAAAGCAATTAGCTGGCGGTAGCCAGCCGGATCGGCCGGAACCGTCAAATGTTCCAAGACAGCGCCCGTCGCGCCGACCGCCGCCGCGGTGTGGGTGTCGTTGTGGGTGTCGACGCCGATGACGACATCAAGATCTGGGTGGAGAGCCAGCATGCAGTTCGCTCCTTCAGGTGAGAGGACATCGATCCCGGCCCGAGCGACGTTGCGGCAAGACTGTGATGAGCCACACCCGGAGGCGGACAAGCTTCTGATCAGGCCAACACGACAGCCGGGTCCGGTGTCGGCAGCAAGGACGGACAAGTCCCATTAAGGGCACCATCAGCTGGGCCGATCAGTTTTTGGGTCACGTCGTTGCCGCCGGCACCAGTCTCAGACGACGCGTCGCGAAACCGGTGGATCCAGACTCACAGTCAGTTTTCCCGTGCCGTCGACAGAGAAGCTTTGATTCGGGTGGCGAAGCTTTGATTCAGCTTTGTGCAACGACCAGATTGGGTACGGTAAGCCCGGCTGAGGCCACGGCCCACACCAGAAGTTCCACATAGATGTCGGGGTGCACCATGACGCTTACGCTCGATGATGTTCGCAACAAGCGGTTCCGGATGGCCCGTAAGGCCGGCTATGAGGTCTTGCAAGTTGATGAGTTCGTCGACGAGGTCCGGGAAAGGTTCGCCCAGCTGCTCGAGGATAACCAGAATCTTGAGAAGCAGATCGAGGCTCTAAATTCAGGTCCGCCAGTTCCTGCTCGGACTCCTGCTCCGGTGGCGCAGGCTCCTGCGGTTCAGTCACCTGTGCCTCGGCAGCCTGCTCTGGTGCAACCTTCTGCGTCCGGCACAATCGTGGTGACAACGGGGAAAGAAGCCAGCGCGGCGGTCGTCCGCCTCGTCGAGCTGTCCACCGAGCAGGCCGAACGGCTGGTCGAGGAATCCACCGCGGATGCCAAGCGGATCCGAGAGGAGGCCAACCGGACCGCACATCAGCTCACCACCGATGCCCGTACGCGTGCCGCGCGGGTCGAGTCCGAAGCCCGGGTCAATGCAGAGCGTCTCAATGCCGATGCACATAGTCGCGCTGAGAAGCTCGATCGTGAGATTGAAAGTCGCCGCGCTGGAATGCTCGACGACCTGGAGAGGCGGCGTGATCATCTCACGGCAGCAGTGGGAGCCCTTCGTGACTTCGAGGCGGCGTACCGCACGAACCTCACCGGCCACTTGCGCGAGGAAATCGAGGCTTTGGAGTCGGGCCGCGCGGAGCCAGGCGAGGTGCCGGACGTAGTACGTGACCAGAGGCCCGCAGAGCGTAGCTCAAGTGTGACGGCCTAAATTCTCCGCTCGTCGCGCGCCCCGGGGTGCCTAAAAGATTCTTCTCGTTGCCAGACCCCAATACCCGCGTAGGCGCACACGGACGCCCACGCACAAGCGTCGCCAGCCAGCGGGCCGAGAATTTTCTTCTTCACAGCACCGAGCTTGGGTCGAACCTCCCCGTGCTGTTTACTCGAGGGCTTGAACTTGCGTGGTGCTGGAGTCGTCACGTTCATTCGGGACCCGGAACGCGACGACCGAGAAGCCGCCGGCTTCGTACAGATCGTGCCGATCTCGGTCATGCCGCGCAACGATCGCAGCATCGATCCAGACCCGCACCAGCCGCGGCGGGTCACTACTACCCTGAATAAGCACGAGGGTTCTCCCTTCGCAACGACGAAGAGCACGCCCATCACCGGTCAGTGAACAATCCGGCGTGCTCACCAACACGGGAGGGCCCTCGAGCCACGCGAGGAAGCTCCCGCCCAGCAGCTTCCCGACACGACCAGCAGGAGCAGTCGCCCACTTCCGCGCTTGTGGGTGATCCGGTGCCACACCCGAGCCAGCATCTGCGTCGCGGACCGAGCCTCGAGCCCACCAATTCCCTTCAACGCGACTACAGTCCGGGAGGCAGGCCTTCGAGCTGACGATCTCTTTCACGAGTCCGAACACTCACCCGAAAACCGCCACGCCCGGAGACCCCTCCCAGGCCACCGTAGCGACCGCGCACATCGTCACCGGGACGCCCTCTAAGAGATACAAGCCGGCAAAGGCGTCGATGTCGGGGGGCGAGGTGGTCACCTTGCTCGTCGAGACGATCGCCTCGGACCGCAACCCGTCCGTCACCATGATGAATCTCGTCGAGGAGCTCCTTGCGCCGGATGATGTCCGGGCATGTCTGGGGGTCTTGTTTGACAAGGTGCAGATCGAGAGGTACCTGAGCTTATCCGTGATCCGCCGGTTAATAGCCCGTACTTCATAGCCTGCCCCGTAGTCGCCGCCCCTTCCCGGTGACGGGCTACGTGCCCAGAAACCCTCTCTTGACGAGCTGCATCCCGTACACCCCAATATGCAGGCGGGTGCACGGGGCCATCGGTTGGGTCGGTAGGTAGACAGGTCACATCGGGGGTGCGGATTCCAAGTGCTTAGCCGAGCACCCCGGACCGAATGTGCCGGCATCATTGCCGGTTCTTGGTTCGCCACTCCTGCCCGCCGAGGTGAGGACTTGATCGCGGCTCGTGGGTCAGCCAGGTTCCAACAAAGGCAGGGAATGATGAAAAATATCGGGACTCAGGGAAAGGGCTGGATCATGAAGCGCAAGACACTCAAGATCATCGGACTGTCACTGCTCGCGGGGGTGATCGTCGGCATGGGTCTCCTTGCTCGTCCTTTGGTCGATCGGCTCGTGGAAAGTGTGGCAGCAACTGATCAAGAAAGGAGCTCATGATCGGGCGCGGACCCGGCGCCGCTTATGCCGCATGTTGCTCAGTGGCTTATCGAAAATTGGCCTCTGAACTGTTTTCGAGAGAGCTTTCTATAGGGGCCCTCTGAACTCTCGAGCAACCATCGACGAAAGCCCGTGCTTCGCAACACAGCCGACACCGAATAAGGAAGCCCCGTCGGGCATCCGCTCATCGACGGGGCTTCCTCGTCTGGGGTGTAGTCATCGGCAGGTGATCATCGGGAGAGCCGTCGCGTGTTGACGATCTCCTGGCAAATCATGATCAACTTACGATTCTCGCTCTGAGAGATCCGTCGCAGGTACGCGAAGGCCTGGTCGGCATCGATGCCCAGCTTCTCCATCAAGATTCCCTGGGCCTGACCGATGATGGTGCGGGTCGTCATGGCGATGCCGCGTCCACGGATCTCCCGGTGCATGGCAAGCGCAACCGAGATCTGCGCGGCCAAGGCCTGGGCGATCGCGTACTCATTCGGCCCGAAGGGATCAATCGAGTCCGAATACAGATTGAGCGCTCCGTGTGAATCGTTGCCGTCAGGCTTGGCGGAGAGCCAGAGCGACATCATCGCCTTAACGCCTAATACGGATGCCGCACGAGGGGTCCACTCTGGCCACCGAGCCTCCTCCAGCAGATTCCGGCTGATCACGGTTTCCTGCCCGCGAACGGCGTCGAGGCACGGGCCCTCACCAAGCTGGTATTGGAGGGCATCGCCGCGTCGCACCACATGATCGGACGCTACCGGTGTCGAGAGCTCGCGATCCTGTACCACAGAGATGCCGGCATGATCAGACCATCGATGATCTTTACCGCAAGATCAACAGCGAGGTGCAGCATTCTGTTTCGTTCGGGGCGCCATGACAGCGCTGCTGCTGGGGGGATTCCTCGCCCTCGCGATGTGGCAGCTCTGGTTGAGACCGGCGGCCGAGGTGCGGATGGAGGGCATCGCGTTGGGGCCCGTCCAGCTTTCCATCCACGACCTCGCCGCGATCTTTATGATCGCCTCGTTGGCCGTGGCGGTGCTGACGAACACCTGGCCGTTCTTCGTGTTCAGGGACCTGTGGCCGTCCGGGCGGTTCTTCTACGGGGTGATCTTCCTGCTGATGTCGTTCGGGATCATCGTGCCCGTGCTGGTGGCCGGGGTCTTCGCTCCCGACCACGTGGTGATCTTCATTGAGTGGTGGGAGATCGCGCTGTTCGCCGTCTTCTGGGGATTGGAGACTCGGCGTGACGCCCGTCTTCGGGACAACAAGGTGGAAAAACGCGACCCTGACCGCGGCCCACTCAGGGAGCCCTACCGCACCACGGTCGGCGAGCAGTCCATCAAGGCGGAGCAACCGAGAGAACCGGCGCGCCAGAATTAGGCCAACCTGGGCCCAACGGCTTGGCCAACTATGCACAAGTGCCTGGATAGGAAACCTGCTAAGAGAGTCAATGCCGCGCTCAGTCTGTCGCTCTAGCCGTCAGCCCGCCGATCTGGGGGTCAAGCACGGGTTCCCCGAATTGGCCCCCAACAGGGCACACGACGGGCACGATCCCGCTGCCGAGCACACAGTCCCGGACACTCATCATGACTCCTGATCAGGGTCCAGGCCATTTGGGGGTCAAGGGTCGCAGGTTCAAGTCCTGTAAGCCCGACCGATCGACGCACCATCATCAGGGCCTAGTCAAGCCTTGGTTTCGCGCTGTCGAGTCGTCGGAGGCGTGACCCGCCACCGTGTATCTGACCTCCTCAGGCGGGCGGGCCGGCGGTGATCCGATCGCGGGCCGTGGCTAGGGCGCCGCGCCACCAGCCCATCGCCTCGACCCACCACGTTGCGCCGGCCGCGGCGTACGGGGCGATGTGCCCGGCAGCTGTCCCCGGCTCGGTGGCGCCCTCCACCGCGATGTCGAAAGGTCGGTTGCCGGCGAGTTCGCGCACAAAGCCCACTGCGTCGGCGAACGTCTCCACCGGCACCGTCGAGTTCCGCTGGTCCGCGAAGGTGAGGAGTACGCCGTCGAAGCGGGCGGCCCGGCGCAATCCCGCTTTGCGCGGCCACCGGCCGCCGCACCAGAGTGGGATCTCCGGCGCACCCCATTGCCGCCACAGTTCCTGCACACGGGCCAGCCGCTCATCGAGGGCACGACCCCGCGCCTTCAGGTCGGGATCGAGGCCGAACTCGGTGAACTCGCGGTCCATCGAGCCGATGATGCCCAGCACGGTCAGGCGGCCGCCGGCCAGCGCGGCGATCCCGGCGGTGTCCTGCGCGACATCCTGTACCTGACGGCGAGGGAGAGTGAGCGTCAGCACGATGCGCACGCGTTGAGTGGCGGCAGCCACGGCGGCGGCAGTCGCTACCGGGCTCGCAACCGGCCATTCCGGGTCGTGGTAGAGGAGGTGGTCCCACAGGTGCACGCCGTCCCAGCCGCTGTGCTCGGCGAGCACCGCCAGCTCCACGAGCGCGGGGACGCTCCCGAAGACGCCGACGTTGGGCAGTCCCACGGCGTGAAGTACTGACATCGGGACCAGCCTAGGGCCGTCGCTGCCGACGCTTCGTGCTCTCCCTCCGCACACCTTCGATACGTTGAGCGGGCCCGCGGATCCAGCGGAAGGTGAATGAGCGATGGAGTACAGCGAGGTGAAGCAACAGTGTCACGGTCAGTCCGGGACTGCTTACCAATCTGCTTACCGTCCATGACGCGCCACAGCACCTTCCAGCGAACGCCAGCGGACGATGTGCCCGCTTACCTCGCGCCGAGGCCACCAGGCGGACGTCAATGGCATGGAAGTTGTCAGGGGTTCGAGTCCCTGAGCTCCACCAATAGGGTTTTCACTCGAACGCTCTGCTCGCTGGCGCGAGGGTGTCTGTCGCTCGGGATGGCGGTTGTGGGGGAGCTGCGAGACGGTGAATGCCGCCGGCCAGCGGACGGCCGATTCGTGGGCAATCCGCCGTGAACGATCGCCGACGTCCTTCGCTCACTCGAGCGCGTTGGAATCTGGAGCGGCTGCTCTGCGCGCTTAGCAGGCGTGCGACGATTCGCCGGTGAGCGTTGCGCCCGACAGTGAGTACGCGCAGTTGCGTCGCGAGCTCGATCGACTGCGCGCCGAGAACGCCAGACTGTCGCGGTTGCTCAACCTCCGGGGTCAGGACACGACGCCAGCGTCGGAGCAGTTGGCTGCGCCCACGCCGCCGGCGATGGTAACGATGGCGTCGTCGGTGGAGGACAAGCTAGCGCTGTATGCCGACCTGTTCCGCGCGCGGACCGACGTCTATGCGCTCTATTGGGAGAATCTCCGGGCGGGGACGAACGGGTGGATGCCTGCTGTGGCGGGCCGGTGGCGCAAGGGAATGGACCGCCGCTCGGTGCGGTACCTTCCACTCACCCGTGCGGTGATTGCTGCACACCTGGCGGAGAAGGACGTGTTCATTGGTCTGTATCCACTGACGAAGGACAATTCCTGCCGTTTCCTCGTTGCCGATTTCGATGGTCCGACGGCCATGATCGACGCGCTGGCCTACGTGAAGGCGGCTAGGGCTGACGGTGTTCCGGCGGCCGTCGAGTTGTCGAAATCTGGTCGAGGCGCACACGTCTGGGTGTTCTTCGCTGGGCCGGTGGCGGGCGCAACAGCTCGTCTCGTCGGCACCTCCCTGCTGCACGATGCGATGATGCTGCGAGGCACCATGGACCTGCATTCCTACGACCGCCTGTTCCCCAATCAGGACGTGCTCCCGGATGGCGGCTTCGGTAATCTCATCGCTGCCCCGCTGCAGCGCAAGCGTCGGCACCACGGGCTGACTGTCTTTCTCGATCTCGGAACGCTCGAGCCGTACGAAGACCAGTGGGACTTCTTGTCGACTTTGGATCGGCTGGGTCCGGGCAATGCGGCGAGGATTGCGCGCCGGGCCAAGCAGACGGCCGTCGGAGTAGACGTCACCACAGTGAGCAGGTCTGCCGCCACGCGAATACAACCACTTTTGCCCGCGCTGGTTCGCGCCGAGCTTGGCGCGAACCTGATCATGGAGGCCAGTCAGCTCACGCCGGCCGCACTGACTACCTTCAAGCACGCGGCGTCGATGTCCAACCCCAAGTTCTACGAGCTTCAGCGGCTCCGCAAGTCCACCTGGGCAACGCCGCGTTTCATCCGCGGCTATGACGTCACGTTTGATGATCAGCTCGTGTTGCCCCGCGGGCTGCGACATCGGATCGCTGAGATCATCGAGCGGTCGGGCTCTCGGTTGATCATGGTGGATGTTCGCAACCCAGGCCGGGAGATCGACGTAACCTTCAACGGCGAGCTGAACACAATGCAGGCAAGTGCGGTCAGCACGATGCTCGCGCACGACGATGGCGTTCTGGTTGCGCCACCAGGTGCTGGCAAGACGGTCATGGCATGCGCGGTAATCGCGGAGCGTGCTACTTCGACCCTGGTTCTCGTGGACCGCAAGGCCCTTGCCGAGCAATGGCGCACCAGGCTCGAGGAGTTCCTCGGCATTCGGCCCGGTCAGCACGGCGGTGGCCGCAAGAAGCTCACCGGCATGATCGACATCGCAATGCTGCCGTCGCTCGCTCGACGTGATGATGTCGCAGAGCTCACCAGTGGTTACGGACAGATCATCGTCGACGAGTGTCACCACGTGGCCGCCGCGGCGTACGAGCACTCGGTCACCAAGATCGGAGCCCAGTTCTGGCTGGGACTCACCGCGACGCCGTCCCGGCGCGACGGCCTTGGTGATCTTGTCGTGTGGCAACTCGGTCCGGTTCGCCACGCTCTGGATCAGTCCGAGGAATCCACGCTCATCGACGTCACCAGCGAGCCGTCCGTACCGGATCGCGAGCTGTACGTCCACGAGACCACGCTCGTACTCGATGACATCGATCCCTCGATGCCCGGTGCCATCGCCGCTGCCCATCACTTGCTGGCGGCCGATGAGAGTCGAAACGCGCAGATCGTCAAAGATGTCGACCATGCGATCTCCCGCGGACGCAACTGCCTTGTGCTGACGCGCAGAGTCGTGCACCTGGAGATCCTGACGAACCACCTGGCCGCGCTCGGGCACCAGGCCCTGGTGCTGCAGGGCGGCATGTCGGCCAAGGCTCGCCGGGCCGTGGTCGATCGTCTCGCGGACGCTCAGGTGGGCGATGGGGTGCTGGTGATCGGAACGACGCCGTTTATCGGCGAGGGATTCGACGCCCCCGCGCTGGACACCCTCTTCCTGGCCGCGCCGATCGCGTTCGACGGGCTGCTGGTCCAGTGCGCGGGGCGGGTGGTTCGCGCGGCGCCCGGGAAGGATCTGGCCGAGGTCCACGACTACCACGACCCTGCCGTGCCTGTGCTCGCGGGCGCGTTGCGCCGCCGTATGCCTGGCTATCGCGCGCTCCGTTTCACGCGCAGGTCGTGACTCACGGAGGTTTGGCTCCGACCTCCTGCACACCGCCGAACGGTGCGAGGGTGTGGCGCGGTTCGGGGCAACGGCCCGGCCTGGCAAACAGACTTGCGGCCCGGGCGTAAGTGGGGGGTTCACCGGCAATCGAATGTGGACTGAGCTGGACGTATATGGACAGTGGGAACGCTGAGGTCCCCGATTGGTCGGGCGAGCTTCCGACAGCCGGGCTGTGATCCATACGGCTCAGAGCGCCATGCTTGAAATTGGGAGCTTACTGCTAAGGCATTAACTCGATTTATGCGCGGTTGCGCTTCGCGCGGGCCCGTCGCGTTTCGCGGATGTAGGCGTTGCCCGCCGGGTGGAACATCAAGATCAGCGCCGCGATGATCGCTGCCAAGTGCACCAGCCGACTGGCCGCGAACAGCAAAGACCCCACATTTGCCGTTGCCATGGCGTCGACCAGCGATCCGCCTTCAGCAAGCCAGGTGACCGGCCCGATCACCAGCGACAGGGTCCCGAACCCGCCATACAGCACCGCCAAGGCGATACGCGCCCAGTTCTTGCCCTGGCGCAGCCGTACGGCCAGGTACACCAGTCCGGTGAAGGCCAGCAGCCTGACGGTGACGCCGACGGCAACCTCGGCCGCCGAGGCGACCTCCCCGGCCGTGGCGTCGATCACGACCAGGGTGGTCTCGAACAGGCCGACGGCGACGGCGACGAGCCAAAACCAGAAGGATGCCCGAAGCTGCCTGGGCGGCCTGACCGCAGCGGGGAGCGACCACGACACCGCGCTCTGGCCTGGACCGCCCTCGAAGAGCTTGGTCGCAAGTACTTCGGTAACAGGTTCACCGTGGAGGTTAGGAGCTGTCATGCCCATAACGTTCCTCGATTGGCGTCGAAGCCACCATCAGGCAATCGGGCCAATTCGAGATCGGGTTATCCCTACCGGATCGCGGCGCCGGATCTTCAAGGAAGTCGCGATATATCTTGATACCCACTTCGAAGCACCGGCGACCACCTCGCTGGGGCCACCGAGCAGGCCCGTGCCCTGCTCGCCGAGCTGGCCACGACACCTGTCGGTTTGAACAACGAGGTCTGGGCCATCGACGCCGACGCCTATGTCGTGCGCCCCGGACCCCGTCTCGTCGACGGCCTCGAGCTGCTCTTGTGGATCATCGCCGGGGCGGAGGGCGACCCGCCTGACGCACACGCGGTTACCCGCCTCAGCTGACCCAGCGAACCGGCCCTGGTCAGTGACGGAGGCGTTCGGGCGCGCTGTTCACCGACCAGGCCGCAGAGGGATCGAGCTCTACGCAAAAGAGCCCGGTTACGACGATCCCGATGGCGCTTCCATCATCGACCCCGACGGCAAGGTGCAGTCGGGGTTTATACGGCTCCCGCCGACGGTCCGCCAATGGCTCAAGAGAGACATCGGCGAGACGAACGGCGGCTCGAAGCCTAGTGCAGCGCCTTACATCGGGGAGGAGCCATGATGACGGGTGACCGGCCAGCGGCCACCGATGTCAACGCCGTGATCGACGCCCACGAACGATCGGCTTATCGACTCGCCGTCGGGGTGTCGAGACGTTCGTGCTCGACCTGGGCCACGGTCACCCAGTGGTGTGCCTGCACGGCGTCCCGGCGTCGTCGTTCCTATATCGCAAGCTCATTGTCGAACTGGCCGCAGGCTTTAGCTCGGCGTGCGTTGCGCTCAAGCTATTGTTCGGCCGGGCGAAGACTGTAGGAGGTTGAGACAGTGCTCAATGACACCTGGTACTCACGGGATCTTCCAGTGCTGACTTCGATAGCAGAGAAGCTAGAGCAGGGCAGCACTCCAGTGGACACCGAGCAGTTGATCAACGAGCTCGGCCTGACCCGGCAGGATGTGATGGCCGCTCTCCGCGCTCTGGATGTGGAATATCTGATCGTGAGGTGGCCGGAGCGGATCACGTTCCGCCGCAGCGACCCTTCGACTGTCGTGGAGGGGATCACCTCGAGAGCTCGTGAGGCGGTTGGTTTGTGGCCGTCAACTGAGGCCCGCCAGACCGCGGCGCGGCGGCCGGGTCATGATCAAGAATGAAGCGCCGGCGCTTCTGCGCTATGCCGATGTGCGGGTGCCGCTCACTCGTATAACGGATGGTGCCTGCTACCGTCCGGGGACATCTGGGTAACCAACCGCAGGGCCAGAGCAACTGGCCGTCAGAGCCGGGACCTAACGCCGGCGCGGGTTGCCTTCCAGCCCCAGGACACGAAGGGCGCTATCCCGTGGCATGGCGTTGCGTGGCATGGCTGGGCGATCGACTCTCGAGCAGTTTGCTACGCCGTACGGCGGTCTATGCGAACAGCCCGAGGACGCCCATGAGGCCCAGGATGACGACGACCCCAACAATGGCGGCGGCGATGAGCGGGAAGTCGCGACCAAGGACGGACGACCGTGACTCTCTACGGGGCGCCGGGCCGGCGCGGCGGCGCTCCCGCGGTCGTCTCGAAGCCCGGCGAGCCCGCGCGCACGTTCGCGTGGAAGCTGAAGGAAACGATCGACCGATTCGCCAACGCGATTCGCTACGGGTACGGCGTCTATGGCGGCGAGTGGGACGGGCACCATTGGCAGCAGCCGCTGCTGAGCGGCGTGGGCTACGTGGGCTACGGCGATCCTGCGGCCCGCCTTCCTGATGTCGGTGGGCTCTCGCTAGGAGGATCGGCCCGACGCGTTTCGGACCATCGCGCGGGATTGGAGATCCGGACGACGCCCTGGTGCGTTCGCATTTGAGTCGCAACGTGTGCATCGGACGGCATCGTGCGTCCTCTGTGCGAGTATCGGCTTGGCTACGCCGAGATGCACCATACGCTGCCCCGCCGGCGATACCTCGCCGACAGCTGCTCGGCTGCGTTGACGGCTGCAGCAACTAGCCGTTTCTTGACCTGCTCGCTGGCCTCCACCTAAACCCGCAATGCGGCAAGCGCCGAGCCAGCACTCATGCGAGGACTCCACGGAAGCCCAATCCATCCGATTAGGCTCAGTCATCGTCGACGTCCTTCATTCAGGTCAGGTTGGTCGCCACCGATCCTGAAGGGCCTCGACCGACATCACCCGAGCGGCACGACCCGGACCACTCACCCACCGAGAACTCCGAAGGGCCCGATTTCGGGGGTGTTCGGAAGCCATGGCCTGGAAGCGGTCAGGTGTTCGGGTCCCCTTTACGGCCAGCGGACGGGCGGGCCTATGGCGGACAGTCAACGGACGGTCGCTATTCGCGTGGAAGTGTCGAGGATCGGGCGATACGCTGCGCGTCGTGAGTATGAGGGCGGAGCTGAAGGGGCACGAGTTCGACCTTGATCGCTCGTGGACCTGTTCCCTTCCGGCCCTATCCGGGTGGTTCGAAAGGACGGCGTCCACTACCTGTTGGCGGACGAAATCGACAGCCGCCAGCAGGGCTTGCAGTACTACGAAGTCGCGCCCAAGGTGTTGGAGAGGGTGAACGGATTGGCGCGTGTGGCCAATTCGGTGTATCAGCCTGTGGAACTGAGCGGTTGTTACCTCGAAGGCAAACAACGCAACGTCGTTGTGAAGCCCGACAGCGTTGTCATGCGCGTCCGCGTCGGCACACCGAGGATCGTCGTGACGGGCAGCGATGGCGTCGTACACGCATCTCTCCCCCCGCTCAGTCCTCAACGCGCAGTCGTGGCGACGATTCATCCCGACGTGGCCGAAGCGCTCGCCCTAATGGGCCAGCCGGTCGCGCTCGGTTGGATCGAGCTCTACAAGGTGTTCGAGATCGTGGGCGACTCCGTCAGGCCCAACACGTTGGACAAGATCGGCCTGGCGACCGCGCATGACCTCAGTGCGTTCCGCGCGTCGGCCAATCGGCCCGACGTAAGTGGAGCGGACGCGCGCCACGCCCGCATGTCGGGCGGACCGCCGAAGCATTACATGTCGCTGCCCGAAGGACGCCAGTTCATCAGCGATCTTGTACGGGCGTGGATTGACTCGCTCCGCTGACACCGGCAATGCGTTGGCTGTACTCCGATCGAGTGACCGAGCGTGACACCGCCGGACCACAACCGTACTGTGACCAGGACTGCCACCCCATGAACCCGCGCGTGTGGGTCCACCCCACAACGGGCTGGAGTGTGCGCCAACGTGTTGTTTGAGGCATAGTTGTCCGCCATGTCGCCTCGGTGGCCGTTCCAGGCCTGAGGGGCAACTGAGGGGCTCCCGGGCTGAGCCGAGGTGGCAGCGACTGCACCTCGCTGCACTCCGTCAACGCTCGTAACTCGTCGCCTGCGCCTCCCAGGCCACCATGGCATTGAAGGCGGTCAGGTGTTAGAGTCCCCTAACCTCGACATCAGCTGGGCTGCGAGAGCCACCGCCTCTTTGGCTGGTCGTGGAGCAGGTTCTCCAGTTGTCCGACCAACCGCTTGAGTGATGTGTACGCGTACACCAGCACCCGCTGATTGTTCATCAAGTCGGCCAAGTATGTTTCGAGCCAGACGCGCTCCTCGGCTTCAGCATGGCCCGGCCGCATGGGGACCTCTGTGCCTTCGCACGATGCTGAGTGCTTGCTGGCCGCACGGGTCCTTCATCCGAGGACTTCGAGCACGTCCGCGGCGCCGGTGTTGGCAATCCGCCGTCCGTAGTAGACGTCTTGCGTGAGTGATGGGTGGGAATGCCCAAGCTGATCAGCCGCTGCCCTGGCACTCAATCCGCTCTGATCCATCAAGGTGGCGACCGTACGCCGGAAGGTGTGGCTCGTAACCCACTCGAAGCCTGCGGCGTTCAATGCGTTCCGTAGATCGCCAAGCGCATTGTCGCGGTCACGTAGTCCGCCCAGGGCCGAGCAGAACACCGTTTGATCCGGCCTGCCCGGAGGTCGCAGTCTCAGCATCTCCACGGCCCATGACGGAAGCAGGAGTGTACGGAATCCGGCCCTGGTCTTCGGTGCGGTCTTGATCATGAGTCCCCGCCCCTTCACTCGAATCACAGTGCCCCGCACTTCGACTGTGCCCGCCGACAGATCCACGGCATCCCAGGTCACAGCCAAGGCCTCGCCCACACGCAATCCCGTCGCCAGCAGCATGTCTACAAGATCAGGCAGATCACGTTCCCGAGCCTTGTCGTCGTTGCTGAGCCATGCCCGCAGCTCGCGAATCTCCGCAACGCTCAGAGCGCGGGGAACCCGCTTCGGCTTGCCGAGACTGATTCGGCCAGCATCTCTCACGGGGTTGTGCTCAAGTGCGTCATGGCGAGTAGCAAGCCCGGCCATTCCGGACAGCACTGTTCGGCACAGCTTCGCTAGCGACGCGCCGTGCCTGTCCCGTACCGCCCGCAGATGGCGGTCGACTTCCCCCGTTGTCAGTTCGCGCACGCGTAGGTTGCCGAGTGCCGGGATTATCTGACGGTCGAGCCGGTCGCGGTACGCGAGCAGGGTGCCGGGGGAGCGGTCCTGAGCCGAGATTTCGGCGAACCAGATCTCCGCGAGTGCAGCGATCTTGGTGTCAGGTGTGATCTCCGCTCCTGCTCCGACGTGCACCCGATCCCGTAGTGCCACTCGCAGAGCCCGTTCGGCTGCGCCTTTCGTTCGCCCGTGTCGTTCGACACGCCGCGTCATGCCGTCGTAGTCCCGGTAAAGAGTGCGCGCCCTGTAGCCGGTACCGTACGGCGAAGTGCTGATGCTGCCGTAGGTACCGACCGAAAGCGGCGGGCGACCCACAGGGAGTAGGGTACCCGAGCCCCCCGTTTACCCCCCGGAAACGACACGAAAACGACTATTAGTGAGCTCTCAAGAATTGAGAGTCAACGCATCGTCCCTAGTCAAAGCAAACTAACGATCATTATTGATGAGCAATGCACAGCGTGATCAAGGAACCGAAGGGTTGTTGGTTCGAGTCCAACCGGGGGAGCACTGCGGGGAGCTCAGCCCGCCACTCGGTTCGCTGTCCTGGCGCCGTTCATCCCCTCAAGATCGTCAAGGAAAGTGTTCGCCCATTTCTCGATGTCATTTTCAAAGACCTGGCGCCGCATCACCCTCATTCGGCGAGCCTTGTTGCGCGGCGTATCGCTCATAGCTTCCAGCATGGCCTCCTTGAGGCCATTGATATCGTGCGGATTGACCGAATACGCCTGACGCAGCTCGCGGGCAGCACCGGTGAACTCGCTGAGCACCAGAGCGCCGTCGTCTTGTTGACGGCACGCAACGTACTCCTTGGCCACTAAGTTCATGCCGTCACGTAGCGGCGTCACCAGCATGACGTCGGCCGCCCGGTAGATGGCGGCCATATCCAGGCGCGGATACGACACGTGGAGGTAGGTGATCGGTGGCCGACCGATACGTGGGCTATCGGCATTGATTCTGCCGACAAGCAGGTCGGTGTCATCCCTGAGCTGCCGGTAAAGATCGACCCTCTCACGGGACGGAATGGCTAATTGCAGAAGTACGGCATCGTCTGGGTCGATCTTTCCCTCCGCAATCAACTCGCCGAAGGCTTGGATTCGCTCCAACAGTCCTTTGGTGTAGTCGAGGCGGTCAACACCGAGGAACATGACGCGCGGATCACCGAGATCATGGCGGATCTCAGCGCCGCGTTTCTCAGCTTCTTCGGTGGCCGCTAGCTCATTGAGCGACTTAGCGTCGATGGCAATTGGATAGGCCCGTGCCAGCACATCGCGGCCGTCCGACAGCCGGATCCGATCCCGCATCGTCTCCAACCCAAGCCGGTTCCGAATCAACCGGACAAAGTTTTGGGCTCCGCCTGGCAGTTGGAAGCCGACCAGATCAGCGCCGAGGAGCCCTTCCAAGATTTGCTCTCGCCACGGAAGCTGCAAGAAGAGCTCCGTGGGAGGAAAGGGGATGTGGAGGAAGAAGCCGATCCTCAAGTCGGGACGCAGGTGACGTAACATCCGCGGAACCAGCTGCAGCTGGTAGTCCTGAACCCAGACCACCGCACCGCGGGCTGCCACCTTGGCCGTACGGTCGGCGAAGCGCTGGTTGACCTTGACGTAGGTGTCCCACCACTCGCGGTGAAACTGCGGCGTGGCGATCGCGTCGTGATAGAGAGGCCAAAGTGTCGCGTTGGAGAAGCCCTCGTAGTACTCCGCGACATCAGATGCTGAGAGCGGGACCGGGATCAGTGTCAGTCCATCATCTTCGAACGGTTCCAGCTCCTCGTCAGCTGCTCCGTGCCAGCCGACCCAGGCACCGCGGCGACTGTGCATGATCGGGTCGAATGCCGTGACGAGCCCACCGGGCGACGGTCGCCATTCGGTTGAGCCGTCGGAATGTTCTGTGCGCTCGACTGGGAGCCTGTTGGCCACGACGACGAAGGAGGCCGCACCGGGTTTCTGTTCCCTGGGTTTCGAGCTCATGAACGTCGTGACCTCCTTACGGCGTTTCCTAGACCCTAGCCGCACTCTGCTTTGATGAGCCAGGGCGCTCGTGGGGAACAAGACAACGACCGAACTCCCCGAGCGGCTGGGGCCACCTAAGCGCTGATCCGCCCCACCAGTGAGCATGTCTGCTGCTCAAGCTCAGAGGCCTACAGGTCCATACTTGAAGGCAGTTCAATGCCTGATCACAACGTGGGACACGTTTCCCTGGCAGCCTCGCCGGGGGAGGGCTGCAGACAAGCAGGAACTGCTGCTCAGGCCAGTAGGCTGATTCCGCATGAGTGGCTCGCCCGCCGTCTCGGCTAGCATCAGCATCCTTGAGGAGCCTCCTGAGCAACGGCGGACTCTCACGGTTTTGCTGTTGGCACAGATCCTGAGCGGTGCCGGTCTGGCGGCCGGCATCACAGTTGGCGCACTGCTCGCCGAGCAGATGTTGGGCTCCAGTCGGTTCTCTGGGCTGCCGACCGTCTTCTTCACCATGGGTTCTGCTGCTGCGGCCGTTGGCGTGGGCCGTATCAGCCAGAACCGGGGCCGGCGCGCGGGCCTGAGTGCCGGCTATCTCACCGGGGCCCTCGGCAGCCTAGGGGTCGTCGTCGCAGCGGACCTCGACAACGTTGTGCTCCTCTTCGCCTCGCTGCTGGTCTACGGCGCCGGCGTCGCCACCAATTTGCAGGCGCGGTACGCGGGAGCAGACCTCGCCGCACCAAGCCGACGCGGTCGGGCAGTCAGCATCGTGCTTGTCGCCACGGCCATCGGCGCGATTATCGGGCCCAACCTGGTGAACCTGACCGCCACTCTCGCGACTGAGGTCGGCATCCCGCCGCTAGCCGGGCCGTTCATGCTCGCGGGGGCGGCGTACGCCGCGGCTGGGGTGGTGCTGTGGATCTTGTTGCGCCCGGATCCTCTGCTGCTCGCCCGTAGCATTGCCGCCGCCAAGTCACCCCCAAGTAACCAAGCCAATTCGGGATCGACCGCACCAGCGGTTGCAAGTGGCCCTGAGTCTCGACGATGGTCGTGGCCGCTTGCAAGCGGCGCCGGCATCCTGATCCTCACGCAGTTGATCATGGTCGCGATCATGACGATGACCCCGATCCACATCGAGCACCACGGGCACAGCATCGGTGTCACAGGCGTCGTCATCGCCGCCCACATTGCTGGCATGTTCCTGCCGTCGCCATTCTCAGGTTGGCTGGTCGACCGATTCGGCTACCTTCCGATCGCCATCGCTGCGGGCGTCACTTTATTGGCAGCCGGCCTGCTCGCCGCGTGGGCTCCGGTGGATTCGGTGGCGATCTTGGTGCTGGCCCTGGTGCTGCTCGGACTGGGATGGAACCTTGGACTGGTCAGCGGCACAACCTTGGTGACCGACGCGGTGCCGCTGGCCACACGCGCACGTACCCAGGGCGTTGTCGACCTGGGGATTGCGCTCGCTGGCGCCGGTGCTGGGCTGAGCTCAGGGCTGATTGTTACTGCCACGAGTTACGCGACGCTCACGCTGGTGAGCGGGCTCGTTGCCTTGTTGATCATTCCCATCGCAGCAGTCGCCCGAGCTGGCCCGACTCAGCAGGTGTGAACGTTCCGCGAGGAATGATCCGCCTGAGAGCGACGAGGTCGAAAGACTGGGGAAGCTCGTCTCGGCGGGCCGGTGTTGACGATCGACGGTTGCTGAAGGTCATGCGCCAAATGCCGCGGGTGGCTTTTCGTGCCGCTTGACCTACCGGCCCCGCCGAATCCGCCAGGATCTGAAGCGGACCTACGTCAAGCAGAGGAACATCCCACGCTGCGTGGGTTGGTGACACCTGGCCTGCACGCCATGTGCAGCGCCAGAACCCCACGCTGCGTGGGATGTTCTGACTCAAAGATCCGCCTCAGCCGATGAGTCGGTAGAACCGCCAGAACGGGTGGTCGATCGGCAGGATCTCGATGTCGGACCATCCGGCCCTACGGGCGATGCTGCGGAATCGGCCGGGGCGCATCACCGTTCCGACCGCCTCGGAGTCAGGCTCGACCCGGCCCTGCGGAAGACACCACAGCACACTCGCAGCGGCGAAGAATGTCTCCGTCGGGTCTCCTGCGTTGAGAGTCTCGCCTACGCGCTCGTCCATGACGATTACCGTCCCGCCTTCGGCCAGTGCGGCTTTGGCCTGGGCAATGGCCTCTACCGGATGGGCCATGTCGTGGACGCACTCGAAGAACAAGACCAGGTCGTAGCGACCGTCACCATACGGGCTCGATGCGTCGACGACATCAAAGGTGACCCGGCCTGAGACGCCTGCGTCGGCAGCGTTTCGGCGAGCCCTGGTGATCGACTCCTCATCCGTGTCGTACCCATTGACGTGAAGATGTGGGTACGCCTTGGCGAGCTCGATCGCGGCCCAACCGAGGCCGCAGCCCACGTCGGCTACGCGGGTTACGCGACTGCTGTCCGCGAGCAGCGCCGCGACGTCTGGGATCTGAGGGATCCACTCGGCGACCAGTTCGTTGACGAAGGCAGGCCGATTCAGGGCCGCCTGGGCCTCGACCGCGTCCGCGCCATATGACGCGTAGGGGACGCCCGCGCCAGTCCGGAACGCCTTCAGCAGCTCCGGCATCACCGAGTACGCTGCCGCCGCCGCAAGTGGCAGGCCTCCGACGAACGCCGGATCGGTCTCGTTGACGAGCGTTTCGCTGACCCCCGGTGCCGTCGTGAAGCTCGCCGTGGCCAAGTCGTCGTCGTCGGCCAGCAGCAGTCCGGCGGTTGTTTCAGCTTGCAGCCACTCGCGGACGTACCAGCCGTCCAGCCCGGTGCGCGCCGCAAGCGCATTTGCGGTGAGCGGCTCGTCCTCAGCCAGCATGGCGAATAACCCATGCTTGACGCCGATGTAGACCGAGCCGAGATGCAGCGCCCCGACGCCCTCCATGAAGATCCGACCGGCCAGCTCCTCGACTGCTTGCGGCGTCGTCTCGACCTCTGTGATGGTGGACATTGCCCTTGCCTCCTTTGTGCGGGACTTTCCCGCTCATCTGGGAGGCGCCACGTCCGATGTGGCGATGTCAGCTCGTGCCGGTCAGCTGCCAGGACAGCTCCTGGTCCGGCCGGTAGCTGCAGAACCTTCCGGTCGAGACGCTGTTTCGCAGATGCCGTGCCAATTCGGGATGCACGGTCTCGATGGCCTTCAAGGCTGTGCCGATCCGCATCGCCACCGCCTTCCGGGCTCGCTCGGTTCGGTCGCCGGTGACCCGGGTCCGACCGCCGAGACCGAGGGCCGCGGAAAGCTCGGAAACGAGGAACTCCTTCTCCGGTTCGAGCTTCTCGAGCCGACCCAGGTCGTGCTCGCGAGAGGCCTCATCGATCTCCTCCTCCAGATCCACGAGTCGGCGGCGGTACGCGCTACGGGCTGCCGCGTCGATCATCGGGCCGGTGTCGATCCCAGCCTCCGCCCGGGACGGACCCCCGGACCCTTCGACCAGGTCGAGGACATGGACCTCCTGTCCGGGCCGGCCGAGCAGCACGGCGAGGTCGCGCATGCCCTTGGAGTCCACCACGGTGATGGACCGGCCCCGGAACTCTAGCCGCCAGACTGTGCCGGTCCGTACGAATGCCTGCACGCCCGGGCGGCGCGCCCGATGGGCGGTCCAGGTACTCCGCAAGACGGGCGAGCAGGTCGGAGACCTGGCCGAAGCAGGCACCGCCGTAGCCGTCCACTGCCCAGAGGTCCGCGTACGGCTCGAGGGCGTCGTGTACGGCGTGTTCGGCCTCGCGCTCCTCGAGCAGAATGGCAGCCTCGCCTAGCAGCCACAGCATCTCGACCCACTCCGAATCGACGGGCAGCGAGTCCAGTCCGGCGTTCATCAGTCGGCGCAGATGTCGTCGCCCACGCTCGGGATCTCCCGACTCGGCGAACAACAGCGCGAAGGTGCAATCCGACCCGGCGAACGTCTCTGCCCATTCCACCATGCGCCCAACCAGCTCGCGTATCGCGCGAGAGTCCTGGCGAAGGCGTGCGATTCGCCAGCTCAGCGTCCAAGCCATCATCTCGGCGTTCGGGCTTTGAGCCGTCTGGGCGAGGGTGGCCACCTGCTTGGCGTACCGATCTCCAGCATCCAGGTCGCCGTCGAGGACCGCTCGCATTCCGCGCCACATCGGAACCAGCCAGCTGTACGTCGGTGAGCGGAGCCGGTCTGCGACGCGCGCATAAGCGGCGATGTCGGCGTCCACTCCGGTCAGGTCACCCAGCTCCAGACGGGCTCGAAGCCGAAGGCGTCGCCCGAGCAGTTCAAGCAGTGAATGGTGATGAGCCAGGGCGAGCATCCGTCCGGCCGCCTCGATCCGCTCCTGCACGTACGCCGGCCCAGACCGCGCGTCGCAGAACGCGGCGAGGGCAGCCACCTCCGCCTCCACGTCGCCTACCCGACGCGCCATATTGGTCGCCTGGTCGGCGAGACTGGCGCGCTCGTCCGGTGACGCGACGGCAGCGCTGGCGACTGAAAGCCGGGCGATGACAGCCGCCCGGAGCGCGCTGTCACCATCAGGGAGAAGACGTAGCGCGTCTTCGAGTAGAGGTCCTTGCTCGAGGTCGAAGACGTCGACCTCAAAGCCGCCGACACCGCCGCCCATGGCGAGCAGTGAGCGAGCAAGAACGTCGCCAGCACCGGCCTCTCGGGCCTTGCGCGCCACCAAGCGAAGGGTGTCCCGGCCAGCACCAATGTGCCCCGCCTGGACCTGCGCCTCGCCCATTTGGCGCCGCACATCAAGCCCCCCGGCGCCAAGGTCGAGCGCCATCTTGTAGTGATCGATCGCCTGCTCGTGAGCCAGCCCTGCGACTGCCATATCTCCGGCGACCAGCGCGAGCTCTGCGGCATGTATCGGGGCGTCCTCCCCCGCTGCCAGCGACCAATGCCGAGCCAGTTCGGCCGGGCCGCCTCCCTGTAGGCACTCGGCTACCTCGCGGTGCAGCGTGGCGCGGCGGTT
Organism: uncultured Actinomycetota bacterium; assembly: GCA_963740515.1. Taxonomy (GTDB): domain Bacteria; phylum Actinomycetota; class Actinomycetes; order Propionibacteriales; family Propionibacteriaceae; genus Microlunatus. Next base: position 43,326 of record CAVUEO010000014.1, read on the forward strand.
CGGACTTATTCCCAGGTACAGCGTCTCGCGCATCAGATCGTGTGCGAATGCACCAGCGACAATCACACCCGCGGCGGCCGGTTCGACGAGGAGGGCCTCGACCTCGGCCTCGGGCATGCCGGTGACAGCAGAAAGGATGCCGATGTGCGGCGAACCCACCACGGAGGCCACCTGAAGCAACTCGAAAGACTCCTGGGGCAGCCGGGCGAGCCGACGCTCGAGGACTTGCCGCACGCCGGGCGGGATCGCCCCGGTCGGCGTGCCGCGGCTCAGCTGGAGGCGCGCAACCTCGGAGGTGAAAAACGGGTTGCCGCCGGTGCGCCGGTGCACCTCGGCGATGTAATCCTGGCTCGCTTCGGCACCGACAATGTGGCGCACCAGAGCGGCGGTAGCATCCTGGTCGAGACCGGTCAATGGGAGACGCCGTACTCCGGCTGACGTGGGAAGCAACACCACTTGGTCCCTAGCCGTAACCATGAGCATCAATCGCTGTCCGGAGACGACGCCCGCCAGAAATTCCAGCAAGGCAAGGGAGCCTGGATCGGCCCAATGCGCGTCCTCGAAGATCACGAGTACGGCGTCGGCACGGGTCCGCGCCTCGATTGCCTCCGCGATGGCGGCGAACAGCTCCGGCTGTGATGCGAACCGGCCGTGCTCAAGGAGATCGGTTTCGCCTAGCAGGTTGGTAACCACCTGCTTCCACGGCCAGTACGACGGCATGTCGACCGACGAGCAGCGACCCCACGCCACGTCGAAGCCCAACCGCCGAGCCATCGTGTCCGCAGCCTCGGACAGGCGCGTCTTGCCGATGCCCGGCTCCCCGAGCATGACCGCCACCCTTCCACGACCGGCCGCAGCGTCGCCGAGCAGCTCTGCCAAGGCGGCCAGTTCTGGCTCACGGCCTACCAGGGACTGTTCTTCGACCTTCACCCCACCATGGTGTCCGCGAATCCACCAGATGCGCGACTGATCGCCCTAACGATCCCGTGCTAGCGCAACGCGACTGGAAGGCCTCGTCGCATGGGAGACGGCCTTACCGCCAGCCAAGTTCCGGCGCAAGGTGGCGCAGCACACTGTCGAGGACATGCGCGTTGTAGTCCACGCCGAGCTGATTCGGAATCGTGAGAAGCAGCGTGTCCGCGGCCGCGATCGCCTCGTCCTCGGCAAGTTCCTTGACGAGCTCATCCGGCTCTCCGGCGTAGGTCTTGCCGAATCGGGCAGGGCCGCCATCGAGGTAACCGACCTGGTCTTGGCTACTCGCCGCGTCGCCGAAATACGCACGGTCCATGTCGCTGACGATCGGGAAGATGCTCCGGCTCACCGAGACTTGCGGATTACGTTGGTGGCCGGCGGCCTTCCAGGCGTCCCGGAAGCGCTGGATCTGCTCAGCCTGGAGTTGGTGGAACGGGATCCCCGTGTCTTCAGTAAGCAGCGTCGAACTCATCAGGTTCATGCCTTGCTCCGCAGTCCACTCGGCCGTGCGGCGGGATCCGGCTCCCCACCAGATCCGTTCGCGAAGTCCCGGCGAGTGCGGCTCTATACGCAGCAGGCCCGGCGGGTTTGGGAACATCGGCCGCGGATTGGGCTGCGCGAATCCCTCGCCTTTGATCACCTCTAGGAACACCCGCGTGTGATCGCGGGCCATTGCCGCGTGATCAGAGCCCTCTTCGGGGGCGTTGCCGAAGTATCGAAACCCGTCGATCACCTGTTCCGGTGACCCCCGGCTGATGCCTAGCTGAAGCCGCCCACCGGAGATCAGATCGGCGGCACCGGCGTCCTCAGCCATGTAGAGCGGATTCTCATAGCGCATGTCGATCACGCCGGTCCCGATCTCGATCCGATTCGTCCTGGCTCCGATGGCGGCGAGCAGCGGGAAGGGAGAGGACAGCTGGCGCGCGAAGTGATGCACCCGGAAGAACGCGCCGTCGGCTCCGAGCTCTTCGGCCACGACCGCGAGCTCGATGGACTGGAGGAGCGCGTCGGATGCCGAGCGTGTCTGTGACTGCGGTGACGGCGTCCAGTGGCCGAATGAGAGAAACCCGATCTGTTTCATGCCTAAATGCAACAACACCGAAGGTTGGGGCTTCCAGGCGACCCGGATCAAAGCACTTCAACACCTGGAGGCTGAACGGACTCGTCATTGTCGGTGCGGCGTCAGAGCGGCTTGTCGGTGCAGCTGCCGGCCCACGACGCAGACGAGTCGTGATGAGATCGGCGCGGCCCTGGACGTGATCAGGGCGCTGGAGGGGGCTGACACCATGGTTTGGCTGAAGAGTCACTGGATAACGATCAAGCGACGATGCGCCGCTGTTCCTGCCCCAACAGGTCGCCTGCGCCAATCTATCCGCATCACCCAACGGAGGATCGATGAGCCAGACCCTGCAGCGGCCGACGAATGAGATTCCGGTCTGGCTGGTGTTTTCGGGCGTCGTTATTGGAATCGTTGGAGCGACCGTGAAGAAGCACGCCGAGAATGTCGGCGAACTCCTCGGGGCGCTTGGCAGGCGGACGGCTTTCTCACATCCGGCGACGGCATCGCCGGCCGATTGGGGATTGGGTTTGCTCATCGTCGGCGCCATTGTGCTGCTGGCCGGGCTCGTCGTGATTGCAGCTCGGCGGCCCACGTAAGAGACGAGAAATCACCCGCAGCGACGACATGATCAGCATCGAGTTACATCAACCGGTAGACCATCCGCCAACAGTGCCGGTGGAGTAAGAATGGCACCAGTCGGGGGGATTGACTGAGCTGCAGCGACTGGGAAGAGTCGACGTATGGCTACGACTGTCGAGTCGCTGATCCAGGAGTACGCTCGCCGCTACTCCGCGCAGGACGCTGATGGCGTCACCGCACTCTGCGAGGCTCCATTCCTAGCGATCCGCGAGGGCAGGGCGATCCACCTGCCCGACCGGGAAGCGGTGCGCGAACACTTCGCCACGACAATGAACACCTACCGTGGTAAGGGTGCGGCCTTGTGGCTCCCGATCGAGATCGAACCTCATCCGCTCGGCGACTCCGCCAGTTTCGCGACCGTTCGCTGGAACGCCAAGGACGAGCACGGGAAAATCATCCGGGACACGCGCACGACGTACCACTTGCTCGCGAATCCAGATGGTTGGCGCTTCCTGTCCTACACCAACCACTTCTGAGCGCAGCGGGGAACAGCATTCGACTCGACTGCGACGGTTAAGGCCGTGGTGCTTGCGTGGGGCTCATGCTTGCGTGGGGCGGGCGGGACTTGAACCCGCGACCGGAGGATTATGAGTCCCCTGCTCTAACCGGCTGAGCTACCGCCCCAGGATGTTTTGAAGTCAGTCAGATGGTCGAGGCCGATGATAGCGACCATGACCTTCCACGACTCCGGCGCGCCCTTCGGTCAGGTTAGGGCGCACTCTCGATAAAGTCGCCGCAGGCTGCAGACGCAGTGCCGACAACACTGGAGGACCCGTGGCCGATCTCATCCCGGCAGAGTTCGAGGTGCTGGATCCGCGTTTCGCAGGTACGGGCGGCGACCGCTCGGTTGCCAGACTCTTCTCCGGGGGTCGGTGGCTGGAGGGACCGGGCTATCACGCGGCCGGCCGATTCGTGTTGTTCAGTGACATCCCGAATGATCGGATCCTCCGCTATGACGAGGTGAGCGAACGTACTGACGTCTTCCTGACACCGGGTGGCTTCACGAACGGACGTACGGTCGATCGGCAGGGCCGTTTCGTAACCTGTGAGCACGGTGAGCGCCGGGTGACGCGAACCGACCACGACGGCTCGATCACAGTGCTGGCCACCTCATACGACGGTCGCCGGCTGAACAGCCCAAACGATGTCGTGGAGCAGTCAGATGGATCGATCTGGTTCACCGACCCCAGCTACGGCATCCACACCGATTACGAAGGTCACGAAGCCTCCTCTGAGATCGGCTCGCGCAACGTCTACCGTCTGGATCCGGATAACGGAAACCTGACAGCGGTGGTTAAGGACTTCGCCCAGCCCAACGGGCTGGCTTTTTCACCCGACGAGCGGCGTATGTTCATCGTCGACAGCGAGCTGCACCACATCAGAGTCTTCAATGTTGATCATGGAACGCTAACCGGCGGCGAAGTCTTCTGCGCCGACGAACAGGGCTACGACGGGATCCGATTTGATCATCTTGGTCGCCTCTGGGGAGCGGCTCACGACGGCCTCCACTGCTATCACCCGGACGGCTCCCTGATCGGCAAGCTGCGCCTGCCGGAGATCACCGCCAATCTCGCTTTCGGGGGTCGCCAGCGCAATCATCTCTACATCACCGCGACCAGCTCGCTATACAGCCTGCGGGTCAATTTCCGTGCTGCCTCCTACCCAAGTTGATCTTGGATGGCTGCATACGACGGCGCTGAATCTCACGGCGGAGGGTGGCGACATCGACATGCCCGCGAGCAGTAGAGTCGGAAATGCGGCATCGCGCCGAGAGAGTTTCAGGGGGAAGCTGCTTCTGCTGCAAATGTTCGCTCGCACGGTGAGGCTCGATGGGCTAGTGACGGCGTCCGAGGCGCGACTGCTCGCTCTGGTCAGCGTGAGCATCGTCGGGTTGATCCTTCTTTCGACGTTGCTTTATCCACCGCACTGGTTTCAAGTGATCGCTCTGTTCGTTCATTTGATCTCTCTTGTTGTCGGCTTCGGCTCGGTGCTCGCAGTCGACTGGTACGGCCTGCTCTCCCTGACTCGCCGGGTGACGATCGGCGACGTGCTGCTCACCGCCGAACGGATGACGCCCCTTATCTGGATTGGGCTCGCCGGTCTCACCGCCAGCGGAGTAGTGCTTAAGCCAGATCTGAGTTCATGGATGATCGTGGTCAAGCTCAGCTGTGTGCTCGGTGTGGGAATTGTGGGAGTGCTTGCGCTGTCGACGTCACGGCTCATGGAACGCCAAATGCCGACCCCTGCGCGGTCCGTGGTACGTCGTGGCATGGTTCTCGCGGGCGCGTCACAGACGTTTTGGTGGACCGCTGTGATTATCGGATTCGTGACCACTCAGGCGGCAGATTGACCCTCGTGGAGTACGGACCTGCCGCACTAAGTTGGACTGGCTGAGCGACCAATCCTCAGCTGCCACCGATCTCACACTTGATCAATTTCTGACAGCGAACGTTCGGCGGCTACACGCTTCCATGATCATGCGACACAGGCAGGCCTGACAGCGGCCATTCCCAGCTGCCCGGAGGGGACGTAGCAGCGCTTCTCGTGCATCAGGCATCAATCGGGCACCCAGTACGGGTGACCTGGTAGCGAGTCCCGGCTCTAACGGGACAAGGCGATCCTCTTGCTGTCCAGGCGAGCGCAGACCGTCAGTACCCGCGGTCGGGCGATGATGATTGCGCCAGCAAGGAGCCCGAGGCCAACAACTGGTGTAATCGAGGCGAGCAGGTGTTGTGACCAGCTCCAGTGGAGTTCGACATCTGCTCCGTTAGGCAGGGCCGTGAACGGCGCTACCACGACCCACCCGACAAAGAGCCACCCTAAGGCGAGATACCAGAACGGGAGACTGCGCGGGCTGATGGGGCGCCGCTCGAGCAGGCTCATGGCTAGTGGGACCACCCACACGAAGTGATGCAACCAGGACACGGGTGATGCCAGCAGTCCCGCAACTCCACAAAGGTTGACCGCGAGCCGAACATCACCAAGTCGGTGCCAGAGAGCGGCGGCCCAAACGCCGGCGGCTGCGACCGCACAGGACAAGACGAGTCCGATGATCGCCGGCTCCGGTCCCAGCCCGAAGATCCGGACGATGTCGGCCATCACGGACTGGTTTGTGTAGTAGATGATGCTGTGCCCGAGCCCGGTGTCGCCGTGTGCCAACCTCGTCCAAAACTCGTACGAGGCCGCTGGCTCGATAGCTGCGCTTGCCAGCGTGAGCACAAGGCCGGTGACGACGGCGACCCCGAAGGCGCGAAACCTCCGCACGACCAACAGATAGACCACAAAGATCGCCGGTGTGAGCTTGATCGCCGATGCGACAGCGGTAAGCATCCCTTCCGGTAACAGGCGCCGAGGAAACATCCGAGGACCAGGGGCGAGGTCCAGGACAATGAGTGCTACCAAGAAGATCCCCAGCTGCCCGAAGGCCAGTGTTTGGACGACAGGCTCGACGACGTAAACCACTGCGGTGCCTGCGAGGCTGAGCTGCCAGCCGGTGAGGCCGAAGCGATGCAGGATCGCAACAAGCGCCACGGCGCCCGCCGCGGTCCAGCCAATCTGGACCACCGTGGCTGGCAGTAGGGCCAGGGGAACCGCCAGGACGGCCGCGAAGGGCGGATACAGGAACTGCAGCGTCCCAGGAAGATCATAAAAGTTGCCACCGGCAAGCAATACCGAACCTGCGCGGCGATACACCTCGAGATCGACCATGATCGGACGCCATGGCATGAAAGTGCCGTCGAAAGTGGTCGCACCGACGTACAGAGCAATAAGGACCGGCAGCGTGAAGATGCCTAACCAGCCTGCGAGCCGGACCAAGTGGCCCTTCTGAGCGGTCGCAGCGTACGTCCCAGGCGCGCTGACCAGCGACTCGGAAGTCTTTATTGCTGCGCTAACCACTACAACCTCGAGCGTGGACTGTTGCTTGCAGCTGGCGATCCCGTCGCAGATTCCGTCGGCTCCCCACCGCCCGATTCGGTGCCCGACGGTCCAGGCGACCCGGAGGATGGTGATCCCGATGGTGCGGGGGACTGCGGGGACCCTGATTGTGTGCCTGACTGCGGCGATCCGGTCTGTGGCCCGACGGAGCTGCCTGTGGGCGCCGGAGGGGACTGTGGGGGTTGATTGCGGAAGATCAAGATCGCGATAAGTACTGCCAAGGCCGCGAGCAGCAGCATGAGGAGCCAAGACACCAAGATCGTTCGCCAACCTGCCCGGTCGAAGCGGCCCGGCCACGGCAGCGGCCAAAGGCGCGCCAGGCCCGGACGTACCCGGTCGATCCAGTACTGCTGGTAGTCGGGGCCGAGCGGAACGCCCTGCGGCGGCAGCGTTGCAATCTGCACGGCGTCGAGGATCCACATAGCCTGCGCCGCTGCAGCCGGTGAACCGTCGTAGGCCAGCGCCGCCCACGGGGCGACAAAACGGTCGTCAGGCGCAATAGGATCGTCGTCCCCGCTGCGGTATTTGCGGCCGAGCCGGCCAGTGTCTTGCCCATGGCCGCCCCGTGCGAGCACCGTGTCGATGTGCAGCCTATTGATCTCGCCCGCCAAGCGAGCCCGCGCCGCCGCATCCGCGGCTGCACCTTCGGATAGCAAGATCACCATTGCCGGCGTGTTCGCTGCGTCGTGCGCGGTGAAGGCTATGCCCGCTGGCGTTGCACCTAGTCGCGCGTCGAGCCAGAAATCACCGACCTTTGGTGGATCATCTGGCAGCAGCGGCGTCACTGGCACATACGCCGGACCTGCGCCAGGTTCCTCGTCGAAGCCTGGAGAGGAGGAGTCGGAGCTGGCCCACGATTCGTCCGGCGATCCGGTAGGTGGCTCTGTGCTCGACATCACACTCCATCTCGCGGCCTCGATCCGGATGAGGCCGAGCGCCGCGCGGTACGGGGCACGGAGAGTCTATTCGGCCTCTACAGGCTCGCCTCACCGAAGCGTGGAAGCCGGCGCGGGACCTGCCCTCCGCCGGCTCACCGAAACCCTCGCCCAGTTGGGGGAAGGGGCCGTTGCTCTCTGCGCCTCGCGAAAAGCTTCTGCACGCGCACTGAAGCGATGCGTGTCATAGCGAGGTATGGGCAGATTCACAGCGTGCCCACAGCGCGGCCTGGCAAGTTCGCCTGGTTCTGGGTTTGTGCGGGCCCATAGCCTTGAGTCCTGCGTCTGCGAGAATGGCTCGGTGTCCGGCGCAAGCGGCGACGGTTCTGGAGTTCCGGACCGCCCAGGAAGCATGGACGAGTAACAGGAGAGGTGCGTGAGTAGTCCGTCGTTCGGCCAGCCTGTCGAAGAGCGCCCGGCCGCTCGGACCTCGGGCAACCTCGGAAACCAGACCGCCTCGCAGCTACTCGGGGATGCCATTGCCCAGGTTCAGCGAGTGATCGTTGGGCAGGAACACATGGTCGAGCAACTCATGGTTGCTCTGCTCGCCCAAGGACACTGCTTGCTCGAAGGTGTACCTGGCGTGGCCAAAACGCTCGCAGTACGCAGTTTTGCCACCGTCGTTGGTGGTGAGTTCGCCAGGATCCAATTCACTCCCGACCTGGTCCCATCCGACATCATCGGGACCCGTATCTACCGGGCCAGCCAGGAGAGCTTCGACGTCGAGCTCGGGCCGATTTTCGTGAACTTTGTGCTCGCCGATGAAATCAACCGCGCACCTGCGAAGGTGCAGGCGGCGATGTTGGAGGCAATGGCTGAGTGGCAGGTCTCGATTGGCGGCACGACTTACCCGGTGCCGCAGCCTTTTATCGTGATCGCCACTCAGAACCCGTTGGAATCCGAGGGTGTCTATCCACTTCCCGAGGCACAGCGTGACCGCTTCCTGCTGAAGGTCGATGTACCTTACCCGGCCGGTAATGAGGAGTTCGAAATCCTCCGCAGGATGAGTGTCGATCCGCCGACCTCAGAGCCGGTCTTGAACCCGCAACTGATCCTGCAATTACAACGTCAAGCTCAGGACGTTTTCGTTCACAACCTGGTCGCCGAATACATCGTTCGGCTTGTCTTGGCGACGCGTACGCCCGCCGAGTTCAACCTGCCGGATCTCACGCCAGTAATCCAGATCGGCTGTAGCCCACGTGCCACGCTCGGCCTGGTGGCCGCTGCTCGTGCTCTGGCGCTGATCCATGGTAGGGACTATGTGCTGCCGACCGATGTCCAGTCGGTGGCAAAAGATGTGATGGCGCACCGCATTGTGCTGGGTTTCGATGCCGTGGCCGACAACATCGCACCAGCTCAGGTGATCGAGCGGATCGTCGCCATGGTGCCACCACCTACGCCAGTGTGGAACCAGCAGTCCGGGCCGAACCATCAGACTCCGCCCGGACGTTCAGTGCCGTCGGCTAACACCTATCCCGCGCCCTCGGCGCCCTATCAGCAGCCGGTGCCGAATATGCCAAACCCGCCGGACTTCAACTAGAGGCTGAGGTGTCAATCCCGCCGCCAGGCGGTCAGCCCGTCGGCACGCCCGGCTTTCCTGGTACGCCTGTGAGTTTCCCCCCGCCCAGCGGTGCTCCGCTGCAGTTCGCTGCTCCGGAGGAGAACATCGGAGCAGTTGCCTCCGTGATCGGTGCGCCGACCCGGGCCACGATCCCGCTGCACAAGCTGGCGCCGGAGGCCGCGCTGCGGCGGCTGGAGCTCACCATCGTGCGTCGTCTCGAAGGGTTCCTGCACGGCGACCACATGGGCCTGCTGCCAGGGCCCGGTTCGGACGTCAGCGACGCCCGGGCCTACGTCCCCGGCGAGGACGACGTCCGCAGAATCGACTGGGCGGTCACCGCACGCACCGTCGTGCCCCACGTGCGCGACACAATCGCCGATCGGGAGCTCGAGGTGTGGGCGTTGCTTGACGTCACTCCATCGATGAACTGGGGCACGGAGGGAGTGACCAAGCGGGATCTCGGCATCGCTGCGGTAGCTACGATCGGCTTTCTCACCCAGAAGATGGGCGACCGATTCGGCGGCTACATTTTGCGCCCGGAGAGCCTGCGCCGGCTACCGGCCAGATCTGGCCGTTCCGCCTTGTACGGCCTGCTCCGCAAGATGTTGACCGAGCCATTCGTGCCCGATCACGCCAGAGGCCCGATGGCGCTCGCGGCAAGTATCGAGCAGCTGTCCCGTACCCAGCGTCGCCGTGGGTTGAAGGTAGTGGTGTCGGACTTTCTGACTCCGGGTGATCATGAGCTGGACCCCAACGTTGAACCTGACTGGGAGCGCTCGATGCGTCGGCTCAGCGTTCGCAACCAAGTTCTGGCGGTTGAGGTGGTCGACCGCCGGGAGATCGAGTTCCCCAACGTGGGTGACATGCTGATCCGCGATCCTGAGACTGACTTCGAGCGTTACGTGAACACCGGCGACTCAGATGCGCGAGCGAGAATGGATGCGGCAAGCGCGGCCCAGCGGGAACGAATCCGTATCTCGCTTCGTCGTGCAGGTGTCGGGCACATCCAGCTGCGGACTGACCGAGACTGGGTGCAAGACATTGCTCGGTTCGTGTTGGCGTACCGTCGCGTGGCGAGCATGCTGCACGCCCCGCCACAGGGAGTGACGAAATGAGATCCGCGCTGCTGTCGCAGCAGGTGATTCCCCAGATAGCGTTCCTGTCGCCCGAGCGGCTGCTGATCTTGCTCATCATTCCGGTGCTGATTCTGGCGTACATCTTCGCCAGCCTTCGAAAAAACCGGCGTGGCATGCGCTTCACCAACACTTCCATGCTCGACGTTATCGTGCCGAAGCAGTCGCAATGGCGGCGTCATCTCGCTGTCGCGCTGTCGTTGCTGAGTCTGATCACCCTCACAGCGGCCTTCGCACGGCCGAAGACCCAGATCGATGTGCCACGCGAGCGCGCTACGGTCGTAGTGGTGATCGACTCCTCGCTGTCGATGCAGGCCACCGATGTCAGACCGACCCGGCTCGACGCCGCCAAGCAAGCAGCCATCGACTTTGTGATCAAGCTGCCCGAGAAGTACAACGTCTCGGTGGTCTCGATGGCAGGGTCCGCAGCGATTCTGGTGCCGCCGACCACCGCCCATGGCACAGTGGAAAACGCCATCAACGGCATCCAACTGCAGGAATCGACAGCGATCGGCGAGGGAATCGCCACAGCGCTTCGTGCTCTCCAGCAGGCTCCGAAGGATCGCGACGATCCAGACTCGATAGCGCCTGGAGCCATCGTGCTGCTCAGCGACGGCGCCAACACCACCGGTCGTGCGCCGCTGCAGGCGGCGGCGGAGGCCAGAACGGCCAAGGTTCCGATCTACACGATCGCGTACGGGACTGAAAACGGCTATGTCGATCTGGACGACAAGCGGGAACCCGTACCGGTCGACCATGAGGAAATGAAGCGAATCGCTGCGGCCACCAATGGCGATTACTTCGCGGCAGCAACTGCCGATGAGCTGAAAAGGGTGTACCAGAACATCGGATCCGACATCGGCTATGAGAAGGCCGATCGCGAAGTGACCGCTCGCTTTGCCGGGTACGGCCTGGCGCTGGCGGTCCTGGCGGCGCTCGGCGCCATCTCGCTAGGAGCAAAGTGGCCGTGATGTTGAAGCTTCGCTCGCGCACGCCGCGCAGGGAGCCGGCTCCTTCGTCGCTCCCCGCGAAACGGAAGTGCGTGTTTCGCGCTTCGCTCCTGCAGTCGCCGGCGCGCGGCTCCGACGCTCGCGAAGCCGTGATTTTTGGGCGTCCTGAGGTTGTCGAAGGCCTCCCGTGACCCCGCTTCTCTCCTTCCTCGCGCCCGGGCGGCTGTGGCTGCTCGTGCTCATCCCGCTGCTGGTCGGTCTTTACCTGTGGCTGGTACAGCGAAAGCGGAACCGCAGCATACAAGTCAGTAAGACGATGTTCGACCTCGTCATTCCGCGGGACCGCACGTGGTTACGGCACGTCGCCGTCGGTCTGTCGATCCTCAGCCTGCTGACCTTGACGATGGCCTTCGCCAAGCCGAAAGATCAAGTCTCTGTGCCCCGGGAACGGGCAACCATCGTGCTGACCATCGACGTGTCGCTGTCCATGGAGGCCAAGGACGTGGAACCGAACCGGCTGGAGGCAGCGAAGTCCGCAGCCGAGCAGTTTGTGACATCTCTTCCACCCAAGTTCAACGTCGCGTTGGTGACATTCGCTGGCACAGCGACGACGCTGGTGCCGCCCACCCTCGACCGTGGATCGGTGACAGCAGCAATCCGTTCCTTGCGGCCGCAAGCCTCAACGGCAATCGGTGAGGGCATCTATACCTCGCTTGCTGCTCTAACACAGGTGCCGCCCGACCCGGACAACCCGAAAATTGTGCCACCGGCCCGCATCGTGTTGCTGAGTGACGGCAAGACCCAGGTCGGCCGTCCGTCGGATCAGGCTGCGATGGCCGCAAAGGCCCAATCAGTCCCGATCTACACCATCGCGTACGGGACTCCTGACGGTTACATCGATATCGGTGGCAGGCGGGAGCCAGTGCCAGTAGACAGGGCTGAGTTGGCGCGCATCTCCAAGATCTCAGGCGGGGAGGCGTACACCGCCGCTTCTGCCGGAGAGCTGAAAGACGTGTACCGAGACATCGGCAGCTCGGTTGGCAAGGAAAAGGTGGACCGAGAGGTCACCGCGCGTTACGCCGGCTTCGGATTGGGTTTTGCGATCCTCGCTGCCCTCGGGCTGATTTCGCTCGGCGCTCGCTGGCCGTAGGCCTCGACCTCGGATAACACGCCATCGCAGTGGTGCTGCGAGACTAAGGTTCAGGCATGGGGAGCGTGGCGGAGAATCTGGCCGCGGTGGAGGCGCGAATCAAGGCGGCGTGCACGCGAGTCGGGCGCGATCCGAGTGAAGTGCGGTTGCTACCGGTGAGCAAGAGCCAAGGAATGGACCTGGTCTCGGACGCGTATGAGGCAGGCGTTCGGCTGCTGGGGGAGAACAAGGTTCAGGAGGCGCTGGATAAGGCTAAGCGCTTCGCTGATCATCCTGATCTGAGGTGGGCGATCATCGGCAATCTTCAAAGGAACAAGGCTAAGCAGGTTGCTGTCATCGCGTCGGAGTTCCATGCGCTCGACACCATCAAGGTGGCCGCCGCGCTTGATCAGGCTTTGGAATTTGAAGGCCGCAGCCTCGATGTCTTTCTGCAGGTCAACTCATCCGGCGAGCCGCAAAAGCACGGGTTGCCACCCGACGAGGTGGAGGCGTTCGCCATTGCACTGAAGGCCTACGTGACGTTGCGAGTCCGCGGCCTGATGACCTTGGCTGTGCTGTCGGATGACCAGCGAGAGGTCCGCGCTTGTTTCGAGCGCATGCGTGATCTGCAACGACGGCTGCAGGGTAGCGATGACGTCGCCGGCTCATATGACGAGTTGTCCATGGGCATGTCCGGCGATCTGGAGATCGCGATCGAATACGGCGCGACAACGGTGAGAGTCGGCCAGGCGATCTTCGGGCCACGACCTGCGCCAGACACCTCCTTGCTGCCGGCGTAGTCACACCGAGGGGTCTGCATGCGGCGATCGACAGCCACGGTCGGCAGCGCCGTCTTCTTCGTTCTTGCGCCCTGTGTAGTGGCCGGGCTGGTGCCCTGGCTCATCAGCGGGTGGGAGTCACCTCGGCCGATGTCGCCGCTCGCGATCGTCCGGATGACAGCAGGTGTGGTGTTGCTGGTACTGGCGGTTGCCGTGCTGGTCCGAGCTTTCGCCCGTTTCGTCGTCGAGGGCGGAGGTACCCCAGCGCCGGTTGCCCCTACAGAGCGGCTCGTGGTGGGTGGTGACTACCGCTTCGTACGCAATCCCATGTATGTCGCCGTGGTCACCGCGGTGCTCGGCCAGGCGATGATCTTTGGCTCCCTGGCATTGCTGGGATATGCCCTTGCCGTCTGGGCGATCACAGCGGCGTTCGTACATTGGTACGAGGAGCCCCGGTTGCTGGAGCGCTACGGGGATGAATACCAGCGCTACCGTGACGCAGTTCGGGCCTGGGTTCCGCGGCTCCGGCCGTGGCAGGCCGATATTGGGCACGCCGGCAAGTGATCACCGGTCCAGATTCTCGATAGGGATGGGCGATACCTGATCGGCTGGCTCGAAGCCGAGAATCCGGCCGAGGAAGTAGATCTGCGCCTCCGTTGCCGCCTTGATCGTCTCCGCCCTACGAAAACCGTGGCCTTCGCCTTCGAACATGATCAGGGCGACAGGCAAATCTTTCTGGCGTGCTGCTTCAGCCAGCATCTCAGCCTGCTTCGGCAGCACCAACTTGTCATCGGTTCCCTGCAGCAACAGGATCGGTGCCGATAGCCGATCGAGGTGGTGGATCGGTGAACGCTCGATGTAGCTGGCGCGGTCCTTGGGATACGGCCCGATCAGGCTGTCGAGATAGCGCGCCTCGAACTTGTGCGTGTCGGTCGCCAATCCTTCGAGATCGGCGATACCAAACAGACTGATTCCCGCGGCGAAACGATCCGTGGTCGTGAGGGCAGCCAGGGCGGTGAAGCCACCAGCGCTCGCGCCGCGGATCGTGAGCTGGGCTGGGTCGGCGAGCCCTTGGGTTCCCATCGATACCGCACCCGCTATGCAGTCCCTTACGTCGACGACTCCCCAGCGTCCCTTCAGCCGGTCTCGGTATGCACGGCCAAAACCGGCACTGCCGCTGTAGTTGACATCGAGAATGGCAAACCCGCGAGAGGTCCAGAATTGGTACGCGATCTTGAAATCGGCTCCAGTGAAGCCGGTCGGGCCGCCATGGGACAGCGTGATCAGGGGCGGCAGGGTGTTGGCGGGTGCGCTCCAGCGGGCGTTGCGGGGCGGGTAAAAGAAGCCGTAGACCGTGCCGCGCTCACCAGACCAGCTGACCGGTCGGGCCGTCGATATCGAGGCCTCATCCATGATCATCGCAGTGGAGGACTTTACGACTGTCCAGTTGCCATGATCGAGGTCAAGCAGGGCCAGCGCCGCGGGTCTGTCCGGTGAGTTGAGGACCGCGGCCGCGCTGCGGCCGGCGACATCCAACGAGGTAGCGGCAGTGCCGGAAGACGTTAACTGCTGAAGTCCGCCGTCTGAAATTCTCAGTACGGCGATGTACTGTTCGCCGCTGCGGTTCATGCTGCACAGCAGATGATCATCATCGATGATCGTGTACGGCCGCTGGCCGAGTACCCACTGCGGCGCGCAGAACTCTGCCTCTGTGGCGCAGAGCGGCCGCACACCGTCCTCGTTCCACAGGTAGAGGTTCCACCAGTTCGAACGATCGGAAGCGAAGATCAGATTGTCATCCAGCCAGCGAGGCTGCAGCGCGGATTCGTTGGAACCTCCCGCGACGGGTTGACTGTTCATGATCGTGGAACCGCTCAAATCGCCGACCATGATCGTGGTGGAGTCCCACGGCATGTTCGGATGGTTCCACTGAGTCCAGGCCATTCGCCCACTGGCCGAGAGCTCAGGTGTGGAGTAGAAATCGGCGCCGGCGCACAGTACCGCACCCCCGTCGAGGTTCGGACCATCAAGATCAAGAGCCACGATGGTGTTGACAGGTTCGCCGCTAACCGAATGGTCCTCGCGCACAGCAAGTACCAGTCCCCGGTCGGGATGGGCTCGAATGTCGCCGAATCGAAAGGTGCCCTCAGGCGTGATCGGCTGGGGTTCAGCAGCGCTCCGGACTGTGTACAGGCGACCGTCGCTGAACTCCGAATAGACCACCGTGCCACCCGAGACGTGGTACTCGCCGCCGCCATACTCGTGCACTTTGTCGCGCACGTAGGCCGGAGCTGGGGTCACCTCGACGAGCTCACCACCGGCAATGAGCCGCCGCCACAGACTTGTCCGGCCTCTTTCCGCGGCGCGGGACTCGAGCCAGTAGATATGCCGCCCATCGATCTGCACGGCAGAGAGTCCGACTGACGAAGCGGTCAACTGGTCGATTGAAATGGGCGACACCCAGGATCCGTACGGCGCAACCGTCACTGGCTCAATGTATGGGGTCGCGAAGCGAAAAGGGCGCGCGTCGTCATGCCCATCTCTTGGTACAACTGTGGCGCATGGTGCAAGATAGGGAGCACACCAGATCCGTGTGACCGGCCTGAGGCTGTTGGGGAAGGCAGCCCTCAGGTTGTCTTTGGTCTCGCACTTGGAGGATCTGGCCATGAGTACGACCCGTGGAGTTTTGTACGTCCACTCCGCGCCGTCAGCACTGTGCCCGCACATCGAGTGGGCGGTCGGCGGCGTTTTCGGCATGCCCGTGCGTGTGGACTGGATCGTCCAGCCAATCGAGCGTGCCTGCTATCGGACCGAGTACTCCTGGGCTGGCCCTTGTGGGACCGCGGCGCGACTGGCGAGCGCCCTCAAAGGCTGGCAGCGGGTTCGCTTCGAAGTTACCGAGGAGGCTACTTCAGGCACGGAAGGTGAGCGCTACTGCTACACCCCGGCGCTTGGCATTTTCCACGCGATCACCGGGATCCATGGCGACATCATGATTCCTGAAGATCGGATCAAGCATGCGATGGCGCTCTCCACGCTCGGAGGCAAAGACCTCACCACCGCTCTGCACGATCTGCTTGGCGGCGCCTGGGACGAAGAGCTCGAGCCGTTCCGCTACGCCGGTGACGGCGCACCAGTCCGCTGGTTGCACGACGTCGTCTAGCCTCCGCTGACTTGTCAGCACGGGCGGTCGCTATACGACCACTGACGCTGACAAGCCGGCGTTACAGGGGGATGTTGGTGTGGGCACCCCTCTGGCCGGTGTCCGCGTCACGGATCGCGGTTGCCAGGGCCGATCGAGTTCTATCGGGGGCGACGATCTCGTCCACAACCCCAATCTCGACCGCTTTCTCCACGCCTCCGGCGATGCGCTCATGCTCGGAGGCGAGTTCGGCCTCGAGCTGTGGACGTACATCGTCGGCGACCCCTGCCAGCTTGCGCCGGTGGAGAATGCGAACAGCGGCAGTGGGGCCCATCACGGCGACCTCGGCTCCCGGCCAGGCGAGGACTCGGGTGGCGCCAAGTGAGCGTGCATTCATAGCGATGTACGCGCCGCCGTACGCCTTGCGGGTCACCAGCGTCACCCGCGGCACCACTGCTTCGCCGAAGGCGTGCAAAAGCTTCGCGCCGCGACGTACCACCCCGTCCCACTCCTGGCCGACGCCTGGCAAGTAGCCGGGTACGTCCACGATCACGACCAGCGGCACCCCGAACGTGTCGCACATCCGGACGAACCGGGCCGCCTTCTCTGCGCTGAGCGAATCCAGGCAGCCTCCCAGGCGGAGCGGGTTGTTCGCGATGACACCGACCGTCCGCCCGCCAAGCCGCCCGAGGGCAATGGTCACGTTGGGAGCCCAGCGGGCATGCAGTTCGACCGTCGAGCTCTCATCCAGCAGACCATTGATCAGTGGATGAACGTCGTAGGCTCGTCTGGGCGACTCAGGCAGCAGTGCAGCAAGATCAACATCGGCCACCTGTCTGGCGGTCAGACCTTGGTCAGCCAGCAGGGTCGCCAGCGCCCGCCCCTGCTCTATGGCATGCGACTCGTCGTCGGCGACCACATGCACCACACCTGATCGGCGCCCGTGAGTGTCAGGTCCGCCGAGCCGCAGCATGTCGACATCCTCACCGGTCACAGAGCGCACCACATCTGGGCCGGTGACGAAGATTCGACCCTCCGGGGCCAAGATCACCAGATCAGTCAGCGCCGGCCCGTACGCCGCTCCGCCAGCCGCGAAGCCCAACACGATGGAGATCTGCGGGATCTTGCCCGAGGCCTGGGTCATCGCGTGGAAAATCCGACCGACCCCGTGCAGGGACAGCACACCTTCGGCCAGGCGGGCGCCGCCGGAGTGCCAAATGCCCAAGATCGGCACCCGGTCGTGCATCGCGCGCTCATAGGCCCGCACGACCACATCGCAGCCGTCCATTCCCATCGCGCCGCCCATCACGGTGGCATCCGAACAGAAGGCAACGACCCGGCAACCATTGATCGTGCCGGTCGCGGCCAGCATGCCAGAGTCGTCATCCGGAGTGATCAACTCGAGAGAACCGGAGTCCAACAGGGCGCGTAGCCGGAGGTTCGGATTACGCGGATCCTGCTCCCGGGGAAGCTTGACCTTTTGGGGGGCAGCCGCCGTGTGTGCTCTCGTGGTGCGGGGAGCGGTTGCAGTGCCCGGGGCGATGCCCCGGTCCGTTATCATCGTCATCTCAAGCCTCCTGTGGCGTAGGCGCTGGTGAAGGCAACGGCGACGTTGTGACCGCCGAAGCCGAACGAGTTGTTGATCGCCGCCAGATCACCGCTTGGCAGGTCACGAACCTTGGTGGCGATATCGATACCAAGATCAGGCTCTGGGTTGTCCAGGTTGATGGTGGGCGGGACCTTACGGTGATACAGAGCGAGCAGGCTGGCGAGCGACTCCAGCGCTCCGGCTCCGCCGAGCAGGTGGCCAGTCATCGACTTGGTTGCGGTGACGATCGCCTCGGTGTGTTCACCCAGTGATTGCCGAATTGACCCAGCCTCGGTGACATCCCCTTGTGGTGTCGAGGTGGCATGCGCGTTGACATGCACGATGTCGCCGGGAGCAAGATCGGATTCGCGAAGTGCCTTGGTCATGGCCAACGCCTGACTTGCGCCAGAGGGGTCCGGCTGGACCATGTCGTGCGCATCAGCGGTGATGCCAGCTCCGGCGAGCTCGCCGTAGATACGCGCACCACGCGCCTGTGCGTGTTCCAGCGTCTCGATGACAAGAACGGCAGCGCCTTCGGCGAGCACAAAGCCGTCCCGGTCGACATCCCATGGTCGCGATGCCCGCTCCGGCTCGTCGTTGCGGCGGCTCATGGCCTGCATCTGGGCGAAGCTGGCGATCGGCAACGGGTGGATAACGCCCTCGGTGCCTCCCACGACGGCAACATCGGCGCGGCCCAGCCGTAGCATGTCCAGGCCGAGCGAGATCGACTCGTTGCTGGAGGCGCAGGCCGACACGGGAGTGTGTACTCCAGCTCTCGCTCCGAGCCGCAGGCTGACGTTAGCTGCGGAGGCGTTGGCCATCAGCATGGGGATGGCCAACGGGCTGACCCGCCGAGACCCTTTTTCTTTCTGGATGTCCCAGTTGGAAAGCAGGGTGATCATCCCGCCAATGCCCGTGGCGATGGCTACACCGAGGCGCTCCCGGTCGACAGGGTTATCTTCTCGAAGCCCGTATCCCGCGTCTTGCCAGGCCTCCAAGGCCGCGACTACCGCGAGTTGTGCGGAGCGGTCGAGACGGCGGGCCTCGACGCGTTCCAAGATCTCCGCTGGATCGACAGCGGCCTGCGCGGCGATCTGCACCGGCAGATCAGCGGCCCAGTCGGCTGCGATCTTGCGTACGCCGGATTTGCCGGCCAACAAGCCGTCCCAGGTGGTGGGGACATCGCCTCCGAGCGGAGTAGTGGCTCCGAGGCCGGTGACGACGACGCGGATGCGTGACATGGCGTGACTCCTGCGAAGCGTGTCGAGTGTTTCGGGCTGGTCTCGGGGCCATTTCTTGGTCTGGCCCCGAGATGATCAGCAGCGGTGATCAGGCGGCAGCACGCTCGATGTAGGCGACCGCGTCGCCTACCGTTTTGAGGTTCTTGGCCTCTTCATCGGGAATGCTGACGCCGAACTTTTCTTCGGCGGCATAGATGATCTCGACCATCGACAGCGAGTCCACATCCAGATCATCGGTGAACGACTTGTCAAGCTGGACGTCGTCGACTGGGACACCGGCGACCTCGTTGACGATCTCAGCTAGATCTGCGCGGAATTCCTCGGTGGTGGGCATCAATAGAGCTCCTTCAGTGTTGGTTGGATGGTTCCTGCGTCCAGATTTCAGGGCAGGAGGATCACCTGACCGGCGTAGACCAGGCCGGCGCCGAAGCCAATGATCAGGCAGGTTTGCCCGCTATGGGCCTCGCCGGACTCCAGCAAAGCCTCGATGGCCAGTGGAATCGATGCGGCGGAGGTGTTGCCCTGTCGCGCGATATCGCGTGCCACGACGACCCGGCTCGGCAGCTTCAGGGCACGGAACATCGCGTCGGTGATCCGCATGTTCGCCTGATGCGGCGCGAAGACGTCCAAGTCCTCGGGACGTACGCCGGCGGCGTCGAGCGCCTCAGCGGCGGTCTTCGCCATCGTGTAAGAGGCCCACTTGAAGACGGGATTGCCTTCCATCCTCAGCGTCGGCCAACTGGCCTCGCCTTTGGTGGATCGATACAACTCCGTGTCCCAGGCGAGTGCGGCGTCCCATGGCTCGGTCTGTTGAATCAGCGGAGCTTGATCGCCATCAGACCCCCAGACCACGGGTCCGATGCCAGCGGACTCACTGGGGCCGATCACCGCAGCGCCGGCACCGTCGGCGAACAGGAAGGCGGTGGATCGGTCGGACCGGTTGGTCATGTCGGTGAGCCGCTCGACGCCGATGATCAACACATACTTCGAGGCGCCACTGCGAATGAACGTGTCGGCCATCGCGGTGGCGTAGCAAAACCCAGCGCAGGCCGCCGAGATGTCGAAAGCGGCGGCGCTCTTGGCTCCAAGTTCGCTCGCGATCGTGGTGGCGACTGCAGGTGTCTGGTAGAGGTGGGTGACGGTGGAGACGATGACGGTGTCAATCTGGCCGGCTTCGACGCCAGCGCGGTCCAGCGCCTTACGAGCGGCGGCGACAGACATCATCTGGATGGTCTCGTCATCGGAAGCCCAGCGGCGCTCGATGATCCCCGATCGGGTGCGGATCCATTCGTCGGTGGAGTCGATCATCGTGCAGATCTCTGCGTTGTCGACCACCCGACGGGGCCGATAGCCACCAACTCCGAGCATGGCGGAGTATTTGGCTCCGGGTGCGACTTTGAGCATCATCGCGTGACCTCGGTTGCGTCCGCGGATTCGACAGTCGGGTGGAGTCGAAGAAGTGGCTGACCAGGGGAGACGGGATCCCCATCCTCGACAAGCCACTCGACGACGATGCCACCGTGTGGCGCGCTCACCGGCATTTCGTCACGGAGGTTCTTGACCATCCCGACTGTGCTGTGGGTTGGCAGGATCGTGTCAGCCTCGAGGTCCTCGGTGCGTACAAACTGGCCCTTCCCGGGGGAGACGATCAGCCGCCAGGTGGGATTGCCTGCAATCGGCGATGCGGCTGCTGCGCCGCCGTGCTTCTGAACGAACTCGATCGCGTCTTCGAGCTGATCCGGAGTGTTGAGAGCGAAGAGCTCCACGCCCTTGAGGTTCCGCTTCGCGATGCCGGTCAGGGTGCCTGCTGGCGGGACCTCCAACAGGCCGGTGACGCCGAGATCGCTCATGGCTGTCATGCAAAGGTCCCAGCGGACCGGCGTGGCCACCTGGCCCACCAGCCGGCGGAGTACTTCGCGGCCATCGTGCACGACTTGGCCATCGGTATTTGACAGCAAGCGGGTCCGCGGGTCGTGGGTAGAGATGGCCCGCGCCAACGCCTCGAGCCGGGCGACAGCGGGCTCCATGTGCACGGTATGGAATGCTCCCGCGACGCTGAGCTCGATGAGCCTGGCGCGGGCTGGAGGATCGGCTGCCAAAGTGACCAGCTGATCCTTGGTGCCCGCAGCCACGATCTGCCCGCTGCCATTGTTGTTGGCAGCCGTCAGCCCATGCGCGGCGAGCCTGCCGAGCACCTCCTCGGGATCACCACCGATGACGGCCGTCATGGAGGTCGGGGTAGCGGCGCTAGCCTCCGCCATGGCACGGCCACGCTCGCGTACCAAAACCATCGCCTGTTCTGCAGACAGCACACCGACACCTGCTGCCGCAGTGATTTCGCCGACCGAGTGGCCCGCAGCCACACCAACGAGCGGGTAAGCGTCGGCCGGATGCGGAAAAAGTTCCAGGGCCGCAAGGAGGCCGGCCGCGACCAGGAGTGGCTGCGCGATCGCGGTGTCTCGGATGGTTTCGGCGTCGGCTTCGGTGCCGTAATGCCTCAGATCGAGGCCCGACACTGCCGAGAGCCAGTTGAGCCGGTCAGAGAATGACGGCTCGTCCAGCCACGGACCGAGAAAGCCTGGTGTCTGCGCCCCCTGACCAGGCGCCACAATCGCAAGCACATCTGTACTATTTCTTGGCCCCGACGAAAAGGCCGTATCGGGTAAGAACGAATCTTCGTACGCCGAATTGTCACTTTCCTACAAGTTTTTGTTTCCCAACAGTTTTTGTTGGCTCAGAGGATCGGAATCAAACCCGAGCTTCTTCATGGCGCGAGGAGCGAGCGAAGAGCCGGCCCAAAGTTACCGCCAGCCGCAGAGCGTACGCATCGCGCGGGTCGGTGGGGCTGTAGCCAGTGACCTCATGGATTCGGCGCAGTCTGTAGCGCACAGTGTTGGCGTGGACGAATAATGCACGTGCCGCTGCTTCCACCGAGAGCCCCTGGTCCAAGAAGATGACCAGCGTCTCAAGCAGCCCACTGCCGGCCGCTTGCAACGGCTCATAGATGTCGTGGGCCAGCGCGCGGCGAGCATGACCGTCGCCTGACAGCGCCCGCTCCGGCAGCAGATCGTGAGACGTCACCGGCCGCGGCGCCTCCGGCCAACCAGCCGCGGCGCGGTATGCCGAGACCGCCTCCCGACTGCTGGTAGCCGCATCCATCAAGTGCTCCACGGTTGGTCCGACGACGACCGCCCCCGGACCAAACATCGTGACGAACTTGCGGACGACATCCGCGGCGTCGTCTGGAAAATTCAATCTGTCGCCGCCCAGCACGACGACCATCCTGTCGCCCTGTACCGCGCCGAGCATGTTGCTCCCCGCAATGGCCGCTATATGCCGAATCGACTCCAAGGCTTGCGCCGGCTCCAGTTGCGGGGCGGGCCCGACCACAACGACAACGCCCCCGGTTGAGTGCCAGCCCAGGGTGGAGGCACGTGACAGCACCGTCTCGTCGGTCTCGCCACGTAACACGGCATCAACGACGAGAGCTTCCAGGCGCTCATCCCAGGCGCCGCGCAGCTCCGCAGCACGCGCGTAGATCTCGGCCGCCGAAAAGGCAACCTCACGGCTGTACTGGACGATCGCCGCATGCAGAATGGGCCGATCGCCCTTCGGCATCAGCTCATCGATCTGGCTTTCGACCACCTCGATCGTGGTCCGTACCAGTTCGACGGTCTGGTAGAGGGAGATCTTCCGCGCCAACTCTCGCGGCGCCGAGCCGAAGATCTCTGAAGTACTCGGCACCTCCGGTCCCGGAGCGGCGAACCACCGTACGAAGCCGTCGATGCCAGCCTGAGCTACCAGCGTGATCCATGATCTGTCCTCGGCGTCAAGCCTGCGGAACCAGTGATACCGCGCCTCCATCTCCGCGAGGGTGGCCGTGGTCATCTTGCCGGTGACGCCTGCGAGCCGTTTCGAGATGGTGGCTCGAGTTTTGGCCGACGGCAGCAGGGACCTGTTGATCTCTCGCGTGCGCGCGGCCATAGGGTGACTGTAGTGCCGAACTGTCGGTCGTCTCAGCGCGCTATAGCCTGCTGAGAGACTGACAAGTCGTGGACGATCGGAGGCTTGTCCGCACGTGAGTGATCTTGATCTGCGGCCACAGGAATACCTGTGCGCGAGTCGGCTGGACGGCGGTCCCGAGGAGCTGTTGCTGACCGCTCGTCGGGTGTATCTGGGTAAGACGACCGAGGTGGCACGCGCCCTACCGGACAAGCAGATCCGGATGATCGGCGCCTGGTGCTTCCTTGATCATTACGGACCGGAGGACGTGAGCGGCTCAGCGGGAATGCAGGTCTGGGCACATCCGCACACCGGTCTGCAGACGGTTACATGGCTGCTGGACGGCGAGGTTGAACATCGTGACAGCCTCGGCTCCCGGGCGGCAGTACGGCCGGGCGAGCTCAACATCATGACTGCCGGTCACGGCATCGTGCACAGCGAAATCTCCCAGCCGGACAAGCCGCCAATGCTGCATGGCGTACAGCTCTGGGTCGCGCTACCGGATGTAGTGCGCGATCTCGCCCCGGCGTTTGAGAGCTATTCCGACCTGCCAGACATCATTCGGCCTGGGGTTCGTGGAAAGGTGCTGATCGGTGACGTTGCCCAGGAGAGGTCGCCGGCGCTCGCGTACTCTCCGCTCTGTGGCGCAGATCTGAAACTCGATGCTGGTGCCGATCTTGTGGTTGAGATTCAGGAAGGATTCGAGTACGGGGTCTTTGTGGTTTCGGGCGAGGTCGTCGTGGAGTCGACGACGGTCGGAGTCGACCAGCTGCTCTACCTCGGCGTCAACCGCCGTAGCCTCCACCTCCGGAGTGCGCAGGGCGGCCGGATGATCATGCTCGGTGGCCAGCCGTTCGCCGAGGACATCGTGATGTGGTGGAACTTTATTGGACGAAGCCATCAAGAGATCGTGGAGTTCCGGTCGGCTTGGGAAAGGCGGGACCCTCGATTCCCACCTATCGTTAGCCGCTCTGAGAAGGTGATGGAGGCGCCGCCGATGCCGACGGTTCAGCTCAAACCGCGTCCGCGGCGGAGCCGGTCCGAGTGAATCCAGCACAGGCCCTGCGGGAGATCGGATATCTGCTGGAACGCTCGCGTGCCGATACCTATCGGGTGCGTGCTTACCGAGGCGCCGCAGATGTCGTCGAGCAGATGTCTGTGGAGGAATGCACGCATCATCAGGAACAGCGCAGCTGGGCAAAGGTGTCTGGGGTTGGGCCCAAGACCGCAACGGTGATCACCCAGGCTATGGATGGGCAGGTGCCCGAATACCTGCAGAAGCTGCGTGAGGAGAAGCAGCCCCTTGTCGAGGGCGGACTCAATATGCGGGCAGCCATCAAAGGTGACCTGCATTGTCACTCGTCCTGGTCCGACGGTGGCAGCCCGCTCGAGGAGATGATGATCACCGCACAGGCGCTTGGTCACGAATACTGCGCCATTACCGATCACTCGCCGCGGCTTCAGGTAGCGCGTGGGTTGAGTGCTGATCGGCTACGCAACCAACTGGCCTTGGTGGCCGATCTCAACAGCGTAATGGCGCCGTTTCGCTGTCTGCGCGGCATCGAGGTCGACATCCTCGAGGACGGCGGCCTTGATCAAGAGGACGAGCTGCTGGCTGAACTCGACGTCGTCGTCTCAAGCGTCCACTCCAAGCTCCGCTCGGACTCGGAGACGATGACACATCGCATGGTCGGTGGGATCGCGAATCCTCGAACCAACATCTTGGGTCACTGCACGGGTCGGCTGATTCAGGGTGAACGGGGCCTTCGGCCGCAGTCGGTCTTCGACGCCGAGGTCGTGTTCGAGGCGTGTCGCACCTTCAACGTGGCGGTGGAAATCAATTCCCGCCCGGAGCGACGTGACCCGCCGACCAGGCTGTTGCAGATGGCAATGGACATGGATTGTCTGTTTTCCATCGACACCGACGCGCACGCACCCGGCCAACTCGAATTCCAGATCTACGGCTGCCAGCGGGCCGAAGAGCTGGGACTGGACCCCGATCGGGTCGTCAACACATGGCCAGCCGACAAGCTGCTGGCCTGGTGCGGCAAGGCCTGACGCACTCGGCCCTACGGCCCAAACCTGTCTGGGGGTGGTGGTCTTACCTGTGGGAAAGTGGCCCCATGGGCCCGTACGAGGTCAGTCGACTGCGCGAAGTCGAGACGCGGTCGATCAGTGCAGAGAACCCAGACGGATCCCGGGGTGGCGGTGCCCGAGCGACGACTGGCACCGGGGCGGATGCTGCTCGCGATCTTGGTACCGGCTGGAAGATCTCCCCGTCGGTCAACATCGAAGCTGGTGCGGAGCGTGAGCTGGCCGCGATCAGCGGGTCGGGTGTGATCACCCATATCTGGTTGACCACTCAGCGCGATCACTGGCGAACCCTGATTCTGCGGGCATGGTGGGATGAGTCCGACGCGCCGGCGGTCGAGGTTCCGCTCGGTGACTTTTTTTGCCAGGGCTGGGGCCGATTCGCCCAGGTGTCATCGGCGGTGGTAGCAGTCAACCCCAATGGGGGTTTCAACTCATATTGGCCGATGCCGTTCGCAGATAGTGCGCGGATCACCATCGAAAACCGCGCCGACCGAACGGCAATGATCTACTACCAAATCACCTATGAGCTTGGGGCCGATACCGGCGAGTTGGGCTACCTGCATGCTCAGTTCCGGCGGAGCAACCCGGTGCCGCGGGGGCAGACGCATATGATCCTCGACCGGATCGACGGCCTTGGACACTATGTGGGCACCTATCTGGCGTGGGGGGTCAACTCCCCGGGCTGGTGGGGTGAGGGAGAGATCAAGTTCTATCTCGATGGCGACCAGGATTTCCCCACTATTGCTGGCACCGGGACCGAGGACTACTTCGGCGGCGCCTGGAACTTCGACGTTCCGCCCCGCGGATACACCGAGTTCAGCACGCCCTACCTGGGGATGCCGCAGGTGCTGCGGCCGGACGGGCTGTACGCAAGCCAGCAGCGTTTCGGGCTCTACCGCTGGCATCTGATGGATCCGGTCTTCTTCGCCCGTAATCTGCGAGTCGACATCCAGGATCTCGGCTGGCGACCGGACGGGCGCTACCGCCTGCGTAGCGATGACGTTGCCTCCACTTGCTGGTTCTACCTGGACCGGCCCGCCGCTACCCGGCCAGAACTACCCTCCGTCGAGGCGCTCGAGGTCGACGGACGGCCGCCGACCTGAAGCTCCGCCGCACCCAGCCGCCAGCTCGCTCGTGGCAGGAGTTTCGCGCTCAACCAGGCCGGTGGTAGAGAGTCCGGACAATCTCTTCGATCGCCGGTTCCTCAAGAGTCAGGTCGCGGACCTCCACCTGCGCCGACACCTCCGCCAGCACGCGGGCAGCCGTAGTCAGCTCCGGGGAGAACGCGAGCCGCTGCCGTACCCCATCGAGCTCGCTGCCGATATGCTCGGCGTCCGCGACCTGAAGTGGGGCATTCGGTTCCCACAGGTCGACGACCAGCACCCGCTGCAGCGCCACCCGCATCGCCAGGTCGGTCAGCGTCCCGTCGTAAACCAACCGGCCATGGTCGACGACCAGCACTCGCTCGCAGAGCCGCTCGATGTCACTCATGTCGTGCGTGGTCAGCAGCAACGTTGTGCCGTGAGCCTGACGCTCGGCGATGAGAAACTGCCGCAGCCGTTCCTTGCTGATCATGTCAAGGCCGATCGTCGGCTCGTCCAGCACGAGCAAACGTGGCGAGTGCACCAGAGCCGCGGCCACTTCCCCGCGCATCCGCTCACCTAAGGACAGCTGGCGTACCGGAGTACTGAGCAACCCGCCCAGTCCAAGCTCGGCGACCAGCTGGTCGGTCCGTCGGCGGGCCGCGGACGGGTCAAGCCGGTGGATTGCGCCCAGGATCCGGAAGGAGTCCCGCAGCGGCAGGTCCCACCACAGCTGGCTGCGCTGACCAAAGACAACTCCGAGGTCGCGAGCCAGGGCTCGGCGGTTGGGCACCGGATCCAGGCCAAAAGTCCGCACGTGCCCCGACGTCGGCACCAAGATGCCGCTCAGCATCTTGATCGTGGTCGACTTGCCGGCGCCGTTGGCACCTATATACCCGCAAGACTGACCAGCCTCGATGGTGGCGGTGATCCCATCGACGGCGTGCACCACCCGCTTGGTTCGGCGTATGAGCCCGGATTTGTCGCTGACGATGAACGACCGGCGCAGCTCGGTCATCTGGATGATCGGATCGGCCATTTTTGATCAGCCTCCGGCCCCGGTGAAATGGCGAATGCCAGCGCGCCACACGATCAGCGAGATCAGCCAGATCCAGAGTGCGAACAGCGGTGCCAGCCAGCCCAGCCAGGTGGGTAGCAGCGCTGGCCCGGGCAACCGCAAGATCAACATTGCCGGCAGGTACGCGACCAGGGTGGCGGGGATGACGAAGGTGAACAGTACCCGGATCGGTAGTAGGAGGGTGCTGCCCGGAACCTGACCGGCGTACGAGCCGCCATAGACGAAGGCGTTGGTGAACTCGGCTCCGTCGACCAGCCAGAACTGCAGCCCGCCGGCCAGGACGAACAGCGCTCCAAAGATGGCGGCCCCTACGAACGGGGTGATGATCAGCAGGTACACGGTTCGGAGGTCTAGGACGGGGTCGGCCTGCACCAGCACAACTGCCCCGACGAGCAGCGCGAAAACCATCCGGCCGGCGCGTCGCAACTGGAAGTCGGCGGTCACCAGCTGGGCCATCAGCGGGAGCGGTCGCACCAGGAACGCCTCCAGCTTGCCCTCGCGTAGATAGCCGTTGATCTGGTCGAGCTGTCCGAAGATCAGGTCGGCCAGCGAGAACGCCGTATTGGCCAGCGCGAACACCAGGGCGACCTGGATCAGAGTCAGTCCGCCAAGTGTCGGCACCGTCGCCAACAGCAGATACAACTCGCTGAACTCCAGTACGCCTATGCCGAACGCGGTCAGCGCGTCGACCACGAAGCTCGACCGGTAGGCCAGCTGGGCACGGACCCGCGACCCGACCAAGGTCGCATAGCTCCGCCGCAATGAGAGCACCAGGTCAGCCACCCTGCACCACCAGCCGCCGGGTTGCCCTCCAGAGCACCACCCGGGTGAGAACGATCAAGCCGATCACCCAGCCCGCCTGCCCGGCGATAACCTGCCACGCCGCTGGGCCGATTACCCGACCGGACATGACATCAATCGGTGCCTGGAACATGGCTGGGAACGGGGAGGCGAAGGCCACAGCTTGAAGCCATCCGGGGAAGACGTGCACGGGCAGGTAGAAGCCACTGAGCAGCCCCAGCACCAAGATGTAGAGATTCAGGAAGCCTTTGACGTCGAGTGTCCAGAAGGCCACCAGGTTCATGCCGTATCGGCAGAGGAAGCTCACCGAGACGCCGAGCAGCAAACTCACCAGGCCTAGCGGATAGGAGGTCCAGGTCTCGGAGAGCGCGACGCCGACAGTGAGCGCGCCTACCAGCAGCGGCGCCAACCCACGAGTGGGCAGTGCGAATGCCGCCCGGCCGAGGTCGCGCACCCACCATGACAGTTGCAGGTCTAGTGGTCGGGCAAGATCAACCGCAATCTCACCAGTGCGCACCCTGTCGGCCAGGTCGCTCCACGCATACATGGCCACTGGCGCCAGGAAGGCTTGACCGAGCCAGACATAGGTCGACGCCTCCTGCGGGCCGTAGCCGCCGAGAGTGCCACCGGCGGCGGCTATGGCGGCCAGCAACACGCCCAGCCTGATGAAGCCGAAGACAGAGTTGGTGAAGATGCCGGCGAGGGTGGCCGCCCGGTACGTGCTGTACCTGCGAAACTCTGCCTTGGCAAGCTCCACGTAAGTATGCACAATCGCAAGACACTAGATCTGGGGCTTGGACCAGGTCAATGGACGCAGCGTGCCTCGCCGCCGACCCAGCGTGTCGAGCGACCCTTCTTGAGGGCTGCTCGCGCATCGCGCTCTTTTGGATCCGCCGCCGTCGTCGGCGCTCGCAGAGAAAGAACGCCTCTGCTCCCTTCTCCTCCGTGCGGCGGCGTCTCTGAGATAGAAACCACTGGTGCTGCCGGTATAGCGTGATCCGGTGTGCTGAGCGTCGGAGGTTTTGATTGGTGGCCAAGGAGGAGGAGCGGATAGAAACCGCGGACCCGCCCGCTGTCCCGGTCTTCTTCCTCTCCGACAGCACTGGGATCAGCGCAGAGACGATGGGAAACGCGCTGCTGATCCAGTTTCCTAACCTAAGGTTCGAGCGTCGTCTCCTACCGTTCATCTCTTCTGTCGAGGAGGCCCGCCGGGTAGTCGCGATCTTGGACGCCGCGGCCGCCGGTCCGGTGACTCCCTTGGCATTCTCGACAACCGCAGTCGAAGAAGTCCGGATGGAGCTATTGCGATCGAAGTGCCCGTTGATCGACTTCTTCGGCATGCACATGGAAAGTGTCGAGTCGATCTTGGGCGCCAAAGGAGTCCGGGTCGCCGCGCGGCTGCATGGAATGGGGGACGTCAAGCGCTACAACGCGCGGATGGCAGCCGTTGAGTACGCCATCGAACACGATGACGGCCAGAGCATGCGCGCACTCGACAAGGCAGACGTGATTTTGCTGGCCCCGTCGCGCTGCGGCAAGACACCAACAACGATGTATCTCGCTCTACAGCACGGCATCTTCGTCGCCAACTATCCGCTGGTCGATGAAGACTTCGAGACTGCGGAGCTGCCTGGTCCTGTACGCGGGCTGCGAGAGCGATGTTTCGGGCTGACAACGACGCCGGCACGACTCAGTCAGGTTCGGCACGAGAGAAGGCCCAACTCGCGTTATGCATCGCTGGAACAGTGCACGTACGAGCTCCGCCAAGCCGACGCCATGTACCGCAACCATCGCCTTCCCGTGATCAACTCCGCGACTAAGTCCGTGGAGGAGATGTCCACCGTGATCCTGCAAGCCCTCAATCCCAAGGCATGAGAGGGAATCGAAAGACAACCTTTCAGCCGAAATGCCTCGGCCGAGACGGCTCTGGCCGAGGTGACACCCCAACGAACGAAACCAGAGCGCGTTAGGGTCGGCGGGTGGATGACTTGAGCCTGGCCGCCGAGCTGGTGCGCGAGGCAGGAACCTTGGCCACCGGGATGCTCGGGCAGGGTCTGGAAACTCGCTATAAGACCTCGATCACAGACGTGGTCTCAGCCGCTGACCACGCGGCCGAGGAAGGGATCAGTCGCAAGCTCATAGAAAACCGGCCCGACGACGGATTGGTCGGGGAAGAGGGTGCGCGCAGGTCTGGCGACGGTCGAACCTGGTACGTCGATCCGGTCGACGGCACGTACAACTTTCTGTCTGGCATTCCGTACTGGTGCTCAGCGGTAGGCCTGATGGATTCGGACGGGCCCTTGCTCGGAGCGGTCTACTACCCAGCCATAGATCAGCTGTGGCTGGGCGGGCGAGAGAGCCCGACCACCGTGAACGGCGAGCCAGTGCCCACGCTCGTGAACCAACCCCTCTCCGAGGTCTCCGTAGCGACGTACCTACATCCGCGGCACTTCGGGGACCTGCGGCGCCTGACCGCCTGGCAGTCGGTTATTGCATCCGCCGCGACGGTGCGGATCCTCGGATCGGCGTCGGTTGACATGGCCGGAGTGGCGAGCAGCAGGCTCGGCGTGTTCCTCCAGGCCAACCTGAACGGCTGGGATTGGTATCCAGGCGCGGCACTCGTCATAGGTGCGGGTGGGGTTGCTGATGAACTCATGCTGGGCAAGAACCGGTGGCAGATCGCCGGCAACGCGAAGGCCGTCGAGGACGTCAAGGTCGCCCTCCAGAGGTCAGCAGCCGACTGAGTCAACAGGAAATGGTCAGGGATGACTCTCGATCCTGTCAGACCTACCTGTCGTCTCCGACCACGAGCGTCAGAGAGCTCCTACGCTCCGGCACCTTCCTGGGCGACTCCCGCGACGGCGGTTGGGTCGCCGAGTGAGTAGCGATTGAAGGCCTCTGCAGCGGCGTCGCCGTCATAGAGTCCGTCGCGTGCGAGGGATCGCAGCGTAGCCACCACGATCGACTCGGCATCGACCAAGAAATAACGCCGTGCTGCCGCCCGCGTATCGGCCAACCCGAAGCCGTCAGTGCCCAGCGAACACCACGTGTGTCGCACCCACGGCTCGATCTGATCTTGAACCGCGCGCGTGTAGTCGCTGACCGCGATCACCGGCCCTGGTGTGCCGTCCAGGGCGATTGTGATGTACGGCGAGCGGGGTTCCTCGCTCGGGTGGGTCAGGTTCCAGTGCTCCGCAGCGACCCCGTCACGGCGCAACTCGTTCCACGAGGTGACCGACCAGATGTCCGCAGCCACGCCCCATTCATCTGCCAGCATCTGCTGCGCCTTGAGCGCTGCGGTCATGGCCACACCGGATGCCAGGATTTGGGCGCGTGGCCGTTCCCCTTCCAACCGGGATGAGCTGTAGTGGTAGATGCCACGCAGCAGCGCCTCGACGTCAAGGTTGTCCGGGGCGCCTGGTTGGGAGACGGGCTCGTTGTAGACGGTGATGTAGTAGATCAAATCTTCGCCGTCGGGGTGGTCGGGATCGTCGTGGCCGTACATGCGCCGCAGGCCGTCTTTCACGATGTGCGCGATCTCGTAACCGAAGGCTGGGTCGTAGTGGACGACCGCAGGGTTGGTGCTGGCGAGCAGCGGCGAGTGTCCATCGGCGTGCTGCAGGCCTTCGCCGGTCAGCGTGGTACGACCTGCAGTCGCGCCAAGGAGGAACCCGCGCGCCAACTGATCCGCCATGGCCCAGATCCAATCGCCCGTCCGCTGGAATCCGAACATCGAATAGAAGATGTAGAACGGGATCATTGGCTCGCCGTGCATCGCGTACGCCGATCCGGCGGCTATCACCGAGCCCATGGCGCCGACCTCCGAGATGCCCTCGTGCAGCAGTTGGCCCTTCTCGGATTCCTTATACGACAGCAGCAGTTTGCGGTCCACCGACTCGTAGGTCTGGCCATGCGGGTTGTAGATCTTGGCAGTCGGAAACATCGAGTCCATGCCGAAGGTACGGAACTCGTCAGGCGCGATGGGTACGATCCGGTGCCCGATCTCCTTGTCCCGCATCAGGTCCCGCAGCAGCCGCACAAACGCCTGGGTGGTCGCCACCTTCGTCTTCTCCCCAGCCGGCTCCATCAGCGGCGCGTAGACCTCATCGCCAGGCAGCTTGATGATCGTCGGCCGCACTCTGCGCTCCGGGAGGTAGCCCATCAACTCCCGACGCCGATCCTGCAGATACTTGATCTCCTCTGAGTCGTCGCCGGGGTGGTAATACGGAGGGTTATACGCGTCCTCGAGCGCGCTATCGGGGATCTCCAAATAGAGCCGATCACGGAAGGCCTTCAGGTCCTTTGTGGTCAGCTTCTTCATCTGGTGTGTGGCGTTTTTACCTTCTAGTGCATCGATGGTCCAGCCCTTGACTGTCTGCGCCAAGATCACCGTCGGCTGGCCGACGTGCTCGGTGGCCGCCTTGAATGCCGCGTACACCTTGCGGTAGTCGTGCCCGCCCCGCGAGAGCACCTTGATCTGATCGTCGGACATTCCCGAGACCATCTTCTGTAGCCGTGGGTCGGAGAAGAAGTTGTTGCGGATGTACGCACCGTCCTCCACCAGGTATGTCTGGAACTGCCCATCCGGCGTGGTGTTCATCTTGTTCACCAGCGCACCATCCGCGTCTGCAGCCAGCAGCGGATCCCAGTCGCGGCCCCAGAGCACCTTGATCACGTGCCAGCCGGCGCCGAGGAAGATCGACTCGAGTTCCTGGACGATCTTGCCGTTCCCGCGGACCGGACCGTCCAGCTGCTGCAGGTTACAGTTGATCACCCAGGTGAGGTTGTCGAGTTCTTCCCGTGCGGGCAGTCCGATGGCTCCCAGCGACTCCGGCTCTCCCATCTCGCCGTCGCCCAGGAATCCCCAGATGCGCTGTTGGGATGTGTCTTTGATGCCGCGGTTGTGCAGATAGCGGTTGAACCGCGCTTGGTAAATCGAGTTGATCGCGCCGATGCCCATGGAAACGGTCGGAAACTCCCAGAAATGTGGCATCAGCCGGGGGTGCGGATAAGAGGAGAGCCCCTTGCCCGGTCCGCGGGACACCTCCTGCCGGAAGGCGTCCAGCTGGTCGGTCGTAAGCCGTCCTTCGAGGTACGCCCGAGCATAGATACCGGGAGACGCGTGGCCCTGTATGAAGACATGGTCACCGCCGCCGGGATGATCCTTGCCGCGGAAGAAGTGGTTGAAGCCGACTTCGTAAAGGCTCGCGGCACTCTGGTAGGTCGCGATGTGACCGCCAACCTCAAGCCCTTTACGGTTGGCTTTGCTGACCATGATCGCCGCATTCCACCGGATGAAAGCACGAATCCGGCGCTCGATGTGCTCGTCGCCTGGAAACCATGGCTCGAACTCAGGTGGAATCGTATTGATGTAATCGCTGCTGCGCAGCGCGGGAAGGCCTACCTGACGCGCCCGGGCTCGCTCGAGCAGCTTGAGCATGATGAACCGGGCTCGGTTCCTCCCTTTTTCTTCCAGCAGGCCGTCCAGTGAGTCGAGCCAGTCGCCAGTCTCATCAGGATCGATGTCGGGTAGTTGGCTTGGCAAGCCGTCAGCAGTGATGGCGGGATGAGGTCCTGGCGTAGCCATGCAAGCTCCTTACGTCTCATCCAACTCCGGTGGGGCTGGGATGCAGGTCGCGACGTTGCACACCCATCCTGTCACCTCCGCATGATCAACTGCACCCCGCGGTAGCTGGATGCCGTTCAGACTGCGGCCCTCCGCGTCGCGGCGGATCGCGCTTTGGAATCTGCTGCCGTTCTCCTCGTTCGGATACAAAGATGCGTGTCTCCTCACTCGCTCCTCCGATCAGCCATGCGCGATCAGGTCGCTCAACAGTGACGTGGGGTTACGCCGGGCAGCATGCCTCTGGCAGGCTGTGCCCAAGAGATTCACCTGGAGCGAATTCCCGGCTGCAGTGGTACCTGGAGCCGGGACCGAAAGGAGGCGGCACGACGGGATGAGCGGGATCTCCTCTCGCCGTGAGCACAGCGCCAAAGCGCGCCGCGGCCGCCACTTCTCCTGGTTGACATCGCGGAGGTCTGGGTGACCTCCACAGCTGGTGCCGGGGGGTCTAGGAGTTTGAGTGACAAGCTAGGCCTCTCCCGCGGCCTGGTCGTACAGGAGCTCGGCTGGGACGAGGACGTCGACGACGATGTGCGACTCATGATCGAGGATGCGATCGACGGCGAGCTCGTCGAAGACGCGATGGAGGCCGTCGACCTGGTGCTGCTGTGGTGGCGGGATGGGGACGGCGATCTGGTCGACAGTCTGGTCGATGCGTTGACCGATCTCACCGGTGCGGGCTACATCTGGCTGATGACGCCCAAGGTTGGACGTAGCGGCTATGTGGACGCCGCTGATCTGGCCGAAGCTGCTGTGACCGCCGGTTTGGCGCTGACCAACAGCCTGCCTGTGTCGTCTGACTGGACGGCCACCAAGCTGGTACGTCCCAGGGGTACGCGTCGGTGAGTCCGGCCCAATCGGGTGCGTCGGAGACGCTGGGGCTCGGCCAGCCCGCTCCGGGCTTCATGGCTCGCAACCAGTATGGCGAGCTGCTCACGGTGGGTGGTCTGCGCGGTGCTCCAGCCGTGATCATCTTCTATCCTTGGGCCTTCTCCAGCATTTGCCGCGACGAGCTCGCCGCGATTCGAGATGATCATGAGCGGTTCGTAGCTGTGGGTACTCGGGTGCTGGCCGTCTCCTGCGATGCGATGTACACGCTGCGTGCCTACGCCGACGCGGAAGGGATCCCGTTCGATCTGCTCAGCGACCATTGGCCGCACGGTGCGATCGCGCAGGCGTATGGCGTGTTCGATGAACAGTCGGGGTGCGCGCGGCGCGGCACTTTCGTGTTGGATTCCGCAGGCCTCATCAGGTGGCAGCAGGTCAACCAGATCAATGAGCCTCGCGAGCTCGCGGCAGTACTCGCCGCGGCCGCTAACTTATGATGGCTGAGTGTCACTGACGGGGGAGTATGAGCCCAGCCCACGTAAGTGGGTACGGGAGCAGGTCGAGCGTTATGAAGCCACAGATGGTCGCGAAGCCAACACGCTGCCTGGCACCCGTCGGCCGATTGTCATCTACACCACGCGTGGTCGCAAGACTGGCAAGATCAGAAAGTTTGCCTTGATGCGAGTGGAGCATCACGGCAAGTACGCCCTGGTCGGCTCGGAGGGCGGGGCTGCGAAGCATCCGAAGTGGTACCACAACTTGAAGGCTGATCCTGAGGCGCTGATGGTGCAGGACGGTGCAGAGCGCTTCGACGCCACAGCCAGAGAACTGCATGGCGAGGAGCGGGAGATCTGGTGGCAGCGGGCCGTCGAGGCTTACCCCACGTACGCGAAATATCAGGAGCGGACTAAGCGCAAGATCCCTGTCCTGCTGGCCGAGCGCCGGGAGGATCGGCCGTAGCGCAGAATGGGCGGCATGATCCAGCAGCAGCCTTTCGGCCCGACCGGTCACGACAGCACGCGAGTCATCTTCGGCGCCGCCGCCATCGGCAACGTCAGCCAGCAGGAGGCGGATCAGACCATTGAGCTGATCCGCGAGCACGGAATCAACCACATCGATACCGCCGCCAGCTACGGCGACGCCGAACTTCGGCTAGGTCCCTGGATCGAGGCGCACCGTGAAGAGTTCTTCCTCGCCACCAAGACCGGTGAGCGGACGCGCGCGCTCGCGTTCGAGGAGATCGAGCGCTCGCTCGAGCGGCTGCGCACCGACCATGTCGACCTGATCCAGCTGCATAACCTGGTAGATCCCGACGAATGGGAGACCGCGTTCGGGGGTGGCGGTGCGATCGAAGCCCTGATCGAGGCACAGGCGGAAGGACTGGTCCGCTATATCGGCGTCACCGGACACGGCGTGACAGTGGCCAGGCAGCACCTGCGTTCCCTGGAGCAGTATCCCTTCGACTCGGTGCTGCTGCCCTACAACTATCCGATGTCGCTGAACGCGGCGTACCTGGCCGAATTTTCCGAACTCGCGGCAGTCTGTGCCGAGCGCGGTGTCGCGCTCCAGACCATCAAGGCCATCACCCGCGGTCCGTGGGGTGATCACCAGCCGACGGCCAACACCTGGTACGAGCCGCTGACCGAGCAGGGCGCGATTGACACCGCGGTCGCATGGGTGCTGGGCCGCGAAGGTGTCTTCCTCAACAGTGTTGGCGACATTCACCTGCTGCCGAAGGTGATCGATGCTGCCGAACGGTTTACTTCTCGGCCGAACGATGAGCAGATGAGGGAATTGCAGGCCGCGTTCGGACTTGAGCCGCTCTTCGTCTGAAACCGCGCTCCACCAGGTGCTGTGGTGGTGGGAGCAACAATGTCTAGTTGATCATGGTCTTGATGCTTGCTTACGTCGCCAGTAATCAAGGATTGCCGGAACAGTGAGCACCACTAGCACCACGAGTACCAGTGCACCTAGGAACTCGACCACGTTACGCATTGCTATCGCTTGATCTTCTCGGCTACCGCATCCATCGCACCTGCAACTTTTCGCTTAGCACCTGACTGGACAGCATCACCCACTAGTTCGGGCATTCCTGGCTGCTGGTCGGTAATGTCCAGCCGGTTCACGGCCTCGGCAAAACGCAGGTAGGTGTCGACACTGGCAATGACAATGCGTGCATCAATGGTGAGCAGCTCGATGCCCACGAGGGAGACGCGGACGTAGATATCGATGACCAAGCCCTTGTCCAAGATCGTGTCGATGACATCGGCGAGGCTGCTGGGCGAGGGGCGGTCGAGATAGCGGTTGGCAGATTGGGTTACGGCGGTCATTAAGTCAACTCTCGTGTGTTCCTTGACAGGTCCCTGACTGCTCAGGCCCATCACGTATTAGCCCTCCACCGCGTGTAACCACCCGCGGAGGACAACCCTATGCCTGCGGTACCCGTCCGGGGGCGTCCTAGACACTCCGGACGTTCGCGTCGAATCTAACGCCTGCCCTTTCCGCCGCTGCTGGTGCTCTCGGCAATCACTGCTGGGCTAGGAGATCTTGAGCGTTGGGAGCGGCGATCTCCGCGAGCCCGATAATCGTTGCCTCCGGCTACCATCACCGACTTGGCGATTTGGTCAAACGTGGCTAAACATTGGCAGCTCTCGGCGGCGCGGGTGCCTTCCTGGCGCTGCGCGGCTGCTGAATGCGCGGCTTCAGGTCTGTGACCTCGGACTCGTCCTCACCGTCGGTGTCTTCTTCTGTCTTCTCCGCAGCGTCGGAGTCCTCGGCCGGCTCGCTGTTTACCTCTACCTGCAGGTCGGATTCCTCAGACTCCGGTTCGTCCGCTTCTGGACGAAGGGTTAGCTGAGCGGTGCGAATGAGTAGCTCTCGCCCGCTCTTGGTGGTAGTGAGGAGCAGCACGGCGGCGCCTCCCACCAGCACGCCCACGCCGGCGAGGTAGGCCTCGGGCGGTGCCGATTTGACGCTTTTGATGCCTTTCTTGACGCGCTTCTTGACGCGCTTCTTGACTCGCATCCTGGACTCCTTAACCCTAGGTTTAGCCAGGCCATACAGCCCGGCTCCGAAGCAGTTGAACTCAGGCAGGACACGGACAGCGCTGCTGATGTCAACTGCTCACGCTCCCCTCCATACCCTTCCGTTTCACGATCAGACGGCCGACCCCATTGATCTAGGAACACGTTGGTGAGAAGGGCGCCGTTCTAGGGACCGGCTACACCCACCGGATCCACTCCGACGACCGGAGCTCGCAGCTCAACACCGCTGCCGTCGTCGCGTTCGCTCGGTGTGAGCAGGGACTCTTCCGCCTGCGGTGAACGCGGTAGGACGCAGGGGTTCGACGCGTAGTCGCGCGCTTCGTCGAAGATGCCGCGCAGGCTGGCGTCGACAAGGCGCACGTCGGCATCGAATCTCCGGAAGCGAGGAATGATGCCCGCAACGAGCCAACGCCAGCGGTTGTCGAAGCGGGTGATCCTCGGCCACGTGCGCGCACGCACAACCTGCGGGATCCCTCGGGTGAGCGAGTACAGGTAGAACGAGGTGAAGTACGAAGCCTCCTGCCGCACTCCACGCACCTCGAAGTTCGTGGCCGCGCCCATAGAGACGAGCCTGGCGAAGGCGCACGAGAGGCGATCGAAGTTGGGTTGCACCAAGGCGCGCTGCTCGTGCTCGAGGAGCTGGACGTTGCCCTCCCAAATGAGATCATCGGCCGTCCGTCGAGCCTCCGCAGACGCCGTCCCGTCCTCCAAGACACGGCGTCCTCGGTCGATCGCCTCGAAGCCGGAAAGGACTGGAGCATAGTGGCGCTCCGGTCCCAGCAGCGCGCGTAGACGTTCGATCCCGTCTTCGGCGGTGCCGTACGCGAGATGCACCCAGAGGATGTCGTTGAAGATGGCGTTGTTCGTCGCGCGAATCGTGTTCACGTCGTCCAGCAGCAGCGCTTTCTGGCGATCCAGGCTGTGCGGGATGTCCACGTAGCCAGTGCGATCTCTGTCCAGCCGGAACGGAAAGAGGGCGAGCCGGACGTGGTGCGACGCGAACGCCGCCATTCCGGCCCACTTGAAGCAAGCGGGGAGGAACTTGTAGATCCAGGCGTAGCGTGACGAGATTTCCACGTTGCGGTGGAATACGCATGACTGGTTGGTCAGGAGACCCTCGGCCAGCGCCTGCCACCCGGCGATCGTGTCCGGTGTTCCATTGCGGAGGACGAACTCGTGTGGCTTAGGGATGAGCTCATCCGGGGTGATCAGGTCGAACTTCCGCCACTCGGCTTGAAGAGATGGTTTCCCGGTCTCGTAGATCTCCGACTCGTAGCGGGGAAGGGAGTGAATGAGATTCATCCCCACGCCACCTTGTTGATCACGCCGCCTCGTGGCACTGAGACCGGCGGCTCCGCATCTGCGGCCACAAGTTCGACGTCGTGCGGCGAATCCACCCTCTCGGGCTCGACCTTGTTAATCATCGGTCGGCACAGCTGCGCGGATTCCCGCTCGGCTGATCGTGTTGTTGATCACCCTGAGAGCGAGCTTACGGTCGATGTCGGTGGCGAATCCACGTGTCTCTTCATCGACGTGCTTTCGCAGGAAGTAGGGC
The DNA here is from genome assembly GCA_963740515.1 of uncultured Actinomycetota bacterium. Taxonomy (GTDB): domain Bacteria; phylum Actinomycetota; class Actinomycetes; order Propionibacteriales; family Propionibacteriaceae; genus Microlunatus. The sequence continues at coordinate 82,498 of CAVUEO010000014.1, forward strand.
GTCGCGATCAGCGCCGCCGCCAGGCGGATCAAGGGGGACATCTCAATCTCGACGGTGCAACTGAACGTGGTGGTTTCGCTCGTCCTGAACTTCGCGGCCAACGTCCAACGCACCAGAAAGTGCACCGGAATCAAGTGAAAGACGTAGCCGCGCGTCCGCTTCGACAACATCGCGACGCGCTCTGGCTGTGTACTAACGGCGTGGTAGTGCTGCACCATCAGGGTGCCGCCGATCGATTCGACATTGATCGAGCCACGCACTCCGTCCTCGGTGAAGACGCCCGCACCGCGATGTCCACGCGCGGCCGCCTGGTACTCCGAATCCGACAGGGTGAAGAGCCATTTCTCGAGGTCGACCTCGTCAACTGAGGCGTTGAGAACGGCTTGCTGGTTGAACTTCATAGTGTCTTCCTTGGGCGAGGTCTGGCGCTCGCCACTTCTTCTTGCAAGGTCGCGGCGGGGTATGTGTAGAAGCCCTCGCCAGTGGCGACGCCGAGCTTGCCGCGGTCAATGAAGTTCTCTTTGAGGTACTTGCCGATGGCTTGCGCTTTCTCGTCGCCTAAAGCCGAGACGTTATAGGCAGTGTTGAGCCCGATCCGATCGATCATCTGAAAGGGCCCCTCCGGGGCGCGGGCGAAGATGCGCCAGACTTTGTCAATCGTCTCGGAATCGGCGACTCCGTCGACGAGCAGATCCAGCCCCGCCCTCAAGAAGGGCACCAGGAGCGAGTTGAGCACATAGCCTGGTTGCTCCTTCGTGAGCTCGATCGGCTCCATCCCGATCCGCCGCGCGAAGTCGACCACGGCCTGGTAAACAGATGAGTCGGTTCTGGGATGGCCCATGACTTCTGCGATCTTGCTGCTCCAAACCGGGTCGGCGAAATGCAGCGCGAGGAAGCGCTCGGGCCGGCCTGTGAAGTCCGCCATGGCGCTTGGCAGCAGCGTGGAGGAGTTGGTGGCGAAGATTGTTTTGGCGGGCGCGGTCTTCGCCAGCTTCGTGTAGACCTCGCGCTTGAGGTCGAGTCTCTCGGGGACGGCTTCGACTACTAGATCCGCGTCTTGAACCGCCTCGGCGAGATCGGATGAGTAGACGATCCGCGCTAGCGCGTCTTGGGCACGCCCGCCGGCGGCGCCGTCCACCTCCAGCTCGTAGCTGGCGGCGATGCCCGCGAAGCGGTGCTCCGCGCCCTTGAGGATCTCGTCGCTGATGTCGTATGCGGTGACGTCGAATCCGCTGTACGCGCTCTGATAGGCGATCTGAGAGCCCAACACTCCTGTGCCGAGTACTGTCACGCTGGCGATATCGGTGGCCTTCCGCTGGATTTGCGTGCCATCGCTCGTGATGACGTAACTCATGACCTGCTCCTTTCGGTGACGTCCCACACCGCAGCATGTGGGGCCCAAAGGGGCGTTCGCGTCAGGGATTCCCCAGCGAGATCCCCCAGTCTGCGTGCCTCAGGAGGCCTGCCGACACACCAGCGGGAGCCTTTGGCACGGCCGTCGGGCTGCGAGCCCGGACCAGATCGAATCCCTCGAATCGAGACAGGCCGCCGGGCACCCATGGTGCCGGGACGGTTGGTCCTTCACCGGTGACTCGGCTAGGGAGCGTCCCGGATGCGACGACGTGCCGCCGTCTTGAGACTCGGATCATGAACCTCGCGTCGACATATTGCCGCCACCTGAGGTCTTCCGTGGTTGTCGGCGGTGTCGCGCCTCGCTCCGCTCAAGTCGGCACCGATGAGAACCCTGGGGTTATGGACATCGGCATCGCTTTGGCCATCCGTGTCCGGAAGACCGGGAGGGACACCTGATGCTCTACAGTTCGATCGTCAAGAGGCGGATCCGACAGAGCTTCGACCAGGTCAACGATCATCGGTGGGATGAACTGCTGAGCTCGATCGTGCCGAACGTCCACCACCGCTTCCTCGGCGCCCACGCGATCGGTGGTGAGCGCCACGACAGAGAGGCACTGCGCCTCTGGTTCGAGCGCCTCGCGCGTGTCTTGCCCAGTCTCCATCTCAAGATCAACGACATCTGGGTGAAAGGCTGGCCCTGGGATACCACCGTGTTCGTGCAATGGGACGGGACCGCGTTGCTGCTGGACGGCGGCGGATACTCCCAACACGCCATCCACGTCATCACGCTGCGGTGGGGCAAGATCCACGCGCTCGATGTCTTCGAGGATTCGCAGGAAGTCGCCCGTGCGCTCGCCGCCCAGGCAGCAGCTGGCCTCGACGAGGCTGCCGCCGAACCGATCCTGAGCTAGCGTTTGGCGGGCTGCAGCGCCGTGTTGAAGTGGGCCGCCGGTAGATGGCCTAGCTCGTTGCGAGACGTGATCGCGAGTTTTACGAAGACTTTGCGCAGGTGGTACTCGACTGTTCGAGGGCTGATGAACAATCGTCCGCCGATCTCCGGGTTCGTGTGCCCGTCGCGGGCGAGCTGGGCGACCTGCGCCTCTTGAGCGGTGAGCTGGGACCTGGTCTCGGCGGTGCGTTTGCGGGCGGTCTCACCGGTGGCCCGCAGCTCGCGCCGGGCGCGCTCGGCGAATGCCTCGAGTCCCATCTCGGTGAACAGGTCGTAAGCGGTACGGAGCTGCCTACGTGCGTCCAGTCGGCGGCGGTCACGGCGCAGCCACTCGCCATAGACGAGGTGGGCGCGGGCAAGCTCCGTCCGGATGCGGGTACGGCCAAGCCGCTCGATCGCCTCTTGGAAGTGCCTCTCCGCTACCTCGCCGCCGCTCACCAGGGCACGCGAGCGGGCCGCGATCCCGAGCCCCCAGTCGGTTCCGCTTGCGGCAGTTGACTCCGACAGCCGCTCGAGGGCGCTGGCGGCAACCTCGGCGTTCCCGGTCCGCGACGCCGCTTCGACGAGCTCGACGAGCGCCCAGCCTGACATGCCCAGCTCACGTCGGTCGGTGCTGGCTTGCCGGGCAGCAGTCTGCGCGTCTTCGTAGCGTCCGAGGCCGTTGCAGAGCAAAGCCCGCGCCCACTCGACGACGGTAAGCCCGATACCCTCACCCCGGGCAAGGACCTGCTCGGTCATCGCCTCGCTCAGTGCTTCGACCTTGGCCTCGCGGCCTTGCCAGGCCACGACTCCTAAGGCGCTGTATGGTGCGAGCTGACTTCCGGTCGCCTTGGTAACCGTCTCCGCCTCCGCGGCCAGCGAGGCGGCGGCCGCGAGCTCGCCCTCGAATGTGTGCACGACGGCCCGCGAGGTCAGGGCGAGCGGGAGCACGGCGAGCGCCCCGGCATCACGAGCGAGCTGAAGACCGCGAGTGGCGATCGCCTCCCAGCTTCGGTCATCCCAGAAGTCGACGGCGGTGGTCCAGGCCAGATAGAGCCAGCGCAGGCCCTCCTCCGCGGAGAGATCGGGGCTCCGGAAGTCAGCCAACGCCGCTTTCAAGATTGGACCCGCAGCGGGATACCCCTCCGTCAAGCGCATCGCTAACCCGTCGAGGAGCAGATCGCTGACGCGCGGCGCGGGCGACGCGGGCGCCGAGCGTGCGGCGTCGGCTGCCTCCTTAACGCCTTCGCCCCTTCCCAGACGTCCCGCGAACTGCGCCGCCCACAGAGCACGCAGGTAGGTCTCGCGTGCAAGTGAAACGTCGAGAGGCTCGAGCCGCCTGGCCGCCTGGAGCAGCAGCGCGGGAGCGTCGCTTCCGTGGTGCATCCCGAATGCGATATCTGCAGCCAGCACGTCGGCCCGGGCGCGCTGGAGCTCGTCTAGCGGTCCTGCTTGTGCCGTCGCCAGCTGTCGCAATGCGGCGTCGAATGCGCCGGCCGCCCGCTTGGCCTCCGCGGTTGCCAAGAAGCGCTTGGCCCGCAGCGCCGGATCCGGAGTCAGCGTGGCCGAACGCTCCAGGAAGGCGGCCGCCGCCGCTAGGCCTCCCCGCGTCTGCGCACGGAGCGCCGAGCGTTCGAGCTCGGCAGCGACCTCCTCGTCGGTCCCGGACGTCGCGTGCGCGAGGTGCCAGACATGTCGATCAGGATCGACGGTGCGATCGGTGACCTCCGCTAGGGCGCCATGCACCTCCGATCGCTCCTGCGGCGCCGCCGACCAGTAGATCGCCGAGCGAACGAGCGGATGCCGGAACCGCACTCGAGCACCGACCTCAATGAGCCCCGAACCCTCGGCCGCGGCGACTGCATCGGCATCCAACTGGAACCGTTCGACCGCGCGCCACAGGAGGGTGGCATCGCCAAGCGGCTCCGCCGCCGCCGTGAGCAGTAGCTGCTGCGATGAAGGCGGGAGCGAATGAAACCGCCGGAGGAAGGTTTGCTCGATGCGGTCCGCCAGAGGCTGGGCGTCTGGAATCTGGAACCCTCCCGCCAACTCTGCGGCGGTCAAACCACGGGGCAGTTCCAGCAGCGCCAGGGGGTTGCCGCGGGTCTCAGCGACGATCCGGTCCCTGACCCGCTCGTCCAGCCGTTCGTGTATGGCCGAGTCCAACAGGGCGCGCGCATCACCGTGAGCTAGCCCGCCGATGGCAAGCTCCGGGAGCCCGCGCAGTTCCCGGCTGGGTTCACGGGTCGCGAATACGACCGCCACTGACTCAGCCTCCAGCCGGCGTGCAACGAACGCGAGCGCCAGTGCCGATGCCCTGTCCAACCACTGCGCGTCGTCGACCACGCAGAGCAGAGGTCGCTCCTCGGCCGCCTCCGACAGCAGGCCGAGCGCCGCCAGGGCGACCACGAAACGCTCCGTTTCCCCACTGGTGAGTCCGAACGCCCGATGCAAGGCATCTTGCTGTGGATCAGGCAGGTGGGCGAGCCGATCGAGCAGCGGCGCACACAGCTGATGCAGCCCAGCGAACGCGAGTTCCATCTCGGACTCGATACCGGCCGCCCGTGCGATGCGGAAGTCCGAGGCCGAGCCCATCACGTAATCCAACAGCGCGGTCTTGCCGACGCCTGGCTCGCCGGAGACCACGAGCGCCCGGCTCTCACCCGTGCGCACGGCGTCGAGTAATCCGTCGAGCACCGCGCATTCCCGGGCGCGCCCGCTCAAGGGGGTATGCGTGGCCACTTTCGCGTGAGCATACTCCGACCTTCTTGGGGTTCCGATCGACGCGTCATCGAAGCGCCCGCCGGCACCGAGAACATAACCGCGAGGGCACACCGCGCCCCATCCCATCGACGTACCCCACACCAACGACCTCCCCCATTTGCGACAAGATCGTCTCAGACATACTCGGCCACGCGTCCGTGGTCATCACCGGAGACATCTATGGCCACGTAAGTCCGGATGTATCACGCGAGGCAGCCGCCAAACTCTCGGCTGCGCTGAGCGAGTAAGGAGTGCGGCCGATGGCGGTCAGACCCAGCCTCGAGGGCCTTTCAAGATCATGGCGCGGTCAATTTGCGGGCCCTGACTAGTCCCATCAGAGCTGATAATGGTGGGAGCAAGCAGACTCGAACTGCTGACCCCTTGCTTGTAAGTTACCGGCACCGCGTCCGCTGCCGTACGCCATTGTTCGAAAATCCTTACCTGTAAGGGAATCCCACGGCAGCGAACACCAGCGAACACACCAGAGCGGTCACTAATGGCGGTCAAAATGGCGGTCAGAACCATAGCTTAGCTAAGCGGATTGGATGAGAGACCAAGATCAATTGACGGCTCAGATCAAAACACAAATAACGCCCTCGGCCGGTGTGCAAACACTAGACCGGGGCGGGGCTTATTGAGACCCGAGGGCGGTATTTATGAGCGCTGCGACCGGGGATCGCTTCCCATGTTGCGTGCCGGGATGATCTGGCGGGTGGGTTTTGCACCCGAGGGTCGTTTCTGAACTCCGGATCGCGTGCCCGGATTCGGCCGCGTGGGTTGCGGTTCGGGCGGCTCCGCAGGCTTTCCGCAGGTTTCTGCGAGTCGGACAAGCTCAATCTCCTATCGCTCGAATCGCCAGCATGATCACGGCGAGGCCAAAGCACGTGGCGGCGGCCCAGTAGTAGGAAGCCACTCCAGGGTCGGCTCCGGCTCATCTCTCGACGAGCTGTTGTCCGCCGTCGATGTCGAAGGTCGCGCCGGTGACCGCCGTGTTCGTCATGAGGTGGACGGCCAGTGCGGCTATGTCGGCCGGACCGACGACCCGTCGGATTGGCAGGTTGGTACGGAGCTGCTCGCGGCGCGTGTCCAGCTGGTCGCCGAGGAGCGCCGCCGACAATGGTGTGTCGACAAATCCGGCCGCGATCAGGTTCACGCGGACCGGCGCGAGTTCGAGTGCGAGGTTCTTCGTCAGGGCGGGAAGCGCAGCTGAGAGCGCCGACAGGAAATAGAGGCCCGGCGCCGTGCGGCGGCCACCAGTGCCGCTCATGAAAAGCAGCGTCCCTCCCGGCCGAACTTTGCCCACGGCGTTGCGAGCGACCTGTATTGGCAGCAAGAGATGGGCGTCGATGTCGCGGAGCGCCGCTTCGACGTCGAATTCTGCCAGCGGCGCATAGTGGGGACCTGGGCCCGTGACCAGCAGGTGATCGATCGGCGTGGACAGCGCATCGAAGAACTTTTCCAGCCGGTCGAAGTCAGTGGCGTCAAAGGCCGCGATGCTGGCCCCGAGTTCGAGGCCAGCCTGGTGCAGGCGGTCCGGATTGCGCGCCGTAAGGATCACCTCAGCTCCCTCGGCGCGGGCGAGCCGGGCCGTCTCGAGCCCAATGCCGGCGCTGCCCCCAACCACAACGACGGTCTGCCCCAGCAGCTCCGGCTCTCGCTGCGCGGGCGAAAGGGGGGTCGAGGTGGCCATGATTCCTCCCAGGGCCGAGGTAGCGACGGATCAGGCGACCTCGGCGCTGGCCGCGGCCTCCAGTACTCGGTTAACGGCCTCGCCGGGACGCAGAAGCGTCTTCGATGGGATGCACGCCCAGTACGAGCACTCGCCGCCGACGAGCTCACGCTCGACGAGCGCGACTCGCCTGCCGCCTGCGGCGAGCGCTCCCGCACAGTGCTCGCCCGGCGAGCCGGCGCCGAGCACGATCACGTCGTAGTAGCTCACGTTGGCAGCTCCGTCCCGGCTTGCTCCGCCACCAGGTACGCGGCGTACCAGTCAGCCCAGTTCTCATCAGCCTGCCCGATGCGCTTCCCGTGCTCGCCGTGGGCGGCGGCCGCGCGCCGAAGGCCACTCGCGAGGTCCGCAGTGGATGCGAATCCGGTCTCAGTGGCGTCGATCCGGCCGGGTAGCCGTGTGGTGATTTCCTGCAGCAGCCAGCCGTTGCCGTCCGGATCGTTGAATGTTGCGAATGAGCTGTAGCTGGCGTGATCCGGCGCGAGCCCACTGATGCGATCGCTCGTACGGTCGGCCTGAAACTGAGCGCCTGGCGTCCCGGGGTAGAACACTTCGCTGACCTCGACACCGCGGGCGGCGAGCTCATCGCGCGCAGCCTGAATATCGGAGACGATCAGGTACATATTCTGGGCCGAGCCGGGCGTGGCCGACGTGATCTTCGTGCCAAATTGGAGCGAGCATCCCGAGCCAGGCGGCGTGAACTGGACGACCCGGAAGCCGTTGTCGAACGGGAAGTCGGCGTCGAGCCGCCACCCTAGCCTGGTGTAAAACTCCTTCGCACGGTCGACATCAGAGACAGGTATGACGACCACTTCCAGTTTCAAGTCCACGCTCTTGGTCTGCGTGCCGCTTGCGTCGCTACCGCGTACCTCCGTCATGCTCATAACACCCCCTGTGTGGCGTCTCGCTGTCACAAATGATCATGACGCCTTCGACCCATACTTCGCACCCGGGAGACTCCCTGGTAGGCGCCCTGGTTTGCCTGTGGGGAAAGCCATACGATCGTCTTGGTGCCGGCTTGTTTGGGAGGCGCCTGAACGGCTGGCGCCTGGAGGCCACCGATGAGCCAGGGTCGGGTTCAACGTTTGAGGCTCCTCGGACGTCGGACTGAGTGCGAAGCACTCGACCGACTCCTGACGGAGGCGCTCGCCGGTGAGAGTGGCGTCATCGTCTTGCGCGGTGAGGCGGGTGTCGGAAAGAGCGCGCTGCTGCACTATCTATCTGACCGGGTTGCCGGCTGGCACGTCGCGACGGCTGTCGGCGTCGAATCGGAGATGGAGCTGGCCTACAGCGGCCTGCATCAGCTGTGCGGACCGATGCTTGACCACCTGGACCGGCTGCCGGCTCCGCAGCGGGAAGCGCTTGCCAAAGTGTTCGGGCTGAGCGCCGGTCCTGCGCCGGACCGGTTCTTGGTCGGGCTAGCCACGCTGACCTTGCTCGCCGAGGTCGCCGAGCAACAACCGCTGGTCGGGATCGTCGATGATGCGCAGTGGCTGGACCAGGCCTCGGCGCAGATCCTCGGTTTCGTCGGCCGCCGGCTGCTCGCTGAGCGGATCGCGCTGGTCTGTGCTGCCCGGACAGGCATCGGCGACGATGTCCTCGCCGGGCTACCTGAACTGTCCGTCAACGGACTTGGCGACAGCGATGCGCGGGCTCTGCTGTTGGACAATGTGTACGGGCCGCTCGATGCCGCGGTCTGCGACCAGATTGTCGCCGAGAGCCACGGCAATCCGCTCGCTTTGCTTGAGTTGCCGCGCAGCTGGACGTCCGCAGATCTCGCCGGCGGGTTTGGGCTGCCCGACACTCATCCGGTGGTCAGCAAGATCGAACAGAGCTACATCCGGCGCATCCGCCTACTCTCCTCCGAGACGCAACAGCTCGTTCTCGCCGCGGCCGCGGAGCCGCTCGGCGACCCTTTGCTGCTTCACCGCGCCGCCGAGACGCTCGGGCTCGACGTAGCTGCGGCCGACCCCGCGATCGACGCAGGTCTGCTCCGAATAGCTGGGCGCGTCGAGTTCGCGCACCCACTCGTCCGGTCCGCCGCCTACCACTCGGCCGCCGCCGAGGACCGCCACCGCGTCCATCGCGCCCTCGCCGAGGCCACCGATACCGAGACGGACCCGGACCGGCGCGCCTGGCACCGGGCCCGCGCCACACCGGGCCCCGGCGAGGGGGTCGCCGCCGAGCTCGAGCGCTCGGCCGGCCGGGCGCAAGCCCGCGGCGGAGTCGCCGCAGCGGCCGCATTCCTGCAGCGCGCCGTTGCGCTTACGGTAGATCCCCCGCGGCGGGCGGCGCGCGCGTTGATCGCAGCGCAGATGAGCTTCCAGGCCGGGGCCTTCGACGCGGCTCTAGGGCTTCTGTCCACGGCAGAGGCCTACCCGCTCGACGGATTCCAGAGCGCGCAAGCCGCGCTTCTCCGAGGTCACGCAGCCGTGGTCTCGGCCTACGGCAACGATGCTGCCCCGTTGCTCCTGCACGCCGGGAGACAGCTCGAACCGTTCGACATCGGCCTCGCTCGGAGGGCCTACCTGACCGCATGGGGTGCGGCGATCACTGCGAACCATCTCGGGGGACCCGGTGTCCTGCTCGAGATCTGCCGCGCCGTCCGCGCCCTCCCACCGCTGCCGGCGGCTCCGCATCCACTCGACCTGGTGCTAGATGGGTTCGCCTTGTTGACCACCGATGGACGCGCTGCCGCGACGCCGATCTTGCAGCGCGCAGCGACGGCAGTGATGCAGCTGCCGGTGGAGGATGTCCTGCAGTGGGGCTGGATGGCCCCGGGCGCAAGCTCCGCCACGTGGGACTCCGACGGGGCCATCGCGACCTACGAACGGCAGGTCGAGCTCGTCCGCGGCGCCGGTGCGCTTGGGGAGCTGCCGATCCACCTCCACGCCTTGGCACTGGAAAAGGTGTGGCTCGGTGACTTCGCCGGCGCCAGCCTGCTCATTGCGGAGAGCGACAGCGTGTCGGCGGCGACCGGGAGTCAGGTCCCTCCCTTCGCGGTGCTCAGGCTCCTCGCGTTGCGAGGGCGGGAATCCGAGGCCTTCCCTTTGATCAAGACCGTAATCCAGCAGGGCACGGCCGGAGGGCAGGGCCAGGCCGTGATGGTCGCGAACTGGGCGTCCGCGGTCCTGTACAACGGCCTAGCCCGCTACGAGGAGGCGGCCTCGGCAGCCCGCGAAGTGACCGCGAATGCCATAGATCCCTGGGTATCGATGTGGGCGCTGGCCGAGCTCGTTGAGGCGGCCTCACGCGCCGGTGATACGGAGCTCGCTCGCGATACGCTGAACCGGCTGGCAGAGACGACGCAACCTGCCGGCACCGAGTTCGCGCTTGGCATCGAAGCCCGCTGCCGGGCGCTACTGAGCGACGGCGCGGCCGCCGAGGAGCTCTGCCGCGAATCGATCGACCGGTTGAGCCATACGCAACTCCGTCCCGAGCTCGGCCGCGCGCATCTGCTCTACGGCGAGTGGCTGCGCCGGCAGGGCCGACGCTTCGACGCACGCGAGCAGCTGCGGACCGCCCACGACATGTTCGTTGCGATCGGCATGGAGGCGTTCGCCGAGCGCGCCCGCCGCGAGTTGCTCGCAACCGGCGAGAAGGTACGCAAGCGGAGCCTTCGGACTCGCGACGAGCTCACATCACAGGAAGAGCAGATCGCCCGGCTCGCCCGAGATGGCTTGTCGAACCCGGAGATCGGCGCGCAACTCTTCCTCAGTGCGCGCACCGTCGAGTGGCATCTCAGCAAGGTGTTCACCAAGTTCGGCATCAGCTCTCGCAAAGAGCTTCGTGCGGGTCTGGCCCCGCAGAGCCAACCCCTCGCGCACGCCTAGCCCGGACACAGGCACCGATCCCGGCACTTTTCGCCTACCGCCTCCGCTGCTAGCCAACGAGCCAGAGCCTGGAGCCAGAACTTCCCGGCATCCGCGGGCTGGAGCGAGCCCGACCGGACCTTTCCATACCGAGCTGCTCCGCCGCGGCGGCGAATGCGACGACGAACGCCAGGTCGCAGAGGAGCTTCAACGGGGTTGCAGTCCGGAGCGTCTCGTTCGGATCACGGCCAGCGGTCGGTGTCGATGGTCTCTGCCGCGGCCAGCCTCCGCCGTGCGGCAATCCCTCCCAACCGTGTTGCCCCCGAAGGTCGTCGATTGCCAGGTCTCGAGGCAGCGCCAGGCGGAGGTGGCCGACGACCGGGGTCTCGCACGAGGCTGACCGGGGTCTTCCACGGGCGCGACGGATCGCGCGGACCGAAAAGATTGTGAGCAGCCAACAACCGGGTCGGACAGGGCGGGCACTTCGCCGCCTGGAGAGCGGCCGGAGATCTTCTCCGACGAGGTTCGGACCGGATTCAGGTCACTGCGCTGAAAGGAGCTGGTCGTGACCACCATCAAAATCCCCAGCGAGATTCGCACCTTCAACGTCGACATTCCGGAAGAGGAGCTCACTGAGCTGCGCCGCCGCCTCGCCGCGGCGCGTTGGCCATCAAAGGAGGTCGTCGCAGATCGGTCGCAGGGCGTGCAGCAGGCGACGTTGCAGGAGCTCGCACGCTACTGGGCCGCGGATTACAACTGGCGCAAGCTTGAGGCGAAGCTCAACGCGCTGCCGCAATTCACGGCCGAGATCGACGGGGTGGACATCCATTTCATCCACGTGAAGTCGCGGCACGAGAACGCACTGCCGCTGATCATCACGCACGGCTGGCCCGGCTCGGTCATCGAGCTCCTTGACGTCGTGGGCCCGCTCACCGACCCGACGGCGCACGGCGGACGCGCCGAGGACGCCTTCGACGTTGTGCTGCCGTCGATGCCCGGTTATGGCTTCTCGGGGCAGCCGACGGAGGCTGGCTGGAACGCCGGTCGCATCGCACAAGCGTGGGCGGAGCTGATGCACCACCTCGGCTACACCCGCTACGTCGCGCAGGGAGGTGACCAAGGCGCCTCCGTCACCGACGCGATGGCGCGTCAGGCGCCGAACGGGCTGCTCGGCATTCACCTCAATTTCCTCAGCGCCTTCCCGACCGAGGTGCTGGCGGCGATCTTCAGCCCTGAGATCGGAGGGGGGCTAGCCAAGCGGGTCGGGGTAGCCGTAGTCGCTTCGCGCGCCGAGAAGGAACACGCGGCATTGGATGCGGTCGCTGGCATCTTCATGAGTGGCTACATCGCGGAGATGAACACGAAGCCGCAGACGCTCGGCTACAGCTTGACGGATACGCCCGTCGGGCTGGCGGCCTGGATACTCGACCACGATGCCGACAGTTACGAGAAGATCTCCCACGCCTTCCTCGACGGGCAGCCTTCGGGAGGCCTCACGCGGGATGCGATCGTCGACAACATCACGCTGTACTGGCTGACCAACACCGCGACCTCGTCCGGGCGCCTGTACTGGGAGAACGCACGAAACATCGCTGCTGCCATTGCGTCCGGGGAGAAGCCCCCCGAACTGTCGCTGCCGGTGGCGTTCACGGTCTTCCCCGGTGAGATCTTCCAGGCCCCGCGCAGCTGGGCCGAGAAGGTCTATCCCAACCTGACCTACTTCAACGAGGCCGAGAAGGGCGGCCATTTCGCGGCTTGGGAAGAGCCGCAGCTGTTTGCCGAAGAGATGCGAGCCGCGTTCAGCTCACTGCGCAACGGGAGGTAGTCATGAGCAGCACCGCCCAAACCGCCACCGAGATACGCCCTTCAATGTCAGCGTTCCGGAAGACGCACTGGTAGAGCTGCGTCGACGCATCACAGCGACGCGCTGGCCCGACGGGGAGACGGATGCCTCGCAAGGTGTGCAGCTCGAGACGATTCAGGCATTGGCCGCCTATTGGGCCACGGATTACGACTGGCGCAAGTTTGAGGAGCGCTTTGCGGCCTTGCCGCACTTCATCACCGAGATCGATGGGGTGGACATCCACTTCATCCATATGCGCTCCGAGCATGAGGATGCGCTGCCGCTGATAGTGACGCACGGGTGGCCGGGCTCGACGATCGAGCAGCTGAAGATCATCGAGCCGCTCACCGACCCCACGGCGCATGGAGCCGATGCGGCGGATGCGTTCCATCTGGTGATTCCGTCATTGCCGGGACATGGGTTTTCAGGCAAGCCGCGCGAGACCGGTTGGGATCCGATCCGCATCGCAAAGGCGTGGGTGGTGCTGATGGAGCGCCTCGGGTACACCCGCTACGTCGCCCAGGGCGGCGACTGGGGGAATGCCGTCACCGAGCAGTTGGCGCTCTTGAAGCCCGAAGGGCTGCTGGGCATTCACACCAACATGCCGGCGACCGTTCCGCCTGAGGTCTCGAAGGCACTCGCCACCGGCGGTCCCAAGCCAGACGGTCTGTCGGGCGATGAGGAGAAGGCATACGAGATCCTGAAGCACTTCTTTGCGACCGGCGTGGGTTATGCCAACGAGATGGCGAACCGCCCGCAGACGCTCTACGGCATCGCGGACTCGCCGGTCGGCCTGGCGGCCTGGATGCTCGATCACGACGAGCGCAGCTACCAGCTCATCGCACGCGCTTTCGCCGGAGATCCAGGAGGCCTCTCGCGAGACGACGTCCTCGACAACGTCACCCACTACTGGCTGACGAACACGGCGGTCTCCTCGGCCCGCCTCTACTGGGAGAGCCATCTGGCCTTCTTCGACGTCAAAGGCGTGGAGATCCCTGTCGGCGTGACCGTCTTCCCGGACGAGCTCTATCCGGCTCCTCAAAGCTGGGCGGAGAAGGCGTATCCGAAGCTCGTTCACTACAACCGGGTCGAAGTGGGCGGGCATTTCGCCGCCTGGGAGCAACCGCAGATCCTCTCGCAGGAGCTGCGCGACACCTTCAGGTCACTACGTTGATCTCCGCGCTTTGGCGGTCGGCACGGAACGTAGGGCCGCTCGTGGCTGTTGTTGACTCCGACGCCGCCGGCACCGATGTCACCCGCTCCATGGCCCAACGAGCGGGCGCGACCATCACCGAAGTCGACGGCTCGCACGTGATCGTGGTCTCGCAGCCTATTCACGTTCGGCTAGAACGCCTCTCTCCATAGACGAATACCTACAGCCCTCGGGGCCGCAATGGATGAAGGGGGGCGGCTCGTCCTCTCCGAGCGCCGTGAGCAGCTCAATCCGCCCGTCGCTTCGAATCTCGCCGCGCGTCGGCAAGACGAACAGGGTCGCTCGACCAAGCTGTACCGCTGATCTAGATCACCACGTGGGCGCGCCGGGCACCATCGGTGATCTTCCAGAGCCAACCGCGCGCGTCCACACTCGCAGCGTGACACGACTCTACGAGATACCGTTTCAGGACACCTATACGACCACCAGCTTCTCCAGGCGCCGGTCACGGTCGGCTCGCACCCGGGCGGCCTGCGCCTGAGATGCGGCCAGCCGGGCTGCCTGCCTCATTGTCTGCTTGCTCATAACCACCACTCCTCCATCGAGAGGACTCGCATTCCCCCACGCCATTCACGACCGACTGAGCGGTCATCACCTGCAACCCCAGCTCGCGAGACGTACCCCCTCGAACCCCAAAGCTTCCATGTGCCACACACCCGATGCACCGCCGGAAGTAGCTCGGGTCGGCCTGACCGCTCCGGCGGTATGTACCCCTTCGGGTGGGTGTGACGATGAGCCTGCACAAGCTCACTGCGGGATCTGGTTATGACTATCTGACCCGGCAGGTCGCAGCCTTGGACGCGACCGAGAAAGGTCATACGGGCCTGGCGTCTTACTACACCGAACGGGGTGAATCACCTGGGGTGTGGATCGGCTCCGGCTTGGACAGGATCGACGGCCTGACCGTCGGCGACCCGGTTACCGCCGAGCAGATGCGAGCGTTGTTCGGCTGCGGCCTGCACCCGTTGGCCGAGCTCCGACAGCAGCAGCTGGAAGGACCGGATCTCTCCGCACGCGACTTCCAGGAGGCCGCCAGGCTGGGAGCTCCATTCAGGGTCGTTGATGGCGATGTCAGCCCGTTTCGGCTTGAGGTGGCCAAACGCATCATTGCAATCAATGCGGCAGCCGGCCTGCCGGCGGACGCCCCGATGCCGGCGGCAGATCGGGCCCGGGTGCGGACTCAGGTGGCACGGCAGTTCTTCCTCGCTGAGCATGGTCGGGAGCCGGCCAATGCGCGGGAGCTGGCCGGGCAGATCGCGAAGGACTCTCGGCCACGCACGCAGACGGTGGCGGGTTATGACCTGACGTTCTCCCCGGTGAAGTCGGTCTCGACGCTATGGGCGGTGGCCGATCAGGCGGTGGCGGCTGGGATCGAACGGGCCCATCAAGCCGCCGTGCAGGACGCCTTGGCGTTCATCGAGACGCACGCGCTGTTCACCCGGACCGGGCCCCAAGGAATCCGGCAGGTCAACGTCCGCGGCTTGGTCGCCGCCGCGTTCACCCATCGCGACAGCCGGGCCGGCGACCCGGATCTGCACACCCACGTCGCGGTGGCGAACAAGGTCCAGACCCTCGACGGACGTTGGCTGTCGATCGACGGACGGGTGCTGTTCAAGGCCAACGTTGCCGCCTCGGAGACCTACAACACCGCACTCGAACAGCACCTCCGCGACACGTTAGGCGTGCGGTTCGCCGAACGGCCCGGCACCGATCCGACGAAGCGACCGATCCGAGAGATCGTCGGCGTCGACCCACAACTGAACCAACGCTGGTCCACCCGCCGTATCCGGATCAACACCCGCCGCAGCGAGCTCGCCATCCATTTCCAGAACGATCATGGCCGACCACCCACCCCGGTCGAAGCGCTGCATCTGGCCCAG